>CAZNUW010000003.1:0-391774 GCA_964576515.1 uncultured Rhodobacterales bacterium
AGCGTTTCCGCCATCCTACACCAGATCAATACGAATCGCGAATAGAGCCTTCCTTTATTATCAAATGGATAGATCACTACAAGACAACTGGCTTGCGGAGAGAGGTTCTCACGCGCCCAGCCAAGTAGGAACTCCTACCAGTATACCCGCCGATAACACGACATAGCCCACCTCATTCTTGGACATGAACGGATCGGAGCCGGAAAGCTGAACGGCGCAGTCACGGGGAGCGAACGACCTCAGTTGGAAAATCGCGTGGCGTATTCAATCAAGCTTTTGTTGGTTCCATGCCAAAAGCTCGATAGAAGAGAGTTTGACGGAACTTCCGCTGGGCTATCGACAAAGGGGGGACGATGCCGGCGTTCGAGGCGGTGACAAAGGCACTCTACAGGATCGGTTATCTACCTCACGGCGGCAATCTGGTTGGGCGATGCACTTTCGGTGAGATCCCAACCCTCCAGATCTGCGCAGGGTTAGAGGTGGTATAGTGACAGCACCCGTCGCCGCCACAATTACCGTGCGCGCCACTTTGGCGATGCTGGACGGGCCCAAGCGTGAAATCGCCGAGGGCGTAACCAATGATCGATATGTCTTCTGGCTGGGCTCAGGCATTTCGCGTGAGCGCGTGCCTGATCTGCGTGATGTCGCAAAGGAGGTGCTTACCAGGTTGCAGTCTCGGATCGAACAGGCTGATCCCAATTGCCGTTTCCGAAAGGCATTGAACGCCGTTGTCACGCTTGCAACCCCGAGCCCCGATGAATGGGGCCGCATCGACTATGCTCAACAGCCGTACAAGTGGCCGGACTTCGACGTATTGGCAGCGCGCCTCGTCAACAATTATGCCCGGATGCTCAATGTCACGGTCGACGGGGAGGAGCCAGACTACGTTCTTTGGAATGTGCTGGACGCCGCAAATGTTTACGCGAACCCTGCTATCGAGCCGGATGCAGAGCATCTGTGCTTGGCGGCGCTCGCCCTTGAAGGCGTCGCATCCGAGATGCCTACCGCCAACTGGGACTGCCTGATCGAGCGAGCTGTCCGGCTGTTGGCCGGTGCTCAGCCTGTGCTGCGCGTTGTCGTCGCGCCGAACGATGTGCGGGGGAACCGACTGCGCGCCAACCTCTACAAGTTTCACGGCTGTGCCCAGGCGGCTCTGGACAATGAGGAGCAATTTCGAAGTCTGCTCGTCGCGCGTTCGAACCAGATCAACAGCTGGGTAGCACAGAACCCGGTGATGGCACCGTTTCTCATCAGTTTCATCGTGACTCGGCCGACATTGATGCTTGGCCTCTCAGCACAGGACTCTAACATTCAGGGGCTGTTTGCCGCGGCGCAAGCCACGATGGCTTGGCCCTGGCCTTCGCATCCGCCCGCCTACGCCTTTTCGGAGAACGCGTTAGGCGCCGATCAGGAAGGCCTTCTCCAAAATGTCTACCATCACGATTATACTCCGGCCAACCGGCCGTTGATGGAGGCGGAGGCGCTGGTGCAAGCTTATGCCAAGCCCTTGCTGCTGTCGCTTTTCCTCTACGTAGTGACGGCCAAATTGAAGGTATTGGTGACCATTGGCATGCCCGACTTGGCCGACGCCGATCGGGATAAGCTCCATGAGGGGCTGGAGTATGCGCGCAACCTTATCGCCGACAACGTCGCACCGAATGCCGCAATCGTGACCGAGCTATTCGGGCAATGCGGGCGAACTATGACGATGCTGCGTGACGGCAGCCTGCCTAACACGACCAACGGTATCTACGCGCCAATCACGGCTGAGCCGCTTCACCGCATGCCCGCTGACCTGACGCTCGCTGGCGGCGGTGTTTGCCAGTTCGCGATCGCTTCGGGGCTGATCGGCCTCGGGCTCGCACGGGGCCTGTGGACAGCGGCCAAAGCCGACGTCACCGATAATTCTTCGGGTTCGATGGTGCTGACGGGCCGCAGCGGTCCGGCAAAGGTATATTTTGCGGCCAATGCGCACGCTGCCATCCGCCTCGGCACCAATGGCCTGATCGCCGAAAACGACGACGCGGTCATCGTCCATAGCCATGAAAACCCTCCGCCGATGCCACGCTATCCCCGCCGCGCGCCAGGTCGGACGGGGCTCGCAAGCGTGCGTGAGGTGAGCATCGAGAACTTGCTCGCCGATGGCACCGAGGTGGAGGACTTGCTGGAGCGTTTCCGCAGCAAGGTGGCACTATGACAGCGAGCATGCCTGCCGAGCGTGTTGCGGAGATCCTTGTCCGCGCCGGATACCGGCAGATCGCCTCTCCGTTGCATGTCGCGGGGCTCGAGTTCGACGTTGCGGGCGCGTTCGTTGGTGTCGGCCATTCCGCCGATCTGGTGGTCGTCGGCGACATGGCGGCGGAGGGTGAGCGCAAGGTGGTACAGCAGATCGAAGGCATCGCGCGCGCTCTCGATGTCATGCGTTCGCAGCGCCCGCTCACCACCGTTGTCGTCGGCCCTCGCCCGGTCGGGAAGACGCTCGAAGCTCTTGCGCAAGTCAGTCGCATCCTGCCCGTCGAAGAGGCGCTTGACCCCGCCGAACTCCGCGATCAGCTCGCTGTCTTGCTCCCGCTGGAGCTGCCCGCTAGTCTGTCAGCAGACCGTGATCTTGGTGCGGGCGAAACGCTTACACTTCCCGATGACCCTCTTGCCGAAGAGCTAGTCGAAGCGTCCAAGCTTGGCGAAGCCGCAGTACGTGATCGGTTTCACGCGGCGCTGAACTTAGTGTTCGCGACGGATGACGAGAGCGACAATGGCGAGGAGGCAGAAGCGTGACGCGCCTGAAATCGCTCTATGTGAAGGACTTTCGCAGCATCGATGGCGAGGTCAACATCTCGCTCGATGCACCGATCGTGCTCATCCACGGACCAAACGGGGCCGGCAAGACCAGCCTGCTTTCTGCGATCGAGCTGGCGCTCACCGGGTCAGTCCCGTCGCTCTCGCGCGCAGAGCCCGACTATCTCACCTATCTGCCGCACAAGGACCGTCCCTTCGGTGAGGTGCGCTTAGAGGTCGCCGCCGATGACGGCACGCTGCGGTCTTCGGATCTACGTGTCACGACGAGCTCGGTCAGTGGCAGCCCGCTTCTAACCGACGTCGAAGCAAGCTTCTTCAGCGAACGGAGCTATCTCGCCCAATCCACGCTCGGGCGCCTCCTCGAAATCTATCAGCACGCCGACAAGAAGACCGACTCGCCGCTCACTCGCTTCGTCAAGGAGCTGCTTGGCCTCGATCGTATGGAGGCCTTGATCGGCGGTCTCCACACCGCAGGCAACATAGCGCGGCTCAAAGGTCCAGTTCCCGCTTATGGCGAAATCCGTGATCGGATCCCATTGGATGAAGCCGAGATCCGGGCGTTAACCAGCCAGGCGGACGAAGCAGCGACGGCAATCAGAACGCAGGAGTATGACCTGCGGCAACGAGTTGCGTCGGTCGATCCGGCACTCTCGGATATCGAGCCTGCGGAGCTTATCCAGCGTCTCACCGCCATTTCTGAAGAGTCCGAACTCACCGCTCTCGTCCGCGCGCGGCGCGAACTCGAAGTCTCGCAAGCGGGCTGGACGTCTGGCACCCTCCCAGGTCCCGATCGTGGGGACCGCAGCGCGATTGAAACCGCGAACCAGTATGCCCGCAACGCGTTCGAGCAATGGAATTTCGAGCACGGCCAGACGATCGAAGCTCTCCTCGGTCGGGCTGCCGCGTTTTTCGCCGACACTTCGGTCTCCGGCGAATCGGGATTCGTCGAGCGCGCGCGTGTACTCAGCGCCCGCATTGCAACCGACCTTGATCGCGTAGAGCGAGTCCTCGCCGCGCATGAGACGGCACTTCAGCGGCGAGACAATCTCGCTCAACGGCTTGGAGAAGCCCGAACGCGTCTTGAGCGGCTCGACCAGGAAATATCCGCCGCATCGGCGGCGAATGAAGTGTTCGCGCGAACGCTGTCCGACCTGACGTCGCATATCGAGGGGGATATTTGCCCGGTTTGCGACCGCAATTTCTCCGAAGTCTCGGACACGCCATTGTCGGCGCATGTCGCCGCTAAAGTTGCAGCGATGATTGAACAGGCCGGGCGCCTCCAATCGCTTCTTCAGTCACGCACCAGCACGCAGACGGAGGTTGCGAGGCTTGATCGCGATATGCAGGCAGCGGCCAGCGGCCTGGTTTCGGAAACCGAGCTCTCGGCCTTGAAAATCCGAGCCGCCGACCTGACGGAGGTCGATCGCCAACTGGCCGAAGCAAAACCACAACTTGAGGAGGGCGATCGCCGCCGCGACGACGCGAACCGCTCGGCTCAGGCGCTCGTCGCCCTCCAAAGCGCGGACCAGTCGGCCATCGTGCTGCGCACCAACATCGAAAATCTGGCACGCCGAATGGAGATCGCTTTTGACACGGCCACGCCAACCGAACATCTGTTGCAGGATCTCACGACGACGATCGACCAGCGCGAGCATACCCTGACGGAGCGGCATACCATCCGGCGGAGCGCAGTCGAGGTCGCCCAAGCTCTTGTCGCATCGCGTAACAGTCGGGACCAACTCGTCGCGAAGCTCGGTGCACTGGAAGAGGAACTCGCCAAGCGCAGGGTTCAAAAGGCAGAGGCTGACAAGATCATCGATCTGGGCAAGGACGTTGCGCGCCAGACGCGTGAGGCCCGAGGTCGTGTGGTGCGGCGTGTCTTTAATGACGAGCTAAATGCCGTCTGGCGGGACCTCTTCGTGCGTCTCGCGCCTGATGAGCCGTTCATCCCTGCTTTTGCCGTCCCGGAGTCCGCCAACGCGGATGTCGAAGCTGTCCTCGAAACCCATCATCGACGCGGCGGCAAGGGTGGCAATCCGCGCGCGATGCTGAGCGCCGGCAACCTCAACACCGCAGCGCTAACGCTATTTTTGGCGCTCCACCTCTCAGTCGCACCGAAGTTGCCGTGGCTGGTGGTCGACGATCCGGTGCAGAGCATGGACGAAGTTCACATCGCGCAGTTCGCGGCGCTGCTCCGGACCCTCTCCAAGCATATGCAGCGGCAGGTCATTATTGCCGTCCACGAGCGCTCGCTGTTCGACTATCTTGCACTCGAGCTGAGCCCGGCCTTCGAAGGTGACCGGCTCAATGTGGTGGAACTAGGTCGGAGCGCGATTGGCCAAACGACGAGCCGTTGGGACGCCCGCCTATACGTCGCCGATCGGGCGATCGCAGCATAATGGTCGCGGAGCAGCCGTCGTATTCGCCATTTTTCAGTCCATCAACACCGCGCCAGGAGCCGCGACGTCCAAATAGACGTCAACGATCTGCCCAGGTGTGGAAATGGAGATGGCCGTGCACGGCGCATTTTGTCCATCTATGTGGGACTTTTGGCAGGTAGATTCAGCCTCTCGAACAGAACCCGATTTCGCTTTTGGGCATCGCTGAGAAGCTTCGTATATGAGATGACCTCGTAGTAGGCGTTGAGGGTTTCGTTGAATCCGTAGTATCCGAGATTATCCGGCGTGCGCCGGGCTCCCATGTTCTGGATACGAATTTCCACGGATGGGGTAAGGTCGCAGATGACATAGCAGTAGGCAGGGACGTTCTGATTGGCAGGCCGTATATAGCGGCCTTGGCGGTCCTTCTTCTTGCCCTCTCTGATCTCACGCACCATTCGGTAAACCTGCGAAACTGGGTCCTCATCTTGATAGGTGCTGCGATCCGGCTTCTTGAACTCGATCACGACCATGGATTGCAGCGGCTCTCCGTCCTCGCTGAAGGCCAGAGGATGGTTGAATATAAGTAAGTCCGGTCGGCTGGCCGAATCGCTATCAATTACCTGCACTTGATCAAGCCGGATGTCAGACGACAGGAACGAATGGAATGTCAGCCGTTCGTCGATAATCCAGAGGTTCTGTTGTTCGAAAGGAACATCGTCAGATGTGGCGCGCATCGGAAAGACCAGACTATGGACAGTCTTTTCCAGCTCATAAGCGCCAGTTTCGGGGTCCTGCGAAAGGTATTTCTCCAGCAGATCAAGGATGACGCGACGATGTACGATGTATTGCGCCAGTGAGGTTTTCCCGATCTCGTTCTCATCCTCTACAAACTTTTGCAACCTGGCGTAGTAATCTTGTGGATTTTCCGTGGCGACCTGTTCGGAGAGGATACGGGCACCTTCCTGCTTCAACCGAAGCTGCCGCTGATAAAGCTGCCGATGCAACGCCATTTCCATCTCGGTCTTGCTGGCTTGCGGCGGGATGTCGTTGATAAATTCATCCTTGTATTTCATCAGCACGCGATACTGCGGCGCATCTTCGGCAACGTAGGACGTGAGAGCATTTTCCTTTTGTGTATTGATTTCGTCAATGAAGCTTTTCAGGTCTTCACTGATCGTTGCGAGTGCACCGTCTCGGATCGCTTTCAAACTGATCTCGTCGGCGAAAAGTTCTGAATCCGGCTCGTCCGAGGTTGAAGGATCGGCGCGGTCGCCACGTGTGGTCTCTCGCGGAATCGAGAAATCCGTACGCTCGTTATTCACCTTGTCGTCGAGCAAGCCGCTTTGCACGAATGCGAGGTAATAGAAGCCGGCCCCATCGGCTTCAGAAAGCTTGTTTCTAAGATTCGGCAGGAATTTTGTGAGGCGTTCGGTGATGACCTCGCGGAAATGCGCGGCGTAGACGAGTTCATGGTGACTGGCGAGCGCACCTCGAAGCCGAAAACCGCTAAGAGTAAATGCGTGGCCATCGACGTTGAACGTACGTTCGGTCGCAAAAGCTTGAAAATTTTCCCGAAAAAATGCTCGAAGATCGATCTCTTCTACTTCATCGGCTAGGCTGAGTGCTGGTCCAGCAGGGTCGAGGAACAGGGGCAAAAAATGCCCGATGAGACGCTGCGCTATGATATCGAGCTGCCGGGGGCACTCGCCGACATAGGGCGGACGAAAACCGACAAGCCGAACCCGCGTTTCTAGATTCTGCCGATCGGACGGCGCAGCATCGCGGGGTAGATCATCTTCGGAAGCCACGAAGGAAAACTTCCTGCAAAGGAAGCCTTCCGCGTCAGAGCTTCGGTAGTGGCTTTCAATCTCCACGCGCGCGAAGGCTTTCAGCCAAAGAAAGCGGCCCAATCCCTTACCACCCCTCATGGCTTTGTAAGGAGAATCGACTGTTTCGAAGCTGTCGAGATTGTCGTCCGTAAAGCCTATGCCGCTGTCGATGACGGTGAAAGCTTCTATCGGACCCGGCTTGCCCTCATCGAGGTTCCCTTGCCGTTCCGCAACAATGCGGATGGCGTGGTTCTTGCCGCCGGCTTCCTCGATCGACTGGAAGGCGTTCATGACCGCCTCAAAAAGCGGAAGCAAAGCTTTCGCCTTCGGAAGGTTGGTGTTGCGGATACGGCCGGCAATGCTGGCTTTCATAATTCCCCCCTCCTCATGAAATCAGCTCATAAACGATCTCATCTATCTCGCGACCTTCTGGAGTTCCTTCGATAACACATAGGCTTTAATGACGAAGTTGCGCCCCGTGGACGAATCCTGATCCTGTCCCGGCTCGAAAAACTCTTCCGCAAATTCTGGAATGTATGATTCTAGGGGGTTGTCCGTCACTTCCCGCCGGTGTGCGACAAGGCTGACCTTGCTCTTCGCCGTTCGCGGCGCGAAGAATTTGAATACGCGGATATGAAAGGTCTTTTCATCCTCGTTCGCCGATAGCGAGAACGTGCCTTCGTCCACTTTCATCTCAACGATCTGGCTGTTCTCCTTACCGAGATAATCATTGAGAGAGACGCTATCGGACGGCATATTGGCGTCCCGGATCACGACGCGAGGGCAGATGCGCTCCTTGTCCACGAAATAAGGCAACAGCCGTTCCACTACGACCCGGCTGATCGTTTCCAGCTTCTTGTCGGGGAACCTTACCGACTTGATGCCGGAAATCTCGACGGTTGCGCCCGTCGCCTGTGCTTGAGACGGCTCTACTTTTTCGTCAACAATAATGTCCGTGTCCAAACCCATTCTGAAAGAACGATCAAGGAAGACGTCACCTTCGGCGAAGGTGCTGGAGACCTTCACCCGATCGAAGTATTTCAAGCAAGTGAAGCGGCCAAAACCTTTGCCGCCATCCGCAATCTTCTGTTCGGTGTAGAGGGTGTCGAAGGCATCGCGGTTGCTTTTGGTAAAACCTATGCCGTTGTCCTTGACCACGAAGCCATCAACATCCTCAAGGCGGTCGATCACATCGGCCTGGCCGTTTCGGAGAACTTGGATTTCGACCGAGCCGTTCTCTATGTCCATCGCGTCGATGGCCTGAATCGCGTTTACGACCAACTCGACCAGGGGCGTGTATATATTGGTGCCGGAACGGATGTTATCGACCAGCCGCTTGATATTGACGTTGCTCATGCCAAGTCCCCCAGCGGAGGTATCGCGCTGCGCTCCATCAAGCGGGCGCTGCCCGCGTCATAAACGTACTCGACAAGCGTCCCGTCCTTGATCTTCTCGACCGCCTCGTCGATCACGAACAGCGGAACGAGGAACCATTCACGCGCCTTTACGGGTTGGCCGAAGCGGTCTTTGATCTCGATATCAAGGCGTGCTTCGGCGAAAACGCGATGGATCAGATTTTCGAGCTTGGTGCGGTTGATGTTGTAGAGTTCATAGGTCGCGACGATCTCAACATTTGCCATGAGGAAGGTGGGCTGAAGGTGGGCGCCGGCAATCCGCTTTTCCACACTCATGTTGGTGACGCCGATCTTGTGAACCAGTTCGCGGTTTTCTGCGACCAGCGGATGATCTGACTTGCTGCGAAGGACGTAGATTGTACCGCTGGCCTGATCTTCTTCCCCATATTCCCCGGAGAAGAGCGGACCAGCCACCGGATCGGTAATTCTTCGGCCCGCCTCATCTTTGTTCAGGGCGCGCTGGAGCGAGCGCATGAGCATGTTGCTTTCGGTGCCGTTATCGAAGATGACGCGGAGCCGCGCATCAGTACGCCCATGCTCCGTTGTGAATATATCGCCTACCTCTGCGACGTAGGCTTTCTGTCCGCCGACAATGAAAAAACGCCCTTTCTGAATCTCTGCCTTCATCTCGAACGGGCGCGTTTCACGCATCCCGGTATCAAGCTCGGCCTGAACATGCTCAAAGAGCGGCTTGAACTTATCGAAATTCTCGCACTTCTCACGATTGGCGATCTCCTCGGCCGCGCGCTTCTCCGCGCTGGATCGGACATGCCGCAATTCCGTTATGTCCGCCGCATCGGCGGTCACGCCAAGCTCTGCCAAAAGGGCTTCGTCATCCATGTCGTCTGGAGCGGCCTGGGTGGCGACCTCAAAGCTGCTCAGAATCCGCTGATGATCGAGGGGTTCAAGAAGCGTTCGGCATTCTTGCAGCGAGCGCAGGCGGTCGAGCCGCACGGCGTAGAGCTGCTCGAAAATATCCCGGTCGTCGCCATGGCGGGGTGCGGCCCCGTGCTCATCGACGAAGCGTTGAATTTCCTCGAAACCGGCAATGATGCGCTCTTCGCGCGGGGTGCGGCTGGTAGCCTTCTTGGCTTCAGCCTCGACACCAAGCTCGGCAAGAAGGGCATCATCTTCGTCAGTGAACGGATTAGCCATTCGCCGCCTCCGCTTTCATGCGCGCGAGGAAGGCCACACCTTCGGCCATGCGTTTTTCCCAGGCATCCGGAGAGGTGATCGACGGCAGGCGTCCGCGCTCCTGCTTGAATTTCAGGGCGCGTTTGGCCAATTCGCGCGCTTCTTCAGGGGTCAGGCTCACCTTTTTGGCCGAGATGATCGCCGCTACCTGCTTCAGGCTTTCTTCGCTCATGGCCTTGGCGAGGATGGCATAGGCTTCGCCGAAGGGGTTGATCCGGTCGATCAGGTCGATATCCAGCTCGCGCACGTCCATCGCGAATTTGCGAACGCCGTCAATCAGCGCCGTGTTGCCTTGCCTGTCGGCCTCCGCACCGCCGAGAGCGATTTCCTTGGCCTTCTGGGTCAGATTCAAGGCGGCGACGGCATGCTGACGGACGGCTTCCTGATCCTCTTCGTCGAGTTCGGGGTATTTATCCTTGATGATCTTGCCCATGCGAACCTGCGTCAGTTCCTCGGGCACCAGCTCGTCGTCGAACAGACCGCGCTCGATGGCCGTCTTGTCCTGCACGAAGGCGGTGATGACTTCGTTCAGGTCTTCCTGACAGATGCGCGCGGCCTCCTTGCTCTTCGGCTCGGCCAGCCCCTTGATTTCGATCTGGAACTGTCCGCTTTGCTCGTTGAAGCCAACATTGCACCTGGTCGGATCGTAGCCGCCCTCGCCATAGTCATAGCCCTCGGCCGGGCCGCTATCCGCCCTTTTCGGCTTGAACTCGAAGCGCGGGGCCAGCACCTGCTCCATGAGCAGGCTCGCCGCGATGGCTTTCAGCGTGTCATTCACGGCCTCGGTGACGGCTTCCTCGGAAGCATCGGGTTCGGCGATCAGGTTGGTGAAACGCGCGCGGGTCTTGCCCGGCGCATCCCGTGTCGCCCGGCCGATGATCTGAACGATCTCGGTCAGGCTCGACCGGTAACCGACCGTCAGCGCATGTTCGCACCAGATCCAGTCGAAGCCTTCCTTGGCCATGCCCAGCGCGATGATGATATCCACATGCTCGCGGTTGTTCTTCTGCGACGGGTCTTTCAGCGCGGCGGAAACCCGGTCGCGCTTGGTGGGGTCGTCATCGACCAGATCGGCGATCCGAAGGACGCGGCCCTCAGGTGTTTTGACAAGCTGAAATCCCGTCACCGGGTCGGCGCCCTGCCACTCACCCAATTCCTCGATGATGTGCTCGACTTCCCTGATCTTGTCCTTCGTGCTCTCGCGCGAATTGACGCTGGGGATGTGGACGATGGTTTTCTCGGCCGGGTCGAGCACATTCAGGATGTCGTCGGCATAGGAGCCGGAATAGAAATAATAGCCGATATCGAGCGTCTTGAGATATTCATAGCCGTTGAGCTGCTCGTAGTAGGTGTAGGTGATACTATCGAATTTTGCCTCATCCTCAGGGATGAGCACCGCTTCGGCATCGCCCCGGAAATACGATCCCGTCATGGCGACGATATGCACCTTGTCGCGGGCGATGAATTGCCCGAGATGGAGCCCAAGCTTGTTATCGGGGTTGGCCGAGACATGGTGGAACTCGTCCACCGCGATCAGCCGGTCGTCGAATGCCTCCACCCCATACTGATCGACGGCAAAGCGGAAGGTGGCGTGGGTGCAGACCAGCACGCGATTTTTGCTGTCTTGGGCGTTGCTTGTCAGAAACGCGCCAACCGACTTGACCTTTCCCCCATTGTCCGAGCCGGGCGCATTGCACAGGTTCCATTTCGGCTCGACGCGCCAGTCCGCCCAGAAACCGAATTTGGTCAGCGGCTCGTCATTGAAACTCGCGCCGATGGATTTCTCCGGCACGACAATAATCGCCTGTTTGAGCCCCTGATTGTGGAGCTTGTCGAGCGCGACGAACATCAGCGCGCGGCTCTTGCCCGAAGCCGGGGGCGATTTGATCAGAAGATACTGCTCGCCACGCTTTTCATAGGCGCGCTCCTGCATGGCCCGCATGCCGAACTCGTTCGCCCTGGTCGAGTTCCCGTTGCGCGCGTAGGAGACCGAGACGGAGGGGACGGATTTCGCTCTACTCATCTCAAAAGGTCTTTCTTTGGTCGTATCTACGCAGAAAAAGGCGAGCCGTAATCAGCGTTATCTGAAGTCGAAAGGTTGCATCTTCCTCTTCAGAAAGCCCTGGGTGCCCACCGTGGGGATGCATCCTGCTCATCAGCCCTTGAACGTATTGAGGCTTTTGATTGTTGGCATTCCACTCGTTGTAGTCCGCGAGCAAGAACGGTGGTTCAAGGCCGGCACCAAGGAAGTCACGCTTGGCTTTACTGTCGCCCTCACTTGAGTATCCAAGCGCTACAGCAATCTCATTGAGGTAACTTTCGTAGAAATTGCGCAGTGCACCGTTTGCTGAGGACCACTCACCCCTGCTGAAGGCCGACACCGCCTGCTGCAAATGACCTCGCGCAACCGAGAAGCCATGCCGGTCTAGCAATAACTTCACCTCGCTTTCGGCTTCTCGAAAATCGAGCTCCGGGATATCGGAAGGGAGCATGCGAACAAGTTGCACCTTGGTTTCGAATCTTGGTTGACCCCACGGGCGATCCGACTCGACCTCCGTCTTCTCTTCGACAACTTCAAAGCCATCAAAACGCAGACCGGCGATCAACTTCCTCCAAGCAAACGAGGTCTTCGCGTGAGGGGGAGCAAGAATTGCAGTCTCTACAAGCGCGCGATCGATCGGCACTAAGCCATGGATGGTCATGACCTCGATCTGTTCTTCAGCAGCGATCCTCGCCAGGTCGGCCACTCGGGCGGACTTGCTCGAACCGGCGCAACGGCCCGATATTCCCCACTGGACTTCGAGCACCTCCATGTCGCTATGGGACTTGAACTCCGAAACAACCTCAGCGGCGGCAACGGCGGTCATACGATTGAACGCGCTCATGCAGCCCCCTTGGTCTTGGTCATCTTGGTGTACATCTCGAACAGCTTTTCCAGCCGCTCGGTGTCGTTGCGGAAGCGGCGGCCGATATAGATGCGTTCAAGCACCTCGTCATTGCGCTCGTGGGCGGCGCGGAGGTTTTCAGGCATCTTGCTCTCGCCGTCTTTTACCTCGTAGAGATCGGCGATGGTGGCAGGGAAATGCGCCTCGCGCGCCAGCAGAATGTCTTCGGCGCAGCGGGTCAGGTCAGCCTTGTTCTTCTCGGTCAGCGTGGGAACCGGAAAGGTGTTCCAGCCGAGGGTGTTGGAATAGCTGAAACGCATTTCCAGCCGCACGCATACCGTGCCGATCCAGACCCAGTGCAGGCGCGAGGCGATCAGCGCCAAGTTCCACAGCGGGGCATCGTAAAGAGCGAAAGCTTTGTTATGCACCACGGCTTTTGGCTCCACGAGCCCAACCGGAAGGTAGGGCCGGTTCTCGGAGCTGACGATTGGAACAACAAGAAGGTCGGAGACGGCCTCATATTGGTCCCGAAACCGATAGGGCGTATCCACCAGTTTCTGCGCTTGGGCATCTGAAGATTTTTCAAGACGAGCCGCCCGGACGCCCTCAATTCTCCGTTCAGCCTCAGGGATAGCGCTTGCATCTGCGAGAGTTTCGCGCGTGATCCACAGACAAGCTCGCGGAGAGCCAGAGATAAACTCTTTCGAACCGTATAGGGGGCGGATAAATTGAGCCGCTTTCGGTTCCGTCAAGACCAATTGCCTTGCCTCGTCTGGCCGAAGCATGAGGTCGTTCGCATAATACGGATGGTTCCCGAACTGCATGGCGGTTCGATCATCGGGAACCTTACTCCGCGGTGACACGAATACATCCCCCGCTGCCACAAGGTAGGCATTGATGTTGTCAGTCTCCCTGACCGTTGTGGTGCCGTCATCCTCAACGGAGAATATCTTACGGGTGGCTCCCTTGCGCTTGGTCAAACCAACGATGGAAACAGTGACGCCAGCATTGTGGCTGGCAAGGTTCGCCCATTTGAACGACTGGTAGGCAAACGAGATAGAGACCTCGCGCGCAAAAATCACCGGCCAGAGCGACGAGACTTGTATCCCTTGGCAGATGGAATTGGTTGAAACGAACGCAGCGTCAGCAAAGGTTGCTGACATAAAATCGGCTGCCTTCATGAACCACCCGGATACGTAATCGAGCGAAAGCGTGTCTTTGCAGCGACCAGCAAAGACCGCTTTTAGCTCCGCCTTCTGTTCATCCGACTGGTATTTTCGTCCGAGATATGGCGGATTCCCGCAAATGTATGTCTCACCACCTTCATTCTCGAAATCGATCTGCGCCTGATCCAAGGGCGCGTGAAACAGGTCCTCTGCCCGATGCTTCACGCCGGTTCCCGTTGGCGGGCAAATGCTCAGCCAGTCCAGCCGCAGCGCGTTGCCGCAGGTGATCCAGTTCATGGCGTCGAGCGGCAGAAACTCGGCCAAGGCTTCCTTCTGGCCGCGATGAAGCACGTCGCACTGATACTCGGCGATGATCAGTGCCAGCCGCGCGATCTCGGCCGGAAAGTCGCGCAGTTCAATCCCCCGAAAATTGGTCAGCGGGATTTCGGTTCGCCGGTCCGGCTCACCGCGCTGCCGGTTGATCTCGGCCTCGATCTCCCGCATCTGCTTGTAGGCGATGACAAGAAAATTGCCCGAGCCGCAGGCCGGATCGAAGACCCTGACCTTCGCCATGCGCTTCCTTAAATTCAAAAGCTTTTGCGGGCTGTTGCCTGCATCCGCCAGCTTCTCGCGCAGATCGTCGAGAAACAGCGGGTTCAAGACCTTCAGGATGTTCGGTACGCTGGTGTAATGCATACCGAGCGCACCGCGCTCATCATCATCCGCCACCGCCTGGATCATCGAGCCGAAGATGTCGGGGTTGATCTGCTTCCAGTCGAGATTGCCGATATGAAGGAGGTAGGAGCGCGCGATCCTGGAAAAGCGCGGAACCTCTGTTTGTGTCGGGTCTTTGGCCGAAAACAGTCCGCCATTGACATAGGGAAAGCCATCCGCCCACCGGGGCAGGTTGGCGTTCCGCTTGTCTTCGGTCTTCGTATTCATCGCACGGAAAATTTCGCCAATCACCTCATGGGTGTTGGAGGAATCCCGTGCGCTCATCCGTTCAACCGTGCTGGTAAAACCGTAGTTCGGATGAAGGATATCCGTATCCTCGGCGAAGAAGCAGAAGATCAGCCGCGCCATGAAATGGTTCATTTCCGGGCGGCGTTCGGCCGTGCCCCATTCGGGGTTATCCTTCAACAGTTCGACATAAAGCCGGTTGAGCCGGCTGGTCGCCCGGATGTCGAACGCGCTTTCGCGGATCTGCTTTACGGTGGAGATACCCGCAAGGGCCAGGAAGAAACCGAAGTGATCGGGAAAGTCGGAAAAATTGCAAACGACGGGCGGCTCGTCGCTTGTCAGATCTTCCGCCTGGAAATCGACGCCATCCGTGGCCAATACGAATTTCGCCTTGGCCTTCCTCGTGGCAGGGCTTTCCCGCAACGCTTTGAGCGTGTTTGTGACCTCGCCTTGTGCGCAGACCTTGATGTGGATGTTGTTGGTCTGGAGCACGCCGCCCAAATCGGACTTGTTCGACGCCCCGCTCCTGAGCTTCTTGATGGTCGTCGCCTTGTTGCCGAACGCTTCCAAAAAGGCAAAGGGGAACGCCTCGCGGTCAAACGGCTGACCAGCAAGCGCAGAAATCGCCTCCTCTATCTCGACCGCGTTCAACGTGTTTTCTCCCCCTGCTCAGACTTAACACTCTGCTTGGTTTCCGCCTTCTTCGCTTCGATCCATGCATCAATATCGACCTGCCTGAAGCGCCACGAACCCCCGACCTTGAAGCCAGGCAGCGTGCCATCCGCCGCCAGCCGGTAAGTCGTCTTTTCCGTCAGGCGGAGATATTCGGCCACCTCCGGCAGCGTCATCACATCCGAACTCATGCGATTCCCCATGATTCCATCATGAGAAAATACGGCAAAAACCGGAAATGACAAGGAATAGAAAACCCTATACGGGAATTCAGTTGTTATTCTTCGTGCCTGCGACGCCGACGCCGACCGCGTTTGGCAGGCGATGCGCCACCGGTTTTCCAGGCTTTGACATTCTGCGCCTTCCAGCGAAGCGCCGGGCAGGCCTCAATCGCCGTCCTCACATCCTCCGGCGCGTCCAGCCGCGCGGCGTCGATGATGCCTTCTTCAAGCACACCAGTCAGGAACGCCATTTCGCCTTCGCCGAATTGGAAAAGCGGTTCAAGACCCTGGCGGCATTCCGCCGTCACCGTGTCGATCCAACCCTTCTGCCCGCCATAGGGATCAAAATATGCTCCAGGCAGGCAGGTGATCAGCTTGGCGGCAAGGTCCTTCCCGTCGCAGCCGATCATGTCCACGGATGCGGTTCGCCAGTCTAAGCTGCGTGCGGACGCGCCGATCATCAGGGTGCCGAGCTTGACTTTCGACCAGTCCAGGTCGGGCATGGCGATGATGCGGTGGGCGTCAAACAGATCGCGCGCCGTGCGCCGTGCGATCAGGGCGACCAGCTTACCGGCGACGATCTCATGGATATCAAGCACGGGCACTGCCATCGCTTGGGTGTCACCAAGCGCCGCAGACGGCATCGGCCGCACACCGAAAAGCGGTGTGCGGAAAAGATAGTTGATGTCGATCTCGATGGAACCGGCGCCGCCCAGCACCGAAGCATAGCGGAAGATCCATTTACCGCCGGCATGTTCAGCCGGTTCGCGCCGGGGCGAATAGCCTTTGGATTCCATCAGGCGAAGGATGCGGTCTTCAAGACCCGGTCGATCCTCGTCCATACTCGCCTTGTCGGCGGCGCCGACATAGTTGAGGTCGATATCGACCGACAGGCGGTCAAGCGCGGCATGAAACACATTGAGCGCCGTGCCACCCTTGAGCGCGACGCGCGGGGCGATCAAACTGTCTGCGGCAATGGCGTCGAGAATATCGAGCAGGCGGATCACACGCTCCAGCGTCGCGGGCTGAAACTGCCGCTCAGTAGCAATTCGAGCAAGGCTTTGGGCAGATACTTCCATTCACACGCCCTCGAAGCCGGTTTCAACCGCCTGTGGCGGCAGGAGAACACGCCAAGGCTCGACCAGCACCGCGTTACCGGGCTCTGCACCGAGCGCATAATGCTTCGAACGCGGAAGAAGCGCGCGCAGGCGGTCAAGGACGTTGTCGGCTACACCCAGAGCGGACTGCCGCCGCTCCAGCCACCAGCCGGTGAGCGCGGCGAGCGAGCGGATGCTAAGAAATTCGACATAATCGACGAGTTTTTCAGGGTCGAGGTAGCGCACCATATCGAGCGATTGCAGCACCTCTTCGACACCGCCCGCTATGTCCGGCCGATGCAGCACATCAACCAATGTTCGCTCGATGGCTGTTACTTTGATGGGCATGCCCAGACGATCCATTATGACGGTGAGATAGTCCGCCTGGTCCGTATCCAGCAGCGCCTTCGGCGGCCCTATGAGGCGGCAGAGGCCGAATGGCAAATCGGCCAGCTCAGTGCGTCCCCGGCTTATCAATTGAACTTCGTTGAATTCGGAATAGGCAACGCCATGCAGTTCCAGTGCAGAGTGATAGCCCAACACGCCATCGGCGCGCAGCTTGCTGGCGGCTGCGAAACGGTCCACCATAAGATACTCCGCCGACAGATGTGCCGGAACGGCCGCGAAAACCTCGCGGCTCAGCCGTTTGATGTTGCCGGCCTTCAGGTGATGCTTGAGCAAGCTGGTGATACTCGCTGAACCAGCCGGGCGCTCAAACGCAGCGGCAAACTCCGCCCGGGTAAACACCGGATGGGCCGAGAGGAAGGATGTCGTCCTGTGCGTGCGTGTTGACATTTCGGTTCGTGAAATTGCTATTGAATGGGTAATATATACACCCTTAACAACGAAATTGTCAACAAGCCTTCTTTCCTCCTTTCCCGTACAACTTGGCATCAATCTTCCTGTGGCCGCGATGCAGATTGAGCTATGGGCGATGTGGGTTCTGCATCGCCACTTGCATTGGTTCGGCGGAATGAGCGGGAGCGGCGAGCGGATTTATCATTCTCGACTTCCGGCACCCCCTCCTTCCGCGCCTTGGCGAAGGCGCGGTCGCTGTCGAGGAAGGCTTCGAGCATGAAGGGGATCAGATCGGCGATTTTTTCCGACGCACCGTAAGTGGCGGCATAAAGCTTCTGATAGTCGCAGAGCGCCTGATTGAGATCCGCGCTCACCGTGATGGTGATTTTCGCCGGGGTGCGGTCGGGGAGTTTGGCGAGTTTCAGATTGGTCATGATCGATCCTTTCAACCCTTATAGGGCCGCACTACGATGTCCTTCTGGATGATGACGCGCAGCGGCCAGCCGGGGCGGATGGTGATGGTGGGCTGGATGTTGAGGTTCTTTTCGGTGAGGCGCTGGCCGGCCTGGGCGGCGTTCTGCTGTGTCGATTCACGGATGGCGCTGACGAGATCGCTCTCATTGCTGCCGAAACTGAGTTCGGTGCCGACGCCCAGGAGCGTTGCCATGGCGATGCCTTTCAAGAGCTGCCAGGTGTGGTAATCGACTTCATCCTCCAGCCCGGCATAGCCGGCGGCGTCGGTAGCGGGGAGATTGTCGATCTGGATCGATGAGCCATCCGGCAGGATGATCCGCTGCCAAACCAGCAGCGCACGCGACTGGCCGAAGGCGACGACGCTGTCATAGGTGCCGATTAGCCGCGCCCCTTGCGGGATGAGCAACGCCGAGCCGGTCACGGTGTCATAGACATTTTCGGTTACTTGGGCTGTGACGAGGCCCGGCAGGTCGGAATTGATCCCGGTGATGAGGCTGGCGGCAATCACGCTGCCCGCCATGACCTGATACGGCGAGGCCGGGGTTAGCAGGGCATGCGGATTATAGATGCCACCCGTGTCCTGATGGTTCAGGAAATCGAGCTTGCGCTGCTGGTTGTTCTGGTCGCGTTCGGGGTCGAGTGTCAGGCGGTCCGCACCGGGCTGAACCGCCGCGGTTTGCATCGGCTGCGCGGTCGCCGCCGGCGCATTCTGCTGCAGCCGGTTCTCGATGCGGAAGAAGACGTTGGATTCCTTGGCCTGAATGGCTTGGCTTGCGAGACGCTGTTCGGCGGCGGATAACTCCTGCCCTCCCGGCGCGATGCCAAGTTGGCGCTGGTGTTCGAGGATGGGACGGCCAAGATCGCCGGGCAGCGGTGGGCCAAGCTTCACTTCCGAATAATCCCCCGGCAGCGCCGCAAGACCGTCGGGCGTCGGTTTCTTGTCGGTGTTATAAAGCTCTTCCGTAGGCTGACCGTTGCGCAAAGTCGGCGCTTGTAGCGCCAGCATGGTGACACCCAGAATTCCGGCGGATGCGATGGCCGCGCCGCCGATCACCACGCCCTTCTTGAAGCGCACCAGTTTGTGACCCGGCGCAGCGCGGAGGTCGAGCTTTTCATCCTGTTTTGTTGTCATTTTTGCCCCTCCGCGCCGCCAAGGAGGCTGGTTCGCCGGGGCGTGCCATCCGTCCGCGTAATGCGCACCACTTGCTGGGGCTTGGTCCCGAGACGCAGTTCGGCGGCGGCGAACAGCCGATCGACGATGTAGTAATTGCCGCGCATGCGGTAATTGACGAGTTCGCTGCCGCCGTCGGAACCAACGACGAAGAGCGGCGGGGCTTCGCCCTGATCGATACGACGCGGGAACTCGATATAGACCTTGTGGCCGTCGTCGAAGGCGCGCACCGGCTTCCAGGGCGGGTTGTCGCCGGATATCCGATAGCGGAAGCGGATGTTTTCCAGCGCCAAGTTGGACGCAACGGGCAACGCCGCCTCGGCCACCGCATTCTGGCGACGTAACGTGGTCAGTTGTTCGGACGAATAAGTCCAGGAAATCGCCGCCATTGCCGTTTTGTCGGTGCTGTCGAGTTGCAGATGATACGAACGCCGATCCGTGGTGATAACGAGATTGGTCGTCAGCCCCGGCGCGAAGGGTTTGACCAGCACATGGGTGCGCTGATTATCGCCAGTTCCGCTCAGCGTATCGCCGATCACCCAGCGCACCGTGTCGCCGGCAGACACCGAAGTCAGCTTCTCGCCCGGCTGAAGCGCGATATCGCTGACCCGTTCCGGCGCGGCATAGAGACGATAGAGCGCGCCTTCCGCATAGGGATAGATCTGGATGGCGTTGATATAGCCGTGCTTTGTCGGCTCCTGCGTTGCCGCCTTGTTGGCGTCCTCTACGCGCGCGGTCGGCGGGCGTTTGTCCTCCTCGACCTTGCCGGGTTCAGGCATGAGCTGGCCAGGCAGCGGCAACACCTTCGGCACCTCGACGATCTGGACGGGCTTCAACGGTTCTTTCTCTATGGCCGCCGGTTTGAAGTCATCGGCATCATAGGAAATTGTCGGCGGCAATTGCCGTGTGGCGCAGGCCGATAAGGCCAATGCCGAAACAGATAGGATCAGAAAATTTTTCATTCTACGGGTTCCTTTGGATTGGCGGTGTCGAGTTCGCGCGACCAGTCGATGGCGGTCACGAACAGGCCAAGCGGGTTCTTGCGAAGCTGTTCGGCGGAGCGCGGCGGCTGGATTATGGTGGTCAGGATCGCGGTCCAGCGCTCGGTCTTGGCGAGGCTGCCGCGCTCGAACACCTGCTCGGTCCATTTGACCTGAAACGAGGTGTCGGAGGCCCGCACCACGCTGGTCACCTGCACCGAGACACTGTTTGTGCCGATCTGGCCGAAGGGATCGTTGGCCTTGGCGTACTCGTTCAAAAACAACGCCGCGCGGTCCGTGGCGAAATCGTAAGCCGCCAGCCAGTTCTGGCGCACCAGCACCGGATCGGTGGAAACGCCACGGACATGGGTGACGAAGCGCGCCAGGTGCCAGGCGATCTGGGCGTCGGCGGGCCGGTAGGTGGCATCCACGGGCGCGACGGCACGGGCTTCGCCGAATTTATCCACCTCGACCACATAGGGCACGACGCGGCTCTGCATCGACTGCCAGATGAGCGCGCCGGAGAGCGCCACTGAGGCAGCGAAACAGCCGAATGCCATGAGTCGCCAGTTTTTGGCCTGCACACGGGATGCGCCGATACGCTCGTCCCAGAGCTGTTCGGCCTTTTGATAGGGGGTGACGGGCTCAGGTGTTTGCCCGTAACGCTGAATGGGTCGTCGGAACATGGATCAGTCGTCCTTTTGATGAATGGTGGGATTGGCGCCGCTGCCGGGACGGTCGCCGTCTTTGATGGCCTGTGTCACCGCATGACGGCTGGCGCGGGCGGTCTGCTCGGAGCGGATGCGTTTCGCCCAGTTTGGCGCGGCATTGCTCTGTGGGCTGACGGATGCGGCGGCGGCCTCGTTCATGGAGGCGGTCGGCGTGCCGCCAGTGGCGGTCCAGGCACCCCGGCGTCCGGCATCGGCGTTTTGCTTGAGAGACCCTGCAGCACGGCCCGCGACGGAACGTGCGGATTGCATAGCGGCCCCACCAGCGGCACGGGCAACGCCAGACATTCCGGCAGCGGCACCAGCCATGCCCGAAGCACCGGAGGTGGCTTGGCCCATTTGGAAAGAGGTGGAAGCCGCCGATCCCATGGCGGTTCCGGCGCGGACCGCGGCAAGCCCGCCGCCCGTTGCCATGCGCGCGCCAGCCATCGCCGCGCCACCGGCAAGCATCGCCGCCCCTGCAGCAGCACCCGCTGTGCCAAGCGCTGCGCCCGCGCCCAGTTGCGGTGCGCCGGACACAAGCCCCGAGGCAATGCCGGGGCCGAAAATACCAAGACCGAGCAAAGCGAGCGCGCCCAGCACCTGCGACATGGCGGCGGCAAGATCCGGTTCCTGCCCTTGAAGACCTGTCGTGAAGGTCGAAAACAGCGTCGAGCCAATGCCCGCAATGACGGCCAGCACCATCACCTTGATGCCCGAGGAAATCACATTGCCGAGCACCCGCTCGGCCAGAAACGACGTCTTGTTCCACAGTGCGAAGGGTACGAGAACGAAGCCGGCGAGCGTCGTCAGCTTGAATTCCAGCACGGTGATGAAAAGCTGGATCGCCAGAATGAAAAAGGCGATCAGAACCAGAAACCACGCCACCAGCAGCACGAAGACAGTGAGCGCGTTGCCAAAAATCTCCGGGAAGCCGACAAGCTGGCTTACCTGTTCGAGCAGCGGATAGGCCGCCTCGTATCCGGTGGCCGCGATCTTGCCGGGTTTGAGCAGGTCGTCGGCGGTCATGCCACCGGGAGCGGCCTGGATGCCAAGGCCGGAGAATGAGCGGTAGATAATGTCGGCGAGGTTCTGAAAGTTGTTCAAGATGTAGGCGAAGACGCCGACATAGAGCACCTTCTTCAAAAGCCGCCCGATGATATTGTCCTCGCCGCCGAGTGCCCAGAAGAGGCCGGCCAGCGTGATATCGATGCCAATCAGGATCGAGGTGAGGAAGGCGACATCGCCCGACAGCAGCCCGAAGCCAGAATCGATATACTGGCTGAAGGTCTCCATGAAAGTGTCGATGATGTCGAGGTCATTCATGACGCCGCCCCCTGATCGTCAGTTGCCGGAATAAGCGCTGCCGGAGCCCAGGAAACGCTTGGTCGTCTCGCGCGCGGCTTCCTCGGATTGCGCTTTGCGGGCGGCATCCTCGGCTTGCGAGCGGTAATGCGCGGCCATCAGCGTCTGGATCTGCATTTGCTGCTTGGTGCTGAGCGCGATGAGCTGGTTGGCGGCCTGCTGCGCCTGCAACGCGCCGACGGCACCCTGGCTCTGATTGACGAGATCGGTGAGCAGCCCCTGATCGGCCTGCACATTCTCGACGATCTGCGATTGCAGGCGCATGGTCTGGCGGTAGGCGTTCATGCTGTTCTGCCAACGCTCGCGCGCCGCCGTCGCCATATCGCTTACGGTGATAGAAGCGTCGTAGCTGTCGGGATATTGCTGCCGCCACTGGCCTTCGAGCTGCGTCAGGTCGAAGCTCAAGCCCTCGGCCTGGATCATCAGCCCGTCGATGCGATTGAGCGCGCCCTGCATCTGGCCAAGCGAGGAAAAATCCAGCCGCTGGAGATTCTTCGCCATGTTCTGCAACATGGTCGCCTGGTTCTGGAGTTGCTGAATCTGATTGTTGATCTGCTCCAATGTGCGCGCGGCGGTGAGCATATTCTGCGTATAGTTCGTAGCATCGAAGACCGGCCAGGCGGCATGAGCCCTCTGCGGCATGGTGATGGCCAAAGGAACGGCCAAGGAGAAGGAAAGGGAAGCGGCGATGAGCGCCGCAAGGGAGGCGCGTTTCATGATGGTTCTCCGTATCGAGGAAATTGCGTGATGAGGTCAGCCGCCCAATCGAGACCGCGCGCGGAAAGGAACCGGGCGGCGAAATCGCCCGGCCCGTGTTCGGTAAGGCCATGTTCGGCCAGGATGGCGTCGATGAGAGTTTGCGCTTCCGTGTCGGATGCGCCGCACAGCGTTAACGCGATGGGGCCGAGGCCGAGTTCGAATAACCGATTGCCGCGCCGCGATTGCAGGTAATAATGGCGCTTGGGCGTGGCGCGGGCGATCAGTTCGATCTGCCGGTCATTGAGACCGAAGCGCTCATAGGCCGCCCGCGCCTGCGGCTCGACCGCCCGGTCATTGGGCAGGAAGATGCGTTGCGGGCAACTCTCGATGATGGCCGGCGCGATCGAACTGTCGGCAATATCCGCCAGCGACTGGGTGGCGAAGATCACCGAGACATTCTTCTTGCGCAGCACCTTCAGCCATTCGCGGATGCGCGCGGCGAAAAGCGGATTGTCGAGAAACACCCAGGCTTCATCGAGGATCAGCAGCGTCGACCGCCCGTCGAACCGCTCTTCGAGCCGGTGAAAGAGATAGGTCAGTACCGGCAGGACCACGCCAGCCTGGTGCATCAGCTCCTCGGTCTCGAAGCACTGTACGCTTGAGAGCGCCAGCCGGTCATCCGCGGCATCGAGCAACCGACCGAACGGTCCGTCCAGCGTATAGGGTTGCAACGCCGCCTTGATCGGGTTTGATTGCAGTAGCACCGACAAGCCAGTGAGCGTGCGTTCCGCCACTGGCGCACTGGCGAGGTTGCTCAAGGCCGACCAGACGACTTCTTTCACTTCCGGCGTGACGGTGAGTTTCTCATGCGCCAGCAGCGCGCCGATCCATTCGGCTGCCCAGCTTCGGGTGGCGGGATCGTCGATATTGCGCAGTGGCTGGAAGGCAAGCGACCCGTCGCTGCCCAGCGCATGATGTTCGCCACCCATGGCCAGCACGGCAGCGCGCGCCGAATTGCCCTTGTCGAAGAGGTAGACCTGCGATCCGGCATAACGGCGGAACTGCATCGCGATCAGCGACAGCAACACCGACTTGCCGGCGCCGGTCGGGCCGACGATCAGCATGTGGCCGACATCGCCGACATGGGTGGAGAGTCGGAACGGGGTGGAACCCGAGGTCTCGGCATAGAGAAGCGGCGGGGCATCCAGATGCGCATTACGCACCGGCCCGGCCCAGACCGCCGACAGCGGCATCAGATGGGCGAGGTTCAATGTGTGGATCAGCGGCTGGCGGACATTGGCATAGACATGGCCAGGCAACGAGCCGAGCCAGGCTTCCACCGCATTGACGCTTTCCCGGATGCAGGTGAAGCCGAGACCATTAATAATGCGCTCGACAGCGCGGGCTTTTTCCTCTGCGCCTTGGGCATCCTCATCGAACACCGTGATGGTGGTGGTGAGATAGCCGAAACCAACATGATCGCCGCCCAGAGCCTGCAAGGCAGCATCGGCATCGAGCGCCTTGTTATCGGCGTCGCTATCGACCAGGGGCGCCGCCTCGTTGGTCAGCACCTCGCGCAGGACAGCCGTGATCGACTTGCGCTTGGCGAACCATTGCCGCCGCAGCCGCGTCAGAACCTTGGTCGCCGCCGTCTTGTCGAGGGGAATGAAGCGCGTCACCCAGCGATAGGCGAAATCCTGATGGTTGAGCGCATCGAGAATGCCGGGGCGCGTGACATTCGGAAAACCGAGGATGGTCAGGGTGCGAATATGCTTTTCACCCAGCATCGGCTCCAGCCCGCCGGTGAGCGGCGTGTCGACCAGCACGCCATCGAGATACATGGGTGTCTCGGGGACATTGACGGGATGGCGCTTTGTCGAAATCGTCCCATGCAGGAAGGTTAGGGTCTCGGCGTCATCGAGCGCGCGGATCTCGGGCAGGAAACCGCTGAGCAGATCCAGTACCCGCTCGGTCTCATCCCGGAAGCGGGCCATTTCCTGCCGCCAGTTCCGAATGCCGCCGGCCCCTTCCCCCTTCCGGTCGCGCTCCAGAAGGGCATTTTCTGTGCGCGCCTGCGCGTCCGGCGGCGGCATATATAAAAGTGTGAGGTGATAGCGGCTCTCGAAATGCTGGCCCTGACGACCCTCTTCGAACGCGGCGCGGCGTTCTTCATCGACCAGCCATGAGGCGGCGTCACGAAATTCCGATGACGGATAATGCTGCGCCTCAAGACGCTCGGCGTCGAAAAACAGCGCCCAGCCGGAGCCGAGACGCTTCAGCGCATTGTTGGCGCGGGCGCAGAGACCGACAAGTTCAGCTTCCGTGGCGCTTTCCAAGTCAGGACCGCGAAAACGGAAGGTGCGCTGGAAGCTGCCGTCTTTGTTGAGGACAACACCCGGAGCGATCAATGCCACCCAGGGCAGCAGATCGGCAAGCCGATCGGCCTTGTTACGGTATTCGCTAACGTTCAGCATCGCCACCACCCCCGTTGACGCAGGTGACGGGCGAGCACGGCCATGAAATCCGGATCGCGCTTGGCGGCGAACACGGCGAGCGTATGCCCGGCGACAAACATCACCAGCCCGGCGATCCATTGCTGGAGGCCGAGGCCGATGGCGGCTGCGAGCGTGCCATTGAGGATGGCGACCGCACGCGGCGCGCCGCCGAGCAAGATCGGCTCGGTCAGCGCGCGATGGACGGGGACTTCAAATCCTTGGATGACGGTCATTGGATGAGCGCCCCGCCACCGAAGGAGAAGAACGACAAGAAAAACGAGCTGGCGGCGAAGGCGATGGAGAGACCGAAGACGATCTGGATCAGCCGCCGGAACCCGCCCGAGCTTTCGCCAAAGGCCAGTGTCAGACCGGTGAGGATGATGATGATCACCGCGACGATCTTGGCGACCGGCCCTTGCACCGATTCCAATATCCGTTGCAGCGGTTCTTCCCACGGCATGCCGGAACCGGCCGCATAGGCGGGGGCCGTAAACGCAAACGCGAGGGCGGAGACAAGAAAAAATCGAAGCTTCTTGCGCATGGGGTGTCCTTTTCAGAGTTGCTGAAGCTGAGGGAGGGAAAGGATTGTGATGGCGTAATCGCCATGCTCATCGAGACCCGTCACTTCGGCGATGGTCTCGATGCGGCGCTCGGAACCGCGCCCGGCGATGAACACCACCATGTCGATGGCCTCGGCGATCAACCGGCGCGGAACGATGGTGACGCTTTCCTGCACGAGCTGTTCGATGCGGTAGAGCGCCGAACGGGCGGAATTGGCATGCACCGTGGCGATGCCGCCGGGATGGCCGGTGTTCCAGGCTTTGAGCATGTCGAGCGCTTCGGCGCCGCGTACCTCGCCGACAATGATGCGATCAGGACGAAGCCTGAGCGTCGAGCGCACCAGATCGCCCATGCTGACCGCGCCCGCGCGTGTGCGAAGAGCCACGCAATCCTTGGCTGCACATTGCAACTCGCGCGTATCCTCGATCAGGATCACCCGCTCGTCGCAGTCGGCGATTTCGGCAAGCAGCGCGTTGGTCAGCGTCGTCTTGCCGCTAGACGTGCCACCGGCAACCAGAATGTTCTTCCGCTCCCGAACGGCCTTGCGCAAAGCCTCGGCCTGGATCGGCACCATGATCTGATCGCGGACATAATCAGCGATGGTCAAAATCTTGGTCGCTGGTTTGCGGATGGCAAAACACGGCCCCGTCGCCACCGGCGGCAACAACCCCTCGAAGCGCTCGCCAGACGGCAGTTCCGCACTGACGATGGGATTGTTCGCATGCACCTCGGCCCGGACGTGGGAGGCCACCAGCCGAATGATCCGTTCGGTCTCGGAGGGATGGATGCGCACGCCGATATTGATGCGGCCTTCACCGAGCCGGTCGATCCACAGTTTACCATCGGGATTGACCATCACCTCAATCACAGCGGGATCGTCAAGCGCTTGTGCGATCACCGGTCCCATGGCGGTTTTGAGCATGGCGCGGCGGCGCTCTTCAGATGTGTCGTTCATTCTTGGCCCTCCGCGTGGCTCCGGGCGTTCGTCCCTTCGAAACGTCCACCGGACGTTTCGATCCGGCTATCGCCGGACCGCTCCTCACCCTCCTTGGTGCCAAGCGAGCGTTTACCGCCCGCGATCTGGCGGCCAACCTGCTCGATGAATTTCTGGAAACGGTCGCGCGCCACCGCCTGCGCCGCTTGATCCGGCACGGGGGTATGCGCGTTGAAGGTGAGGTAAAGCTTGACGAAAAAGGCAAGGCTCTCGGTCAGCACATCGAGGTCGCGGCGAATGAGACCCATGTCGCGCGTCACCCGATCGAGACGGATTTTCAGCGCCTCGTCGATCTCACGCGCGCCGCGATGGCAGATGTAATGACGGATGGCATCGGAAACGATGGCAGACTTGGACGCGCCCGGCTTTGCCACCAGCGCCTCCAATTCGGCGCTGGTCTCTTCATCAATGTAAATATTGTGGCGTGGCTTCATGTATTCTTGTCCTGACAAATAGAAAGTCAGAACAAGGATGGTCTAAGCTGCTGGAATCTCTTATATCCGTTATGTACGACGACGCACGATCACTTGCGGAATCTTCCTCAAAACCCGTCGAGCAGATCCCTGTCCGGCCCCATCGCTTCGTTGACACCATAGGTGCGCGCGGGTGTGGCGGCGCGATCGATCATGTTCTTATCGGCAGTGCTGTCAGAATCATCATCCAAGAGGTTCGGCAATTCGCCCTGCTCGGGTTCGGCGGTTTTAACAATTTCCTCGCCCAGTCCCGGATGGCGCTGTTGCTGCATCCCGCCTTCGTCGGTGGAGATCGATTTTGCATCATCTTGGGCGGCAAGCCGCGTGTCAGCCTTGCGCACTTGCTTGCCCCAATCATCTGGTCGCGTTTCAGGCTTGTCAGCATAATCGCTTGTCGCCAGCGCCGGCGCGGGCAGCACCCGCTCGGTGAAGTTCTCATCCTCGTAATAGCGAAGCTTCTTCGCCCGGATCGGCGCGAGGCCAGAGACCAGAACCAGTTCATCCGTGGGTGGGAGCTGCATCACCTCGCCGGGGGTCAGGAGCGGTCGCGCTGTTTCCTGGCGGCTGACCATGACATGGCTGAGCCAGGGTGCCAGCCGATGGCCGGCATAGTTGCGCATCGCGCGCAACTCGGTCGCCGTGCCCAGCGCATCCGAAATCCGCTTGGCGGTACGCTCGTCATTGCTGCTGAAAGCAATCCGCACATGGCAGTTATCGAGGATGGCGTTGTTCTCGCCATAGGCTTTGGAAATCTGATTGAGGCTCTGCGCGATGAGATAAGCGCGGATGCCGTACCCGGCCATGAAGGCCAGCGCGGTCTCGAAGAAATCCAGCCGTCCCAAAGCGGGGAACTCATCCAGCATCATCAAAAGCTGGTGCTTGCGCGACTTCTTCGGGTCGCCCTCCAGCCGCTCGGTCAGCCGCCGCCCGATCTGATTGAGGATCAACCGCACCAGCGGTTTGGTGCGTGAAATATCCGAAGGCGGCACCACCAGATAGAGCGAGACGGGATGTTTGGCGTCCATCAGATCGGCGATGCGCCAGTCACAGGCCGCGGTCGCCGCCGCCACGGTCGGATCGCGATAGAGCCCGAGGAACGACATGGCGGTCGAGAGCACGCCAGAGCGTTCGTTCTCCGACTTGTTCAGCACCTCGCGCGCGGCGGAGGCCACCACCGGGTGCACCTCCGGATTTTCCGCCGTGCCGAGATGGTTGGTTTCCATCATCCGTCGAAGCGTTGCCGCGAAGGACCGCTTCGGGTCAGAAAGAAAAGTCGCCACGCGGGCCAGCGTTTTTTCTTCCTCGGCATAAAGCACATGCAGGATCGCACCCACCAGCAACGCATGACTGGTCTTCTCCCAATGGTTCCGGCGTTCGAGCGCGCCTTCAGGATCGACGAGAATATCGGCTATGTTCTGGACGTCGCGGACCTCGTCCGCTCCCTTGCGCACTTCGAGCAGCGGATTGTAACGGGCGGAATGTAGGTCGGTCGGGTTGAACAGGAGGCAATGCGAAAACTTGGTGCGCCAACCGGCGGTCAACTGCCAGTTCTCGCCCTTGATGTCGTGGATCACCGCCGAGCCGGTCCAGGACAGCAGCGTCGGCACCACCAGCCCCACTCCTTTGCCGGATCGCGTCGGCGCAAAGGCCATGACGTGCTCCGGCCCGTCATGACGCAGGTATTTTTCCTGAAACTGACCGAGAAACACGCCTGCGGACCGAAGCAGCCCGGCCTTCTTGATCTCCCGGATCGAAGCCCAGCGCGAAGAACCGTAGGTCGTCACCAACCGGCTCTGCCGCGCCCGCCACAGCGAACCGACCACCGCTGCCGCACAGCCCATGAAGCCAGACGCCCCGGCCAACATGCCCGCCTTGTCGAACACCTCGGGCGCATAGGCTTCGTAGAAATACCACCATTGAAACAGCTTCCAGGGCTCATAAACCGGCCAGCCGAACAGCACGAACCACGGGTTGCCCAACTGCGCTTGATAGCCCAGCATGTCCGCGCACCACTGCGTCGCCGCCCACACGCCCAGGATGACGATGGCGAACACGACGGTGATCTGCCCGATCAGGAGTTTGGTGGGGGTCATGGCGGTGGCTCCGTTCTTCAATAAGCAAACGGAGCAAGTATCGTGCGGGAGCGCAAAACCGCTTATAGCCCTTATGTACGATGAAATGCGATGATGGTTAGCATCTTGACCTTCCGCCTTATTCTATCTCGTAGAATGCCAAGCCTACCAACTTGGCATTGTCTTCGACAACAAACGCCACGCTCTGTCTGGCGCGTGTGATCGCTACATAGATTTTATCGAGTTCCTTGCCCGCGTCCGCAAGCTTACCCGTAGTGAGAAATTTCTTCAGCGGCCCGTGCGGGTAGATAATGGTTCGATCGAAGGTCATCCCCTTCGCCGCGCCGAAATTCAATGGATGTCCTATCACGTTCTTCGTTTTTCGGTTGTAGCGCAGCGTTTGGGGTTTGAACTTCTCGATATAGGAGGCGACATCGCTCTTGCGCACGGCAAATACGCCGTCATGGCCGGTGACATCCGTATTTTTCGATTCGGTATTTGGAGCAGCCGGATGAAACTGGTCTGCGAAGTCGCAGATGTTTTGCACACAGCGATGGCTGTAGTTGTGGTATTCAAGCGCACATAGGTCGGCCTTCTCCCACTCATGAAATTTGTCGACGATCTTGGCACCGCGATACTTTTTGTTCTTCGAGGCGCTGTTTGTCGCATAGGTTGCCTGTCGATGATCTCCAACCAGAATGATCTGGACCTGTGAGCGCATCAGCAACTCGACGAGATCAAGGTCGTAGCCTGCCAGGTCCTGACTTTCGTCGATGAAGAGCCGCTCGAAAATCTGTTCGAAGCGCTTGATAGGCGCGCCGTCCATCTTCTGGACAACTTCGCAGGCAAACTTGGCAATCTTGTCGCTGTATATGAGCTCAGGCCTCGAAAAATAGTGATGGCGGATATTGCCCGCTGCAATGTATTGCGCGGACTGGCCGCTCACGAAATGAATCCCTGCGACCCGCAGATCGTAAAGACAATTCTGGTAAGGCCGAACGAAGTGCCTCAACAGGAACGAAAACCACGTGCCAATGGAAACATGCGGCGGTACATGGGCGAAGCGACTGTAGGTCTTCGCTTCAATTTCGTCTCGGCCGTTATTGGTGTAGGTAATCATCGCGGCGCGTTTTTCCGGGAGGCCGCACGCGTCATCAACGATCAGCGTCGTCTTTCCGGAACCGGCGGATGCTACGATGATGCGATTATCCAATGGCATTCTTGATGTAATCCGGAATCGCAATCTCCTCCTCGCTTTCAAAAATGGCCAAGGCCACGGGCGCTTTGTGCTTGGTCATGTAATCGAGTAGCGCGGCATCATCGGCAAAACTCTTTCTCAGGATGGCGTTCAGCCTGTCGCGGCCAGTGGTCTTGAGGAGTTGTGGTTCAAGGGTCGGATACGCCTCGTCGGAATCGAAGCAAACCTTGATGGTTGGAAGGCCCAAGTAGTCTGCGTATTTCCCCTTCACCGCGTCAGCATCACTGTCATTGTCGGTGACGACACGGGCATCAATTTCGAGCAGTTTAGCGATGTCGAGGAAGCGCTTGAACGCGAGCGAACCGACCGCGATCACCTCAACGCCGTCTTCCAACGGCATCTTACCGTGGGTTTGCTTGTAGGCTTTTTGAACGATCAACTCATCGGACGGCCCCTCTACCAGTATGGATCGTGCGGACAAGACCATGCGCAGCGTGTCGTGCCCTGGCAGCCGCATGAAATATTTCTTCGTTTCATCCGGCAACTCGTTAAGCGTTATGCCGGTCTTGCCGTTGAACATGAGTATGTGATCGACCCCCAGTTTGTTGAGAACGAAGCTGCTGTGCGTGGTCACAATCAACTGCTTGTCGGCTGACCTGGCGTCGATATGATTGATCAGCTTGTTGAGGTTGGCGTGAGACAGATGATTTTCAGGCTCCTCAAGTAGCAATATGTCGGTGCTCGATTCCGATTCAATCGCCAGCTTGATCTTAATGGCGTTTTGCTCACCCTTCCCGACAAGTGTGAGCGGGATATCGTCAAGATGGGGAAGAACGCCGGTTTCCCAACTGGCGCGGGTCGTAGTGTCCATCGCAACGGACAGTGTCTTGTCCGTGACCTTCCCCGTTTTGCCGGCAAGCTCCTTATTGATTTCGGTAACGTTGTCGTCCGACAGGAAGACATCGCGCATTTTTCGGTATGAGAGTGCCAAATCCACCTTTTGCTTATCGGTGAGATAATCACGAACAATCTCCAACACATATTTGTTGGCCGCATATGTATTGGAAATGGCCGAGGGGTCGATCATCGCAGAGCGGAATGGCAGTGCCCGGCTGCTGCTCATGGGATGGCCAGCAAAGCTCTGCCAGACGATCTGGTAGTACTCGATTGGAACGCCGTTCAGTTGCGCTGTGTCCGCGACATACTCCTTGTATTCCTGATGAAAATCAGGATCGAGAGCAATTGCAAGGCTCACGCCCGGAACGTCAGCCTTCTCGCTATTGTTCGTGCCCTTAAATTCGGCAAGCTCAGGTTTATTCGCAAAGTATAGTTCGATAAGGACCGTCGGTGGCGGCTGTGGCTTGCCGTCCTTATGGGACTGGACGAACTCCTGCACAGCACCAGCGTTCAGAAGAAACGGATGCAATTCCTGTAATGCTGACCGCCTGTTAAGTTGACATCTGAGGGCGAGGTTTATGGCCTCCAAGAGTGTGGATTTTCCGGTTTCGTTATCGCCAACGATTACGTTGAGCGTGGGCTGTAGAGCCACGTCAGCATCCCGGAGCGCCCTATAATTCTTCACGATCACACGTTCTATCGTCATTATTCCACTACTTCGTTATTGTTTCCGGCAAGCTATGAACCTTCACCGTCGGACAAACCTGGCGCGCAATCTCACAAAGATGCTGGTGGTGCGTGAGATAGATGACCTGTCCCGTCGCCGCCATTTCCGTGAACAGACGGAAAGCTTCCTCCGCGCGGAAGTCATCGAAGGTCTCCATGATGTCGTCGGCGATAAACGGAACCGGGCTTCTGGTTTTGGCGAACTCAAAATAACCGGCAACGCGCAGGGCGAGATAAAGCTGGAAGCGCGTTCCCTTGGACATTTCCGTCGCCAGTTTGGAACCCTTGTCTGAGCCGATGGCGACCAGAACCTCGCTGTCCTTATCCGGCTGTGTCGTTAGGCTGGTATAGCGGCCCCGGCTGATCGTACGCAGGGCCTCGGAAGCACGCGCCATCATGGAGCTGCGGTGCTGCTCTCGGTAGAGGCGCAACGCCTGTTCGGTCGCAATGGTACCGGCGCGCAACCGCATGTAACGTCTTGCGCCTTCCTCTATTTCCAGCAGGACCGTGTGCCGCTGTTCCTCGATTTCCGCGACTTTGGCGTCACCGCCAATGGCATCGATCTGCTTTTCAGCATCTTTATAGGCAGCGTAGGAATCGCGCCACTCCTCCTCATGGACCCCGGCTTGCGTCGTGATTTCAGATAGCTCCATTTCCAACGCGGTCTGATCCAGATGATCGAGGGCAGATTCCGCCGCCTCAAAACTGGTAAGCCGCAACGCATCGAGGATCTCTTGCATTTCCTCCGTAGCTTGCCCGCTCAAACCCTCTCTATTGGCGATCTGAGCGAGTTTTGCAGATACCTCGGCAAATGTAGACACCGCGAAATATTTGGTCATTTCCTGCTTACGGCGATCAAGGGCTAGCTTGTCAGCCTTCAATTTCCGCGCTGTGGCCTGAGCTGTTTCAAGGCGCTGCGCCTCCTTGGCCTTCTCGGTACGGTCGGCTTCGGCCTTGCGAAGACGTTCATCGATTTCCCGAACCAAGTCCATGACGGCGGCGGCCTCCGGCGCAGCAATAGCCAGTTCACTCGCCAGTGAAGTCACCGCATCCCGAAACGCGGTCTGATCTTCCTCCATTTTGGCAATACGGTCGGCAAGTGTTGCCTTTTCCTTCAGGGCGGATGCCAATTCGGCGATTACTGTGAGAATGCCCCGCACTTCGGCAATCATCGGTGCCGCACCGCTCTCCCCAAGCCAACAATCCGCGCAGATTTGTTTCCAGTCGGCATCCCACGCAAGTTTTTCAGATTCGGCCCGCTTATACGCGCGTTCACGGGCGCTGAATTCGCGCTCGCGCTCTTCCCACGCTGTGCGCAGGCGTTTCAATTCCGTCTCATGATCAAGCGCAGTCTGGGCCGTTGCGGCCAGTGTCGCTTCCTCGGCGTCGGGTGCGAAGGACAGCTTCAAGGTACTCAGCGCAGCAGTCAGGCGCTCCCTGATGGCATCGGCATCATTCTGCGCTTCCTGTAAATCCCGTGTCGCCGTTCGTCGCTCTCCCCTTGCCTCCAGCGCCCTTTCCCGACAGATCAGCCAAGCCTCAAGATGCTGCAAAGTCCAATCGGACGGCAAGTCAGGCGAAAGAGCACTGATCGTTTCCGCAATTTGGCCCGTCAACTCTTGGGTATCTGCAAGCGCCTTGGCATGTAGTTCCTCGGCACGGACGAGGTCAGACTGTACAAGCTTGAGCGCCTTGGCAGTTTCATGAAGCTGGGCCAGTTCCTTCACATGGCCGAAGCGCCGGGCCACAATCCCATCATCACGATGCAACGCATCCTCAAATCGTTCGGCGGAACTGGCATCGAGGCGGTTTCGATGTTCCGCCCATGCATGATCACGTTCCGCCCTGATCAAAGCCGCGTCCTGGTCGGTGACAATCCCGGTCACGCTGCTCACGGCGTCCTGCTCCGCTGTCAGGCGCGCTTCTTCAGTCTTCAGCCGCTCAATTTCTCCGGATCGCTGATCAATCCGCTTCTCAATGGCTTGCCCAGTCGTCTTCCAGCGCTGGAGAGCGTCCACGCCAGGAACGGGCATGGCAACCAGTTGGTCAGCTTCCCCTCGCCAGGGTGTCAGGGTGGCCAGACAGTCATCAAGCTTCGCCTGAGCATCTTGGCTCGCACGTTGCGCAAGACGTTGCCTGGCAGCATGATCGCTCGCCCGCAACGCTACAAGCGCCTCCATGAGCGTCGTGATGTACGTTTCGTTCCCCGTATTCCCTGTTTGGGCACCATCGCCCAACTTGGCTGTGGCCTCATTCAAGCGGTCCTTTGCCTCGGACAATTCTTCGCGCGCCGTGCTCAACTTCGTATCAATGCCTGAATGGGACTCGATCAGTTCACGCAGGCGCGCCATCGTCGAAGTCGGCAAGATGAGGCGCGCCGGATCTGTCTCTCCCTCTTGCTCAATCTGTTGCAGGTGAAGGGAGATGGCGGTATCGAGATCCCGCAATTTTTGTCGACGATCAGGCAGATCCTTTTCGGCCGTCATATGCCGCGCCCTGAGCGGCGCGATATCTTCCAACCTATCCGCCAGACGCAATGCTGCGCCATCAACGGTGATGGCATCCACGTTGGATGCCAGTCGTTCGACCTCGTCCGCATTCGACAGGAACTGCGTTTCAAGCTTGATCTCTTCCTCGCGCAAAGCAGGCAATTCTTCGGCCCAGCCCGTCGGTGCATTGGGAATTGCTTCGAGCGGCGTAATCTGTTCTCGAATGGAACGCAATTTTGCAAGGCGGGGGCGCGCGTTCAAAAGACGCTGAATTTCGTCCTTGCGTGCCTGAAGTTTACTGCGGCTCTTGCTCGTTTCGTCATACAGGGCTTTTGTGCGCTTGACCGTCTCCACCAGTTCGGCATGTTTCGATGCCTGCGTATCGAACTGGTCTTTTTCCTGTTTCAACTGGTCCAACTCATTCTTTAAGTCGTGCAGTTGCCCGCTACGCGCGTGGAACTTGTAAAACCCATCGGCTTCCGAATGAAACTCTTCGATCTTCCGGCTGAGGTCAGCGATGCCGCTGCTTCCAGAGAACAGGAGTTGACCGAGTTCTCCTTTGGCTTTCAGGATGCTTTCGCCACCTTGTTCCAGCGTGTCATCGTCGAGCGAGAACATGGTGCGGTAGGCTTCGCGGTCGATACCGCCAAACTCGCCAAGGATTGCGCTTTCGGCAATGGGCTGCTCATGGACATCGAGAAGGCTGTTTTGTGGTTTCTTGATTCGCACGAATTCACGCACGCTACCGGAGAGCTCTAACGAGCCACTGATCCGCATCGTCGGATAGGGGTGGAGGAAGCCATACGGGCTCTGCATCCCGATCCCGTAAAGAAGGTCCAGCCATGCGGCGAACAAGGTGGATTTGCCCGCTTCATTGGGACCGTAGACTATATGCAAATCAGGCGTGTCCGGTACGCGCTCGCCGAAATCGATGCTGTGGTCCGTGAATATGCCGTAGCGGGTCAGGTCAAGGCGGCTCAATCGCATCAGGTATGATCGCCTTTCTCGCCGGCGTGAAGGCGGGCGAGCACATCCTCCATGCCCTCCTGCGCCAGAAGCGCCAAGCTGTCTTTGAAAGACTCTTCGTCAGAGCCGAATATGTTGCGGCATTCCCCCGGCAGTTTCCTTCGCAATTCATCGGCCATGGCGACCAGTTCCGCTCGGAATGCATCCGAGCCAATGACACTGTCTGTAATCAGCCCCCGCAGTTCCAGGAGTGGATCAGACGATCCTTCATTGGCGACGCTTGGCGTCTGGCAGGATGTCTCCAGCTTCTCAACCCAGCAGCCCCCGATGACTGAAGCTCGGTCCTGAGCCTCCGTGGTGAGAAGATCAATGTCCCGTCTAATGCGCCAAGCAAGAGGCGTTTCGCCCGTGAAATGCAGACGCGCCACCAAATGTTCGGCAGCAATCCCGTGTCGGGCTTGTTCCAAAGAACGGCCAATGAGAGCGGCGAGTTCTCCCCAATTTTCAATCCCTGTTGCATCGACATGGGCGCGCTCGAACTGCGCCAAGCTGGTGAACCGTTCTTCGATCTGGATCGTTCTATCATCCTGAATGGTCACCAATGTTACGGATTTGCCCCCGGACTCGCCCATATCCCGCCCCTGCGGTATGCCCGGCATAACGATCGTGCATGGACCTTCCTCGACCATCCGCTTGTGTACATGGCCGAGCGCCCAATAGTGAAAGCCGGTTCCTTTCAGGTCGGCGAGACTGCATGGGGCATATGGGTCGTGTCCTGGCGCGCCCGCCAAACTGGTGTGCATCAGACCGATATTCACCGCATCATCGACCGCCGGTTTGTATTTGCCAACCAGGCTTTCGGGAGCATGCGGTTGGGTGAAGCTCAGGCCATGGATCACAACAGGGAAGGCCCCGGCTTCCCTCTCCACGGATATAGCCTCGGCGCGACCTCCAAAGACCTTCACGGAATCAGGGAAAACCAGCTCCTTGGTTATGCGGGACGAGGCATCGTGATTGCCACGGATGATGAATGCCTGGATGCCTGCCTCGGAAAGCCGTCGAAGTTGCTCGGCCAGAAAACGTGCCGTCTTCATGGACGTTTGATCGCCGTCATAGAGATCGCCAGCCAGAAGAAGGGCGTCTACCCGCTCTTCAAGGCACAGATCAATGATGCGCACAAAAGCGCGCCGCGTGGCGTTGCCGATCAGCGATGCCAAATCAGGATCGCGCAAAGCGAGTGAGCGCAGCGGAGAATCCAGATGAACATCCGCCGAATGGATGAAGCGATATGCGGCGATGATCCCCTCCAGTATAAAAAAGCTTTTGGTAATACGAATACAGGAACCGACACGAAGGTTCCAGAATTCTATTTACCGTCGCGGGCATATTTCGAAACGCACTCATGAAATCCCCAGCCCGCGTTGTCGTCCTATGGTCCAGGAGATGCTGTCACCGCGCATGATGCCGGAAACGTGCTGGCCGATGTGACGGTCGAGGACGGGCCGCCAGGGGACGAGGGTGAACTCGCGGGATTTTTCGATGACGGCGTATTTGCCGCTGGCGAGTTCGACTGCGCGACGGAAGGTTCCTTCCACCATCTCACCCTGTCGGGTTTCGGTATAGGTAAGGCCGAGTTGATCGGAAAGCTGTCCGGCAACGCGGGTGAGTTCTCGGCGGCGCAGGGTGGTGAGCATATTGGCACGATAAATTGTGCTGCCCTGCTCTTCGCGCGCCAGCCCCTCCGAGATCAGCCATTGACGGCGGCGTTCACGCGCCTCCTTCACCTCGCGCCCGAAACCGGAATCGCGGGTGGGCTCAAACGTGTCGGCGATCAGTTCGCGGTCGAGCCAGGTCGCGCCATCCGAACCGACCTGTTGATCGAGCGTCAGGTGTGACAGCTTCTCGACGATGACTGGCGCTGCCTTGGCCCGTCCGCGTTCATATTCCGTCACGCGGTCGAGATGGTCGGGCGTAATGATCCAGGTGCCGTTCGGCTCGCGGTCGATCTTGCCAGTGGCGCGGCGGATGGCTTCGAGCCGCCGGATATGGGTTTCGGCAAAATTCTCGGTGGCGCGGGGATCGTGTTTCAGGTGAATGTCGATGTTGTAGCGGCCACCATTGGCGGCGGCAATTTCGGCGACGGTGCGATCCACCTTTCGGGGATCAAGGCTTTTGGGTGCGACGCGGATGATGCTGCCCTCAGGCATCGGCTCGGTCGCCTCGCCTTTTCCGATGTCGATGTAACGGGCGCGTCCGTCCAGCCCATCAACGATGAGGTAATGTCGGTCGTTGATCTCGTCAGACAGGCCCCGCGCCACCACGCGACCGGTAATGGTTTTCGTGTGCGGATCGGTGGGGTCATGGATCGCGTAATCCGCCGGACTGCGGGCGATGTCTTTCGCCGCCATTTCGCGGTGCAGGGTTTTGATGATATCGCCGCGCTCGCCCATGCGGCGCAGCGTGTCCTCCAGCCCCTCTTCCAAACGCCATCCACCGGGGCGAAGTTCTTCGGCGAGGCCAAGGCGTGCGAGCTTCTTCAATCGACCCGCCCGCAATGTCTGCTGAAAAGCGTTGCGGGCGGTGGCGGAAACGATGCCGTTCTCGTCCATCTCGCGCATGAGGCGGCGGTCGATGCTGGTCAGCCGTTCCTGCTCAACCTCATGGCGCAGCCGGTTCTCGATCTCGCGGTCTGTGCGCGGGCCAAGATCAAGGCTGACAATTTCGGCGGCGCGCTCACGCATGCCGGTGGTGATATAGTCCCGCGCGATGATTAGATCGTGCCCCTGATCATCCTTGCCGCGCAGCATGATATGCGTGTGCGGATGGCCGGTGTTGAAATGATCGACCGCCACCCAATCGAGCTTCGTGCCAAGGTCCTCTTCCATCTGCGACATCAAACGGCGGGTGAGCGGTTTCAGGTCTTCATAATCCGCGCCATCCTCTGGCGCGACGATGAAACGGAACTGGTGGCGGTCACCGTCAGCCCGATCGAGGAAAGTCTTGCCGTCGGCCTCATTCTCCAACGCATTATAAAGGTCACCGCGCTCCCCTTCGCGGGTGACGCCGTCGCGCTGGATATAGCGCAAATGCGCCTTTGCCCCGTTCATGCCCTTGCCGGACAGCCTGACGATGCGCGATTTGATGATGACCCGGCGCTGGCGGAACACGGCATGACGGTCACGGCTCGCAAGCACACGGCCAACGCCCGCACCACGCCCGATACGGCTGCCGCTGAAGTTTGATTTGCCCCCACCGCCACCCGCAAGGTTCGAGGCAGCCAAAACCCGGTGCAGGAATTTGCGTCCCGTCTTCGAACCGCGCGAGCGGATCTTGCCGAGCTTTGGCTTGAAATCGTCATCGTCAGCCATGGAACGCCTCATCAAATTATAGTGTTAAAGATATTGAGAAAAATCAGGGTGTTGCCGGAGGTCTGGCACCACGGCATAGTGCTTGGCACCATCCAGCCTCCCGAAAAAACAATGTGCAGACAAAGGCTTACCGTCCGCGACACTCGTGGATGGTGCCGGAGCTTTATCTTGCCTTACGCAGCATTCTTCATCCTCCCCGCGACCATCCACGATCACCTGCGACCGATCCTCCACCGAGGCAGGAAGCCCGACAGCAGCAAGGCCGCAGCGCCGGGCAAAACTCACGCTGAAAATCGCAACGGAAAGCGGCATTTTCATCTCATTTCTCGCTCAAGTTTTGGGTGGAAAGCGGCACGAAAAGTTCGCCATTTCGCGCGGCATTTTCGCTGTTTTCGCCCGTCGAAATCGGGAAAAACAGCCGCGTATCGAAGGCGATTTGCGGCGAATTTTGTGCGGACGACGGGCTGGTTTTTGCATTCGTGACGGTGGTTTCCGGCACGCCCGCAAGCGCCTTTTCGATGCCGGCGACATAGGCGCGGGTCTCGGCAGGAAGCGGCTTCCCAGCGCGCAAATGCTCCGTGTAACGTCCCGGCCCGGCATTGTATGCGGCGAAGAGACCGGGAGTGCCGAAGCGCTCATGCATGGCCTTGAGATAGGCGGTTCCTGCCAGAATATTCATATGCGGATCGAAAGCGTCGGTGCCCAATCCGTGCTGCTCGCGCAGCTCGTCCCAGGTGCCGGGCATAAGCTGCATCAGGCCCATCGCACCCTTGGGCGAAATGGCGCGCGGATCGCCATTGCTCTCGGCCACGATGACGGCCTCGATCCATTTTGCGGGAATGGCGAAACGCCGTGACGCTTCTTTGATATGCGCCTGGAACTGGTCGACAGGTACGGCATGGGCGGGGGCGATGATGGCGGCAGCCGCGATGATGAGGGGCGTTATTCGGTCCATAACGGCACGAGCCTCCCGATGATCTGGGCACGCGGGACCGGCCCGAAATAGCGGCTGTCGAAGGAACCTGTGGGCGGTAAAATCAGGAAGATTTCGTCGTCGGTAAGTGCGCGGCATTCGTTCCAGAGCGGCATGGGGCGACCTTCGCTGTCAGCCTCAAGCTGGCGGGCGGCGATCTCGCCGTTGATGATGACCGCGCCATCAAAGACGCAAACGTCATCGCCAGTAATAGCGACGATGCGCTTGATCAGCGGCACGCCCGCGGGCAGATAGCGGCGTTCGGCGGCCAGTTTGGCGATGGATTTTGGCGGGAAGATAAGCACCAGATCGCCACGTTCCGGCGCACAGGTTGTGACGCGATAGAGGCCGATTGGCGCACTGGCCGAGGCGTTCCAGACCAACAGAGGCGCGCGGGTAATGGCAGACATGCCGATCAGGGCAACGCCAGAAAGGACGGTGGCAAGGGGAAGGAGGACGGCTTTCTTCATCACCGTACCCCATCTGATGTGGAGCTTTGCCGCCGCCCTTCCGACCAGGCGTCAAGGTCGGCGATGTGATAACGCACATAGCGGCCATGCTTGCGAAAGCGCGGGCCATGGCCGGTGAGGCGCATCTTCTCCAAGGTGCGATAAGAGAGGCAGAGATAATGCGCTGCCTCTCGGGTGGTGAGAAACGGGCTGCCCTTTTTGGCCTCGCTCGCCCGTGATGGATCGTCTTGCATCGTTAGCTCCTTTCGGCGTGCCGGAGCGCATCCAGCCGAAGTGGGAACCGGTTCGGCGGTCGGATGCGCGACCAAGCGCAGATGGGCTAAGGATGGCGAGCAAGGGCGCGTCGCGGGACGCTCGAAAAGCGGGGGGTATCGAAATCGAGCCCCCCTGTCTAATGGCGGCGCGGAACAGGACTTCTGTCGAAGAAACCGCGCGGAAAGAAGGGGCGCTATGCCCCTTCCGCTTCCTCCATCGCATTGAGCTGAGCCTGCAATTCGGCGATCTTGGCGCGGCTCCATGCGCGCTCATCTGCGGGCAAGCCCCCGCGCAATTCGATGTCCAAGAGTTCGATCCAGATGGCGATATCGATGCGTGACATGGTGAAATTCTCCTGATGATTGAGCCGTTCTTCCGTCGAGAACGCGCCCAGCGGTCATCCGGATAGCGAGGGTCAAGGCCGCGTCAGCGCCGCGAAGCGGGGCGTGGGGGAGCCGAAATGCGAGAGCATTTTGGGGGTACCGCGCAGCCTTGAGGCTCGCGTTTGGCCGGGTGGCATACTGAGGAAATCGAGACGGAAAGCCCGTTGCCGCAGGCAACTCCGCATCAATTCCGTCGGCCCAGCACGCGCGAAAGCATGAGAAAAGCCCCACCACGGTCGAGCCGCAGCGGGGCTTTGATGAGGGCGGGATCAGCGGTCGCGCGGCTCCCAGAGGGCGATATGGGTGGTGCCGTCTTCACCGGGTTGTTCCAGCTTGACCAGGCGGGCGCGCACCCAGTTGGGGCCAAATTCCGGCGCGCCGATCTTGAGGTTGATGTAGGTCTCGCCGCTCGATTTGGCGACCTGGCTCCAGCCGGCGCCGACTTCGTAGCGGTTGCCATTGCCGGCATAGACGCGATGATCGGGGGCGTTTTCGCTCATCTTGTCCACGGGGACGATGACGAGGCTGGCGGTGACGTTGAGGGTTTTGAGCGTGCCGGTGAAGCTGCCGTCCGCGGATTTGGTGAAAGCGCCAAGGGTGATAGCCATGATAAGTCTCCTATGCTGTTAATCGCGGGACCATCCCTGCGATGTCACCAGCGAAAAGACCGCAAAGGCGGGCGGTTCACCTGAAAGGGCGAAGTGCAACGGAGCACCCGCCGGGCGGGGAAATTTGCCTCGCGAGGAATGGCCGGAATCGGGGTCCCCGCCGCGCTTGCGCGGTGGGGTGATCCGCCAGGGGAAATTTTTCCGACCGAAGGGTTGAACGGTCCGGCGCGGGATTTAAGCGACAAAGACATGCAGGGATTGGTCCTCGATGAATGGCTGGACAGGGAGACGAATGGCCTGTCGCCCGCAACTTTCACCGCTGCATCTGACGGCTTCACCGGTCACTCGAACACCCGTCACCGCCCGCCGGATCGGCGTTCGTCCGTGCAAAGATGAGCCCCCAAGCCCCCCTTCCTCGCCCTAAATGCCGGTGCGCGATACGGAAAATGAAGCCGGATAGACACAAGCAAAACACGCGGCTAAGACCGCCGCAATCCTCATCCGACGCACCATTTCGGCCCAGATACGCCGCCCAAGCCCAAGCTGGGCACGCCCGCAAGGCGACCGTCATGCTGCCAACGGGGCCCACCGCACCGCCATTCCCTTCCCCCTCCTGGCCATGCCTAATTGCTCAAAGTGCGGGGCTTTTCATGGCTGTAACAGTGAGCCGCCAGCCGCCCGCGAATGCGGGCAAAAGCGCCATGGGATGGACGCCCGAAGGGCCGAAACCGCGAAGCGGGTTCGGTTCACGACAGCCCGGCGCGCGGGGCTTTTCCCCGCGCGGGCGCCAGTTTGGACTTATGATGGTTTGCCGACGGCAGCGAATAGCTCTCGCGAACGCCGGTCAGTATTCATTATTGTCGTCTTCGTAGCCGGCATAGTTATCCTCTGGCGCATAATATTCGGCTGCGTCATAGACTTGGGTTTTCTTATAGCGATCACCGAGACCAACTACGGTCAGGCGTGAGAGGCCGACGATTTTCAGGCCGCAGGCGATGCACTGGAACTGGTTGGGCAGATATTCCTGCGTCTCGGTGATCTCGCCGTTATTGAGCCTCTGGATGGGGGCCGAGACGGGCTCGCCGACGACCAAGGCTTGCGAGGTGCAGGCCGGGCAATCGACGCGGTGGCCCGACTGTCGAGTCGCCCAGACCGCGGCCTGTGCGCCCAGCGTCGTGCGTTCCTTTCCTCCTTTGGCAAGCCAGACCTTCTTATGGGCCTCGACCTCCCCTTTCACCGCTTTGGCGCTATCATCGACCGCGGCGGCGACGAGCTTCTTGGCAACCTTTGCCTCGTCTTCGCCGACAAAATCCTGGAGGGTCATCCCCATGGAAGCGAGAAGGATTTCACAGGTCTGATAGAAACGCGGCTGCCAGACCGAGCCTTTGATCCCGTCGAAGGCGGGCTCGCCAGAGTGCAACTCGGCGTTGCGTCTGCCGGTGTGCTGGATGCCGAAGCTTTCATGTTCCTTTGTGAAGTCCGGGAGGATCGCGGAGAGGCGCCTGAACACCTCGCTGATCGCGATCGACTTGGGCGCGAATTTCTCCTCCGTAGGGATGAAACCCAAGGCGTGATATAGGCTGGACCAGCTCTTATCAGTTTCCGCTAGCAGCGCCGGACTGACATTGGCTAGCGCCGCGCGCGCTAGAAATTCGAGGGACAGGCTCGACCAGAGTGCATATTCCCATTCATCGCTGTCCAGCGCGCTCATGTGCTGAACATAGCGCTCAGCCTTGAGGTACAGCGCCTCGGGATCCCACGAAGGCGGGGTCGCCGCAGGAGTAATCGCCTTCTTCAATGTAGGCTCCCCAGATAAATTCTCTCTATTTTTCGATCCTCACTCCCGGCGGGTATCGGCGAGCGTGCATGCAGCATCCGCCAGTTGTCAATTACAAGCGTGTCGCCTGCTCGCGCGAGCGCGAGTGGCAGAGACTCGCACTCGGCGAGCCACTCCCGGATACGCAGGTCGGCGATATCGCCTATCTTGCTTGCCGGCTTAAGGAACACCTCATCCCACCGGAGGGAATAACCGTCGTCGGCGGGCTCACACAGCCGGAGCAGGGAGAGAGCCCCGTCCCGAGGCCGACGGGGCCTAAAGATGGCGCGCGTAAGAATGTCTAGGGTCACGGCCTTGATAAGGGTTTGGCCATCGACCAACAGCGTCGGGATATGGGCGAAGCCTGATACACATCGCAGCAGCAGATAGCGGGGCGGCAGGCGCCAATGAGCGAGGTCAGTATGAAATGGGAAGCGTCCGAGGCCATAGATCCCGCTATAGGTGTTGGGCGTCGCGCTCGACCGCGGAACCAACTCCTGGACGAGCCTGTCCTCCCAGGGCGTCATCGGCTGCCCAACGGCTTGGGCGACCGCGACTGTGTGCGTGCCCGGGCAAAAATCCTGGACGAAGGCATATCCATTCCTCCTGACATCATCCTTAAATGATTGCGTCATGCTTTGGACCTTCATGCGTGCTCGGAATCGCGTTGAGTCGATTATATCGATTTCCAACAAGTCATGAGGAGGAAAGGAATGCGGCGCATCACGCGCCGCTCTCACCGAACTTCCACACCTTGATGCCCATCTTGCGGGCTTTGTCGGCGAGGTTTTGGGAGATGCCGGAGCCGGGGAAGGCAATGACGCCAATCGGCAGCGCGTCGAGCATCGCATCGTTGCGCTTGAAGGGCGCGGCGTTCTTAAAGCGCGTCCAATCGGGCTTGAAGACGATCTGCACGACGCCGCGATTATCGGCCCAGCAGGCGGCGATTTTCTCGGCGCCCTTGGGGCTTCCTCCATGGATCAGCACCATGTCGGGGTGCTTGGCGTGGGCCTTGTCGAGGGCGTCCCAGATGCGGGCGTGATCGTTACAGTCCATGCCGCCGGTGAAAGCGATGCGTGGGCCAGCGGGCAGAAGCGGCTCGATTTCGGCCTTGCGTTTGGCGGCGATAAAATCGCGGCTGTCGATCATGCTCGCCGTCATCGTCTGGCGATTGGTCATCGAACCGGAACGCGGTTTCCAGGCGGAAAAGGTGTATTTCTCGAACCATGATGCGCCGATGTCGCGGAAGGCTTCGAACGCGTTACGACGCTCGATGATCGAGATGCCCTGCGCCGTCATCCGCTCCAGCTCGACGGATTTGACCTCCGAGCCGTCCTGTTCACACTGCATCCGGCGCTGCGCCTGCTCATTGTCGTCGAGCGCACGGTCGAGGCGGGCGATTTTGCGGTGAAAAATATTGACGAGGTTCCAGAGCACATCATCGAGATCGTCTTCCAGCCGCGTGTCGGCCATCAGGGCAGTGAGGGATTCGAATGCGTTTTCGATCTCCTGTTCGGCGCGGTCGGCTTCGGGCAGCGGGCGCGGATCGGGATCATCACCGTGCGGGCGGTAGCCATACATCTGCAACTCGTCCAGGAGATGGGCGGTTGGCGATGATGTGTGATGGGGCTCGTCGTCGAAGGGTTCGAGGAAGGGGTTGTGAAGCGTCATGGCAGGGTCTCCCGGTTTTGCGAGGCCGCGCCACCCGCGGCCTTTCCGGGGATCGCCCGCCAGCGCCGCAAAGCGGTTTTGCACCCGTCAGGGCCGCAACGCAGTGAAGGACGGCGCAGCCGTTGCAAAGCCGATTGGCGCTGGCAGATACCCCTTTTGGAAAGGCCGGGGCGCGGTCCCTTTGCGAACGGTGAGACTTGCCGGAATGCTCACCCCTTTCACGGCCTGCCGACGCGCCATCATGCGCATTGCCGCCCATCGTGGATGAGGAAATGACTATCGTCCGGGGCGAGTTGCTCCCCGATCCAATCGCGCAGACGATCCTGGCCAAGGGTGAGGAGATCGGCGTTGAAATCCTCCGCCCGTGGGACCAGTTCGCGGATGTCGATCCCGGTGGCTCCGGATCGCAGCTTTTCCAGCGCAAATCGCCCGGCCTGATCATTATCGCGCGCGACATAGAGGCGGCGCAGCGTTGACGGCAGCACCACGGCGGCGAGGTGCGCAGCCGAGAGGGCGGCGATGACCGGCATGTCGGGCATGATCATCTTCAGCGCCAGGGCGGTCTCTAACCCTTCCGCCGCCAGCAGGGTTTCGCGAACGGCACCGAACCGCACCCCGTTTCCGGCGAGATGACCCAACGCTCGGCGCGGCTGATCGACCGGCGCCTTGCCGCCATCGGGCGCAAGCCAGGTGCGATGCACGCCGGTCAGATTGCCTTTGCCATCACTGACGGCGGCAATGAGCGCAGCCCATTCCTGACGTCCCGACGGCGCTCGGTAGAAGCATCGCGGATGGAAGCGTAAGGAGCGAACGTCCGAAGGCAGAATAATGCCGCGCTGGCGCAGATAAATCTCCGCCAACGTGCCCCGGATCGAACCCGACGCGGCAAACAGCCGCCGCGCTGCCTCCGAAGTGCCCCGTGGCGCAGGATCAGATCGCTTCATTGGCAGACGCAGAAATGCCCGCGCCTCATCGCATGCCGCACGGAAATCAAGGCCACGATTGGCCATGATGAGGTCGAGCAGGTCTCCATGTTCAGTGCTTTGGCCGTCGCACCACTTACCGGCCCGTTCGCCGAAAAGCTGGACATAGAGACTGCGGCCCGGCGTTCCATGCACGTCGCCGCAGATCCAGTAGCGGCCCTGACGGCGGCCTTTGGGCAGATAGGTTCGGCACACAGCCTCGGCATTGTCGCCGAGACCGCGCGCCAGATCGGAAGCGCTCGACATGGCTCACCCCCTTTCCGCGATCTGGATCAGCGCCCAGCGGTCGAGCAGGCTTTCGAAAGTCATCTGCCCCCGATCACCGATCGGCACGAACAGCCGCAGCTTCCAATTGATGATCTCCGACATCAGCCCGCGCGCCTTCAAGGCCTCGACCAGACCGGAGGTGAAGCCGGTCAGCTCAACGCGGTTCTCATTCATCACCCGCACGCGGCGCAGCGACAGGCCATCGGCCAGATGCGCCGTGACCTTGCCGTCCATGATGAGCCCCCAGGCGTCTTCGTTCGAGATTTTCGGCGCGTCGATGCCGAGATTACGGCAAACAGCCTCCATCTCGATTTGCGTCAGCATGCGTCCGATCACCCGTTCGCCGTCATCCGTTTGCAGACGATAGACGCGGGCGTTGCTTTCCGGCAGGCGCCGCCAGATCGGTAACAGCAGACCGGTGACGAGGTGGAAAGCTTGGCAAGAGAAATCCGGCACATTGGCAACTTCAGCACTCCAGACTTCGCTGAATTCTGCCTCTTCTGCCTCTCTCCAATGACTGGAGGCGAAATCTTCGACGCTTATCGTGTCGCGCTGCATGGGCCGAGCCAGACGAAAACGCCGCTGCATGCTGCCATCATCGAGCATCAGACTGGTCGCCGATGTCCGAACCGCCGCGCGGTGCGAGCGCTCATTGACCAGCAGCTTGCCATCACGAATGGCCAATGCGTCATCGACGGACATCGGCCTGTTACGGTCCTTGCGCTCAATCGTAAACAGCCGGGTTTCCGCGCCGCTATCATGTTTCCAGACGGTGCGTCGGTCAGTGACGATCAGGCTCTCCGCCCGGATGGTCTCCAGCCCGGCATCATGCACGCCCGCCGCAATCGCCGCTTCGATGCGCGCATTCAAGAGTTCCTCGAAGGCCGCGAACAAGCTGTTCTGCAACGCGATGGGTAGCGCCAGCAGGCGATTGAGGAAGGTGGTGATCGGCGGAAGGTCTTCCTTCAGCGTCCCGCCCTCGAAGGTCAGTGACAGGCCGGTGGCTTCCTCAAAGCGCGTGAGTGAACAGCCCTGAATCCCGCCCTGTGCCAGCAGCATATAGAATTGCCGCAAGGCCGCGCGGGCCTGGTCGCCTTCGAGATTGTCTTCGGCACGAAACAGCCCCTGACCGCCGGTCTGGCGCTGGCCGCGCGTGATGGCGCCGAGCGTATCGAGACGCCGGGCTATAGTCGAGAGGAAGCGTTTTTCCGCCTTCACATCCGTGGCGATCGGCCGAAACAGCGGCGGCTGCGCCTGATTGGTGCGGTTCGAGCGGCCAAGACCCTGAATGGCGGCATCGGCCTTCCAGCCGGCTTCCAGGAGATAATGCACGCGCAGGCGCTGGTTTTTCGCACCCCGGTCGGCGTGATAGCTGCGCCCGGTGCCGCCGGCATCGGAAAAGACGAGAATGCGTTTGTCATCATCCATAAAGGCTTGGGTTTCAGAGAGGTTCGCCGAGGGCGGACGGTTTTCGACACAAAGCCGTTCGTCTTTCCTGACAATACGGCGCGACCGGCCTGAGACCTCTGCCACCTTATCCGTCCCGAAATGCTGGATGATCTGGTCGAGCGCACCCGGCACGGGATCAAGCGTGGCGAGTTGCTCGATCATGCGATCACGCGCTGCCAAGGCCGCCTTGCACTGGATCGGGTTGCCTTGCGTATCGAACGCGGGGCGCGAACGCAGATTGCCTTCATCGTCCGTGTAGGATTCAAACAATTGCGTCGGGAAGGAATGCTGGAGGTAAGAGCCGACGACCTCGCGCGGACTCAAATCTATAGTCAGGTCATGCCATTCCTCGGCGGGGATGTCGGCGAGTTTGCGTTCCATCACCGCCTCGCCGGTGGAGACAAGCTGGATGATCGGAGCATGACCAGCGGCAATGTCGGCCTCGACCGACTTGATCAGCGTGACCACTTTCATCCCGGTGATCAGGCCATTGAAAAACCGCTGCTTCGCGCCCTCGAATGCGGATTTGGCCGCCGACTTCGCCTGACCGTTCAATGTCCGGCTTTCGCCGGTGACGTTTGTGGCTTCGAGCGCCTCATTCAGATTGTTATGGATCACCTGAAACGCGGCGGCATAGGCGTCATAGATCGCCACCTGCTCCGGCGTCAGGGCGTGCTCGACGATCTCGACCTCAACACCTTCGTATGACAGCGACCGCGCGGTATAGAGCCCGAGCGCCTTCACGTCGCGCGACATCACCTCCATCGCCGCAACACCGCCCGCTTCGACGGCCTGAACAAACTCGCCCCTGTTCGCGAAGGGGAAATCCTCACCGCCCCAGAGGCCGAGCCGCTCGGCATAGGCGAGATTGCGCACATCGGTGGCGCCAGTGGCGGACACATAGACCACGCGCGCATCGGGCAAGGCGCGTTGCAGGCGCAACCCGGCGCGGCCCTGTTGCGATGGCGCAACATCACCGCGTTCACCCTTGCCGCCGGCGGCATTGGCCATGGCATGAGCTTCATCGAAGATGATGGCGCCATCAAAATTGGCACCCAACCAGTCGAGCACCTGCTGCAAGCGCGACGCCTTGCCCTCACGTTCGGCGGAACGCAGAGTGGCATAGGTGCAAAACAGCACCCCTTCGGAAAGGCGTATCTGCGTGCCCTGCTTGAAGCGCGACAAAGGCTGGACCAACAGCTTTTCCATGCCGAGCGCCGACCAGTCGCGCTGTGCGTCTTCGAGGAGCTTATCGGAGCGGCTGAGCCAGACCGCCTTGCGGCGGCCCTTGATCCAGTTGTCGAGGATCACGCCCGCGACCTGCCGCCCCTTGCCACAACCGGTGCCATCACCAAGGAACCAACCGCGCCGAAAGCAAACAGCGTTTTCGGCATCGTCAGCGGCGGCTTGAATATTGTCGAACGTATCGTCGAGCGTCCATGATCCGGCCAAGTGACGCGAATGGGCTTCCCCAGCGTAGATGACACTCTCAAGCTGCGCGTCGGAAAGCACGCCGCTCTTTATTATATGCGTGGGGAGATGCGGCCGGTAGCTCGGCTGCGGCGGCGCGACCGAGGCCATAGCGGCGGACTGCACCAGCTTGGTCGGGTGGGAGTGTGCGCCTTCGATGCGGATGGATTGCAGCGCGTAACCTTCATAGAGGCTATCGGCAAGATCCGCGCCTTGGACGGACGTCCATTCGGTCGGCTCATAGGCAAGTTCGATAGCGTCGGGGGCGGAAGAGATCGCCGTCGGCCTGGGCGCAGCCGGAGCGGGGCGGATCGGCGTGATCGCCTTCACTGCGCCCAGCCCGATCTCGCCCTCCACCTTCATGCGCGGCGGCACATGATCGATCACATTGGCCAGCAACTCGGCGGCGGTTTGCGCCGCCGGCATGATCGGGGAGACACCAAGATCCGGGGCCTTGTCGATCACCGTCAGGCGGGTCTCGAATGTGGTGCCGTGCCTGGCATAGGCGTGCCCATCGATGACGCAGGAAAAGCGCACCGCACCGTTCAGTCGCTCGTAGGGGAAATTATGGCCGGTGATCGTCACCAGCCGCCCGCCATCCGGCAAACGCGCCAGAGCCGAACGCACATGATGAAAATCGGCATCAGACACGCGCCCCTGCACGTGGAGCGCGGCGGAGAAAGGCGGGTTCATGATGACAACCGACGGCGCAACATCGTCCGTCAACCGATCATCAATGCTGGCCGCGTCATGGGTGGAGGTGACGGCGTCGGGAAACAGCCGTCGAAGCAGAGCAACGCGCGTCTCGGCGATCTCGTTGAGCGCCAGCCGAGGCTTACCTGTATTTTGCGCGCCTCCGCACGCGGGCATGATCTCGGCGAAAATGGCCATCAGGCCGGTCCCGGCAGACGGCTCCAGCACCACGTCATCAGGCGTAATCCCGGCAGCCATCGCCACCACCAGCGCCAGGGGCGCGGGCGTGGAAAATTGCTGGAGATTCTGAGATTCCTCCGAGCGCCGCGTATGGGTGGGGAGCAACCCGGCGATGCGGCTGATCATCGATAGAAGCGCTGCGGGCGATGCTGCCTTTTCCTGCATGGCGCGGCCATATTTGCGCAGAAACAGCACCTGCGCCGCTTCGCAAGCTTCATAGGCGTCTTTCCAGGACCAGAAGCCCTCGGCGTCCGAGCCACCGAAGGCCTCTTCCATCGCCTGGCGCAGGATACGGGTTTCAATGGTGGTGCCGCGCTCCAGACCGGCAAGGATGCGGTTGGCAGCGGTGAAGATGCAGCTTGCAGTATTCTCGGGCGTGCGGCCCTTCGGCAAGCTCAGGGGCGCGGCAGTTTGCACCGCCGCCGCGGGTAGAGCATAATTCATGGGACGTCTCCGGATTGAGGGTTTGAAAACCGAACCGGAACAGGCTTTCTCTCACCCGCTCCGGTTCACCCTTCCCGGAAACGCCTCTTACTTTTCATCCGAACCGCCCGCCGTTACAGGTGAACGTGTAGGCATTGGCGGTGATGCTTTCCTCGACCATCTCGTCAGAGTTGAGGAACTCGTATTCCGTCTCCAGCCGCGCATAGAGCCAGCGGGCAAGATCACGCATGGCGTCAGTGATAATGTCCTCAGCGTCTGCGGTTGCCTCAGCATCATCGCGGCGCACATCGAATTGCATGGTGTTCTCGTGGCAATAATGGCCGCGCTGGGTGATGATGGCGTAGAGCTGATAGAAGTTGCGTTTTTGGACAGCGGCCAAACGGGCGGCAATGTCATGCAACTCGGCATCCTTGGGCGCATAGGCTTTTATTTTCGCCGAGCAGCCCTTGGCGTAAGTCAGCCTGCCTTCGAAGCTCGCGCCATCCCCTTGCGACCAGAAACCTCGGAATTGAATGCAGGGCTTTTGCCGCGTCCCGCCGCCCATCAGTCGGACGGGGTGGGTTGCAAGCTCGATGCCGAGGATTTCGCAAATGGTGGAAAAATCATCGTAGGTACAATCCCACCATTCATAATCGAGGTTCCCTTCGCGATACCATTCGCGGGCGCGTTCCTTGGCGGCGTCGGAGAGTTCATCGAAGGTGAAGACGGTGGTTTCAATGACGGTCGGCATATGAGCCTCCATAAATGAACGGCCCGGCCCTTATTTGGATTTGCGCGGACTGTGCCGCGCGGGGCCGGGCCGTGATGGATAGGAATTGACGGAAGGTTCACTCGGCGGCGGTGAGAAATTCCGGCAGGTCCGCAGCGGAAACGTCCGCCTCGGACACCTCCGGTTCGTCCGTATTCGGCGCATTCATGGGATCGACACCGGACGTCCTCAGCGGTTCCGGCAGCCAGCCGGTATCGGCCAGCAGCCGTTCCGCCTGCTCGGCCATGTCGGATTTCTTGAGATGGTCGATCAACTCGGCCGCAGCATCGCCCTTGGCCTCGGTCACCGCCTCCAGGATGCGCGCCTTGGGCACCCGGTTCAGGTAATTCTCAGGTGTAGGTTTCCAGCCGGCGGCGGCCATGTCGAGGACAAGCGCGCAGGCGAGCTGATCGGCATGGTGCCGGCGGCCCTGCGCACGGTTCCACGGCTCATGCACCGCGTTGACGGTGAGCGAGGCGCAATGGGCGAAGAGTGCCATCCGGCTGTCATGATCGAAGTCGCAGAGGAACTCCCAGAGCAGATCGGGTTCGTCCGGCAACTGCTTTTCCCAATTGGTCTGACGATCCTCAATAGCCTTGGCCGATGGGCATTCCTTCAGGTCCGGCCCCTGCACGGAAAAGCCGCTGCTCTTCCACGTGATCTCCAGGCAGCTATCGGTGGCATAGCGATAGAAGGTCTGGAGCGCCAGCCCATGCAGCACGGCGATGAAGGCGATGTCCGGGTCGCCCGCCAGCGCGTCGCGCAAGGCCAGCGTGCGGTGCGCGGTCAGTTCCAGGACCAGCCGGTCCGAAAGTGGCTTGATGCCTTCGTCCTCCTCGTCGGCGGAGTGTCCGTTGCCGGAAAGCGCCGTGCCCGGATCGACCTGCCGCGTTTCACCATCGGCACCGACATGGACGATTTCGATAGGGTCGCGGACGAAGGCGTCGGCTGCTTCGCCATCGGCCTCATTCTGCGCCTCGTCCTCGGGCCGGACATAGCCGCGTTCGGCCTTGAGCCGACCGTCGCCGTCGATGCTGACGAACGCGCCCGCGCGAGCGATTTCGGCGGGATCGTAGATGACGGGCCGATCTTCGAAATCGTCGAGTTCGGCCTCGATCTCAGCAAGCCGCCGGTCGATCTCCTCGGGCAGATCCTCGTCCGTGCCAGAGTAGCGCTCCTCGATCTCCGCCATTTCGTCGCGCAGGGCTTCGCGCTTTGCTTGTTCCTCATCCGACAGCGGCTGCATTTCGCCCATGACGCGACGCAAACCGCCAGTATGCCCATAGGGAAATTCCTGAGCGATCTGGATCCAGCGCCAGCCTTCCGCCTTAATCGTCTCAGCTTCACTGATCAGCTTCGCGGCGACCAGGCGCTCCAGCAGCGCCACGTCCTGCAACCAGCCCTCGTCATTCTGCGAAAACAAATCGCGCAGCACGACACCGCCCTCGGCTTCATAGGTATCGAGGCCGATAAACAGGGCGCGCTTGTCGCGAGCAGCAACAGTGTTCTCGGTCAGCAGCTTCTTGATGTAATAGGGCGCATCATTATAGCCACGCTTGACCGTTTCCCAGACCTGTTCCTGCCGGGCATGATCATTGTTGATCGTGAAAGCCATGAGCTGATCGAGCGTCATCTCATCGGCGGCATAGATCTCCAGCAGCACCGGCGACACTGACGCCAGTTTCAGACGCTGCTTGACGATCTGCGGGGTCACGAAAAACCGCGCGGCGATGTCCGCCTCAAAGAGGCCCTGATCTTTCAGGGACTGGAACGCGCGAAACTGGTCGAGCGGATGCAGCGCCTGCCGCTGGACGTTCTCGGCCAGCGAATCCTCTTCGAGAATGCCGTCCTCGCGGATGACGCAGGGGATAGGCGCGGTTTTATTGAGGCGTTTCTGCTTGACCAGCAGTTCAAGCGCCCGGTAACGCCGCCCGCCGGCCTGCACCTCGTAGGTGTCGGTCGGCTGACCGTCTTCGCCAAGCACGGGCCGCACACTCAGGGATTGCAACAGCGTGCGCCGGGCGATGTCTTCGGCCAGGTCCTCGATCGACACGCCCGCCTGCACGCGGCGGACGTTGCGGATTGAAAGCACCAGCTTGTTGAAGGGAATATCCCGGGACTGGGACAGCGAGATTTTCTTGGGGGTTGCCATGTCGGTTTCTCCAGAACGGGCGAGGAAAGCCTTCTTTCCTCTTCCAACCCGTTCACGGAAAACCCGAACTTCCCTCTCACTTTCAGGCGCTGCGGCCCACCGCTGGTGATCAAAACCACGCGCTTGGCGCCCGAGATGGAACGGTAGGTCCGCGCAAGCGATACTGGTTTCGATCCGTTACGGCAGTCCACGATGAATGCGGCTAATGGCTGGTGTCAGCCCAAAGGCAGCCTTCTGAGGCGCAGGCTGAGGGCGGCACTGCATCCAATGATTTCGATCCACAGTGACACACATCGACTTTGAAAGCTGTCGCTCGCAAATCTCAGCACTCTGTTGAGCTATTCATCTCTCCGCTTCGGCGCAGGCTTGACGCACCAACGGGCGGCTCTCCGAAAGCGATACGCCGCGATGTAATGCGATCTGGTGCCGTAACGATTTCGATCACGGCATTGTTCAGAGTATTGACGAATAGACGATTGAACACTGGCGGAAACTTTTGGTGGGTAAACATCATCTGGGGCAGCTTTATGTCTGCCAGCGTCCCCGCCAAGAAATCTGGCAACCGCACGAATTCTGCATATTCGGTCACCCCGTCCATGCCCGGCGTCGCGAAGCGGAACTCGGGTCGGCGCAAGTCAACCACGCCGCCCTTGCTTCGTCGTATCATCTGGAAGAAAAGCCAGGCAAGATCGAATGCGATACCGTCATATCGGTCAAACATGGCGTCCCTGTCGCTGATCCAGCGAATGGCCAGCGGGGATTTTGCATCATTGACCAAACCGAGAACGATTGCAGCGAAAGACGCGACAAGAAAAATCTGTCGCAGAAGTTTAAGCGATGGATTTTTGCCCGCGAGTTCCGCGGCGAGGAGTCCCAGCCGCCGATCGAGGGCACCATAGAAGACCGCGTTCGGCGGCTCTTCCGCAGCCCAGCTTCGAACAACATCCTGGAGCGCGCCTGTCAGACCTTGCATCTCTGCTACCGTCACAGCGCTTTTCAGAAAGCTGCTATGGCGCTCCACTACGAAACTGAGGCTGAACGAGACAGGACAGCTGAGATAGTCGAGGAGCCCTTTGGATGGGTTCCGTGAAGCCTTGATATCCTTGGGCGCTACCGCTGCGATATAGGATGCAATGTTTTCGAGCTTGTCGTGGTTCGGTAGGACCACAAACGAGAAGGCGTCGTTCTGTTTGTTTCTGTCGCCTACGCTATAGTCGGAAAGCACATTCCATGCCACCGCCGCAGGTACGCTTTCAAACCAGCGACGAAAGTCAGAGTGAACCGTTTGGCTTGATCTTTCAATGCGATGGATGAGTTCGAACATTCTTAAGGTGTTTTTCTCTTCTTTAATACCAAATGACGCTGGAGTATTTGGCTAAAGCTGGATTTGGAACGCCCGCTTCCTGCGTATCTTCCGTTGAAAGGAAACAAATTGCAAACAGCTCTCGGTTGCTCAATGACATTCGTTTCGATGACTGCTCATTCCGCACCTGTACCATTCATGCCAGACGTAGCGGACGGCCGATTCCTACCCAAGGAACAGTCATTCATGACGGCCCTCCCACTTGCTGCCTGCGTCGCCATTCGGCGGGCGGGTCGAATGTGCCATTCCAGATCCCACGCGCTAGGAATTTCGCCATGCCTTCCTGGCTGGTGTAATTGTAGAGGCGGTTCGCATCGCGGTCGGCAATGGCCCAGCCCTCATTGGCGACCCAGGCGGAGAGGTTGTCGCTGCCCGCGTAGCAGATCGAGATGAAGCGGCCATAGGCGTCGCGTGTCGTTCGTTGCTCAGAAACGTCCACTGGACGTTTCTGCTTGCCTACGGCAAACCGCGCCTCACTTTGCCAGACGTCGCAGTTGACCGTCCGGCCTTCGAGGAATTTAGCGAGCACGGCGGCGGCCTCTCTGCCACAGGGCCATGCGGCACCGTCGCGACGATGGCAGGTCTGGTCGATCTCCATGGCATCGATGCCGTAAAGCCTGTGGCGCTTGCCGCCCACCTCGATCGTATCCGCGTCGATGACGCGGGCCGGGCCTTTATATTCACTATCGAGCGCGGGCCAGAAGGACACGAATGCGAAAAACAGAATGCCGATGACGGCGCTGCCTTTGACAAGTTGAAACATGGGGAAGTCTCCTTTTTCGGGTTGCGGGCAAACAGGCTCTCTCTTGGCCGTCAGCCCTTCACCCGCCCGGAACGCTCCTTTTCCTCTGGGTCCAGCAGCCGTCGGTAGCCGCCCCGCACCATGGTCCTCGCGCCGGAGAGCAGGCGCTGAACGCGGGTACGCAGGAAACCTGCCCCCCAATCCTCCCGGGCCGCCCGATCCCCGAACAGCACCGCCGCGATGTCACGCTGGCTAGCCCCCACTGTCGCCCCGTCAAAGGCGCGGAGCATCTCCACCCAGCGACGTGCGCGACGTTCGGGTGGGTAAAGGGATTTGAGCAATCGTCCGCTGCGCGCCAGGCGGCACAGGCGCTGTAGGGTCAGCGGCTTGATCTCAAAATCCTTGAGGCCGCAAAGCGTGCAACTCAGCAGTGCCGGACCGGTGAGCGCATCGCCCTCTGTCACCGCGAGTTGCAGATGCCGCGCGCCGTCGCTGAACAAGAGATGCTGGCCGTCATCACCGCGTACGACGGCGCGGAACAAAGGGCATTGGCGACAATCGAAAGCATTGTCTGTGTCGATATGCGGTTTGGCTTCTACCTGCAAGACCAGCGGATTGCATTCCGGTAGCCAGAAGAACACTGCCCCACCATCGATCTGACAATAACGCACGCCCCATCGGGAAAGGCGACAATCCTGATCGCAAAGGATGTGTCCGGATTCATCGGGCGGGTTGCATCGGGCTTCCCGCAGGTCGGCGAGGAACGCCGGGTTCCGGCGCAGCCACTCGCCCGCCCAGCAATGCCGGTCGCTGTTGAGCAACGTATTATAGTGCGCGGGCTCGCGCCAATCAGCGCCCGAAGCGTTTCCCTCCAGAAAACGCGACCCACTTAAAGAATTACTTATGCCCGGTTCGGGTTTCTCCTCAGACATGACAGCACTCCTCCTTGCCGTGATTATCATCAGCAGACGGAAGAATGTTTGTTGGCCTTGGTGTGGTTTCCGTCCGCTCTATCGATGATTATCGATACCGAACGGACCGCGCGCTTTTGCGAAAGGGTTACAGCTTTTGAAATTGCGCCACGAAATATTCAAATAATTTTAAGTAAATCAGACAGTTGTTATCAGATATTTCCTCACAATGGCCGTATTCGCGCCATGATTGCACAAGTAGACTTCGATCCTGGAGGACAGGTTGCCTGTCATATTACGGGCGGCCTGCCCCAAACGGATTGATCATTCATGGGGGTGTTATGCCAGATGTTTTTATGATCGATTTTTCCGCGAACGCGCCATTGCCTTTCGCGGAGCTTCTCGGGCGGTTTGTCAATCCGGCCGCAGTGATCAACCGCTACCTGTTCCATCCCAATCCGCAAGGCGCGCGGCTGGTCTCTCCGCAAGTCACCCTGATTGTGCATGAGGACGCCCCCTTCGAGATCGATTGGCGCAGGCCGTATGAATTGCAACCTGCCCGTCATCGCGTCGAGGCAGGCCAGTTTCATCTCCTGCCCGCACATACGCCGATGGAAGTGGCATGGGAGGGAGAACAGCGGGCGGTGATTATTACTTTCAGACCAGACTTTGTGGATCGCATCGTGCACAAGCAGTTCAAAGGCGATGCGCCGCGCTTGCGCGCCCAGGCCGCGCTCAGCGACGCGCTTGTGCAAAGCCTCTGCACGGAACTTTCCGGCAAAATCCGCGCAAAAGGGCAGCACCTCCGGGCCTGCGCCGAGGCCATCGCCACTCTGCTTGTCATTCACCTGCTGGCGTGTTTCGGCGTTGGCGGAACGGTGCAGCCTTCGACTACGGGCGGACTGACCAGTGCTCAGCAACGCCTCACGCTCGACTATATCGGCACACATGGGCGGCAGGAATTCGATGTCGACGAACTGGCAGCAGCGGCGGGCCTGTCCAGACGCCATTTCCAGCGCGCATTCAAACAAAGCTTTGGCGAGACGCCCTGCCGATTTGCCCACAACACAGTGATGGCCGCTGCCGTAGAACTTGTGTTGGGGACCCAGAAATCGATCACCGAAATCGCGCTCGATCTCGGCTTCAAGAATTTCGGCAATTTTTCAACGGCGTTCAAAAGACACACCGGTATGAGCCCGGAAGCATTCAGAAGGCGGAATGGGTGAGATTGTGCGGTCTACGAGACCGCTCAGCATTGACGCAAGGCACTATTGCCGAAAAATCCCTGATTGAGGAAGCATCGGCGTACTTAAAGGGTATAAGAGATTTCGCTCATTTGTGGGATTCTTGGTCCGATATTTCACGGGACATTTTCCGTAGGCGGACCAAAGCATGAGCGACGGACAGAAAAACGAAGGCAGACGGCAATGTGCTGACGAGTGCGGGGACGCCCTGCCTGTCATGCCGCATTTGGCATCGCGTTCGGTTCGGCGCACCATTCGTCGGACGCAACTTCGACAGATCGTTCCACTGGCCGATACGACAATCTATGAGATGGAACAGCGGGGCGAATTTCCGCAGCGGTTTTATTTGACGCCGCGTTGTGTCGTCTGGGATTTAGCCGAGGTCGAGGCCTGGATCGAGGAACGGCGGCGCGCCTCCCACGCCGGAAAGATTGAGACAGCACCTGCGCCCGATGTTCGGCTGCGCAAAACGCGGCCTGTCAAATAGTCCAAATCAAGTTGGGTCGAGCGCAATCGCTTCCATGCTGGGCGGAAGGAGCGTTGGTGTATGTTTCTTGCCGGCCGCCCATGCGTCGATCATGTCGGCCCATTCCTGTAACATATGGCGCCGCTGCGGTTCATATTCGGCCTTGTTATAGACGCCGCGCGAAGAGCGGTTGTCCTCATGCGCGAGGCATTTTTCGATCCAGTCGCGATTGAAGCCGAGTTCGTTCAGAAGCGTCGAGCCGGTGCGGCGCAGGTCATGGACGGTGAAGGGTTCAAGCGGCAATTCCTGTTTTTTCGCCTGTTCGATGATGGCCATAGTGACGCGGTTGAATGTGGCTCGCGACATGGGGGCGTCGGCGTCGTAGCGGGATGGCAATAGATATCGCGAGTTACCCGCGCAGGTCTTGAGCGCGATCATGATGTCGAGCGATTGCCGCGACAGATAGACATTGTGCGCCTTCTTCCTCTTCATCCGTTCCTTGGGGATGCTCCAGACGGCGTTCTCGAAGTCGACCTCATCCCATATTGCATCCTGCAATTCGCCTTTGCGCACCATCGTCAACAGGATCAGACGAACCCCGAGCCGGATCGTCGGCAGCGTCGCCACATGTTCAAGTTCGTTCAGCATGAACCGGATTTCGGTGGGGCTCAGCGCGCGGTCCTTGGGCGCGAAGGTGGCGATGGAGGCCGGAGCGACGTCGTCGGCCGGGTTCTTGATCTTCTCACCATGCAGGATGGCGTAGGCGTAAATCTGTTTGACGATGTCGCGGGCGTGAATGGCGGTGGCAGGGGCGCCGCGCTCCTTCACCTTCGCGCAGAGCTGACGCAGATCGTCGGGCGTGATTTCGGTCAGCAGGCGGTTCTTCCAGAGCGGGAGAATATCGCGGTCGAAAATCGCCTTGCGCATCGAGCGCGTGCTTTCCGCCATATTGCTGTCCTTGAACCAGCGCTTGCCGGCGTCGTTGAAGGTCGCCATGGCTGAGAGGCGGCGCTTGTCGCGCTGCTTTTTCTGGGCGGGGGAGAGGCCCTTGGCGACCTGCTTGCGCGCCTCAATGCACGCCTCCCGCGCCTCGGCCAGCGAGATGCCGTCCTCCCCATAACGGCCAAGCGTCAGGGTCTCGCGCCGTCCGTTCAGGCGGTAATCATAGCGGAAGGTTACGCCCCCTGCCGGAGTGACCGCTACATACATACCGTCACGGTCAACGGCCTTGTATAATTTCTCCTTTGGTTTCAATCGCTTGAGCGCCACATCGGTCAGCATGAAAAGGTTCTTTCCGGGGTAAGTTCAGGTGATTTACACCTCTATTATACCGTCACGAAAAATACCGTCAATAATTTGAAGTAACTGTTGTTTTTCAATATGTTAATGTCAATTTTTTGAGATTGCTTGAAATTCACCGCCTGACGGTATGGCGCATGGGTGCGCGGACGACGAAAAGCTATACCGTCAGAAATACCGTCAGATTGTTCCGTTTGGGGGCGATAGATGCTGATAGGCGGCGAGGTTAATCTGTTGTTTTATAAATAAAAACTGGCTTTCAGCGATAGATGCCGAAAGCCAGTTGATGATGCAAACTCATTCCCACTCAATCGTCCCCGGCGGCTTCGAGGTCACATCGTAGGTGACGCGGTTCACGCCCTTCACTTCGTTGATGATGCGGTTGGAGACGCGCGCGAGGAAGGCCATGTCGAAGTGGTAGAAGTCGGCGGTCATGCCGTCGGTTGACGTGACCGCACGGAGAGCCAGCGCATAGTCGTAGGAGCGGGCGTCGCCCATGACGCCGACGGTGCGCACGGGCAGCAGCACGGCGAAGGCCTGCCAGATGACGTCGTAGAGGCCTGCGTTGCGGATTTCCTCGAGGTAGATCGCGTCGGCCTTGCGCAAGATGTCCAGCTTTTCGCGGGTGATTTCCTGGCCCGGAATACGAATGGCGAGGCCGGGGCCCGGGAACGGGTGGCGACCGACCATTTCGTCGGGGAGGCCCAGTTCCTTGCCGAGCGCGCGGACTTCGTCCTTGAACAATTCGCGCAAGGGTTCGACGAGCTTCATGTTCATGCGTTCGGGCAAGCCGCCGACGTTGTGGTGCGACTTGATGGTGACCGAGGGGCCTCCATGAAAAGAGACGCTCTCGATGACGTCCGGATAGAGGGTTCCTTGCGCGAGGAAGTCGGCGCCGCCGATTTTCTTGGCTTCTTCCTCGAACACGTCGATGAAGGTGGCGCCGATGGTTTTGCGCTTCTTCTCCGGGTCGGTCATGCCGGCGAGCCTGCCCAGGAAAAGCTCGGACGCGTCCTTGGCGATGAGCTTGACGTTGAAGCGGTCGCGGAAGACGCGCACGACCTGTTCGGTCTCGCCGGAGCGCATCAGGCCGTGATCCACCAGGACACACGTGAGCTGTTCGCCGATGGCTTCATGAATGAGGGCCGCGACCACGGAGGAGTCCACGCCGCCGGAGAGACCGCAGATCACGCGGCCGCTGCCGACTTGTTTGCGGATTGCATCGATGGCCTGGGCGCGGAAAGCGGCCATGGTCCAGTCGCCTTTCGCGCCGCAGATATCGTGGGTGAATTTCTTGAGGAGCTTCGCGCCCTGGGGCGTGTGAACGACTTCCGGGTGGAACTGCACACCGTAGAAGCGGCGCGCATCGTCGGCGATGGCGGCGAAGGGCGCGCCGTCGCTGACGGCCGCGATCTTGAAGCCGGAAGGAAGCGCTACGACGCGGTCGCCGTGGCTCATCCACACCTGTTCGCGTTCGCCCGTGCTCCAAAGGCCTTTGAAGAGCGCGCAGTCGTCCTTGATGTCGATGAAGGCGCGGCCGAATTCGCGGTGGTTGGAGCTTTCGACCTTGCCGCCGAGCTGGGCGACCATGGTTTGCTGGCCGTAGCAGATGCCGAGGATCGGAAGCCCCATCGTGAACACCGCATCGGGGGCGCGGGGCGTGCCGATATCGACCACCGAGGCGGGGCCGCCGGAGAGGATAATACCTTTGGGGCCATACGCTTTGAGGGAGGCTTCGGTGACCTTGTTGAAAGGGTGCACTTCGCAATAGACGCCGCTTTCACGGACACGGCGGGCGATCAGCTGCGTAACTTGGGAGCCGAAATCGATGATGAGGATTTTATCGGTCATGTGCTTTTCCAAATAAGGAAACGCCCCCTCCCTTCCCCTCCCCTTGCAGGGGAGGGAATAATGGAAGGAACGGCTATGATGATTTGCGTTCCAAAATCGCGATGAAGAACCCGTCGGTGTCGGTGCGTACGGGGGAGAATGTCAGATACGGGCCGGGTAAGGGAGAGGCCGTGGAGAGGACGTCGGCCCAGATTTGCGCGGCGTCGAGGGCTTTGAAGTCGCCGTTCTTGGCGAGGAAAGCTTCGACGCGCCGTTCGTTTTCGTCCGGGAGCAAGGAACAGGTGACATAGACGAGGCGGCCGCCGGCGCGGGTGAGCTGGGCGCCTTGTTCGATCACGCTATCCTGGATGGCGGTGAGATTGGCGAGGTTCTCCGGCGTCAGGCGCCAGCGGGCGTCCGGGTTGCGGCGCCAGGCGCCGGTGCCGGTGCAGGGCGCGTCGACCAGCACGCGGTCGAAGCTGCCGCCGGTGGAGGAGGTCTGGCGCTTGATCCACTTGTCGTGCTCCTCGAGCACACGCAGGGTTGCGTTATGCACCCCGGCCCGGCGCAAGCGGAGCTTGGAACGTTCCAAACGCGTAACGGAAAGATCGGAGGCCACGAGGCGGCCCTTGTTGTTCATCTGGGCGGCGAGCGCGAGCGTCTTTCCGCCCGCGCCGGCGCACAAGTCCATGACGCTCATGCCGGGCTTTGCGTCGACGAGCAGCGCGCAAAGCTGCGAGCCTTCGTCCTGCACGTCGAACATGCCGTCCTTGAAACCTTCGTGATTGCCGAGCGTGGTGCGGCCCGCGACACGCACGCCGATGGGAGACAGGCGCGTGGGTTGGACTTTCAACTCCTCGGCGGCGAGTTTGGCGAGCACCGCGTCGCGCGTGGATTTGAGCGTGTTCGCACGCACATCCAAGGGCGCGGTTTTTCCAAGGGCGGCGACTTCCGCGTCCGCCTGATCACCGAAAGCAGCGTCGAATTTCTCGAGCACCCAGGCCGGGCATTCCAGCTTCGCCGCGCGCGGCGCGTCGGCGAAATTGCGCGACGAGGCCTTTTCCACCATGCGCTTTTCGTTGGCGTGCAGCGGTTCAGGGCCGTTCTTCGCGCCGGAGAAAAGACCGGCGACGGAGTCCATGGGCCGCTTGTCGAGGGCGACGAGCGCCGCGGCCACCAGCATGCGGGCGTTGGCCTGATCGGCGCCGAGCGCCCAGGTGAGACGCGCGCGATGGCGGATGATTTGCCACACCTGATCCTGCACGGCGCGGCGGTCTTTCGACCCGAAGAAACGGCGGCCCTTGAAGTACTGGGCCAGCACCGCGTCGGCGGGCTTTTCCGTCTCGATAATGGTGTCGAGGAGTTCGATCGTCGATTGCAGGCGCGCGGCCGGAGTCATGGCGTCGCTCCCGGACGGAGGCGCTTAAGTGTTGTTGACGCGGTAGTTGGGCGGCTCGCGCGTGACGATGACATCGTGGACGTGGCTTTCACGGATCCCGGCGCCGGTGATGCGGCGGAATCGACAGTTCTTATGCATATCGGCGATGGTGGGGTTGCCGGTGTAACCCATGGCCGCCTTCAGGCCGCCGACGAGCTGATGGACCACCGCGCCCGCCGGGCCCTTGAACGGCACGCGGCCTTCGACGCCTTCGGGCACCAGCTTCATGTTGTCGCGCACTTCTTCCTGGAAGTAGCGGTCGGCCGAGCCGCGCGCCATCGCGCCGAGCGAGCCCATGCCGCGGTAATCCTTATAGGTGCGGCCCTGATAGAGAATGACTTCGCCGGGGCTTTCTTCGGTGCCCGCGAGCAGGGAGCCGATCATCACGCAGTCCGCGCCGCCGGCGATGGCTTTGGCGATATCGCCCGAGCTTTTGATGCCGCCGTCGGCGATAACGGGAATGCCGTGTTTGCGCGCGAGTTCGGCGACTTCCATGACCGCGGTGAGCTGCGGCACGCCGACACCGGCGACCACGCGCGTGGTGCAGATCGAGCCCGGACCGATGCCGACCTTCACGGCGTCGGCGCCCGCGTCGATGAGCGCCTTCGCGGCTTCGGGTGTCGCGATATTGCCCGCGATGACCTGGGTGTAGTTCGAGACTTTCTTGATGCGCGCGACGGCGTCGATGACACCCGCCGAGTGGCCGTGGGCGGTATCGACCACCAGCACGTCGACGCCGGCTTCCAAGAGCGCCTGGCCGCGGGCGTAACCGTCCTCGCCGACGCCCGTCGCCGCGGCGACGCGCAGGCGGCCCTGCTCGTCCTTGCAGGCGCGCGGGTGGGCTTTGGCTTTGTCGATGTCCTTCACGGTGATGAGGCCGACGCAGCGGTAGTCCTTATCGACCACCAGGAGCTTCTCGATGCGGTACTGGTGCAGGAGCTCGACCGCCTGTTTGCGTTCGACGGTCTCGGGGACCGTGATGAGGCGGTCCTTGGTCATCAGATCGGAGACCGGCTGGGCCATGTTGGTGGCGAAGCGCACATCGCGGTTGGTGAGGATGCCGACCAGCTTGCCGGAGTTGCGCTCGACGACGGGAATCCCGGAAATGCGGTTCTGCTCGCGGATGCGCAGCGCGTCAGCCAAAGTTTGATCGGGGAAGATGGTGACCGGGTTCACCACCATGCCGCTTTCGAACTTCTTCACCCGGCGCACTTCGTTGGCCTGCTGCTCGGGCGTGTTGTTCTTGTGGATGACGCCGATGCCGCCTTCCTGGGCGAGGGCAATGGCGAGGCCGGCCTCGGTCACGGTGTCCATCGCCGCGGAAATCAGCGGGATGTTCAGCGTGATGGTTTTGGTCAGGCGGGTGGCGGTGTTGGCTTGGGCAGGGAGAACCGAGGATGCGGCGGGCACCAGAAGGACGTCATCGAACGTCAGTGCTTCTGTGATCTCCATGCGGCCTCCAAAAAACGGTGGCGGGTTATGGCATGGTCGCGGGAGGGTGGCAACCCGCCTTTGCCGCCGCGGGGCATGAGATTTAGCGATGCCTCAAGGGACTGAAAAATCGGGCTTTTTAACCCTTGAACCCCAGGGCGACGAGGTAAACCTCGGCCGACTCCTTGCGGCTGGCGGGGGGTTTCATGTGTTTGACGACTTTGCAGCGGGTTTTGATGCGGGTGAGCAGTTCGTTCTCGGCCCCGCCCTGGAACAGTTTGCAGATGAAGGCGCCGCCGGGGGCGAGCACTTCCTCGGCGAACTCCCAGGCGGCCTCGGCCAGGCCCATGATGCGCAGGTGGTCGGTGGGCCCGTGGCCGGTGGTGGGGGCGGCCATGTCGGAGAGCACGACGTCCGCCTTGCCGCCCAGGGCGTCCTTGATGACGCCGGGCGCGCGCTCGTCGAGGAAATCCATGATGAAGCACTTGGCTTCCTTGATCTCGTCCCACGGGTTGATGTCCATGGCGACGACGGCCCCGCCGCCGGGCTGGCCGGCTTTGACCTTGTCGACGGCGACTTGCGTCCAGCCGCCGGGGGCGGCGCCGAGATCGATGATCTTCGCGCCCTTTTTCAGGAAGTTCAGTTTCTCGTCGAGCTCAAGCAGCTTGTAGGCGGCGCGCGAGCGCATGCCTTCTTCCTTGGCGCGCACGACGTAGGGGTCGTTCAGTTGGCGTTGCAGCCACTTCTGTTGGCCGACCGTGCGGCCGCGGGCGGTGCGCACGCGCACATGCAGGCCGCGATTGGCGCCGGCGTTGCCGCGCGCGCTGGTGCCGCCCTGACGGCGGCCGCCGCCGCCACTTTTATTGTTCATAATAACTACGCGAGTTGATGCATGGGACCCGGCGCGACTTTTAGCAGCGCGGGGTTGATGAGGTCGAGCAGCAATCCTTCGCGCAAGCCCCGGTCGGCCACGCGCAAGGAGCCCACGGGCCACAGCTTGCAGATAGCCTCCAGAATGGCGCAGCCGGCGAGCATCAGATCGGCCCGCTGCCAGCCGATGCAAGGCTCGGCCGCGCGCTGCTGGAGGGTCTTGCCGCACAAGGAGCGCGTGGTCGCGGCGACGGTTTCGAAATCCAACGTGAGGCCGTCGACGGCGGCGCGGTCGTACCGGTCGAGCTTGAGATGCAGGCCGCCCAGGGTGGTGACGGTGCCGGAGGTGCCGATCATCTGCACTTCGCGGGCGGCGATCTTGTCGGCGATGCGGTGCACGGCCTCGAACGGTTCGAGCAGTTTGACGACGCGCTCCACGACGCCCTGGTAGGTGCGCCCGCACAGATCGCCGCCGCCGCAATCCTCGGCCACGGTGACCACGCCCATGGGCAGCGAGACGCAGCCCTGCACGTTGAGGACGTTGCGGTCGTCGATACGGACCAATAGGGCTTCGGTGGAGCCGCCGCCGATATCGAAGATGAGGCCATAGGGAACCGCGCGGTCGAGCAGCGCCGCGCAGCCCTTCAAGGCGAGAGTCGCTTCCTCGTGGGGCGAGATGATCTCAAGCGTGAGGCCGGTTTCACGGGTGACGCGCTCCAGGAACTCGCCGCAGTTGACGGCGCGGCGGCAAGCTTCGGTGGCCACATGGCGCGAGGCGGACACGCGGCGGCGGTCCATCTTCTCAGCGCAGCGCTTGAGGGCATCGATGGTGCGGTCCATCGCCTGCTCGGACAACCGGCCGGTGGCGCTGACGCCTTCGCCCAGCCGGGTGATGCGCGAGAAAGAATCGATCACGCGGAAGTCGTAGCCGGGGTCGTCCGCCCCGCCCCGGTGGGGCTCGGGCCGGGCGACCAGCATGCGGCAGTTGTTGGTACCGAGGTCGACCGCGGCGAAAACGCCGGCGGTGGGATCAAAAAAGGACGGGTCGGCGCGGCCCTGGCGGCTGTCCTCTGCCATGGTTTTCGATCGACCCTCTTTTTCTCCACTCCGGACAGGCGTTTGCCGCCCTTTCCGGACCCATCATGACAGTTATGCTATCGGCTTCCGCCACCGGGGGGAAGCTTCCAGAGGCCCCGGACGGGGGCGCGCCCGGTTCGCGCAAGTTCCGGTGGAAATTGAGGTTTTCGGACGCGAAAAAACCTTGAAAGCGGACGCGGTTTCTAAGAGATTGCGCGCCTTGCTGGCCCCGAAGCGGGTCAGATTTCCGGGCGCGCCGACGGTCACACTATATTAAAGTGATCCGACCATAAGGTGAGCACGGCCCCTGCTGGGGGATCGTCTAATGGTAGGACCGCGGACTCTGACTCCGCTAGTCTAGGTTCGAATCCTAGTCCCCCAGCCAATCTCTTCTTGTAAAATTTCAACGAGGTAGCTGTTGAGAAGAGTGCAGCGAGCGCGTTTTCAGTGCGCCACAGGTGGCACGGAGAAATCCGCGCTTTTGCGGGCTTTCCTCGTTATTCCCAAGAACTCCGCGCAACACGCGCGCAACACGGAGTTCAACAGGTGTTCCGTTTGCTCTCACTGCCGCATAGTATTTCCGGCGGGGGCAATCAAAAATGATGGCGTTGAAGCCCGAGCAGTTGGCTCGGCAAAAAATTGACGCGCTTCTGACGGCGGCGGGGTGGGTCCTTCAGGACAAGGACCAATTCAACCGCAATGCCGCCCTCGGTGTTGCTGTACGCGAGTTCCAGCTTCCTGCTGGGCCTTGCGATTATCTGCTCTTCATTGACGGCAGAGCAGCGGGGGTCCTCGAAGCGAAGCCTCAAGGCGTCACCCTTACGGGCGTCGCCGAACAAGCCGACAAGTATATGGAGAAGTTGCCGCCGCACATCGCGCGGTGGGCGGACAACCTGCTGTTCGATTACGAGAGCACTGGCGACGAGACACTCTTCCGCTTCATGCGCGATCCTCACCCGAGGTCGCGGCGCGTATTCGCCTTCCACAAGCCGGAAACTATGAAGGCTTGGCTGGAGGACGAGAGTACCTTGCGGGCCCGTCTCGCCCAGATGCCGCCACTCATCAAGACGGGCCTGCGCGATTGTCAGGTCGAAGCCATCGAGGGTCTGGAGCAGTCCCTAGCTCAGGATTTGCCGCGCTCCCTGATTCAGATGGCCACCGGCGCCGGCAAGACATTCACCGCATGCAATTTCAGCTATCGATTGGTCCGCCACGCCAAGGCGAAGCGAATCCTGTTCCTGGTGGACCGCACCACTCTGGGCGACCAGACGCTATCCGAATACCAGCGCTACTTCCCGCCGGGTGAGGCTCACAAGTTCACGGACCTGTATAACGTCCAGCACCTGCGAACCAACGCTATCGATCCGGTCAACAAGGTAGTAATCACCACGATCCAGCGCCTCTACGCCATGCTCTGCGGCGAAGAGCTTGATCCCCTGGCCGAGGAAGTCTCCGCCTTCGAGTCAGGCGCCGCCGCCCAGCGGGCGCGCGAGGTCGAATACAATCCCGCCATTCCCATTGAGATGTTCGACATTATTGTCACGGACGAGTGCCACCGCTCGATCTACGGCACTTGGCGGCAGGTGCTGGAGTATTTCGACGCGCATATCATCGGGCTCACAGCCACGCCCGGCCTTCAGACGTTGGGCTACTTCAACAAGAACTTGGTGGCTGAGTATCCCTACGAGCGCTCGGTTGTTGATGGCGTTAATGTCGGTTACGAGATCTACCGCATCAAGACTCAGGTTTCGACGCAAGGGGGCAAGGTTGAAAAGGGATTTAGCGTCGGCGTCATGGACCGCCGCACGCGCAAGGTGCGGTATGAGGAGTTGGAAGAGGACCTGTCATATATCCCCGCGGAGCTGAACCGCTCCGTCACCGTTCCCAACCAGATCCGGCTGGTCCTCGAAACCTACCGCGATCAGCTCAAAGCAGATCTATTTCCCGGCCGCGAATCAGTACCAAAGACATTGATCTTCGCCCAGGATGACAATCACGCGGAGCAGATAGTGACGATTGCCCGCGAAGTCTTCGGGCAAGGCAATGACTTCGCCAAGAAGATCACTTATCGGACGACCGGCGAGAGCCCAAAAGAACTGCTCCAGCGCTTCCGGGTAGACGCATATCCGCGCATCGCGGTGACCGTGGACATGATTGCCACTGGCACTGACGTGCGCGCCATCGAAGTCCTCATCTTCATGCGCGATGTCCGCTCTGGCCAGTACTTCGAGCAGATGAAGGGCCGCGGCGCGCGCATCATCCAGGACAGCGACTTGATGCAGGTGTCGCCGGGTTTGAGGCCAGGCGAACGCCTGACCAAGACCAAGTTCATCTTGGTCGATGCGGTCGGCGTGACGGAGAGTATCAAACAGGCGACCAAGCCGCTTGAGCGCAAGCGAACCGTTCCCTTCGATAAGCTCCTGGAACGCATTGCTGGCGGCTACCGGGATACGGACAATCTTAGCTCTCTCGCCGGGCGCCTGGCTGCGCTCGCGCGAGAAGTGGACGAGGAGGACACCGCTCAGATCGCCAAGATTACGAACGGCGCCACGCTCAAAGACTTGGCGAACCGATTGCTTACCGCCATCGAACCGGACGAAATCATGCGGGCAGCCGAAGCCGCCCATGGGCCAGCGCCGACAGAGACGCAGATTCAGGCTGTCGAGGCCGCGCTGAAGGATAACGCCTGCGGCATCTTCGATCAGCCAGCTGTCCGCCAAATCCTGGTGGACATCAAAAAGAAGCACGAGATAGTCATCGACTCGCACACCATCGACAAGGTGCTTGGCGCTGAATTTTCGCAAGTACAGGCGGAGGCGACGCGGTCGAAGTTCAAAGAATTCCTCGACATGAACAAAGACGAGTTGCTGGCCCTTCAAATTCTCTACAACCGCCCCTACAAGACGCGCCGCCTAACTTACGCGGCGGTGAAGGATTTATCGGAAGCGATGGGGCGCACACCTTGGCTGCTGGACCCTGTCGCCATATGGCACGCGTACAAGCGTCTCGAGAGCGACCGCGTGCGCGAGGCCTCCGCCGCCAAGACGCTCACGGACATTATCGCGCTGGTGCGCTATGCCATCGGTCACGAGCAGGTGCTGGAACCGTTCAAGACCCAAGTGATCCAGCGCTTTAATCTATGGCTCGGACGTGAGAAGAAAGCCGGCCGTAATTACTCTCCGGAGCAATTGCAATGGTTGGAATTGATCCGCGACCATGTCGCCGCCAACGCTGAGGTGACAGCAGATGACCTTCAGTCGATGCCCAGCTTCACGACCAAGGGCGGGCTATTGAAGGCGAGGCAGGTCTTCGGCGGTGATATACGGCCGATGCTAGAGACCATGAACGAGGTGTTGGTGGCGTGAGCACAGGATTGGTAGAGATTCATGAGAAGTTGCCAGCAGGATGGGCATGGTCAACGCTGGGAGTCCTGCAACCTGGCAGATCGGCCACGGTTAATCCCAGCAGACAACCAGATACCGAATTCGAACTTTACAGTGTGCCCTCTTTTGAGATTGGTGCGCCCGAGATAGTTCTTGGCAAAAATGTCGGCTCGACAAAGCAGCACGTTCTTCCTGGCACCACGCTCGTATGCAAGATTAATCCGCGCATTAACCGCGTTTGGGTAGTCGGGCCTGAACGAGGGCGGCCGCAGATTGCATCAACAGAATGGATTGCGTTCTCGCCAAGTGAAGTCGATCCGACCTATCTACAGTACTTCATGCGTCAAACAAGCTTTCGGAACTACCTTGCGCTCAACGTGTCGGGGGTGGGGGGCTCGCTCATGCGAGTTCGCCCAGCTCTGCTGCAAGAGTATTCAATTCCGTTCGCACCAAAGCAGGAACAGGTCCGCATTGCAGCGCAATTGGATAATCTCTTCAGCCGCATCGGCGCTGGCGAGAAGGCGTTGACCAAGACGGAGGCGCTGCTGAAGACCTATCGGCAATCGGTCCTCAAGGCGGCTGTCACCGGCGAGCTGACGCGCGAATGGCGCAGAAACTATAAGGGCCAGGGCGAGACCGGCCAGGATCTACTCAAGCGCATTCTCAAGACCCGTCGCGAAGCCTGGGAAAGGCGCGAACTTGCCAAGATGAAGACGAAGGGCAAGACGCCGAAAGACGAAGAATGGAAGGAGAAATACGAAGAGCCGGGCATGCCAGATACATCCACGTTGCCCGAATTGCCTCTGGGATGGGCATGGGCACGGCTAGAGCAACTTGGTTTCGTTGAAAGTGGACAAACTCCGAAGGGCATCGACGAACTTGCAGGATCCGACGGCGAGGTGCCTTGGTTTAAGGTCAGCAGCATGAATACTAGGGGCAATGAGGAATGGCTTTCCTCGTCGGCCTGGTACTTGAGTCGCTCGCAAGCGGTAAACCTCGGACTTCATGTTCGACCAGCAGGTACCATCGTCTTCCCGAAACGGGGTGGGGCTATCATGACTAACAAGAAGAGGCGCCTGAAGCACACGGGTGCCTATGACCTTAACCTGATGGGATTTGTACCAGTCGAGCCGCTCGGGGAATACTTGTGGACCTACTTCTTGGGTCTAGATCTCTCGAAGATCTGTGACGGCTCTAATGTACCCCAAATCAATTATGACGACGTTGCAGACTTGATTTGCGCCGTCCCACCCGTGAACGAAGGGCAAGCGGCGGCGCAACTTGCTGACTCGCTCCTACAAGCTGCGACGCATGTCGGCGATCAGGTAGTCGCTTCTCAACGACTAGGCGCAGAGAGATTGCGCCAATCGACGCTTCGTGCAGCCTTCGCCGGTCAATTGGTCTCGCAAGACCCCGCTGACGAGCCTGCTTCAGTTCTTCTTGAACGTCTCACCACTGAACCCATAACTAATGCTCGTCGAAAGACCCGCCCAATTTCTGACCCGTCTCCAAAGATGAAAGCAGCAGAATGAGCACTAATGGCCACAGCTCGCTTGTCGCCAAGGTCTGGGGCTATGCGGGAGTTCTCAAGGGCGCTGGCGTTCACTACAGCGACTACATCGAGCAGATCACCTTTCTGCTCTTCCTCAAGATGGACGATGAGCGGGAGAGCGAGCTTGGGCAGGACTCTCTGCTTCCGACCAAGTGGAGATGGAAACATCTTCGCAGCAAGGATGGCGACGATCTGGAAGTTCAGTATAGGCACACACTTGAGAACTTAGCGAAGCAGCCCGGAATCGTCGGCGTCATCTATCGTCGCGGGCAGAATAAGATCAGCGATCCGGCCAAGCTGAAGCGCTTGGTCAGTCTGATCGATGACGAGACCTGGCTGGCCCTCGGCACAGACGTGAAGGGCGCGATCTACGAAGGCCTTCTGGAGAAGAATGCCACCGAGGTGAAAGGCGGCGCGGGCCAGTACTTCACCCCGCGCCCTCTGATCCAGGCCATGGTGGAGGTCATGCGGCCGTCGCCGGCGACGACGGTCTGCGATCCGGCCTGCGGCACCGGCGGCTTCCTGCTCGCGGCCTATGAGTACATGGTCAAGCAGAGCAACGACCGCGAAGTCCTCAAGAAGCTCCGCACCTCCAAACTAGCCGGCGTGGAACTTGTGGACGAGGTCGTACGCCTCTGCGCCATGAATCTTTACCTCCACGATATCGGCGGAACCGAAAGCCTCGTGAACCAGGGCGATGCGCTAGCGGCGGACCCGGGCAGGCGCTTCGAGATGGTCCTGACCAATCCGCCTTTCGGAAAGAAAAGCAGTTTCACAGTTGCGGGCGATGACGGTAGAGAGGTCCGTGAAACGGAGGTCTACGAGCGCGCCGACTTTCGCGTGACCACATCCAACAAGCAACTGAACTTCCTCCAGCATGTGATGACCATCTTGGACAGCACGGGCCGCGCCGCGATCGTGCTGCCGGACAATGTGCTGTTCGAGGGGGGGGCGGGCGAGAAGATCAGGAAGCGGCTGCTAGAGCAGTTCGACTTCCACACCTTGATCCGTCTGCCGACCGGCATCTGGTACAGTCCCGGCGTGAAAGCGAATGTGCTGTTCTTTGACAAGAAGCCCGCAGCGGAAAAGCCCTGGACCAAGGAGCTGTGGATTTACGACTTCCGCACCAACCAGCATTTCACGTTGAAAACCAAGCAATTGAACCGCGAGCACCTTGACGAGTTCGTGGCCTGCTACAATCCGACCAACCGCCATAAGCGCAAGGAGTCCGAACGGTTCAAGCGCTTCAGTTACGAGGAGCTTGCCAAACGCGACAAGCTAAACCTGGATATCACGTGGCTGAAGGACGACAGCCTGGACGATGTGGAGAATCTGCCGCCACCCGATGTGATCGCGGCCGAGATCATCGACAATCTGGAAGCGGCGCTGGAGCAGTTCCGGGGCGTGGCGGAGGAACTGGAAAAGATCGGGTCGTAGGATTGAAGCAGTTTGTATGGTGTTTGTGATGGGGAATGACAGCGCTTAACAACCGTCCCCGCGCGCGATTGAGGCCTGCAATTCCCCCCATAGCGAACGCTACACCCATGCAACACGTTAAAATTTATTGAATCATATTAGTGGCTTATGGGGGAGATGCGGATACGTTATCCGCTAGCGTCTTGGTGGCACCGTTCTGTAACCTGACGCAATGACGGTCGAGCCCAGGTCCCAATTTCAGAATGATGTGGTCTTCGTGGACGAATGGGACCTCTATACGGAGGCACCGTTCTTACAGGGACGAAAGCCAAAGCGGGTTGTGGTTTGCCCAGACCCTGCGCCCAAAAGCTACCTAATCGGCGGCCACCGGTACGTTTTCAAAACTCCCGAAGGTTCAAAGGTCCAGCAGATTTGGTCGGAAGTGATCGCTTATCACCTGGGAACTCTTATCGGGGTCCCCGTTCCTCCTGCCTTTCTGGCCTATGATCGAGTGCAGGATAAGCCAGGTGTCTTAGTGGAGTTTTTTTATGGGCATTCCCACCTACCTGCTCGTCGGTTTGTGCATGCCATTGAACGCTTTCAAGCATACGGCACCCCGGTGGACTTTCGGCGCGGGAGCCTGCGAGACAATGTCCTGCTTTCCCGGGCTCACAAAGTAACTCAGTGGAAGAAGTGGTGGGCCAGAACAATTGCATTCGATGCGTTAATCGCCAATAGCGACCGTCATTCGGAGAACTGGGGTTTCTTGATCAGCCAGGAATCGGACGTCGAACCTACCTACTCCATGTCGCCCGTCTTCGATAATGGCACCAGCTTGAATTTCATTATTCAAGACAAGGATCTGCCAAAGTTCCTGACGCCCAATCGCCTCAAAAGACTTGCAGAAGACGGCACACACCACTTCGGCTGGCTGTCGGGCAACGATCACTCCGCTCAGCACGCTCGCTTATGCGCAATGTTTGCGAATGTATTTGGAAGTAGTGGCAATACAATGGGAGATGTGATTCACTTTCCCGAGCAAGCAATTGACGACTTCTTGTACTGGTGTACCGAGTTTGATTTTGCGGTCAGATTCGTTCCCGAACGGGCGTCGTTAATTAGCCAAATGCTTAGGATCCGACGCGATGCTATCAGCCAGTCCCTCCGCTGACGAAAGCCAGATGTGGATTCGATGCCCGGTTCAATCGCGTCGCCTCATTTTGGCATGGGAAGCGGCGCCGAGCGATGCCGCCGCGAGCCATGACCGCAAGCGTTGGGCCGTTGGGGAGCTTGTGCTTGAAAGTTCAACCGCCTGCTTCCGATACTACCACGGACCCGAATTTATCAGAGCCAACGACGGGCGCGATTTAGCCCAGCTACGTGCGCTTGGATATCGAGGTTATCCTGCCTTTTCAGTCTCCACTGAAACGCATCGCGAGCGAGTGTTAGAGGCTTTTCTTAGGCGCCTGCCACCTGTGGATCGTTCTGATTTCGACGACTTCTTGCGTCACTATCAGATTGATCCCAGGAAGCGGCCAGATCCATTCGTGATCCTTGCGCTAACAGGTGCAAAGCTCCCCAGCGATGGCTTTTCGCTAATTGATCCGCTGGACGACGTTCCCACTTATGCCGATTTAGTTCTGGAAATTGCTGGCACTCGCCACTATCAGCCTGCCGCCGTTCCTCAACGGTGGGACATAATCCAATTTTATCCGGAGGCTCACGCTCAGGATCCAATGGCTGTCCGTGTTGAGTTCGCACATGGAACGTTGGGTTATGTGAATCGGCTACAAGCGCCAAAGTTCAGGCAGCTCTTAGAGGCGGCCGACGTATCTGGTTGGTACCTACGGACCAACGGGACTACCGAGCGACCGAGAGCATTTCTGTTTGTGCGTGTTCGCCCAAGGTCCGCGACTGCTGCAGCATAAACCATAGCTAAGTTGCATCGATTAAAGGTAACGGCCAAATCGCCTGATGGCTTCGTTTCCCCAAGCAGCCTCTGCTGCGGCATCGGCAGCCTCCCAACGGGCAACCATCAGCTCATAAGTTTTCCACCGCATCCACTTCGGCTTAGGGGGCGCCACCTCCTCCCCAATCGCTCCACCATGGCCACCAAGCACACGATGAAGCTTCCGCGCTTTGCGCATGAGCCTATCAACGTAGGTCTCACGTTGGCACGCATAGCCCAAGCGGTACACTTCGCGAGACAAGAAATGGTGACCACCGTTTGGGAGATATAGTTTAAAAACGCGCCGGCCGGTGCGAGGGCAGCGCCACCACCAACGGCGCCCGCCGAACCTCGTGGGTCCGCTCACCATCCCGATCTCGTAAGTTATCTCGCGTTCGTAGGCGTCTCGCATTGCATGACTTACGCGGAACACCGGCCCGGGTCGCTGCGTGGCGTCTAGTTCATATCGCAGTTCGAATTCGTCGCCCCAAGTCAGCTTGCCACAGGCTTTGCAGTCAACCCCGTGCGGTATGCTGCGCAGTATTTTTGCGCTGAGTTTGTAGGTTGCTGTGCTTTCAAAGGTTGGCCGTCCGCCGGTCCTACCGGAACCATATCCGCCCATCTGGTTTTCCTAAATCATTTGGGTAACTGCACCCATGGCCGTTGAAATCCTTGGATTGTAATTCGAGCCCAAAATTTGATTTCTGGATATGTACGCGCGCGTGCGCACACGCGTATGTGTGACATAATTCAAATCTTCTCTTGGAAAGCAAATTGGTAGCTGTGATCTGTTATCTGAATCTGTTTGGGCAAGCGCATTACCTTGCATCCCAGCCACGCAGATCACTTGCCCCCCATGCAAAACTAGAACTGGCATTTATTCCGCCGCATCGATGCAATCCAATTCACTTGCATCGCGTTCAAATTGCTTAGCAAGCTCGTCAGCAGCTTTCTGGTGATTCCGGCTAGGGAGCATGCGGGCCGCACCCCCGATAGCGATCCTTGCCGCTTGTGGCTGACCTGAAGCGTATCGGATTGTTAGATGATATAGGTTGGGACCGTACCCACCGTTCTTACGTTTCTGTTCCTGCTTCGTTAGATATTTGTTTGCGATCAGAATTCGCAGATGATGCTGAATCGCTTGCCGCGTTACCCCACGCTCCCGCGCAATCGTCCCCACCGCAGGCCAGCAAACGCCCTGCTCGTCGGCATATGCTGCTACTAGCCCAAGCACTCGATAAGTTGCATCGCTGATATTGGGATCGGAGGCTGCAGCTTTGCAAACTTTTGCAAAGCCAAGGGGCGCACCGATGCGGTCGGGCCCATCGCCTGCTTTACGTGCGGCAGTCACTCTGCGCAGCAAGCCGGCGGTAAGAGTCCCGAGGTTCTGGTTCACGGCCACACGCGCACGTTAGCGGGTTGCGCTGGCGACGGGTGCCTCATTGCAATTCATTGCCTGTTTTTCCATTTCCCCAATCCAATTGAGGAGCGTCGCCTTGCGAGCGCACAGCGTTGCGCCCAAGCGGAATACAGGAAGTCGTTGTGTCTCAGCGAGGTGATAGACACGACGCACCTTGAGACCCATGAATGCTGCAATGGCGTCAGCACCAGTTAGAAGATCTAGTTCATTCGTGCTCATTGTACGGCAGCTCATGTGGTTGATAGTGCGTGGTGAGACCCTGGAGGCTCCGGGTGCACTGAAGCATTCCAAGCGCGAGATTAATGACGAGGAGCGATTTGCAAACGACATGATCGATTGCGATCAATTGCGTGGGCAGGTCTTGGGGAATTACGTCAGCGGGATACTTTCGGGCTTTACGCGGCCGGACGTACTTATCATCGATCAATAATGACGATTGCTCGATGTTCTCCGCATCGGTTGCCGGCCGCAATTTAAGGAGTTCTGTGACGCCCGAGCCGTACTGAAACGTAGAGGGACTACCCCATGTCGGGTAAACCTTAGGCGCCTCGGCGTCGATGATCGCCATGAGCGTTGGGCAGTCCCCCAAGCAATCCGAATACAGATAGCGGCCGTCCACCAGGACCGTGAGACTTCCGATGTACCGGTCGTGAGGAATTTCTGGCTGAGCTGGATCCACTAGCTGCCGAAGCATTCGACGGTCAGCATCGTCTTTCGACCGCTCAGTCACGGCCCGCATTTTTTCAGGGTCGTAAACGTGCAACAGGTCGTCTAGCGGTAGGCAGTAAGTCAGCGTGTGCGCCATCTGCAGGCTAAAACCAGCGCTTACGAACTGCGCGGTGACTGCGATGCGCAAGGCTTGCCTCGTCGTCCATTTGCGAACGCGTCCCCGGCCCCCTCCGGCCTGCGCCGGTCTGACTGCCCCCCAGGTAATCAGCTTTCGCAGGTTATCGACGTGCAGGCGCGCCGCCGCAGTTACCTGTTCGTCCGTGTAAGTGTCGTCCAGCGATATGGGCTTCATAAGCATTCCTCAATCTACAAACTTGCGCCGTCCATCGCAAGATAATACTTGCGCTGCGCTTCGCAGGTTTATACCATTCTCTTCGAGTTATTCCCAACTGCTTCAGGAGCATCGAATGGCCAGCATCAGAAAACGCACGCTGCCCTCGGGCGAGACGCGTTGGTTAGTTGACTACAAGGACGCGGCGGGCGGCCGCCGCGCCAAGATGTTCCTGGCGAAGCGCGACGCAGACGTCTATCTCGTCAAAGTGCGGGCGGAAATCGCAGCCGGGACTCACGTTGCAGACAGCCAGTCCGTGACGGTGTCTGAATCTGCCGATATTTGGGTACAGGCCGGCGAACGTGACCAGCTTGAGGAAACTACAGTTCGCCAGCGGCGCCAGCACGCTGACCTTCATATCAAACCGCTGATTGGCGAGACCAAGCTTTCGCGTCTGACAACGCCTGGTGTTCAGGCTTTCGTAGATCGCTTGCTTGAGACTCGTTCGCGAGCGATGGCTCGGCGAGTTTTGACCAGCCTTAAAGGTATCCTTAGCGAAGCGCAGCGGCGCGGGTTAATCGGTCATAACCCGGCGAGCGTTGCCCGCGTTGCAAAGCGAAGGAACGAAAGCTCCGAGGACCAGCGCGCTGCCATTCCTTCCAAGGACCATTTGCGCCAGATGCTTTTGAAGTCAGCCGAGCTTTGGCCCCTGGTCCGAAAGAATACGGCTGGGAAAATGGTCACCTGCGGCTGGCGCCCGTTGATCGTAACTGCAATCTTTACCGGCATGCGCGCGAGCGAGCTGCGCGGCTTGAGCTGGTCACATGTGGACTTGGAGCAAGGCCTTGTGAAGGTGCGTCAGCGGGCAGATCGCTACAATAAATTGGGAGTCCCCAAAAGCAGAGCTGGTCGTCGGGACATCCCCCTCGCACCAATGGTTATTAACACGTTGCGCGAGTGGAAGCTGGCATGTCCCGCAACGCCCCTGGATCTCGTATTTCCATCAGAGCGCGGCCAAATCCTTTTGCACAGCAATCTTTATCACCAATGCTTTATGGCTCTTGTGGAAGGGTGCGCACTTAAGTCCGGCGACTTGCCTCCCTACAACTTCCATTCGCTGCGACATGCTGCCGCTTCACTCTTCATTGAGCAAGGATGGAGTCCGAAGAAAATCCAGACCGTGATGGGTCATTCTTCAATCCAAGTTACATTCGATATTTACGGCCATCTTTTCCCCGATCAGGAAAGCGATGTGAAGGCGATGGCTCAAATCGAAGCCCGGCTCTTCGCTAACGTGAGTAGCGAGAAGCTCCTGTAACCTAGACCTAAGTTCGCTGGAAGCGCGGTAACATTCCGAGATAAACGGGTGCCGAGTAGTGCACCCAACATTTAATGTGAGAGCCAAAGCGCCTTCCGATTGGTCGCAAGAGCGCGAGGGGTAATAGGAGAGGAAATGCGTGTACTGGTGTGCGGAGGCCGTGGTTTCACCGACGCTAAATTGATCGCATCCACGCTTGACCCCATGCATGCCGAGCGCCCGTTCTCGACGGTCATTCACGGCGCCGCGCCAGGCGCGGATACGCTTGCAGGGGAGTGGGCAACCTCTCGCGGAATCCCCGTGGTCGCATTCCCAGCTGATTGGAAAGGTCAGGGCCGCGCGGCGGGCCCCATTCGGAACAAGCGTATGCTTGATGAAGGGCGACCGGACCTCGTTATCGCCATGCCGGGCGGACGAGGGACGGCGAACATGATTTCCCAAGCGGAGAAAGCCGGGGTCGCCGTGAAAATCATTGCGGCGTAGCGCCGGCCTTCAATTCCGCATCACGGCCGTGCTGGGGTCTGTAAATTCACTGATCGCCCTGGCAATTCGGCGCCATACCCTAACTCCGTTGGAATCTTTAGCACGCTTCATCTCGAAGTATTTTAGAACCGCCTCGGTCCAGGCCTTGTCGCCATACTGATTGATTAGCAAATTGGCAGCGCGCCAGATGTCGATGTCGGAAACTGGCATTCGCTCACTCATGAAATGCTATTGCCTCATCCTAAGCCCGAGGGATCGCCGTGAAAAAGTTAATACTTGCGATGCTCTTGCTGGGTTCGCCAGCCACCGCAGATACCATTTCCGGGACACCCACTGTTACGGATGGCGACACCTACCGTTTTAAGAGCGGCATCAGGATACGTCTGTTCGGCATCGATACCCCGGAGAAAAACCAGAAGTGCGAGGTAAATGGTGCCTGCTATCCGTGCGGACAGGAGGCGACAATGTTCGTTCAAAAGTTCATTGGAAAAAGCGAGCTCGTCTGCGAGCTGACCGGCGATAAGACATACGACCGATACGTCGCGACCTGTGCAGTCGGTGGCCAGGATCTTGGTGAGGCGATTATCGCCAGCGGCTGGGGATTTCCTTACCGGGAGTTTTTGACAAAGAGCCCGTTGGAAGCGCTCTACATCGCGGCGCAGAAAAGAGCACAGAGCAAAGCGGTTGGAGTACACCGGGGCCGCTTTATCCCGCCGGCTGACTGGCGAAACCACAAGATGCGTCTGGAGTGCGAGCGTTGAAGGCGCAGGCTGGCTAGGGGGCGCGCGCATGGGATGTAGCATAGAATATGTTCCCTCTTTGTTCTTTTCCCGAATCCTCTTAGCTTCCGGTAGATGGGGCACAATAAAATCTACGCTGGAGGGCCGACCCTAGCGGACTGCCGTAACGACGGCGTCACGCACCTCCGGATTCAATGCTTGGTTCTCGCCTGCCGACATGAGGCACTCATTGCGATCAGCTTGGTACGTGGCGCCGAAAACGTGCCCGTGAACCATATGCCCTGGCGCTGTAAGATTTGCCGCCAGCGGAATGTTTCGGTGAGCGCGGTGAAGGAGAAACAGCCCGAGCCGGTGCTCGATCTAAAGGCTATGAAGCCTTTGCGTCGACGCTACCATTGCGGCCGTTAACCGCTCTCTCGCAGCTTAAACGTCAATTGGCGGCGGCGAAGCTGCGACATAGGGGCAACACCGCAGAGGTAACGCTTTGGTTGCCGTATGTTTTCGACAGACTCTGACTCCGCTAGTCTAGGTTCGAATCCTAGTCCCCCAGCCATCCTGCTTCGCCCCTTTGGGGCTTCGCAGGATTTATCCTCTCTCCCCGACATCGCCGGCACACACATCGCCACGCGCGCATGCAACCTTAGGCGCGCGGCGGCGTTTTCCTCTCGCGGGCGGCCGCGGCCGCCGCCTTGGTATTTGCACCTGACTTCAAGGGGAAGAGAGACGATATGAACCTGTTCATCACATGGCGGAAACCCATCGCAACGGTCCTGACGGTCGCCATGACCGCCGTGTCGATGCCGGTCACAACCGCTTCGGCGGCGATGGTCGGGACCGACCGCGTGATCGCACAGATCGAAGGCACGCCGCGCGCGCGCGTGGCCGCGTTCCTCGCGCGCGAGGACGTGCGGGCGCAGATGGAGGCGTTCAACGTGTCCCCGCATGAGGCGGAGATGCGCGTCGCCGCCTTGTCCGACGCGGAAGTCGACCAGATCGCCGGGCGGATCGACAGCCTGCCCGCGGGCCAGGGGGTCGGCGCCATCGTGGGCGCGGCCGTGCTGATTTTCGTGATCCTTCTGATCACCGATCTGCTCGGGTTGACCAGTGTCTTCGGCTTCACCAAGAAGGGCTCGCTCAATCCCAACTAGCGGCCGTCTCCCCACACGCCATGACCGGTAGCGCGATGAAACGGGCGGCGGCGGCGGTTATCTTCTGCCTCGCCGCGGCGGGATGCGCCGCGCCGCAAACCGACGCCCTGATGCGCGCGCCCGGCGCGGCGGCGCAGCGGGGCGCGGTCGCCGATCCGGTTTTCTTCGCGCAGAACACCAAGGAGTGCGGGCCCGCCGCGCTGGCCATGATGCTGGCGCATACAGGATTGCGCGCCGATCCGGACGCGCTTGTGGACGAGGTCTATACGCCGGGCCGCGACGGCAGCCTGTCCTCGGCGATGGTGGCCGCCGCGCGGCGACACGGGCGCATCGCCTATCCCGTCGACACGCTCGGCGCCGTGTTCAGCGAGATCGATCGCGGCCGTCAAGTGCTCGTGCTGCAGAACCTCGGGCTGTCGTGGCTTCCGCAATGGCACTACGCGGTGGCGGTGGGATACGACCTCGGCGCGCGCGCGATCATCCTGCATTCGGGCACGACACGGTTCCTTGCGACGCCGTTGCCGACCTTTGAACGGACCTGGGAACGCGGCGCGCATTGGGCGCAACTCATCTTGCGGCCCGGCGAGTTTCCCGCGCACGTGGATGAGGCGACATATATGACCGCCGTCGCCGGTCTTGAACGCGCGGGCGCGCTTGCGGCGGCGGCGGAGGCTTACACGGCCGCGCTCGCGCGCTGGCCGCAAAACCCGGTCGCCCTGATGGGCCGGGGGAATGCGCTATATGGATTAGGCGACCGTCGCGCCGCGGCCGAAGCGTTCCGGGCGGCGACGGCACACCTTCCCGACAACGCCGACGCCTTCAACAATCTGGGGCATGTGCTGGCGGAACTGGGCGACCTCGCCGCGGCCGAGCAGGCGGCGCAAACCGCGGTGCGATTGGGCGGGCCGCACATCGAAACCTACCGGGACACCTTGCGCGGCATCCAGGAGCGCCGCACCCCGCGTTTGTAACAGCGCGCGAATCCGCCGGCAGGTTCTTGGAAACCGTGTGGACGCCGACATATGCTCAAGGCTCATCCACTGCAAAAGGGGGAGCCGACGATGCTGCGGAATACCGCTTTCACAATTCTTACCGTTGCGTGCCTTTCCATCGCCGCGCCCGGCGGCGCGCACGCCGCGCGGCCGATCGCTTTCGCCGAACACGTCCCGCAAGGGGGCGCGCTGGTGCTGCCGCTCGCCAATGTGGGTGACCTCGCCACACGCGCCGCCGTACTCGACGCCGCGACGCGCGACGCGGTGTCGCGCGCGCTGACCTCGGCCGCGTTCGGCTATGGCGCGGGCGACAGCCTGACGTTGCGCGGCCTGGGCCCGTGGAGCCAGATTCTCATCGTGGGCGTTCCGGGCGACGGGTCCGACACCACGCGGTTTCAGGACATCGGCGGGCTGGCCGCGCGTGGAAGCGCGCAGGAGAACGGACCGGTGACGGTGATCGCGAGCGGTCTGGGCGCGGATGCGACGGCCGCCGTCGACCTCGGCGTCGGCGCGCGGCTGGGGAACTATCGCTTCGGACAATATAAATCCGAGAGCCCAGACAAACCCGCGCAGCCCGGCCGCGACGCGCCGCTGACCATCGTCACGCCGTTCGCGCGCGACGCGGAAACACGGTGGCGGGCGCAGGGCCAGGCGCTGGCCGACGCCGTCTATTTCGCGCGCGATCTCATCACCGAGCCCGCCAACGTGATCTACCCCGAGACGTTCGTTGCGCGCACGCGCGAGGCGTTCAAAGGCGTCAGCGGCGTCACCATCGAGGCCTTCGATGTGCCGCAAATGGAAAAGCTGGGCATGAACGCGATCCTGTCGGTGGGCGTGGGCTCAGAGCGGCCGCCGCGTATGCTGATCGTGGAGTACCGCGGCAAGGGCGCACCCGGCGCCGGCCCCATCGTGCTGGCGGGCAAAGGCATCACCTTCGATTCCGGCGGCGTCTCGCTCAAGCCGGGCGCGAACATGTGGCGCATGAAGGGCGACATGGCGGGCGCGGCCGGTGTTGTCGCAACTGCGCTAAGCCTTGCGCGCAGCGGAGCACCTGTCCACGTGGTGGCCGTCGCGGCGCTGGCCGAGAATATGCCGGGCGGCAGCGCGGCGCGGCCGGGCGATGTGGTGCGGGCCTACAACGGGCGCACCATCGAGCGCCTGAACACCGACGCGGAGGGGCGCATCGTGCTCTCCGACGCCGTCTCCTACGCCGAACAGCGTTTCAAACCCGCCGCCGTCGTGGATGTGGCGACGCTGACGGGCGCCATCGTGACGGCGCTGGGGTCGGACTACACCGGATTGTTCTCGCGCAACGATCATCTCGCCCTGCAATTGACCGCCGCTGGAACGGAAACGGGCGAGCATTTGTGGCGCATGCCACTGCACAAACGCTACGCCAAGGCGATGGAATCGCCGATCGCGGACATCCGCGATATTTCGGACGGTGCGCCGGGCGCGGGCGCGGGCGCGCACTTCATCGGCTTCTTCGTGACCCCGCAGACACCGTGGGCGCACCTCGACATCGCGGGCACGTCGATGCCGACCGAAGCCCAGCCGACCGTGCCCGCGGGCGCGGCCGGCGTTACGGTCAGGCTTCTCGACCGCTTCGTGCGAACGTTCCAACCGGTAACGAAGTAATCTAAAAATCGACACTCAGGCGCGCCGAGTAACGACGGCGCGCCTGGGCGTGGAACCAGCCGCCCTGGGACGAATGGACGTGCCAATTGTAGTAATTGGTCAGGTTCTCGACGCGCACACGCAAGGAGGCGGGATATTCGCCGATGTCGAACCGATAGCGCCCGCCGACGTTGATCATCGTCTCGCCGGGAACCTTGAAGGTGTTACGGCGGTCGGCGAAATAGTCGCCACGGTTCTCGATGTCGGCTTCCAGCGACAGTCCGTTCCACGACGCAGGTCCGTACTGCATGCTGAGGCTGAGCGTGCGCGACCACACGCCCGGCGGCACTTTGCCGATAAGGCCGTTGTCCACCGTCAGACCCGACACGCGCGACTGAATCAAGACCGCGCCCGCGACCATGGTGAGATCCGGAATCGGCGTTCCTGAAATCGAGGCTTCGATGCCGCGGTTACGCACACGCCCGACGGCCCGGAACAGATTGGCGGCGTCGCGATCGAGGAAGGGCTTGCTGACTTCAAACACCCCGGCCACCGCGCGCAGGTTCGGCCCGAACTGGAAACGGATGCCGGCGTCGGCCTGGCGCGTGATATTGGCGGGGAGCGCCTCGCCGCGATTGGTGGCGTTGTCGGGCGCGACGGCCGAGGCTTCGAGGCCACGTGTATAGCCGGCGTAGATGACCAATGAGTCCGTCGGCGTCAGCGCCGCGGTCGCGTTGTAGATCCAAGGCGTGCTCGTCCCTTTGGTGAGGACCGCACCGCCGAGCGGCATCTGGCTACGGGTATAGTGCGTCTTCTGGATGCCGGCGCTGAATTCGCCGATCCCCAGCCAGTTCACGCCGTACGAAATCCCGGCGGTCCCTTGTTTGACGACGTCCTTGCGCTGCGGCCCGAACACGAACGTGGGTTCCGGGAAAGGCTCATGGACCGCGAGCACGCCGGGCCCGAGGTCCTCGGTATCCGCGCCGCCGAAAGTCCGGCGCGCATCGCGGGCGCGCACCGCGATATGGACTGTGTGCGCGCGATCGCCTTCGATGAAGCGGCGCGAGACGCGCACCTCACCCGAATAGGAGCCCGAATAGCTGGGCGGATCCTTGAGGACATCGACCCGCGCCGCCGTTCCGTTGGCTTGGGTCAAACGATACGCAAGAACGTGGTTCTCCGGCATGGCGGCGTAGGACCGGAACATACCGGCGCGGATCGTCCAATCGGAATTCGGCGCGATGGTGGACAGGACGCCGAAATTGGTGTCGCGCGTTTCCATATCCGCCCACTCCTGGCTGAAGTAGGCGCTGCGATCGAACCGCGGGGGAAGCGCGCCGTTGGTGTAGATCACGGGGCGGACTTCCTGGTCGTGCGTCTCGGCGCGGCTCCAGAAGCCGGTGACAGCCATGATGTCGCTGGGCTGCCAGTGCATCAGCGCGCCGCCGGTCCAGGTGATGGAATCGGCCACCCATTCGCGCGGGGCGTCGTGACTGACGCTGGCGCCGGCAACCATGCCGAGCTTGCCTGTCACCAGGGGAATCTGGCTGACGAGATCGAAGGAGAGATAATCGTACGGCCCGGCGGCGACCACGGCGCTGTGGACCACTTCGTCGCCCGGCAATCGCAACCGGAAGTCGGCGATCCCTGTCGGCGCGGGGAAGGCATAGGCTTGCGCCGTCACGCCGACGCGCACGGTGGAACCGCGCACGATCTGGCTGCCGAGGGTGGCCTTCTGATCGAAGTAGAGGCCTTCGATGCGCACGTTGCCGGCCTCCACGGGGCTGAACCCGCGCGCGCTGCCGACGCCATAGAGCCCGACGCTTTCGTTGCCGACCGATGTACCGAAGGCGTCTTCGGCCGCCGCCAGCGCGTTGTCGCTCGCGCGTTGCGCCGCGGCGTCATGCGCCTGCGACAGCGCCGCCACCACAACAGTCGCCGACAATAACTTGGAACGCACCCGGCGAACGCCGCAGCGAGACATGGAATCCTCCCCTGAACCCCAACACGAGGTTGCGATGTTTACTTGTTTAGGGGATCTGAATCCAGTCGCACAAAGTCAGTTACAATCCGTGAAACTGGAGGTTTCAGCTCTAACCGCGCACGCCGACCGCCGTAAAGCGGGTGCGGATCTTCTTCGTGCAGTCGGCGTCTTTCGACATATCGCAGGCGAAGTGCTGGCGTAAGAGGCCGCTCAGGAGATCCAGCATCGCCGTATCGGGCGCAGCGTCGGACGCGTTCATGTCGGCGACGCTGGCGACATGCCAGCGTTTACACACAAACGGCCGCTTTCCGGCTTTCAGCGCCAGGGGCTTTGCCGCGTCATAGGCGGAAAGCGCGGCTTCGCCGAGGGTTTCCTTACCGTGCGCGACGAAGAAATTGATCTTCCCGTCGTCGACGCAGGCCGCGACGCCGAAACCGGTCTGCTCGGACGCCAGGAGTTTTCGCCAGCCGGTTTGCGGGAATGATTTCGCCGCGCGCTCGGCGGTGACCTGCTCGAGGTTGAATCCCCCCTGCCCCACAATGACTTCGCCGGTGACGTCGTTGCCCATGACCACGACGCGCAAAAGCGGATCTTGCGCCGGCGCTTCGGGCGGGGTGACAACGCCCGGCGGCGGCGTGACAGGCTTAAGCGCGGCTTCGGATGGCGGCGCGGGTGTGTTCGGCGTGTTGATTCGTGGCCAATAAACGCTGGTGAAAGCGGTTGCGCCGAGGCAATTGGAACAGTCTTCCTTGGAGAGCGCGATCTGCGCGCGGGCGATTTCGTCGGCCGTGGCGCGCATCACGCAATGGCCCTGGATGCGCTGCTTGACCGTGTTCTGCGCGCGGAGATAGGCGACAAACTCCTCGCCGTATTTTGACCGTTCCGCGAGCGGCCCCACAGGATGGGTCTGCGACAGATAGACGGTGCGCGTATCCGGGTCGGCGGCGTAACAATAGAAGTAGTTCACGGGCGGCGTTTGCGCGAACGCCGCGACCGACGCCAACAGGAACAGGACGCAAGCCGTGAACGCGCGCATGACGGCCCCCATCCCGGTCACTGCACGAAAGCGCGGATCTGCTGGGTGACGGCGACGTGACGGTCCCAGCTCATATTGGCGTCCGCCTGTCCGTAGCCTTGATTCACCGCATTCAGGTGGATCTTGTAGAACTCGTAAGCCTGACCGCACAGCGCGAAGAGCTGTTGGTTGTTTCCGCCGTTGAAGGCGTGGGTGCGGTAGTTCTCCATGGTGAAGCCGGGACACATGCCCGCAGCCTGGTTCGGCCCGCGCACGATGGCGCCGCCGCCACCCGTCACGCCGCCGGCATTGGGAAGCCCCGCGACGGCGGGGTTTGCCCCACGCGCGGCGTCGACAACACCGGGTGCGAGTTGATTGAGGCCGCTGGCGAAGGCGTTATCGATGCCCGCGGCGACGTTGCCGGAGAACGAGCCTGTGTTTGCGCCCAACGCCCCTTGCACGATCGGCGCGGCGTCCGGCGCCACGGATTGCGTGATCGCGCCAAGATAGGCCTGCGCGGGATCCGCGCCGCCGACGATGGCCGCGCCCGCGCCGAGGAATCCGAAGAGGCTGCCCATCGCGTCGTCGTCGGACTGCTGCTGCGCTTGTTGCTGCGCGGCCTGGCGCGCGGCTTCCTGCTGCTGACGCTGTTGGGCGAGGCGCTGCTGTGTGACGCGCGTGCGCTCGACATATGTATTGAGCGCCATGGGATCGAGAGCCTTACGGACTTGGGTAACGGGGCCGTACTGACTGTTGAAGCTCACCGTGATCTCGTTCGGTCCAAGTTGCCGCAGGATTGACGGCGGCGTGCCGTCGGACGCGCTGTCGATCAGCTCGCCGTTTTGGCCTTTCACGATACGGCGCTGCGCCGTTGCTTTATTGGCGAAGGTGGCGACCGAATTGATCCCGCCGACATCCGCGTCGTGAGTCATGCGGATAATGGGGTCGGGCGTCGTGTTGATGGAATCCGCGTTCCAATACTTCGCGACCATGGTCTGGCCGCGCGTCTCCCACTCCCAATGGCCGATGCGTTCAACCCCATTGATAACAAACAGCCAGTATTTCCCGGCGAGTTGCGGGAGGAAGGCCCAATCGGCGATACGCTTTTCCTGCAAAGCCGCGATGCGCGCGGGGCCGTCGAGCAACATCGCCGTAACCTGGTCCTCGGTGGCCGGGGCCACGGGCGCAGCCGGACGCGTGTAAGCGAATTTTCCAAAAATATTTCTGCGATCGCGCTCGTCGTATTCGGCGACAAGCGCATATCCCGTCGTGAATTTGTTGTCCGCGGTCAGGCTGAAATGGGTTTTGCCCCCTTCCTGATACAGATCGACCCCGTCGGTGAGATTGGCCAGAACGATGCCGGCGTCTTTGCCGTCGGACCAGGCGACCTCGCCGCTGGGCTGGCGTTCAATATCCACGCGTCTCCGCGTGCCGTCTTCCAACTGTATGATCAGGGCGCCGGTCTTGCCGACGTCCCTGATCCGATAGCGCGTAACGCCCTTCTTCACGAGTCCATCGGAGGTGAATTCCGAGATGAACGCATGGGGCGCCATGGATTCTAATCGCGCCATGGTTTCAGCGCCGTAGAGATAGGCGACACCATTGCGGGTCGCGATGGTGTAAGTACCCGTAGATGCGCCCTTCGATTCCACCTTCAACGTCACCTTTTCGGGCTCCTTCGCGCGGTGGCGATAGGTGACTCCGCCGCCGGCCGTCACGCCCTGCGGCTTGAAGCAGATGGGCGGATCCACGTTGAACGGATCATTCTCCTCCCAGCACATGAAGACCGCCACCGGCGCGCTGGCGCTGATCTGCGCTTCGATAACCTCGTTCGCCTTCAGGACGAACGGAACATCCGTGTTCTGGCCATTCACGGACGTGATGACTTGCGCGAGACGGTCGGGCGCCGGCGCCCCAACCGGCGCCGCGCGTTCGTCGCCGAACACCACCATCACGCTGGTGTAAGTGGTCGTGCTGAGCGCAGCCGCGAATTCCACCATGCTTCCCGGCTTCTGCGCTGCCTCGACGCGCGCGAGGTCCTCCGGAGATAAAAGTTGTATCCACTGGTCCTTGTCGTTCCGGGCCCAGGTCAACACAACGCCGGGCACGAATCCGACCTTCGCCCCCCAGCTAAGCGGTTCCACCGCCGTGACCTCGAGGCCCGCAAACGCCGCATACGGTTTCACCGCGAGGCCGAGCCGCGCCACGGGGGGCGGAGGCGGCGGCGCAAGTTGCAATGTGACCTTCGCGTCGACGAGAGACGTTCCGCGCATCAATCCCAGATCATGCGTCGACCCAACGGGCTGGCTTGTGATCCAATCGACGAAGTCGCCCGTGCTGGGAAACGTCGTGCGCCCACCGTCGGATTCCTTGACATAGAGAAGGATATCATCGGGCCGAATGCCCGCGACTTCGGCGGGGCTGCCGGGGTTCACCGCTCTGATTTTCACGCGCGGGGGATCGCCCTCGGCCCGCTCGATGGCGACACCCATCGAGGCTCTTTCAGGTTTCGCGGTCGCTGTCTGCTCTTGTGCGACGGCGGCCGCGCACATGAAGGCACCCGCCAGAAAGAGCGCGGCGGCCCTGCCGGCCGCCGTCGTTACGCGCATCGTCATCCCCGGTCCCCACCGCTCAAAAAAGTCGTGTTACAAAACCTATGGGAGAACGGTTCGCCCGCGCAACACTCAAATGGCGAATTATGTGCCCGGGATATCAGGCGGCGAGCGAGAGCGCGGCCTCCTTAAGCTGTTGCGCCGAGTCGCTGGCGGCGTCCGTCGCCCGGGCGATACGCGCGAGATTGTCGCTCACGGCGGCGACAGACGCCGCCGTCATCTGCATGTTCGACGACATATCGCGCGCGACCGCGCTTTGCTGTTCCACCGCGACGGCCGCGCCGCCGACGTATTCACGCAAGGACGTCATGGTGCCGCCGATGGTCCCCAGCACGGTGGCGACATTCTTGGACACATCCTGAACGTTGCCGATCTCGCGGGCGATCTGCTCGGTCGCGCTTTTCGCCTGGCTGGCGAGGTTCTTCACTTCTGTGGCAACAACGGCGAACCCCCGCCCCGCCTCGCCGGCGCGGGCCGCCTCGATGGTGGCGTTCAACGCGAGCAGGTTGATCTGATCGGCGATCCCTTGAATCAACTCCACGATGCCGTTCATCGCCTGGGCCGCGCCGGTCAAGCCCGCCGTGGCCAGGTCCGCTTGATGGATCGATTCCGCGGCGGTGTCGGTGGCTAGACGCGATCTGTTCATGGTTTCCGCGATTTCCTTTACCGAGGCGTTCAGTTCCTCGGCGCCTGAGGCGATGGCCTGAACGGTCGTGGTTGTATCGGCGGAGGTGGCGGCGGCGGCGTTGGATTGCGAACTGGCGTCGCCGATGGCCTTGGCGATGCCGCTCAGGCTTTGCGTAATCGTGCGTTGCGCCTGTTCGTTGCGCAGGCGCGTCATGACCTGTTGCGTGGTGTCGGTCGCGTATTTCACGACTTTGACCGGCCGGCCGCTGAGATCGAGGATCGGGTTATAGGAGGCTTGAATCCAGATTTCCTTCCCGTCCTTGCCGATGCGTTTGTATTCGGCCGCCTGATATTGGCCGCGCGCGAGCGCCGCCCAGAACTGGCGATAAGATGCGTTTTCACGGGTCGCCGCATCGACAAACATGCTGTGATGCCGGCCTTCGATTTCCGCCAGCGAATACCCGAGCGTGTTCAGAAAGTTCGCATTGGCTGTGATGATCGTGCCGTCGATCTTGAATTCGATGACCGCCTGCGATTTGCCGATGGCGGCGATCTGGCCTTCGCAATCGGCCGCGCGTTGTTTGCACTCCGTGATGTCGATGGCGAACTTCACGACTTTCACAACGCGGCCTTTGCGGTCGAGGACGGGATTGTACGTCGCCTGAATCCAGATTTCGGCGCCGTCCTTCGCGATCCTTTTGTATTCGCCCGACTGGAACGCGCCGCCCGCGAGATCGGCCCAGAAGCGCCGATAACCTTCGCCCGCGCGCGTATCGGGGTCGACGAACATACTGTGGTGCCGACCTTTGATTTCCGCGAGGCTGTATCCCAACGCCTTGAGAAAGTTGGCGTTGGCCGAGACAATGGTCCCGGTCGGCTCGAATTCGATAACGGCCTGGGATCTATCCAGGGCGGCGAGCTTCGCCTCCGTTTCCACCTGTTTGCGCGTGACGAACATCTTTTCCCACCCGTTGCGACCTTCGACAATGAAGACTGACCTGTAAGAATATGTAACAGGGGACGTCGGGCCCGGCACGGGAGCCGAAGTAGGGGGCCGGAAGGCGGAAGTATTAGAGGTCGCGCCGGGGGCGGTCCGGGCGATGGTCCGGGCGATGGTCCGCGCGGGCCGACGACCACCGCCGGAGGGCCCGGGCGGCCATCAGCAGCGCCGGACCCGTCAGGAGCCAGGCGAACAGATAGGTGTCCTGGCCGAAAGCTCCCGCCGCCACCGCGCCCACCGCATATATAAGTGCGAGCACCGCGACCATGCTGTTGCGCCGCCTTTTCCGGGCGCGCCGGGCGACCTTGCGCGCGGGCGTTGTGTGCGCCGCGGCGAAGGGAATCGCCTCGTCGTCCAGCTCGGCCGGACGATCGATGTCGGAGATTTCACGCAATGACCGCGCCTTTTGGCCCACACCGCCTTCAGGAGACGCCGGAAGTGTAGCACCTCGCCGTCGGCGGGGTCATCGGGTTGCCCTACCCTCCCCGGCGAATTTCGACAAAGCGCCAAAGGCCCGCGGCCATGGCCCCGATGGCGATGAAGACGGCGATGCTGACGGCGGTATTGTCCACGAGCGTGCCGAAAATGCCGCCGAACACAACGCCGCCAAGAATTCCCCAGGTGAGTTTCGTGGTCATACCCGGACACCTTTGGGCAGAGGGCACGCACCTTCCCTCAACACCCGGAAATTCGAAAAGTTACCTTGCGGGATCCGCCCGCCCCGTGAGCGCGCCGCAGGCCAGGAGGTCTTCCACGATGGCGTCGGCGGCGTCGCCCGCGATCCCGGCCTGAGCCGCCCGCGCCAGGACTTGACCCATGGCAAGACCGTCGTTCTCGGCGATGACGACGGCGATCGCATGCGCGTCGTCGGCGAGCGCGATCACGGCCGCTTCGTCCGCCGCCAGACCCGGGACCACCAGATAGGCAACATGACCGTCCGCCGGAATATCGGGATAGGACAAGCGTGGCGCATCCTCGGCCAAAGCGTATTGCGGAAAAATCGCGGTGCGTTGGAGATACGCCTCCACCGCCGTGAAGACCGGATCGACCCCGGCCGCGACCGTCAGGAGGCTCACCCCAGGGGCGAGGGTCAGCATATCGGACGCAACGGGTTCGGGCCGCGGCGCCATATGCCGGGCCATCGCGCGCGCGCGTTCAATCATAACGACGTCGGCGAGATGCGGCGCCGTCAACCGCCGGCGCCGGATCATATCCAGGAGATAGTCGCCAAAGGCGACGGCCAGCGACGCGCGGCGCTCCAACGCCGACACAAAATCTCCGGAGGAAAAGAATCCGTGCAGGCTCTCGAACGACCGGATTTCGGCGACGATCATGGTTGCGCCGACGCGGTAGTCCTCCAACATCGCTTGCAGGACGCGGCTATGCCGGGCGGAGTCCGTATCGAGATACCTTGCGTCCAGCGCACGGAAGAACCGGGCCACATCCGGTTCCACACCCGCGACGTCGGCGGACGGACTACATAACGCCGCGGCGAAGGCAGGGTCGAAATACGCACGGACCAGCGTGCGCTGGACCTTGTGATGCAGGGCGCTCATCACGCCGCCTTGGGGTAGGCGCCCCGGAGTCTTTCAAACACCTCGACGGTCTGGTCGAGTGTGTTGCGTTCGCATTCAAAGACGATGGCGCGCAAGTTGCACGCACGCTCCATCACATAGTCGAAAATCCGCCACGTGTCGGCGAGCGGCGCGGGGCCATGGGAGTCGTCGATGAACGAGACGCCGTTTGTGGTGGTGGGATGGCCGCCGGCGACATGAATCTCGACAACACGATCCAAGGGGAACCCATCCAGTGCGGTCAGGGCCGGAAGTCCCCTCAGATCCTGAAAAATCGCGAGATGCGCGCAGTCGAGCACCAGACCGCACGAGGACATCTGCGACACCAGGCCGAAGTAATCGAGGATGTGCAGATCGCCGAGATAGAATGTGGAGGGCGGATTCTCCGGAAGACAGGCGAAACCGGTGGCGTCCTCGATTCGCATGACGCTTTCGGCGCATTCCGCCGCCGAGTCACGTGTCAGGACCGGCGGCAAAAGCAATTGGTGGCCGCGCGCCCGTGTGGCCACATGCCATCGGCCGGCGTCGCCGCACAGCCACGACGCGCCAAGCGCGCGCGCCAGTTCGGCGGTACGCTCCAACCACCCGGCGTCGATGTCCTCGAGTTCCTCGAGATTGGCGTCGAGAAAATGATACGTGGCCGGCAAGCCCAGCGCGGCCCACTGTTCGGCATGCGCATCGAGTCCGCGACTCACCTCGGCGCCGAATTCGAGGAAATCGAAAAGTCCGGGGTGCGTGACTTGCGCCGCCAAAGGATCGATCCCACGCAAGGCGGAACCGAACTCGGCGGACATACCGAGCCCAAGATGGGGAAGCGAGGCGATGCCGTGCGGAAAGAGCGACATCAGGACACCGCAAACCTGTTCATGACGGCGCGCGCGAGGACGTAGAGCAGGTACCACACCGTGCAAAACGACACGACGTTCGCGGCCAAAATCCACATAGAAAAAAGAAAATCGCCCACCCCGAGCGGAACCCCGCGCGGGCCCGGCGCGGGCGGACGCACGGACGGCCCCTGGTCCGAGGCCTGCTCACCCTTACGCGGTGCTTCGTGTTCGGTGAGGCGAACGTCCCCCTTCGCATCCGTAATCTCGATCTTCTCGAAGACCGGCGCGACGCCGGCCGACAGATAGAAGTTCGCTCGGTCCTGGATATGAAAGTGAAGATGCGGCTCGGTCGAATGGCCTGAATTGCCGCAGCGGCCGATCGGATCGCCGCGCCGCACGACATCGCCGGGACGCAGCGTGCAACTTCGGGGCTGCAGATGCCCACACATGCTGTAGAGCCGATCGCCGTGTTTGATGACGATATGATTGCCGCGAATATCGCGGGCCGTCCAATCGACGGCGCCAGTGCCGGGGCGCGTATGATCGGGGATGCCGTCGACGACGGAAACAACCTCACCGTCGGCGGCCGCAACGACGGAGCGGCCATAGGCGGGATAGTCCGTCAGCAGCGCCCCCGCGCCGGTATAGGTCTTGTCGGCGGCCGCGCGCACGGCGAGATCGTATGCGAAACGCTGAGCAACCACGCGCCACGAATGAGACTCCTTCTCCGTGACGCCGCCGTTGACGACGAGCCATTGGCCCTCGACCGGCAATCGCAGCCCATACATCGCGGCGGCGGGCGCACCGGTGACAAACCGCGCCAAACAGACCCACACCTGCCCGGCGCTTTGGGCAATCGCTTGAAACGCCTGCCAAGGATTGAAAGTGGCCCCGACCAGCGCGCTGAACACCATGCGAAGCCGGGCCACTTTATCTGACGTGGGCATAGCCATTCTAAAGAGGCGGAGTCTCGCTCATCATCTGAAGTGTCCGTATGTGGCTACGGCAGACAAGCGGCAACGCCTCGTTCCCAATCTCGCGATCGTCATTTTCCGGGGAAAGCGCGGGTCCGCATTGTCCCAGCGCATTCCAATCGAGCGTGCCCTCGAACATCTCGGGTCCAACCGGCTCCGCGATGTGCGCGAGCGGCACAAGACCGATTAAAGCATGACACGGGTAGATCACGCCATCCGGCGCGACCAGAAGCTGGAACCGATGCGCGCAGGGATTGAAAACGTGGGGCGCGATCAGGGACTTCGAGTCCGGCGGCAGAAGTTTCAACCCCTTGCGCGGAACCGCCGGCGCCGCCGATGCGTCGGGACGCCGCCGCAGGGGCAGGAGTTGAAAGGACACCCTGTTCAACTCCGGCGCGGTGAGAACGCCGGTCGCGGTCCAGAACTCCGTGGGGCCGTAGAGGATCAGCGCCACGCCTGTCGCCGCGAGCTTGCGGACCAACGCGGCGCAGGCCTCTAGATCGACGCCGTCGATTTGCGACGCATCGAGGAACAGCGTGTTGAGCCGCCCGTCGTCAAGCAACTGAAAGAGCGCTTCGGGATGATCGAGGCATTCGGAAATGTCCACCTGCGCGATCGGGCCGAAACCGAGGTCCCGCGCCGCCGTCGCGATACGGATCAGATGCGGTAGATCCTCGTCCAGGCGAGGCGCGGTCAATGAAAGCGATCGATTGTACATCAGGGACAATTGGTCGCCGCCGAGGACGGTGGCTTTGTACCAATGGTCGTAACGCGCGAGCCAGTCGAGAAACAGGTCAATGTCGACCAGCCGGGCGATCCCTTCCTGGGACGCGTCGCTCAGGAGCGTAACCGAACGGAAGTGCCGTAAGACCGAGAAATCGGGGATCGCGTTCATTGCGCTTCCGCCAGCGCCGCGGGCGCGCATTGGGAAAGGTCGACCCCGGACGCCGCCGCGAACGCCGCGATAGCGGTGGAGAAGGCTTCTTGCTCCTGCGCCGCGAACCATTCGCGCAGCACACGTCCGTGGTTCGGATCGGAGAAGATTTCCCAGCACATATGGCACACGTTCGCGAACCGATCGCCCACGTCGATGCCGTTCTCCTCGAGGATCGGTACAAACGACTGCGGACCAAGGAAGACGAGCATGCGCAGGAGCATCGAGGCGTTCATGCGCGCCGCGATTTCCGACACCGAGGTTTCGCGGATGTTGCCGAAGCGCAGCCACTCCGTCTGGTCGGCGCCAGCGCAACAGGGATAAACATCCCCTTTGCCGTTCACCGTGAGATGCAGCACGCCGTGACATCCGCTGCCGAGGCCATCGGCATAGAAGAAATCATCGGGCGGCAACTGCTTCGCGGCGCGCCCGGTCGGGAACACCGGGCCACTTGAAATCTCGGTCGCGATCTCGAGCGCCGCCGGGCGCAACAGGGCCAGCGCCTCCGCGACGGAATGGGATTTCGTCGCGAGAATACGAAGATTTGTCCGGATGCCGTTCGCCGCCGCCGCCTCGAGACAGTTGCTGACGGCTTCGGGGGAAATGAAGGGCAGATGCCAGAAGTCCCAACTGATCTCCATATTCAGGAGACCTGCGGCCCGCGCCTGCGCGCAAACAGCATGCGCATCGGCGGGATCCTTCGCCCAGTAGGCGTTGGTGGTGGTGCTGATCTCGGTGTAGCCGGTTTCCCGCGCCATCGCGAACAGGCGCAGACAGTCGTCGATCTTGAGAAACGCCTCGCCGCCGGCGAGATGGAACCGTGGTTCCAATGTCGGGATCGTCAGCGCATCGGCGGCGATCTGGGTGACTTCGGCGACGGTGAGCGCGCCGACACCGGTGATATCGGACCCCTTCGGTCCGGCGGCCTGATAACACATCTTGCACCGCGCGTTGCAGCGCGTGGTGTTTTCGATCACCAGACCTTGAAAGGACACGGGCATGCCCTCGTAGGCTTCAATGGACATAACCCGCGCCCCCTTTTCTACCGCGTCACCCGGTTATCGAATGCCGCCGCCGCGCAGCCGTCCGGCCGCAAGGCGACCGACGGCCAGTTTCCCGCCGATTTGCGGATTAACCGCAAGACCGCTCAGGTCGAAGCCGCCTTTCCATTTCGTCGCGGTGTAGGTCGCGGAAACCGCGGTGACGACCGAGGAAACCGCCGTAACGACCGCCGCCGCCGCGACAACCGCGTTCATCTTCGGTTGCCCGGGGATGCGAATTCCACCGGCCATTCCTTCAACGCGCAAGCGGTCTTTCTCAATTTTTGCAAGACCGGTGGCGATGTTTTTCGCGAAACCGGCATCAAGTTCGATTTTATTTTTCTTCGCGAAAGCCGTTGGATTCGCAATGAAGGATGCCCGTTCCTTGTCGCTCATCGCGACGCGTTGAACGAATGCAATTTGTTTTTCTGGAGTGCTTGCCATTTCTTCCTCTTCTGTTCGGTACAGCAATTTGAAATTGGTAGAGAGGTACGACGTCGCCCGTTCATGTCATACGCCACTCGCGTTGGAGTCAAGCAAGTTGGGAAAATTCGTGCGCAAATTTCGCGCGTAAACGCGCGACGATTATTTATCCGACGCACGCGTCAAATTTTTTCGCGTAGTAATCGCAAGAAGCGCGCGCCGCATGCGAATGCCTTGCAACGGTTTCGAGAAATCACGCGCTGCGTGAACGACTATTCGAGAGTGTCGCGAATGCTAGCGAATCCTGTTGCGCAGTCGCGTGGAGGCGACGCGCCCACGCTGCTGCGGATTGATCGCGAGGCCGCGCATCTCGAAGCCGCCTTTCCATTTGGTCGCGGTATAGGCCGCCGCTGCAAGGGAGACAGCCACGGACGCGACTTGGACGACCCCAGCGGCCACCGAAATAGCGGCCAGCGCATTCATGACCGGTTGTCCCGGCCTTTTCATTTGATTAGCGGCACGAACGGCCTTCAGATGATCTCTCTCGACTTTCTTCAAGCCGCTCACAATGATTTTCGCAAAACCCGGATCGAGGTCGATTTTATTCTTCTTTGCAAAACCCGCCGGGTCCGCGACAAAAGCGGCTCTTTGCGTATCGTTCACCGCAACGCGCTGGATAAACGCGATTTGTTCTTTGGGCGTGCTCGCCATGAACTTTTCTCCTGCGTTGGGGTGAAATACTTGTGTTTACCGGACACCGCCGCCGCGCAGGCGTCCGGCCACAATACGTCCGCCGCGCACTTGCGGCTGGACGGCAAAACCGGCCATTTCAAAGCCGCCCTTCCACTTCGTGGCGGTGTAGGCCACGACGCCTCCGGAGATGACGGTGGATACGGTCTGAACGACCGCCGCCGCGGCCGCTGTCGCCGCAGCGTTCATTGTAGGCTGTCCGGCGGTTCTGATTCTGGCGGCGGCCCGTTCGATTTTCAGGCGTTCTTTTTCGACTTTCGCAAGGCCGCTCACGATGATCTTCGCGAATCCGGGGTCGAGATCGATTTTATTTTTCCTCGCGAAGCCGGCCGGATTCGCGAGGAAAGAGGCGCGGTCCTTGTCGCTGGTCGCCACGCGCCGGACGAACGCGATTTGTTTTTCGGGCGAGCTCGCCATTTCACCTTCTCCCGCGCGCCGCCCCGTAACGGTTCGAGGCGCCGCGCACGACTTGAACGTCAATAGTGGCCGGGATACCTCGTATTACCGAACGACGCGCCCACGCAAACGTCCGGCGGCAAGCCGCCCGCGCAGTTGCGGATTCACCGCGAGACCGCGCATATCGAAACCGCCTTTCCATTTCGTCGCGGTGTAGGTGGCCGTCGCAGCGGAGACCACGGACGTTACGGCCGTCACAACCGCCACGGCTTCCGCCGCCGCGACCACGGCGTTCATCCTGGGTTGTCCGAGGCTTTTCAACCCGCCAACCACACGCGCGGCCTTGAGACGGTCTTTTTCGATTCTCGAGAGACTGCTTGCGATCGATTTCGCGAATCCGGCGTCGAGTTCAATCTTGTTCTTCTTTGCGAATCCTGCGGGGTTCGCGATGAAAGACGCTCTTTCCTTTTCGTTCATCGCGACGCGTTGAACGAATGCAATTTGCTTTTCCGGTGCAGTTGCCATTTCTTGCCCTTCCGTTCGATAAAACAATTTGAAATTGATCGCGCGACGATATCGCGCGTTCATGTCATACCGCGCTCGCGCTGACGTCAAGCAAGTTGGGGAAATTCGTGCATGAATATCGTGCGTAATCTCGCGACGCTTATTTATCCGATGCACGCGCCCTCTTTCTTCTCGCAGCAATGGCAGAAAGAGTGCGTCTGTCTGCACGGGCCGCCGCAACGGTTTCGAGAAATTTCGCTTAACCTAAACGACTATTCTGAGAGTGATGGTGGCCTCGCGCGCGCGGTGACGATGCGCGCAAGCGCGGATGTGCAAGCTTGGTATGCGTCGGGCGACGCGGGTGGTTTCAAGATCCCGGCGGAACACGCTCCCATTTTCTCCGCGTTGAGAATGACGCTGTATTTTGAAGACCTGCCCCTCTTGCGACCGTTCGGAGACATCATCGCGAGCGATTTGAATGTCCCGAAATCGGCGATGGCGGTGAGTGCGTTCTTGAGCCGCGCCGGCGGGACGACACGCATGCATTTCGACGCCAACGAGAATTTCACCCTTCAACTGCGCGGGCGCAAGAAATGGAGAACAGCCCGGAATAAAAGCGTTTCGCGGCCCACGCAAAATGCGAACGCCGGCGAAGAGATGCACCCGGAGCTCCGTCCGCAAGCCCGCCGCGCGTTCCCGCGCGAGATGCCGCGCGAGGCGCGCGAGTTCATCCTGGAACCTGGGTCCGTCCTTTATGTCCCGCGGGGACATTGGCACGAGGTCGAAGCCCTGGAGGATTCTCTATCCCTGAATATCTCCTACCAGGTCGTCACCCTCGCCGACCTTTTGCGGCCCACGGCGCGTGCGCGCGCCATCAAAACGCATGCGTTCCGGCGTTCAGCGTTCGGGGGAAGCGCACGACAAAGGCAGGCGACCTTGCGAATCGCGCGCGCACTTCTGAACGACTTTCGCCCGGCGCTCGCACAACGAGAGATCGCACGCATCCTGGCTACCATTGCGAAGGGCGACACGGCTTGACCGCGGGAGATCCGGCGCGCTTCAGCCCACGCCGTTCAACAGGCGACTCGCGTCGCCCAGCACCTTGGCGTCAACCATGTCGTAAATCCGATCGCGATACCGACTTGTCTTACGAAGGATGGTGCAGCTGTTCTGCTCGACTTTGTCCGGCTCAAGCAGACTTACGAGTTCAAAGTCGTTGAATCCCGTCGCCTGACGCAGTTTCAGATCACGCAACACAGCGCCCATGCTGAGATTGGTGAGCGTGTAGTGCAACACGAGAAGGCCGCCGTTTGCATCGATCAGGTCCCAATACATTTCGAGGAAGTCGCGGTACTCGTGATAACCGCCGCAGTCGAACCATACGAAATCGAAACACTTCCCTTCCGCCACAAGGGCGTCGCGCTGGTCGCGAAAATCCCCACGCCATAGGGTAAGGGAATCCGCCAACCCCAGCCGCCGAAGCGCCGATCTCACCCGCCGCGCGCTGCTGCCCGCCGCGGACTCGTTGTCGACGACATTCAAGGCGGGCTCGTAGCCGGCGAGATAGAAACCCGGGTCCGCGAGCGCGGGGGCCTCGAGGATCCATCGATCGCGCAGACGCGCCATCTTTCGCGTCTTGTCGATCAACCTTTTCCGGTCACGCACCACGTCGCGGCGATTCGCTTCCAGCGCATGCGCGAGAAAGGGCGTCGTATAGCCCATGCCGACCTCCAGCACCGAACGCGCCCGCGTGGAACGAATGAGCGCGTGGAGCAGCGGCCCCATCCGCTCGGTTCCCATCTCCGGCCGATACAGCCGTGCGACTTCCTTCTCGAACGCTTCTGAAAACATCCGTTCCCCCTTCGCGCTTTTGCCCCGCGGCGGCGGACTATACATGAGCGCGCAAAGCGGTCCGCATCTTCCTCGCCGGGCACGGCGGCGGCGCAGCTTTTTGAATACCAATCCCGCGACGCCGGACAACCGTTGCGGCAAGGCGCGATGCGTATCGGACGTGGCCGCGACTTTAGATTCGCGCACTACTTGCTATGATGGAATTCCACCGCCGAGGCGCCCCATGACCGCCATCCCACAGCCCATCGCCATTTTGTACCAGGCATTGCCGCCGCCTGTGATCGGCGGCTTGCGCAAGGACGCGAAACCCGGCGGATATTCCGACAGCGGCGCCGATATCGGGTTCTGCCTCCGCACACGTGGATTCGACGTCGTGACTCCGTCGCCGAATGCAAGCCCCGCGACACCGATGGACTGGGTCTTTCCCGATACCGCCGACGGCATCCGGGCGGCGTGCGACGCAGGCGCCGCGCTGTTGTGGGCCAACACCGTGGTCTTCGAGGGGCATCCGATCGCGGATGTCTCTGCTACGCATTGGATCGTCGGACAATTGCCCGCGGCGCAGCAGGCCGCCGACGACAAATTCGCGACCAATGCGCGGTTGCGCGACGCCGGACTGCCGGTACCGCCCGCCATTCTTGTTGCGCCGGACGCGCGCGACGGCGTTGCCGCGCTGCGCGCAACGACCGAGGAGGCGTTACGGCGCCAGGGCCTCACGTTCCCCTTGATCGTCAAACCCGTCCGTGGACGCGGGAGCCAGGGCGTCACCTTGGTCCGGACTCTCGCGGCGCTCCTCGCGGACGCGCATGCGCTGATCGCATCGGGCCGGTTCGGCGATGAAATCATCGTGGAGCAATACTTGAGCGGAGCCGAGATGACCGTGACCGTTCTTCCGGAGCAAAACGGATATAGGGCGCTGCCTCCGGTGCTGCGGTTCAATCATCACGACGGCGTGGCGCCGTACAACGGCCTGGTTGCGGTGACGCGGAATAGCCGGGCCCTGACGGCCGAGGAACAACGAGCGCCGACGGTGGTGACGATGATGGCGCAATGCGTTCGAGCCGCCGCGCTCATGAAGGCACGCGCGCCGATCCGCATCGACTGCCGGGGAGATGCGGACGGCACGCTGGCGTTGTTCGATTTGAATCTGAAGCCCAACCTGACAGGCGCGGGCCGCCCGGGCCGGGACGATCAGGACAGCCTGACCACGATGGCCGCACGGGCAATCGGGTGGAGTTACGGCGACCTGCTTGAAAACATCCTGGGGAGTGCGTGGCGAGGCGCGGTTTAGTCTTCGACGTTCTGCAAGGTCATACGCGTCATGTCGACGCTCGCGGAAATCCGGCGGGCAAGGTTTTCGTCGGCGAAGATCAGGTTGTCTTCAAACTCGAACACCGTAGGGCCGGCGGACGACGCGGGGCTGGAGACTTGGGCCCAGACCAGATGAAAAGGCGTTAACGACTTACCGATATAGGACATTGCGGCTCCTGACGGCGACGGTGGCGATAACTTGCGCGCACTCTAATCGCAGCCGCGGTTAACGCCGAACGCGCAAAAGTCTTAGGAGCCTTGTGCAAAAGGAGTACGTAGAACGCCGTACTCCGGAGCGCGGACACCCGCGCCCCGGCGTTAACGGTTCTTACTTTTTGGCCTCTTATTTCTTCGCGGCCATAAGGCTTTGGATCTGCTTCACAGCGAAGTCGACCTTCATCTCGTGGCGTATTTTTCCCAGCTCGGCGCTGGATTTACGGGCGTCGCCGGTCACGCCGTTGCGCGGCGTATCGGCGTTGAACTGCGGTTTGCCGTTCACGATCAGCGCCCCAAGGCTGTTCGGAAGCTGGTCCTTGCGCACCCAATTCCCGGCCGTTCCCTCGAGATACATCATTTCGGACGTATCCTGGATGCCGCCGTGCTGGCCGATGGGCAGGCCGCGTTCGGCAAGCACCTTGTTGAAGGCGTCACGCGCGGCCGTATAGGGATGATCGGCGTAGTGAACGCGCGCGCCCTTGGCCGCGTACTTCGCGGTGAGCTTCTTGGCGACCGCCGCATAAACGCCGTCCGGCCCTTGCCCGCCGCCGCTGTCGCCCATCAGCACCACGTCCTTGAAGCCCGTCAGAATTGCCTGTTCGGCGACGTTCTCAAGGACCAGGCCCATGGTCTCGGCCGTGATGCCGATATCGCCGGGGATTTCCGGATCGGCGCGGGCGGGGCTGAACGGCAGGACCGGCATGGCGATGGCGTTGCCGAGCTTCTCGGCGATGTGACGCACGACCGCTTTGCCGATCAGGTTGTGTCCGCCGTTGACGTTCTGGGGCCCGCGCTGTTCGGTGCCGCCGACGTAGAAAAGCGCCGTGGTCTTGCCGCCGGCGATGGCCGCCTTCAGCTCGGTCCAGGTCATCATCTCGATGTCCACGGTCTGCGCGGGCGCTGCCGCGTAGGCCATGGGCGACGTCGCGAACGCCAAGGCCAGCAGGACGCCGGCCGCCTGTTTCATTCTCATCTCTCGATCTCCCTAGAGTCTGTTGCGTCCAAACTGAATCGGACGATGCTGAAAATCTCTTTTATTTGGGTCGGTTCTTATCGAAAAACCGCTCACACTTTTCCGGAACCGACGCTATTTCACGAGTGTGCAGCCGGGCGCCGGGAAGACGCCGGGTGAAAAAACTTCGCCGCCGCCGGCCTTGCGATGCGCTTTCCAGGCGGTTGCGATGATGGAAAAATCCTTCTGGGCGTCGGTCTTCTCGGCGCCGCCTTCGAGGCGGGTGAAGTAGTCGTCCGTCGCTTCCTTGAGGATCTTGAGATCCGCCTCGCCCCAATGGGCGAGCGTGATCTTGGCGCTGACCGGCTTATTGTTCACCAGCTTCTGCGTCCCGTCGTGATTGCGTTGCATGACGCCTTCGTTGACGGCGAGCATGTCGCCCAGCTTCGCGCATTGGATGGATTGGTTCGCCTTATAGGATTCCGTAACGGTCTCCTTCGCCGCACGCTGGATAGCGGCCTGCTGCCCGGCGCTCAAGCCGTTCCAGATCGCCTTGTCGATATGCATCCAGGAGACCAGCGAGGGTTGATGCCACGCGGGCACATGAGCAAAGCGCGCGCCGAGCTGACCGATATTCTGCGTGCAGGCGCTTTTGGTGCCGGCGGGCACGGGGAACGGGACCGCCGGCGAGCAATCGAGATCACCCGCGTCCGGATTGCCGTGAGGGCGCGTGGCCGTCGGCTCCTTCATCGGGAAGAAATCAAAAAAGTCGTCGCTGGGGTTGATGTATTCAAAGCCCTGGATGGTGGCGGTCTGCATGGGGAGCAGGACCGGCTGACCGCCGACGGCGGGATAATATGTGAGCGTCTTTTCCTTTATGACGCCCTTCTCGAGCAGGATGTCGCACGCGCGATCGACGACGTCCTGCGGCGGCGAGAGATAGCGGATGCGCCACCCGGAGGTGCAAAGCCCCGCGAGCCCGATGCCGCCCTTCTGCGCAAGGCAATCGGGGTCTTCAGCATCGCACTGGGCGCGGCCGATGGGTTTCGGGAAGAAGCCCGAGTTCTGCGCGGTGCTGCCGACAACGGGGATGACAACTTGCGTCCCGCCGCGGCTGTCGAGCACGGATTGTGCGAGTTGCGTGCCGTTGCGGCCTTGCGCATCCGTCTTCGCGTTGTAAAGGAAATCGACCATCTGATCGAAGGTGACGCCGAACGGGACGGAGTTGTAGATAAAGCCCCACGCGGGGTCGGAGAAGACAGGTTTCGCGGGGTCGTTTTTGCCGAACTGAATACCAGCGCGCAACGCGTTCACGCCGCGATTGACGGTGTTGTCGGGCTTGAAGATGACGACTTGCCCGGCGGGCAACGCATCGGCGCCCTTGTCGTCCGTGTAATCCATCACCTTCTGAATGAAGATCCGCATCGCCCCGTAACCCGGGTCTTTCGGATCCGTGGATGTGCCGTTCCCCCGCCCGACCGTGGGCGATGCGCTATATTCGTTATAGGAGATCGTGACGTCGGCTTGCGCCGCAACAGCGGTCGCGGCCACAAAGGCTGCGCCCAAAACAAAAGCTCTCGTCATACATGCTCCTCCCAGAGACGCGATCGTCAAAAGTATCCCCGGGAACACCAGGGCCGGACAAGCGGGATCGCACCGCCGCCCGCGGCTTCGCGCATTCTTTACCGCCCCCTTTACCGGCCCCCTTTTACTGGCCGAGACGCGTGGGCTGCACCGTCGCGCCGTTGGCGGCGACATCCCAGGCCGCGAAGCGGACCCACTTCTTGCCCCGGGCGTCGAACGGCAGCTCGAAGCGGTGGGTCCCGAATGCGCCGAGATGCGTGGCGGGTACGACTTGACGGCCGGTGGTCTTACCGTCGCCCCACATGACTTCGACGAATTCCAGCGGGAAGGTCCACGCGACGTCGGCCACCACTTTGGCCTGGCGGCCTCTGCCCTGGATTTCAAAGGAGGGGATGAGCACTTCACCCGACGACCAGAAGGTGTAACCGGTCTTCAGCGTTTCGATCAGCGGCGTGACGTCGTCGGGCGACGGCAGCTTGTCGAGCTTCACGTAGGTCACGGGCGAGCTGCCGTAAACGTCATCGCCCGGCGCCTGACCGTAAACCTCGGAAATGGAGAGGACACGTTTCAGGGGCACGTTCTTGTCGGCCATCCAGTTCGACATCTCGTCCAGGAGCGGCCAGCAGCGATAGTCACACAAACGCGTCTCGGACCCGTCGATGCCCATGCCCCAGCGCGCGCCGAAGCCGTGGTACTGTGGATCGCTGAAGTACGGACGGTCTTTCACAGCATCGGGAAATCCGGTCGATCCTTTCGTGCGCGGATGCGGCATGGAGATGATCGCATTCTCCTTGCGCACCATCGCCATCAAGTCCTCGGCGTTGCCGACGTGATAGACCGTGCCGTACTCGGGATGCTTCTCCTCCAAGGCCTGACCGGGTAACCGTTCGACCCAATACACAGGCTTGCTGAAGAGAAGATCGGTATGGCCGCCCAGGGGGCCCCGGAAGATCTCCTGCGCGGGAAGGATCAGGAAGGTCTCGTCGGAATGCGCCTTCGCGCCGGCGACCGACCATTTTGTCGTATTGAGTCTGCGCGCATTCAATTCCTGGCGGCGCTTCAACGCGGCCTCTTCGTTCGGGTTGGCGACGGGATCGCCGGATTCATTGAACAGGGTCATCTGCACCGAATCGACGGGCGCCACGATGTTGAGGCCGGCGGCCTTCATGGCCATGAAATCCGGCAGCTTCACATCGGCGCTGCCCGCGCGCTGGAGGCGCTGGGACATGTCCATATGGTAGTGATGGCTCATCACCTGGAAGCCCGGCAGCGGACGGTACACGTCGCTGTTCGTGAACGCCAAGGACTTGGCCAGCGCCTCGTCCGCCTTGCCCAGCGACGGATATAAGAACACGGTCATGCGCTGTTCGGTGCCGGGGCGGGCGCTGAACAACGACCAGTTTTCCTGGAACGTTTCGTAGGCGTGGTCCTCATGCTCGTTCTGGCGGACGCCGAACGCGTAGGAGGCAGGGCTGTCCTTGCGATAATAGTTGTAACCGACGTTGACGGCGATCTCGCGCGACCAGAAGAACCGGTGCGGCGGCGGGAACGCCGTGATCGCGCCGCCGCCCTGCTCGACCGCGACAAGACGATTGGCCGCGCGCAAGGGCACGGACGCGGCGTTCACGACGCCGCCCAGTTTGTATTCCTGCGGATTGTTGGCCGTGTCGCGCCAGGCGACACGCGACGCATCGCCGATGGCAAGACCTTTCAGTCCCGCATCGTATTTATAGGCGACCCATTCCTGCGCCGTCTTCGCGATGACCTCCTGGCGGATGAGATTGGTGCCGCGGAAGACGGTGAAACGCAGCAGGCCGTTGAAGACCCCGAGCTCGACGCCGGGATAGTCGACAACCAAGCGCGCACCCTCGGAGCGGACCGTGCATGCCGTCACTTTGTAGGACACCGACGCGCGCCGCACTTCGGCGGGATCGCGTGGCAGGCCCGGCTGACCGGCGGCGGGAATTCCTTCCGGCGGCGGGATCGAGTTGCCCGGGAACGCCCCAGCCGCGGGCGGTTTCGCCGACAACAGCGGCGCATCCCAGAAGGGATCGAAACGGTATTTGTCGACCGTCTCCTTGGTGATGGGGACCTTCAAATCTTTAAGCGGAGCGAGCTGCTGGTTGCTGATGCGTCGCAGACCCGTGACCACCGCGAAGTCCGGCGTCGCGCCGGCGACGATCGGTGTCCAGGCGCCATCGCCACGGCGCAGGGAGAGGTCTTGAATCACGGGCGCGCCGTTCACGACCGCGATCTGCAAACGGCCCGACTGACCCGCCTCCGCGGCCCAGGTGATGCGCAGGCCGCCGGCGTCCGCTTCGGCCGCGAGGCCGTCGGCGGCTTTGAAATTCGCAAGATCGCACACGACCGCCTGGGCGGCCGCGGGTGCCGCGAAAGCACAGGCGGTAAGCGTCAGGAATATGGCCTGCTTGCGGGACACATTGAGCATGACGTGAACCTCCCCAGCGGAAAATGGAAAGGTGGACCGGTGCGTGACGGCGCAACGGTCCAGCCTCTTTAGAAAAGAAAGCGGCCGCCCCTTTGAAAGGAGCGGCCGCGATGGTTGTAGGCCTAGTAACGGAAGCGCAGGCCGAGGTTGAAGTAACGGCCGAGCCAGTCGTAGGTCGTGCGGTTACCCGGCTGGATGAACGACGACGGCGGACCGACGTCCTTCGGCGGTTCCTGGTTCGTGACGTTGTTCACGCTGAGATAAGCTTCGCTTTCGGACCCGAAAGCTTCGAACTTATAGGTCACCGTGATGTCCGTGTAGAATGCCGGGTCCACCGTGTTGTCGTCGACGAACACGCCTTCGACCCGGCGCGCATCGACAAGTTTCTTGCCGATGAAGCGTTCCTGGACGAAGAGGCGCCAGTTTTCGTACTCATAGGTCGCCGACAGGTTGACGCGCAGTTTCGGGTTGTTTTCACCGCCCAACCGGCTGTCGACCGCACCGCCCCGCGCTTGTGTGTATTGCTGCGTGAGGTAGCTCGACAGCAAGCTGAACTGCAACGGATTGCCGAACAACTCGGTGGCGTAGCGCGCTTCGATGTCGTAGCCGGCCGTCTTCACGGTCGCCAAGTTCAAGAACGGCGTACGCACACGCACCGTTCCGCCGATCAACTGGACCAGGTCGCACATCCCGGGGACGTTGTTGAAACAGTTGTCGATGGTCTGCTGCGAGTTGAAGTTCTGGATGCCGTCTTTGATCTTGATGTTGTAGTAGTCGGCCGAGAGCTGGAACCCTTCCAGGAACGTCGGGGTAAGCACCACACCATACGTTTGCGTCAGCGCGCGTTCGGGGATCAGGTTCGGGTTGCCCGACGTGATCTGAACGGTGAGCGTGGACACACCGGTGGTGGTCGACGGATAGAAGTTGTTCTGGCTGTTGAAGGTGGCGCCGTTATAGAGCTCAAGCAGGTTGGGCGCGCGGATGTCGCGGGACACCGTTCCGCGGAAGCGGATATCCGGGATCACCTGCCAATCCAAGCCGCCCTTCCAGGTGGTCACGCCGCCCGACGTGGAGTAGTCGGTGTAGCGTACCGCACCGTCGGCCGAGAGGCTTTCGGCGAACGGCGCGCCTTCGAGGAGCGGCACACCGACTTCGGCGAAGATTTCCTTCACGTTGTACTTCCCGCTGAAGGGCTGGAAGTTCGCGAAGCGGAACGGACCCAGACGGCCGGCAAGCGCGGCGGGACCACCACGAACGCCGGTGAAGTCGATGGTCTGCACCGAGATGTCGTCGGTGATCTGACGCGCGCTTTCCGTGCGGTATTCGGCGCCGGTCGCGAGCGAGAGGTTACCCGCTTCAAAGCCGAAACCCAGGTCGCCGGAGATCGTCGCCGCGATCACGTGCTGATTGAGCGTCAGGCGTTTCCACGAATCCCCGATGGTGTAGGGGATCGTGGTGGGGTCGACCGAGCCCGCGCCGAACAGGTTCTGCGGCTTACAACCGGCGTCCAAGCCGGTGCCGCCCGGCACGAAGGTGTTGCCGCTCCAGTACTGCGACCGGCAAACCACCTGGCCGGTGAGCGGGTTGACCACCGCATCGGCGGCCGCGTAGGTCTGGCGCGCCTTGTTGAGGTTGTCTTGCGCCAGCAACTGGTTCGTACGGCCGTGCGAGTAGCTCACGTCGTAGTTCCAGCCGTCGAAGATATCGCCTTTGAGACCGATCGCCTGGCGGAACACCTTCGTCTTGGTGCGGATGGTGACGTCCGGATACTCGAGCATGTAGCGGCCCATCAGGAACGAGGTCACCCCCGCCGCATCCATGCGCGCCGCAACCGAGGCGGGCAGGAAAGCGTTGTCGCGGTAAATCGTGTAGCCGTTGCCCGCGCTGGTGTTGATCGGCTTCTGGTTGGGATCTTTCGCGTTGGACATCGAGAAGCTGAGCTCGAAGTACGCTTGCGTCGTATCGTTCAGATCATACGTCGCATGCGCGAAGTTCGCCGAACGCTCCTGATCGCCCGTCAGGTTGAAGGGAATCCAGGCGCCGTCGCCGCCGCTGGCCCAGATCGAACCGGGGCTATAACCGTAGTTCATCGGCGCCGGGACGCCGCCTTCGAGGAACTGCGTTCCTTTAAGCGGACCGGCGGAGATGAGACCGCCGTTGGTGCCGAGGATGTTGCGGATGTTCGGCAGGACAAGGTTGGTCGGGCCCGAGCCGGTCGTGTTCTGGATGAGGCCCCAGGGCTTATCCCACCAATCGCGACCGCTGAACGTATTGACGCGCGTACCATCCTGACGCCCGTATTGGGTCGAGGCGATGATATGCAGCCGTTCGCCGGCGAACGCGTCGCCCCACGCGAAGGAGGCCTTGTAGTTCGGCACGTCGCCGAAGGTGGAGATCCCGGCCCCGACGTCGCCCTTGAAGCCGACAAATTCGGTATCGAGCACAAGGTTCACCACGCCGGCGACCGCGTCCGAACCGTACGCCGCCGAAGCGCCGCCGGTCACGACGTCGACACGGCTGACGAGGTTCTGGGGAAGGATGTTGAAGTCGACCGAGTTGTTCTGGTTCGACGCGATGGTGCGGCGGCCGTTGAGCAGAACGAGGTTACGGTTGGTGCCGAGGTTGCGCAGGTTGACCAGGTTCTGGCTGTTCGATCCGGACGCGCCGGTGCCCGAACCCGTCTGGTTGGCGCTGGCGGATGCGGCAAGCGCCGGCAACTGCTTGAGCGAGTCCAGAAGGTTCACAGGCGACGCCTGGGTCAGCGTCTCGGTGGTGATCGCGGTCACGGGCGTTGCGGTTTCGAAACCCGTCGTCAGGCGCGAACCCGTCACGACGACTTCTTCGAGGTCGGCCGCGTTGGCCGCCGCATTCTGTTGGGCGACCGCCGTGGACAAGGCGAGCGCGAACAGGCTTGTGCCTGACGCCAATCCGACGGTGAAACGTTTCGCAAATCTCATGGTTTTCCTCCCCTATGAGTACTTCTAAGTCCCGCAGGCGCCGTGCCGCCCATCCCAGGCGGCTCCTCGCCGAGCCCTACGGGGTGTTTCAGTGCGATGAGCGCCGTGTCGATCGCGCCCACCCGTTCAAATCAAAACCAGTTCTACGTTCTAAACCTCCCTCGTATTCGTTGGACCGATCGCGGTCATTTCTGCGGCGGGATCAGACTGTTGATCTGCTTCACCGCGTAATCGACTTTCATATTGAAGCGGACGTTGCCGATCTCGACATTCGAGCGGCGGGCGTCGCCCATGATTCCGTTCTTCGGATCGTTGGGGCCGCCCGGTTGCGCCTTGCCGTCGACCATCGGCGTGCCGACGGCCGTGGGCAGCAGCGCGCGGCGCACCCAGGTTCCGTCCTCCTTCGCCATGAGCTCGGACGTGTCGGGGAGGCCGGCGTGCCCGCTGTCGGGATAGCCGTTGTCCTTGAGGTATTTCGTGAAGGCGACGCGCGCCGCCGTGTAGGGATGATCGGCGTAGAACACGCGAATGCCTTGCGGCTTGTATTTCGCATCGAGCTTTTGCGCGACCGCGGCATAGACGCCGCCGTTCGGCCCCGTGCCGCCGCCGTGATCGGCCATCAGCACGACGTTCTTGAAACCGGTGACGATGGCTTGTTCGGAGACGCGCTCAAGCACCGCGAAGAGGATGTCGTTGGTCAGGCCGATGGTGCCCGGCAAATCGGCGCTGGCTTCGTTCGGCGTGAAGGGCAGCACCGGCATGGCGATGGCGTTGCCGAGTTTGAGCGCGATTTCCTTGACGATGAGCGGGCCGAGCAGGTTGTGCCCGCCGTTCACCACATGCGGTCCGCGTTGTTCCGTACCGCCGGTGTAGAACAAGGCGGTGGTTTTGCCGGCGGCCAGCGCGGCCTTCACTTCCGGCCACGTCATCTTGTCGAATTCGACGATGTCTGCCGATGCCGCGGCCGCGGACGCCGAGGCGGGAACGGCGAAACTCAACGACACTGCAACACACGCCGCGGCGATCAAACGCATCCCGAGTTCTCCAATATTAAATGATGTAACAGCGCAGGGATCGCGCTGGACAAAAAAGGGCGCGTTCGCGATAAGGGCGCCGTCGCGCCTGCGCGTCTTACTCGCAGCGGTTTTCGCCAAAGCCGTACGCGAACTCATCATCCTCCCCGACAACACGCAAAAAGACTCCCGCCTGCCGCACACGGGTTTTCACCGGCTCGGCACTTCACATTTCATTTTCGTTTGATTCGGAACCGGCGTCGTAAGATCACGTCGTCGCGACGTGCCATGGACGCATCAGGTCAACGCGTTCGTCCTTCCCCCCTCGCTGGCGCGCGGACAAAGACGTCCGCAGCGCGCTTGGAAACCGTTGTCTCACGCCGCCTTGAGATCCCTCCCGCAAGGCGGCCGGAGCCGGTGTTAGTCCCGGCTGATCGACGTCGAAGCCGCCGGAGCGGAACCGTCGGCGCTGACGGCGACTTCGTTAGACGGATGCTTCACGAAGACCTGTGTGAAGCCGACCTTGAACGCGGTCGATATACCGATCATTTCACCGGTCTTCGGGTCCGCATAGTCCGCATTTTTGATCATCGCACGATAGATCGAAGGTGTTGCAGCTTGGCCATAGGCCTGATGATGCGTCGAGCGGCCCTGGTTCGCCGCCGAGTTCCAGTCGCCGATGTCCATGTAGCCGCCCATGATTCCTTGCGCGCGTTCCTGCGTCAGGTTCAAACGCCAGCGCGTACCATAATAACGTACGTCCGCGACGCTGGATCCGTTGCCGGCCGAGGGCATGGTGTAGTCGGCGCCGTCGGTGGTGAGCACACCGTCGACGATCTTGCCCTTGAACTTCGCGACAAACTGCTTGCCGAAGCGCAGATCCACACGCTGCGTGCCGCCCGCGAGATAGGTGGCGCCCGTGGCGTCCGTCATCGGCTTGTCCATGCCGCGATAGGTCGTCAGGGTAACGTCGGAATCGTTGATCAGATCGTCCACATCCGTCAGCTCGATGACGATGATGTTGTAGGAGTATTTGCGCCAGTTATTGAAGGCGCCGAGATTGTAGGAGGTCGAACGGTAGTTGGCCGTGCAGCCCCAGGCGCGCTGGGTCTGATTGTCGATGCCCTTGTTGCCGTCCGGATCGGTGTAGTCGTTGTCGTCGACCTTGTCGTTGAGATCGACGCCGAACGCGACCTTCGCCGCCGATTCATAGTACGGCAGCTTCTCCTGCGGCGTGGTCGTGGGGAACCAGACTTCGCTTTCGCGCTCCAGCTGGCTTTCCAGGATCGTCCACTTCTTGTCCTCGGGGAAGAGGATCTTGAACTCCTCGCGCGGACCGTTGTTGATGCCTTGCGGGCATTCCAACTTGCCGTCCGGCGTGTCCCAGATCGCCTTGTATTCGCTGGTCATGACGTAGCCGATGGTGCGGCCCGCCACGGGGCTCGTGTTGCCGTCGGCCGCGAAAGCCGGGGCGCTCAAACAGGTGCCGGAGGCCAGAGCCAGCGTCAGCAGTTTTGCCTGATGTGTCATGACGTTCTCCCAAACCAATGTCATTGGTGCTTTAGCGGCGGTGTTCTAGCGGCCTTGGAATTCTTCGCGCAGGAAGAACGCCTTGTAGCCGTTCCGCTGCCCGTAGAATTCGCCCCAGTTCTGCGCCTTGATCATGCCGGGGCGCTCGTCGCGCACGAAAGTGAACACTGGACGATCGCGATATGCCCAGACCTGAAGCGCATCGGCCTGGCCCGCTTTCGCACGCTTGCCGGTGGCCGGATCGATGGCCATCACCGACCACGCTTCGTTCGCGCCCCTCGTGCTGGTGGCGATCACGTAGGGGAATGTGGTGAGACAGCGCGCCGGATCGCCGCCGCCACACACCGCGTAGCGATAGTCTTGCGGCGTGTCGGGATGATCGCAGAGCAGTTGGTCGACCGCGTCGTCGCCACAGTTATAGATATAGAGCGTCTTGCCTTTTGAGTCGGCGAGCACGATGCCCGCGGCGCTTTCCTGCGTCGTGAACTCGGGCGGCGCGGGCGGCGCGACTTGCGTGTACACCGCGTTCCATCCCGCGACGTCGACGCCATGCAGCGCGCCCGGACCGGGATCGGCGATATAGGTGTAAAGCGGACGGCCGCGATAGGCCCACTGTTTGACGCCCGACGTCCGTTCGATCACCGACCATTCTTCACGCACCTGCGCGCCGACCTCAGGCGCCAGCACCGGCTGCCAGCTCTTGAGGCAGTTGTCGTCGCAGTTGGACTTGCCCGCCCGATCGCCGTCCCATGTGTAGACGGTCGACCCGTTCACCAGCGTCAACTGACGGCCGACGAGATTCTGTTCGACGACGAATTGACCGGGCACATCAGGCGACGGTCCGATGGGAATGCGGTACACCGGCGCATCGCCGCCGGGCGAGCCCGGCGGATCGCTGCTCTTGCGGTTCAGGAGATGGCCGCCGACGGTGTCGCCGGGCTTTTTGTCCATCACCGAGGTGTAGAGCACGAAGCCGTCGTAGGCCCACTGATCGCGACCGTCCTTGCGCTTGATGATCGACCATTTGCCGACCGCTTGCGCCCCGGCCGACGCAAGCGCCGGCGGCCACATCTGTTCACAGCTTGCCCGCGTGCTCACGTCGGGCAACGCGAGACCCGGCGGATAGGGGCTCATCAAGCCGATGTTCTCGGTGGATTTCACGTCGTCGCAGATCGACGCGGCGCCCTTCATGTCGCCGGTGCCGCCGTTACGGAGTTCCTTGCGGGGCCACTGGTAGAGGGTGCGGCCATTGGCGTCGGTGTAGATCGGCCCGTCGATCTTGGACGGGAACACCTTCACCCCCGGCGGCATGGGCTCGTGAACGTACCGCTCCGCCTGACCCATATCCCGCTTGGACTGCGCAAGCGCGGGGTGGACGCTCAACGCGCACGCCGCCACCGCAAGAACCCCGATGACCCGAATCTGTCGCATACAAAAACCTATGACTGCCGTTTGCCTCGCCACCGAGGCGGCGAACCCGCCGCCCCGTCCTCCCTCGATCCTTCGGCTTAGACCCCGCTTAGACGAGGATCTCGCCGAACTCCTTCGAGGTGTTGTTGCTGCGCGTGCCCCACGAGTTGATGTCCAGGCCCATCACACGCTGCATCGTGTAGCCGAGACGCCCGATGGTCGCGCCTTCGGTCTTGATGTGCAGGCCGGACTTCACCTTGCCGCCCGCCCGGCCCGCCGTCATCGCCGCCATGTTGTCCAGCGAGTGCACACGCGCGTAGCCGTGGTCGGTGATCGCGTAGATCAGCACGTTGTCCAGAAGCGTGCCGTCGCCTTCCTTCAGCTTCGAGAACGCCTCAACATAGTAGGCCCAAGCTTCCATCGACCGGCGCAGGAACCACGCCGCGTTCTCCTGGTAGCCGAGGCTTTCCGTGATGGGTTCCTCGTGCGTCGTCGTGTGGTGCGGCTTCTCGTAACCCGCCTTGATCGTGTTCGCCGACGCGCTCGAGTAGTTCATGTTGAACACCCGCGTCTGGTCGCACGCGACCGCCATCACCAACAGATCCGTCATCATGTTGTGACGCTGCGCCATCAACCCGGACTCGCCGCCCAGGATCGGCTCTTGCGTCACCGCCTTCGGCGCAACGCACGCCGCGATCGGCTCAGGCTTGGTCAGCTGCTGGTCGAACTGGCGCTCAAGATGGCGAAGCCCCGTCAGGTACTGATCCAGGCGCTGCTTGTCCTCGGAGCCGATCTCCTGCTCCATCGTCTTGATCTCGTCGATCACGCCCGACAGCACGCTGCGCCGCGCCATGATGCGCGGGTTCGGCTTGAAGTCCGCCGCGTTCGGGTCCTGGAAGTCCGGCCCGAACAGGCGCTGGTAGAAGTTGATCGGAGACACCTCGGGGATCGTCGGCGCGTTCGCGCTTTCGTAAGAGATCGACGAGCGCACGTCCCCGGTCGCGGCCGCGGTCAGCGTCTTGAACCGCGTCGTGCGGCCCACCTGATTGGCGATCGTCGTGTCGATCGTCTCGCCCGGCTTGTCGCCGCCGGCTTTCGGCGACGTCCCGCTCATGCCGATCACCCAGCCCGAGTAGTGGCACAGGTTCGGGTCCGTATCGCGGAAGGCCGTCAGGCCAGTGAACAGGTTCACATGCTGGCTGATGTTCTTCCAGGACGCGATCTGCTCCGGAAGGTCGTAGCCAAGCCCCACCTTCTTCGGAACAAAGATCCCCTGGTCGATGCCAAGGCCCCAGAACCACGTGCCGAAGCGCACGGGCATCTTCGCCCCGTCCGCCATCGCGGTCGCGTTGCCGTTCAAGAAGACGTTCAACAGCGGCAGGCCGACCGTGACCGCTCCGCCGTTCAGCATGCCCTTAAGGACGCGACGCCGATTGAGAGCCATTTTGTTTCTCCTTTATTGACCAGCGACCGCCGAAGACGACGACAGGCTCGCCGTCTTCGCCGGGGTCTTCGAGGTTTGATCCGCAACATGCGAGAAGGAACTGTGCATCACGATCGTGCGCAGCAGGTCTTTCAGGCGGTAGCCGTTGGCCGCGAACTGCTTGTCCAGACCCTGCAGCATCTGACGGTCCTGCGACGTCGTCGGGCTGCCCGTCCCGTAAGCGTACACCCGCTTGACCAGGCATGACGGCACCGCCGGGTGGTCGTGCATCGCCTGCGCCAGACCCCGCACGTCGGTGAAGTTCTTGCCGTCCAGGCTGCCGCTCGCGTCGATCGCAACGCCGCGCTCGGTGTCCCGGTACTGGCCCGCGCCGTCGAAGTTCTCGAGCGCGAGACCCATCGGGTCGGTGATCTTGTGGCAGCCCGCGCACACCGGGTTCTCCAGGTGGAAGTTCACCCGGTCGCGCGCGGTGCGCAAGTTACCCTTGGGGTTCTCGACCGCCGAGAAGTCCACGTTCGCCGGCGGACGCGGCACCACCTGGCACAACAGCACTTCACGCAACGCCTTGCCCCGCAACGTGGCCGAGCTGCGGCCCGGGTGCGAGTGGCCGGCGAGGAAGCTGATGTGCGTCAGAAGTCCCATGCGCGGGCTGTCGGCCGGGAACTCATACGGCGTCCAGCCCGGCGACGTCGGCAGCTTGTAGATCGCCGCCAGGGACGGCGAGATGAACGTCGCGCGCGACGTGAACAGGTCCCGGTAGTCCTGGTTCTTCACCAGCAACTGGTCGATGACCGTGCGCAACGTCTGTTCGCGGCTGTCTTGCACCGCGACCCCGGTGAACACCGGGTAGATCGCGGCGTCCTTGGCCAGGTTGTTGAAGTCCTCGAAGTGGAACATGTCGTCGAAAAACGCGCGCATCCCGGCTTCAAGGCGCGGGCTCGCCAGCATCCGGTCCAGTTGCTTCTGCAGGCCCTTCGGCGTGTGGATCTCGCCTGTCTCGGCCGCCTTCAGGAGGAGGTCGTCCGGCGCGGCGTTCCACAGGAAGAAGCTTAAGCGCGTCGCCAGCGAGTGGCCGTCAAGGCGCTGCTGGCCCGCGTGTTTGGGGTCGGCTTCGGCGCGCTCGGACACCATCAGCACACGCGGGCTCAACAGCACGCCTTCCAGCGCAACACTGAGCCCCGCGTAGAAGTCCTGCAGACGCGTCGCGGTCTCGCGGGCTTCCTTCACATAGCCCTCAAGACGGTCCTTCTCCAGCGTGCGCCGGTACATCAGGCGTCCCACGCCCGCCAGGAACTGGCGCGCGCACGCGTCGTCGGCCCCTTGCGGGTTCTTCGGCGTGCACGGCACGAGGAAGTTGCGGTTACGCTCGTCGACCACCTGCTGCGCCGCGGTCGCCGCCGTCTTCTGATAAATCTCCATCTGCGCCGCGGTGATGCCCGCAAACGACGTGCCCACACTCAGCAGACCGTCAGAGCGCGTCACCGGCGCGAACGACGTCGGCATGCTGATGCCGGGACCGAAAACATATGAAAGCGTGTTGCGGTATTGATCCGCCGTCATCAAACGCAAACGACGCGCCGACGTGTCGTCCGCAGACAACCCCGCCGCAACAGGCGCCGAGGCCGCAGGCCCAACAGGCGCCTCAGAGGACGGCGCTGAACAGGCGGCTAAACCGGCAATCGCAACGGCCGCGCAAAAGGTCCGGCCAACAGTTCCGGCACCAAGGCGCCAATCCTTAACAAAAAGACGCACGCACTCACCTCCTCTTGATCAATCCCCGGCCGCCTGAAAGAGGCCATGCCGGGCCGCGCAACAAAAGGAACGCCACTATCGTATCGAGTGACAACGGCCGTCCGCCCCCAGGAGAAGAAAATTCCGCCGTTCTAAAACGGGCTAACTCCCTGTTCAGACACAGCTATGGTGTCTTAAGCGCCACGCCAAGCCCGGCGGTGCACGTTCCCTCCCAAGAACACTTCATTGTGTGGACTCGCCCGCATAAATCCAACAGGAATCGTGCTTTAGACGTTAAATAAATGCAGAACTTGCGTTGCATCGCAAAAAGACAAAAGAGTCATGTGTTACAACTACTTGCCTGTCACATAGCAGAACTAAACACGCCAGGTTGCTGTTACAAACAATTTCAACTTTTGCTGTGCAATAAAAAGAGACCCCCTCAAGGGGCGCGAACACTATATGTCGTTACAACGTTCAAGTAGCCATTCCGGGCGTCCGGCGCGTACATCCGGCCCGGGATTAAGTCCGCCCCATTTTCCTTAAGACGACATTTTGAAAATCGATCTTCCCACAGACCCATCCGCGGATGGCGGCCCGTCCGCCGCCACGCCCTTCTCGTTCGGGATCGAGGAGGAGTACTTCATCGTATCCCGGGAGACCCGCGCGCTGGGCGACCTATCGGGCGGCATGCTCCTTAAAGAAAGCAAGCGCGACCTCGGGGCCGCCGTCTCGCGCGAGATGTTGCAATCCCAAATCGAGATCGCCACACCGGTGCTGACCGACATGCGAACCGCGCGCGCCGAACTGACGCGCGCGCGCAGCGTGCTGTCGCGCGTCGCAAAAAAACACGGCGTCGGCATTGTCGCCGCGGGAACCTATCCGTTGGGCGTGTGGAAAGAGCAGCGCATCACCGACCGCGAGCGCTACCGCAACATGCAACAGGAATTGCAGATCGTCATAAACCGCAACGTGCTGTGCGGGCTCCATGTACACGTCGCGCCGCCGGTGAACGTCAGCCGCATCGACGTCATCAACCGCGTGATGCCGTTCCTGCCGATGTTCCTGGCGATGAGTACGTCGTCGCCGTTCTGGCAGGCGCACACGACCGGCATGAAAGGCTATCGCCTGGCGGCCTACGACGAGCTGCCGCGCACCGGGTTTCCGCCGGTTTTCCGCAACGACGGCGAATACAAGATCTTCATCGACCTGCTGGTGGCCTCGGGCGCGATCCCCGACAGTTCGCACATCTGGTGGGCAATCCGGCCGTCGTCGAAATTCCCGACGGTCGAACTGCGCATCGCCGATAGCTGCACGCATATCGAAGACGCCTTATGCCTGGCCGCGATCTTCCGCTGCCTGGTGCGCTGCGTGGTGCGCCAACCCGAACTGAACGCCCGCATCGACGCAATGTGGCGCCACGTGATCGACGAAAACCGCTGGCGCGCGCAGCGGTTCGGGGTCGACGGATCCTTCATCGACATCGAGCACACGCGCCTTGTGGAGATTCCGCAAGCGGTCGAGGAATTGCTGGAGACCATCCGCATCGACGCGCAAGAACTGGACTGCGTGCGGGAGGTGGAGCACGCGCGCGACATCCTCAAGCGGGGCACGAGCGCCGACCAGCAGCTTGCGATCTACAAGGACGTTCGGGACAACGGCGGCAGCCGCGACGACGCGTTGAACGCGGTCGTCGACTGGCTGCTGGCCAATACGGAACGGGACGCGGATTAGGCCGCGTTAAGCTTCGTTCCGCCGCGCCGCCGCGGCGTCGAGGAACGCCTGCAGCAAGGGATCGGCCGGCAGGAGATCCGGGATGCGGCCGTCGTGGAACTCCGGATGCCACTGCACGCCCAGCACAAAACTGTCGGCCGTGCCGCGGACGGCTTCAATCACGCCGTCCTCGGAGAACGCCTCAGCCACAAGATCGCGCCCGATCTTGTTCACACCTTGATGATGGATGGACGTCACAGCGCCCGCCGCGCCGCCGTAGATCTCCGCGATCCACGAGTCGAGCGCGAAGGTGAGGTTGTGGACATGCGCATCGTAGGCGGTCGTCGCATGAAATGCCGACGTGATGCCGTTCTTTTGCAGATCCTGATGCAACGTGCCGCCGAGCGCGACATTGATCAATTGCATGCCGCGGCAAATCCCGAACACCGGCTTGCGCTGCGCGATAAAGGCGTGAATGAGCTCGAGCTCGAAACTGTCGCGCACGGCGTCGAGCGGTCCGACCGCATGCTGCAGCGGTTCGCCGTAGGCGGCGGGATCGATATCGGCGCCGCCTTGCAGGATCAAGCCGTCGAGCGCCAGCGCATAGTCGGCCGTACTGATCTGCGAACGCCGCAACAACCCCTCGCGTTCGACCGTCGGCACCATGACGACAAGGTGGCCCAGGGACATCACCCAATGGGCGACGGACTGTTCGAGGTATTGCAGGGTCTTGCCCGCGAACCCGAGTTCCGCCGGCGGCCGGCGGAGGATGCGCGGAGACAGTCCGATGAAGAGCTTACGGGCTTCGGTCATGCAACGCCGAAATCAGAAACGAAAATGAGGGCGTCACACGCGCGTGACGCCCTCATTCCAAACGATGAATACGAGAAAAGGATGCGCCGGCGTCCGGTTAGGCGCGGGTCGCGGTCCAGGAACCGCCGCCCTGGATGCTGCCCTTCATTTCCTTGCCTTCGACGCGGCCGGTGTACTTCTTGCCGCCGGCGGTGAAGGCAATCTCGGTCCCGTTCATTTTCGCGTCGCTGATCGGCTGCGCCTTGCCGTCGACGGTGAACGTGCCGTCGAGCATCTGATAGGTCTGCTTGAGGTTGAGCTGACCGTTGCCGACGCGCCAGTTGCCGTCGACCTTCGCCGGGATGATCCACTTGTAAGCCGTGCACCAGCTCGTGCAATCGGACGACGCCATGATGGTGTCGTCCGGCGTCCAGTCGCCCATGTTGAACGAGTTCGACACGACGCGCGTGCCGGGCTTCATGTCGAGGAGCGTCGGACGCAGCTTCACGTTGAGCTGCGGCAGTAGGAACAGGGTGATGACCGTCGCCTTGGAGAAGTCCGACTGGAAGATGTCCGCCTGCACGAACGTCGCGCGCTGGCCCACGCCTTCCTGCTGCGCGTTGAACTGCGCGAGCTTCACCATGTCCGGGTTATATTCGATGCCGTGCGCGCGCACACCGCGCTTGGCGGCGGTGATGACGGTACGGCCGTCGCCCGCGCCGAGGTCGATGAGATAGTCTTCCTTGGTGACGGCGGCCATATCGAGCATACGATCGACAAGCGCCTGGGGTGTCGGCACCCACACGACGTCCTTGCCGGCCTGGCCGGATTGCGGCTTGAACGGCGCTTCGGCGGAGAAAGCGGTCTGCACGGCCACGCCGTTGACGGCGAAAGCGGCGACGGCGCTGACAAGAGCGAACTTACGCAAGCTGATCATGGGAATCTCCTCGAGAGATGATCTGGCGAGAGGGCCTGTGGGAGGGACGCGAAATCGGGACGGCCGTGAGACCGGCGCGTCGCGGCGAAGCATAGCGCACGTCCCACCCGGGGAAACAGTCCCCACGCGGCCGCGGCGCCTTACAGAAATGCTAAGGATTGCGGACCGATGGCGGTTCGGGCCACGTCGCCCCGACACTATGTAACCGAGCGGGTCCACGGCCGGCACGACCGGCCGGGGGCGTACCCGGGGGATCGCTCCCAGCCCGCGCAATCGCCCGCCAGTAGGTCCGCACGGCGTCCACGACGGCGCAGGCCGCGTTGAACGGGGCGCGGACCGGCTTTACGGGCGCGGCGGCCGCCTGGTCGTTCGCGGGCTGCGGCAGCGCGCCGGTATCGTCGACCGCGGCGATCTCGGCATAGGCGTGAGCGACGTCCGCGACCCGCCGCAGAAGCCGCGCCTGCGCGAGCGCGAGCAGCGCCGCGGCGATCATCAGCAAAGCCGCCGCGGCGGCGGCGATCCCGACGGCGCGGACTTCCGGCAGCGCGGCGAATCTCGGCCCCACGCCGGCCAACGCGCGATGAGCGATCAGCCGCCAGCACCCCGCCACCCCCGCGATAGGCACAACCGCCCATAAGGACGTCGCATCGGCGGCGGCTGCGTCGCGGCGCGCCGGGACGCAAGCCGCAGACATGTCGCCGAACGCACCTGTGTTCACCAAGCGCGCGCTTTCGCCTTCGACACGTCCAAAGACCTGCGCCGGCGCGCCGGCGATAAAATACACGCCGGGCGCGCCCCCGTCCGCCGGTGTGAAGAACAGACCCAACGCGCGGTCCGGCGACGCATAGGGCGCCATCGCGTCCGCGATCACCATGACGTCGCCGGGGGTCGCCGTCCGCAGCACGGGCCGCAAGACCTCGGCAACCGTTTCCGCCGCGCGATCAAATTCGGCGGCCAGCAACGCGTGTTCGCGTTTGTCCGCCGCGCGCACGACGAGAAGGAACAAGAGCCCAAACAATCCCGCGAGAATGAAGCTCCCCACGATCACGAGGCGCAAGGACGCCGCGAGGCGGCGCACCAGCCCGCTTTGGATCATGCTTTCGCTAGCGGGCGGCACGGCGCGCCTCCCGCAGATCATTGCGCAAACCATTGCGCAAACAGGGACCGTCGGTCGTGCCGCTCGCCTGGACAACTTTATGCGCAAGCGCGGCGTAGGTATTCCGCGTCACGTCCCGGAAGAAGGTGACTTCGACACGGCAGGCAGCCCCCTGATAGGTCCAGATTTTGCGGCCGTTCCGTTCCGAACGCGCCTGCGGTTCACCCATCGCCCGCAGGACGTCGGCCTCGCTCATGCCCGCGATGGACACGACCGGCGCAGGCACGACGGGAGTAACCGGCCGCGCGGGCGTGCGCGCCGCGCGGACCACAGGAGGCGCCGCCGGCGCAGCCACTTGATCTTGCGGACCCAAAAAGGACCGCCCGGCGCCGCATCCGGACAAGAATGAAGCGCAGAGCGCGAACCCGACGCGCCACCTTCGCTGCTGCCACCACGTCATGCGCTTACCGGCCTCCTGCCGGATAAACGCCGCGCGCCGTGGAAAGGTCCGCGGCCGATGTGCGCAATGGTAGAATCGGTGCGCCGGAAAATAAAACGACGCGGGTTCGCACACCCGCGCCGTTCCATACCCGTCAGCTCCAAGATTTAGAGGGCGCAGTTTTTGTAGTCGGCCTGCATGCATTTGCTGGCGACTTCGCGCGCCGCTTTCACCTGCTCGGGCTTCAGTTGCGACGCGACGCGATTGCGGCTGGAGGTCGCGACTTCCGCTTCCTTGCCGGTGGCCTTTGCAACAGCCAGCGTGAAATAGGTGTAGGCCTTGGCCTTGTCGGCCGTAACACCTTCGCCTTTTTCGTACATCGCGCCGACGGTGGCCATCGCGGGCGTATAGCCCTGCGCCACGGCTTTCTTGTACCAGGTCAGCGCATCCTTATCGCTTTTCGCGACGCCTTCGCCGCGGTGATAGAGATCGCCCAACATGGCCTGGGCCTGGGCGTTGCCGAGATCGCCCGCCTTGCGCAGCGCTTTCGCCGCTTCCGCGACATTCTTATCGACGCCCTCGCGGCCTTCGGCGTAAACGCGCCCGATCTGGAGCGCCGCGTCGGCATTGTTCTTCGCCGCGGCCATCTGCCACCACTTCACTGCTTCCTTGTAGCTTTGATCGACGCCAAGACCCTGAGCGTAAAGAAGGCCGACGTTGAATTGCGCCTTCACATCGCCTTTCTCGGCGAGAGGCTGCCAGTTCTTCATCGCCGTATGGAAATCGCGCTTGTTATAAGCGGTCGCGCCCGCATCGTAGGACTGCGCCAGTACCGGCGTCGCCAGGAGCGCCGCGCCAAATGCCGTGCAATAGAACAGGTTTCGCATCCAGTTATCCTCACTCACTAAACTTCGACTTTAAAAACGTGACCCCCAAATGTGGTGTTTTGGTGGACCTACGATGGCGCGCCGATGGTAACAGCGGCCGACCGCAGGTTGCCGGAGGTCTAGCAGGAACCGTATGATCGTTGGATGACAATCAGGAGAGCGGCGCCATGCTGAATCACCGTGAAGGTCTTCTAAACCGTCGTCATGTGTTGAAGTTTTCCGCGGGCGCTCTTGGGGCCGCGCTGCTCAATCCGCGCGCCGCCTTCGCGGCGGGCGCGTCCCCGATCATGCGCGCCGTGCCCAAGACCGGCGAGATGCTGCCGATGGTGGGCCTTGGGAGTTCGGCGACGTTCGCGCGCGTCGCGCGCAGCGAAGACGCGACCGCCCTGAAAGACGTGTTGAAAACGATGGTCGACGGCGGCGGGCGTGTTTTCGATACGGCGCCAAGTTACGGCGCATCGGAAGAGGTCGCCGGCGCGATCGCCAACGAACTCGGGCTGCGCGACAAGATTTTCTGGGCGACGAAGGTGAACGCGTCGGGGCGCGACTTCAAGGCCAAGGCGGACCCCAAGGTGGCGCAAGCCATGCTGGAATTCTCGTTCAAGAAATTCAATTTGCAGAAGATCGACATGATCCAGGTCCACGACGTCGCCGATGTCGCGGCCCACCTGCCCTTGGTCAAGGAGCTGAAAGCCCAGGGGCGTATCCGTTATATCGGCATCACCTCGACCCGCGAAAACCAGTACGAAGAACTGATCGGATACATGAAGAACGAACCCTTGGACTTCGTCGGCGTCGACTATGCGGTCGACAACCGGGAAGTGGAGAAGGAGATCTTCCCGCTGGCGCAGGAGAAAGGGATCGGCGTGCTCAACTACGTCCCGTTCGGCCGCACGCGGCTGTTCGCGCGGGCCAAGGGCCGCGACCTGCCGGAATGGGCCGCGGAATTCGACGCCAAGACTTGGGCGCAGTTCTTCCTGAAATTCTGCATCAGCCATCCGGCGGTGACGGTGGTGACGCCGGCGACCAGCAATCCGAAGAACATGCTGGACAACCTGGGCGGCGGCCTCGGACGCCTGCCGACGGCGGAGCATCGCAAGAGGATGATCGAACTGGTCGAAAGCCTGCCGCAGGTCTAAGGCGAGTCTGCGGCGTCCGCTTCGTCCGCGCTCGCATGGGCGCTGGACCAGATTTCGTGCGCGTCGATCAGGATCTTCAAAAGCGCCCGCGAGGCGGCGGACCTGGCGGCGATCTCGGCGCGGCGCGTGTCGTTGGCCTGTTTCTGGATAAAAAGCACGTCGGCGAGATCGATCGCCCCCAGACGATGGCCGCGCACCGTGCGTTCGGCCGCGGCTTCGGAACTGCGCGCCGAGTCCGCCGTGCTGATCCAGGCGGCCAGCCGGGTCCGTACGTCGGTCGCGTCGGCGTCCGCGCTGACCTGGATCGCGCGTTTCACCTCGTCACGGTCGAAGCCGGCGGCGCTGGCTTCGGCAGACGCCTTCGACGCGGCGGCGCGCCGATGGCTGAAGCCCAGCGGGATGGAAAGCTGGAGGCCCACGCCTTGCTCGAGGCCGCCGCGCTCGCGGAAGGTGCGCACGCCGATGGTCGGATCGGGGATGCGGTCGGCCCCGGCGCGCCGCGCGAGAACGGATTTGCGTTCCGCCTCCCTGTCGGCGGCACGAATCTCGTGGCTGCGCGAGATCACAAGATCGCGCAGATGATCCACCCCTTGCGCGGGCAGTTCCGGCGCGGGGATCGCGGGCGGTTCCGCGGGAAGCTGAATTTCAGGGAATGTCGCGGCCAACGTGACGCGCGCCTTCTCAAGCCGCGCGCGCGCATCGGCAAGCTGGGCTTCCGTGAGCGCATGGGCGGCGACGGCCTGATCCAGATCGAGCGGCGCGGCGTCCTTGAGGTCGGTCCGCCGGCGGATCGCATCCACGGCCGACTTCTGCATCTCGACCGCGCGCGTGTCGCTCCGCACCAGTTCGCCCGCTTCCATCCAGTCGTGCCAAAGGTCGGACAACAGCAGCGCGGCGTGGTGACGCGTATCCTCGCGCTCATTTTCGGCGACCTCGACCCCGAGCGCCCCGGCCTTGCGGTCGAGCAGGAATTTGTTCGGCAGACGAATGGTGCGCGACAGGGTGACGTCGCTTTCCTCGAAGCGGCCTTCGCGCTCGATGTCCCGCTTGGCGTAAGACCCGGAGAGCGTGAATTCGTACGGGCCGGCGCGCAGCATATCCTCCTCGGACTGCGAGGCCTGGAACCGCGCACGCGCCGCGGCCACGCCCGGAAAGGCGTCGAGCGCCGTATCGACCTGCGCGTCGGTCGGGAAGGCCGGCGGCAAAGACTGGGCCTGCGCGACGGACACCGCCGCGGACGTCAGCAGGATGGACAAAAAGCGCTTCATACGATGCGTCCTTGCGCGATGAGCGGGATCACGCGCCAGCGCACCGGATGGGAACGGCGCGTCGCGGCAACGGCGGCGACGAGCGCGTCAATGCCGTCACGGGGCGCAATCACCTCCACCGCGGCCCGCGCGAGCGTGCCAGTGACCTGTTCGCCGACATTCGCATCGCTGAAGTCGCGCCCGTGTACGACCTCCTGACGCACGTGCACCGGCCGCCCCGCCTCGCGACGGAGCGTTTGCGCGATGGCGTCGGCCTCGATCGACGCGCAATAGAATGTGAGCACAACATCATCCATAGGCTCATCCATGGGCGGCCCCGGAGACGAGTCCGTCGTCGGGGTTGCTGACGATATCTTCCGGACCTTCGCCGAACTTCGCGTAGAGGATGGGAAGGAGGACGAGCGTGAGCAGTGTCGACGTCACAAGGCCGCCGATCACCACAATCGCAAGCGGACGTTGGATCTCCGATCCGGGACCGGTCGCGAACAAGAGCGGCACGAGGCCGAAGGCCGTGATGGTGGCGGTCATCAAGACGGGCCGCAAACGTCGTTCGGCCCCAACCTTCACCGCGTCCAGCAAGGGCAGACCTTCGGCGCGTAGCTGACGGAAATAAGCGACCATGACGAGGCCGTTCAAGACCGCGATGCCGAGGAGCGCGATGAAACCGACCGACGCGGGGACCGAGAGATATTGGCCGGACGCCCACAAGGACACGATCCCGCCCACCACGGCGAAGGGGATGTTCAACAAGATGAGCACCGAAGCGCGCAGCGAGCGCAGCGTCACGTAAAGCACGCATAAAATCAGAAGCAGGGCCGCGGGCACCACCAGCATGAGGCGGGCCGACGCGCGCTGCTGGTTCTCGAACTGGCCGCCCCAGATCATCGTATAACCGGGCGGCAACTGGACTTTCGCGGCGACGGCGGCTTTCGCGTCGTCCACGTAGCCCACAAGATCGCGCCCGGACACAAAAGCCTGCACCAAGGCGTAGCGCATTCCGTTCTCGTGATTGATGCGAACCGGGCCCTCCACCTTCGCGACGCTGGCCATATCGCTGACGCGCGCGATCGTACCGTCACCGGTGCGAAGTTGCAGATCGGAGAACATCGCAGGATCATCGCGGACCTCGTCGCCGCCGCGGATCAGGACCGGAACGCGCGCCTGGCCTTCAACGATGACGCCGGCGTCGATGCCTTCCACCTGAGCCCGTAAGGAATCCACCAGCGTATCGATCGGCATCCCGAAGCGCCCGGCCGCGGCCCGGTCCAGACCGAGTTCCAGATAGTCGAGGGTATCGTTGGACGCCGTCAGCACCTCCGATGCGCCCGACACGCCGGACAGGACGGCTTGCAATTGCCCGGAGAGATCCGAGAGCGTCTGGAGATCCGGTCCAAAAATCTTCACGGCGAGATCGCCGCGCGCGCCCGTGAGCATCTCGGAGACGCGCATTTCGATGGGTTGGGTGAAGGACGCGTCCATCCCAGGCAGCGTCTCCATTACCTTGCGCAGCTCGTCGACGACGAAATCCTTGTCGCCGCGCCACTCGTCGGACGGCTTGAGGACCATGAACACGTCGGTTTCATTGAATCCCATCGGGTCGAGGCCGATTTCGTCGGAGCCCATGCGCGCGATGAGTTGGGTGACTTCCGGCACCGCCTTCATGATGGCGGACTGCACCGTAAGGTCCGTCTCCGCCGAGGTCGCGAGATTCACCGACGGCAGCTTCGCCGTCTGCATGACGACGCTGCCTTCGTCCATGGACGGCATGAACGTCTTGCCGATCAGGAGATACGCGACGACCGCCGCGGCGAGACCAGCGCCGGAACCGATATAGACGCGGCGCGGCGCGGCGAAGGACGCCGCCAAGAGGCGGCGGTAGAGCGGCGTGATTTTACGCATGAGCCAGGGTTCGCCGTGACCGCCCTTGAGCGCGTAGGACGACAGCACCGGCACCAAGCTGAGCGCAACCAGCAACGATCCGGCCAGCGCGAAGACGATCGTGAGCGCCACCGGCGAGAAGAGTTTTCCCTCGAGGCCTTCCAGTGACAGAAGAGGCAGGAACACGAGCGCGATGATCGTGATACCCGCCGAGACAGGCACGATCACCTCGGCGACGGACCGGAAGACGACGTTGAGGCGCGGGTGTTCGCCTTTCTGTTCATGACTCAGGCGCTCGACCACGTTCTCGACCACCACCACGGCGCCGTCGACCAGCATCCCGATGGCGATGGCCAGGCCGCCGAGGCTCATGAGGTTGGCCGACAACCCCGTCGCGCCCATGAGTAGGAAGGTGATGAGCGCCGCCATGGGCAGCGTGGTTGCGACGATCGCGGCCGCCCGCCAGTCGCCCAGGAAAATAATGAGCAAAACGACAACCAGAATCGAAGCTTCGATCAGCGCGCGCTCGACCGTGAAGACCGCGCGCGTGATGAGATCGGAGCGGTCATAGAACACATTGAGTTCGGTTCCGGCCGGCAACGCCGGCTGAAGCGCCGTCATCCGGGCGCGCAGACCCTCGACGACCTGGCGGGCATCGGATCCGCGCAGCGAGACGACAAGCCCCTGCACAGCTTCGCCCTTGCCATCCTTGGTGACCGCACCGTAGCGCGTGAGGCTACCGGTGCTGACCTCCGCAACGTCGCGCACGCGAATGAGGCTGCCGTCGCGCGTGGAGATCACGATGTTCTCAAGATCGGCGGTGGTCCGCGCGGCGCCGACGGCGCGCACGATCAAGGCTTCCTCGCCCTCGTTCAGGCGGCCGGCGCCGTCGTTGCGATTTCCGCGTTCGACGGCGTCACGCAGATCGTCATAGGTAAGGCCGATGGCCGTCAGCGCCGCGGGATTGGGTCTGATCTCGAAGGTTTTGACGAGACCGCCGAGGGCGTTGACGTCGGCGACGCCGGGCACGGTCCTGAGCGCGGGGCGGATCGTCCAATCGAGGAGCGTGCGCTTTTCGGTCAGCGACAGCGGCCCTTCGATGGTGAACATGAACATTTCGGAGAGCGGCGTCGACGCCGGCGCCAAACCGCCCTCGACCGTTTCGGGCATATCGCCCATCACGCCCGCTAGGCGTTCGCTGACCTGCGTGCGCGCCCAATAGATGTCCGTGCCGTCTTCAAAGTCGATGGTGATGTCGGCGATGGCGTATTTCGCCATGGAGCGCAGCACCGTCTGACGCGGAATACCGAGCATTTCCATTTCGATGGGCGCGATGACGCGGGTTTCGACCTCCTCCGGCGTCATGCCCGGCGCCTTCAGGATGATCTTCACCTGCGTCTGGGCGATATCGGGGTAGGCGTCCACCGGCAGGCGCATGAAGGACCACGCCCCCAGCCCGCCGACGATCACCGTGAGGATCAGCACGAACAGCCGCGACGAAAGGGAAATCTCGACAAGCTTGCGGAGCATGGATCGGCGCGCCTTTACTTCGCGAGCACGAGCGATTTCAGTTCGCTGAGATTGGACACGGCCACCTGTTCGCCCGCCTTGAGGCCTTTGAGGATCACGGCGTGATCGCCCGCGGGCGGCGCGGCTTCGACCTGACGCGCCTCCACGCCGCCCGAAGTCCGTACGAATATGGTGGCCGCACCGCCGATCTCGGCGAGCGCCGCCCGGGGAACACGCACCGCCCCTTGCGCGGCGTCGGCGTAAATGGCGGCCGTCGCGGTGCCGCCCGACACAAGACCTTTTGCATTCAAGAGCTCGGCCTTCAACGCCGCCGAGCGCGTTTCCGGCTGGACCACGCGGCCCACGGAGGTCACGCGCCCCTCGAATTTCCCGTCGACGAGGACGCGCATGCCGACCGCGATGCGTCCGATAAGATGTTCAGGCGCTTGCGCGCGCGCTTCAAGCCGGTCGATCGCATCGACGACGAAGGCCGCGCTCATGCCGTCGACGGGCGCGCCGGTTTCGATCCGCGAGGCGGCGACGACCCCGTCGATCGGCGCCGTCAATGTATAGGTGCCCTTCGCGCCGTCCGCCTTGACGGCTTCGGCCATGCGCGACTTCTCGTCCGCTTCGGCGCGCGCCTCGGTGTGCGCGGCCCGTGCTTCCTCGGCCTTCGCATCGGCGACAATGCCTTCCTTGGCGAGCAGCGTCTGCCGGTCGGCGTTGGCTTCGGCGACCGCGAGACGCGCGCGCGCCTGCGCAAGTTCGGCGCCGAGCGTCAGAATTTCGCGGCTGGCGATGACGGCGAGCGGCTGGCCGCGGCGCACAGCATCGCCTTCGACCGCCAGCGTCTGGAGCACCGTTCCGGGATAAGTGGCGGCGACCGCGATCCGCGCATTGGGCGGCGGCGCGATCACCGCGGGGAGTGTGGCGAGGACGTACTTCTGCACGCCCTCGGCCGGTGCAAATTGGAGACGTAGGCCTTCAATTTGCGCCGGAGTGAGTTCAAGGAGGCCGGTGCTTGGGGGCTGGGGCGTCGCTTGAACCGCACTCCACATCAGGGTGGCCGCCGTCGCGACCGTGATCATCTTCCATGTCATGGAAAAGTTATAGCGGAGCGATGCTGACAACCGCCTGACACGGATTCTGACAAAAGACTGACAATGTCCGCCCTTCTGTCACAGGTGCGATTCAGTGTAACTGTGAGCCATGCGCATCCTTGTCGTGGAAGACGAAGCCGAGCTGGCGACGCGCCTGGTGAGCAAACTCACGCAGGAGGGGATGACGTGCGAGTGGGTCGCCTCGGCAGAGGACGCGAAGTTGCTCGCCGCGGACACGTTCAACGCGCTTGTGATCGACCTGGGCCTGCCGGGCGCGGGCGGCCTCGATCTGATTAGAACCGTGCGCGGGAAAGGCGTCGCGACGCCGATCCTGGTGCTGACGGCGCGCAGCAGTTGGCAGGAAAAGGTGGAAGCGCTGAACGCGGGCGCCGACGACTATCTTGTGAAGCCGGCGCATGTGGAGGAATTGCTGGCCCGCGTGCGCGCGCTGGCGCGCCGGGCCGCCGGACAGGTCCAGCAGCGCCTTGCCTGCGGCGCGCTGGAACTCGACCCTTCCGCGAAGCTGGTGTACCTGAATGGCGATCTGGTCAGCCTGACCAGCAACGAGTTCCGGCTGCTGTCGCTGTTCATGTATAAGCCGAACCAGACGTTCGCGCTGAACGAGATTCTCGATCACCTGTATTCCCTGGATCAGGATCGTGACCGCAATGCGGTGGAAGTTCTGATCGGCCGTCTGCGGCGCAAGATCGGTCGCGAGCACATCGTCAACGTGCGCGGCCTTGGCTACCGGCTTCTGGCGTGACCCCATGACGCTCCTGCCGCAATTCAAGAGTTTAAGGGTCCGCTTCCTGTTCGCCGCAGTGATGTGGGTGAGCATCGCCACCGCGGTTGCCGGTGTGGTGATCTCGCACCTCTATCGCACGCACTTGACGCAACAGTTCCACAACGAACTGGATATCCACCTCGTCGAACTGGTGCGGCTGTCGGAAACGGACGCCGGCGGCAATCCGACCCTGGACCGCCCGCTGTCCGACCCGCGCTTTCAGATGACCGGCAGCGGCCTGTACTGGCAGATCGAACGCACGGGCTATCAAACCCTGAAATCGTCGACACTGGGCGACAAGAGCCTGCATGGAAGGCTTTCCAATACGGTGCAGGAACAAAGCGCCTGGACCGACGGCCCGTTCGGCGAAGTCCTGCAATGCGGGATCGCCGCGCCCTCGCGCGACGGCGGGCCGCCGCTGCAGTTCACGATCGCCGCAGACCGCCGCGTGCTGGAAGCCATCATCGTCACCTTCAACCGCGACCTCGCCGCGTCGCTCGCCGTCTTCGCGGCGCTGATGCTGATCGGGGCCATGCTCCAAACGAAGTACGGCCTTCAGCCGGCACAGCGGATCGCCGACGACATCGAGCGCCTGCGCCGCGGCGCGATGCCCCGCCTGTCGTCGGACGCGCCCGAGGAATTCAGCGGCATCGTCAACCGCCTGAACGCACTGCTCGATAATCAAGCGGCCTTGGTGCAACGCGCGCGCGTCGAAACCGGGAACCTCGCCCACGGCCTGCGCACACCGCTGGCGCTCATCAGCGACGAAGCCGATCAATTGAATAGGCAGGGGCACGAAGACGCGGGCGCCTTCATCCAGGCGCAATGCCGCAAGATCAGCCGCCACGTCGCCTATCACATGATGCGGGCGCGGGCGGCCGGAACGCGCATGACGGGTCTTGCGGCCAACATCCATGACGTCGTGCAATCCATCGTCGGCGCCATGCAGCGTCTGCACGCCGCACGCCAACTGACCTTCGTGGTGGACATTCCCGTCGACCTGACCGTGAACTCCGATGAAGGCGATCTGTCGGAGATTCTATCGAACCTGATCGACAACGCGTGCAAATGGGCGCGCGGACACATTCGCATCTCGGCGCGTCTGATCGCCGGCAACATCGTCATCGACGTGACGGACGACGGGCCGGGGATCGCAGACGACATGCGCGACAAGGTGTTCGACGTGGGCGCGCGCCTCGACGAGGATAAAGCCGGAAGCGGCCTGGGCCTGGCCATCGCCCGAGACCTCGCGCGCCTTTACGGCGGCGACCTGGAATTGACCAACGCGTCCGCCGACGGCCTCGTTGCCCGGTTGCGCCTGCCCGACGTGAGCGACGCGGGATAACCCGCGTTCGCCTTGGCGGCGGACCGAATCATCACTTCGCGTTTGTTGAGATCGAACGGAATCGACCGACGTTGGAACGATTCATTGTTTGAGCATGTGCTTATCGGAAAACCGCGCACACTTTTCCGGAACATGCTCTAGACTACCGCCGTCACTGCACTCGGGGAGGGGGACTGATGACGGACGCCGCGCCCATGGATGCCGCCGCGACGAACGCCGTGCGCAAAGCCGCATGGCGCCTGATCCCCCTGCTCTGCGTCGCCTATATCGTCAGTTATATCGACCGCACCAACGTGGGCTTCGCGGCGCTGACGATGAACCCCGATCTCGGCCTCACCGCCCAACAGTTCGGCTTCGCCGCCGGGATGTTCTTTGTCGGCTATTGCCTGTTTGAACTGCCGAGCAACATCGCGTTGCAAAAATTCGGCGCACGGCGGTGGCTGGCGCGCATCATGGTGACCTGGGGTCTGGCGGCGGCCGGCACCGCCTTCGCGACCGGGCCCGTCAGCTATAGCGTGATCCGGTTCATCACCGGCGTCGCGGAAGCGGGTTTCTATCCGGGCGCGATCTTCTATATCGCCACCTGGTTCCCGGTGGCGGTGCGCGGGCGCATTCTGGCGTGGTTCGTGGTGGCGGTGCCGTTGTCGTCGGTCATCAGCGGGCCGGTATCGACCGCGCTCTTGGAAATGAATGGGATCGCGGGCCTGGCTGGCTGGCAATGGCTGTTCATCATCGAGGGGCTTCCCGCCTGTCTCTTGGGTGTCGTCACACTCTATATGTTGGCGGACCGGCCGGAGGATGCGCGCTGGCTGACGGACGACGAGAAGAAGGCCTTACGCGCGCAGTTGGATGCGGAAGCCCACCCCAGCACAAAGAAAGACCTGAGGTCGGCGCTGCTGGATGTCCGCGTCCTGATCCTGTCTGTCGCGTACTTCTTCTTCGTCACAGGCTCGATCGGAGTCAGCATCTGGCTGCCGCAGATCTTGCGGCCGTATGGCCTGTCGAATCTTGAAATCGGATTCATCTCGGCCATTCCCTACATCGTGGGCTCGATCGCGCTGATCCTTTGGTCGCACCTGCTCGATCGTTCACGGAAATATCTGAAGAACTATGTGATCGGATGCCTCGTCTCGAGCCTCGGATTCCTGCTGTCGGTGATCTTCGATTCCCTGTGGCTCGCGGTGGCGGGCGTGTCCGTCGCGTTGATCGGCATGAGCGGGGCGCGGCCCGCGATTTTCTGCATCCCGCCCCGGTTCTTGACCGGCGCGGCCGCCGCGGGCGGGATCGCCCTCATCAATTCGTTCGGAAATCTCGGCGGCTTCCTGGGGCCGTTCGTGATCGGCTGGCTGCGTGAAACGACGGGTGGTTTCACCGCCGCGCTCTATTTCTTAGCCGCTTCGATGGCCTTGTCCGCGCTGCTGGCGCTGGCCGCCGGCGCGGTCAAGACGAAGGACTAGACTCCCTCTTTACGCAAGAAGCTAAAGTCGCAGCCGTCCTCGGCCTGAGTCATAAATTGATCGTGCAGCCAGGAATGGCCGCGCACGGCGGCGGGCGCGGGCGCGGGAAGTTTGGCGCGGCGCGCCTTGAGCGTCGCGTCGTCCACCAGAAGATCGACCGCGCGCCGCGACACGCTGACGCGGATACGATCCCCGTTCTCAACCAGCGCAAGCGGACCGCCTGAGGCCGAATCCGGCGAGACGTGCAGGATGACGCTGCCGAAGGCGGTGCCGCTCATGCGCGCATCCGATATCCGCATCATGTCCTTCACCCCGGCGCTCGCGAGTTTCTTCGGGATCGGGAGATAACCCGCTTCAGGCATGCAAGCTTCGCTCTTCGGACCGGCGTTCTTGAGCACAAGAATATCGTCGGCCGTGACATCGAGGTCCGGCGCGTCGATGCGGTTGGAAAGGTCTTCGAGCGATTCAAAGACGACGCAGCGCCCCTCTTTCTCGAACAATGCCGAGTCCGCGGCCGCGCGCTTCAGGATCGCGCCGTTGGGCGCGAGGTTACCGAACAACGCGACCAGGCCGCCGACGGCTTGCAGCGGATCGTTGAACGGGCGCACCACGGCGCGATCGACCCACGGCTCCCAGGCGTCCAGGCGTTCGCCGATGGTTTCGCCGGTGACGGTGATGCAGTCGAGATGAAGCAAGGATTTGAGTTCGCGCATCACGGCCGGAATCCCACCCGCGGCGGCCAGATCTTCCATGTAGCCCACGCCGCTGGGCTTCAAGTCGACGAGGACGGGCGTGGTGTCGGAAAGTTCATTCAGACGATTGAGATCGATCTTGATGCCGAGACGTCCCGCGACGGCGGTGAGATGGATGATGGCGTTGGTGGACCCGCCGATGGCGAGCAGCACGCGCAACGCGTTCTCGACCGCCTTCGGCGTGATGATGCGGCTGGGGCGCATGTCGGTGCCCATCAGCGAGACGGCGAGCTTGCCGCTGGCCTCGGCGATCCGCAGGCGGTCGGCGTCGACGGCGGGCACGGCGGCGGCGCCCGCGGGCATCATACCGAGCGCTTCCGCAATGGAGGCCATGGTGCTCGCGGTGCCCATCACCGCACAGGTGCCGGTGGTGGAGGCAAGGCGGCCTTCCACCTGATCGATCTCGGCATCCGTGATCTTGCCCGCGCGATACGTGGCCCAGAACCGGCGGCAGTCCGTGCAGGCGCCGAGACGCTCGGATTTGTAGCGGCTGGTGGACATCGGGCCCGTGACCACCTGAACGGCGGGGATGTCCGCCGACGCCGCGCCCATCAACTGGGCCGGAACCGTCTTGTCGCACCCGCCGATGAGGACCACCGCGTCCATGGGCTGGGCGCGGAGCATCTCCTCCACATCCATCGACATGAGATTGCGGTACTTGAGGCTGGTGGGCGCGAGGAACGTCTCGCCCAAAGAGATGGTGGGAAAATCGATCGGCAACGCGCCGGCGGCCAGCACGCCGCGCTTCACCGCGTCGATCAGCGCGGGCATGTCGCGGTGGCAATTGTTATAGCCGCTGGCCGAATGGCAGATGCCGACAATGGGTTTGTCGAGCATCTCGCGGCTGTAGCCCATGGAGCGGGCGAACGACCGGCGCAGATAAATGCTGAACTTCGGGTCACCATAATTGGTGAGCCCGCGCCGGAACCCAAGGCCCTTCGGCCCATTCTTGTCCTGCTCGCTCATAACGATATCCTATATCCTACGGACGGCCGTTCGTGCACTTACTATAAGCGCGGACGAGATGCCGGATGCAGGCGGAGGAGAGGAAAGCGATGGCGAAAGTTGCGGTGGTCACGGGCGCGGGCAGCGGCATCGGCCGCGAGGTCGCGGTGACGTTCCTGAAACACGGATATTCCGTGGTTCTCGCGGGCCGACGAGTTCCGGAAATGGAGGAGACCGTGGACCTGGCGGGCGGCCCCGGCGAAGCGCTGATCGTCTCGACCGATGTGAGCCAGCCCGCGGCGGTGGACAACCTGTTCGCCCAGACCCGGAAGAAGTTCGGACGTCTGGATGTTCTGTTCAACAACGCCGGCATCGGTGCGCCGCGCGTGCCGTTCGAGGAGATCACCTTTGAGGCCTGGAAACAGGTGGTGGATATCAATTTCACCGGCGTTTTCCTGTGCGCCCAGGCGGCCTGGAAGCTGATGAAAACCCAGACGCCGCAAGGCGGGCGCATCATCAACAACGGATCGGTTTCCGCCCAGACGCCGCGGCCGCACGCCGCGCCCTACACCGCCACCAAACATGCGGTGACAGGGTTGACCAAACAACTGGCGCTGGATGGGCGCGCCTTCAACATCGCCTGCGGACAGATCGATATCGGCAACGCCGCGACCCCCATGACGGCGCGCATGGCCAAGGGTGTGCCGCAACCCAACGGCACCATCGCCGTGGAACCGACCATGGACGTGGCGGATGTGGGCAGAACGGTATTGATGATGGCGGAACTGCCGCTGGAGGCGAACATCCTGCGCATGACCATCATGTCGACCCAGATGCCTCTGGTCGGCCGCGGATAGGAGCGGGCCACGATGTACAAGACGGTGGAACGCAGAACATTCGTCGCCGCGATCCTTGCGGCCACGGCGGCGCCGCGCGCGTTCGCGGCTGAAGCGCCGCTCAAGGTGCTGGCGTCGATGGCCGTGCAGGGCGCCTTCGCCGAAATCGAACCTTTGATCCGTAAAGCCGGCGTGACGTTGAACATCGAATTCTCGGCGACGGTCCCCATCGCCGAACGCATCGAGAAGGGTGAAACCGCGGACCTCGTCATCGTCGGCAAGGGCGCCATCGACCGCCTTGCGAAGAACGGCCAAACAATCGCGACGACAGATCTGATGATCAGCGAGGAAGGCCTGGCCGTGGCCGACAGCGCGCCCAAACCCGTGATCCGCAATATCGACGACTTCAAGAAGATCGTGGCGGCGACGCCGTCGCTGGCCATCACCGCGCGCGGGGTCAGCGGCTTGCGCTTGCAGAAACTGCTGCGCGACCTGGGGCTGAACGAGGTTGTGGAAAAGCGCACGATCCTGGTGGAGGAAGGTTTCACCGCCACGCGCCTTCTGAAAGGCGAGGTCGCGATGGCCGTCCAGCAGATGAGCGAGTTGAAGGCGGCGGGCGCCAAGAACTATGTTCGCTTCCCCGACGAGATGCAGGTGCCGACCACCTTCAGCGTCGCGGTAATGAAATCGACCGCGCGCCCGGAGGCCGCGGCAACGGCGGTGAAAGTCATGTCGTCGCCGGACGTCGCGGGCGCCTGGGAGCGCTCGCTGGTGAAACCGCTGCATCAGTAAATAAGGAGACCCCGATGCGGTCGCTGATCCTCGCACTGTGTGCGCTTGCCGCCGGACCGGCGATAGCCGGTGAAGCGCCCTTGAAGATTTTGACGCCGGGCTATGGCCAGGCCGCGCTGCAGGAACTGGAGCCCGCCCTCGAAAAGCGGATCGGCGGTCCGGTAACCATCGAGATCGTGGGCACGGGCGGCATCCCGGAGCGCATCCTGAAGGGCGAAAGCGTCGATTTGGTGGTGACCTATCGCGAGTCCCTCACGGACGTCGCGGCGAAGGGACGAATTGAAGCGCAAACCGATGTCGCGATTTCAAACGTCGCCATCGCCGTCGGCGACAATGCCCCCGTCCCGACGTTGAAAACACCGGACGACGTCGCCGCTTTCCTGAAAGCCATCCCGTCCCTCGCCCGGTCCACGAGCTTGAGCGGCCAACACATGGCGTCCGTGATCGAGAAGCTGGGCCTGACAAAAGAAATGGAGCCGAAAGTTCAAACGGGCGGCGGCCTGCCCGGCAACCTTCTGAGAGAGGGCAAGGTGGCGGCGGCCGCGCAACAGGTCAGTGAACTGAAGCTCGCGGGGCTCAAGAACATCGTGCCCCTGCCCGCGCCGTTACAGACGGATCTGATGCTGACGGCGGCGACCGTGCAAGGCACCGCGCGCGCCGACGATGTGAAGGCGATCGTGGACCTTCTGGCCTCGCCGGACGCGGAAATCGCCTATGCGAACGCCGGGCTGAAACCCTTCAAGAGATAGCTACTTCCGGAAACGCAGGAAGAAACTGCTCTTGAAGCCGGAAATGATCACTTCCTCCGGCGGTTTGAAACCCGCCTGCGTCACTTCGGCGATGACGGTCTTCTTGTCGGTGCGCACATGGCGCAGCATCGAGGGCGCCGTGACGCCGGGCACGTGATCGTAATCCACAACGATGAACTGGCCGCCGTCCTTCAGGACGCGGCGGATGTCGGCCAAAATCTCCGGCGGATATTCAAAGTGGTGATAGACGTCCGAGGTAAACACAACGTCGACGGAATTGGGTGGGAGATTGATGGATTTGTCGCTGCCGGCGACGGTGGTGACGTTTGTGATGCCGGCGTCCTTCATCGACTTCTCGATGAAAGCGAGCAGCGGCTTCGAGATATCCACGGCATAGACCTTGCCGGACGCGCCGACCGCTTTTGAGAAAACCGGTTCGTAGATGCCGGTGCCCGCGCCGACATCGGCCACCGTCATGCCGGGCTTGAGACCGATCGCGGCGGCGATCTCCATCCGGTTGGCGAACGTCTCGCGATTCTCGGAGGTGAAACCCTTGTTCTGCGATTCGGCGTTGATGTTGGGATTCAAATATGTGTCGTTGATCCCGGGCCGGACGCTTTGCGCCTCGGCGGCCTGCACGGCCGGCGCCAGGGTCAACGCAAGAACGAAAAGCAGGCTGCGCACGGTTCACCTCACATTTTCGGGTTCATTCCGGACGGGGCGCTATCCTATGCTAGCCGCTTCAACGGTCCAACGGTGGAGGGGGAGATTTATGTATCGGACGCTGGGAACACTTGCGGTTGCGGGTCTGCTGATGGGCGCCGCGCCGGCGCTGGGCGCCGATGTTACACAAGCGCAGTTCGACAAGTGGAAGACGGAACTGTCCAACTGGGGCCGCTGGGGCAAGGACGACGAACGCGGCACCTTGAACCTGATCACGCCGGAGAAGCGCAAACAGGCCGCCGCGCTGGTGAAGGACGGCTTCACCGTCTCGCTGGCCCGCAACCTCGATAAACAAAAGGCGGTCGACAATAACTCGCCGCTGGAATGGTCGATGAACCCGATCCGCCCCGCGGCGTCGAGCGACCGGTTCGCCATCAATTTCCACGGCAGCGCGCATACGCACCTCGACGCGCTGGGCCATCATTTCATCGACGGCAAGATGTACAACGGCTTCGATCGCGACAAATACGTGACCGTCGAACGCGGCGCCGAGAAAGGCGCGGTCACCACCGCCGCCGAAGGCATTGTGACGCGCGGCGTGCTGATCGATATCCCGCGCTTGAAGGGCGTGGATTATCTGGAGCCGGGCGTTGCGATCACGGTGGCCGATATCGAGGCGTTCGAGAAAATGGCCGGCGTAAAGATCGGTTCCGGCGACGCGGTGTTCTTCCGCACCGGGCGCTGGACGCGCCGCGACAAGGTCGGCCCGTGGAACCCGAACGAGTCCATGCCCGGCCTGGCGCCGGACGTGCTGCCGTGGATCCGCGCGCGCGACATCGCGCTGATGGGAACCGAATACGCCGTCGATGCGACGCCCATCCCCAAGACCATCACCAATCCCGACGACTATCTGCCCGTCCACAACTTCGTGCTGGTGATCCTGGGGATGCAGCTTGTCGACAACGCGAACCTCAACGCGCTGGCGGCGGCGGCGGCCGAACGCAAGCGTTGGGAGTTCATGCTGACCATCGCCCCGTTGCGGATCGAGAACGGGACGGGATCGCCGGTCAATCCCATCGCAACCTTCTAGCGCGGAGAACCCCCAATGCGCGCAGCAAGCCTTGCACTCCTGATTGCCGGCTTGCTGTGCGCGGAGGCGCGCGCCGCCGACGGTTTTCGTCTCGAGGAAGCGACCATCGGCGAGATCCAGGGCGCGATCCGCGCGGGGCGGACGACCTGCCAGGATATTGTGAAGACCTACGTCGCGCGGGCGCGCGCGTATAACGGGACGTGCACCATGCTGGTGACGCCCGACGGCGCCCCGACGACTGTCGGACAAGGCGCGGTGCGGGCGGGCGCGCCTATCAGTTTCCCCACCGAGACGCGCGCGGCGTCGAGTTTCCTGCCCGATCTCGATCAGTATCAAGGCCCGCCCCTGGATTACGGACGCATGGAGGCGACGGCCTCGGACCCCAGCGTGCAACAACAGTACGGGATGATCGCGGGCAAACCCCGGGCGGGCCAGATCAACGCGCTGGAAACCTTGAACATCCGAGGCGAGCGTTCGGTGTCGTGCAAGGCGGCCTGCGATACCCATCCCTCCAAGGGCGCGAACCCGGCCCAGTGCCCGGCGGCCTGCGACGCGTTCCGCCGATTGCCGGACGCGCTGGAACGCGCCGCCGAACTCGACGCGCAATACGGCCGCACACCCGACCTCGCGAAGCTACCGATGTACTGCACGGTCATGACGGTGAAGGACTGGTACGACGTGAAGGACATGCGTTCGACCGGAGGTAACGACGTCGCCTTCGCGATGGACGCTCCACCCCGGGATTCCACCGTCGTGCGCCAACTGCGCGAGAAAGGCGCCATCATCTTTGCCGTGAGCATCGCTGCGGAGGTGACCCACACCGCGCCCGGACCGGAAAAAGCCGCCAAGGTTTTCGTCGGTGGCGGCGGGACCATTCGGAGTTCGTGGGCCGGCCATGTCTGCAATCCCTACGACACGGAGCGTTCGGCGGGACCGTCCAGCGGCGGCGCGGGCGCGGCGGTGGCGGCGAACTTGGCCACCTGTTCCGTCTGCGAGACCACCAGCGGCTCATGCCGCGAGCCGGCGGGGCAAAACGCGGTCGCGAGTTTCGCGACCACCAAGGGCCTGACCTCGGAAGACGGGTCGATGACGGCCCAGCACATCAATCATCGACCTGGCGCAATCTGCCGGACGCTGGGCGATGTGGCGCGCGTCGTCGATGCGATGCGCGAGGCCGACGGCGGTTTCTACGACAGCCGCGACATGTTCACCGCCTTGCCCGCGTCCTTGCGTCCGGCGGCCGGATACGCCGCGGCGGCGACCGCGCCCAAAACCGCGAAGCCGCTGGCGGGCCTGCGCATCGGCATCGTGCGCGAGTACATGGTGAAACATGCGCCGAACGACACCGCGATCACCGACCTGATCGACGCCGAGATCAAATCCGTGCTGCGCGATAAATTGGGCGCGGAGATCGTGGAATCCGTCGACCCCTTGTGGCCCGACGATCCAACCGTGCCCAACATGGCCTATCCATTTCAAGACGCGCTTGCCGAAACGATCCCGATTAACGCGCCCGAATACTTCTTCCAGATGGAGGGCGATCAACTGGAGTTCGCCGTGCCCGGGCACGACGTGCGGACCCGGGACTATCTTGTGAACCTATCCCTGCGGCGCGCGCCCTTGTCGCCGAAGCTGCACATGCGCCGCATCCAGAACGGGTTGGACAACACCGAACGCGACGCCTTCATGGCGGCGCGCTACCTGGCGGAACGCGGCGACGTGCGGATCAAGGATTGGGCGGCTTATGCGGCCAACTCCAAATGGCGGTCGGAGGAACAGGCGGTGGGCGCGCGCAACGCCGCGGCGGCCAACGTGCAGGATATGCGCGCGACGCGGGGCATCGACCGGGTGAAGATGCAGGCCGTGTTCCGCATGGCGATGACCAAGGCGTTGCGCGAGAACCGCATCGACGTGTTCGTGCATCCGAACATGGGCGTGCCGCATTGGAAGATCGGCGTGGACCGCGAGCCGGTGGTGGAAGGACGCACGGCGGCGGGACCATGGATCACCGACCTGATCGGCGGGCCGGAGGTCGCGGTGCCGGCTGGATTCAACCAGGTGGTCTATGACGCGCGCTATGTGCTGAGCGCGGACAAGACGCGTTACACCTTCGTCGCGGGAGCCGAAAAAGGCCTTTTGAATCAGCCGATGCCTATCAGCCTCCTGTTCTGGGCGGGGGCGGGCGAGGATGAGACCGTCTTACGGGCGGCCGCGGCCTACGAAGCCGCGAGTCGTCACCGCAAGCCGCCGCCGGACTTCGGCCCGCTGACACAAAAGACGATACAGAACACGCAACCGTGACCGTGAAAGCCCGCCTTTCATAATCGGTCGCTTTCGATCCCGGGCGAGTTGGGGTATCACCCTCGGCCCGGCGCACCCCCTCGGCGCGCCCGCGTTGAGCGTGATGGTCCCATGAGTTCGCCTTCCCTTCGCCCGCGTTTCGGCTCCGAGCTCGGCTTCCGGGAATTTGTTGCCCTGATCGCGGCGCTGATGGGCGCGAACGCGCTGGCCATCGACATCATGCTGCCGGCGCTGCCGGCCATCGGCGACGCGGTGGGAATCCCGACCGAGAACGACCGCCAGTGGATTCTGACGGCCTATATGCTGGGCTTCGGCTTCGGGCAGATCATCTATGGCCCGCTGTCCGACCGTTTCGGACGCAAACCCATCCTGATGATCGGCCTTGCGATCTACACCCTGTTCGGGATCATTGCGACCTTCGCCTCGTCGTTCGAGGCCTTGATGATCGCGCGGATCGGCCAGGGCTTGGGCGCCGGATCGACCCGCGTGCTGGCCGTCTCCATCGTGCGCGACAGGTTCGCCGGCCGCCAGATGGCGCGGGTGATGTCGCTGGTGTTCATCGTTTTCCTGGTGATCCCCATCGTCGCGCCCTCCATCGGTCAGGGCATCTTGTTCGTCGCGCCCTGGCGCTGGATCTTCGGCCTCCTGGCGGTGTTCGGCGGCATTCTGATGCTGTGGGCCTTCGCCCGGCTGCCGGAAACCCTGCATCCCGAAGACATGCGCCCGTTCTCGGTGCCCGCGATCCTCACCGGTTTCCGGCTGACGCTGACCACGCGCGCCTCGGTGGGCTACATGCTGGCCATGACCTTCACGTTCGGCGCGTTGTTGGGCTTCATCAATTCCGCGCAACAGATTTTCGCGACCACATTCGAGGCCCCGCTTCTGTTCCCGATCATCTTCGCCATCACCGCCATGTCGCTGGCGGTCGCGTCGCTGTTGAATTCACACATCGTGGAGCGCGTCGGGATGCGACCCGTCTCGCACGCGGCCCTGCTCGGATACGTCTTCTTCTGCGGCGTGCACGCGGTGGTGGCCTGGATGGGCTACGAGAATCTGTGGACCTTCGCCGTCCTCCAAAGCGCGATGATGTTCTGCTTCGGGCTGATGGGGTCGAACTTCGGGGCGATGGCGATGGAGCCTATGGGGCATATCGCCGGCACCGCGTCGTCGGTGCAGGGGTTCTGCTCGACCACCGGCGCGGCCATCGTGGGTTTCATCATCGGGCAGCAGTTCGATGGTTCGACCGTGCCGCTAACGCTGGGTTTTTTCGCCAGCGGCGTCGCGGCGCTGGCCGTCGTCCTGATCACGGAGCGCGGCCGGCTGCTCCAGCCGTCCCACTAGCTTTAATAGTCCTTCCGCCAGAACAGGCCGATGTCGGCGCCGGTGACGTCGCTGGTGGTGGACTTGAGGGAGAATGAGCGCGACAAGCGCCACTCCACGACAATCTCACGTTCCTGTTCGGTCAAACTCTGCCCGACGCTGACGTAGAGGTTGCGGCCCACCTGCCGACCCACCATCACCGAATTTCCCTCGGCGCCCGAACTGACGTCGACGCCAAAGGTGCGGCGAAGCAGGCCGTTGATTCCGCCTTGCGAGATGCCGGCGAGATCGGACGCGGCGCTCGCGAGTTGGATGGATTCGATGGGGCCGAGTTCGCCGGTCCCTTTGCGGAACAACAGCCGCGCCAGGATTTCATCACGCGGGAGCGCCGGGCGCGACGAGAGTTGGATGTCCGGCGCGCGGGCGCGACCGGTGATCGCCACGGTGGCGGTGATATCCGACGCCTCACGGATGGCGACGATATTGAGCTGCGGGTCGAGGCCCTCGCCGCCGCCGGTGAAGGTGACGGTCCCGCGGTCCAGGGTGAAGGATTGGCCGAGGAACGAGAAGGAGCCCCGGTCCAAGGTCACCGCGCCGCGTATGTCGGGGCGCGCGAGCGTGCCCGCGATCATGAGATCGCCCCGCCAAAGGGAGTCCAAGCCCGCGCCCTCAATCCGCATCGGGCCCGCGGTCGTGACGGCGATGTCGAGCGTCACAGTCGAAAGGCCGCCGTTGCTGCTGACCGGCTCAAAGCCCGGCAGCGCCCGCAGGAGCGGGATATCGGGCATGTAGCTGCCGCCGAGCCGCACGAGAGAATTCACCATCTGGAGTTGGCCCTGGAAGCGCCCGGCGAGCAGGGGCCCGGTGTAGGTGACCTTGCCGGTCGCGGCCGCGACCACGTCGTCGCGGTGAAGAACATCGAGCCGCGCAAGATCGGCGGTGACGTCGGCGGTCATACTTTTGTCGCCCGCGAGACGGCCGGAGACGGTGACATTTCCGTCGTTCATGTCCTGGGCCTTGAGCGCCAAGGTGAATCCGCCGCCGCCGTCGCCGCCGATCGCGGCTTCGATGTTGCGCAGGGCGGTTCCGCCTGCAAGGTTCTCGTAGGTGCCGTGCGAAAGATTGAAAGCGCCGCTAACGACCGGCGCATCGAGCGTGCCGGACAAAGACGCATCGATCGCCACATCGCCCGCCAGCACGTTCACATCGGACGGAACAAGACGCCAGAGCGGCGCGAGGTTGCCGGTCCATTTCAGCGATGCGCTGACGGGTTCGGCGGTGTTCAGGGAGAAACGGCCCGCCGCGAGGTTCAGGCGCGCGGGGATGTCGGCGACAAGACGGGCGGCCTCGGCCGACAGGCCGTCGGCGCTGGCGTCGATCTTCGCACGGCCGTCCTGCAACGCAATGGTGGCGGTGACCTCAATGGGCGGTTGGCCCTTGCCGCCCGGGAGCGCGCCGCCGATCCTCCCGGCAACATTCACGGCGCTCATCGGGCCGGTGAAGGTGAGGTCGCCGCCGACGGTCATCGCGAGGGCCTGACCTGGTACACTGGTGAAGGCGGGTAACGCCACTTTCTCGGCCCGTAAAAGACCATCGAACGCATCGTTCGTCTTGTTCCAGGTGAACGACCCCTCAACCGTGCCGCCCTGCGTGGCGATGCGCGTCGGGCCGAGGGATACGGTTTCGACGCCGAGCGTAAGTTGCGCGGGCGCGGTCAACGCCGCGGCGAGCGCGCCGTCCTGCGCGGCAAAGCGCTGGAAGGTGATGACGGTGGCGTCGCCGAAAGAAATGTCGGTGGCCGAGGCGATGGAGAACGGCGTATCCGCCGCACCCTTGGCGTCGAGTTCGACCTTCATACTTTTCAACGTACCGCCGGCGCGCGTCGTGAAGGCGGCGAGCGGTCGGTCGAACAGGCGCGCCTCGGAGGCTTCAGCGCGTGTGGTGATGGCGAGCTCACCCCACAGATCGTCAAAGCGCCCTTCAAACGACAACCGGCCGGCCGTGAGCGCCGCATTTTGAACCTCGCGCGCGGCGACGGTGACCTCGAGACGCTGGGTTTCGTCGGCGACAAAGGTCGCGCTGAGATCGGCCGCGCCCGCGGACGCCGCGCCGAAGGCGGTCGTTAACGGCGCGAGATCCGAGATGGGGCCGCCAAGTTTGCCGCTGAGCATTCCGCTTTGCGTGTCGAACGTCAGCGCGCCCGACAGATCGGTGCTGGGGCTGGACCAGGCGATGTCGGCGATCTCGATCACATTCTCTTTTGCTTGCGATGCGACGGCGGAGAAGGCGAGCGGACCGTCGATCCATTGACCGTTGCCGTCGAGCCGGGCCTTGAAACCTTCAGGCGTGCGATCCAGCGCCACGGCGACGATCGCGTCGCGCAGGGGCGCGCGGGACAGGATCACCGCGGGCGCGGTCGCTGAAATATCGCCGTGCAAGGTGGCGAGCGGGCCTTTCAACGTGACATCGATCTGTGTCGGTTCCGGAAGAACGCCCGCGGCGGGTGGAACAGTCATGGTTAGGGCCGACGACAGGTGATCGAAGGCGGGCGCGCGCCGCCAGGCGCTGGAGCCGCGCACGGTCATGTCGCCGGACCGGCCGAGGATATTGGCGATCTTCACGCCGTCCGCCGCCGCGGCGATATCGGCGTCGAGATTGACGCCCGCGTGCAGGAACGGCGGAATCTGCGCGGAGGACGGCAAGCCGGTGGTGGCGAGACTGAGATGCCCCGCCCCGCGCCCGCCGTCCTCCAGGCTGTCGATCCGCAAGGCGATCTCGGTGCGCGACGCCGCATCGTCGCGCCCCAGGAGACGCGCCGCGCCGGTCAGGGTCATCCGCAAGGTCGCGGGCGTAAGATTCGGAAGAAGTCCAAGCGCGTCGGCGCGCAACGCCGCATCGCCGGACTCGAGCGAGGCTGTATCGAGGGTGAGCGCGCCGTCCGGTGTACGCGTCAACGCCATCGACCACGCGCCCTGATCGCCGACGAGAGGACGGCCTTCCGGAAGCGCCGCCGCGACGCCGCCGGCCGTACCCGACCCCGTGATGGCGATCACGCCGTCCGGCGCTTCGGGTTTCGCGCGGGCGACGATCTCGCCATCAAAAGCGGCGAGACGGCGCGATCCTTCCACTACGTCGCACATCTGGAAGCTCACCCGGCCCTCAGGGGATTGCAGCGTGCCGGCAAGCGTCAGGTCGGCGACGACGCTTCCGATCCGGCCGGTAGGCCACGCGTAACACAGCGTTCCCGCGCCGCAGTTCATCTTGAGCGCGCCGGACAGCGCGTTAGAGCGATTGTTGACCGTGATGGCGCCGGTCGCGGTGACGGCGGCCGCGTTGGCGTTCACTTGCAGCACGGCGGCGTTGCGGCCGGTCGCGAGTTTCAATGCGATGGTCCCAGGCTCGCCGCGCGACGCCCCTTCCACCGTCAAGGTGTGAAGCCGGCTGCGCGGGTCGTCCACCAGCGACGCGGTGACGCCCGCTTCGACGGGCCGGCCGATGACGGGCGTATCCAGGCGCAAGGTTTCGACGCGCGCGTCGCGCACCGTGATCCGGCCCAGCGCCGCCGAGATCCCGCCGACCGACGGTGGTGGCGACGGCGTCGTGGACGGCGAAGCAACCGGTCGACGCAGCATATGCGCGGTCCCGATCGTCGCGCTGTCGATGCTCACACGGCCGATCAGAAGGGCCAGCGGGCGCAAGTTGATTTCAACATGGTCGAGGGTCAACCACACCCCTTCACGGTCTTGGAGCGCGACGCCCGTCCAGAGAATGTGCGACGGCCAATCGCCGCCGATCTCCTTGACTGTGACGGTTTGATCGGCGCCGCCGAGCGCGCGGCCGAGGCTGTCCGTGAGAACACGTTGACCGGACGGCGCCGACACGAACAGAACGAGGCCCGCGCCGAGCAGCGCCGTGACTACGAGAACCGCGACGATGGCGAGCTTCCAGCGCATCAGAAAGCCTGCCCGAAGCTGACATAGAACTGGAACGCCTTGTCGACGCCCGCGCGGCGATTGAGCGGAACCGCGAAGTCCACGCGCAAAGGGCCGGCGCCGGTGTAGTAGCGAAGGCCGAGACCCGCCCCGACGCGCAGATCGCCGTCCTGACCCGGCAATCCGTGGCGCGACACCATCCCCGCATCGACGAACGGAACGACGCCGATGGTGTCGGTGATGCGGAAACGCGCCTCGGCGCTGGTTTCAAGCAACCCGCGTCCACCCATGGGATTGTTCAGGGCGTCCAAGGGTCCAACGAGTTGGTAGCCGAACCCGCGAATGGACCCGCCGCCGCCGCCGTAGAAGCGCTTGTTGGCCGGGATATTGTCGGTCGCCTCGCCCAGGAGGCTGCCGACCTTCAGGCGGCCGGCGAGCACAAGCCTGTCGTTCTCCATCACCGGCCAGTAACCGTCGATCTCGGACTCCAGATGAACGAAGGTGACGGTGCCCGTGTAGCGGCCGACGTATGGCGTCGCGTTCACACGCAAGCGCCAGCCGCGTGTCATCTCGACCAGCATACGCTCGTCGACGGCGCGCGATACGCCGAGCGGCAATCCCGCGAGGTAAGAGTTGCGCCGCACACCGTCCTCGGTGAGGGCCGCGAATTCGAGCGTCGTTCCGGCGGCCACCCGCCACACATCGTCCAGCTTGCGTTCGACGCCGGCGCGCAGCGTGCCGCTGTATTCCTTGAAGGCGTCGGTGTCCTCGTGGTGACCCGTCGCGCCCAACTTCAAGACATTCCGGCGCGACAGAAACCCCGGTTTGTCCAACGACAGCTCGGCGGTCTGATCGATCTTGTTGCCGTCGAGGGTCGCTTCAAAGCGTTCGCCGTTGCCGAAGAGATTGCGGTGATGCCAGAACGCCGAACCGCCCAAACCCTTGTCGCGGGCATAGGTCGCGCCCGCGCCGATGGAGCGGTGCGGGCCTTCCGCGACGATGACATTCACATCGAGCGGGGATCCGTCCTCGAGAACGCGGGTCGCGGCGGGTTCGACACGGACCGAGGTGAACAGCGACGCGAGGATCAGATCCTCCCGGAACGCGTCCAGCGCATCGACATTGAAGATGTCGCCTTGCGGCCACGGCACGAGGCGTTGCAGATGAGATTCGTTCACCGCCTCAAGCCCGGTGAAGTGCGTCGCGCCGAAAAACGCCTGATGCCCGAGATCGACCGGCAGGTTGACGGCGATAGTGCGCGTGGCGTGATCGACGTCCATCTGACGGTCGCCGCGGCGGGCGAACGGAAACCCCTTCGCGCGCAGGCGGTCGATGCCTGTGTCCTCGGCGAGGATGACGTCGGCGGCGCGCGCGGGACGCCCGACGATGTCCTTGAGCGGCGCTTCGTAGTCTTCCGGTTTGATCAGCGCGACGGTCGCGGGATCCTGAGCGGCGAAATCGAAGACCACCGATGTCACCCGGTACCGCTCGCCCGGATCGACGGTGACAACGACGGCGATGCGGCCGCTCTCGTCGCGGGTGGCGGTCACGACGGTCGCGCTGTAGTACCCTTCCGACTCAAGGGCGGCGCGGAACCGCTGTTCGTCGCGCGCGATGCGCTGGCCGAGAGCCGCGAGCGTCATCGGCGGGCTGTTGCGCAGACGGATGAGTTGGGACGACTCTTCGAGCAGGGAATCGACACGCCCGCCCGGCGCGCCCTCGATTCTCACCGTATAGGCGATCGGCCCTTCGGCGGGCGTGATCTCGGTTGTTTTCTGAATCTCGTCGGCGACGGCGGCCGGCGTCGGCGCGGCGGCTTCCGGCATCTCGGCCCCTTGCACGCGGACCGGACTCGCGCCGGCGATCAGCAGAACCGTCCAAAGCGCCGACGCGCGCCGCAGCTTCGTTACAAAAGTCATCGGCAAAAGGGTAAACGGCTCGCGCGTTGTCGCAAGACCCCAGGCCGGGTCAGGCGGGAGTAATGAGAATGGCTTTTGTGACAGAACGCCCCCGGCGCAGCAATGATCCCTCCTTTTACGCCTGTTACTTGAAGTGCGAAGCCCTTAGCTTCTCCACCTCACGTTTCATGCGCATAAAGGCCATCCCTCGACATGCCTCATAGCGAAGCCCTTTGGTACACCGATCGCGGCCAGGTTGAGGCGCGCACGGCCGATTTGCCGCCTCCGGCGACCGGCGAAGTCACGGTGCGCGCCCTTTTCTCGGGCCTGAGCCGGGGGACCGAGCGCCTGGTGCTGAACGGAAGGGTGCCACGCAGCGAGTATCAGCGCATGCGGTGTCCCCTGCAGGAGGGCGAGTTCCCCTTCCCGGTGAAATACGGGTACGCCCTCGTCGGCGCCGTGATCGACGGCGCGCCGGAGATGAACGGACGCCTGGTGTTCGCGTTGCATCCGCATCAAAGCGTGGCGAACGTGCCGGTCTCCTTCGCCAACCCGCTGCCGGAGGGACTGCCGCCGAAACGAGCCTGCCTTGCGGCCAATATGGAGACGGCCTTGAACATCACCTGGGACGCCGAGCTGAAGGCCGGGCAGAAGATCCTGATTATCGGCGGCGGCGTGCTGGGCCTTTTGACCGCCGCCCTTGCCGCGGCGATCCCGCAAACAAAGGTGACCGTCGTGGACGTGCTGGAGACCCGCGCGGCGACGGCGCGCAAGATGGGCGCCGCCTTCGCCCTGCCGCCGGCCGCGCCGACGGGACAGGATGTCGTCATCCACACCAGCGCGACGGAAGAAGGCCTGATCAAGGCGCTCGATTGCGCGGCCTTCGAGGCGAAGGTGGTCGAGGCGAGTTGGTTCGGCGAGAGGAAAGTCGCGCTGCCGCTTGGCGGCGCTTTTCACGCGCAACGCTTGCAGATCGTTTCGTCGCAGGTCGGCGCCGTTGCGCCGTCGCATCGCGCCCAATGGTCCCATGCCCGGCGCATGGCCCGCGCGCTTGAGCTTCTGATGGACGACAAGTTCGATGCGCTGATCACGGACGAAATCCCGTTCGCCGACGCTCCAAGGCGGTTGCCCGCCGTGCTGGGCGGTGATAGCTCAGACTTCATGAGCGTGATCCGCTACTGAGCACCTAATAAGAGAGGTTCCCCATGTATTTTGTTGAAGTCCGCGATCACGTGATGATCGCCCACAGCATCCCGGGCGAAGTCTTCGGCCCGGCGCAGAAACTGCACGGCGCTACCTATGTCATCGACGTCTGCTTCATGCGCCCCGAGTTGGACGAATACGACATCGTCGTGGACATCGGCCTTGCGACGGAGACGCTCAAACAAACCCTGTCCTCGCTGAACTTCAGCAACCTGGACGAACATCCCGATTTCCGCGGCAAGCGTTCGACCACCGAAGCCGTGGCGCGCTGGGTGTTCCTGCGCATGCAGGAAGCGATCCGCGCCGGACGCCTGGGCCCGTCCGCCAGCGGACTGACGCGCCTGAAGATCACGCTGCATGAATCGCACGCGGCGCGCGCCGGTTATGAGGCGGATATTGCCCATGCCTGATGTCTGGTTCGCCATTCCCGGCGATCCAGAGACTCTGACCGGCGGCTATATCTATGCCCGCCGGCTGGCGGAGGCGTTGCCGCGCGCCGGATGGACGCCGCGGATTCTGTCGTGGTCCGGTTCGTTCCCGCGCCCCGGCGCTGCGGATCTTGCCGCCGTGCGCGCGTCGCTGGAGGCGCTGCCGGCGGGCGCAACCGTCTTGATCGACGGCCTCGCCTACGGCGCGCTACCGGCGGCGATTCTCGACGGACTGCACTTACGTCTCGTTGCGCTGGTGCATCATCCGCTGGCGCGCGAAACCGGCCTCTCCGCCGCCGACGCGGCGGCCTTCGAGACCAGCGAGCGCGACGCCCTGGCGCGCGCGAATCGTGTGGTGACGACAAGCCCGGAGACCGCGCGGACCTTGGTGAAAGACTTCGGCGTGCCGGACACGCTCCTGCACGTCGCGCCGCCGGGCACAGACCCGGCGACGCGCGCGGGCGGCGCGGGCGATGTGCCTTTGATCCTGAGCGTCGGCACTCTGACGCCGCGCAAAGGCCACGACGTTCTTGTGGAGGCTCTGGCGCAGATCCGCGAAATTCCATGGATGTGCCGCATCGTCGGCAGCCGCGAGCGCGACCCCGCCACCACGGCGCAATTGCGCATTCAAATCGAAGGTCACCGCCTCGCGCACCGGGTGACCCTGGCTGGTGAGATGAAAGCCGACGTCCTGCGCGAGATGTACACCCGCGCGGATATCTTCGCGCTGGCATCGCGCTATGAAGGGTACGGCATGGTGTTCGCCGAAGCGCTGGCGCATGGACTGCCCATCGTCGCCTGCGCCGCCGGCGCGGTGCCCGAAACCGTTCCCGCGGACGCCGGACTGCTTGTGCCGCCCGACGCGCCGCGCGCCTTCGCCGAAGCGCTGGCCCGCGTCCTGACCGAAGACGTGACGCGCATGCGTCTGGCGGAAGCGGCCTGGCGTCACGGCAAAACGCTGCCGCGCTGGGGCGATACGGCACAGGCCGTGGCGGAAGCGCTTTCACTGGCCGCGGCGGAGGCCGCATGAGCGGTGGATTCTCGCCTGAATGGCTTGCCTTGCGCGAGCCCGCCGATATCGCCGCGCGCAATCGGCGTGTCCTGACCGCATGCGGACGCGCGTTCGAGACCCTTGAAACCATCTCGGTCTGCGATGTCGGCGCGGGCACCGGCGCCTCGGTGCGCGCGCTCGCCGATCTTTTGCCGCGCCGCCAGTTCTGGACGCTGGTGGACAGCGACGAAGGAAATTTGAAAGCCGCGTTCGATCAATTGTCGCGCTGGGGCAGCGACGTCAAAGGCACCGACGGCGGTTTGCGGCTGCGCAAGGGCGACAAGGAACTTCACATCCGCACCCATGTCTGCGACATCGCCGCCACCCCGGCCTGCTGGCCGCGTGGGACCGATCTTGTGACGGCGTCCGCCCTGTTCGACCTGACCTCCGCGCGCTGGCTGGATGCGTTCGTCGCGCTTCTTGCGACACAGAAGGTGGCGCTGCTCAGCATGCTGACCTTCGACGGCGCGATCGCGGCGGAACCGGCGCACACCCTAGACGACGCCGTCGCCGAGGCGTTTCGCGGACACCAGCAGCGCGATAAGGGCTTCGGGCCCGCGGCCGGACCGCACGCGGCGGAAACCCTGGAGACCATCCTGGAAAACGCGGGGTACGAGATCGAAACGGGAGACAGTCCCTGGACCATCGCGCGCAGTTCGTCGGCGCTGCTGTACGCAACATTGGCGGGTATCGCCTCGGCCGTTCAGGAGATGCAGACCTTGCCGCCGGAAGATATCGAACACTGGCTGCGCTCAAGTGTCATCAACACCCGCATGCTGACCATCGGCCACCGCGACGTGTTCGCGAAACCTCCCGCCCCATAATCAGGGCAGCATCCGCTTCAACGTATCGTCCTTACGCACGATATGATGGTAGAGCACCGCGGCGATGTGACCCGCGATCAACGCGCACAGCACGAACGCCAGACGCCAGTGAATGCCCAAGAGCAGTTCGGACAGCTCGCGGTTGGGTGCGACCAGCGGTGGAAGCTCGAACATGCCGAACACCATGATTTTGGCGGGGAACGCCGATGTGCCGGCCCATCCCAGAAGCGGCATCGCGAAGAGAAGGACGTAAAGCAGCCGGTGCAAATAAAGTGCGGCCTTCTCCTGCCATGCCGGCATACCTGCGACCATGGGCGGCGGCGGCGCATACAGCCGCCACAACAGGCGCGCGCCCGTCAGCGCGAGGATGAGCGCGCCGAATGAGCGATGAAGGTCGTAGAGGCGGTTCTGACTCGGGCCTGATTCGACGCTGTTCATCGCAAAGCCAAGCACGATCGCCGTGATGATCGCGGCGGCGGAGAGCCAATGAAACAGCTTCGCGATCCCGCCGTAGCCTTTCGCCGTCACGTTCATCCACCCTCTCCCTCGAAAGCGCAGTCGAAAAGCGTATCGCCGTCAGGCAGCGCGTAAGCCGCGACCTTTGGACGGAGCGCGTCCTTGAGATCGGCGATGGCGCCGAAACTCAGACCCACCGGCCCCGCGCCGATGACCATCGCCGACACCATGACATGCAAGCGGTCCAGCGCGCGGGCTTCAAGGAAGCGCGACACCGTCTGACCGCCGCCTTCGATCAGGATGCGTTTGAGGCCCCTATCGCGGAGCGCGCCGATAATATCGCGCGGCGCGAGGCCGTCCGTGCCCGGCGCCAATCGCACGTGTTCGACTCCCGCGCGCGCCGCAGCGCCCGGCTCCTCGCCGACCACAATGCATCGCGCGCCACCAGGTTCCAGGCAGCGGGCCGTGGCGGGCAGACGCCCTTTCGGGTCGATCACCACCCGGGCGGGCTGCGGGCCTGTTACATGACGCACGGTCAGCTGGGGATTGTCGGCGATGGCGGTGCCCACGCCGATCACAACGGCGTCAACGAGGGCGCGGAGCCGGTGAAGATGGAGAATCGCGGCCGGACCGTTGATGTAGTGGGAATGACCTGCCTGGGTTGCAATGCGCGCGTCCAAAGATTGCCCCATTTGGCCGATAACAAAGCAGGTGTCCGCGGCGTTGGATGTCACAAGCGGCCCGTAGATCCGCGCGAGGATATCGTCCGGCGCAAGCCGGTGGGGTTGATGCCCGCGGGCGGCGCCAAGCAGGACCGGCCATTGCGGAGCGTCCCTCTCCCAGTCCACAATGTCAGCCGAATTCATGAATACTTCTTTTTGCGCGAGGCGCAGCTTGCCGAACGAGGATGTGAAGATTGGTACCGTAGACGGCGACTTGGCAAGGTGGTTCGGCGATTCCGGCCGCCTGTCGGTGCAGCGCGCGGTGAATGAACTGCGCGCGGGCCGTCCCGTGCGGCTGACGTCGGGCGCGCGCGCCATCGTCGTCGCGGCCGCCGATATGCTGGACGGCGCGCGGATCGCGGGATGGAACGCGGCGGCCGGAGGTGTGCAACTGGTGTTGCCCGCGCCCCGCCTGCGCCATCTGGGCATCATCATGCGCGAACCGGCTGTGGTCGCGATCGACGGCCTCTCGGCCACGGATATCAACGCCGCCCTGATGGGGGTGAAGCCGGTCCTTCCGCTGCTGGCCCATCGCGCGGCGGACGCCCTGGAAACCAGCGCCCTGGAACTTGTGAAGCGCGCCTACCTTTTGCCGGCGGCCGTCATGTTGCCGGGCGCGGGCGACGCTTCCGGCGACATGATCGCGGTGGATGCGGCGGCCGTGGACGCCTATCACGATCTTTCCGCGCGGGAACTTTCCATCGCGGTGCGGACCCGCGTCCCGTTGTCGGGCGCCGAGGATGCCGAGTTCGTGGTGTTCCGCGGCGGCGACAGCCTGCGCGACCAGATCGCGGTGGTCATCGGAAAGCCCGATCCCAAGCAGCCGGTGCTGACACGTCTGCATTCGGCCTGTCTCACCGGCGATCTCTACGGCAGCCTCAAGTGCGACTGCGGCGATCAGTTGCGTATGGCGGTCAGCGAAATCGCGGAAGCCGGCAGCGGCGTCCTGCTCTACCTGGATCAAGAGGGGCGCGGCATCGGGCTTCTGAATAAGATGCGCGCCTACGGATTGCAGGAATTGGGCCACGACACCGTGGATGCCGACGCCGTCCTCGGCTACGGACCGGACGAGCGGCGCTACGGAATCGCCGGCGCCATGCTGGCGCTGCTGGGCTACCGGCAGATCACGCTGATGACCAACAATCCCGAAAAGATCACCGCGCTGGAGGATTTCGGCGTCAATGTCGTCGGGCACCAGCGCCTGATCGGCGGCGTCAATCCGCACAACGAGAACTATCTCAGCACCAAGGCCGCCCGCGCCGGGCACCTCTTGGGCGAAATCGCGCGGCTGCGGAAGTAATTTAGACCTTTGCCGGCCAATCGGCGGCGGCGAGTTCATTCACGAGCGTCGCGAAGGCGGCCGCCGCGTGATCCACAAGCGCCTTGCCGAGTTCGGCACTGGCGAGGTCCGGCCGGCCGATCCATCCGCCCGCGGCGAGATCGCCGGTCTTCCAGCCCCATCCGATCTTACCTTTTGGAAACAGGCTCGCGGCGGGCGGCGTAGGTTCGCGGGCGGCGGCCTTGTCCCGCTTCACCACACCGGGCGCGAGGTGCAGCAGCACGGAGGTCTCGACCCAGCCGCCGTGCACGTCTTCACCAACCGACGCCGGCGGCGTCAATTCTTCAGGAAGACCGAAGTCGAGCCAATGGGCGCTGGCGGCCAGCATGTCGTGACGCGCGCGCAGCTTGAGCGCGGCGATGGAACCGAGCGCGATATTGCCGCCGTGGCCGTTGAACAGCACCACGCGCCGGATACCCGCCCTCGCCAAACCTTCGCCAAGGCTCAAGATCGCCGCGATCATCTGCTCGGGTTCGCAACTCATCGTGCCCGCGTGATCGGCGTGTTCGGTGGACGCCCCGAGCCACAGGGTGGGCAGGAACGTCGCGCGCGCCGTGATGCGCGGACCCGCCTGCGCGAGGATGCCCTCGATGATCGCGCCGTCCGTCCCCAAGGGAAGGTGCGGCCCGTGGGTTTCGATGGAAGCGAGCGGAATGATCGCGACGCCGTCGGTCCACGGGAAATCGGACTGCGTCAGATGTGTAAAGGGAACAAGCATGGTCACGACGGTGGTTGAGCGGGAGGTTCAGGCGGATCTGCGCTGAACGCGTTCAGAATATGCCCCCGCATGGCATCCATTTTCCAGACAGGACTTTGCGCCGACGGCATCAGCCCGTCTGTCCAGCCCGCGAAGGAGTCCAGCAGCGACGGGTCACGGGAGAGGATATGGATCGGCACGTCGTGGCTGGCCGACGATCCCGCGATCGGCGAGATCGGCTGATGATCGCCCACCACGATCACAAGGGCCGGCTGGGTGATCTTGTCGGTCAGGTAGGAAAAGACGGTTTGAAGCGTGTAGGCGATGGCCTTGTGGTAGTGCCCCCGCATTTTGTCCTTGTCGAGCCAATCGACGTCGAACTCCGACCCTTCGCGGGCGTCGGCGAACACGGCGCCGTCGCCGACGTTCTCCCACGGCAGAAAGTGCGGCCGCGGCGTCCAAGGAAGGTGGCTGGAGTTCAAGGCCATCTCCACCATGACCGGTTTGCGGCCGGGGGCTTGCATCTCGCGCGCGTCGAAGGCCGAGAGCACGTATTGATCCGGCATGGTGATGTAGCCGAACGGCGGACCGGCGTATCCGAGATTGGTGGAGGTGTAGATCCGGTCGTACCCGAAGAAGCCGCCTTCCGGCCAGGGACGCGTGAAGAGCGGCATCACGGCGACGGTGTGCCAACCGGCGCGGCCAAAATCGCTGATGAGGGTTTTGTAGTCGCTCACAAAGAGGGTGTTGTAGCGCTGGTGATCGTCGATCCAGAGCCCGGTGACGAACGTGCCGTGCGCAAGCCAGCTTGCGCCGCCGAAGGTGGGCGAGACGAGCCATGCGCTGCGCATCCCGTAACCAGCAGCGCGCAAGGCTGCTTCTGAGGCCGCCAACTGCGCGACGGGCGGCGATGCGGAATCTTCCAGCGCATGACGTCCGTAGGCCTCGACGAAGATCAAGAGGACATCGTGGCCGCGCAGCCGCGTGAGCAGACGTTCACCGGGGATGTCGCGGAACGGATCGGCGGCGACATCGCGCCTGAACTGCGCGGCGGCGGCAAGGCTGCCACGCACGTTGGCCGCTTGATCGCGCGTGAACGCGGCGGCCTGCCACACGGCATAATCCTTGAGCGGCGGGGCGAACCTGAAGCCGATGACACCCGCCAGCAATACCACGGCGACGCCGATCACAGCTGGGCGGGAACCCGGCGTGGACAATCGCCGGGACACCCAAATCAAACCCGCGACAATGCCCGCGACGAGAAGGACCATCGCGACGCCGGCCGCGATGCCCAACCAGACATTGGCAAGCCCCAAGGTCTCAAGAGCGATGGGAACAAGCGAAGGGTCGACCACGGGATTGAATGGGCGCGCGAAAACCAGGAACGCGATGAAATTCGCGATCTTGATCGCGGTAAAAAGACTGAGTGCCAGGACAAGCGCCACACGCAGGATCGCGCCCACGCGCCCCAACGGAAGCGCGAACGCCAGGAGCAGGAGCGGCAATTCGGCCGGCAGGTACAAGAACGCGCCGGGCACGATATTGTCGGGATAGGTCGGAACGAGAAGAAGGCCGTGCAGGAGCAGGATCGCAATGAGGATTGCGAAGAACGTCGGCGGCTGTCGCGCATCGCGGCCCGAGAAGATTCGCCTCATGACGCCGCCCTTTCCCGCCGCTCGTCAAGGGCGACCCAGACCACATCGACGGCGAAGGAGTACACAAGAAGCGCAAGCGCGGCCGCGGCGATGCCCGTGCTGAGCGGCGGCGTCACCGCCGGCACAAGCAGCGCGGCGAGCGCCCCGCCCTGGATGACGGAGATGAGCTTGCGCCGGAACGACGGCGGCAAGGGCCGGCGCAAGGCAGACCAGAACACGGCGCCGAGTTCGTAGAGATAACGTAAGGCGCCACCGATGAGCACCCACGCCCCGGCCTTGCCCAACGCGATGGCCACGATGCACAGAAGCAGGATTTGCAGGGCGTCGACTTCCATGTCGAAGCGGCCGCCGAAGGCGGACATCATCTTGTCGCGCCGCGCGGCATAACCGTCGAGCCCGTCGATGACCATGGCGATCACCGCCACCGCGCAAAATCCCCAGGCGACCACGGCATCGGGCCGCAAGTCCCCGGCCGCCACCTCAAAGGCGAGCCCGCCGATGAAAGCCGAGAGCACTAGCCGCGTCAGCGTGAGGCCGTTGGCCGTGCCGAAGCGCGCAAAGGGATGAAACGCCGCGATGCGGGCCACGACGATCAGCCCCCCGGCAAGGTAGGGCGCAAGAGCGCCCAACACGAAGCCCGCCGTAAACGGCGTCGCCGCGGCGAGGACGATCGAAAGGACGGCGACACAGAGCCCCCCCACCGCGACATAGACACCGGCCTGCCACGTGAGACTATTCCTTGCGGTGCGCACGGCGGAGATCATCGTCAGGGGTATGGGATGGCGCGACCGGGCGCCGACGGGAAAAGAGCATGTATTACAATACAGTCACCCTTTCCCGGGATGAATGCCATATTTCCGGGGTCTATATTGAGCCTTCGTCATTCCTCGCGCTCTGGTTCGCATGTCCGCACCGAAGATCCCCCTCTCCAAGTTCACCGCCCTCACCCGGTCGCGCCGGGGCGTCATCGCGGGCGCGGTCGCCGCGGCGGTCGTCGCCGGCGGCGCCGGTTGGTTTTTCCTCGGGCGGGAAACGCCCGCGAATTCCTTCATCACCCAAGATGTGACGCTGGGCGACGTCGAGGACACGGTGACGGCGATGGGAACGCTTCAGCCGCTGCAATTCGTCGATGTCGGCACCCAGGTTTCGGGCCAACTGCGCAAGATCAACGTGACCTACGGCGAGCAAGTGACCCAGGGTCAGCTTCTGGCGGAGTTGGACCCCACCATCTACGAATCCCGTAAGGGCGCGACGGAAGCGCAGCTTCAGAATTACCAGGCGCAGCTTTCGCAGCGCCAGGCCGAGCGTCAGCTCGCGCAACAACAGTTCGAGCGTCAGAAAGACCTTTTGGCCGCGAACGCCACCAGCCAGGACGCCTTCGACAGCGCGGAATCGCGGTTGAAAGTGGCGACGGCCCAGATCGCGGCGCTGCAAGCGCAGATCAAACAGTCGGAATCGACCCTCAAGGGGGATACGGCGAACCTGTCCTATACGAAGATTTTCGCGCCGATGGACGGCACCGTGGTGAACCTGATCGCCAAACAGGGCCAAACCCTGAACGCGAATCAGACCGCGCCTTTGATCCTGCGCGTCGCCGATCTGGATACCATGACGGTTTACGCGCAAGTCTCGGAAGCCGACGTCCCGAAACTGAAAATCGGCATGCGCGCCTATTTCACCACCCTGGGCGTTTCCGACAAGCGCCGCTACGGCACCTTGCGTCAGATCGTGCCGACGCCGGAAGTGGTGAACAACGTCGTGCTCTACAACTGCCTCTTCGACGTCGAAAATCCGGAAGGCGATCTCCTTCCGCAGATGAGCGCGCAGGTCTATTTCATCGTCGCCGAAGCCCGCAACGTGCCGATCGTGTCCGTGTCGGCCCTACGTCCGGCAAGCGCAGGCCCGCGTCCGGCCGGCCCGCCGGGCGAGGCGGCGAACGGAAACGCCGCGCCCGACACGGGCGCCGCCCCACCCGCCGGCGAGCGCCGCCGCATACGCGGCGCCGGCGGAGGCCCGCGTGGGGCCGGTGGTCCAGGCGGTGAAACACCGAACCTGCATTTCACCGTCACCGTCCTAGAGGACGGCGAGCGCGTGCAACGCGACGTCACCGTCGGCGCCATGAACCGCCTGGTGGCTGAAATCAAATCAGGTCTGAAACCGGGTGACGTCGTGGTGATGGAAGCCGCGGCCGGCGGGCAAGGCCAACAACAGCGTCCCGGCAGCGGACCTTTCGGTATGGGCGGCATGGGCCCCGGCATGCGTTTCCGATGAACAAACTCAGCGGCACAGCGGCGGGCGAAAAGACCAATGCCGGCGACGTCCAGTGGCGGGGCCAGGCGTCGCGCGGCGAGACGCAGCCGATCATCGCGCTGAAGGACATCACCAAGACCTACAACAACGGCGAACTGGCGGTGCAGGTGCTGCACGGCGTATCGCTGAATATCTATCCGGGCGAATTCGTCGCGATCATGGGAAGTTCCGGGTCGGGCAAAACAACGCTTATGAACCTGCTGGGCTGCCTCGACCGCCCGACGTCAGGCAGTTATCGCTTCGCCGGCGAAGAGGTCTCGCAGCTCGACGCCGACCAGCGCGCGCTTCTGCGCCGCAGCGCGTTCGGCTTCATCTTCCAGCAGTACAACCTCCTGGCCACCGCGACGGCGGTGGAGAATGTGGAGGTTCCCGCAATCTATGCCGGGCTGCTGCACAGCGACCGCGTCGCGCGCGCCGAACAGCTCTTGGAAAAGCTCGGCCTCGGCGAGCGCATGGATCATCGCCCCAGCCAACTCTCCGGCGGACAGCAGCAGCGCGTGTCGGTCGCGCGCGCGCTGATGAACGGCGGCGCGGTCATCCTGGCCGACGAACCCACCGGCGCGCTTGACAGCAAAAGCGGCGCGGACGTAATGCAGATCCTGCGCGACCTGAACGCCGCCGGCCACACGGTGCTGATCATCACCCACGACGCCGAGGTCGCAAAACAAGCCAAACGCGTCATCGAGATCAAGGACGGCCTGATCGTCGCGGATTCCGGTTCCGTCCCGCCGGCCTCGCGGACGCCGATCCAGCCGCAAGGCTTCGAGCCCGTCTCGTCCATCGCCACCGTTCCGGACGTGATGGAAGCCGGCAAGATGGCCGTGCGCTCGCTGCGCACGAACTGGATGCGCACGATGCTGACGCTTCTGGGCATCATCATCGGCGTGGCGTCCGTCGTGGCGCTGCTGGCCATCGGCAACGGCGCGAAACAACAGGTGTTGAGCAGCATCTCGGCCATGGGAACGGATCTGTTGCTGATCCGCCCCGGCGCGCCGAACCAGCGCTTCGCCGGCGGATCGCGCGCGTCCCTTTTGCCCGCCGACGCGGAAGCCCTGGCCATGTTGCCGAACGTGGATCAGGCGGTCCCCGAATATCCGGACGGCGTGACCGTGCGGTACGGCAACAACGATGCCCGCACGCAGGTCAACGGCACGACAGCCGAGTACACGGCCGTCCGCGACTGGACGACCTCCGAGGGCAGTTTCTTCAGCGACGCGGACGTTCAGAGCTATGCGCCCGTGGTCGTCCTGGGCCAGACCGTGGTACGCGCGCTGTTCACCAACGGCGAAGACCCGTTGGGGCAATACATCCTGATCGGAAACAACCCCTTCCAAGTCATCGGCGTGATGGCCGCCAAGGGCGCCAACAATTTCGGCCAGGACATGGACGACATGGTCTTCACGCCGATCACCACGGGCGCGCAGCGCATCTACGGCCAGCGGCACGCCCGCACGATCACGGTCGCCGTCGAGGACGTGGACCGCATCGACGCGACCCAGGAGGCGGTGCGCCAGCTTCTGATCGCGCGTCACAAGCAGGAAGACTTCCAGATCCGCAACATGGTCTCGATCCTGGAGACCGCGACCGCGACGTCGGACACGTTGACGATCCTTCTGGGTTCGATCGCCGCGATCTCGCTGCTGGTTGGCGGGATCGGAGTCATGAACATCATGCTGGTGAGCGTGACCGAACGCACGCGCGAGATCGGCATCCGCATGGCGACGGGCGCGCGCAAGCTCAACATCCTTCTCCAATTCAATACGGAAGCGCTGGTGGTGTGTTCGATCGGCGGCGTGATCGGCATTATGATCGGCTTCGCGACCGCGTTCATCTTCTCGCAGTTCGACAAACCGGTGGAGTATTCCATCGGCCCTGTGGCGCTGGCGTTCTCGTGCGCCTTCCTGACCGGCCTTCTGTTCGGCTACCTGCCCGCGCGCAAGGCCGCGAGTCTCGATCCCGTCGTGGCGCTGGGCGCGGAGTGATTCACGTGCGTTTCCCCTCCCGGGCCGTTTCGGCCGTTTCCCTCATCGTCATGACCTTGTCGGCCTGCGCGGGCTATCCGCCGCCGACCATCGAGACGCCGCAGGCCTTCGATGCCGCAGCCGCTTTCGACGCGGCGCCCCCCGCCGCGCCGGTTCCCGACCGCGAATGGTGGCAACGTTTCGGCAGCACCGAACTTTCGTCGTTCGTGGCGGAAGCGCGCGCGAACAACCACGACCTCAAAGCCACGGTCGCGCGTATCCTGCAAGCCGAAGCCCAGGCGTTCGCGGCGCGCGGCGCGCTTCTGCCGTCGGTCGACGCAAGTTTTTCCGCCAGCCGCAGTGAACGCGAGGGCCAGGCCCTCAATGCCGACGGCGAGGTGGTCGGCACAACCCGCACGACGACAAGTTACGGCGCGAATTTGCGCGCCTCGTACCAACTGGACCTGTTCGGCCAACAGCGCAACGCCGTCGCGTCCGCGCGCCAGCGTTTTGAATCGAGCCTCTACGACGGTCTGACGGTGGAGATGACGCTGATCTCCAACGTGATCACCACTTATCTACAGGTATTGTCGGCGCGGGAGCGCCTGGACCTCGCCGAACGCCGCCTGAAGAACGCGGAAACGATTCTGGAATTGCTGGAAACCCAACGCCGCGTCGGCACCATTTCGGACCTGGAACTCGCGCAGCAACGCAGCGCCATCGCCAACCAGCGCGCCTCGATCCCGGCGCTGCGACTGAGCGAACGTCAATCCTTGAACGCGCTGGCGGTATTGGTGGGGCGCGCGCCGGAAGGCTTCACCATCGCGGGCCGGAACCTGGCCGAGATCGAACTTCCCGAGGTCGGCGCGGGGATTCCATCCGATCTCCTGGTGCGGCGTCCCGACCTGCGCGCCGCGGAGTCCGACATGAAGGCGGCCAACTTCGACGTGGCGACGGCCAAGGCCGCGCGCCTGCCGAGCTTCTCGCTGACCGCGCAGGGCGGCTCGTCGTCCAACCTGATCTCGGAACTGCTGAATCCGGGCACGCTGTTCTGGAGTCTCGGCGGATCGGCCGCGCAAACGGTTTTCGCCGGCGGCCGGCTTTACAACCAGGAGCGGGGCGCAAAGGCGAATTACCGCGCGGTGCTTGAAACCTACCGTCAGACCGTGCTGAACGCCCTGCGCGACACGGAAAACGCCCTGACCGCCGTGACCGAGAACGGCCGCCAATACACGCTGGCGCAGGAAGCCTACGAACAAGCGGAATACGCCTATAAGCTGGCGGAGCTGCGCTACCGGGCCGGCGCCGAGCCGTTCCAGACGATGCTGACCGCGCAGAACAGCGTGTTCCAAACACAAGAGTCGCTTGTGCAAACCGGCCTCACGCGATTCACGGCGGTAATCGGGTTGACTCAGGCGTTGGGAGGCGGTTGGGATGGGGTAACACCCGAGCCGCCGCCAATGGCGTTGCTCTCCGCCCCCTTGGAATAAGGAGTCCCCCATGGTTGTTTCTCTGACGGTGTTGCCGTCTGCGAAGGACGCCCTGCCGGGCCGCGGCAACGCGATGCCCGTGCCCGAATTCCACTATGTGAACAAGACCCGCGCCGTGGAGCCGTTCCCGCAAGGGCTTGAGATCGCGCTTTTCGCGCTCGGCTGCTTCTGGGGCGCCGAGCGTCTGTTCTGGAAACTGCCCGGCGTCTATTCGACGCAAGCGGGTTACGCCGCGGGCCTCACGCCGCATCCGACCTACGAGGAGGTCTGCTCGGGCCGCACGGGGCACGCGGAAGTGGTGCGCGTGATCTACGACCCGACGAAGATTTCCTACGAACAGCTTCTGAAGACCTTCTGGGAAAATCACGACCCGACGCAAGGCATGCGCCAGGGCAACGACATCGGCACGCAATACCGTTCGGGCATCTATGTCTATGACGACGCCCAGCGCAAATTGGCCGAGGCGTCGAAAGCCGCGTACGAACAGGCGCTGTCCGCGAAAGGCCAGGGCGGCATCACCACGGAAATCTTGGACGCCCCGGCGTTCTATTACGCCGAGGACTACCATCAGCAATATCTGGCCAAGAATCCGGGCGGGTACTGCGGAATCGGCGGCAAAGGCGTGAGCTGCCCGGGCTTCGCCGCCTAACGGACCTCGATCTTCAAAAATTCAAGCGAGGCGCACCGCGTAGATCGGCGCGAGGTGGGCGGAGAGCAATGTCCAGTCCTCGCCGCCGTTCGCGCTGGTCCATAGGCCGCCCGTGGTCGATCCCATCGCAAGATGATCGCCGGTCTCGTCCACCGCGAGGCCGTGACGGTAAACAAGGTCGAAGCAATGGCCTTGCGGGAGGCCCTTGCGCAAGGTCTCGAAGGTCTTGCCGCCGTCGCGCGTGCGGTTGACGACCATGTTGCCGTCCACCGGATAGCGGTCCTCGTCCTTCTTCGCAGGCACGAACCAGGCGGTTTGGCCGTCCTTGGGATGTACGGCCACGGGAAAGCCGAAATGCGAGATGGGCGCGCTCGTCACTTCGTCCCAACTCTCCAGATCGTTCGTGCACACGAAGATGCCGTTGTGATGCTGCACCCACCACATGTGCGGATGCGAGGGCGATTGCGCGAGCATGTGGACGTCCTGGATCACCGGATCGAACTGCTGGTCGGGCGGCATGAACTCCGCCCGCAAGCCCTTGCCCGCCACGCGCCACGTCTTGCCGGCGTCCTCGCTGACCGTAACGCCGCCGCACGAAACAGCCACCGCGACGCGGTTTGAATCCCGAGGGTCGACGCAGATGGCGTGCAGCGCGGGATCGACGGTCCCGCCGCCGAACCAGCGTTCGCGCTCGGGCATGTTCCACAGACTTTCGTTCAGCGTCCACGTCGCGCCGAGATCCGGCGAGTAAAAGAGACCGGGCGTCGTGCCCGCCCATAGCGCGCCCGGTTTGTCCGGCCCCGCCCAGGCCAGCGACCAAAGCTGCGCGACCGCGGGCGCCTTCTCCTTTTCCGCCACGTCCGCCGTTTCCACCTTGGGATACTTCGGCGGTTCGAGCTCGGTCCAGGTGGCGCCCGCATCGGTCGACCGGTGCAGTTTGGCGCCGAAGTGACCGAGATTGAGGGCGCAGAAAATGGTCCGGTTGTCGGCGGACGGCAGAACGATCGACACGGGTGACCCTAGGAAATGCGTCGCGTGATGCGTCCAGACCTTGCCGGCGCGCGCATAGACAAGCAGCCCTTTGCGCGTCGAAACGTAGAGTCGTTCGGCCATCTCGATCCTCCCTCCCCGCGATTCTCTGTGATCCTGAGTGTCGCTATCCGCCCGACAGTGCTTGCATCACATAGACTTCACTGTCCGGCGCAACCGGCGCCGCCAGGATATTCCGCCGCACGTGAACGCCGTCCACAAACACGGCGATATGCAATCTGATACGATCCTGATCGTCGAGGACATAGCCGCGCATCGCGGGATGGCGCGCGAAGACGTCGCCGAGAACGTCGGCCAGGGTCGCCCCGGCCGCATCGACGGGCTCCGCTGGCGCGACATGCCGCAAATGCGACGTGAAGTGGACCTTCGCCATGCGGTCATCGTGCCCAAGCCCTCGGCGGGGCGCAAGCGAACGTGTTCATGACAGCCTTGTTGCGGACGCTTGGGATCAATAGAACGGCGGGGAAATTACGACCTTTAGGAACAGTCCATGCCCGGAATCATGTGGTACTTCGTCATCGCGCTGGTGATCCTGCTTGGCGTGATTCTGGCGGTTCCGAGCGACGGCGCGGAGATTCCCGCGGCCGTTCCTTCCCTCGCCGCGGAGGCTTAAGTCATGCCCGCCTCGGCCGAATCCGTCGCGCAAGCACGCGCCCGGACCCGCGCGTACATCGCGACGACACCGACCCTGTATAACCTCGCGCTGTCGCAGGCGACGGGCGCGGAGGTTTTCGTCAAGTACGAGAACCTCCAGCATACCGGTTCGTTCAAGGCGCGCGGCGCCATCGCAAAACTCACCACGCTGACGGAGGCCCAGAAAAAGGCCGGCGTCATCGCCATGTCGGCGGGCAACCACGCGCAGGGCGTGGCGTTTCACGCCGGACGTCTGGGCATTCCAGCGACAATCGTGATGCCCAACGGCACGCCCTTCAACAAGATGCGCAAGACCAGCGACTACGGCGGCACCGTGATTCTCGAGGGCGATACCTTGACCCAGGCGGCTGCCGCCGCGCGGCGCATCGCCGATGAACGCGGGCTGACCTTCATCCATCCTTACGACGACGACGAGGTGATCGCGGGTCAGGGCGTGATCGGCTTTGAGATCTTGGACGCCGTCCCCGACGCCGAAATGATCGTCGTGCCCGTGGGCGGCGGCGGATTGATCGCGGGCGTCGCGCTGGCGGCGCGCAGCGTCAACCCGGGCGTCGAGATCGTCGGCGCGCAGGCGGCGCTGTTTCCGTCGATGCGAAACGCGGTGACCGGCGAGACAGCGCCGGCGGGCGGATCGACCATCGCGGAGGGCATCGCCGTCAGCGAGGCGGGCACCCGGACCGCCGCCATCGTCAGAGAAAATGTGCGCGACGTCCTCACCGTCAGCGAAACAAACCTGGAGCGCGCGATCAGTCTTTACGCGAGCGCGGCCAAGATGGTGTCGGAAGGCGCGGGCGCGGCCGCGCTGGCTGCCCTGCTTGAGTATCCCGCCCGGTTCAAGAACCGGAAGGTCGTCCTGATCCTGTCCGGGGCGAACATCGACGCGCGCATGCTGTCGTCGGTCCTCATGCGCGATCTGGTGCGAACGCGGCAAATCCTGACCCTGTCCATCGCGATCCCGGACCGTCCCGGGTCGCTCGAATCCATTGCGACGATTTGCGCCAACGAGGGCGCGAACGTGATCGAGGTTTCGCATCGGCGGCTGGGGCTGGATCTTGCGGCGAGCGCCGCGCGCCTGGACATCACGATTGAAACACGCGGCGCCGATCACGCGGATCAGATTGTCGAACGCATCCGCGCTCGCGGATTCACGCCGACAATCGTCGAACCGTAAACACGCCCGCTTATCTGATCGGCTTACTTGATCAGCTTGCTCAGGTCCTTGAATTCAGGTGTCCCGGCGACGTGAAGCCACTCGAACACGGCCATCTCGGTCGTGACGACGGTGACGCCCGCGTGACGAAACCGCGATAGCGCCACATCCACGCTGGTCTGTTTGCGTGAGGTCACGGCGTCCGCCGCGACAAACACGTTCAGGCCGCCGTCGGCGAATCCCAAGGCGCTTTGCAGCACGCAGACGTGGGATTCGATTCCGCAGATCAGCACCTGAGACCGGCCTTCGGACGCAAGACCGCGCACGCGCTTGCTGACGCCGCCGTCCGCCGCGCAGGAGAAGTGCATCTTCTCCAACGTCACAGCGTCGCCATTGAGGTCGTGCAGGCGCGCGACGGTGGGGCCGAGACCTTTTGTATATTGCTCGGAGATCGTGACGGGAATCTCCAGCCGGCGCGCGGCCTGCATCAGGATCGCGCAATTGGCGGCCATGCGCTCGCCGTCGTGCATCGCCGGCAGCAACCGCTCCTGCACATCGACGACCAATAGCTGACTGCGCGACCGATCGAGCAACATTCCCTGGCCCCTTATCTCCGGGCCGCCACCATAAGGCGCGGCCTCCATTTGACCTATAAGAAAGCGCGCCGTGCATGTTAACCTCAGGCCAATATGACCGGCGTCCACAAACCTGTTGGCGGCATGAACCACAGGGCGATCATCATCCTGATGACCGCGGGCGTTTTCGCCGTGCTTTGCATGTTGATGCTGCTGTCGTTCCAGGGTTGGCCGCCGTGGCCGGTCATTTTGTGGTTTGCGGTGAGCCACCTTTTCTTCTGCGCCGTGGTCGTACGGACAAAGCCGTTCAAAGGCCCCTACACGACACCGATGCAGGAACCCGAATTGCCCCGCCCCGAGTAAGCCATGGCAAAGAAGAAAAAGCCGACCTCCGGAGAACCGCCGGCGCCCGTACCGCCGGGTGAAAACGAGGCCGCGGCACAACGTCGCGTTGCGCTGCTGCGCCACAAGCTCACACGCGCCATGGACGATCCACTGACACGCGATCAGATCGTCAAGGCCATCCGCTCGATGATGGCGGACGGCCGGTAACACGGCGCTATTCCGGTTTTCTTTTGATCGACGTCAATCCGCTGGTAACCGGTTTCTGATCCACTCTTTCCCGAATAGTATGCGCGAGAAGCGCATCGCCGGTTTGCCTGAGCGTCACCGGCGGGAAAGAGCGTCATCATGCCGTTTGCAAAGTCAGCCCGTTTGCCTTTTGAATTCTTCAAGATGCGTTCCGCGGCCGTCCCGCCGCCCGCCGCGCAATCCGACAACCTTCTCCATTGGTCAGGTGAGTGCCGCGCGTTCCTCGACTATTGGTCGTCGCTCAAGGACGGCAACAACATCCCGACCTCCGAAACTTTTCTAGACGCCTCATCGACGCGGTTCGCGCCGACCACCTTCATCCTGGAGCTGGTCGACGGTGCGCCGATCGTGCGCCTGCAGGGCACCCAGCTTGAACAAGTATGGGCGCGCGACCTGACGGGCGAGGACTTCTTCCCCGGACGTTCGCCGCACTTCCGCGCCGCCGGCACGGCGAACATCGCCGCCGTCATCGCCCAGCCTTGCGGGCACCTCGCGCGCCTCACCTACGCGTCGTCGAAGGGGCGGAAACTCGTCTCCGATTGGATCTTCCTGCCGTTGGCCGTACGCGCGGGCCGCGCGCCGCGTGTCGTGGGCGCGGTGTCCCGGCACGGGGACCGGAATTTCGCGGAGACCGCCGTCCATCATTTCGAGCTGCATAAGCTGGCGTGGGTCGATGCCGGATGGGGCGTGCCCCAAGATCCGCCACGGCCGCTGGTGGATTAGAAGGACGGAAAGGCCGGCTTACGCTTCGCCATGAAGGCCGCATGGCCTTCCTTGAAGTCCGGTCCGCCGATTGCATTTGCGAACGCCGCACGGGTTTCCGGTGTGTCGTCCTTCTCGCCGTCCAGCACCGCCTGCACATGGCGTTTCATGGTCCGCACGGAGAACGGCGACGCTTCCGCGAGCAACGCGACGTAATCGTTTACCGCCGCGTCCAGATCGCCCGGCGCGGTCAAGCGATCGATCAACCCCATCGCGAGCGCTTCGTCGCCGCCGAAAATCCGGCCTGTAAAAAGCATGTCCCTGGCCCTCGCCGCGCCGACCACATCGGCCAGGCGTTTGGTGTCCGCGACGCTATAGACAAGCCCCAGGCGCGTCGGCGTGATCCCGAAACGCGCGCTGGTGTCGGCGAACCTGAAGTCGCAGCATAGCGCGACACCGCACCCCGCGCCCACGCATGCGCCGCTGATTTTGGCCAGTGTCGGCTTGCTCGCGCGATGCAGTTTCTTTTCGGATTGATGGATGATCTCGGCCGCCGCCGGCGCGGTGGACGGGTTGAGCGCGACCTGACCGAACTCCTCGATGTCAGAGCCTGCGGCGAAGCAACCGTTCTCGCCGGTGACGACAATCACCCGGATCGCCGGATCGCGGTCGGCGGCGCCGACGAAGTGCAGCATCTGCCGCCACATCTCGATGGTGATGGCGTTGCGCTTGGAAGGCTGATTGAGATGAATGGTCGCGACCGCGCCGTCGCGCGTCATGAAAACGGCGTCGGAGGAACTTTCGCCGTCCCTCATTCGGCGGCCGCTTCCGCGGCGCGCAAGTCCCGGCGCGGCATCTCGTCATGTTTACGGCCGAGCATCCATCCGTTGAACGCCCACAGGCACGCGAGCGACGCCGCGACGACCATCGCACCGGCGGGCCCGCTGCCCATGGCGTCCAGGGCCGTCTTGGCTTGCGCCCCGACATAATCGGCCGCGCGGTACACCGGCACGTCGATGAAGTTCTTCGCCTTGTACTTCGCTTCCGTATCCAGCTTGCTGAACAGCATCTCGCGGCCCGGACGCACAAGCGCGTATTCGCCCCACCGGCGCAGAATGAAGACCGCGGCGAGGATCGGGAACGTGGCGGCGAACGAAAGCACGGTGAAGCCGATCACCATGACGATGGGCACGATGGTGAGGAGCGCGCGGACGCCGAAGTGCGCGGCGATCCGGCCGGTGAGGAAAAGCTGGGTGATGACCGTGAGCGACTGCACCGCGATGTCGATGTTGGCGAAGACTTCCGTCCGGCGCGTGCGGTCGGGGAAGACCTCCTCGACAATGCGAAGCTGCTCGAAATACAAGAACGTGTTCGCCGCGGAGAGCAAGACGACGAACAGCGCAATGCCCCACAGGTAGGGCGAGTGCGCCACGATCGAGATCCCGGCGAAGGGATTGCCGCCGAGACCCCGGTCCGATTTGGGAGCGACGGCCGTCTGCTGCGGCTTGCTCCAGATCGCGATCAGGACGCGCTGACAGACGATGGCGAGCAAGAAGCCGACGGTTCCGATATAGAGGATGCCGCCGTTGCCGACGGCCTCGACGGCCAGGCGCGTGATGATCGGGCCCGCGAGCGCGCCCGCGGTGCCGCCGGCCGCGATGAACCCGAACAAGCGCCGGGCCTGCTCGCTGGAGAACATCTCCAGCAGGAAACTCCAGAACACGGAGATCAGCATCAGATTGAGGACGCTGATCCAGACATAGAAGAACGATCCCACCGCGATGTTGTCCTCGTCCGCCTGCATCGACAGCGCGACGGCGACGAAGATCACGGAGACGGACCCGTAAATGCACGGCAGAAGGATCGACCGGCGAATCTTGGCCACAAGCCAGCCGAAGACCGGGACGATGGCGATGGAGAACAGTGCGGTATAGAGCCACAGATCGGCGACATAATCGCGGCCGAGGATGGTGCCGACCGTCTCGCGCACCGGGCGCACGGCGAAGTAACTGCCGAGAACGAAGAAGAAGAGGAAGAACGCCGCGATCACCGCGGGCAGTTCACCGGGCTCGACTTTCGCGACGACATTAATCGCGCGCGCGAACCGCGATTGCGGCGCCGGTGGAGATGCAGCCATGCGTCCTCGTCCTCCCGAGAAAGGCCCCGCACTATAAGAGACTTTTCCGCGTCGCGTCTCGCCCGACCGGCGCGCAGACCGCCGGAAAAAGTTCTGTTACGATAGGGACATGGAGCCTACCCCGCGTTTCGCGGCTTTCCGCCGCACCCTTTCCAACCGCAACTTCGCCCTGTTCACCGCCGGCAGTCTGGTCTCGGTCGTCGGGACATGGATGCAGCGTGTCGCGGTCGGCTGGCTGACGTGGGAACTGACCCATTCCGCCGCATGGCTGGGGGCGGTCACGGCCGCCGAATTCATGCCCACGATCGTCGTCGCTCCCATCGTCGGCGCCCTGGCCGACCGTTACGACCGCCGCGCCATCGCGCTCATCGGCCAGGTCCTGGCCACGCTTCAGGCTGCGGCGCTGGCGGTCATGACGGTGACCGGGGCGATCACGCCGGTCTGGATCTTTTTGCTGCAGCTCTTTTCCGGGATCGTCCAGCCGGCGACACAGACCGCGCGCCTCGTGCTGGTGCCCAGCCTGGTCCCCAGGGAAAACCTCGGCAACGCGGTCGCCATTACCTCGATGACCTTCAACACCGCCCGCATCCTGGGCCCGATGCTGTCGGGGTTCATGATCGCGACCGTGGGCGCCGGTTACTCCTTCGCGCTGAATGCCGCGAGTTACCTCGGCGTGATCGCCTCCCTGCTCGCGATGACGGTGCCGCCCCGCGCGCCCGATCCGACATCGGCGCGCTCGTTCTGGCGCGGGGTCTGGACGGACATCGTCGACGGCGGAAAGTACGCGTGGACGCACGCGGACCTGCGGGCCGCCATCGGGCTGATCGCGATCTCAAGCGTCCTGACTTGGCCCTTGAGCGACCTGATGGCGGGCATCGTGGATACCCAATTGGGCCGCGGCGTCGCCGGCCTTGCGACCATGACGTCGGCCCAAGGCGTGGGGGCGATTTGCGCGGGCCTCTACCTCGCGCAGCGCGACAATCACGAAACCGCCCTGCGCATGGGCGTCGTTTCGATGATTTTCTTAGGGATCGCGCTCGCGGCATTTGGACTGACGACGGTGTTCTGGATCGCCGTGCCGCTGGCCGCCGTGATCGCTTTCCTGGGCGTGATTACCAGCATCGGCACGCAGACGGCGACGCAGATGGTCGCCGACGACCGCATGCGCGCCCGCACCATCAGCACCTGGTATACGGTCACCCGGGTCGGCCTCGCGTCCGGCGCGCTGATCCTCGGCGCGGCCGCGAATATAACGGGCTTCACGATCCCTTTGGTGGCGGCGGGCGGCCTCACGTGCCTCGCCGGCCTTTACTTCCACCACAGCCGGAAGCACGCCTGAGGCAAAACATCACACGCCAAGGTCGCCGAGGGGCATATATCTCTGCCCGCCCCCGTGCGGTATGATATCCACATAAGAATAAACGCCTGAGGGAGATGCCGTTATGAAATTCAGCCCGGAAGCCGGTGTGCTGGCCGTCGCCGTCGCCGTGACCGCGGTTCTGACCGTCGCGTCCATGAGCGCGCGCGAGTCCAATGCCCAAGTGAGCGCGGGCGGTCCGGTAGACGCCTGCGCCCTGCTGACGGACGCCGAGGTCGCCGCGACCTTGAAACTGAAGGTGAGCCCGGCGGACCGCCGCGACGACGGAAATCTCGACAACCGTCCCGGCTACGAGGGCTCGTATTCCTCGACCTGCGTGTGGCGGGTGGCTGAAGACCTGAACATGGACAGCGTCGACCTGCCGATGGCCGGAATGCGCTTTGCGATCCTGAACGCTATCACCTGGCCGAAGGATAGCGGCAAGGCGAAGAACTTCCTGCAAAGCTTCCACGACGCGGCGGAGCACGAGATCATCCCGTCGAAGCCGATCCCGCTTGAGGGCATCGGCGAGGACGCCTTGTGGTGGGGCGACGGCGTCGCGTCGCGCAAGGGCGACGTCAGCTTCGGGATCTCGGTGTTCCTGCAGAACGGCGACAAGGACACCCAGCGCACCATGGAAGAAGCGCTGGCTCGCAAGATCGCCGGACGGCTTTAAATTTAAAGACCGATCTAGCTCAGGAGATCGTCACGCGGCGTTTTGCGTGACGCCTCCATGACGCCGCCGAGCGCGAACAGGATCCATCCGATCATCGCGGCGAATCCGCCCCACGGGGCGAAAAAGCCGGGGCCCGCGAACGAAATCGAATAGAGCGCGCCTGGAAACAGGAGCGTGCCGATGGCGAAGAAGACCGCCGCGGCGCGCAGCGCGCCGCGGCCCGCGCCGATGGGAAGGCGTTCGGAAATCGCCGTCGCGGCGATCAGCGCGAGGGCGTGGTTCATCTGGAAATTCGTGCCTTCCTTGAACCAGACGACGGCCTGATCCATGGCGGGCGCGACGGCGGCGAGGCCGTGGGCGGCAAAGGCGTCGGCGGCAACCGAGATCAGCGCCATCACGGCTCCGATACAATAAAGAACGCTCGCGAACCTGCTCATCTCGGACTCCTACTGACGCTGCTGCAAGGCGACGGCCTTTTCGAGGACGCGGAAGCCTTCGAGGAACTGGCGTTCCGCCTCCACCACGGGAAGCGGCGTCAGGGTGACGTCCTTCAGGGGCTTTTCGGTGAACCCGAGGACCGTGCGGCACTCGGTGGCCGTGAAACCCGCCAATTGAACGGCTTCCGTCGCCGCCGCGATCCGGTCGGCCTGCTTGATGAGCGCCTTATCGTCCGGGCTAAGGGTGGGCTTCAAGCCAAAACGCATATAGATGGCCGCGGTCAGCCGCCGCTCGACCTCCTTGAAGACGTCCCCCACCACGGCTTTCAGCGGGGTGATGAGGTCGTGCGTGACGTATTCCGAGGCGTCGTGGAGCTTGGTGGCCATCAGCAGGGTGGCCGGCGCGCGCGGCTTCAGGCGGCGCATAATCTCAACCGTAAGGTCGGAATGCTGGGCCACACTCCAACCGTGGGCTCCACTGGTTTGGCCGTTCCAACGGGTATTGCGGGCCAACCCTAGGGCGATATCCTCGATCTCGATATCCAGGGGGGAGGGCTCCACCAGATTCAGCCGGCGGCCGGACAACATGCGCTGCCAGGTGCGTGGGGCATGGTCGGCCAGGGTCGCCTTGGCCGGCTTTCCGGTTTGCGATTTCACGATATGTCCTTCAAAACCTTTGAGTTGTCCGCGAGAAAGAATACCTTAAAACTTCCAAAATATGATCCCGGGACGGCGGGCTTGGATGACGGCGCCGGTCGAGCGCCGTTGTCCGGGGTAGGGGAAAAACGCGTACGCATGGCTTCGGCGACTTCAGATTATTTGAAGCCCATCAGCTTCCTGGTGGTTGACGACCGCGCGTACATGCGGCGCGTCATCAAAGGGATTCTGGAAACCCTGGGCTGCAAGCGGATCGACGAAGCCCACCACGGCGGCGAGGCCCTGGGCATTATGCGCAGTTGGGCGCCGGACATCGTCATCACCGAATGGTTGCTGCAACCAATGAGCGGCGTCGAGTTCCTGAAGTCGGTGCGCGCCGAGAAGAACAACAACATCCGTTTTACACCGATCATCATGATCACGTCGGAGACGCGGCGCGAGAAGGTGATCTTCGCGCGCAACGCCGGCGTCACGGAATACGTCGCGAAGCCGTTCAATGCCAAGAGTCTGATCTTGCGAATCCGCGAAGTGATCGAGCGGCCCCGTCCCTTCGTCGACGTCGGCGGCTATTTCGGCCCCGACCGGCGCCGGCGCTCGGAAGTCATGTCCGAGGGCGAGGAAAAGCGCGGCAAGGGCGGCCCGCGTCCGACGAGCAAGGAAGACATGAAACAGAGCCTGACGCAGGAACAGATCGACAAGCTGGTGGCCGGCGACGCCATCAAAGAAAACTGAGCCTCATCCGCCGGACAGCCATTTCCTGGATATGACCGAGAACGTACTGATTATCGGCGCTGGACAAGCCGGCGCGCAGACCGCCATTTTCCTGCGGCAGAATAACTTCCCCGGGCCGATCACGATGATCGGCGACGAGGCCTATGTGCCTTACGAGCGCCCGCCCCTGTCGAAAGGTTTTTTGGCGGGCGACGTGGAACTGGAACGCATGGCGATGCGGCCCGCGGCGTTCTACGCCGACAAAAAAATCGACGTGCGTTTGAAGACCACCGTTTCGCACATCGACCGCGTGCAGAAGACCGTCGGCCTCGCGACCGGCGAAGTCCTGCGCTACGGCAAGCTGGTGCTCGCCACCGGCGGACGCGTTCGCCGCATGATCTGTCCGGGCGCCGATCTTCCAGGCGTCCATTACCTGCGCAACGTCGACGACGTCTTAGGTTTCCGCGCGCAATTGCGCGCCGGGCTCAAGCTGGTCATCGTCGGCGGAGGATATATCGGCCTTGAGGTCGCCGCGGTCGCCGTCGCGAAGGGGTGCACGGTCACCGTCCTTGAGATGATGCCGTTGGTGTTGAACCGCGTCGTCGCGCCGGAAATGTCGCACTTCTATACTGAGGTTCACCGCGCCGCCGGTGTGGACATCCGCACGTCCGAGACCGTCACCGGGTTCGAGGGCGACGGTGCGCTCGCGCGTGTACGCTGCGGCGACGGGACCGCCATCGACGCCGACCTTGCGGTGATCGGCATCGGCATCGTGCCGAATGTGGAACTGGCGGTGGAAGCGGGCCTGGCCGTCGATAACGGCATCGTCGTGGACGACTGCGCGCGCACCGCGGACCCGGATATCTTCGCCGCCGGCGATTGCACGAACCATCCCTTGCGCTCCGTCGGCGAACGCGTGCGCCTTGAATCCGTTCCCAACGCGCTCGGTCAAGGCAAGGCGGCCGCCCTTGCGATCGCGGGCGCGCCCGTACCTTACGACGAAGTGCCGTGGTTCTGGTCGGATCAATACGACCTCAAGCTCCAGATGGCGGGCATCTCCAAGCCCGGCGATCAGATCGTCATCCGCGGCGACATGACGGCGCGCAAATTCTCGGCGTGTTATCTGCGCGACGGCGTATTCGTCGCCTGCCAGGCCGTGAACATGGCGAAAGACTTCCTGCAATCGAAGAAGGTCATCGCGCAGAAGGTCCGTCCGGACCCGAGTCTGCTGCGCGACCCCGCAACACCGCTGCAAAGCTTCGTGCCCGCGCCAGCCGCAAGCTAAGTCATTCTAAAAGAGGGCTTTTATTCCCGCGCCTTGCGCGCGCCGGCTGAGGAGCTAGGGTAGCGGTCATGAGCGACGTGACCGTCAACGATCTGGCCGCTTTCCAACAGACGCAAAACGCGCGGGCGCGCGATCCCGGCCCGCCGGCCAATCCCAATCCGCCGCCGCCGCCCGACATGCCGACGGTGAAGGTTCAGCAGGAACCCAGCCCGCATCCGCATCGCGGCCAATCGATCAACATCACCATCTGATCCCTCGCGCCGTCGTCCATTTCCGCTTATGAAGGCCGCCCGCGGAGGCTTTCATGACACAGAATCTTTTCGAGATTTTCAGAACGCGGTTTCCGGCCGCGCGGTCGCAGCCGTTCATCACGCGCACCGACGGGCGCGTCTTCACCTATGACGATGTGGACGCGATTTCAGGGCGTATCGCCGCGCTGCTCCTGGAATTGAAGACCCAGCCCGGCGACCGTGTCGCGATGCAGGTGGAGAAGTCCGCCGAAGCGGTTTTCCTGTATCTGGCCTGCCTGCGGGCGGGCGCGGTCTTCCTGCCCATGAACACGGGCTATCGCGCCGACGAGCTGGACTATTTCATCGAGGACGCCGCGCCGCATGTGGTGATCGCCGATCCGAACGCGACGGCGTTGATGGAGGTCTGCGCGGCCCGCCAGGTGGCGCATGTCCTGACCTTGAACGCCGACGGCCAAGGCACGCTGATGAATCGCGCAAGCGCGCTTGCGCCGCTTGAGGGATCGGTCGCGCGCGACGCGAACGACCTTGCCGCGATCCTTTATTCATCCGGCACGACCGGCAAGCCCAAGGGCGTGATGCTCAGCCACGGTAACCTCGCCGCGAACGCCGCGGCGCTGCACGCGGTATGGAAATTCGGACCCGGCGATGTGCTGCTGCACACGCTGCCGATCTTCCATGTCCACGGTCTGTTCGTGGCTTTGAACACCGTGCTGATGAACGGGACGGGCATGATCTTCCATACCCGCTTCACGCCGGAAGACGCGATCCGCGACCTTCCGCGCGCAACGGTCTTCATGGGCGTGCCCACCTATTATGTGCGCTTGCTTGGAAACAGCGCCTTCACACGGGACGCGGCCAAAACCGTACGCCTGTTCATCAGCGGGTCGGCCCCGCTGCTGGATGAGACATTCCGCGCGTTCGAGGACCGCACGGGCAAACAGATTCTTGAGCGCTACGGCATGACCGAGGCGTGCATCATCACCAGCGCCGAGATCGACCGGGCGCGCACGGCGGGCGCGGTCGGCTGGCCCCTGCCCGGCCTCGCCTTGCGCGTCGTCGACGAGGCGGGCCATCCCGTACCCGCGGGTACCACCGGGGAAATCCAGATCAAGGGACCGAGCGTGTTCCGGGGGTATTGGAAGAAACCCGGCAAGACCGCCGAGGACTTTACCGTGGACGGGTTCTTCAAGACCGGCGACCTCGCCCAGCTCGACCCGGATGGAATGGTCAATATCGTCGGGCGCGCGAAGGACATGATGATCTCCGGCGGGTTCAACGTGTACCCCAAGGAGATCGAGACCGTCATCGACGGTTTGCCGGGCGTCGCGGAATCCGCCGTCGTCGGCATGCCGCACCCCGACTTCGGCGAGGCGGGACTTGCGATCGTCACCATGAACGTGGGCGCACCCGCGCCGTCGTCCGACGCCGTGCGCGCCGCGCTGAAGGAAGCGCTGGCGAGCTACAAAGTGCCGAAGATGATCGTGTTCGCCGAGACGCTGCCGCGCAACACCATGGGCAAGGTCCAGAAAAACCTTTTGCGGCAGGCGTACCGCGCCGCCTGGGACGAAGCGCTGACGGGTGTTTAATTGCTCGACTGCGGGGCGACGACCATGTCGACCTGCGTGGAGCCGATCACCGAGCCGCGGCGGATGTTGATGGTGGCGAGACGGTTGGTGGCGTCCGAGCGAAAGGTCAGCAGGCTGTTGTCCGAGCGCATGGCGGACATTTCCGTCCAGCCGAAATTCGGCATTTCCTTATGCAGGAAATCGAACACCTCGTCGGCGGAGCCCGCGGCGGTATAGGTCAAGCGCCCGGTCCATTTGTCGTCGGTGCCGAAGATCATGGTCCGGCTGGGATCGACCTTATAGCCGGCGGGAAGCGCCGTGCCCGCGGCAAGAATCGCGAGCTGCGCGGTGGAACCGCTGGCGGCATCGGCCGCGCCGGGGACGCTGGTGGCCGTGACGGGCGCTTGCTCGGCGCAAGCGGCCAAACCCACACAAAACGCAAGCGCAGCGACGGACCGACGAACCATGACTCCCCCCGAAATGACGCGAGGGGCGGAGTCTATCACAAAACGAATCGTCATGCGGCGAGTTCGGGAAAGTAACCCGCGAGCATCCGCGCGAAGTGATCGACCAGACTGCGGTGCTTGAGCGTCGCTGTTTTCAGCGGATTGTCCCAGGGCGATGCGATGATGTTGCCGATGTAGGCGTAGATACAGGCGTCGAGGACGGTCGGCGCATCGCCGAAGGCAAAGGTCCGCGTGCCCAGCCAGTGCGCGACCGCCTGGATGTCGGCAATCCCGGCTTGCCAGATCGCTTCGGGCTCCTGACGGCCGAGGCCTTGCGCGTGGAGCACACGCCGGTAGCGGCGTTTACCCACCCAGGCGGCGATCGGCGCAATGGCCCGTGGGATGCCCAACTGAACCAGGAACGCTTGACGCAACGCCGGCGGTTGCGCGACCCACCGGCCATAGACCGCGACCCAATAGAGGTGTTCATCGAGCAGACGCTGGAAGGCCAGGGATTCGCCGCGCTGCGACAAGGTGAGCTTGCCGTCGACCGGATGGCCGAACCGGCTTTCGAGCGCCGCGATGATCGCACCGGAGTCCGCGATGATCTCGCCGTCCAGGTCGATATAGGGACACTTGCCGGTCTTCGATCCGGGCCGCAGGACTTCGGCGACTTTGTAGTCCAGGCCCGCCATGCGCAGGTAGGTTTCGAGCTTCATGCAGAACGGGCTTGGATTGGGCAATCCGCCGGTCGTCGGGAACTGATAGAGCGTAATCACATGAAACCTCCGGCCTGGCGTTGCCACAGCTTGGCGTAAGCGCCGCCCGCGGCAAGCAGATCGCGGTGGCTGCCTTGCTCGACAATCCGCCCCCGGTCAAGCACCACGATGCGATCGAGATGCGCGATCGTCGACAGGCGGTGCGCGATGGCGATCACGGTCCGGCCGGCCATCAACGCCAAGAGGCCGTCCTGAATCAGGTGTTCCGCCTCGCTGTCGAGCGACGACGTCGCCTCGTCCAAGAGAAGGATGGGCGCGTTCTTGAGGAACGCGCGGGCGATGGCGACGCGCTGACGCTCCCCGCCGGAAAGCTTCATCCCCTTCTCACCGACAATCGCGTCGTAGCCGCCCTCGCGCGCGGCGATGAATTCATGGCAATGGGCGAGCTTCGCCGCGGCGACGACGTCGGCGTCGTCCGCCTCGGGCCGGCTGTAGCGGATGTTGTCGCGCACGGAGCGGTGAAAGATGCTGGGTGTCTGGGGGACTTCGGCGATGCTGTCGTGCAGCGAGTCCCACGTCGCGGCCGCGATATCCTGGCCGTCGATCCGCACGCGGCCGCTTTCAAACGGGAACTGACGGCGCAGCAACTTGATGAGGGTGCTTTTGCCCGCCCCCGACGGCCCGACAAGGCCGATCCGCTCGCCGGCCTTGATCGTGAGCGAGAAGTCCACGAACACCGGCGTACCGTCGCTGTAGGAGAAATTGACGCGATCGAAGGCGACTTCGCCGCCGGAGATCTTCAAGGGAACCGCGCCGGGCGCGTCCACCACCTCGTGGTCGGCAAGCAGGACCGCAAGCGATTCACCGAGCACGCCGTAATACTCGAAATAGACAAAGAGGTTGTCGCCCAGCGTGCGGATGTTCCCGCCCACAAGGATCGAAAGCATCAGGATGGTCGTGAACGTGCCGACCGTCATGTCGCCGGCCATGGCGGTTATGAGGCTTTCCCAGACCAGCCAGGCCAGGAACAAGACGCTGAGAACGTGCAAGACGATCCGCATGAGCGACGCGGCGATGCGTAAACGCAAGAGCGCGTCCTGTTCCGCGCGGCTGAAGGGTTGCATCGTCTCGCGTTCGTAAACCGAGCGGGCGAAACTGCGCACGACGTCCCAGTTGGCGACGGAGTCCACCATGCGCGCCACAGCGTCCGAAGCCGTCTTGGCCTGGATTTTCGCAAGACGGCGCAAGCGCTGCGCCATGACGGCGGCCGCGCCCGTGAATACGGCGGCGAAAGCGCCGAAGGGCAGCAGCAAGTCGGGCGCTTGCGTGAGGATCATCCCGATGGTGACGCCGAACATGACACCGAGCCGCACCACATTGGCGCAGATGTAGTCGATGATGATGGCGGCGGCGTTGCCCGCCTGCCGGATCTTCTGCACCAAGCCGCCGCCCGCGTTGTCCATGAAGAAGCGCGGCGCATGGCCGTGCAGATACCCGAACAGGTCGTCTTGGATTCTGATCCGGAGCCGGGTCAGGCACGCCTGGGAATAGGCCGAATAGGCATGGGTGAAGAGATAGCTGGAGAGCCACGCCGCGCAGAGGGCCGCGAACCATAGAACGGGAGTGGCCGCGGCGAGTCCGCCTTGCGCCTCGGTCAGCGCGCTGACCAACCGCCCCAGGAAATAGGGCTGCACCGTTTCGAGCGCCGCGGACGCGCCGATGAGCGCGGCGATCCCGGCGACAGGCAACAAGAAGCCGGAGCGCAGATAGTGAAGGATGAAGCGAAAGGGCGTGCGCGGCAGCGGCGGCGCGCCCGGCGGTGGGATCGCGATCACGCCGTCGTCGCTTGCGGCCGCAGGCGGCGTCGAAGCGCCCTTCGGCGCGGGAACTATGGCTTCATCAGGCAACGGAGGAACCTGCGGGGATCACGTCTCGCACGCAGTATAAAAGAAAAAGGCCGGGACATCGCCCGGCCTTTTGCCCGCGAAAAGCGTCGCGTCTTATTTCGAGACCTGACCGCGAATCTCGCCGCCCTTGTTCATGGGCGTGTGAATGTTCACATAAAACTTGCCGGCATTGAGATCGGCGATCTGGGCGTCGGTCAGGGTGGCTTTGCCCGTCAGCGGGCTCTTGGGCGGCTGGCCCTGCACACCGAGTTGCACCTGTACGCCGGCGTTGGCGCCCTTGTCGGCGGGACCATGAATGTGCGCGGCGACGGCGTCGCCGGTCAGACCTTGCCAAGTCACGTTCCAGGAGAGTTCCTTGGTGTCCGTATTCAAGGTGAGATCGGCGTTACCCTTGCCCGTGCTGGGGTTGGGGGGCACTTCCTCGGCTGAGGTGAGCGCGGCCTTATATTTGACGTCGGCGGCTTGAGCGGCGAACGAAACGCCGACAGCGATCAACGCGCCGGCGGCCAACTGAAACAATTTGCTCATGAGATCCTCCCACTTGCCTATTTGTCCGCGGCACGGGCGCCGCTCGCGTTCAGAGCGGGCAAGGATACCCGCTCAATCAAGGGTGTCCAGGCGGATTGTGGGTCCTAACGCACCGCACGGACTTGTGACATCAAACCGCAATACACGCGTAAAGGCAGCTACACCTGTGTGATTGTTGACATCCCGGGGCCGGGCACGGCAGGAAAGAGCGGCCTCAACATGAACCACGGAGAGCACCATGGCGTACGTCGACGGCTTTGTCCTTGCGGTCCCGAAGAAGAACGTGAAGGCCTACCAGACGATGGCTAAGAAAGCCGGCAAGATCTGGATGGAATACGGCGCTCTTGCCTACCACGAATGCATCGCCGACGACGTGAAGCCCGGCAAGGTGACGTCGTTCCCCTTGAGCGTGAAAGCCAAGAAGAACGAGGTCGTGTATTTTTCGTGGATTGTCTACAAGTCGCGCAAGGATCGCGACCGCGTGAACAAGAAGGTCATGATCGATCCGCGCCTCAACGACATGATGGCGGGCAAGGATATGCCGTTCGACGCATCGCGGATGATCTACGGCGGTTTCAAAACAGTCGTTTCGTTCTAAGCCACACGGCCGCATCATGTCGCTCACGCTCTATTTCCACCCCTTCTCGTCCTACTGCCAGAAGGCGCTGATCGCGTTGTACGAGAACGGCACGCCGTTCACGCCGAGGATCATCAACCTCGGCGACCCGGCGTCGGCGGGTGAATTGAAACGCGTCTGGCCGATCGGGAAGTTTCCGGTGCTGCGGGACGACGCCCGCGACGAAACCGTGCCGGAATCGAGCGTCATCGTCGAATACCTCCACCAACACTATCCCGGACCCGTGAAGCTATTGCCCGCGGATCCGGATCTGGCCCGCCAGACGCGCGCGCGCGACCGGTTCTTCGACCTTTATGTCAACGATCCCATGTCGAAGGTAGTGACGGACAACTTCCGGCCCGCCGGAAAAAACGATCCGCACGGGGTGGAGATGGCGCGGGCGACGTTGGCGACCGCCTACGACGTCCTGGAGGCGGACCTGGACGGCAAGGCATGGGCAATGGGCGATGATTTCTCGCTCGCCGACTGCGCCGCCGCGCCGTTCCTGTTCTATGCCGATCTGGTGAGGCGGATCACGCCGCAATATCCGCACTTGCGCGCGTATTATGAACGCCTCATGGCGCGGCCGTCGTTCCGCCGCGCGTTGCAGGATGCGCGGCCCTATTGCAAGGGCACGCCTTTCGAGGCCGATTACATCGCGACCACCAGCCGCATCCTGGGATCGGCGATCTGACGGGCGACCTGACTGGAATGTAAAAAGCGGATAGTCTCTGACCCTTATAGTCTCGGAGACATCATGATCGATCTTGTCATTGAACAGCGGCGCAAAAGCCTGGGCGGCTTCGAGGTCGGGCGCGTCCTGCCTTTCGCCAAACGGCGGATGGTCGGCCCGTTCGTTTTTTTCGACCATATGGGTCCCATCGACCTCGCGCCGGGCATTCCGCGCTCGGTTGACGTGCGTCCGCATCCGCACATCGGGCTCGCAACCGTCACCTATCTGTTCTCCGGCGAGATCATGCACCGCGACAGCGTGGGCTCCGAAGCGCCGATCCGCGCCGGCGAAGTGAACTGGATGACGGCGGGACGCGGCATCACCCACAGCGAACGCTTCGAGAAAGCGCGCGCCGAGGGCGATCATCTGCACGGCATCCAGGCCTGGGTCGCGCTGCCAACCGAAGACGAAGAGACCGACCCGGGCTTTTCGCACCACGAAGGCGCCGATCTACCCACGTGGGCCGAGCGCGGCGTGCGCGGACGCCTGATCGCCGGCAACGCCTACGGCCTGTCGGCGGGCGTGAAGACGCACTCGCCGCTGTTTTACGCGCATCTCGACATGGACGCGGGCGCTGTCGGAGAAATTCCCGGTGGACATGCGGAACGGGCGCTGTATGTCGCCGACGGCGAGATCGAACTGGCCGGGCAATCCTTCCGCGCCGGACAAATGCTGGTCCTGACCAAGGACGCGTCGCGGTTCACGGCGAAGACGCCGTCCACCGTCATGACCCTAGGCGGCGCGCCGCTCGGCGAACGCCTGCTCTATTGGAACTTCGTCTCCTCGTCCAAGGAACGCCTGGAGCAGGCGAAGGCCGACTGGATCGCCGGGCGCATGAAACTTCCCGATCTGGACAATCAAGAATTCATCCCGCTTCCGGCCGAACCGGCCCCGCAAGCCCCGCCCGCGTCATGATGTTTCGCGTGATCCTCACGACCGCGATCCTCGCGGTCACGGCCCAAACGCCGGCCCATGCTTGGAGCCGCGACGGACACCGGATGGTGTGCGCCATCGCCCTCGATGTGATGTCGCCCACGGCGCGCGAAGCGGCGTTCGGCATCTTGGATATCGACAAGGCCGAGGAGTTCCTGGAACTTTGCGCCTGGGCGGAGCGCGTGAAAATCTCGCAGCCGGAAACCGCGCCGTGGCATGAGATGTATCTGCCGAACGACGCCACGGGCATCGACATCGGGCGCGACTGCACCGCCGACGGCTGCGTCGTCTCGCGGGTGATCCAGGACATCAGCACGCTGAAAAGCGACGCCCCGAAAGAAGAGAAGGCCGTCGCGCTCCGGCTGCTGATGCATCTGATCGGAGATCTGCATCAGCCGCTCAACTTCGGTTTCGCGAAAGATGAAGGCGGCCACAAGATTCCAGCGACCTTCCTGGGACGGCCGACCACCGTGTACGACATCTGGGAAACGGGATTGCTGGAAGCCGAGCGGGTCGCACCGGGCGGATCGCTGGAGACCTTGTGGCTGGCGCACGAGGTGCAGACGCATCCGGAACCCTTGGACTGGGCGCGCGAGAGTTATTTCATCATGCGCGCGCCGGCGACGGGCTACCTCGGCAATCCCGGCGGACTCGTCTTCGACGAACGTTACGTGCAACAAAACCGGCCCGTCGCCATGGGCCAGATGGAAAAGGCCGGGGTACGCCTGGGCCTGACCCTCAACAACGCGCTGCGGTGATCCGATGACAGCCTTTCAAAAAATCGCGGTGGTCGGCGCGGGCGCCATGGGCGGGATGCTCGGCGGCATGCTGGCCGCGCACGGCGAGGACGTGACCTTCATCGCGCGCGGCGAAACATTGGCCGCCCTCAAACGCGGGTTCACCATGATCGACCCGGCGGGCGCGCATCATACGCCGCCGGTGAAAGCCGCGGCCGCGGACGACTCCGGCCCGTTCGACCTCGTCATCCTGTGTTTGAAAGCGCATCAGATCGCGGCGGCGGCCAAGACCCTGCCGCGCCTGTTCCACGCCGAGACGCCGGTGGTCGCGGTGCTGAACGGCATCCCCTGGTGGTATTTTCATAAAAGCGGCGGCCCGTTCGAGGGCCGTGCGGTGGCGACCGTCGATCCCGACGGGTCCATCGCGCACGCCATTGCGGGCCGGCGCGTCATCGGCGGCGTGATTTATGCGGCGGCCAATGTCCCCGCGCCGGGCGTTATCCATGTCACCAACACCAGCGTCCTTCATATCGGCGAACCGGACGGCAGCGCTTCCGCGCGTTTGACGGAGATCGCGAACCTCTTCAATCGCGCCGCTTTCAAGACGGTGGCCAGCGCCGACATCCGCACCGACATCTGGACCAAGGTGTGGGGCAACTCCTCCTTCAATCCGGTCAGCGCCCTGACCGGTGCGGGCCTTTCCACCATCGCGCGCGACCCGGGGGCCTGCGATGTCGTGCGCGGGATCATGCGCGAGGTGGAACAAGTGGTGGAAGCCCTCGGCCTTCGCATGAAGGTGTCGCTGGAACAGCGCATCAAGATCACCGAGGCCCTGGGGAACCATAAGACGTCGATGTTGCAAGACATCGAGGCCAAGCGCTTCCCGGAGATCGACGCCAATCTGGGCGCGGTCGCCGAGATCGCCCGCATGGTGGGCGTCGCCACGCCGATGCTGGACGCGATCATGACCGTGACACGGTTGCTGGCGCGCACCGTGACCGGCGCGGCGGCGTGAGAGCCGCCGCCGTCGGCCTTGCCATCGTCTGCGCCGCCGGCGCGGCGCACGCCTGGTCGCCCGACGGTCACCGCATCGCCTGCACCGTCGCCTGGGACGAAATGACGGAGTCCGTGCGCGAAAACGTCGCGGGCCTTCTCGCTATCGCCACCAAACAACAGTTCGCGGAAACCTGCGCCGCCGTGGATTTGCCCGCGGCGCATCATGTCGTCTTTGTGCCGCGGACGGCCAAAGCGATCGACAGGGCGCGCGATTGCCCGGCGGGAGCCTGCGCGCTCGGTGAAATCGAGCGCGCCGTCGCGATCTTGAAAAGCCCGGCGGACCGGGAAGAAAAAGCGCTCGCGCTGAAGATCGTCGGCCACCTGGTCGCCGATCTGCATCAACCGCTGAACATCGGCTTCGCCGAAGACGGCGGCGGCGCGGATATCAAAGGGACGTTCCGCGGGAACGCCGTCACGTTGCGCGCGATGTGGGAGCGTGAACTGGTCGCGACCGTCCTGAACCCAAATGCCCCAAACGGCTTCCTGACGGTTTACGGCTTCATGTCGGTGGAAGGCCGCGCTCCGCGCCTGGGCGCGTCGACACCCCTCGATTGGGCGAACGAGAGTCTTTGGATCATGCGCGCGCCGGCGACGGGTTACCTCGGGAATCCCGGCGGCCTCGACTACGACGAGACCTATGTGCGCCAGAATAGGCGCATCGCCCTGGAGCAATTGGACAAGGCGGGCGTGCGTCTCGCGGCGTTGTTTGCGGACGCCCTTCCTTAGATCTCACACACCGCGGTCCAGGAACGCGCCGATCAGCTCGAGCACACGGTCCGGCATTTCCTTGTAGGGAACATGACCGCAATTGGTGAGGACCACCATTTCGACCGCGCCTCCCGCAAGCTCGCGGATCATCTCAGGGTGCCGGAGCGAACCGTATTCGTCCGTATCGCCGTGCATCACCAGCACGGGGCAATGGATGTGCGGCAACACAGGCGCGAGCGACCATCCGGCGAAGTCCGGATGCAGCCAGCTTTCGATCCAGGCGTCGATGACCCAGCGTGTCTTATCGCCGTGATACTTTTTCAAGCGTTCGATGCGATCGCTACCGGGGCCGAGCGTTTTCTGCGCCGCATGGATGCCCGCGACGGTGACGTCCTCCACCAGCGCCTGCGCGGCCATCGAGATGACCCCGAGACACCGTGACGGATACTGAGGGGCGGCCGACAACACCATGCCGCCGCCGACGCTGTGGCCGCAGAGAATAAAGGTATCGACGCCGCAGGCGGTAAGCACCGCCGCGAGCGCGTCGCGGCCCTCGGTCGCAATGAAGTCAAACGCGAGCGCGCCGGGATGGGGATCGGACCGGCCGAAACCCAACCGATCGTAGGCGATCACACGCCGCCCGGTCGCCGCGGCCAAGGCCGCCGGAAAGTCGCGCCAGAGATCGATGCAGCCGAGGGAGTCGTGAAGCAGCACGATGGGCGGCGCGCTATCGCGGCCCGGCCACTCGCGCACAAACACCCGGCCGCCGGTAACAGTGACAAATCGATCGTGAACGTCCGGCATAAAATCCTCTGCTGACTTTAGATATCGCTCATCCCTTCGGCCGCGCGGTCGGCGCGACCCAAGGCGACAAACTGATCGAGCAACCAGGACGCCGCCGGGCCCGGCGGTGTATCGCGCCGCCAGATCCCTTCAAAGCGATAGGCGCCGCCGGGATGATCGGGCATCGCGAGACGGACAAGAGTCCCGGCCACCAAATCCGCCTCGATCATCGCGAGCGGCATATTGCCCCACCCGATCCCCTCGCGCAGCAAGGCATGTTTCGCGCCGAGGTCGGCGAGACGCCAGGTTTTCGGACTGAGCACGGAATAGTCCCGCCCTTCGGTGAAGCGCGAGCGGTCGCTCAAGACCAGTTGCGTATAGTCGCGTCCCGCGCCCGGCGGGATACGGGTCATGCGGCCCAAGGGATGATCGGGCGCGGCCACAGGCGCCATGACAATGGACCCCGCGGCGACATGCTCGATCCCATCGACCCCGACGACGAGCGGGCCCGACACACCGACGATGGCTTTGCCGTCGAGCACCATGGCGATGATCGCGCCGAGCGCTTCGACATGCAGGCGCAGTTGCACCGTCGGAAATTTGTCCGCGAAGGCGCGCAACACCTTCCCCAACCGCTCCGTCGGCAGCATGACGTCGACCGCGAGGTCGACCTCCGCTTCCAGGCCGTCGAGCAATCCTTTCACTTTGGCGCGCAGACCATCCATCCCGTGAGAAATGGCGCGCGCCTCGGCCAGCAACGCACGGCCGGCAACCGTCAGCGTGGGCTTGCGCGTCCCTTCGCGGTCAAACAGCGCGAGGCCCAACTGCGCTTCCAGGTTGGCGATGCCGTAGCTGACGACCGAGACCGCCCTGTTCAATTTGCGGCCGGCCGCGGCAAAACTCCCGGTCTCCACGATGGCCAGGAAAATGCGCAATTGGTCGAAGGTGGGGGTGCCCGGGACGCTCACTTTTCAATTTTATCGAACAATTTAGACGAATTTATCCATCTGATCGGAAAAGCAAGCAAGCCCTAAGGTGCGCCCAACACCGACCGGACAGCCCGGCCTAACCTGGAGGAACACCCCATGATCGAGCTTCGCCCGTTCAACACCCTCGGCGCCGCCAACCACGGCTGGCTGGACGCCAAACATCACTTCTCGTTCGCGGACTATTACGATCCGGCGCGCACCCACTGGGGCAACCTGCGTGTGTGGAACGACGACGCCATCGCGCCGCAGTCCGGTTTTCCGGCGCATCCGCACCGGGACATGGAGATCATCACCTATGTCCGCGAAGGCGCGATCACCCACCAGGACAGCCTGGGCAACAAGGGCCGCACCGAAGCGGGCGACGTGCAGGTGATGAGCGCGGGCACGGGCATCCGCCACTCGGAGTACAACTTGGAAGACGTGACGACGAAGATTTTCCAAATCTGGATCATCCCGACCCGGAACGGCGAAGCGCCGCAATGGGGCGCGAAGCCCTTCCCCAAGGGCGAACGCTCCGGGCGTTTCGTGACGCTGGCCTCGGGCTATGACCAGGACGGCGACGCCCTGCCCATCCGCACCGATGCGCGCGTTGTGGGCGCGACATTGAAAGCGGGCGAAACGGCGGATTATCCGCTGGGCAAGGACCGTCGCGCTTACCTGGTGCCCGCGACCGGCGCGGTGAAGATCGACGACGTACGCGTCAACGCCCGTGACGGGGCTGCGATCAGCGACATGGATGTCGTGCGGATCACCGCCGTCGAGGACAGCGAAATCGTCCTCGTCGACGCCGCGTAAGGCTAAAGATACAAGGGAGCACGTACGTCCGATGGGACGCTTCGTCCTGACAGGATCGACGATCGATCTGAGCGTCGGGACGAAGCGAATCCCGCAAGAGTTGACAATACATGGGGAGCTTGGCCGTGTCGCATTCTGACACCTCATCCAATCTCGATGCCGACACGTGACGGCGCCGCGGCGCATAAGGCGTTTCTTGTTGCCGATCGCGCAAATTTTTGCCGGCCTGCTGCTCGTGCTTGTCGCGGCAGGACTGACCTTGCGGATGCTTTATCCGCTTCCGCCTCTGGAGCCGCGCACATCCTCGACCGCCCTGCCCGACACCGGCGGCACACCGTTGGGGCGCGGAATCGCTGCGGCGCGCGCCGATCGCTCGGCCGATTTGTCCGGCGTACATATTCTGAGAGACGGCCGCGAGGCCTTTGCGGCCCGTGTCCTGCTGGCCAGGGCCGCGGTCCGTAGCCTCGATGTCCAATATTACATCTGGCACAACGACCTCTCCGGCACGCTGATGCTGGAGGAGATGCGCGCCGCCGCCGATCGCGGCGTACGCGTGCGCATGCTGCTCGACGACAATGGCGTCGCGGGTCTCGATCCGACGCTGGCCACGCTCGATCAACATGCCAACATCGAGATTCGTCTCTTCAACCCGTTCACCGTACGCCGCCCAAAACTGTTGGGTTATCTGGTCGATTTTCCGCGCCTCAACCGACGCATGCACAACAAGAGCTTCGTCGCGGACGGTCAGGCAACGATCATCGGCGGCCGCAATATCGGCGACGAATATTTCGACGCGCGCGACGGCGGACTGTTCTCGGACCTCGACGTGCTGGCCATCGGCCCTGTCGTCACGGAGACGTCGCGCGACTTCGACCGGTACTGGCGGAGCCAATCGGCGTATCCCGTTGGGGCCGTGCTGCGGCCTGCTCCCGCGGAAGAACTTGCGGCCCTTCGTCGGCGCGCGTCGCTGATCGAACACGATCCCGCCGCACGCGCCTATATGGAAGCAATCCGAGCCCTGCCGTTTGTCGCGCAAATAGTTGCAGGATCGCTGCCCTTTGAATGGGCAATGGTGCGCATGATTAGCGACGATCCTGCCAAGGGCGTCGGCAAAGCGGCCCACGACAAGTTGCTGGTCACCGCGCTCCAAAGGGCGATTGGCGCGCCGGAGCGGGAGTTGCGTCTTGTCTCGGGCTACTTCGTGCCGACACGCGCCGGGGTGGACGCCCTGTCGGCGCTTGCCGGACGCGGCGTCGATACAGCCATCTTCACAAACGCCTTCGAGGCGTCGGACGTATGGGTGGTCCATGCGGGCTATGCCGAACGCCGCAAAGACCTGCTGCGCGCCGGCATCCGTCTGTTTGAGATGCGCGGGCCGGATCGGCGCGCGGGCCCCCGGCCCCGCCGCGACCTGATCAGCATGGGCTCCGGCAGCGGCTCAAGCCTCAACGGCCAGGTGCTGCGGTCCAGCGCGACAACGCTGCATGCCAAGACCTTCGCGGTGGACGGCGCCCGGCTTTTCATCGGATCCTTTAATTTCGATCCACGCTCGTTCCATCTCAATACCGAGCTTGGTTTCATGATCGAGAGCCCGCCGCTCGCAGCGGCCGTCTCCGAGGTATTTGAGACAACGATCCCAATGCGCGCCTACGAGGTCGTCCTGTCCGGCGACGGCAACCTCAATTGGCGCGCACAAACGCCCGACGGCGTCGTCGTCCGCGCCACCGAGCCGGGAACAAGCCTTTGGCAGCGCTGGGGTATAGCCATCCTCTCGCGCATGCCCATCGAGTGGCTTCTGTAGCGGCGCGCGCCACGGCGGACGAGATTTCCGTGATGACCCGGCGCTTGCCCGGGTGGATTTTCACGGTGGATTCTCTTTCGAGATTTTCGCGTAAATATTTGAGAGAGAATGGCGCGCCCGGAAAGACTCGAACTTCCAACCTTCTGATCCGTAGTCAGATGCTCTATCCAATTGAGCTACGGGCGCGTCTCTGACCCAACTAAGCCGAGGCTCTTCGGGTCTTACGGGCGGCGCCTTCTAAGGGGCGGCCGACCCGACGGGCGCTTGAGATACTAAGATCAGGGGGGCCATGCAAGGAAAACCTCTGAAAATCCAACGAGCGGACCCGGCCCCGGCCCCGTCTCCCTGCTTGTTCTCCCCAGGGGCATCGCGTAAAGTCCTAAAGAGTGCGAGGCGATGACGGATTCTAGTGCGTCGCCAAGCGTTTGGGGCAGCTTCTCTAAGGTTTGAGTTCGGGAAACACCGGAACGGCTTGAGGCGCAATGTTCACCCCTCGGATTCTCGGGTCCGGAATCGGGGTGCGGGTGGGGATACTCACGACGTGATGTATGCCGGAGCGCATACAGCGCCAACCTAACCGGTTGTGGGGAATGTGAGTGTAAGAATGCAGGTATTGGGGCTGTCCACGGCGCGGTGCGGACAAGGAAAAATGGGCCGTACGCGCTCTTTTTTAAAGCATGCCGCGATTGCCACCATGGCCGTCACCCTTGCCGGGTGCGCGGGCCAGGGCGTGAGCCCGGCCAATGCGGCTGAAACGGCCGGGGCCCAGACGGCGACCCAAGTGGCCGCCGCCGAGGTGCAGTCCCAGGGCCTGGCCCCGGCGGCCTCGTCCTCCAGCCGCTTCGGACCGACCGCGGTCGGCCAGAAAGCCCAGCAACTGCGGGCCGACTTTGAAAAGCTGCGCGGCAACACCATCAGCCGCAGCGAACAGCTTGAAACCATCCGCAAGCAGACCATCGCCAACGTGAATTCCTACCATTCGCTGGTGGGCGGCATCCGTTCGCGCCTGCAGATGGGCTCGACCCCGGGCAACCCGGAACTCCTGGCCAACTGGAGTTCCGCCCAGACCCAACTGACCCAGATCGATGCGGACATCGCCACGTTGAACCAACTGTCGGCGCAGGTGTCGAGCGACGCGGGCGCGTCGGCCTTCATCCTGGAAAATATCCGCGCGGCCTACGGCCTGTCGGGCGCGCTGGAAGAAGACCATCGCCAACTGCGCATCCTGGAAGACGAAGTGAACCAGAACGCGATCGTCATCGACCGCGCGCTTTTGGACCTGAACTCGGAAATCGGCCGTCAGCAGCAGTATGTGACCACCGAGCGCAACGCGCTGGTGGAACTGGCCGCGGACATCAACGCCGGCCAGTCCTATCCCGCCGCCGCCAACGGCCCGCGCCGCGCGACTCCGGTGCGCGCGGTGGCCAACGTGACGGCGGAGGCTTTCGCCCAGCGCCGTCCGCTGGTGGTGATCCGCTTCGATAAGCCCGACGTCGCGTACGAGCCGCAGCTTTATCAGGCCCTGTCGCGGGCGCTGGAACGCCGACCGGACGCCGTGTTCGACCTGGTCGCCGTGTCGCCGGAAGGCGGCAACCCGTCGGCGGCCCGCCGGAACGCCGATACGGTGTTCCTGTCGATGACCAACATGGGCCTGCCCGCCGAGCGTGTGGCCATGGCCGCCATGGGCAGCAACGCCGCCAAGACGCCGGAAGTGCACATCTACGTGCAATAAGAAAGCGGCGACGGTTTCTAAAGCGCGGGCGCCGCAATCGCGGTCCCGCGCTTTTCATTTGGGGTCCGGTCAAGCCGCCGCGCGGGACTTCAAAGGATAGACCGCAAGCAGCGCCAGTCCGAACAGCGTGATCGAGCCCAGCAAAACCACCTGCGTCAGCGTCGCCGCCGCGATGGCGGGCTCGGCCGCCTCCCCGAGCGCGGCGAAGGCCGCCACATAAGCGATCTGCAACGATCCGATATATCCCGGCGCCGACGGCAGCAGCGTGCTGAGTGATGCCGCGCCTACCACCACAAAGAGCTGCGGCAGAGTCAGCGCGACGCCGCAGGCATCGACGACCATCAGAATCGCGGAACATTCCAGCGCCCAGATCAGGGCGGAGAACAGAAGCGCCGCGTAGATCCCCTTGGTCCGCACCACACCGATTGCCGCCACGAAATGCGCGATACGCGGTTGCAACCACGGTACGCGGTAAAACGGCAGGCGTTCGTAGTAGGACGGCAGCAAAAGGATCGCCGCCGTGATGACGAGCACGCCCACCGCGCCAAGCAAGGCTGCTGTGACAAGGACATCCGCGCCCGATTTGAAGCTGACAAGCGCGATGCCCAGACCGAACAGAGCCACCACCACCGCGCCGTCCAGGAGGCGTTCGACGATGATCGAGCCGACCGCGGCGGCGCGACTAAGACCGAAGTGGCGGCCGAGATAGTCGGCCCGGAAGATTTCGCCAAGCCGCGCGGGCAGGACATTGTTCACCGCATAACCCACGACGAGGGCGCGCCCGACCTCGGCCGCGCGGAGATCCTTCGTCGGCTTCAGCAGGGTCCGCCAGCGCAAAACGCGCACGGCGATATCGCACCAATAAAACGCGAGCCCCAGCGCCAGCAGGTCGGCGCGCGCGTTCAGCATGGCCGCGCCCGCTTCGTCGAGATCGACCTGAGAGAGCGCCAGCCATAACAGCGCGCCGCCCAGGGCAACGCCCAGAACGACCCGCAGCGCCAAGCGCATCACGGTTTCCTCGCGGTGAGGATCAGGTTCTTGCCGAACGGCGGCGGAACAAGGGTTTCAACGCGCCGCGAGAGCGGCACCACATACCGGTCGTTGATCCTGACCAGCTTCGGATCGAACGACATGCTGCCCATGAGCGTATTGAGCAGGAACCACGGCGCCACGCCGAAAAGATCGAGGTAGCGGCAGTCGTCCACCGTGAAGCCCGCCGCTTTGGTTTTCGCGACAAGATCCGGCCGATGATAGCGGCGGAAATGTCCGAGGGACCGGTCCAGCTTGCTCATCAGGAACTGGAGGGCCGGAACGAACAAAAGCAACGCGCCGCCCGGCTTCAAGGCCGCCATAAAGGCGCGCAGCGCGGCCGCGTCGTCCTCGACGTGCTCGAGCACATTGACGAGGATGATGGTGTCGACGCTGTCCGGCGCCAGCGACGCCGCATGCGCTTCCAGCATGGCCCCCACGACGGCGACCTGCGGCGTTTGCGCGAACCGGCGCTCCAAGGCATCGACAAGATTGGCCGACGGCTCGACCAGGGTCATGCGCGCCGCGTGCGGCAGGAGCAGCGCGGAAATGGTGCCGAGGCCCGCCCCGTACTCGACAACATGGCCACGCACAAAAGGTGTGAACGCGTCCATCATCCAACCGTGATAGTTGGGCATGTCCGCGAGCGTTTCGAGATCGTCGCCGGCGTAGAGGTCGGCCGTCACGGTCACCATATTCCCTTTAATGACTTTCCATCGGCGGAGGCGCCGATTACAACAGCATTCGCGCAGACTGCAAGAAAATGAGCTGACGCGGCGCGCGCGTACGGCTCAGTTTCCGGCCCCCAGTCAACTGCAGGATCGTCGCGGCAATGGCAAGCCGGCTTTCATCTTTTCTCGCGCATACACGCGGCGCGCGCGCGGCGTTTGCCTTCGCCGCCGCCTTGGGCGTCATTGTCCTGCTTTATGGCAAGGGCAACGAAGCGACCCACCTCCTATCGGCTCAGGTGAACGCGCGCCTTGCCGACTGGGACCGGCTTGAGGCCGCCTTGATCACCGCCGGCGCGGGCCTTGAGACCATGCACCGCGACGTGGTCGAGGCCGCGGATCTCCTCAAGCGCCACAATGCGCCCAACTTCCGCATGAGCGCGGCTTTCCGCGCCGAGGGCGGCGGCTTTTTCCAGCAGCGTGTCGACGAGATCGCCTGGCCGATCCCGTACGCCGCCGATTCGGTCTTTGTCTTGAGATTGAGGCGTGAAGACCCGGCGTGCAATCCGCTGGGCCTGGCCACGGAGGTCGCACTTGATCGCTGCGACTAGCTGGCTGATCGCGGGGACGCTGGGGTGCGGCGCAGCGGGCGCGCTGCTGTTCTTCCGGTGGGAGGACTGGCGACGCCTTTTCACACTGGAAGAGATGGTCCGCACGATCGCGCTTTTCTTGATGATCGGGCTATTGATCGATCACGCGGCCGGTCTTCTCTCCGGCAGCCTCGCGTTTCAGCGCGGCGTGGCCTGGGTCGGCGTGGCGATATTGGCCCTCGCGGCGGTGGCGGCCGTGCGCCCCCAGGCGCGGATCTCCTTCACAGGCGCCGCCGTCGGCCTTCAAGCGGTTTTGCTCGGCGCGGCGGCCGTCGCCGTCGCCCTTGCCGTCACGGCGGGCCCGCTGCTCGACTGGGACGCGCGATCTATCTGGTTTTTTCATGCGAAAGCCATCTTCTTCGACGGCGGGTTCCGGCCTTCGGCCTTCTGGGAGAACCCCGAATACAATTGGAGCCATAAATATTATCCGAAGCTCGTGCCGATGCTGGCCGCCCGCGCGGCGGATTTCACAGTCGCGGGTTGGAACGAATACGCGCCCAAGATCGGCCTGATCCCGGCCTTCGCCGCGGGGCTTTTCGGTCTTGGCGCAGCCGCCGGACGAGCGCCGTTGCGCACCGCCTTGATTCTGGCCGGCGCGGTGACCGTCCTGGGCGTTCAAATGTGGAACGGCTACATGGACGGCCTCCAGGCCTTGTTCGCGGTCACCGCCGTCGCGGGCTTAGCCGCGTGGATAGAGGACGGCGACCGGGGCGATCTGGTCCTGGGTCTTGCCGCCGCCGCCGTCGCGCTATGCGTGAAGGACGAGGGCGTCTTGATGCTGGTGATCGTTCCGCCGCTGTTGGCCCTGGGGCTGTGGCGGCATCCGCACGCACGCGACTTACGCAACCTTTCTCTCGCGGCATTGTTCATCCCCCCCCTGACATTTCAGTGGTTCAAACACAGCTTGGCGATGAGCGCCGGGATGCAGGGCGGGGACGTCATCGGCCGCGCCGCCGCCACCCTCGCGGACCCCGCGGCGATTCTCGCGAAACTTGAGGTGCTGACGACCGTCGCGGCGGCGGATACGTACCTTTTCCCCGTACTCGCGGCTTATGCGGCCGTGGCGCTTTTCCTGGCGCTGCCGCCCACACGCCTTATTTTCGGCGCAGCGGCGATGATTTATACCGCGTGCCTTGTGGGTGTGTATTTCGGCACGCCTTTCGATTTCGCGTGGCACGTCGGCTCAAGTCTTGATCGCGTCGTCATGGCGCCAACTTTGATGTTGTGGGTAGGTATGATCAACGCACTTCCAAATATACCGTCGAAGACGGCCGCCCAGGGCTCCAAGCGGCCGCACGCGGGACCTCCGGCCTTCGCGACCGGACGCATCTCCATCCTCATCCCCGTCTATAACGAGCGGATGACCCTGGGACGGGTGCTGGCCGCGGTATGCGGCGCGCTGCCCGGCGTGAACAAGGAAATCATCATCGTCGACGACCGCTCGAAGGATGGCACGACGGATCTTTTGAAAGACATCGCCGCGCGCGCGGTGGGCGAGTTCAGCGGCGTCGAGGTCACCGACGACGGGAACGTGACGCTGTTGCCCGCGCAAGCCGGAACGGCCTCGGTCATCTTCCAGATCAGATTCCATGAAAAGAATCGCGGAAAAGGCGGCGCGCTCAGGACCGCGATGAAAGCCGTGACCGGCGACGTGGTGGTCGTCCAGGACGCCGACCTCGAATACGACCCGCAGGATTGGACCGAGATGTACAATTTGATCGCGGTGAAGAGGGTCGCGGACGTTGTCTATGGTTCGCGCTTCTATGGACGTTCGCACCGTTCGCTGTTCTACCACCATTATCTCGCGAACCGCTTGATCTCCGTGCTTTTCAACATCCTGTACAATCAGACCCTCTCGGACATCGAGGTCTGCTACAAGATGTTCACCAAGGAAGTATTGGAGACGCTGGCGCTGAGCTGCGACGACTTCGGCATCGAAGTGGAACTGAGCGCCCAGATCGCCAAGCAGCGCAAGCTCAGGATCTACGAGACCGAGATCGCCTACTACGGGCGCACCTACGACGAAGGCAAAAAGATCAACTGGCGCGACGGCATCAAGGCGCTTTGGTATCTCGTCAAATTCCGGTTTTAGAAAAGCGATCGCGCGGACCCGCCGTTCAGGACGAATCCGCGCGACTTAACGAAGCGCTATCGGTTTAGGCGGCGGCGGCGACCGCGAGCGTCGCGGCGGCGTCGGTTTCAAGCGTGACCGCGACCGCGTGAACCACAGCGGCGATGCGCGCGGCCTGCTGGACCTGGGCGACGCCGACACCCGCCTTGCGCAAGACCTTCTCGTGGCTGTCGATACACATGCCGCAGCCGTTCACGGCCGAGACGATCAGCGACCAGAGTTCAAAATCGACCTTATCGACGCCCGGATTGGCGAGCGCGTTCATGCGCAAGCGCGCCGGCAGCGTGCCGTATTCGGGCTCGGACACAAGGTGCACGAAGCGGTAGTAAATGTTGTTCATCGCCATGATGGCGGCGGCGGTTTTGGCCGCGTCGAAGGCTTGCGGCGTGAGCACGGCGGCAGCCTCGGCCGCGATGGCCGCGATTACCGTATCATTGCGCGACGCGATGGCCGCGGCAAGCAAACCGCCGAACGTCTGTTGCGGGGTCAGCGTCGTATCGGCCGCCACGGACGAAAGATTGAGCTTCAGATCCTTGGCGTAGGCGGGAAGCGCGTTCTTCAGGCTTTCGATATTCGACATTGTCCTATCTCCGAAAAAAGTGGGCGCCGCCCCGTGTGTGAGGGGGAGTACGGGGCGGCGCCGGTTGCGGCCGGAGGGGGGTCGGGCCGCATCGCAGCTCTTAGGGCTTAAGCTGCCTTGAGGGTGTCTTCGCCCTTTTGCCAGTTGCAGGGGCAAAGTTCGTCGGTCTGCAAAGCGTCAAGCACGCGGAGCACTTCAGCCGGATTGCGGCCGACGCTGAGATCGTTCACGGCGACGTAACGCACGATATTGTCCGGGTCGGCGATGATCGTGGCGCGGAAAGCGACGCCTTCATTCGGCTCGAGCACACCGAGCGCAATGGCGAATTCCTTCTTGATGTCGGCCAGCCACGGATACTTCACCGCGCCCAGGTCTTCGCGGCTCTTACGCCACGCGAGGTGCACGAAGTCGCTGTCGGTGGACGCGCCGATGAGCTGGGCGTCGCGGTCGGCGAACTCGCCTTCGACATCGTTGAAACCGATGATTTCCGTCGGGCACACGAAGGTGAAGTCCTTCGGCCAGAACACGAAAACCTTCCACTTGCCGTCGAAGCTCTTCTCGGTCAGCACCGGGAACTCGCCGCTGGTGTCGGAAACAGCCTTCAACGAGAAGGCCGGAAGCTTTTGTCCAATCGAAATCATTTCAAAATCCCTCGAAATTTACTGGGTTGGTGGTGCGCGGTGGTGACTGGATACTTAAGGGAGGGATGTGATAGAATCCAACGATTAATAATGATTACATTGATCGACTATGTCACTCAAAGCACTGCCCTCCTCCCGCCAGCTCAGCTACCTGATCGCCCTTGTGGAATCGGGGCATTTCGGGCGCGCCGCCAAGAAGTGCGCCGTCACGCAGTCGACCTTGAGCGCGGGCCTGAAAGAACTGGAGGCGCTGCTGGGCGTGAGGCTGATCGAACGCACACGCCGCAGCGTGGTGGTGACGCCTTTGGGGCGGATGATCGCGGCCCGCGGGCGTGAGGCGATTCACTATCTGGAAGACCTGGTGGACCTCGCGCGCGCCGGTCGCAAGGAACTGGCGGGACCGTTGAACCTCGGCATCATTCCGACTGTCGCGCCCTACCTGCTGCCGCGCCTGGTGGCCGAAACCCAGAGGGCGTTCCCGAAACTCAAACTGTTCGTGCGCGAGGAACAGACCGCGCCCACCCTTGGACGCCTGCGCAAGGGCGAGTTGGACCTCGCGCTGATCGCATTGCCCTATGACACGGACGGGTTGGACGCCGTGGAGATTGGGGCCGAGGACATGGTGGTATGCCTGCCCGCGAAACATCCCCTGGCCGCGCGGAAGACGGTGCGCGAATCCGATCTCGCCAATGTGCCGCTCCTGATGCTGGAGGGCGGGCACTGTCTGCGCGACCACGCGCTCGCGGCCTGCCGCATCCCGCAGCAGGCCTTGAACGAGGTGTTCCAGGCGACCAGCCTTCCGACCCTTGTGGCCATGGTGTCGGGCGGCGTCGGGCTCACCTTGCTGCCGCGCATGGCGGTGGAACGCGAACTCGCGGGACGCTCCGATCTTGTCGTGCGTCCGTTCGAGAAACGCCGGCCCGAGCGCAGCATCGCGCTCTGCTGGCGGTCGGCCGCCGCTCAGGCGGAGAATTACGAACGGCTGGCCGCGGCGTGGAAATCCGCGAAAGTGATTGGCGCGGCGTAAACCGTGGGCCTTTATCCGCGGGGGATCGCGACGTTATCGATCAGGCGCGCGCGGCCAAGATGCGCGGCGGCGAGAATCCGTCCCGGCTCCGCCGCCGTCGCGAGTGGGGCCAGCGTTTCGGCGTGACGCGCTTCGACGTAATCGACTTTCGCGAACCCGGCGTCGCGGAGCCGGTTCTTCGCCGCCGCAATCGCCGCGGCGATATCGCCGCCCTTCGCGATCGCTTGCGCCGCGGCGGTGATGGCCGCGAACAAGACCGGCGCCTGGGCGCGTTCTTCGGGCGTCAAATAAGCGTTTCGTGAGGACAGCGCCAAACCATCCGCCTCGCGCACGGTTTCAACGCCGATGATGTCGACCGGGATATTCAGATCGGCCACCAGACGGCGGATGACGGCGAGTTGCTGCCAATCCTTTTCGCCAAACAGCGCGATATCCGGCAACGCTTGCAGAAGCAGCTTGCAGACCACCGTGGCGACGCCGTCGAAATGACCCGGTCGGTGCAGACCGTCCAGATGCTGGCTGACGCCGGTGACTTGAATGGTGGTGGCGAAATTCGGCGGGTACATGGCCGCGAGATCGGGCGCGAACAAGAGGTGCACGCCGACCGCGTTCAACTGCTCGAAATCCTCGGTCTCGCGGCGCGGATAGGCGGCGAGATCCTCGGACGGACCGAACTGCTTCGGATTGACGAAAATGGTCGCGACGACGCGGTCGGCCATTTTCTTCGCCCGCTCCATCAGCGTGATGTGCCCCTTATGAAGCGCGCCCATCGTCGGCACCAGCGCGACCGATAAGCCTTCGCGGCGCCACGCCTGAATCCGGCGGCGCAGGCTTTCAACGTCGCGAACCGCGACGAGATTTACATGTGCGGCGGCCATGGATCAGCGCTTCTTCGGCTTCTTTGCGGCTTTCTTGGTGACGGCGGGTTTCGCCGCCGCGGCCCCGTAGGTGTTTTCCGGCGCGGGAAAACGCCGCGCGCGCACATCCGACGCATAAGCCGCGACCGCCTTTGAAACCTCGTCACCGAGCAAGGCATAACGCTTGGCGAACTTCGGCATGAAGGCGCTGTACAGCCCCAGGATATCTTCCGCCACGATCACCTGACCGTCGCACCCGGCGGACGCGCCGATGCCGATGGTGGGAACGGCGCAAGTTTTCGTGATGTCGCGCGCCACCGGTTCGACGGTGCCTTCGACCACGATACTGAACGCGCCCGCGTCGGCCAGAGCCTTCGCGTCGGCGACCAGCGCGCGCGCCTCGGCGCTCGACTTGCCCTGCACACGGAAACCGCCCAGCACATTCACGGACTGCGGCGTCAGGCCGACATGCCCCATCACGGGAATCCCGCGCGAGGTCAGGTACTCCACCGTCGGCGCCATGACCGCGCCGCCTTCGAGCTTCACGCCCGCACAGCCGGTTTCCGACATCACGCGCGCGGCCGCCTTGAACGCGTCGACCGGCGACGCTTGATACGACCCGAACGGCAAATCGACGATGACGCAGGCGCGTGAACTGCCGCGCACCACCGCCTTGCCGTGAGCGATCATAATGTCGAGCGTCACGCCGACAGTCGTGTCGAGGCCGTAAACCATCATGCCAAGGCTGTCGCCCACCAGCAGAAGGTCCACATGCGGATCGAGGAAACCGGCCATGGGCGCGCTGTGCGCGGTGATGCAGACGATCGGCTGCGCGGCGCTTTTGCGCGCCTGGATATCGCGCGTCGTCAAACGCCTGGTGATGGGCGTACCGCCCTCGCGCTTCGGGGGTTGTGGGACCGTGCTCATGAGGCGCTGAATACCCTATCTGACTTATTTGCGGGAGCGGTAATACCACATGACGGCCGCAATGGCCGCGAGCAACACAACAAGACCCGCCGTTTCCGACATATTCACAGCGGCAGCCGCATCACAAAACTGGTTCCCGTCTCGGAGGTGGAGGCAAGTTCGACGTCGCCACCTTGCACACGAATGAGTTCGCGCGCAATCGGAAGACCCAGCCCGGCGCCGCCCGACCGCGTCGATCCGGCGAACGGGACAAAGAGATTGTCGAGCGTACGCTTCGGCAACCCCGGACCGTCATCGCTTATACGCAGAACTGCCATGCCGTTTTCACGCATCGCTTCGAGCCGCACGGATTTCGCGCCGGCTTCGGCGGCGTTACGGACCAGATTGTCCACCGCGCGCGTCAACAACTCGGGGTCCGCCGAGAATGTAAAATCCTGCGCGCCGTCGAGGCGCAAGTCGCAGCCGGCGCACACACGCTCAAGCGCGTTGCGGACCTCGCGCAGGAAGACGAGGCTGTTCATGGACTGCTTGCGGACCTCGGGCAGTCCCTGCTTGGCGAAACTCATCGTCGTGTTCGAAAGATGAACCGCGCGGTCGACCGCGCGCATCATGCTTGCGGTCATGCGCCGCACTTCGGGATCGCGGGCTTCGCCGAGCCCGTCGAGCGCAAGCGACGCGGTGGCGAGGATGTTCTTCAGATCGTGGGATATCTTCGTCACCGCCGTACCGACGCCGGCCAAACGCTCTTTCTCAAGCAAGGCCTGGCGCAGGTCGTGTTGCATGGCCGCGAGCGCCTTCTCCGCCACGCCGACCTCGTCCTTGCGGTCCGACGGTTCGATGATGCGCGCTGGATCCTCCGGCGCTTCCTGGAACGATGTGATCGCTTCGGTGAGGCGGCGCAACGGATGGACCGCCAGCCACTGAAGGCTCACATACACGGCCGCGGCGGCGATGATCGACACGATGAACCCGATGAACAAAATCCGCTGCCCGTACTCCCACATCCGGTCGCGCAGCGGCGTTTCGTTCAGATAGACCTCGACCAGGACTTCGGGATCGCGCAGGGAGTAGCCGGTGACGGCCACCGGCACCTCACCACTGCGCGCCATCATCGCGAAGGCATGGAAAATCGAGTCCCAATAGTTCTCGGTCCTGAGATCGTACACATGAGGCAGGAGCGTCGGGATGCTGGGCCCCAACGTGCGCTGCGCCTGCCCGGGGCGGGAAATCGTCATCCCGAACATTTCGCTTTGGAAGAGCAAGGTGTCGCGCAGGAGCGGGTCGATCTCCTCCTCAGGCGTCGCGACTTCGAGCGCGATGAGGACGAGGTGCGCCTGCTCGAGCTTCTGATTGAGGTAGGCGAGGCGCGCCCGGCTCATCATGGGCGCGAGGACCGCGGCCTGGGCGACCATGACGAACGCGAGGGTCAGGAACAGGAGGCGCGCCGACAGGCTGGAGGAGCGCCTGGGCGGCGCATGAAAGACCACCTCGCGCGGACGCCGGGTCCGGGCAAGGTCGGTCTCGTTTCCGGCCTCGAGGCGGATTTGCCTGCGGTCCGCTGGCGCCATCGTTACTCCCAATCGCCCCCGAGTCTCCCCCGAAGGGGTGTTGAACCGGGTTCGGGCTACTCTTAACACACTCGGGCGGGAGGTTCGGGGCCCGAGTCCCTTACGAAGGAGTTAAAAACCCCGCCCGGAAGCCCCTGTTTTACCGTCCAAATCGGCGAAATTGTTGAAAAATAAGGGCTCCTTGCCATTGACTTGGCGGCACCCAGCCCGCTATACACGCCCCCGATTTGGAGCCCGGGTTTCCGGGCCTTTCTTTTTTTGACGAACCGGAGTTGGTGACGTGAAACGCACCTATCAACCTAGCAAACTCGTGCGCAAGCGCCGCCATGGTTTCCGTACGCGCATGGCGACTGTCGGCGGCCGCAAAGTGCTCGCCAACCGCCGCGCCAAGGGCCGCAAGCGCCTTTCGGCCTAACGTCCCGCCGCACCCCCTAAAAAGGGAGCTGGACGAGCCGCGCGCCCAGAGTGGGAGACATCCATTGGACCAAGCTGAGGCACGTCAACGCCGCGGCCGGCAATGGGTCTCCCTTGAGCGCCGCGCCGATTTCCTTCGTGTCGCGGGTTCCGGCCTCCGCCGGGTGACACCCGCTTTCATCCTGCAAGCCGCCAGCCGCACGAACGCGGAGCCTTCGCCGATTCAGGCGCCGATTCACGTGGGCTTCACCGCCAGCCGTAAAGTCGGCAACGCGGTCGCGCGCAGCCGCGCCAAGCGCCGGTTGCGGGCGCTGACGGACCGCCTTATCTCCATGGCCGACCCGGCCTTCGATTACGTGCTGGTGGGGCGCACCGAAACGCTGACGCGGGATTTCACCGCCATGGAAAACGAACTGCGCGACGCCTTAAAGCGCATCGCCCAGCCGCGCAAAGGCGGCCAGCCGAACAAAGGACATGGCGCATGAGCGAAGGCGTGTCCAAACATTCACTTATGAGTCACGTGCTGCGCGGGTCGATCCGCGCGTATCAATTGGGCGTGTCGCCGCTGCTGGGGCCGCGCTGCCGTTTCCATCCGAGCTGTTCGGAATACGCCTGCGAGGCCATCGCGAGCCATGGCGCCGGAAAGGGCGCCGTGCTTGCGGCCAAGCGGCTCCTTCGCTGTCATCCGTGGGGCGGATCGGGCATCGACCCTGTCCCCTCGCCTCCCTCTTCCTAAGCAGGACACATAAGCGCCTATGGATCAACGTAACCTGATTATCGCCGCCGCCGTGTCGATGCTGATCCTGCTCGGCTGGGAAATGTATTTCGCGCCGCAAATGATGCCGCCGGCGCCTGTCGCGACCGGCGAAGCGCCGGCCGCGCCGCCCAATGTGGACACCGACGGCCCGGGCGCTCCGGTCGCGGCCCCCGCCGGCCCCGTGGCCGCCCCGACGCCGGCCGAACCCGTCATCGAAGCCGCGCGCCTGAAGATCGCGACCCAGGATGTGCAGGGCTCGATCTCGCTCGCGGGCGGGCGCATCGACGACATCAACCTTTCCCGCTTCCGCGAAACCACCGACCCCACCAGCCCGGCGATCACGCTTCTCGCGCCGACGTCGGCGGCGCATCCGTACTATGCCGAGTTCGGCTGGATCACCTCCGACGCCTCGGTGAAACTGCCGAATGCCGCGAGCGTGTGGACGGCGGAAGACCCCAATGCGGTACTGACGGAAACGACGCCGGTCTCCATGACGTGGGACAACGGCGAGGGCCTGGTGTTTCGCCGCACGATCCGCGCCGACAAGGAGTATCTGTTCCGCGTCGACCAGACCGTGGCGAGCTCCATGGACCGCGCCGTCACCCTTTATCCCTTCGCGCTGATCGCGCGCACCGACACGCCGACGCTGGCGGGGTTCTTCATCCTGCATGAAGGCCCCATCGGCGTGTTCAACGGCACGACCTTGATACAGCCCAACTACGAGGAGCTGCGCGAGGACGGCCCGCAAACGGTGGCGGAATCGACCGGCGGCTGGATCGGCATCACCGACAAATACTGGCTGTCGGCCGTCGCCTTCGATCAGAACATGAAGGTGGCCGCGAACTTCACCCACAACAACCGCAACGGCCGCGACCGCTATCAGACGGACCTGCGCGGCGAACCGCTCGCCATCGCGCCGGGCGAAGAAAAGGCCGTGACCGGCTACGTGTTCGCCGGCGCCAAGGAACTGGAACTGCTGGACCGCATCTCGATCGATCCGGGCCTGACGCAGTTCGACCTCGCCATCGACTTCGGCTGGTTCTACTTCCTGACCAAGCCCTTCTTCCACGCGCTGCGCTGGCTGCACGGCATCCTGGGCAACTTCGGCCTGGCGATCATCGCCTTCTCGACCTTCCTGCGCCTTCTGATGTTCCCCATCGCCAACAAGCAGTTCAAGGCGATGAACCATCTGAAGCGCCTGCAGCCCGAGATGAAGCGCCTGCAGGAACGCTACGGCAACGACCGCGTGAAGATGAACGAAGAGCTGATGGCGCTTTATAAGCGCGAGAAAGCGAACCCGTTATCGGGCTGTCTGCCGATCCTGATCCAGATCCCGATCTTCTTTGCGCTGTATAAGGTGTTGTTCGTGACGATCGAAATGCGTCACGCGCCGTTCTACGGCTGGATCCGCGATCTTTCCGCCCCGGACCCGACGGGCATCCTGACGCTGTTCAGCCTTGTGCCGTGGAACGTGCCGGACTTCCTCGCCATCGTGAACATCGGCATCTGGCCGATCATCATGGGCGTGACCATGTTCCTGCAACAAAAGCTGGCCCCGCAGCCGGCCGACCCGGTGCAGGCGAAGATCATGATGTTCCTGCCCATCATCTTCACCTTCATGATGGCGCCGTTCCCGGCGGGCCTGGTGATCTACTGGGCGTGGAGCAACCTTCTCGGCATCCTGCAGCAGTGGGTGTTGCTGCGCACCGAGGAGAACACCGCGCCCGAACCTAAGAAATCCTAGTGGCGGACGAACTGAACCCGAGCTTCGACCCGGCGGTCATCGAGAGCGCCCGCCGGCTGTTCGCCCAGCAATGCGATTTCATGCTGGGTGTGCTGGAGCTTGCCCAGATGCCGGACGCCGACGTGCCCGAGATCACCTTCGCGGGCCGGTCGAATGTGGGCAAGTCGAGCCTCATCAACGCGCTGGTGAACCGCACCAACCTCGCGCGCACGTCCGTCACGCCGGGCCGCACCCAGGAAATCAATTTCTTCAACCTGGGGCGCCGGCTGACCATTACCGACCTGCCCGGCTACGGATTCGCCCAGGCGCCCAAGGATAAGGTGCAACTTTGGACGGACTTCATCCGAAAGTACCTGAAGGGTCGCCCCAACCTGCGCCGGGCCCTGGTGCTGATCGACAGCCGCCACGGCCTGAAAGAAGTCGACCGCGAGATCATGAAGCTGATGGACGACTCGGCGGTGAACTATCAGATCATCATGACCAAGGCGGACAAGGTGAAACCGGGTCCCTTGGCGCAGACCAAGGCCGCCATCCAGAAGGAACTGGCCGACCATGTAGCCGCGCACCCGCAGATTCTGGTGACCAGTTCCGCCGAGGGTTTTGGTCTCCCGGAAGCGCGCGCCGCCCTTTCCGAACTCGCCTTACCAGAGTAGTTGCGCTCGCGGGCCATTGGCCTTATGCGAGTGTTTGAGATTTCATCAACCACCGTTGACCGCCCGCATCCATGTCCGTAGATCGCACACCCGCCGACCATGAGATCTGGCTTGAGAAGGCCGGCATCCTCGCGGAAGCGCTGCCGTTCATGCGCGAACACACGGGCGAAACCGTGGTCCTGAAGTACGGCGGCCACGCCATGGGCGATGAAAAGTCGGCCCTGAGCTTCGCCAGCGACGTGGTGCTCCTGAAACAGGTGGGCATCAATCCCATCGTGGTGCACGGCGGCGGCCCGCAGATCGGCGCGATGCTGGACCGGCTTCGCATCCAAAGCTCGTTCGTGGACGGCTTGCGCGTCACCGACGCCGCGACGGTGGAAATCGTCGAGATGGTGCTGTGCGGCTCGATCAACAAAGCCATCGTCACCGCCATCAACAAGGCGGGCGGCTTCGCCGTCGGCATGTCGGGCAAGGACGGGAACCTCATCAAAGCGCGCAAGCTGCGCCGCTCGAAGAAGGATCCGGGCTCGAACATCGAGAAGATTCTGGACTTGGGTTTCGTGGGCGAGCCCAGCGAGATCAACCCGCATATCCTCGATACATTTGAAGAGTCGGACATCATCCCGGTGATCGCGCCCATCGGCGTGGGCCCGAACGGCGAGACCTACAACATCAACGCGGATACGGCCGCCGGCGCCATCGCGGGCGCGGCGGGCGCGACGCGCTTGCTGATGCTCACAGACGTCGCGGGCGTGCTGGACGACACCGGCCGCCTGATCAAGGAAATGACCGTCGAACGGGCGAAGACCCTGATCCAATCGGGCACGATCTCCGGCGGCATGATCCCAAAGGTCGAAACGTGCCTGGACGCCGTCGATCAAGGGGTGGAAGCCGCCGTGATCGTGGACGGCCGCGTGCCGCATGCGGTGCTCTTGGAGCTGTTCACCCCGCATGGGGCGGGAACGCTGATCAGGGCGCGGTAGGCTTTGCCGCGGCCTGAACGCTCCGACTTCGCCGAGATCGACGCCTGGGTGTTCGACCTCGACAACACGCTTTACCCGGCCTCGACCAATCTGTTCGCGCAAATCGACGTGCGTATGAAGACGTTCATCGCGAAGGCGTTGAACATGACGGTCGACGACGCGTTCAAACTGCAAAAGCAGTACTTCCATAAATACGGCACGTCGCTGCGGGGGCTCACGCTTCATCACGATATCGATCCGGACGCGTTCCTGGATTACGTGCATGACATCGACCATAGCGTCTTGAACGCGGACGCGCGGCTGGACGCCTTGCTGGCGGCGCTTCCGGGCCGCAAGCTGATCTATACGAACGGCAGCGCCTATCACGCCGAGAGCGTGGTGAAGCGCTTAGGGGTCGCGCACCATTTCGCCGACATCTTCGATATCCGCGCGAGCGCCTATATCCCGAAACCCGATCCGGCGGCCTACGCGACGATGATCGCGAAACACGCCGTGACGCCGACAAAGGCGGTCATGTTCGAGGACAGCCACAAGAACCTCGCGCCCGCCGCGGCGCTGGGCATGAAGACCGTGTGGGTCCGGCACGAAGGCATGCCGTCGCATGAAGGCGAAGACCTGAGTCACTGCCACTATGTGACCGACGATCTGCTGGGATGGCTGGACGCGCTTTCACGGGACCCGAGATGAAGGGCCGCGTCGCCGCTTTGCTCGCGGTGATGCTGGCCGGGCCCGCGCGCGCGGACGAGCTTCAAGCCGTCGACCGGTTTCTGGACTTCCTGACCAACGGCTGTATTCCGTCCGTCGCGACCGGCGGCGGCGTTGGCGCTTTCGCGAAACAAGCCCAGGCGCGCCCCGCGCCGCCGGACGTCGCGGCGTCCGTGCTCGGCAAGGATACCGGGGCGGTGTTCTTGAAGGACGATCCGGGATATCCCGTCACCCTCGCGGAACGCACAGGGGGCCTGTGTTCGGTCAACGCCAAGTTCCCCACCACCGCGATCGAAGGCCCGATCGAAGCGATCCACGACTTCATCGCCGGGCCGGGAAGCCGTTTCTATCAAGTGCGCGTCTTTGAAGAGGCGGCCGGCGCGAGTTGGGTCACGCACCGGGTGTATGTGGGCCGACGCGGCGGCAAGGACATGACCCTTTTATTCTCCACCCATCCCGAGGCCCCATCGCTCGACCAAGTCATGGTGACGGTCGCCGCGGCGCCCACCGCCCCGCGTTAGAAAACGCCAAACAACTCCATGCCGTAGGCGACGACGAGCACGCCCGCGTAGATGAATCCGCAGATTGCGATCACCAGGCACACGTAGAACACCAGAGCGAAGACACCGGCGACCGTCCGCGCGGCGTAGGCCGCCAGGCGCGCCGCGATCCGGGGGTTCGTATAATTCCGGAGATAGTAGCCGTACATCGCCTCGCGGACGGCGGTGCTGAGGGTCAACCCCAGGAACAGCGCGACAGCGAGCAGGGCCAGCGAGAACAAAAGTAAGGATTCCTGGCGGGTCCGGGGCCGCGCCTATTTGCCGACCATGTCCTGGAACATGTCGAGCTGCCACTCCAACTCGGCCTCCGTCGCGTCGAACCCGCCGCCGGCGCGGGGGCGGATGAGCGCTTCGGGCGTCACCCGCGCGACCTTGAGCTGCAACTGCGCGGTTTCCTCGGCGGTGAAATCGGCCGCCCACCCGACCGCGAGCATCCCCTTGGCGCTCGCCGTCCGCACAACCTCGGCCACGGCGGCCAGCGGAAGATCGGCGAGCCGCGCAAGAGCCGCGACCACCATCGGCAGGGAGCCTTCCATCGCCATTTGCATCACGGCGCGCGTCGTGAGCTTGCCCGCCCGGGACAGGAGTTCGACCTGGCGCGCCGCCAGATTGAGGGCATCTTGCGACAGGGCTTCAATAGGATCGCCGGGGGCGAGGCCGGTTTTTTCGTCGTCCCGGCGCAGCTTTTCTTTCACCAGGGTGCCGAGGGTCTGCATGGTGTCTTGATCGAGATCCGCGCGGCGCGCGAGTTCCTGCACCAGGGAGGCGGCCACAAACTCGGCGATGCGCAAGGCCGCGCGGGAGTTCAGGTTCGGGCGATGGACGAGCGGTTCATGCCACCACACCTTGCGCGGCGCGGCGTCGATGATGGCGTCCAGGGTCTCCTCGCGGATCTGCGCGCTCTTGTTGTTGAGCAGCGCCGTGATGGCGTCGACGTTGCCGCTGCCGACAATCGCGTTGGAGACTTCCTCGCCGACGTTGATGCGCCGCGAGATGGCGACCAGTTGCGCGGTCAAGGGACTGGCCTGGATCACCGCCTGCAGGTCTTCGTCGGTGAGCACCGGCGAGAATTCCAGCACCGGTGTCGCCACCGTGGCTTCCGTATCGGTCGCGAGGGTGAAGACCACATCGTGCGGCGCGTTCGGCACCGTCTTCAACGCCTCGGACAACGCGCGCCGCACCCGCGGCAACTGATCGCGCGCCAGCAGGATGAGAACCTGATGGATCGTGCGCCAGGCTTTTTCCTGCTCGTCGCCGGACAGACCCGGCAGAATTCCTCCCAAACGCTGCGCGAGATCCGAACGCACATCCGCGTCGTCGTCGGCGGCGAGCAGAAGCGAGGCCTTGTCGGGTGTCGCGGCGTTCGCGGCGATGGACCGGCGAACGACGGTGTCGGAATCGCGCGCGAGGAAAAACAGGATCTCCGGTTCGAGATCGCCGCGTTCGGCGAGCGCGCGGCGCACCTCGACCTCGGGATGGTCGAGCAGGTCGCGCGCCTGCTCGTAGGTTACCTTGTGACCCGGCAACCCCAGCAGATGGATCAGCCTATCCTTGGCGGGCGCGCCGGCGGCCGATTTCGATGCGGGCGCACTCATGCGAGCACCTTCGCCGCGGGCGCGATGGCGTACGCGCCCTTGCCGCCGTGTTTAGCGTCGTACATAGCCGCGTCGCCGCGGGCGAGCAGGCCGTCGATGGATTCCCCCGATTCGCGCGACCAGACGGCGATGCCGATCGACATGCCGAGCGGTTGCGAGGGACCGGCGGAGAAGGGTTCCAGATCCTTCATGCGATCGAGGAACTGGCCGGCGCGCGTCATCGCGATTTCGATATCCGCGCCGTTGAGCCAGAGCGCGAACTCGTCGCCGCCCAGGCGGGCGATCAGATCGGTCGGGCGGGTGTGCTGGACCAGGATGTCGCGCACTTTCAAAAGCGCGTCGTCGCCGGCCTTGTGGCCTTTACTGTCATTGACCTGCTTGAAATTGTCGAGGTCGACATAGATCAACGACCCGTGCCCACCGTCGCGCATGAGGCGCACGAGGAAGCGTTGCAGGCCGTCGACGAAAGCGCCGCGGTTGAGAAGGCCGGTCAATGCATCGGTGCGCGAGATCTTGAGCACGTGTTCATGGTGGGTGAACTGCTCGATGGTGATGCCGACCTGGTTGGCGATATCGCCGATCAACAAGCGGTCATCGTCGTTCCACGCGCCGCGCTCGACCGTGCGCCAGAGAATGACGGCGCCGTTCGACGTGCCCTGGTAACGGGCGGGCGCGGCGAGCACCTGCATCCCGCCAACAAGGATTTCAACAGCAGCGGCCCCCTCGCCGATGGTTTTCAACACGGCGGCGGCTTGCGCGGGATCGAAATCGCCGTAGCGCGCGGCGAGTTGGAAGCCCGGCGACACAGGATTGTGGGGCGCTTCATCCGAAAGCGCGCGGAAAATGTGACAGTGTTCGGCGCCCAGGCCGCGCGCGAGCGCTTCCGCGGCGACGCTCAGCATCGCTTCGGGATTCACCTCGTCGCGAAAGGCGCGCACGATGCGCGTGAGCACGCGCTCGCGATTGCGCACGCGGGTGAGCGTGGCCTCGCGATCGCGCGTTTCGGTGACGTCGCGGCACACGCCGCGCGCGCCGACCCAACGGCCGTCGCGCGCAATCAGCGGCATGGCGGAGACGATCACGCAAGCGGCGCGGCCGTCCGGCCGGCGCAGCCAGAGTTCCTCGCACTCGATGCGCCGCCGCGTGAGGAACGGTATTTCCGCCGCCGGCGATTCCGCAGCCAACAGCGCGCGCGGCTCGATCCCCATCAATCCATCCGCGGTATACCCAAGCGCGCCGCGCGGCGGGACGAAGGCGAAACGTTCATCTCCGCCCGTCTCCCAGGCGAAGTCGGTGGAGATTTCGATGAAGTCCTTGTAGCGCCGCCGGCTGTCGACAAGCGCCAGACGTAAGCTGTTGTCGAGCGTGAGATCGCGCACGAACAGGAGCGCGCCGGCGCCGTCGCGCAGCGGCACGAGCGTCACTTGCAAGTTCTGCTGTTTGCCCTCGGGGCCAACGTCGACCATATCGACGAGCGCGCGATTGGCGGTGGTGGACTTCTCGACCGTCGCCTTCAGGCGGGTCATATCCTCAGGGCCGAGACGCGCGGCGAATTCCAGCGCGACAGGATTGGCGGGCTCGATGAAGCCTGCAGGCAACACGCGAAAAACCGGTTCCTCATATCTCTCCAGGGCCGCAGGGGACACTTCAAAGGACAAAACTTCGCTCTGTCCATTAAAGTCCCGTGACGACGATGAAGCGCCGCTTTCGCGCGCCATACCATTCCCCCACATCTTTTTCAGTCGCTCCATTCTGGGCGCCCGTATTCATAAAGGTTACCTGACCAAACTATTCGACGCCAATTGCTTCTGGCGTATGACACGGACTTCAAATCGGCGGCCCGAGTAGGTATGGTCGGGCACTTTCTCGCCCGGCCTGTCTATTTTTAGGAATTATCCATGAATATCAAAGAATTAGAAGGCGCGATCGAACGCGCATGGGAAGATCGGGCTAACCTGTCCCCCGCGACGCAAGGGACCGCGCGCGATGCCGTGGACACCGCCTTGGGCCTGCTCGACTCCGGCAAGGCGCGGGTCGCGGAAAAAGGACCGTCGGGCTGGACCGTCAATCAATGGCTGAAAAAGGCCGTGCTGCTGGGCTTCCGCCTCAACGACATGGCCCAGATGCCCGGATTCGGCCAGGCCGCCTATTGGGACAAGGTGCCGCTCAAGACCACCGGCTGGACGGACGCGCAGTTCCGCGAGGCCGGATTCCGCGCGGTGCCCGGCAGCGTCGTGCGCCGCTCGGCCTTCGTCGCCTCCGGCGTGGTGCTGATGCCGTCGTTCGTGAACGTCGGCGCTTATGTCGACAGCGGCACGATGGTCGATACCTGGGCGACGGTGGGAAGCTGCGCGCAGATCGGCAAGAACGTGCACCTTTCGGGCGGCGTGGGGATCGGCGGCGTGCTGGAACCCTTGCAAGCCAACCCCGTCATCATCGAGGACAACTGCTTCATCGGCGCGCGCTCGGAGGTCGTCGAGGGCGTGATCGTGGAAGAAGGCGCGGTCTTGTCGATGGGCGTGTTCATCAGCGCCACGACCAAGATCGTCGACCGGACCACGGGCGAAATTTTTGTCGGCCGCGTGCCGGCCTATAGCGTCGTGGTGCCGGGCGCGATGCCCGGAAAGCCGCTGCCGGACGGCAGCCCCGGCCCGAGCCTTGCCTGCGCCGTCATCGTGAAGCGCGTCGACGCCCAGACCCGCGCGAAGACCTCCATCAACGAACTGTTGCGCGATTGATCGTGACCCGGGACATCGACGCGCTCGACCTCGCGCAAGAGCTGATCCGCCGGCCGAGCGTGACGCCGAAGGACGAAGGCGCGCTCGATGTGCTTGTGCGCGCGCTGGAGGGCCTGGGCTTCGCCTGCGAGCGCATGGCTTTCGCCGACCAGAGCAAGCCGCAGGTCGAGAACCTGTACGCGCGTCTGGGCGCGGGCGCGCCGAACTTCTGCTTCGCGGGGCATACGGATGTCGTGCCGGTGGGCGACGGATGGACCGTCGATCCCTTCAAGGCCGAGGTGATCGAGGGCCGGCTGTTCGGCCGGGGCGCCGCGGACATGAAAAGCGCCATCGCCGCGTTCACGGCCGCGACGGCGCAGTACTTGAAAAAACACGGCGCGCCGAAAGGCTCCATCAGCCTTCTCATCACGGGCGACGAGGAAGGCGACGCGGTGAACGGCACGGTGAAGGTGCTGGACCGCCTGAAGGCGCGCGGCGAAAAACTCGACGCCTGCGTCGTCGGCGAGCCGACCAACCCCACCAAGCTGGGCCAGATGATCAAGATCGGCCGGCGCGGAAGTTTGACCGCGAAGGTGACGGTGCACGGCACGCAAGGCCACAGCGCCTATCCGCACCTCGCGGACAACCCGATTCCGCGGCTGATGAAGATGCTGACGGCCTTGATCGCGGAACCGCTCGACACAGGTTCGGCGCATTTCCAACCGTCCACCATCGCCATCACCACCGTCGACGTCGGCAACCCCGCGACCAACGTGATCCCGGCCATGGCGCGCGCCGGGTTCAACATCCGCTTCAACGATCTCCATACGGGGGACGGGCTGACCACGTGGCTGCGCGAGACCTTCGACCGCGCCGCCGAGGGCGGACACTACGACCTTCAGATCTCGGTCTCGGGCGAAAGCTTCATCACCATGCCGGGACCGCTGACCGCGCTGGTGGCGGGCGCGGTTGAAAGCGTGCTGGGCGCGGCGCCGGAACTGTCGACCACCGGCGGCACGTCGGACGCCCGGTTCATCAAGAACGCCTGCCCGGTGTGCGAGTTCGGCCTCGTGGGCCAGAGCATGCATAAGGCCGACGAGAACTGCGCGGTGGCGGATCTTGAGAACCTGACCCGGATCTATCTGGCCATCCTTGAAGGATACTTCGGGACGGCCGCATCCTGATGTCGCCGCGCGAGACCGCCAACGCGCTGTACGGCCTGGGCCTGCTGCTGCGCTTCGACGGCCGCGCGTGGCAGTTCTTCGAGAAGTCGCCGCGCGGATTCTGGGCGGCTTATGTCGTCGCCTTCCTCGTCGCGCCGTTCCACTTCGCGCATGTCGCTTTGACCTACAGCGCGGAGGCGACGGGACTGGGGCCGGTCTCCTACGCCATCGTCGAACTGCTGTCCTATGTGCTCACCTGGACCTTGTTCCCGTTCGCGATGATGTATCTCACGCGCCTGGTGGGGCGCGAGGAGTTCTATTTCTGGCACATGGTGCCCTACATCTGGTTCCAATTGCCGGTGGCGATCCCGTTGTTCGGCGTCGCGCTGCTGAACGACGTGGGATTGATTCCGGTCGCGGCGTTCCAGTTCGTGAACCTCGCGGCCATGTTCACCATGGCGATCTACACCACCTTCATCGCCGCCGTGGGATTGCGCATCCCTGTCGGCACCGCCATGAGCCTGATGGTGCTCGACTTCACCCTCTCCTTCCTCGCCAGCGCGCTGATCGCGAAGATCTAGCGGCGCGCGGGCCGCGCGCGCGTTTTTCTGCTGCGACATCTGCGACATGCCGTGATCGGGGAGAGCCGAACGCCGCGCGTTCGATTTTGGGGCGACAGTGGGCGACAGGCGACACTTTCGGAATTCGTGAACCGCGCCAACGGCATAACGATAAAACATGCCCGGGCGACACTGGGCGACACTGGGCGACACTTTGTGAACACGGCATAGGTTCATGTTCGCCGCCGTGGCCCGGGCGTTCGCGAGGATCGTGATTCACGATGTCAATCCTGCCCGCCTTCGCTGAAGCTTCGGCGAGACAAGCTTCGCTCCGGCTTCGACGCGGCGACCAGGACCACGGGCGTTACGTGGCGCGGACATGCTGCACGCGGGCGGAACTTTTCGGCCAGCGATTTTTGCGCGCGGCGCAAATTTAATGACACGGAAAATCGGGGATGTGCGTGAGGGCGAGTCGTGGTCAATGCGGCTCAACGAAGGAATATAGTTGGTTCTGAACTACGCGCGCAAAAAGATGTCCGGGCGCAACGTTCAAACCCGCGATGCACTATAGAACGAACTGGAAATCTCGATATCGGCGTCGCCTTCTATTATCTTACGGCGCGGTGAGGATTTCGAAAATTATAGGCTGTATGATAGGCTATCAAAGGGATAGCAGCTTTTTGGCCCTTCGCGGCGCATGCTAGTGTAAGTTGCTGCGTTCTCTCCGGCCCAAGCGTGCGATTTATGCATCCGCTTATGATGAAGGTGGTTCCGCTTGCTTAGCGACCTATTCAGATTGGATGGCACGCCTACGATACTGGCGGTAGGACAGATGCCGTCTATGTCTCCTGGAGACATTGTCACTAACGTCGTTTTCCCCGCCGGTGCCTGGGTTCCTCCCACACGCAACATCAAAAAAGTACGTTTTCAGAATGTGGCCTTCTCGAAGACTTTAATCGCGCAGGTGTCTTTCACGGACTGCACGTTTGAAGATTGCCTATTCACCGGAGCCCATTTTGATGAGGTGGAGTTTCATGGCGGCGAACTTGTGAACTGCACGCTTTGGAAAGTACGTCTGACTAGAGTTTACCTGCGTCCTGAGAAAGTAAAATTTTCCCATAGGTTTCGCGTCGAGGCAGCGAACGTCGGCATCTCGATTTTCCAAGCGATGCTATCGAATTTCTCCGACCAGCGTCAGGATCACTTTTTTATGCAGGCAGACATCCTTTTTCGTCGCTGGGCGAGGTACCAGATATGGCACGATCTACGAGAAGAAAAAAAGACTCGACGTGAGGCTTGGTGGGAGTGGACGTGCAGCATCGTGCACGAAGCCCTTACAGGCTTCGGCTACCGACCGATTCGTTTTTTCGTCTGGACCCTGGTTCTCTTTCTGAGCGTCTCTTGTTTAAACTACTTCTTAATTGGTGATGCAATTCAAGTTGCCGGAGCACAGCAAACCGCCCATGCAACTCTAATAGATTCAATCTTCTATTCATTTTCGGTGCTTACTGTTCTCGGCTTCTCCACAGTGACCCCATCATCAGACGGTGCTAAACTTCTGACCGTTATAGAGGCTTTAGCCTCGATAGGTTGGCTCGGTATTTTTACAGCTGTTCTTGTAAAGAGGTTTATGCGTTGACGCCCCCGAACACCTCGGTTCGATCTGCATCCGCGGAGGCCCTTTTCGGCTCTGCCGCACGGGGTGACGCAGATTCGCTTAGTGATCGCGACGTACTGATCGTCGATGACAACATTCAGGTGCTTGCCGCGCGATCAGCCCAACTAACCTCGCAAGGGGCGTCTGTAGCTTCATACACGTTCGCAAAGTTGATAGCCCTCGCTGCGCGAGGAGCATTATTTGTTCAACACCTTAAACTTGAAGCGCAGGTGACGAAGGACGCCGAAGGACGACTGACGCGTCTTCTCGATGATTTTGCGCCCAAGACAGATTATTCGACCGAAATCGCCGATAACACCGCCTTGTCCGCACTCGCAAGTACCGTACCAACTGGACCTAGGGGAATGTTACTCGCCGCAGATGTACTTTATGTTGGTGTTCGGAACCATGGGGTGCTCAGCCTAGCTGAACGCGGCATACACGCCTACGCGTTCGACGCGGTGACAGCAGGCCTAGAAGCTGAAGGACTTATTGCCCGAGACGGCGCGCGGGCGCTCGCCGCGCTTAGATTCCTGAAATGTCTGTATCGTAATGGAGAGACCGCCAGCGGCGATGCGATCTATACTACACTCCAATCTGCTCTCGACGTACTGCCGAAAGCGTTTTTCCCTACGCGGGTCAGGACTCTTGATCCTCGCCACATCATCAGCAGGCCGAGTCCCAGAGGCACCCCCGCCTATATAACACTTCGTGATCTTGAGCGTCGATTGGTGGCGCTACAAACGTTAGGGTATGATCCCGCATCGGATGATAACCTTAAGCATCTTTCGCAGTGGATCAACAATCCACGTGCTTATTCGTCAATATCGCAACGACTTGCTCCACGGATTGAGACGGCGATAGCACGACTTGCAGACGATTTTGCCTTTATCCAATCTGCGGCAAGCGGGCGGTAAGAGAAAGCGTCTCGCACTATAGGTCATGAGTGACCGAAGTTAAGCGCTCCATTGTTTGGTCCTGACATATCGGGTTCACACTTTGTGAACCTACGTCTTTCTCCCGCACCCTACTCCGGATACTTCACCCGAGTTAGATAAAGCCCATCCGGCGGCGCGGTTTGTCCCGCAGCAGCCCGGCTCTTTGCTTCAAGCGCCGTCCTCACATCGCGTGCTGACCACTTCCCTTCGCCGACGAGTTTCAGAGTGCCCACCAGATTGCGCACTTGGTGGTGCAGGAAGGAGCGCGCGCGGGCGATGACGACGATCATGTCGGCCTGGCGCATCACGTCCAACTGATCGAGCGTTTTGACCGGCGAGTCCGCCTGGCATTCGGACGCCCGGAAGCTGGTGAAGTCGTGATGGCCCACCAGTTCCTGCGCGGCCGTGTGCATGGCGCCGGCGTCCAGGGGATGCACGATCCACCAGACATGACCGGCTTCGAGCGCGGGCGGGCCGCGCCGGGTGAGGATGCGGTATTCGTAGGCGCGTTCGACGGCGGAGAAACGGGCGTGGAAATCCGCGCCCACTTTTTCCGCGGCGAGGACCGAGATGGGATGCGGGCGCAAATGCGCGTTCAGCGCGTTGACCACCACATGCGGGCTGTCGTCGCGGGGAAGATCGACATGGGCCACCTGGCCCAGCGCGTGCACGCCCGCGTCGGTGCGCCCCGCGCCTTGTACAAGCGCATCGACCTGACAGTAGCCGCGCACGGCGTCCTCGAGAGTACCCTGGATGGACGGCCCGTTGTCCTGGCGCTGCCAGCCGACAAAAGGGCCCCCGTCATATTCGATGGTCAATTTGAAGCGCGGCATGGGAGTCCGGTTCGGCCCAGTTGAGCCCAGTTTAAGCCAAGTTTAAGCGAGAACACTGGCGTGCGGTTCGGCGTGTGGCGCTTCATGCGCGGCGAGCCATTCCTCGGCGAGGATCGCCCAGCGTTCATGATCGCGCCAGATGCCGCCGATCTTCAGGAACGCCGGCGAGAAGCCTTCCTTACGAAAGCCGAGGCGGCCGATCAAGGCGAGCGACGCGGCGTTGTCCGGCTGGACGTTGGCTTCAAGGCGGTGGAGGCCGAGCGCGGTGAAGGCGTGATCGAGCACCAGCGCCAAGCCTTCGGTCATATACCCCCGGCCCGCGTACATCGCCGCGCCGTAGTAGCCCAAGGAGGCCGACCGGAAACCGCCCATCACGGCGTCGTTGATGTTGATGACCCCGGCGAGGCCGGCGTCTTCGTTGCGATAGACAAGGAACCCAAACGAGCCGCCGCGCTCCAGCCGTTCGAGATAGCCGCGATAACGCGGTTCGTCGGTGGCGGGATAGACCCAGGGTTCGTGAAAGGCGCGGCTGGCCGCCGTCATGGCGATAAAATCGTCCTGCGCGTCCTTGGTGGGCGGCAGGAGATGCACCAGCTCGCCGCGCGCGATGACTTTGGGTTTACGGCCAAACATGGGGGCATCCAGACATGGGAGCGAGTTTAGGCGAGTAGAGTTCCTTTGAGCAACGCATAGCCCCGCAAGAACGCGTCCGCCGGGGCGGGGCCCTTCCCGGCCCGCTGCACGGTGAGCAACCGCACAGCCCCGTCTTGGCAGGCGACGGTTAAACGATCATCGAGCGCCGTGCCGGGCGCGCCCGATCCTGAGGCCGTTTCAGCCGTCAGCACCTTGATACGCTCCGCCCCGTGGGCGAACCAGGCGCCCGGAAACGGCGAGAGGCCGTGGATGTGGCGCAAGACGTCGGCGGCGGGACGGGCGAAATCGATGTGCGCCTCGGCCTTGTCGATCTTGGCGGCGTAGGTGACGCCGTCCGCGGGCTGCGGCACGGGCGCAAGGCCGCCGGTCGCAAGGGCGTCGAGCGCTTCGACAATGAGATCGGCGCCCATGGCCGCCAGCGCATCGTGCAGGGACGACGCGGTGGTCGCCTCCGTGATCGGGGTTTCCCGCGTCATTAGCATCGCGCCGGTGTCGAGGCCCGCATCCATTTGCATGATGGTGACGCCGGTTTTCGCATCGCCGGCCATGATCGCGCGCTGGATGGGCGCGGCGCCCCGCCAGCGCGGCAGCAGCGAGGCGTGGATGTTGAGACAGCCGAACCGCGGCGCATCGAGGATCGCCTGCGGCAGGATGAGCCCGTAGGCGGCGACCACGGCGACGTCCGTCTGAAGATCGCGGAACGCGGCCTGGGTTTCGGGCTTCTTGAGACTCTTCGGCGTGAAGACCGGAATGCCGCGGCTTTCGGCGAAGGCCGCGACCGGGCTCGCGCGCAACTGTTGGCCACGGCCGGCGGGGCGCGGCGGCTGGGAATAGACGGCAACCACATCATGACGTTCGACGAGGCGCGCGAGCGCGCCGACGGAGAAGTCAGGGGTTCCCATGAAGACGATGCGCATGGCGTCGGGACCGCTGTTTTCCAAAAAACGCAGAGATACCCCTTCGCGCACCGACGCGCGGAACTCAAGAGGCTTCGCGAAAAGCTACTCGACTTCGACCGGCTGGCGCTTCGACGACTTCTGCTCGAACTTTTTGATCTTGGTGAGGCGCTTGATGATCATGTTGCGCTTCAGGGCCGAGAGATGATCGACGAACAGCACGCCTTCGAGGTGATCCATCTCGTGCTGGATGATGACGGCGAGAAGGCCGTCGGCGTCGAGGGTGCGGATCTCGTTCTGCTCGTCGAGGTAGCGCACCTTGATGGAGGCGGGGCGGACGACCTCCTGGTATTCCTCGGGCAGCGACAGGCAGCCTTCCTCGTGCGGCTTGGTGTCCTCGGATTTCCAGACGATTTCCGGGTTCGCCATCTTGAGGGGGCGCGGCGCTTCGTCGCCCTGGGCCGGATCGACCACAATGATGCGCTTCGACACGCCGACCTGCGGCGCCGCCAGGCCGACGCCGGGGGCGTCGTACATGGTGGCGAGCATGTCGTTCATCAACTTCGCGACGGCAGCATCGACGCGTTCGACCGCGACGGCCTTTTTCTTCAGCCGGGGATCGGGGGCAACGAGGATTTCCAGGAGCGCCATAATGGGCTCCAGATAAGGCCCGGGGCCCCGGGCGTCAACGCGGAAAACGACGAAAACGCGGGCGGAAAACGCCGGGTGCGGCGCGCGGGGTTAATAGGTAATGCGCGCGTTGTATTCCAATACGGTTTTGCCCTTGGCCGGAACCTCCAAGGTCCAAAGCGCCGAACCGGCGTCGAGCTTGGTGTGGATCTGCGACTCCTTGGCGATTTCCCACGAACCGGGGATGGGCTCGATCACCCGCACGCTCACGGGCCGCGCCTTCGCGTTGCTGACGGTCACGCGCCAGGTGACAAGGGTGATGTTGTCGGTGGCGCGCACGAAGTTGACCTGTTCACGCGTCACGGGGATGTCGAAGTCGCTGCCGAGCGCCAGGGTCACCTCGCCGCCGACGGCCGTGTGGCCGATGCGGTCCTCGCCCATGAACTGCGGCGCGCCTTCGGCGTCCTGGCCGTATACGCGCACGACGCCCGCCGGAAGCGGCACGCCGAGTTTCGCCGCCGCGTCGTTCTTGAACATCAGTTCGACGGAGGCGCGCATCTCCTGTTGGGGCCCGCGCATCTGCTGGGTGAAGAAGTGCGGTTGCGCCCGCACGGTGTATTGACGGCGCACGGGGATCGACGGGCTGTTCAGGAGGCCTAGCTGCTTGGTCTCGAAGGCCCCGAGGCTCGTGAGTTTCGGGATCGCATAGACATGGGTGGCGAGCGACGCCGTCGCGGCGACACCCGCGCCGAAGTTCTGCGCCATCGCCATATCGGCGGCCTCGGCCTTCATAGCCATCGCACGCATCGGCACCGGCGGAACGGTCCGCTGGTCGCGGTTCACGTCGCCCGCGATCAGCTTCAGCTTCGCATTGGGGAAATCGGTGCCGGTCGTATTGGTGACGGTCGCCCAGGCCAGAAGGTCCATGCGGTTGGCGTCGGAATCGTATTGGGCGACATAGTCGGGCCGCCACGAGAGCCCGCCGGTGAGATAGCTGAACTCGGCCTCCACGTCCTGCGCGCCCTTGCCGGTCACGGCCATCGAGAGGGTGGGTTGCGGCCGCACGCCGGCCGGCAAGCTATCGAACACGATGCGCCCGGGATGGTTGGTGTGGATCTTGCCGTTGATTTCCAGCACCAGGCCTTCGTTGACGCTGAGCACGCGGGCGCGCTCGGTCATCTCGCGGCCGTTGCCGGGATTGACGGAGATCACGCTGACCTCGCTGCCCACCGCACGCTCCAACAAGCGGCTGGGGGTGACCACGTCGAAGTTGAAGATCTGTTCGGTGACGCGCACGGCGTCGCCTTTGAGAACCTGGAGGAACGCCGTTTCCGGCTGAAGCTCGCGCGAGACGCCGCCCAGCAGCAACTGCGCGGACGCGCCCGGCAGCTTGAACGCGCGCCGCTCGCGCACCATGGCGAAGTTGTTGCCGTAAACGGTGAGGTCGGCGTTGCCCGCGGGCGCGGGGACATCGACAGTTTGCGCCTGGGCCGCCATTGGAGCGGACATGACGGCAAGCGAAACCGTGAGGGCGATGGTGGAGAGGTTCTTCAGGATCATGGGCTTCAGAATCATGGGGCGTTACTCGTTCTCTAAACCGCAAGTGGCCGGGGCGTGAGATTTCATTTAGTCTCGGGATGATGGCACGGTTGAGGCAGTGTGCACATTGCAAGCCTGCAACTTCCACGGCCAAAAAATACTTTCATATCTGCGACTTATAGGCGTTTCGCGCGGCGAGGACGGATGGATTCTGGAACGGCGGGCATTTTCGGGCTGGCGATCGTCCTGGCGGCGGTGACGGCGGGGGCGATCGTTTTTCTGCTCTTGCGCAAATCCAGCCGCGGCGGCGACGAAAATCTGACCGCGCTGACGGAGACCGCGGCGCGCCTCGCGGACGCGCAAAACATGCTGGCCGGCCGGCTGGCGCAGATGGCCGAGAGCCAGGCCGCCGCGCAGAACCACATGGCCGAACAACTGCGCGCCCAGGAAGGCAGCGTGCGCCAACTTCTGGACGAACGCCTGGCCGACGTGTCGCGCAAGGTGGGCGAGAACCTGGAAAAGACCACGACGAAGAATGCCGAGGCGTTGGGCGCGCTGTCCGAACGCCTGGCGGTGATCGACGCCGCGCAGAAGAATATCACCGAACTGTCGGCGGAGGTGGTGGGTCTTCAAGACATCCTGTCGAACAAACAGGCGCGCGGCGCCATCGGCCAGACCCAGATGGAAGACCTGGTGCGCAACATGCTGCCGCGCACGGCCTATGACTTCCAGGTGACGCTGACCAACGGCAAGCGCGCGGACTGCGTGATCCGCCTGCCGAACCCGCCGGGCGTGATCGCGGTGGACTCCAAGTATCCGCACGAGGCCTTTGTGCAGATGAGCGCCGCCGCGGACGACCGCGCGCGCGCCGCCGCCGAACAGGCGTTCCGCGCCGACGTTCTGAAACACATCAAGGACATCGCCGAGAAATACATTGTGCCCGGCGAGACCGCGGACTCCGCCATCATGTTCGTGCCCGCGGAATCGGTGTTCGCGACGCTGCACGATAAATTCCCGCAAGTGGTGGAGGAAGGTTTCAAGCGGCGCGTGTTCATCGTCTCGCCGACGACCTTGATGGCGACCCTGACCACGGTGCGCACCATCCTGAAGGATGCGCGCATGCGCGAGCAGACGCACATCATCCAAAAGGAAATCGGAAAGATGATGGAGGACGTGGCACGGTTGGACAAACGCGTGGGCGCGCTTTCGACACACTTCGATCAGGCGGTGAAGGACGTGCGGGAGATCCAGACCTCGACGTCCAAGATCGTCAAACGCGGCCATGAGATCGAGAACATGCCGCTGGAGGGCGATGCGGCGCAGGTGCGCGTCGAACAGGACGCGGGTGCGCCGCCCGCGTTTCGCCTCTCGGCGGAGTGAACAAAAAAGCCGGACTCCCCTAGAAATCCGGCTTTTTGGTTTTACCCTCGACCTATTTAGTAAGCTGAACTTTTAGTAAGCCGAGCTGGGCGCCGGACGGGGCGCGGCGCGTTCGACGGCGTCGGGCACCTGGACGTTGACGGTCTTGGTTTCGCCGGAGCGGCCGGGGAATTCCTGGAAGATCGCATCCAGGATGTAAGGCATCACCGGCTCGATCTGGCCGTTCAGGCCGGAACTGACGGCGCGGCCTTCAAAGACACGGTCCTTGCGCTCGGAATTATAGGTCGAACCCCGGAACACGTTCACCTCGACGCGGCGCGTGAAAAGCTGGCGGGTCTCGATGTCGTAGTGATCGTCCCAGAAGGGGTCGTATCCCATGTAGCCGAACGGACCGCGGCCCCAGTAGGGACCGTAGCCATAGCCGAACCCAAAACCGGGACGGGGGCCAAAGCCGGAGTAGCGGGTCCGCACATCGGCCGTGGGGCCGTATACGGCGTAACGCAGCGTGACCACGAAGTCGGCGCTGGTGGGCCCGCCGCCGCCGGTGTACTGGCGCATGCCGAGCGCCGAGAGGCGTTCGTTCATCTGGTCGCCGAATTGCTTGAAGGCGAAGCTCGATTCCTGGTCCTCGTCGAGCGCGACGATCGCGAAGGTCTTGCCTTGCGGCGCTTCGGTCATGGCGTTGTAGCGCGTGACGTCCGACGTGACGTACTTGGTGGACGCGCAACCGACGAGCGCAAGAATCGCGACCGCCGCGATAGCGAACGATTTCAACATATCGACCTCCTGAGACTGCGGACGAGCCCGTCCTGGAAGAACAAGCGCGGCATCACACGCAGCACGTGACTTTTCATCTTAGAATATAGGCGTCGATTATGGCACAGACGTGACGCGGAAAGGTTGCGATTTTGGGAATTCGGCGACCGATGCGAAGCCGATCATACAGGACGGCGGGCTCAAACAGGACGGCGGGCCGTGAGCGCGGCCGAGATCGTGCCGTCGTCGAGATAATCCAGTTCGCCGCCGATGGGCATGCCGTGCGCGAGGCCGGAAACGGTGATCTCCGCCGCCTGTAACCGTTCGGCGATATAGTGGGCGGTGGTTTGACCGTCGACGGTGGCGGACAGCGCGAGGACCACCTCTTTCACCTCGGGCGCTTGCGCGCGCGCCACCAGTTTGTCGATCTTGAGATCGCCGGGGCCGATGCCGTCCAAGGGCGAGAGCAGGCCCCCGGTGACGTGATAGCGCCCGCGAAAAGCCCCCGTGCGCTCAAGCGCCCACAAGTCGGCCACATCCTCGACGACGCAGACGATCGCCGGATCGCGGCGCGGATCGGCGCAGATGGTGCAGGGATCGCGGCTGTCGAAGTTGCCGCACGCCGAACAGATCTTCACCGTCTGGGACGCGGCCCCGAGGGTCTGCACCAGGGGATCGAGCAGGGATTCCTTGCGCTTGATGAGCGCGAGCGCGATGCGGCGCGCCGAGCGCGGACCCAGGCCCGGCAGCTTCGAGAGCTGGCGTATCAGCGCCTCGATTTCGGGGCCGGCCACGAACGGTACGCCTAGAAGGGAAGCTTGAAACCGGGCGGCAGCGGAAGCCCCCCGGTGAGTTTGCTCATTTCGTCCTGGGCGTGTTTCTCGACCCGGCCGCGCGCATCGTTGACGGCGGCGACGATGAGGTCTTCCAGGACTTCGGTCTCGGAGGGGTTCATCAGGCTGGGATCGATCTTGATGCGCTTCAGCTCGCTCTTGCCGTTCAAGGTCGCCTGCACCATGCCCGCGCCGGCGTTGCCGGCGATCTCGATCTCGGCAAGTTTCTCCTGCATCTCGGCCATGCGCGTCTGCATGTCCTGGACCTGCTTCATGATATTTCCGAGATTTTTCATTGTACCTTTTGAGCTATTTGTCGGCGGGACGGATGGCTTCCACCGTCGCGCCCGGGAAGGCTTCAAGAATCGATTTCACCAGGGGATCGGTTTTCGCAGCCTCGATCTCCTGATCGTACAGCGTCGGCGCGCCGGCGCTGTTGGCGACACTGACGACCCAGCGTTGCCCGGTCCAGGCGGTGAGGATTTTGCCCACTTGCCCCGCGAGATCGGCGGGCGCGAGACGCGCGGGCTTGAATTCGATCAGCCCTTGCTCGAACCGCACGAGGTGCACGTTGCGATGAAGGTGTGTGCCCAGCACCGCTTCGCGCTTGGCGATGAAAAGCTTCACCACTTCGGCGAACGACTGCGGCTGCGGCAGCGCTTCGGCGGTGGGCTGCGGCACGGCGACCGCTTGCGGCACGTGATCGGCCGCAATGGCCGCTTGGCCGGACGACATCCCCGCGGACATGACGGGGCGCGCGGGCGGACGCGGCGCGGGCGCAGCCGCCGGACGGCCGGCAACAGCGCCGCCGCTTTCCAGCGACTTCACGGCATCGGCGGGCGTGGGAAGATCGGCCGCATAAGCGAGGCGCACCAGCACCATCTCGACCGCCTGCAGCGGCATGGGCGCGGCGCGGGCTTCGCTCAAGCCCTTCAACAGCATCTGCCACGCGCGGGTCAGGATGCCCATGGAGAGGTTCTCGGCCATGGCAACGCCGCGGGTGCGCTCGGTTTCGGCCAGCGCCGGATCGGCCGCGCCGTCGGGCGCGACCTTCAACCGCGTCAGCCAGTGCACGAGTTCCAGGAGGTCTTGCACCACCACGACCGGGCTCGCGCCGGCGGCGTATTGATTGGCGAGGATATCGAGCGCCGTTTTCACGTCACCCTTCATGACGGATTCCAGGAGATCGAACACAAGCGCGCGGTCGGCGAGGCCGAGCATGTCGCGCACCGCCATTTCGCTGACGGTATTGCCCCCGGCCTGGGAAATCGCCTGATCCAAAATGGAAAGACCGTCGCGCGCCGAACCGTCGGCGGCGCGCGCGACAAGCGCCAATGCGGCGGCGTCAACGGCGGCGCCTTCGCGCTTGCTGACGGCGGCGAATAACTCCTGGAGCGCCGCGCTTTCAATCCGGCGCAGGTCGAACCGCTGGCAGCGCGACAGCACCGTCACCGGCACCTTGCGGATCTCGGTGGTGGCGAAGATGAATTTCACATGCTCGGGCGGCTCCTCGAGCGTCTTCAAAAGCGCGTTGAACGCTTTGTCGGACAGCATGTGCACTTCGTCGATGATGTAGATCTTGAAGCGCGCCGAGACGGGGCGGTAGCGCACACCTTCCAGAAGCTCGCGGATATCGTCGATGCCGGTGCGGCTGGCGGCGTCCATCTCGAGCACGTCGACGTGACGGTCCTCGGCGATCGCGGTGCAATGGACGCAGGTTCCGCAAGGGTTGGGCGTGGGCCCGCCCGCGCCGTCGGCGCCGACACAGTTCAGCGCCCGGGCAATGAGGCGCGCGGTGGTGGTCTTGCCGACCCCGCGCACGCCGGTGAGCATATAGCCGTGCGCGAGGCGACCGGAGGTGATGGCGTTGGTGAGGGTGCGGACCAGCGCATCCTGGCCGACAAGCTGGCCGAAGGTGGTCGGGCGGTATTTGCGGGCCAGAACCTGGTATGCGCCCGCGTTTTCCCCTGACTCGGCAGAAACGCGGTCGGTCACAGGAACATCCATCGGGTCTCGGCTGACGCGGGGCGGGAAAAAAGGGTGAGAGACTGGACGACGACCCGAACCGAAACTCGTTACGGCTGCTTCCTTCCGGACCTGACCGGGTTGGCGAGGGATCCGTCCATCGCCAGCCTCTCGAGGGGCACTATATCAGATGAAGGCGCGCCTTTAGCAAGGGTTGGGAAAAACCTCACAACTTATTCGCGCAACACGCTTTTTTTAATTGCAAGGCCGCGTGCGACGGCTCACAAGAACCCGAGAATCCGGCCCTTCGCGCATCGTCCCCTCGCGCATCGTTGAGGACGGCATATCTAAGATATACTGCCTGGACCCGATCATGAACGCCGTCAGCCCCCCCTCCCGCCCGAAGCCCGTCGTCCTCGCCATCCTGGACGGCTGGGGACACCGGGTCGAGACCACCGACAACGCCATCGCGCTGGCGAACGTGCCGACCTGGAACCGCTTCATCGCCACCTGCCCCCATGCCCTGGTGGAAACCAGCGGCCTGGACGTGGGCCTGCCCGACGGGCAGATGGGCAACTCCGAGGTGGGGCATATGAATATCGGCGCGGGCCGGGTGATGATGCAGGACCTGCCGCGCATCGATAAGGCGATCGCCGAGGGCGCGATCAAGACGAACCCCGCCCTCACCGACTTCATCGCCAAACTGAAAATCTCGGGCGGGACCGCGCATCTGGTGGGCCTGCTGTCGCCCGGCGGCGTGCATTCGCACATGGACCAGATCGCGGCGCTGGCGGCCCTCATCGACGCGGCGGGCGTTCCGGTCGCGATCCACGCGCTGCTCGACGGCCGCGATACGCCGCCCTCGTCCGGTCTCGGCTTCATGGGAGATTTCCTGAAGGCGATTTCAGGTCTGCCGCGCACCAAAGTGGTCACCGTGGGCGGGCGATACTACGGCATGGATCGCGACAAACGCTGGGACCGCGTCGAAAAAGCATATGTGGCGATGGTCGACGGCCAGGGCGCGCAGTTCGCCGACCCGTTGAGCGCGATCCGCGCCTCGTACGACGCGCGCCTGACCGACGAGTTCATGCTGCCCGCCGTGATCGGCGACTACCGCGGCATGAAGGACGGGGACGGCGTGCTGATGGCGAACTTCCGCGCCGACCGCGCGCGCCAGATTCTCGCGGCGCTGCTGTGGCCGTCGTTCGACGGCTTCGGCCGCGCGCGCATCGTGCGCTTCGCCGCCGCCACCGGCCTTACGGAATATTCCCAGGCGCACAATGCCTTCATGACCGTGATGTTCCCCGGCGAGACCGGCGCCAGCACGCTGGGCGAAGTCTTGAGCCGCACGGGTTTGAAGCAGTTGCGCATCGCCGAGACCGAAAAATACGCCCACGTCACCTTCTTCCTGAACGGCGGCGTGGAGCAGGAATTCCCCGGCGAGGAACGCATCCTGATCCCGAGCCCCAAGGTCGCGACCTACGACCTTCAGCCGGAGATGAGCGCGCCGGAAGTCACCGACCGCATCGTCGACGCCATCGAGAATCATCGTTTCGACGTCATCATCGTGAACTACGCCAACGGCGACATGGTGGGACATACCGGTATTTTACCGGCCGCGATCAAAGCCGCGGAGACCATCGACGCGGCGCTCGCGCGCCTGGAAACGGCCTTGAAAAAAGTGGGCGGCGCGATGCTGATCTGCGCCGATCACGGCAACCTGGAAATGATGCGCGACCCCGCGACGCACGAGGCCCATACCCAACATACCGTCGGCGTCGTGCCGGCGGTGCTGGTCAATGGACCCGCGACGGTCGGGCGCCTGAGGGACGGACGGCTTGCGGATATCGCGCCGACGGTACTCGATCTTCTGAACATCGCGCCGCCCGCCGAGATGACGGGCCGCTCGCTGCTCGTGCAGGCGGCGGACGCAACGGACGCCGGATCGTTCGCCAGCCGTGCGAAAGCCTAGCGCATATCTCTTCCTTCTGGCCGCCGCGCTCGCGGCGAGTCCGGTATTTGCGCAGACATCGCCCGACCCCGCGCAATTGAAAGCGCTGGAGCGCGACCTCAAACAGAGCGAGGACGAGAGCCAGCGTCTTGCGCGTGAGGCCACCGCGACCAGCCGCGCCATCGAGAAGCTGCGCAACGACAGCATCGCGCTGGCCAAGGACATCCAGGACCAGGAATATTCCCTGTTGGTGATGGAGAACCGGATCGCCGAGATGGAAGCCGCCGAACAGGCCGCGAGCAAGACCCTGGGCCGCCGCGACGCGCAGATGCGCGACGCGCTCATGGCCTTGCAGCGCCTCGCGGTGCGTCCGGCGGATGCGCTGACGCTCAATCCCCTGTCGCCGGACGACGCGGTGCGCACGGCGATCCTGTTGCGCGCGGCGCTGCCGAACCTCAAGGAATCCACCACGGCGTTGCAGGCGGAGCTGGCCGAGCTTTACCGCGTCCGCGCGGCGGTGGTGGAGCAGCGCGCGCAAGCCGCGGCGTCGACCGCGGCCTTGATCGAGAAACGCAAGCGCATGGAAACAACGCTGGCGGAGCGCGCGGCGCGGCAAGAGAAGATCGCGCTGCGCTCGGACGAGGTGAGCGCGCGGGTCAAGAAGCTGGCGCAGGAGGCCGAAGACCTGCGGGCGCTTTTCGCGAAACTGGCGGAGGAAAAAGCCAAACGCGAGGCGGCTGAACGCAAAATCGCCGCGGAGAAGGCCGCGGCCGAGAAAAAGGCCGCCGACGCCCGCGCCAAGGCTGAGGCGACCCAATCGAAGGCCAAAGAGTCCCAGACAGCCGCAGCGCGAGTCGCTCCACCGCCACCCGCCGCGACCCCGGATGAAGTTGCTGTAACCAGGTCTTTCGCCAAGGCCCGGGGAACCCTGCCCTATCCCGTGGCGGGCAGCCTTTCGGCCAAATACGGGGAATCGGCGGATTCGACGGATACCGCCGGATTACGCACAAAAGGCATCACCATCAAAGCGGCCGCCGGGGCGCAAGTGATCGCGCCGTTCGACGGCGTGATCGCCTTCGCCGGCCCCTTCCGCGGGTATGGCCAACTATTGATCATCGAACATAGCGAGGGATATCATACATTATTGGCTGGTATAGGGCGCATCGACGGCGAGGTCGGAAGCCGGGTTTTGGCAGGCGAACCGCTGGGCGTGATGGACGATGCAGCCGCCGCTTCGCTCTATGTCGAACTGCGCCGTGACGGCCAGCCCATCAATCCGTTGCCATGGCTCGCGGATCGCACGGGAAAAATAGCGAGTAGATGAGACCCTCTCTTACGAACGGTGTGAAATCCTATGCGCGTTAAATACATTGCCGTCGCCGCGGCTGTTTCGTTCGTCGCGGGCGCTGTGACCGCCCCTCTGCTGCCGAGCACGGCGGCGGAGAAGTCGAACGCGAAGTTCTCCGACGACACCTACAAGTATCTCGAACTTTTCGGCGATGTGTTCGAGCGCGTGCGCCGTGACTACGTCGAGGAAGTGACCGACCAGGACCTTCTGGAATCCGCGATCAACGGCATGCTGACCTCGTTGGATCCGCACTCGGGCTACATGCCCGCCAAGAGCTTCCAGGAGATGCAGGAACAGACCAAGGGAGAGTTCGGCGGTCTCGGCATCGAAGTGACGATGGAAGCCGGCCTTGTGAAAGTGGTGTCGCCGATCGACGATACGCCGGCCAGCCGCGCGGGCGTCCAGCCGGGCGACTTCATCATCGGCATCGACGGCAAACCCGCCGTCGGCCTGACGCTGCAGGACGCGGTCGAACAGATGCGCGGGCCGGTCAACACGCCGATCACCATCACCTTGCGCCGGGCGGAAACCGAACCCTTCGACGTGAAGCTGGTGCGCGCCGTGGTGCGCGTGCAGTCGGTGAAGAGCCGCGTCGAGGGCGACGTGGGCTATATCGACATCAATCAGTTCAACGAAACGACGCAGGTCGGCTTGGACGCCGCCGTCAAGTCGTTGAAGGCGAAACTCGGCCCGAAGGTGAAGGGCTATGTGATCGATCTGCGCAACAACCCGGGCGGTCTGCTCGACCAAGCCGTGTCGGTGTCGGACACGTTCCTCGACCGCGGCGAGATCGTCTCGACCCGCACGCGCCACAGCGAGGAAACCCAGCGCTATAACGCGAAGCCGGGCGATCTGACGGACGGCAAGCCGCTTGTCGTTCTGATCAACGACGGCTCAGCCTCGGCCTCCGAGATCGTGGCGGGCGCGCTGCAAGACCACGGCCGCGCGATCCTGCTGGGCACCAAGAGCTTCGGCAAAGGATCGGTGCAGACGATCATCCCGCTGGCGCGCGGCGAGAGCGCGATGCGTTTGACGACCGCGCGTTACTACACGCCGAGCGGCCGCTCGATCCAGGCGACCGGGATCGATCCGGACATCGAAGTGAAGCCGGCGCGCGTCGAACCGATCGGAACGCCGAGCGCGGGCTTCTCGCGGTCGGAGCGCGATCTGCCGCACTCGCTGCGTAACGAAAACGAAAAGCCGGAAGCCCCGGAAGCGACGCCCGCGCCGGCGGTTCCCGGCCCGCAGTCGGGCGCGAAACCCGCGCCGGACGCCGCGAAGCCCGCTGCCGACGCGGCGAAGCCCGCGACCGGAGCGCAGACGGCCTCGGCCGCCAAACCGGCCGAGCCGGAGGACTATCAGCTTCAGCGCGCGCTCGACCTCCTGCAGGGCATCGCCTTGTATCAGCGCGCCGACGCGAAGCCGCCCACGGTGAACTAGGCGGTCAGGAACGAAGCCGCTTACAATCTCCAAACGGCCCTGCGGGAAACCCCTGTGGGGCCGTTTCTATTTTCGGGGTTTAACAGGCTCTTAAGGGTGCTCCGCCTAGAAGATAATCGGGGTATCATATGACCCGCGCGCCGAGCCGCGCGCGGCCGGAGGAGAGCGATGGGCCTGTTTGACCGGTTCCGGAAAAGCACCGTGAAGGATCCGTTTGGCGGCGACGGAGACGACGACTTCTATGACGACGAGGAGGCGCCCCGTTTCGCCGGCCTCGGCCCGAAAGTCGCGCTGGGCGCGAGCGGGCTTACCTTCGCCGCCGTGATCGGATTCATCGGCTATGTGCTGCTGACCGGCGAGCCCCAAGTCGCCGCGCCGCCGGTGGCGGGCACCTTCGCCGACCTGGAAATCGTCGAGGAAGGCGATACCCCCGCAGCGCCCGCGTCCGACTCCGCCGCTCAAGACGCCGTCGTTCAAGACGCCACCGCGGCGACCGACCGTTCGGCCGCGCGCCGTCCCTGGCTTTCCGCGCAACCGCCCGTCGAGGAGGGCGCGCGGCTAGGCCTCGACGCTCCCACGCCGGCCGCGAAGCCCGCCGCGGCCGCACCGCCCACCGCCACGGCGAAACCTGCGATCACCCCACCTGCAATCACCCCCCCGGCGACCACCGCCGCCGTCACGCCGCCGCCCGCGCCCGCGAAACCTGTCCCCGCCGCGACGCCACCCGCGAAGCCGGCGCCCGCCGCCGCGAAGGAAACGCAAGTCGCCGCTGCGCCTCCTGCGGCCGCGAAACCGGCCGCGCCGGCGGCGACGCCCGCAACACCTCCTGTCGCGACGCCCGCGGCGCCGGCGGACGAAACACCCGCTGTCATCGCGGGCATCCCGGCCTTGAACGCGCCCGGCGTCGCCCCGGGCGCGCCGGATCGCTTCGCCGCCTCCGGCGACGCCGGCCCGAGCGTCGCGGGCGGCCGCCCGCGCCTTGTCGAACCGCCGCTGCCGCCGACGGACCGCGTCGCCGTCAGCGCGCCGCCGCCCCGCTTCGCGGCTTTGCGCGATGTGAAGAAAGACGCCGCCGCGCCCGCCGCCAGCAGCGCGGTCAAACTCGCGGTCGTCGTGCGCGGGTTGGGTCTCAGCCAGGCCGCGACCGAAGCCGCCATCACCAAACTGCCCGCCGGAGTCACGTTGGCCTTCAGTCCTTATGCCCGCAACCTCAAGACCTGGGTGGACCGCGCCAAGGCCGCGGGGCACGAGGTGCTGGTGGAAGTGCCGCTGGAGAGCAAACAGTTTCCGGCGGAAGACCCGGGCCCGCTCGGCCTGCTGACCACCTTGGAGTTGAAGGACAACACCGAGCGCCTGGACGCGATCATCAAGGCGTCCGCGGGCGCGATCGGCGTGTTCGACGCGAGCGGCACAAAGTTCCGCGAGTCCGACCCGCACATCACCCCGCTGTTCTCCAAGCTGAAAGAGCAGAACCTGTTCTATGTGCAAGGATCGCCGGGCGTGCGCGTCGGTGAAGCGACGATCCCGACGGCGGTGGCCGACGTCGTGCTCGACGAGCGGCCGTTCCGCGCGGCCATCGATGCGCGCCTGGATTACGCCGAACGCCTTGCACGCTATCAGGGCAGCGCCATCGCATCCTTGAACGCGAAGCCGGTCAGTTTTGAGCGCCTGGTGCTGTGGATGGACCAAGCGCAGAAGAAGGGCGTGGTGCTGGCGCCCATCTCCAGCGTCCTGATCAAGTAAAGCACCCCCATGACCGCGCCAAAGAAAACCGGCGGCAAGCCTTATCGCCGCGGTGTCGGGATCGTGCTGTTGAACGCGAAGGGCAAGGTCTTCGTGGCCGAGCGGGTCGACACCCCGGACGCGTGGCAGATGCCCCAGGGCGGCATCGACAAGAACGAGCGGCCCCGTGCCGCCGCGTTGCGCGAGCTGCGCGAGGAAATCGGGACAGACAAGGCGCGCATCGTCGCGGCGACACGCAGCTGGCTGCGGTACGATCTTCCGGCCGACCTTCAACACAAGGTGTGGAAGGGAAAGTTCCGCGGACAGGAGCAGAAATGGTTCCTGATGCGCTTCGTCGGCACGGACGCCGATATCGACATCGCGACCGAACACGCCGAATTCTCGGCCTGGAAATGGGCGACGTTCGAGAGCCTGCCGAAGATGATCGTCGGCTTCAAACGCGACATCTACATCCAGGTGGTCGCGGCTTTTAAGGACAAGGTCGCCGCGCTGCGCAAACCGCAGGCCGCGAAAAAGAAAAAGCCCGCGGCCGCGCGCAAGCGCTAGCCGGCGGCGAGCCCCCTTCGCGTTTTACTTCGGCTGGAACACCAGAATGCCCCGGCGGCGCGTGCCGGGATAGAGCGCGCCATTCGGCCCGAGGCTGAGCTGATGCGCGGGCATATCGACCTTGCCGATGATCCTGCCGCTCTTGGGATCGAACTTGAACAGGAAAGGATCGGTCGCGAAGTCGACATCGCGCGGCTGGGTGCCGACATAGACGCCGCCATCGTGCGCCACGGTCACGGAAAAAAGCTGGCCGCCGAACTTCTTTTCACCGAGATAGTTTCCGCTCTGGTCGAACCACTGCACGCGGCCGTTCTCGCGGTCGGCGACGTAGAGCGTGCCGTCCTCGGCGATGGAAATGGCGTGCACGTTCATGAACTGGCCGGGACCGGTCCCGCGCGCGCCCCACTCGCGCAGCTTCTTGCCGTCGGCGGTGTATTCGATGACGCGGCTGTTGCAGTAGCCGTCCGAGATGAACAGGTTTCCGGTCTTGGCGAAGGCGATGTCCGTCGCCCCGCAAAACGCGCGCTCAGGATCGGGGATGCCGCCGACGTCGATCTCCATCAGCTTCTTCCCCTCGGGCGAGAATTTCAGGACCATCGAAGTCGACGAGTCGATGGTCCACACGTCGCCGGCCGGATCGACGCGAATGCCGTGAGGAATTTTGTACAGGCCCTTGCCGAAGGATCGCAGGAAGGTTCCCTTGGCGTCGAACACCATGATGGGATCGCCGTCCTTCTTCGCCTCGGCCGGGCGGTGAAGCACATAGATCGTCCCGTCCTGACCCGCCGCCATCGCCGACGGGCCGACAAGTTCCTGGCTCACCTTCACTTCAATGATTTGCCCGGGCAGGTCCGGCGTCGCTTTCGCAATGGCGCGTAAGGCTTCAGTGTCGGCCTTACGTTCGGGCGACAATTCCCGTTGCTGCGCAAGCGCCGCGCTACCCATAAGAAGCGCGAGAACAACGACACTGGAAAGTGTACGGCGCATAACGACCCCCTCATCGGACGAGGCCGTTACTCTGCAGCAGTTCGCGGGGCGTCACAATCGCGCCTGAGGATTTTCAGCATGAGGTCCCGGCATGACGCCATGACGGGACCTCGGGTTCTTTTGATTGAACCCGCTCTCGTCGGAGACCCACCCACACTTTTCCGGAACAGGTTCTAGTATTCGGAGAAGATGCGCTGCAGTTCCTTCGGGTCGCGGGTCTTGGTGAGCGCAAGCATCAAAAGGATGCGCGCCTTTTGCGGATTGAGCGTGTCGGCGGCGATCATGCCGAAGGGCTCATAGTCCTTGGTGGGGACGACGCGGCCGTTGCCCACGCGGCTGGAGCGCACGAAGACGGGGCGTGCGTCCGGTTTCATCTGCATCGTCGGCTTCAGCGCTTGGCGTTCGGCGGTCGAGATATCGCCTGCGCCGGTGCCCGCGAACACGATGCCTTGGGAGCCCGCCTTCACGAGCGCATCCACCAGACCGAGCGTGGGTTGGATATAGGCGTAAAGGATGTCCACCTGGGGCAGCGCCTCGAGCTTCGCGACGTCGAACTCGGAACGTGAGGTATGGCGGCGCACGGGCGCGCGATAGAAGGCGACCTTGTCCTCGTCGATATAGCCGAGATAGCCGAAGTCCGTCGGGCGGAACGCTTCCACACGAGAGGTGTGTTCCTTGGTGACGTCGCGCGCGGAACTGATTTCGTCGTTCAGCACGACCATTACGCCTTTTCCGCGCGCGTCCGGGGCCGTGGCCACGCGCACGGCGTTGATCAGGTTCAAGGGACCGTCGGCGCTGATCGCCGTCGCGGGACGCATGGCGCCGACCAGCACCACGGGCTTATCGGACTTCACGGTGAGGTTCAGGAAGTAGGCTGTTTCTTCGATGGTGTTGGTGCCGTGCGTGACGACAACACCGGCGACATTCGGATCGGCTAGAGTTTCGTTGATCTTGCGGGCAAGCGACAGCCAGATGGGGATGGTGAGGTCGTAGCTGCCGACGTTGGCGATCTGCTCGACCGGGGTCCGCGCGAACCGCTGGAGTTCCGGGACGCTTTTGACAAGCTGATCGCCGGAGATGTTGCCCGGTTTGTAGTTGGTGAGATCGGTCGTCGACGAACCCGATCCGGCGATGGTGCCGCCGGTGGTGAAGATCTTCACCGTCGGGAGTTGGGCGGGCTCGGCCGCAAAAGCATGGCCGAGAAAGAGCGAACACGCGAAGATCGCGGCGAACGTACGTCGTGCCATGACGGCCCCCTGATAAAACGAGTCCCCTGTTCGCGATCTTGAAGGAAAGCCGCCGCGTCCGGCAAGCGTTTAGGAGGTGCGCGCCACCCAGGCGAGCGCGCGGGCCTGACAGGCGTCGATCCAGGCGGCTTTTTCGCGTTGGTAGAGCGCGGAGTCGTTATTGGCGGCGGCAATGGCGCGCCGCTTTTCCGTTTCGTAGGCCATCGCCTGCTCGGGGTGGCCGCGCAAGTAGTCGCGGAACGCCACGTGGCGGGCGAGCGCTTCATGGCCTTCGGCCCAACAATGGACATTGAATAGGCGCTGACCGTCGGCGGCGTCGCGGCTGTAGAAGCGCCGCCCTTCCAACCCGAATTCGCCGCGCGACTCGTAGCCCAGGGCGATCATCGTGGACTCGCGCGCATCCGCGGCCGCAAGGGTCGTCACCACGGGCATGAGGTCGATTGTGGGTTTCGCCCAGAGCCCGGGGATCGCGGTCGAGCCGATATGCTCGATCCGGATCAAGGACGGACCCAGCGCAAGGGCGACCAGTCCGGCTTCCTGCGCCGCGCGCCGCGCCCACGCGGGATCGTGGGGAACAAGGTCGATGCGGCGGGACAAAATTCTACGCGCCGGTCAGGATTGGGCGGAACTTGCGGCCCCGGAACCAGATCACCATCCACAGCGCCGCGGCGAGGAGCTTCGCGCCGGCGCCCTCGGGATTGAAGCCCGCGGCCTGGGCGAACATGTGGCCCGCCCGGCGGACATGACGCTTTTGATAGAAGCCGAAGGCGCGTGAGGCATAGGCCGCGTTCGATGTCGCGCGGTCGTAGGGCCCGGCGACGGCATTGCCTGCGAAGTAGGCGCTTGCGATCTCGTCGTCATCGGCTTCGCGGAAACGGGTGAAGGCGACCTTGAACCGCTCCCACGTGGAGGCGGTTCCGGGCGCTTTCGCGAGATAGCGCTCCATGTGCCGGTAGAACAACTGATAGTGCCGGAATTCGTCGGCGGCGATGTTCTTGCAAATCTGTTTCAGGACCGGTTCGTCCACGGCGTCGCGGATGGCCGAGTAAAACGAACTGGTGCCGGTTTCGACAACGCAGCGCGCGCAAAGCTCGCCGGTGCGCGAGCCGCGGATCGAGGCTTCGGCATCCACCGGGATTTTGTACATGTCGGTGAAACGCGCGAAGCTCGCCTCCATGTCGAAGGCAGGATCGGCCAGCGCGGCCCAGCGGCCCAGCGCGACGCCGTGCTGTTCTTCTTCCTTGGCCCATTCGGCGGCGGCCGCGCGGAACAAGGGATCGTCGCGGAAAACCCCATCGAGATAGAGGCCGTAGTCGGCGCCGTTGCGCTCGACCATCGCGGCGGTCTTGATGACCGCGATCAGGTCAAGCGACACCTTGGACGCGTCGAAACGCGACCAATCGATATCGTCCAGACTCCAATGCTTTACGGCCATGACACCTGAACGCGCGGGAGAGGCGGGTGTTCTCTATACCACGCCTGCAAGAAAACCGTCACATCAGGCACTTTTGAGAGCGGCCTATGCCGCCGCCTGAACCATCGCCTCGGCGTTGGCGAGCGCGGTTTGCGCGAGACGGCGGTCGTCGTCGTTGGCGGCCTGGTCGAGGCGCGCCTTCGCCGCCGCGAGCCGCTGGGCGGCGTAGTCGCGGGTCAGGGTCCCTTGCGGGATGGCTTCGTCCACCAGCACGGTGCAGGTGCTGGCGGTGACTTCGGCGAAACCGCCCGTCACGAAGAAGCTTTCGGTCACCGCGCCGCCCTTATAGACCTGCACGAAGCCGGGCTTCAGGGAGGAGATGGTCGGCGCGTGCAACGGCAGCACGCCGAACACGCCTTCGGCGCCCGGCACGAGCACCATTTCCACCTGCTCGGAGAGCAAGAGGCGCTCGGGCGAAACCAGTTCCAGCTTCAACGTGTCGGCCATACGCGTATCCTAACTTGAGATGGTGGCCGCTTAGGCGGCGGCGGCCATCTTCTTGCCCTTCTCGATCGCCTGCTCGATGGTGCCGACCATGTAGAAGGCCTGCTCCGGCAGGTGGTCGTAGTCGCCGGCGACGATGCCCTTGAAGCCCTTGATGGTGTCGGCGAGTTGCACGAACACGCCCGGGTTGCCGGTGAACACTTCGGCGACGTGGAACGGTTGCGACAGGAAGCGCTGGATCTTGCGGGCGCGGGCGACGGTCAGTTTGTCTTCTTCCGACAGTTCGTCCATGCCCAGGATGGCGATGATGTCCTGCAGCGACTTGTAGGTCTGCAGCACGCGCTGCACGTCACGGGCCACTTTGTAGTGTTCTTCACCGACGACGAGCGGATCGAGCGCGCGCGACGTGGAGTCGAGCGGATCCACCGCCGGGTAGATGCCGAGTTCGGCGATGGAGCGCGACAACACGGTCGTGGCGTCCAAGTGGGCGAACGAGGCGGCGGGCGCCGGATCGGTCAAGTCGTCGGCGGGCACGTAAATGGCCTGCACGGACGTGATCGAGCCCTTCTTGGTCGAGGTGATGCGTTCCTGCAGACCGCCCATGTCGGTGGCCAGCGTCGGCTGATAACCCACCGCCGACGGGATACGGCCGAGGAGCGCCGACACTTCGGAGCCGGCCTGCGTGAAGCGGAAGATGTTGTCGACGAAGAAGAGCACGTCCTTGCCTTCGACGTCGCGGAAGTATTCGGCCTGAGTGAGGCCGGAGAGCGCGACGCGTGCGCGCGCGCCCGGCGGCTCGTTCATCTGACCGAACACGAGCGCCACTTTGCTGTTGGGGCCGTCCTTGTCGATGATGTTGGCTTCCAGGAACTCGTGATAGAGGTCGTTGCCTTCGCGGGTGCGCTCGCCCACGCCGGCGAACACCGAGTAACCGCCGTAGCCCTTGGCGATGTTGTTGATCAGCTCCTGAATGAGCACGGTCTTGCCCACGCCGGCGCCGCCGAACAGGCCGATCTTACCGCCCTTCAGGTACGGTTCGAGCAAGTCGATGACCTTGATGCCGGTGGGAAGGATCTGCGCTTCCGTCGACTGTTCGACGAAGCTCGGCGCGGCGCGGTGAATCGGATAGTAGTCCTTGGCGTCGATCGGGCCGCGCTCGTCCACGGGCTCGCCGATCACGTTCATGATGCGGCCGAGGGTGCCGGGGCCGACAGGCATGCGGATCGGGTGACCGGTGTCGCTGACTTCCTTGCCGCGCACGAGACCGTCGGTGGTGTCCATGGCGATGCAGCGCACGGTGGATTCGCCGGTGTGCTGGGCGACTTCCAGGATGAGGCGCTTGCCGTTGTTGTCCACCTCGAGGGCGCTCAAGATCGCCGGCAGGTCGCCGTCGAACTTCACGTCCACGATCGCGCCCAACACCTGGGTAATGGTTCCGACGCTCTTCGCCATTGTCTTCTCCTATGCCTTCTTAGATCCCGCGCCCGCTTAGATAGCTTCGGCGCCGGAGATAATTTCGATGAGTTCTTTTGTAATCATGGCTTGGCGCTGACGGTTGTAGGTCAGCTTCAGCTTATTGATCATTTCGCCGGCGTTGCGCGTCGCGTTGTCCATCGCCGCCATCTGCGAGCCGAAGAACGACGCGGCGTTCTCGAGCATCGCGCGGAAGATCTGGATCGCGAGGTTCTGCGGCAACAGATCGCCGAGGATTTCGTTGTCCGAAGGTTCGTAATCGTAAACCACCTTCGCGTCCGTTCCGCCGGCGGCCGCCGGCACCGGGAACGGAATGATCTGCTGGCGGGTGACGATCTGCGACACCGCGGACTTGAAGCGCGCGTAGATCATGGTCGCGACGTCGAATTCGCCGTTGGCGAACATCGCGGTGATCTTGCTGGCCACATCGTTGGCTTCGCTGAAGGCGACCTTCTTGCGGGCGAATTCGGTGTATTCGCCGACCATCAGCTCGCGGAACTCACGGCGCATGGCGTCGCGGCCCTTACGGCCGACCGCCAGGATCTTCACCGTCTTGCCCTTTTCGAGCAGTTCGCGCACGAGCAGGCGCGACGAACGGATGATGTTCGAGTTGAACCCGCCGGCGAGACCGCGGTTCGCGGTCATGACGACGACGAGGTGCACATCGTCCTTACCCGTACCGGCCAGCATCACCGGCGCGCCGGCGCGGCCCGCCGCGGCGCCCGCGAGGTTGCCGAGCATGCGTTCCATGCGCTCGGCATAGGGACGCGCGGCTTCGGCGGCTTCCTGCGCACGGCGCAGTTTCGACGCGGCGACCATCTTCATGGCCGACGTGATCTTCTTCGTCGACTGCACCGATTCGATACGGACGCGGAACTCTTTTAAGCTAGGCATTGCTTAAGTCCTATTTCGACGATCCTGCCGGCTTTAAGCGAACGAAGCGGAGAAATCGTCGAGGAAGGTCTTGAGCTTCGCCTGGATGGCGTCGGTCAGGGCTTTCTCCTGGCGGATACCGGCGAGGATGTCCGGCGCGCGCTCGCGCATGGCGCCGAGCATCGAGGATTCGAAGCGGCCGACGTCGCGCACGGCGATCTTATCCAGATAACCCTTGGTGCCTGCGAAGATCACAACGACCTGCTCTTCGACCGGGACCGGCTTGTACTGCGGCTGCTTCAGGAGTTCGGTCAGACGCTCGCCGCGGGCCAAGAGACGTTGGGTGGCGGGATCGAGGTCGGAGGCGAACTGCGCGAAGGCCTTCATTTCGCGGTACTGAGCGAGTTCGAGTTTGATCGAGCCGGCGACCTGCTTCATCGCCTTGATCTGCGCGGACGAACCGACGCGCGACACCGAGATGCCGACGTTCAGCGCGGGACGAATGCCCTGATAGAAGAGCGTCGTTTCCAAGAAGATCTGGCCGTCCGTGATCGAGATGACGTTCGTCGGAATGTAGGCCGACACGTCGTTGGCCTGGGTTTCGACGACCGGAAGCGCGGTGAGCGAGCCCGAACCGTTGGCTTCGTTGAGCTTCGCCGCGCGCTCCAAGAGGCGCGAGTGGATGTAGAACACGTCGCCCGGATAGGCTTCGCGGCCCGGCGGACGGCGCAGGAGCAGCGACATCTGACGGTAAGCGACGGCCTGCTTCGACAAGTCGTCGTAGAAGATGACGGCGTGCATGCCGTTATCGCGGAACCATTCGCCCATCGCGCAGCCGGTGTACGGCGCGAGGAACTGCATCGGCGCCGGATCGGACGCGGTCGCGGCCACGACGATGGTGTATTCGAGCGCGCCGTAGTCGGCCAAGGTCTTGACGACCTGCGCGACGGTGGAACGCTTCTGACCGACGGCCACGTACACGCAGAAGAGCTTTTCCTTGTCGCTCTTGGCCGCGTCGTTGACCTTCTTCTGGTTGATGATGGTGTCGAGGATGACGGCGGTCTTGCCGGTCTGACGATCGCCGATGATCAACTCGCGCTGACCGCGGCCGACCGGGATGAGCGAGTCGACGGCCTTCAAGCCGGTCTGCACGGGCTCGTGCACCGAGCGGCGCGGAATGATGCCGGGAGCCTTCAGTTCGGCGAGGCGGCGTTCGGTGGCGCCCAGGTCGCCCTTGCCGTCGATCGCGTTGCCGAGACCGTCCATGACGCGGCCCAAGAGCGCCTTGCCGACCGGAACGTCGACGATGGTGCCGGTACGCTTCACCGTATCGCCTTCTTTGATCGACGAGTCGTCGCCGAAGATCACGATGCCGACGTTGTCGGTTTCGAGGTTCAGCGCCATGCCTTTGATGCCGCCCGGGAACTCGACCATCTCGCCAGCCTGGACGTTGTCGAGGCCGTGGACGCGGGCGATACCGTCACCGACGGCCAACACCTGACCGACTTCGGCGGATTCAGCTTCACTGCCGAAATTGGCGATCTGCTGCTTGAGAATTGCGGAGATTTCTGCGGCGCGGATTTCCATAGTTTATCCGACCCCTTTCATCGAAAGCTTGAGGCGTTGAAGTTTGGAACGGAGCGAGCTGTCGACCATGCGCGAGCCGACGCGAACAATAAGACCGCCAAGGATCGACGGATCGACCTTGGACACGATGTCGACGTTGCGGCCGACGGATTTCTTGAGGCTATCGACGAGCGACATGCGCTGCGAATCGCTGAGCGGCGCGGCGCTGACGACTTCGGCCGACGCCTGACCGCGGCGTTCGGCGAGAATGTCGCGGAAGCCCTTGATCATGCCCGGAAGCGCCGACAAACGGCGGTTCTGCGCGGCGAGGCCGAGGAATTTCTTCGTGATGGGCGAGAGCTGCGCCTTCGCGATGATGGCGGAGATGCCCTTGCTTTGATCGGCGCGCGAAAGGATCGGCGACTTGATGAAGCGCCGGAAATCGTCGCTTTCATCGATCATCTTCTGGAGGTTCGCGAGATCGCCGGCGACGGCGTCAAGCGCACCTTGTTCGTCGGCCAAGTCGTAAAGCGCGCTTGCATAGCGCCCGCTTACGCCACTGGCCCCTGCCACATCCGTTGCCACCGGTGAAACGCCCCTTGAGACAAGACTAACAACGCTCTTCCGCCGGACCGAAAACGGACGCTTCCGGTCGGGGTCGGAGATCAAGCTAAGTGCTTGATTTCGCAAACGATTTACGGCCATTTCGGACCGTTGCTGCGATTGCCGGCGGGTTGGTAGCACACCGGTATAGCGCTTGCAACATACCAAGGCGCAACCGCGCCCCGCTTATTCGCCTTGGCGCGTAACCGGCGGGCCCGCGACCGGAGAATTGTAACAGCTAGGGGGCCGGATCGCTGCCCCAGCGCCAGCGCCACCCGCCCCGGGTCTTGGCGTGGCAGACCAGCACGAAGGGCACGGTCAGACCGAAAATGCCCGCCAGCATCCAAGGGGCCGTGTGCGGGCGGATGACGCTGATCCAGACGGCGACACCCACAATCGCAAGAAAGGCCGCCATCACCGCCCAGCCGTGCCACGTGAGCGGCAGCCCCGCGCCGTATCCGTAGCGCTTCTGAGGAAACCAGTAGGTTTTCATGCCCGACTCCATAGATTCAATAGAAGCTATAGGGGTCCACATCGATCTGAACCCGGACCGAGGACGGGATTTTAACGCCGGAAAGCCAGTCGCGCACGAGGCCCTGGGGCGCCCTTCCCCGATCCGTCTTCAGGAGAAGGCGATGACGGTGGACCCCCCGCAGGAGCGCCATGAAGGCGGGCGCCGGACCCAAGACCTCGATTCCGTCGCCCTGGGGCGCGGCGGCGGCCAGAACCCGCCCCGCCGCGATCACCGCCACTTCGTCCGGACCCGACAGAATCAGCGCCGTCAAACGGCCGAAAGGCGGCATCGCAAGAACCTCGCGGGCGCCGATCTCGCTTTCCAGGAAAGCCTCCGATTCGCCGGTCGCCAGCGCCTGCATTACCGGGTGGGCGGGATCGTGGGTCTGCAAGAGCACATGCCCGGGTTTTTCGGCGCGCCCGGCGCGGCCTGCCACCTGATGCAGAAGCTGATGGGTGCGTTCGGCGGCGCGCAAATCCCACCCGGAAAGCCCGAGGTCGGCGTCGACGACGCCCACAAGCGTCAGCCCCGGGAAGTGGTGCCCTTTGGCGAGCACCTGCGTGCCGACAAGAATGTCGATGCGGTGGGCGAGGATGTCCTCGATCAACTCCTGCACCGCGCTGGGACGCTCCAACGTGTCGGAGGCGACGGCGCGCACGTTCGCCTCCGGCCAGCGGGCGACGGCTTCCTCGGCCACGCGCTCGATGCCCGGCCCGCACGGCACGAAGGACTCCTTCGCGCCGCAGGAACGACAGCTTTCAGGCAGCGGCGCGGCGAACCCGCAATGGTGACACTGGAGCCGGCGGGTGAGCTTGTGTTCGACGAGCCACGCGGTGCAGCGCGGACAATGCAGACGATGGCCGCAGGTACGGCACAGCGTGAGCGGGGCGTAGCCGCGGCGGTTCAGGAAAAGCAGCGCCTGCTCGCCGCTTTCGAGCGTGCGGTTGACGGCGTTCACCAGCGGCGGCGCGAGCCAGGCGCGGCCCCAGGCGCCCTTCTCGGGCGGGTTCGCTTTCATGTCGATGAGAGAGATGCGCGGCAACACGGCGGCGTTGTAGCGCGTGGGTAAATGAACGCGGCTGTAGCGATTTTTGCGCACGTTGATGACGGTTTCGAGCGACGGCGTCGCGGACGACAGAACCACAGGGATTGCGCCTTCGCGCGCGCGCACTACCGCCATGTCGCGCGCGTGATAGATCGCGCCGTCTTCTTGCTTGAACGCGGCCTCGTGCTCTTCGTCGACGATGATGAGGCCCAAGTCGCGGAACGGCAGGAACAGGGCCGACCGCGCGCCGATCACCACGCGCGCATCGCCCTGCGCGACACCCGCCCAGGTTTCGCGCCGGGCCTTGTAGTTGAGATCGGAATGCCACAGCGCGGGCGCGCCGCCGAACCTGTTCACAAACCGCGAGAGGCTTTGCGCGGTGAGCGCGATTTCCGGCAGAAGGATCAGCACTTGTTGCCCGGCAGCGAGGGCCGCGGCCACGGCCTCGTAATACACTTCCGTCTTGCCGGACCCGGTCACGCCGTCGAGCACCGTTGCGGAAAAACCGGCGCCGACCTTGGCCGCGAGATCGGCGGCCGCTTCCGCCTGCAAGGGTTCGAGACGCGCACGGGCGTGGCTCGCATCGAGCGCATCGAAAGGCGACGCGTAAGGCAACGGCACATTGCGCAAGGCGCCGGCGTCGATCAGTTGGCGAATCACGCCGCCGCTGACGCCCGCCTTGGCCGCGAGCGCGGCCGCGGTCGGAAATGTCGCCTGACCCACGGCCGCCATGACTTTTTCCCGCGCGGGCGTGGCTTTGAGGCCCGCCGCCGTCAACGATTGCCCGGAGGCCGCGATGGCGGTCGCGGGTTGCGGCGGCACCCACCGGCGGGCGGGATTGATGGCGATGCGGAGCAGCGCGCCCGGCGACTGCAGCGTGTAGCCGGCGGCCCAGTCTATAAAGCGGCGCGACACCGCGGGCAGAGGGGGCACCTCCAGCCTGTGGACAATTTCGCGGAGTTTTTCGGGCCGCACGGCGTGTTGCCCCGGTCCCCACACGACGCCCACCTCGAATCGGCGGCCCAAGGGGACTTCGACGATATCCCCAGCCGCCAATTCCGCGCCTTCGGGCACCTTGTAGTCGTAGGCGGACTCAACCGGCAACGGCAGGAGCACCGCGACCTGCGCGCCGGCGGCAAACCGCGCCGGTTCCAGCCCGGCGTTCTCGGACATCGCCTTGGACGTGGCCACAGAGATGGCCTCAGACATAGATTGCGCGGGAAGCATGCTCTACAATCTAGTGACACCATCACCCGCTGAAAAGAAAGAGTACCCAAGTCCAATGAAGTTCTTCATCGACACCGCCGACATCAAAGAGATCAAAGACCTTGCGGCGACCGGCATGGTCGACGGCGTCACCACCAACCCGTCGCTGGCGGCGAAGTCGGGCAAGAAGTTTGTCGACCTGATCGCCGAGATCTGCGCGGTCGTCCCCGGCCCGGTGAGCGCGGAAGTGACCGCGCTGGACTTCGAGACGATGATGAAGGAAGCGAACGTCCTTCGGAAAATCGCCAAGAACGTCACGATCAAGGTGCCCCTGACCCAGGACGGCCTGAAAACCTGCAAGGCCCTGTCCGACGACGGCACCATGGTGAACGTGACCTTGTGCTTCTCGCCCGCCCAAGCCCTTCTGGCCGCGAAGGCCGGCGCAAGCTTCATTTCCCCGTTTGTGGGCCGCCTGGACGACATCGGCACCGACGGCATGCAGTTGATCGACGATATCTGCACGATCTACGGCAACTACGGCTTCGAGACCGAGGTCTTGGTGGCTTCGATCCGTCACCCCATGCATGTTGTGGAAGCCGCCAAGATCGGCGCCCATGTCTCCACCATGCCGCCGTCGACCCTGCGCCAACTGTTCAACCATCCCTTAACCGATAAAGGCTTAAAAGCCTTCATGGATGATTGGGCCAAAACCGGGCAGTCCATCCTCTAGGATGGAGCCCGCCCGGAAGGACCGATCGTCATGAGTGGAAAACGAGGACGGGGGCCGGGGAACATGGCGGATCACTTGACGGCGGGTAAAACCGACGCACAAAAACCGGAATTGCGCGAAGCCGATGTCGTGGCTTATTTGCGCCGCAATCCGCGCATCCTGCTGAACAACCCGGACATCCTGAGCGCGCTGACGCCCGACACGCGGTTCGAGACCGACACCGTCGTCGTCGACATGCAGCGCTTTGTCGTCGACCGCCTGCGCCGTCAGGTGGACGACATGAAAGCGGCCAGCGACCGTCTGGTGAACACCACGCGCTCCAACATGTCGCTGGTCGAGCGCACGATGGAATGCGCCCTCGCCCTTCTGTACGCGCGCGACTACAACGAGCTCGCGCAGATTCTGCATGACGACCTGCCGGTGCATCTTGGCGTCGACGCGATTTCCATCGGGTTCGAGACCGAGAGCCTGCCGGTCGAGGCGGGTCACATCGTCAAGGCGTTGCCGCAAGGAACGGTGGATCAGCTTGTCGGGCCGGACTCGACCCGAATCCGTCCCGAAACCGAGGGCGAAGCCCTGATCTACGGCAGCGCCGCGGGCCTCGTGCGGTCCGACGCGCTGGTCGCGCTGCCCGAGGGCGAAGGATTGCCGGTGGGCGTCTTCGCCGTCGGCTGCCGGTCCGCCAATCATTTTGAAAGCGGCCAGGGCACGGAACTGATCGCGTTTCTCGCGCATGTCAGCCGCTACGCGGTGGGCCGCTGGTGGACGCTGAAACTCTAGAGACACCCGCGATCCATTTCGCCGCCGGGGCGGATCTTTCCGGCGTCATTGCCGCGTGGCAAGGCTGGCTGGCGGCCGAGCGCCGCGTCTCGCGCCATACCCTCGACGCCTATGGCCGCGACCTCGCGGCTTTTCTCGGCTTTCTCGTCGAGCACACGGGAAGCGCCGCCGATCTGGCAACGCTGGCGGACCTGAAACCCGCCGACTTCCGCAGCTATCTCGCCCAGCGCGCCAACGAGGGCGTCGCGCGCAGCTCCATCGCGCGCGGCATGTCGACCTTGCGCAACTTCTTCCGGTTCCTCGATCGCACGGACCGGGTTCACAACCCGGCGGTCAAAAGCGTGAAGACGCCACGCCTTCCCCAAAGCGTCCCGAAGGCTCTGGACGAGACAGACGCCATCGACGCCATTCGCTCGGCGGGCGCGTTGTACGACGAGCCGTGGCTCGCCGCGCGCGACCAAGCCTTGATGCTTCTTCTGTACGGCTGCGGCCTGCGTCTCGGCGAAGCGTTGTCGCTGACATGGGCGACGCCGACCGATCAGGACACATTGCGGGTGCTGGGCAAGGGTCGTAAGGAGCGCATCGTGCCCGTCCTCGCCATCGTGAAGGACGCCATAAGGTCGTATCGCGACCTGTGTCCGTACAAAGGGTCCGGCGACACAGCCTTGTTCCTGGGACGCCGCGGCAAGGCCTTGAGCCCGCGCATCATCCAGCGCCAGATGCAGAACCTGCGCGCCCAGCTCGGTCTTCACGAGCACGCGACGCCGCATGCGTTACGTCACAGTTTCGCGACACACCTGCTGGCCAAGGGCGGCGATCTGCGCACGATCCAGGAACTGCTGGGCCACGCCTCGTTGTCGACGACGCAACGCTATACGGCCGTCGACGAAAGCCATTTGCTGCGCACCTATCGCGATGCGCACCCGCGCGCGAAAGCGCAGGACTAGATATCGGGCTAGACGTCCCAGGGTCCACGCGGCCCGCCCGCGCGCGGGACGGATCCGCCGCGCCGCAGGCGCAAGGGACGCCGCTCGACGGCGAAAGGCCGGCTGTGGGCCGTGTCGAAAACCGGCACGCTGCGCTTCTTGAAGAAGAACACCAGGACAGCGCCCGCGACAAAACCGCCGATATGGGCGATGAAGGCGACACCGGGCTCGCCCGCGTCGACGGCCGCGGAACTGATGAGCTGGCCCGCGATCCAGAACCCGAGCACGATGAACGCCGGCACGTTGATGACCGTGATGTAGATAATAAGCATCACGAACACTTTGATGTTCGCGCGCGGATGCAAAACAAGATACGCGCCCAAAACGCCCGAGATCGCGCCCGATGCACCCACCATGGGAATGTCCGATCCCGGCGCCGCGAAACCTTGCGCAAGCGCGGCGGCGATCCCGCAGAGAAGATAGAACACGAGATAACGCGTATGCCCTAGGGACGCTTCGATATTGTCGCCGAAGATCCAGAGGTAAAGCATGTTGCCGCCGAGATGCATCCAGCCGCCATGCATGAACATGGACGTGAAGATCGTCAGCGTCGCGGGGACCGCGGGAATACCGCCCGGCGGCCCGCCCTGTCCGAAGAAAGCGGCGGGCGTGAAGCCGTAAGTGAGAACCGCGATCTGGCCCGCCTCCGCGCCGAGGGAGAACTGCCACAGGAAGACGCAGATGCACGCCCCCAGCATCGTATAGTTGACGTAAGGCGTGGTTGTGTGGGGGTTGTCGTCGCGGATGGGCAAGAACATATAGAAAGCGAAGTTAGGAAGTTATAGGCATATAGGCAAGAACGCCGCCCTCTCGTGAGTTGGACCGTGACCCTGAAACCCTTCCATTCCGTCCTCGGCGCCGCCGCCGTGGCGGCTTTGTCCACCGCGGCTCCCGCCGCCTTCGCGGCCGATCCAGCCTCGTATCCCGATGCGGACGAGCGCCGCTGCGCCGCGCCGACCGAGAGCCCGGAATGCGCGCTGAAAACCTTTTGGATGTGCAACGAGGAAAACGTCGACATCTGCAAGATGATCGGGATCGAACTACAGCCGGACGGAACGCAGAAGCGCGACGACGGCGGGTATGCGGCCGACGTGTGGCGGCGGCCGTGGACCATGACCTGGAGCGCGCTTCTGAACGAAGCCAGCAAGGATACCGAGGTGTGGGAGATCCGCGGCATCCGCGAGGTCGCCCATAACCGCATCCGCGGCTTGCGCCGAGCGCCCGAACCCGTGATCGGGATGCAAGAGATGATGGTTTATATGGTCGATGCGACCGGCGTCGTGGAGAAGGCCAGCGTTTTCCTGAAGGAACGCAGAGGGAGTTGGTCGGTCGCCGCATATGCGCGCTGGCGCAACGAGGAAAGCGTCGATCCTTGCGACCGGAAAAAGCTGCGCTCTCTCGCCTGCCGCTTCAGCATCACCGGGATGCGACCCTGGTAGCGGGGATGAACGGCAGTTTCAACCGGAGGTGCGAAGCCGTTGCTCGCGGCACCGGTCAGGTTGCATAGCCCGCGACGCTCTCTTATCATTTTACCGTACTGTACATTTTACATTGCCTCGGCCCTCGCGCGGAACCGGCAGCACATGCTCCACGTCCTGCACATCGAAGATCAACCGGACATTCAAACGATTCTCCGACTGACCCTGCAGGCGAGCCAGCAGTTCAGGGTCGACGGCGCGAGTTTCGGCGCGGAAGGCATCGCCCGCGCCCAGGAGCTCAAGCCGGATTTGATCCTTCTGGATTTCACGCTGCCCGACATGACGGGCGACCAAATCCTTGAGAAACTTCGCGGCCTGCCCGCCACCGCCGAGATCCCTGTGATCCTCTTGACCGCGCTGGCGGACACCGCCGATATGGATCGATGCCGCACGCTGGGCGCGCTCGAGATCATCGTCAAGCCTTTCAGCCCAAAGACCATCGCCGCGCAACTCCAAACGGCCCTTGCCGCCCATCACCGGCGGCAGAGTCCATAGCCGGCAACCGCCGCTCCAGCTCCGCCGGAACGCGAAAAGGCGGAGCCGATAAACCGGCCCCGCCTTCTAATTTTCCGACGCCGCTCTTTAGATATGCAGTGCGCGTTTGTCCGCGCCGAGGGCGGCTTCCTTGATGACTTCGCCGAGTTGCGGGTGCGCGTGGCAGGTGCGCGCGATGTCTTCGCTGGACGCACCGAATTCCATCGCCACCGCGACTTCCATGATGAGATCGCCCGCGGCCGGGCCGACGATGTGACAGCCGAGCACGCGGTCGGTTTTCTCGTCGGCGAGAATCTTGGCGAAACCGTCCGTATCGCCGTTGGCGCGCGCGCGGCCGTTGGCGGTGAAAGGGAACTTCCCGACCTTGTAGGCGACGCCCTGTTCCTTGAGCTGTTCTTCCGTCGCGCCGATGCCGGCGATTTCCGGCCAGGTGTAAACCACGCCCGCGATGGCTTCGTAGTTGATGTGGCCCGGCTGGCCCGCGAGGATTTCCGCGACCGCCACGCCCTCGTCCTCGGCCTTGTGCGCGAGCATCTGGCCGCCGATGACGTCGCCGATGGCGAAGATGCCTTCGACGTTGGTCTGGTAGTGTTCGTCGGCCTCAACGAAGCCGCGGTTGGAGACGTTAACGCCGGCTTCAGCGAGACCGAGGCCGTTCGTAAAGGCACGGCGGCCGACGCACACGAGCACGACTTCCGCGTTCACGGTTTCCGGCGCGCCGCCCTTGGCGGGTTCCATCGTCACCGCGACACCGTCCTTGCCCGGCTTCGCGCCGGTGACCTTCGTGCCCAGCTTGAATTTCAAACCCTGCTTTTCGAGGATACGCTGCGCCTGCTTGCGCACTTCGCCGTCCATGGGCGGCAGAATGAAATCGAGATATTCGACGACCGTGACTTCAGCGCCCAAACGGCGCCACACCGATCCCATCTCGAGACCGATGACGCCCGCGCCGATGACGATCATCGACTTGGGCACCTTCGGCAGCACGAGCGCGCCGGTGGAGGAAACAATCTGCTTCTCGTCGATGGTCAGACCCGGCAGCGGCGTGACCTCGGAGCCCGTCGCGATCACGACGTACTTCGTGGTGTAGGTCGCGTCCTTGCCGTCGAGTCCCTTCACGGCGACCTGATGCGCGCCGGCGGCGGCCTTCGCGATCTTCCCGAAGCCTTTGAGATAGGCGACCTTGTTCTTCTTCAAAAGAAATTCGATGCCCGAGGTGTTCTGCTTCACCACGTCGTCCTTGCGGGCCATCATGGTCGCGAGATCGAGTTCGATCTTGCCGACCTTGATGCCGTGCGCGGCGAAGCCGTGGTTCGCTTCCTCGTAGAAATGCGAGGACTGCAGCAGCGCTTTCGACGGGATGCAACCGACATTGGTGCAGGTGCCGCCGAGCGCGCCGCGGCTTTCGACCACAGCCGCTTTCAAACCGAGCTGCGCCGCGCGAAGGGCACATACGTAGCCGCCGGGGCCGCCGCCGATGACGATGACGTCGAAAGTCTCAGACATGGATATTCCTCAAAGGTGCGCAAAAAGACCTCGGGCCCTAAGCGGGCCCGAGGAGACTCGTTCGATTAGGCTTCGATCAGCAGGCGGCTCGGATCCTCGAGGCATTCCTTGACGCGCACGAGGAAGGTGACCGCTTCGCGGCCGTCGACGATACGGTGATCGTACGACAGCGCGAGATACATGATCGGACGCGAGACGATGCTGCCGTCGTCGAGCACCACCGCACGGTTCTTGATGTTGTGCATGCCGAGGATGCCCGACTGCGGCGTGTTCAGAATCGGCGTGGAGAGCATCGAACCGTAGATGCCGCCGTTGGTGATGGTGAAGCTGCCCCCGGTCATATCCTCGATGGTCAGCTTGCCTTCGCGGGCGCGGCGGCCGAGGCCGGCGATTTCGGCCTCGATCTCGGCGAAGCCCTTGCTGTCGGCGTCGCGCACGACCGGAACGACGAGGCCTTGCGGCGTGCCGACGGCAACGCCGACGTCGTAGAAGTTCTTATAGACGATGTCGTCGCCCTGGATCTCGGCGTTGACCGCCGGGAGTTCCTTCAGAGCCGCGACGCACGCCTTCACGAAGAAGGACATGAAGCCCATCTTCACGCCGTGCCTCTTCTCGAAGTTGTCCTTGAACTTGGCGCGCAGCGCCATGACCGCCGACATGTCGACCTCGTTGAAGGTCGTGAGCATCGCCGCGGTGTTCTGGGCTTCCTTCAGACGCTCGGCGATGCGCTTGCGCAGACGCGTCATCTTCACGCGCTCTTCCGCCGGACCGCGGTCGGGCACGCTGGCCTTGCCGGCGCGATCCGGACCGGAGGACAGGTACTTCAACACGTCGGCCTTCACGAGACGGCCGTTCTTGCCCGAGGCCGGGATCTTCTTCGGATCGAGGCCGTGTTCGTCGACCAAATGACGCACGGCGGGCGCGAGCGGGTAATCCGCCGAAATGCTTGTTTTCGCGGCGGGCGCAGCCTTCGGCGGCGGGGGCGGCGCGGCCTTCGCGGGCGCAGGCGCGGGCGCAGCCTTGGCGGCGGGGGCCGCGGCGGGCGCGGCTTTCGCGGGTTCGGCTTTCTTGGCGGGCGCCGCGCCGGCGGCGCCGATCACACCCAACGTCGCGCCCACGGCGACTTCGCTGCCCGGACCGGCGACGATCTCGGCCAACGTGCCCGCGCTGTCGGCGCGCACTTCGACGGTGACCTTATCCGTCTCGAGTTCCACCAACGGCTCGTCGACCGCAACCGCTTCGCCGACCTGCTTGAACCACTTCGCCACCGTAGCCTCAGTGACGGATTCACCCAGTGTCGGCACTTTAATCTCAGCCATGTTCGTCCCCAGCTCTCATTCCTGTATGCGCCTGGAGCGGCGCATGTTCGTTTTCTAAAACTATTCCGCAGCCATTTTTCCGACGCGTGAGACGCGGCGGAAGGGTTGCGGGATTTGATCGATCGGCGTCACCAGAGCCCATTCGCAAATCTGGTTTTGCTCGCGCACGTGATTCTTCATCAGGCCCGTGGCGGGCGATGCCGCCGGCGCGCGGCCGGCATAGACCGGACGCTTCGCCTTGATGTCGATGCCGTCCAGGGCGTACTCGAGGCGCCGGTCGACGAAGGTCCAGGAGCCCATGTTGGCGGGCTCTTCCTGGCACCAGATGACCTCGGCGTTCTTGTACTTGGCGAGTTCGCGTCCCAAGGTTTCCTTGGGCCACGGATACAGCTGCTCGACGCGCACGATCGCCACGTCGTCGATGCCCTTTTCCTCACGCGCCTGAAGCAGGTCGTAATAGACCTTCCCTGAGCAGACCACGACGCGGCGCACCTTGCTCGCCGCCGCGAGCTTCTCGGTCTCGCCGATGACGCGCTGGAACGCCGAGCCTTCCGCCATGTCCGCCAGCGTCGAGACGCAGCGCTTGTGACGCAGCAGCGACTTCGGCGTCATGACGACGAGAGGCTTGCGGAAGTTGCGGCGCATCTGACGGCGCAGCGCGTGATAGTAGTTGGCCGGGGTCGTGAAGTTGCAGACCTGCCAGTTGTCCTGCGCGGAGAGCTGCAGATAACGCTCCATGCGCGCCGAGGAGTGTTCCGGTCCCTGGCCTTCGTAGCCGTGCGGCAGCAGGATCACGAGACCCGACAGGCGCAGCCACTTGCTTTCGCCCGAGTTGACGAACTGATCGATGATCATCTGCGCGCCGTTGGAGAAGTCGCCGAACTGCGCCTCCCACAAGACGAGCGTGTTCGGGTCGGCGAGGCTGTAGCCGTACTCAAAACCAAGCACCGAGAGTTCCGACAGCGGGCTGTCGATGACTTCGTAGCGCGCCTGCTTGCCGGGACGGATGTTGTTCAGCATCACGTAACGGTCTTCGGTGCTTTGATCGATGATCACCGACTGGCGTTGCGAGAAGGTGCCGCGGCCGCAATCCTGGCCCGAGAGACGCGTGGGCGTGCCTTCGACGGCGAGCGTGCCGTAGGCCAAAGCTTCGGCCGTCGCCCAGTCGATGTCCTTGCCGCTCTCGATCGCTTCGCGCTTGGCCTTCAACTGGCGGACGATCTTCGGATTGACCGAAATCCCTTCCGGCACGGCGCTTAAAGCCAGGCCGACTTCCTTGAGGAGGTCCGTCGCAACGCCGGTCTTGTCGTCGCGGTACTCCTCTTCCTCGCCCATCTGCGCGAGGCCTTTCCACGCGCCTTCCAGCCAATCGGCCTTGTTCGGCTTGAAGCTGGCGGCGGATTCGAAGTCCGCTTCCATCATGTGCATGAAGCGCGACATCATCGCGTCGGCCTCGGCCTGCGTGAACACGCCTTCGTTGACCAGTTGCTGCGCGTAGATCGTGCGCGTGCTCACGTGGCCTTCGATCTTCTTGTACATCAAGGGCTGGGTGAACTTCGGTTCGTCGCCTTCGTTGTGACCGAAGCGGCGGTAGCACACCATGTCGATGACGACATCGATGCCGAATTCCTGGCGGAACTCCATGGCCAGACGCGCGCACAAGACGACGGCTTCCGGATCGTCGCCGTTGACGTGGAAAATCGGCGCTTCGACCATTTTCGCGATATCGGTGCAGTACAGCCCCGAGCGCGAGTAGCGCGGCGTGGTGGTGAAGCCGATCTGGTTGTTGATGACAAAGTGGATGGTGCCGCCGGTGGTGTAGCCCTCGATCTGCGAGAAGCCGAAGCACTCGGCGATGATGCCCTGACCGGCGAACGCGGCGTCGCCGTGGATCAACAGACCCATGACTTGCTTACGGGCCGTATCGCCCATCTGTTCCTGCTTCGCGCGCACCTTGCCGAGCACGACGGGATCGACGACTTCGAGGTGCGACGGGTTGGCGGTGAGCGAAAGGTGCACGACGTTACCGTCGAAGTCGCGGTCAGCTGAGGTGCCGAGGTGGTACTTCACGTCGCCCGAGCCTTCGACCGACTCCGGGTTCGGCGAGTTGCCCTGGAACTCGGAGAACAGCGCCGAGAACGGCTTGTGCATCACGTTCACAAGCACGTTGAGGCGGCCGCGGTGGGCCATGCCGATGACGATCTGCTTGAGGCCCAACTGGCCGCCGCGCTTGATGACCTGTTCGAGCGCCGGGATCGCGGCTTCGCCGCCGTCGAGGCCGAAACGCTTGGTGCCGGTGTATTTGATGCCCAGGAACTTCTCGAAGCCTTCGGCCTCCGTCAGGCGCTCCAGAATGGCTTTCTTGCCTTCCTTGGAGAACGACGGCTCGAGGCGGTCTTTCTCGAAACGCTTCACCAGCCAGTCGCGATGTTTCGGATGCTGGATGTGATGGAATTCGACGCCGATGGTGCCGCAGTAGGTCTGGCGGCACTTCTCGATGATTTCGCGCAGCGTCGCCTTCTCCATGCCGAGCACGCCGCCCAGCACGATGACGCGGTCGAGATCGGCGTCGGTGAAACCATGGGTCTTATGATCGAGTTCGGGATGATGTTCCTTCGTGCCCAGCACGAGCGGATCGAGCATGGCGACCTGATGGCCGCGCGCGCGGTAGGCGCGGATGAGCTGCAGAGCGTGAATCGAATCTTCGGCTTGCTTGAGGACCGCGGCGCTGTCGCCGCCGGCGCCCTTCGCGGCCTTGTCGGCTTTCGCCGGCGCGGCGTCCGCCGCGGCGCCGATGATCGTCGCATCGGAGGGCGCCCAGCTCGCGCCTTCGAGTTCCTGCAGCAGCGCGGCGGCGTCGTCGCCCATGTCCTGGAAGAAGCTGGCCCAGCTTGGGTCAACGGCCGATGGGTTTTTGAGATAGGTAGCGTACAGCTCGCCGATGAAGACGGCGTTTGCGCCGGTTAGAAACGAAGAGTCCACGTTCGGGTCCTTTGCGGTCCATTCCGGGGCGGCCGGAGACTCCGTAAAGGCTCTCCGCGTGCATCTCGGGTCAATGCATGACCCGTCCACAGCCAAAGTGGCCCTAAGTGATTGAAAAACAAGCGAAATGCCTGAGTTCCACCGGGGCCATCCGGCGCCAACCCACAAATCCATGTCTTAGACGAAAAGACCCGCTATCGCAACGAGTTAACAGGGAAAAAACCGCGTGTTTGCAGCGCAACTAGGCGGTCTTCCGCCGATTGGGAAGGCCGCCTGCGGGTCTAAAGCGCGAACGACCAGGTGAGGAGCAGGGAGTTCTCACCCGGATTGTATCCGTTGATGCCCGCATTCGAGATGTGGGTGAGATAGAGGCCCAAGCGGCCCTTCTCGGTCACGGCGTAGCTGAGGGACAGGCCGAGGTGGAACTCGAACGTGCCGCCGAGGTCGAGGCCGTTGCCGCGCGAATAGGCGCCGAGACCGGCGGACGGCGTGAATTCCCAGGCGCCGTCGCCGAGAGAGAACGGCGCGCCGAAACCGGCGTAGGCGAACGTGCTGCCCCGGCTGGTGACCATGCCGCCGATCAAGGGTTTCAAGCCGCGGAACGAGTCGGATTCAAAAAGACCCTGGCCGTGGCGGTATTCGATCCGCGCCTCGCCCTGGCGTTCATAGTTGAAGTTCACATCCCACACGCCGGCGCCGACAGTGAGAAGAGCGTCGTCCGCGGCCATGGCGGGCGAAACGCAAACCATGGCCGCGGCGATTACGGCCGCACAAAGACGACGCGACATCAACATTAACCCTTGAGAGCCTTGACCATCGTCGAGCCGAGAGCCGACGGGCTGTCGGCGACCATGAAGCCGGCGGCGCGCATAGCGTCGAACTTGGCGTCCGCCGTACCCTTGCCCCCGGAGATGATGGCGCCGGCATGGCCCATGCGGCGGCCCGGAGGCGCCGTGGAACCCGCGACGAAGCCGACGATGGGCTTCTTCTTCTTCGCGGCCTTGTAGAACGCCGCGGCGTCCTCTTCGGCCGTGCCGCCGATTTCCCCGATCATGATGATGCCTTGCGTCTCATCGTCGTTCAGGAACAGGTCGAGGCAGTCGATGAAGTTGGTGCCGTTGACCGGATCGCCGCCGATGCCGATGCAGGTGGTCTGGCCGAGGCCGGCCGCGGTGGTCTGCGCGACGGCTTCGTAGGTGAGCGTGCCGGACCGCGAGACGATGCCGATCTTGCCGCGCTGATGGATGTGCCCCGGCATGATGCCGATCTTGCATTCGCCCGGTGTGATGATGCCCGGGCAGTTCGGCCCGATCAGGCGCGTCTTGGAGCCTTGCAGGGCGCGCTTCACGCGCACCATGTCCAGCACCGGAATGCCTTCGGTGATGCACACCGCGAGCGGGATTTCGGCGTCGATGGCTTCGAGGATCGCGTCGGCCGCAAACGGCGGCGGCACGTAGATGACGGTCGCATCGCAACCGGTCTTCTTCTTGGCGTCCGCCACGGTGTCGAACACCGGCAGATCGAGATGGGTGGAACCGCCCTTCCCCGGGGTCACGCCGCCGACCATCTTGGTGCCGTAGGCGATCGCCTGTTCGGAGTGGAACGTGCCCTGGCTTCCGGTGAAGCCCTGGCAGATGACTTTCGTGTTCTTATTGACGAGGACGGCCATGTTACGCGGCCTCCTTCACGGCCTTAACGACCTTCTGCGCGGCGTCCGCGAGATTGTCGGCGGTAATGATGGGAAGACCGGAATCGGCCATGATTTTCTTGCCCAACTCGACATTGGTGCCTTCGAGGCGCACGACGAGCGGAACGTTCAAGCTGATCTCGCGCGCGGCCGCGACCACGCCTTCGGCGATGACGTCGCATCGCATGATGCCGCCGAAGATGTTGACCAGGATTCCTTCGACGTTCGGATCGGACAGAATGATCTTGAACGCCGTGGTGACGCGCTCGCGCGTGGCGCCGCCGCCGACGTCCAGGAAGTTCGCCGGTTCGCCGCCGTAGAGCTTGATGATGTCCATGGTGGCCATCGCCAGACCCGCGCCGTTCACCATGCAGCCGATGGAGCCGTCGAGCTTGATGTAGTTGAGGTCGTGCTTCGAGGCTTCGAGTTCCATCGGGTCTTCCTCGTCCTCGTCGCGCAATTCGACGATTTCGGGATGACGATAGAGCGAGTTGGAATCGAAGTTCATCTTGGCGTCGAGCGGAATCACGTCGCCTTCGCCGGTGACGACGAGCGGATTGATTTCCAGCATCGACGCATCGGTTTCGATGAACGCCTTGTAGAGCGCGGTGAGCAGTTTGGTGGCCGACTTCACCTGCTTGTCGGTCAGGCCCAGGGCGAACGCGATGGTGCGGCAGTGATGCCCCTGGATGCCGGTGGCCGGATCGATGCTCTGCAGGATGATCTTTTCCGGGGTGTTGTGCGCGACGTCCTCGATGTTCACGCCGCCTTCGGTGGAGGCCATGATCGTGACGCGGCTGGTGCCGCGGTCGACGAGCATCGAGAGATAGAGTTCGCGGGTGATGTTGCAGCCGGCTTCGATATAGACGCGCTTCACCTGCTTGCCGGCGGGGCCGGTCTGGATGGTGACCAGCGTGCGGCCGATCATTTGCGCCGCGTTTTCCTTCACCTCGGCGACGGATTTCACGACGCGTACGCCGCCCTTCCCGCCCGCTTCGGCTTCCTTGAACGTGCCCTTGCCGCGACCGCCGGCATGGATCTGCGACTTCACGACGAAGACGCCGCCCGGAAGGCTTTCCGCGACTTTCGCCGCTTCATCGGCGGTGTATGCGACACCGCCCGGAAGAACAGGAACCCCGTACTTTTTGAGGACCTGTTTTGCTTGGTACTCGTGAATATTCATGATGATCCGCTTTGCGAGGTGAGCGTTATTTCTTCAGGGTCGGGTCGATGTTCTTGCAGCCATCGACCAGGCCGCGCACCGAACTCACGGAGTGAGCGAACATCTTCTGTTCGTCGGCGTTGAGGCTGATCTCGACCACGCGTTCCACGCCGCCTTCACCGACGATCACCGGCACGCCGACGTAGAGGTCCTTCTCGCCGTACTGGCCGTCGATATAGGCCGCGACCGGCAGAAGACGCTTCTGATCCTTGAGGTAGGCTTCGGCCATTTCGACGGCCGAGGCGGCCGGCGCGTAGAACGCCGAGCCGGTCTTCAAGAGGCCGACGATCTCGGCGCCGCCGTCGCGGGTGCGCTGGACGATCTTGTCGAGCTTTTCCTGCGTGGTCCAACCCATCTTGATGAGGTCCGGGAGCGGGATGCCGGCGACGGTGGAGTAGCGCACGAGCGGCACCATGGTGTCGCCGTGGCCGCCGAGCACGAACGCGGTGATGTCCTTCACCGAAACCTTGAACTCTTCCGAGAGGAAGTAACGGAAGCGCGCGGAGTCGAGCACGCCCGCCATGCCGACGACCATGTTGTGCGGCAGGCCGGAGAATTCGCGCAACGCCCACACCATCGCATCGAGAGGATTGGTGATGCAGATCACGAACGCCTTCGGGCAGTTCGCCTTGATGCCTTCGCCGACGGCCTTCATGACCTTCAGATTGATGCCGAGGAGGTCGTCACGGCTCATGCCCGGCTTGCGGGGCACGCCGGCGGTGACGATCACGACATCGGCGCCCTTGATGGCGCTATAGTCGTTCGCGCCCGAATAGGCCGCATCGACGCGCTCGACCGGGGTGGATTCCGCGATATCGAGGCCTTTGCCCTGCGGAATGCCTTCGGCGATGTCGAAGAGCACCACATCGCCCAATTCCTTGAGGCCGATGAGGTGAGCCAACGTCCCGCCAATGTTGCCGGAACCTACGAGCGCAATCTTCTTGCGTGCCATTTTATCCTCTGTGTTATGTGCGAAAGGCCGCGAAAATCGAGAGAAACACGGTGTCGGCCGAGATGATCGGCCCCCATCCCCGTTGGGCGGTGTGGTAGCGCGAAAAGGGCCCGAGGGGCAAGCTTTGGCGCAACCCGTTTCATTGCCTAAACTCTGATGCGGGATCAAAGGGATGCGCGTTAGGATAGGCGAAATTCCGCCCACCCCCGGGAGCCCATGGCACGCAAGCTCTTCCCCCCCGCCGCCGCGTTCTGCGCCTTGGCCCTGGCCGGATGCCAGGCGGCCCCGCCCGCCGCGGCACCCGCGCCCGGCGCGCCCGTCGCGCCGCTTTCGGGCCCGTCGCCGGAATACCGGCTGACCCAGGCGGGCGATGACTATCTTCTCAACACGGCCGTCCCCGACCTGACGTCATATGTGATGCTGCGCACGGGGACGGATGGGAACGCCCCGACCGTCATGGAGACCGCGACGGCGGCGGAGTGGCTTTCCGCCTATGACGTAGTTTTCCTGGGCGAAGTGCATCGTCATGTGGGCGTTCACCATGCGCAAATGGCCCTGTTCCGCGAACTGCACCGGCGTTATCCGGCGGTAAGCCTGTCGATGGAGCAGTTCGAGCGCGACCAGCAGCCCGTCCTCGATGAGTACATCGCCGGGAAGATCGGCGAAAACACCATGGCCGGCCAGATCAGCCTGTGGGCGAATTATGGGACGAGCTATCGGCCACTGGTGGAGTACGCGAAGGCGCACAGGCTGCCGGTGATCGCCGCCAACGCGCCCGGCATGGCCATCCGCTGCATCGGGATGGAGGGCCCGGCGTTCCTGGCCCGGATGAAGCCGGACCAGCGCGGCTGGGTGGCGGCAGAGTTGAACCTTCAAGACGGGCCCTACCGGGACAAGTTCATGGGCTTCGCGACGGGCGATGCGGGTCACGGCGGCAGCGCGGACGCGAAACCGGGCGAAAAGCGGACCCCGAGCGATCAAGCCGTGCGGGCCTTCGCAGCACAAGTGGCCCGCGACGACACCATGGCTGAGTCCATCGCGCTCCACCTCCAGAAGAATCCCGGCCGCAAGGTGGTCCACCTGACGGGCCATTTCCACAGCGACGCGTTCCTGGGCACGGTCGAGCGGCTGAAGCTGCGCATGCCGTCCTTGCGGATCGCGGTCGTATCGCCGGTGGAAAGCGGCGACGACGCGGCGCCGAAGATCACGCCCGCCGATACCAAGGACGGCGACATCCTTCTGGTGGTGCGCCCCCTGCCGGACCCTTACGCGACCGACGCGGAAATGCGCGCGGCCATCAAGAAACAGATGGCCCAGCGGCGCGAGAACAAGTGCGAGATGTAAGGTTTTATGCGACGTGGCGCTGACGGATGTAGTCGGCGGCCTGCATCTCGATGAGGCGCGAGGCGGTGCGGGCGAACTCGAACCCACCTTCCGACCCCGTATAAAGCTCATGCGGATGCGCGGCCGCCGAGCAGACCAGCGCCGTGCGATGTTCGTAGAGGGCGTCCACCAGCGTGACGAAACGCCGCGCCGCGTCCTTCATCTCCTCGTCCATCGCCGGGATGTCCTTGATGATGAGGGTCGAGAACTGCGCCGCGATGGCGAGATAGTCCGTGGGTCCGAGGGCCGTGCGGCACAGATCGTCGAACGTAAACCGCGCGACCTGATGCGCGGCCGCCGGCACGTTCACGCGCCGCCCGTGGACGAGGATGAAATCCGCCTCCGGCGGCGCGTCATCGGTCAGGCGCGCCCAGGCGGCGTCCAGCGCGGCATCGGCCGTTGGTCCGAGGGGCGTATGATAGACGGTCTGGCCCGCGAGACGGCCCAGCCGGTAATCCTGCGCGGATTCAAGCTCATAGAGCTCCAGCTTTTCCTTGATGATGGCGATGAAGGGCAGGAAGCGATCGCGCTGGAGCCCATGTTTATAGAGGTCGTCGGGATGCCGGTTCGAGGTGGTGACCACCACCACGCCGCGCTCGAACAGTTTCTGGAACAGACGCCCCACGATCATCGCGTCGGCGATGTCGCGAATCTCCATTTCATCCAGGCACAGAAGCGTGGCGTTGTCGGCGATCCCGTCGGCCATGCCGGGAATCGGATCGCCGTCGTCCTCATACATGCCCATCTGACGGCGGCGGTGAATTTCGGCGTGGATGTCGCGCATGAACGCATGGAAATGCACGCGGTCTTTTTTCGCCACCGGCGCGGTGTCGAAGAACAAGTTCATCAGCATGGACTTGCCGCGGCCGACGCCGCCGTAGAGATAAAGCCCCTTGGGCGCGGGTGCGTCGTCCTTCGCGCCGAGACCTAAGCGCTGCCTCCAGCCCTTCTTGTTGCCGCGCGGCCTGTAGCCCGCGAGCGCTTGCGAAAGCGCGGCGAGCTTCTCGGCCGCGCGCTCCTGGATCGGGTCGGCCTTGAGGTCGCCCGACGCCACGGCAGCGCGATAGCGTTGAACCGGCGTATCAGTCACTGGAAGAAGCCGTATCCGTAAAAACAATGTGCCGCCCCACGAAGGAGCGGCACATCTTTGTATCGTATTAAAGGGCGGATCAGCCGTCCTTGTTGATCTTCTCGATCAGGTCTTTCAGCGTCTTTTCGGCCTGGTCGTTCGGCACCTGGCAGGTGCCGGCCGCATTGTGGCCGCCGCCGCCGTACTTGAGGCAGAGCTCGCCCACGTTGGTCTTCGAGGAGCGGTCGAAGATCGACTTACCAATGGCGTACACGGTGTTCTGCTTCTTCAGACCCCACATGACGTGGATCGAGATGTTGCTGGCCGGGAACAGCGCGTAGATCAGGAAGCGGTTGCAAGCCCAGATGGTGTCTTCGTCGCGCAGGTCGAGCACGACCAGGTTCTTGTGCGTGGTGGTGCAGCGCTTGATCTGCTCTTTCGCCTTGGCTTCATGCTCGACGTAAAGGTCCACACGCTCGACCACGTCGGGCAGCATGAGAATGTCCTCCACGGGCATCTGCACGCACTTCTCGATCAGCTCCATCATCAGTTGATAATTGGAGATGGTGAATTCGCGGAAGCGGCCCAGACCCGTGCGGGCGTCCATGATGAAGTTCATCAAATCCCAGCCTTGGGGATTGAGCACTTCGTCCTTGTTGAACTGCGCGGAGTCACCCTTGTCGACGGCGGCCATCAGCGCATCGGAGATGCGCGGCAGCTTCTTCTTGCCGCCGTAATAATCGTACACCACGCGCGCGGCCGAGGGCGCCTTCGCGTCGATGATGTGGTTGTCCTTCTTGCCGACGCGGATCGTCTCGCTCTCGTGATGGTCGAAAGCAAGGTGCACGCCTTCAACGAAAGGGAGGTTCGTCGTGATGTCGCGGTTCGTGATTTCGATGACGCCGTCCTGCATGTCCTTGGGGTGGACGAATTTGATTTCGTCGATCATCCCCAGTTCGCGCATGATGGCGGCGCAGACCAGCCCGTCGAAGTCGCTTCGCGTGACAAGCCGAAATTTCCCTGCGGACATCTAAAAACTCCCCTCGACAAAAGTGTAGCCCGGGCGAAAAGATAAACAGGCCGTGCATTTAAGACAACCCGTGGTAAGCATTCCGCCCAGCCTGCGGAAGGACTTTTTGACCAAGATGAGACCGAGCCTGAACCGTACAGCCGGGGCCACTTTGGCCCTCGCGCTTCTCTTGGGGTCGTGCGGCACGGCCCCTTACGTGGACAGCCGCCGGGAAGCCGGCCAGCGTGAGCCCGTCGGCACATCAACGCCGGACGTGGTCGCCATCTGTTATTCGAGCCGAAACGCCACGCCGGAACAGCTCTTCAAGCTGGCCGAGTCGGAGTGCGCCAAGACCGGACGCGTGCCGGAACTTGCCGATCAGGCGGAGTGGTCCTGCACCATGTTCGCCCCGACCCGCATTTTTTACCGTTGCGTCGCGAATTCAGCGAAACCTTGAGGCATTCGGACCGTTCTAACCTCGTTGCGCCGACGCGAGGTTGTGATGGTAATGTTGCGGTCCAGCGTGCTTGCGCTGGGGATAATCATCAGTATCGCCGCCGCCGACCCGCTGCGGGAGGCCTTGTCGCCCTCGCCTCCGGCGGCCGCCGGCGTGCAGCGCGCCTACTTTTCCCTCGTTTCCGGGAAACAAACCGAGGCGGTGGCGGTCTATACCGACGCGATCCGGCGCCACCCGGACAGCTACCTTTCCTATTACCGGCGCGGCGCGATCTTAGCGCGCCTTGGCCAGTTCGAGGCCGCCCTGGCGGACTTCAACTCGGCCGTTCAGCTGAGCCCCAGCGTGCGCACGGCGAACGATCTGGGCGCGCGGGCGTGGAATTCGCTGCTGCCCGAGACGCATGCGTTGAATCTTGTCGTCCTTGTGCGCACCGCGCGCGCGGATTTGTTGCGCCGGATGCACCGACCCGCGGACGCGATCGCCGACCTCGATGTCGCCATCGCCCTCGATCCGCGCAAGACGAGCCTGTGGCATTCGCGGGGGTTGCTGCATATGGAGGCCGGTGACGCGCCGTCGGCCATCGCGGATTTCAACGCGCTGCTCGCCCGCCGGGAAAGCGTCGACTGGCGGTTCGCGCGCGGCATCAGCCACTTCGCGAACGGTACGCTGGCGGAGGCGGAAGCCGACTTCAAAAAGGCCGTGCAGATCGATCCGGACAACGGGCTCTACGCGCGCTGGCTGCTGAAGACCCAGCAGCGCCGCGGAATCCCTATCTAGAGCAATGCCGGGGTTTTAGCCCGCGCGCTCCACCAGCTTCATCTTGATGTCCGCGATGGCCTTGGCGGGGTTGAGACCCTTCGGGCACGTCTGCGTGCAGTTCATGATGGTGTGGCAGCGGTACAGGCGGAACGGATCCTCGAGGTTGTCGAGGCGCTCGCCGGTGGCTTCGTCGCGGCTGTCGTTGATCCAGCGGGCGGCTTGCAGAAGGATGGCCGGGCCGAGGTAGCGGTCGCCGTTCCACCAGTAGCTCGGGCAACTGGTCGAGCAGCAGAAGCACAGGATGCATTCCCACAGACCGTCGAGCTTTTCGCGCTCTTCCGGCGACTGGAGACGTTCGCTGGACGACGGCGGCAGGGTCTCGGTCTTCATCCACGGCTCGATCGAGGCGTATTGCGCATAGACGTGGGTGAGATCGGGGACCAGGTCCTTCACCACCGGCATATGCGGCAGCGGATACACCTTCACAGCGCCGTTGCATTCCTCGATCGGCTTCAGGCAGGCCAGCGTGTTGCCGCCGTCGATGTTCATCGAGCACGACCCGCAGATGCCTTCGCGGCACGACCGGCGCAGGGCGAGGGTCTGGTCCATCTCGTCTTTGATCTTCAGAAGGCCGTCGAGCACCATCGGCCCGCAGGTGTCCATGTCGACATCGTAGGAGTCGATGCGCGGCGTGGCGTCCTTGTCCGGATCGTACCGGTAGACATCAAAACGCTTCACGTTCTTCGCACCGGCCGGCGCGGCGTGGTGCTTGCCCTTCACGGGCTTGGAATTCTTGGGGAGCGAAAATTCGACCATGTGACTGTCCCTTGCCTTCGCGCCTAATACACGCGCGCCTTCGGCGGAATGTACTTAACGTCGTTCGTCAGCGTGTACTTGTGCACCGGGCGATAATCGAGCTTCACCTTATACTGATCGTCGACGTAGGCGATCGTGTGCTTGCTCCAGTTGTCATCGTCGCGGTTCGGGAAATCCTCGTGCGCGTGAGCGCCGCGGCTTTCGTGACGCGCTTCGGCGCCGTGGATCGTGGCGAGCGCGCAGGTCATCAGGTTCTCGAGTTCCAGCGCTTCGATCAGGTCGGTGTTGAACACCAACGAGCGGTCGGTGACCTTGATGTCCTTCAAGGTGCCGGCGATCTCACCCAGCTTCACGATGCCGGCCTGCAGGCTCTTGGTGGTGCGGAACACCGCGGCGTCGTTCTGCATCGTGCGCTGCATGTTCTTGCGGATCTGCGAGGTGGTCATCGAGCCGTTGGCGTTGCGCAGGCGGTCGAGGCGCGACAGCGCGAGGTCGGCCGCATCCTTCGCGAGCGGGCGATGCGCCTGGCCCTTCTTCACGATGTCCTTGGCGCGCAAGGCGGCCGCGCGGCCGAACACCACGAGATCGAGGAGCGAGTTCGCGCCGAGACGGTTCGCGCCGTGCACCGAAACGCAGGCCGCTTCGCCGATGGCCATCAAGCCCGGGATCGTCGCATCCGGGTTGCCGGGTTCCGGGCGAATGACTTCGCCCATGTAGTTCGTGGGAATGCCGCCCATGTTGTAGTGCACGGTGGGCAGAACGGGGATCGGAGCCTTCGTCGCATCGACGCCGGCGAAGATCTTCGCCGACTCGGTGATGCCCGGCAGGCGCTGGTGCAGCACTTCGGCGCCCAAGTGCTCAAGGTGCAGGAAGATGTGATCCTTCTCCGCGCCCACACCGCGGCCTTCGCGGATTTCCATGGTCATCGAACGGCTGACGACGTCACGCGAAGCGAGGTCTTTCGCGGTCGGGGCGTAGCGTTCCATGAAACGCTCGCCGGCGGAGTTGGTGAGATAACCGCCTTCACCGCGCGAGCCTTCGGTGATGAGCACGCCGGCGCCGTAGATGCCGGTCGGGTGGAACTGCACGAATTCCATGTCTTGGAGCGGCAGGCCCACACGCGCGGCCATGGCGTTGCCGTCGCCGGTGCAGGTGTGCGCCGAGGTGCACGAGAAGTAGGCGCGACCGTAGCCGCCGGTCGCGATCACGACTTGGTGCGCCTTGAAGCGGTGGATGGTGCCGGTCGCCATATCGATGGCGACGACGCCGCGGCAGCCGCTTTCGTCCATCATGAGGTCGATGGAGAAGTATTCGATGAAGAACTCGGCTTTGAACTTCAGGCTCTGCTGATACAGCGTGTGCAGAATGGCATGACCGGTGCGGTCGGCGGCGGCGCAGGCGCGCTGGACCGGCGCTTCGCCGAAGTTGCGCATGTGGCCGCCGAACGGGCGCTGATAAATCTTGCCGTCGGGCGTACGCGAGAACGGCACGCCGTAGTGTTCCAGTTCGCGGATCGCGGGCACCGCTTCACGGCACATATATTCGATGGCGTCCTGGTCGCCGAGCCAGTCCGACCCTTTGACGGTGTCGTACATATGCCAGGCCCAGTTATCTTCGCCGATGTTGCCGAGTGACGCGGCGACACCGCCCTGCGCGGCAACCGTGTGGCTGCGCGTCGGGAATACCTTGGTGATACAAGCGGTCTTTAAGCCCTGCTGCACCATGCCGAAAGTCGCGCGCAGACCCGCGCCGCCGGCGCCGACGACGACCACGTCATATTCGTGATCCACAATATTGAAGGCGGCCATGGACTAGACTCCAAACGCGACGATAAGGACGGACACGATGCTGAGCGCCGCGAGCGCGTAGCAGATGAACTTGACGGCGATGATCGAGAAGATGCGCGCGCCGTGCGAGGAGACGTAGTCCTCCAGCACGACCTGCATTCCCGATTGCGCGTGATGGAAAGTCACGCCGAGGAAAAGGATCATGATCGTCGCGTTGATGGGGCTTGCGAGCCACAGCACGAAGTCCTCGTACCCGGCGCCGGCAAGACCGACCAGCGAGGCGACGAACCAGACCGTGAGCGGAATGAGCGCGATGGACGTGAGACGCTGCATCCACCAGTGATGCAGGCCTTCCTTGGCCGAACCGAGGCCGCGGGCGCGGCCGAGCGGTGAACGGAGGCTGCGCGCGCCTGAATTTGAACCGGACATCCGCGGGGCCTCCTTAAATGAACGCCGCGAGCCAGGCGATAACGGTCAGAACGACCGTGCCGGCGATGACGTAGGTGTTGCTGCGCTTGGTCTCAGCGATGGAGAAGTTCTTGCCCGCGTCCCACAGAAGATGGCGGATGCCATTACAGGTGTGGAAAAACAACGCGACCGAGAAGCCGAAGAGAATGAGAAGGCCGAGCGGCGAGCCGACAAAGGCGGCGAAGCTGTCGTAGGCGTCCGGGCCGTAGGCGGCCGATGCGATCCAACAGGTCAGGAGCAAAGTCCCGAGGGTCAGGCCGACGCCGGTGATGCGGTGGCTGATGGAAAGCCAGGCCGCCAGCGGCAGACGATAGACCTGAAGATGCGGCGACAACGGCCGGGCGGAAGTCTTCGCGGCTTGGGTCATGGAGCGTCCGTTTTATGTCTAACGTTTTGAAAAATAATAGTTTCGCGGGCGTGCGCCCGGCGATTTCGGTCCCCGGGCTGATGTGTACTCACCTGATTCCGTGAAGTCAACGAATGGACCGAAAAACGCAGCATTTCTCGCGCATTCCGCGCGCAGCAGGCATGCGATTTTGCGAAGAATTCTCAAGTGCGCGCCCCATGAGGCGCTTGAGCGCTTCAACGCAAAGGTTGTCCACACTCATCTCGGGCGCAACCGCGCCCCAATAATGCCTTCGGTTGTGCCCCGTTTTTGACGCGATCGCTGCGTTATGCCGTTGAACCCGGCGCGCACCCGATGCGCCAGAGGCCGGGTGAGATGACGGCAAACAGCATTCCCACCAGGAGGCTCACATGTTGAAGCACATTCTTATCGCCGGTGCGATCGCGGCCCTGACCGCCGGAACCGCGTCGGCGCAAGTTCTCGGCGGCAGCGCGAGCGGCGCCCTGAGTGGCGGCGCGGGCGCGGTTGGCGGTGTCGACGGCGGCGTTGGCAGTGGACTGGGCGGCGACCTCGGCGCGGGCGCCGCGGGCTCGCTGCGCGGCGGCACCTCTCTCGACACGGACTTGCGCGGCACCACGCGCGCCACGACCCGCGCGACCACCCGCGCCGCGGCGCGCGCGAAAGCAAAAGCCGAGGCCGAAGCGAAAGCCAATGCCGAAGCCGCCGGCCGGACCGCTGTCGGCACCGGGATCGGCGCGGCGGGCGCCGCGGCCGGCACCGCAGGCAATGTCGGCGTTGCGACGGGCGGCACGGTCAATTCCGGCGTCGCGGTCGAGACGGGACCTGCGTCGGTGAATACGACGACGTCCGGCAGCGCCGCCACGTCCGGCGGACTCTCGGCCTCGCCGGGCGCCCTGAACGGCGGCGTCAACGCGGACGGCGCGGTGTCGTCGTCGACCGACGCGCGCATCAAGAAGTAAGCCGTATATTTACCGGGAAAGCGCCGCGCCCTTTTGGGTGCGGCGCTTTTTCATTCCTGAAGCGCCACGATCGCTTCGGCCTGCGCCAGAATACGTTCGGCCTCGCGCACGTGCAGGGCCTCCACCAAGCGTCCGTCCACAACAACAACCGCCCGCCCGCGCGCCGCGGCCTCGCGGTGCGCCGTGACAAGGCGTCGCGCGCGCGCGATTTCCTCAACGGTCGGCGCATAAGCCAGATTCGCGCCCGCGATCTGTTTGGGATGAATCAGCGTGCGCCCGTCGAAGCCCCACGCGCGGCCCTGCCGGCACGAGTCTAAAAAACCGGCTTCGTCATCCAGATCGATATGCACGCCGTCGATGACGGCAAGGTCATAGGCGCGCGCCGCCAGCACGCACGTTTGCAACGCCGCCGCCATCGGCGCGCGGTCCGCCGGATGCGCGCAGTGCAAATCCTTGGCGAGGTCGTTGGTACCGACGACGAAGCCCGCGAGCGGCGCGCCCACGGCGGCGATTTCGCGCGCATACAAAATCGCGCGCGACGTTTCCATCATCGCCCATACCGCGACATGGGCGGCATACGACCCCAGCGCCGCGAACACGCGCGTCAAATCCGCAGGCCCGGAGACTTTCGGAACGAGCAGCGCGGACGCGCGCGCATCGGCGAGCGCGGCAAGATCGTCCCCAGCCCATATCGTATCGAGCGCGTTCACCCGCACGATCACTTCGCGGCGCGGAATTCCACCGTCACGGATCAACGTCGCCGCCGCCGCGCGCGCCGCGGTTTTCATCTCCGGCGCCACGGCGTCTTCGAGATCGACGATGATCCCGTCGGCCGGCAACGTGCGCGCTTTCTCCAGCGCGCGCGCATTGGATGCGGGAACATAGAGAAGACTCCGCCGTAAACGCGCGCTCGCCGACGTCATGATGCATGGTCCTTCAAGGGTTTGACCCTCTCAGCTTTGGCGCATCGCTCCACGAGTTACAAGCGCCGCACCCCTTCCCGGCATGCGTGTAACAGGGGGTAAACTTGATGCGTCCGGCCAAACCGGGTATGAGGAGCCCCTCCAGTCATTATGAAGAGTGACACTCCAACGCATGACGTTCGCGCTGTTTGAGTTTGCCTTCGTGCGTGGCCTGGCGGCCGGGTTTGCTTTGGCCGCCCCTATCGGTCCCGTTGCGATGATTTGTATCCGCCGTGCGCTTGCGCGCGGCCGCCTTCAGGGATTCGCCGCCGGTCTCGGCGCGGCGGTCGCCGACATGATGTTCGGCGCTATCGCGGGGCTGGGCCTGACGGTTATCAGCACCTTCATCCTCGCGCACGAAATCGCCATCGGGTTGATCGGCGGCATCATCGTGCTCGCGGTCGGCCTTGTGACCTATCGCGCGCCCGTGCTGCTCGCGGACGGCGAGTTCACCGTATCGAGCCTGAAGCGTGATTTCTTCACGACCTTCAGCATGGCGATCATGAACCCCGCGACAATGTTCGCCGCGCTCGGCGTCTTCGCCGCCTTCGGCCCCACCCATGCCGAAGCCACACCCTCGGACTCCTTCGCGCTGCTCGCGGGCGTCTTCGGCGGTTCGGCCGCGTGGTGGCTGATCCTGGCGGGCGCCGCGGGAAGCTGGCGCGGATCGATGATGGAGCGCGGGTTGAAGACCCTCAATCGCTTCTCCGGCGCGATCATGACCATCTCGGGCGTCGGCGTTCTCGGCGCCGTGATTTACCGCGCGTTCCTGGCCGGCTAAAAAAGCCGGACTTGAGACACAAAAAAACGGCGGCTCCGTTCAAGAGCCGCCGTTTTTATTAATCAACCGTAGCGGATCAACCGACCTTCAAGTGTTCCTTGGCCAGCACCTCGGCGATCTGCACCGCGTTGAGGGCCGCGCCCTTGCGCAGATTGTCCGCGACGCACCAGAACGACAAACCATTCTCGACGCTCGTGTCCTTGCGAATGCGCGAGATGTAAACGGGGTCTTCGCCGGCGGCCTCCGCGGGCGTGACATAACCTTCGTCGACGCGGCGATCGACGACCGAGACGCCCGGCGCCTTCGAGAGAATCTCGCGCGCTTCCTTGTCGGAGATCGGGTTCTCGCACTCGATATTGATGTACTCGGCGTGACCGATGAAGGTGGCGACACGCGCGCAGTTCGCATGCACGCGGATATCGGGGTCGAGAATCTTGCGGGTCTCGGCCACCATCTTCCATTCTTCCTTGGTCTCGCCGCTGTCGAGAAAAACGTCGATGTGCGGAATGACGTTGAAGGCGATCTGTTTGGTGAAGAGCGACTTGGTTTCCGCCGGCGACTGGTTGGCGTAGATGCCCTTCGTCTGGTTGAACAACTCGTCCATCGCGTCCTTACCCTTGCCGGACGTGGACTGATAGGTCGACACAACGACACGCTTGATCTTGAAGGCTTCGTGCAACGGCTTCAGCGCCGTGACCATCTGGATGGTCGAACAATTCGGGTTGGCGATAATGCCCTTCTTCTTGTAGCGCGCGATCGCTTCCGGGTTCACTTCCGGAACCACCAACGGCACGTCCGGGTCCATGCGGAAGTGCGAGGTGTTGTCGATGACGACACAACCGGCGGCCGCGGCGCGCGGGCTGTGCACGGCGGACACCTTGGCGCCCGGCGACGACAGCGCGATATGCACGCCCTTGAAGTCGAAGGTCGCGAGATCCTGAACCTTCAAGACGTCGTCCTCGCCGAACGAGACTTCCCGGCCCACCGAGCGCGAAGACGCGAGCGCGATCACCTTCGAGACCGGGAACTGGCGGTCGTAGAGAATGTTGAGCATCTCACGGCCCACATTGCCGGTGGCGCCGATGACGGCGACCACATAGCCGGCGCGATTGGCGGGAACGCGGGAGTTATCGGGCATCGTTTTCGTCCGTTTCTTGAAGGGTTTGCAGCCGCTGACAAAAGATGCGGCGGAAGTCCCGGCAGAAGTGCTTCCAGGGCTTGAAAAGGTGCGGCAAACTACGCTTCCCGGCCTTTGAAAGCAAGGTTGCGCGCCCATGACTTCCGCGACAACGCCCGCGTCCCGGATCACGACTTACGCCGATTTTTGGCCCTTCTATTTGCGCGAGCATGCGAAGCCCACAACGCGCGGACTGCATTACGCCGGCACCGCGCTCGCCATCGCCTGCGCGGTCTATGCCGCGACGACCGAGGCGTGGGCGTGGGTGGCTGTGCCTGTCGCGGGATACGGCTTCGCGTGGGTCGCGCACATGGCGGTGGAGCATAACCGTCCGGCGACATTCACCTATCCCACATGGTCGCTGATTAGCGACTTCCGCATGTTCGGCCTTTGGATCACGGGGCGCCTCGGCCCGCATCTCCGGCGCGCCGGCGTCACATCGTAGGCGCAAAAAAAATGCCCCGCGGAACACGCGGGGCATTTCTTCGAAACGGATAAAGACGGTTTAGGCTTCGTCGCCGCCGCCCGTGCTGCCTTCCTCGGCGATGCGGGCCGAACGGCCGCGGCGGTCGCGGAGGTAATAGAGCTTCGCGCGGCGGACACGGCCCTTACGCACGACTTCGACCTTGTCGACGATCGGCGCGAACACCGGGAACACGCGCTCGACGCCTTCGCCGAACGAGATCTTGCGGACGGTGAACGAGGAGTTCACGCCGGCGTTCTTGCGCGCGATGCAAACGCCTTCATAGGCCTGCACGCGTTCGCGCTGGCCTTCGACGACCTTCACGTAAACGCGGAGCGTGTCGCCGGGCGAGAATTCGGGAAGGGTCTTCTTGGCCTTCATTTCGGCCATGTAGTCTTGTTCAAGCTGCTGCAGCGTATTCATCGTTGTCGTCCTTCTTGGTCTATCTTTTTGGTCTTCGTGAGGTCCGTTATTGGACCGGGTTAAGTTTTGGTCTTCTTCTCTCGCCCCGCGTAGCGTTCCCACATATCGGGCCGCCGCGCGCGGGTGATCTCTTCCGCCTGCGCCCGCCGCCACGCCTGAACCTTGGCGTGATGACCGGACTTCAACACCTCGGGCACTTCGCGCCCATTCCACGGGTCCGGCCGCGTATAGTGCGGATACTCCAGAAGCCCCGTCTCGAAACTCTCTTCTTCCAAACTCTCGACCTTGCCCACGACACCGGGCAAAAGCCGCACCACCGCGTCGAGCAGCGCAAGCGCCGCGAGTTCTCCGCCCGACAGGATGAAGTCACCGAGGCTGACTTCCTCCACACCGCGCGCTTCAAGAAGGCGCTGATCGACACCTTCATAACGCCCGCAGATCAACGTCGCGCCGGGACCCGCCGCCAACTTACGCACGAAAGGCTGATCCATCAGCCGCCCGCGCGGGGTGAGATATATCAGCGGTGTGTTCTCGACGTGAGACGCGCCGATGGCGGCATCCAGAACGTCGGGGCGCAACACCATCCCGGCCCCGCCCCCGAAGGGGCTGTCGTCGACAGTGCGGTGTTTATCGCGCGCGAACCCGCGAATGTCCACCGATTCCAGCGACCACAGACCGTCCTCTAACGCCTTGCCCGCCAACGAAAAACCGAGCGAACCCGGAAACATTTCGGGAAAGAGGGTGAGAACGACCGCGCGAAAGGCGGGGCTTTTGTCCATGCTCACCGCTCCGCGTCCCCCTCGTCCCCGTCCGTCTCGCCCGCTTCGTCCTCACGGGGTCCGTCCGAGTCGCCGCCAAGAAGGCCCGGGATGGGATGAACCACCACCCTGCCTCCGGCGACGTCCAGCTCGGCGATCACCTCCGGCGTCAGCGGGATCAGGATCGACTCGCGTCCCTCACCCACTTCCATCATGTCGCCGCCGCCGAAGTTATGCAGGGCGGTCACCCGCCCCAGCACAACACCGTCCGTCAGGGTCGCCTGCGCGCCGATAAGATCGGCATGGTAGAACGAGCCATCCGTGGGCGCCGGAAGAGCGCCGCGCTCCACATAGAGCTCGGCCCCCTTCAACGCCTCGGCTGCGGTGCGGTCCGCGATGCCCGCGAGCCTCGCGACCACCACACCTTGCGCCGCACCGACGACGGTAATCTTAAAGCTCCGTCCATCGGTGAGCGTCACCGGCCCGTAAGCGCCGACATCCGCGGGGTCTTCGGTGAAACTCTTCACCCGCACGTCGCCGCGCAGACCTTTGGCGCCCACAATGACGCCCAGGCACACGCGGCTATCGCGCGCCACGGACAACCCGTCGTCCGCTTAGGCCTGAGCTTCGCCGCTGGCGGCCGCTTCCGCGGCAGCCTTCGCGGCTTCTTCGGCGGCCTTCAGGCGCTCTTGCGCCTTCGCGCGCGGCTTGTCCTTCTTGGTCTGCGCGTTGACCGTCGGGGCTTCGGCGAGGCCGATCTTCGAGAACAGGCGCTGCACGCGGTCGCTCGGCAGGGCGCCGACGCTGACCCAATGCTTGATGCGGTCTTCTTTCACGACGAGACGCTCTTTCGAGTCGTGCGGCGCGCGCGGATTGTAGGTGCCGACCTTCTCGATGAAGCGGCCGTCACGCGGGCTGCGGCTGTCGGCCACAACGATGCGGTAGTAGGCCTGCTTCTTCGCGCCACCGCGGGTCAGTCTGATCTTGAGCGACATGTCTTTGTTTCCTTCTCTACTTTACGTCTGCGTTGGTTATCGTTTGCCAAAGGGAAAACCGCCGGGGCGCGGAAGACCCCCGCCGGGTAATTTGCCAAGTCCGCCGCCGAGCCCGCCCATGCCGGGCAACCCGCCGCCGCCCATCATGGCGCCGAGCGCGCCGAGGCCGCCCATCTTCTTCATGCGCTTCATGACGGTTTCCATCTGTTGATGCTGCTTCAAGAGCTTGTTCACTTCCGGCACCGAGGTGCCGGCGCCCGTCGCGATACGTTGTTTGCGCGAGGCTTTGATGATGTCCGGGTTACGGCGTTCCTTCGGCGTCATTGATTGAATGATCGCCTCAAGACGCTTGAACTGCTTGGGATCGAGATCGGCGCTCTTGATCTGTTTCATGGCCTGACCGAGGCCGGGGATAAGGCCTAAGAGACCCTTCATGTCGCCCATGCGCTGAATCTGCTGCAACTGGGTGAGCATGTCGTTGAGGTCGAACTTGCCTTCTTGCATACGTGCGGCAAGTTTCTCGGCCTTTTCCTGATCGATGGTCGTGATGGCCTTCTCGACCAGGCTGACCACGTCGCCCATGCCGAGGATACGGCCGGCGATACGTTCCGGATTGAAGGCGTCGAGCGCGTCGACCTTTTCGCCGATCCCAATGAGCTTGATGGGACGGCCGGTGATCGCGCGCATGGACAAGGCCGCGCCGCCGCGGGCGTCGCCGTCGACGCGCGTCAGCACGATGCCGGTGATGCCCACTTTCTCGTTGAACGACTGCGCGGTCGTGACCGCGTCCTGGCCGATCATGGCGTCGGTGACGAGCAGCGTTTCGTGTGGTTTCACGACATCGCGCACGGCGGTCACTTCGGCCATCATCGCTTCGTCGATGGTCAGACGGCCGGCGGTGTCGAACAGCACGACGTCGAAGCCGCCGTTGCGCGCTTCTGTCAAACCACGGCGCGCGATGTCGACCGGCTGCTGGCCGGCGATGATCGGCAGGCTGACCACGTTCACCTGGCGACCGAGAATCGCGAGCTGTTCCTGCGCGGCGGGACGGTACACGTCCAAAGACACCATCAGCACGCGCTTCTTGCCGAGCGTCTGAAGACGATTGGCGATCTTCGCGGTGGTGGTCGTTTTGCCGGAGCCCTGCAGACCGACCATGAGGATGCCGACGGGCGCGGGCGCGGCGAGATCGAGATCGCCGGCGACGTCCTTGCCGCCCAGCATCTCGACCAGTTCGTCGTGGACGATCTTCACGACCATCTGGCCGGGGGTGACCGACTTCACGACCGCTTCGCCGACGGCCTTCTCACTGACCTTCGCGATGAAGTCCTTCACCACGGAAAGCGCGACGTCGGCCTCCAGCAGCGCCACGCGCACTTCGCGCATGGCGGCGGCGACATCGGACTCGGTGAGCGAACCGCGGCCGGTGAGCTTGCCGAGTACGGCGCTGAGCTTGTCGGTGAGACTGTCGAACATCGTCGCTACAAAAAACCCAAAACAGTTACGCGCCCGTGCGCGTAATCGCGGACGAGCGGCCCCGGAGGGGAAGCGAAAACCCGAATTGTCAGGCTTTAGCGGGCGGTGGTTTACGCAAAAGCGCCCCTTGAGTCAATGCCCACCGCGCCAATGACAGAGTCGGTGGAGGGCTTATAAATTATTATTTTACAATGACTTAGGTTTGATTATGGGCCCGACGGCGCGCAACAGGAAGTACCCGACGAACGCGGATAGGACGGACCCCCCGAGAACGCCGATTTTCACCTCGTCGAGCAGGATCGGATCCTTGAAGGCCAGGCCGCCGATGAACAGGCTCATGGTGAAGCCGATGCCGCACAGCAGCGCGATCCCGTACACCTGAAGCCAGGACGCCCCCCGCGGCTTTTCGGCGAGGCGTAGTTTCACGCACACCCAGACGGTCGAAAAGATTCCGACCTGTTTACCCAGGAACAGGCCGAGCGCGATCCCGAGCGGGAGCGGCGCGAGCACATGTTCGAGACCGAGTCCCGCGAACGACACCCCGGCGTTGGCAAACCCGAAGATCGGCACAATCGCGTAGGCGACCCAGGGCTGAATGGCGTGCTCGAGCCTGTGCAGCGGCGAGGCGTTCTGGTCCGCGTCCATGGCGGTCCCCTGGATCGGGATCATGCAGGCCGCGAGAACCCCCGCGACGGTCGCATGCACCCCTGACAGGAACACCGCGAGCCACAGCGCGACGGCGAGGACCAGGTAGGGGAGGAGCTTGCTCACCCGCATGCGGTTGAGCGCGAACATCGCGGCCATGATGACGATCGCGGCCAGCAGCGCGACCCCGCGAATATTGTCGGTGTAGGCGAGCGCGATGATCGCCACGGCGCCCATGTCGTCGACAATGGCGACGGTTGTCAGAAAGAGTTTCAGCGAGGTCGGCACGCGCCGCCCGAGGAGCGCCACGACGCCGATCGCAAAGGCGATGTCCGTCGCCGAGGGGATCGCCCAGCCCCGACTGAGCCCCGCTTCGTTCTGGATGACGAACAGATAGACGATCGCGGGAACCGCCATGCCGCCGGCGGCCGCCATCATCGGCAGGATGCGGTCCGACCACGTGGCGAGATGGCCCGCCACGAATTCGCGTTTGATCTCGAGGCCGACAAGAAAGAAGAAAATCGCCATCAGCGCGTCGTTGATCCAATGCAACAACGACAGCGGACCGAGATACGTGTGGAGTGCTTCCGTATAAAGACCGGCGAACGGGCTGTTTGCGACGATCATCGCCGCGAAAGCCGCACCCATCAGCAGAATTCCGCCCGACGCCTCGCTCTTCAGAAAACGGCGCAACACGGACGAATTGACGTCCTTCATTCCTTACTCCTCGTGATGGCGGGCGGCGCAGCGTCGCGACGCTGCCGAAACACGATCAGCGTGCAGGTACCACAAGCACGTCCGCGTCGGCAATCGCAAGCAGGCCTTCGGTCAGGTCGCCACTGGCGACCCGTGCGTCGTCACGCAAATGCGCCCCAAGAACCAACAGATCCGCGCCTTGCGATTCAACGGTCCGCATCACCGCGCTGTTGATATCGCCTTCCTGCAACACCGGCGAAATGCGGCTGCGCACGGCGTCGGGTAATTGCGTGTCGCGCAGAAACTTTTCCATGTCTTCCTGACGTTCGGCCCGGATGTCGCCACTGGTCTCGTCGGACTTCAGCCATCCCTGATAGGGCACGTGATAGGCGTGAAGAACGATAAACGCCGCTTCCGGAAACAAACCGACGGCGGACATAAGCGCGCCGCGGGACTCGCTGGAAAAATTCGTGGCGACAATGACCTTACGGTAGCCCCCACGGGGGCGCTTGCGCACCACGAGCACGGGCACACATGCATGGGCGATGATGTTTTCAACCGCGGTGCCGAGGATAAAATCCCCGATACTGTTGTAACGCGCGACGCCCGTGACGACGATATCGCACCCGCGTTCGGAGATGATCCGCCCGAGGACTTCCGGCGCAGCGCCGGCGCGCACGATCAGATCGGCGCCGCGCGCCGCGTCCGGCAAATCGGCGCGAAGTTTGGCTTCGATTTTAGCGCACGCCTCATCCACGGGTTCTGGTCCGCGGTTTTCGATCACATGCGCGATGGCGAGCCGCGCTGATATATCGCGCGCCAGCATGATCGCCCGATCGAGCGGACGGTCGGATCGCGCCGAAAAATCGGACGCGAGCAGAATTTCGGTATTCTCGTTCACGTTACAGGCCCAAATCCTTATTTCACGACGACGACTGGAACCGGCGCCATCTGCGCCACCTTGCTCGCGACCGATCCGAGCAGGAGTCCCTTGAGGCCGCCGGTCCCGCGCCCGCCGACGACGATCTCGTCGCACTTTGTCTTGCGCGCGAACGCGACAATCGCCGCGGCCGGCTCGCCGCGCTCGACATAGACGTCGGCCCGCAGCGCTTTCTGAAGCGCCTTGATCTTGGCTTTGCCGAGCGCCTTTTCGGCCTCGGCGGCCTGGTAGTCGGCGATCATCCCGCGGGTGACGAGGCCGCCTTTCGGCGCGATGGCGGGCTGAACATGGATGATGCTGGCCTGGACGTTCTCGCCCCGGCGTTTGCGCTGGGCCACATAGTCCAACGCCGCGATGGAGTTCTGCGAGCCATCCACCGCAATCAGGATTCGCGTCATCTTGGTTAAGGTCCTCGCGATATTGAGAAAAAGGGCCGCCCCAGGCGTGCGGCGGGTCCGGATGTCCGCCCGATTTGGGCAGCCGTGGCCGGGGGGTGCAACCCTTATCGTGCAACACAGCCGGACGCAACGCCCCGAGTCGGACGATAGCTTTCTGATTTTTCTATAAATTACAGATAGTTATAAGCGTAACGCGGGCGCCCCGCTGGACAGGGATGGACCCCGCACCTATAACCCGGCCATGAGCGCACCCCAACCGCATCCGACCGGAATTCCGTTCCGGAAAATGCACGGCCTCGGCAACGACTTTGTCGTGCTGGATGGGCGGAGCGCACCCTTGCGGGTCTCGCAGGAAACAGCCGGGGCCATCGCCGACCGGCGCACAGGTGTCGGCTGCGACCAGATCCTGATCCTCGAACGGCCGCGCAACGGCGGCGACGCCTTCATGGCCATCCGCAATTCCGACGGCAGTGAAGTGCAGAGCTGCGGCAACGGCAGCCGCGCCATCGCCAAGGTGTTGTTCGAGGAAACGGGAAAAGACGAAGTCACCATCGAGACGTTGGCGGGACCGGTGATCGCCACCCGCGCCGCGGACGGGTTGATCGCGGTCGACATGGGCCCGGCGCGCACCGAATGGCAGCGCATCCCGCTGTCCCAGGCAAACGACACGTTGCATATCGACGTCGGCGAAGGCCCTTTGCAGACGCCCGTCGGCGTCAACATGGGCAATCCGCATGCCGTGTTCTTCGTGAACGACGTGAGCACGTTGGATCTCGCCGCCGTCGGACCGAAGATCGAGCATCATCCGTTGTTTCCGGAACGCACCAACGTCGAGGCGGTGCAGGTGATCGACCGGGGACACTTGCGGATGCGCGTGTGGGAACGCGGTGCCGGGATCACACAAGCCTGCGGCACGGGCGCCTGCGCGACGGTTGTCGCGGCCGCGCGCCGCGGACTTTCGGATCGCACGGCCATCGTGACCCTGGACGGCGGCGATCTGCACATTACTTGGCGCGACGACAATCACGTCATCATGACCGGACCGGCCGAGGACAGCTTCCGCGGCACGCTGGACGCCCATCTTGCGCGAGGCCTACTTGAACAGGGTTTGGTATCATGACCGCCGGCCCGCCCAACGACCGCGCGCCGCGCGTCGTCAGCATGGGCTGCCGCCTGAACACCTATGAAGGCGAAGTGATGCGCGCCCACGCCCGTGATGCGGGATTGGAGAACGCCATCATCGTCAACACCTGCGCGGTGACGAAAGAAGCCGAGCGCCAGGGCATGCAGGCCTTGCGCAAACTGCACCGCGAGAACCCGGGCGCGCATATCATCGCGACCGGCTGCGCCGTGCAGCTCGACCCTTCGCGCTATGCCGCGATGCCCGAAGTCGACCGCGTGCTCGGCAACGAACACAAAATGAAGGCCGAAAGTTTCCGCGTCGATACGAACGAAACGGTGCTGGTCAGCGACATCATGGCGGTGCGGGAAACCGCCGAACATCTGGTGGAAGGTTTCGACGGGCGCACGCGCGCGTTTGTGCAGGTCCAGCAAGGCTGCGACCATCGTTGCACGTTCTGCATCATCCCCTTCGCGCGCGGAAACAACCGCAGCGTGCCCATGGGGCGCATCGTGCAGGAAGTGAAAGGCCTGGTGGCCGGCGGCTATCAGGAGATCGTCATCACCGGCGTCGACATCACGGGGTACGGCGGCGATCTGCCGGGCGCGCCCAGTTTAGGCCAAATGGTGCGCCGTCTTCTGATGGCGGCGCCGGAACTCAAGCGTCTCAGGCTGTCGTCGCTCGATCCGGCCGAAGCCGATGAAGACCTTTTCCATCTGATCGCCGACGAACCGCGGCTGATGCCGCACTTCCATATCTCCGCCCAGGCCGGCGACGACATGATCCTGAAGCGCATGAAGCGCCGTCACGCCCGCGCCGATATCATCGCTTTTTGTGAGAGAGTCCGCCGCCTGCGGCCGGACGCCGTGTTCGGCGCCGACCTGATCGCGGGTTTCCCGACGGAAGACGAGGCGATGTTCGCGAACACCGAACGCCTTGTCGCCGACGCAGGCCTCACGCTGTTGCACGTCTTCCCGTATTCGATCCGCCAAGGCACGCCCGCCGCCCGGATGCCGCAAGTGAACGGCACGGCGATCAAAGACCGCGCCGCGCGGCTGCGCGCGGCCGGCGCCGCGGCCCTTGCCGCCACGCTTAATACCCAGATCGGCCGCGAGGTCAGCGTGCTGATGGAAAAAGACGGGCGCGGCCACAGCGAACACTATCTGCCGATTAACATCCCCGGCGATCTTCCCGGGGCCCTGCCCGGCGCGATTGTGTCGGCCAAAGTCTCCGGCGTAACCCCCACTCATCTGATTGGCGCACTTTGAATGTCTCTGCGCGATATGCTTCCGGGGGGCAAAACCTCGGATGAAGTCCATCAACAGTATCAAGGCGAATGGTCGCTCAAACTGAGCGAAGGCCTCGCCAAGTCGTCCAGCAAGATCGTCGCGGGCATCGGCGAGATTCTGACGAAGAAGAAGCTGGACGACGCCGCACTGACGGAACTTGAGGACCTGCTGATCACGGCCGACCTGGGAACGGCGACGGCGTCGAAGCTCACACAGAACCTCGCCAAGACGCGGTTCGGCAAGGACATCACGCCGGACGAAGTGCGCGAAGCCTTCGCCGCGGACATCCGCCGCATCCTGGAACCCGTCGCGCGGCCCCTGGTGATCGACCCCGACCACAAGCCTTTTGTCGTGCTGGTGGTGGGCGTGAACGGCGCCGGAAAGACCACGACCATCGGCAAGATCGCGCACCAACTGAAGGCGGCGGGCAAATCGGTGGCGATGGCCGCGGGCGATACCTTCCGCGCCGCCGCCGTCGAACAGCTCAAGGTCTGGGGATCGCGCGCCCAAGTGCCGGTGTTCGCGAAGGATACGGGCGCGGACGCGGCGGGTTTGGCTTTTGAGGCGCTGCTGGAATCGAAAAAACGCGGCGACGACGTTCTCTTGATCGACACCGCCGGACGCCTTCAGAACAAGGACGCGCTGATGCAGGAACTGCAGAAGATCGTGCGCGCCATCAATAAGGTGGAACCGACCGCGCCGCACGCGACGCTTTTGGTGCTGGACGCGACCGTCGGCCAGAATGCCCACGCGCAGGTGGACGTGTTTAAGAGCATGACCGGGGTGACCGGCCTGGTGATGACAAAACTGGACGGCACCGCGAAAGGCGGCGTGGTCGTCGCGCTGGCCGACAAGTTCGGCCTTCCCGTGCACTATGTGGGTGTGGGCGAAGGCGCAGGCGACCTGCGGCCCTTCACCTCGCACAGCTTCGCGCGCAGTCTGATGGGCCTGCCACAGTTGGGTCAGGCCGAATCAGCCTGACCTCGAACCCGCGCAATACGATTTGAGTGAAGGCGCGTTAAGCGCCGAGCTTGAGGCCGTCCAGCCACTCGCCGAAGCACAGACGCGCCTGTGTTTCGAGCGCGGCGGCGTAGCGTTTGGAATCCATGCGCAGGGTTTTGACGTGCGCGCCTTGCGTCGCCGCGATCTCCACCGCATGCCCGACGAACCACTTTTCCAGATCCTTCCCGAGGACTTCGGGATGGCACTGGAAGGCCAGGGTGTTTTTGCCCCAACTGAAGACCTGGTGCATGCAGATCCCGGTGCCCGCCAGAAGCGTCGCATCCTTCGGCAGGTCGAAGGTGTCGCCGTGCCAGTGGAACATGAAGGTGTATTCCGCGCCGATGTGACGCACCGGCGACTTGTAGCCGGCCGCGGACAGGATCAAAGGCGACCAGCCGATCTCCTTCTCGCGGTTGGGATAGACCCGCGCGCCGAGTGCTGCGGCGATCAACTGCGCGCCGAGACAGATGCCGAGCGTCGGCTTGTCGGCCTTCAGGCGCTGTTCCAGCGCCGCGAGCTCCAACGTGAGGAAGGGATAAAGATCGTCCTCGTAAACGCCGATCGGTCCGCCGAGGACCACCAACAGGTCGGCCGCCAAGGGATCGAACGCGCCCCAGTCGGCGACGGGCGCTTCGATGTAGGTGACGTTCCAACCGCGCGCCGCGAACAGATCGGCAAGACTGCCCAGATCCTCGAAAGCGACATGCCGGATGACGGCGACGTTGACGCCATCCTGCTTACGCGCGCGCGGCATCCTCTCACTCCTGCGTGGATCGTGTACGTGAATCGGGGTCGGTTAGGCGACTTCTTCGACGGTACCGTGACAGTGCTTGTACTTCTTGCCCGAACCGCAAGGACAGCTTTCGTTCCGCGCGACCTTGCCCCAGGTGGACGGGTCGCTCGGATTGCGTTCCTCCGGCCGGACGCGCGGCAACATACGCTGGGCGTCGATGGCCGACGGCAAGGGCGCGACCGCGCTGCCGACAACCGACTGGATCTGTTCCTTGACCTCTTGCACCTGCTGCGGCGCGCGGGGCGCGAGATCCTCCTCGGGCGGCGCGACGCGCAATTCGACGCGTGACAGGATGCCCGTGACACGCTCGCGCAGGCCGTTCAGCAACTCGTTGAACATGCCGAACGCTTCGCGCTGGTATTCCAACAGCGGCTGCTTCTGGCCGTAGGCGCGCAAGTTGACGCCGTGACGCAGCATGTCGAGCTGCGCCAAGTGATCGCGCCAGCCCTGGTCGATCATCTGCAGGACGAGGCTTTTTTCCACCCGGCGCATGATGTCCGGACCGATGGTGGAGGCCTTCTCGTTGAACTTCGCATTCGACGCCGCCAGGATGCGGTCGCGGATTTCCTCTTCGGCGATGCCTTCCTCGACCGCCCATTCCTTGACGGGCAGATCGAGGTTCAGGAGGCGCAGGCTTTCTTCGTGCAAGCCCGCCCAATCCCACTGCTCCTGCATCTGGCCGGCGGGGATGAACTTGGCGACGACATTGTCGATGACTTCGTGACGCATGTCGGTGACCAGTTCCGAAAGGTCTTCCGAGCGCATCATGTCCTTGCGCTGCTCGAAGATCACGCGGCGCTGGTCGTTCATCACATCGTCATACTGCAGCAGATTCTTGCGGATATCGAAGTTGCGCGCTTCGACCTTCTGCTGGGCCTTCTCGATGGCCTTGTTGATCCACGGATGGATGATGGCTTCGCCGGGCTGGAGGCCCAGGCGCTGCAGCATCGTATCCATGCGCTCGGAGCCGAAGATGCGCATCAGGTCGTCTTGCAGCGACAGGAAGAACTTGGACGCGCCCGGGTCGCCCTGACGGCCGGAACGGCCGCGCAACTGGTTGTCGATGCGGCGGCTTTCGTGACGCTCGGTGCCGACCACGTAGAGACCGCCGGCAGCAAGCGCCACCTTCTTCTTCTCGGCGATGTCGGCGCGGATCTCGTCTCTTTCGTCTTCCGTCAGCGGACGGCCAAGCTTTTCTTCCCGTTCACGGAAGCGGAATTCGGCGTTCCCACCGAGCTGAATGTCGGTGCCGCGGCCCGCCATGTTGGTGGCGATGGTCACCGCGCCCGGCACGCCCGCCTGGGCGATGATGGAGGCTTCCTGCTCGTGATACTTCGCGTTCAGGACGTTCAGGACGATGTTGGTGTGCTTGCGCAGGTGTTTGGCGAGCGTCTCGGATTTCTCGATCGAAACGGTACCGACAAGCACCGGCTGCTGGCGCGCGATACACTCTTCAACGAGCGTCACGATGGCGGCGTACTTCTCTTCCGCCGTACGATAGACCTCGTCGTGTTCGTCTTTGCGCGCGCGCGGCACGTTCGGCGGCACGTCCACAACGTCGAGGCCGTAAATCTGGCCGAATTCCTCGGCCTCCGTCATGGCCGTGCCGGTCATGCCCGAGAGCTTCGGATACATGCGGAAGTAGTTCTGGAAGGTGATGCTGGCCAGCGTCTGGTTCTCGTTCTGGACGGCAACGCCTTCTTTCGCCTCGATGGCCTGATGCAGACCTTCGGAAAGGCGGCGGCCTTCCATGACGCGGCCCGTGAATTCGTCGATCAGATGCACCTTGTCGTCGCGCACGAGATAATCGACGTCGCGTTTGAACATGTGGTGCGCGCGAAGCGCCTGGTTCATGTGATGGACCAGCGCCACGTTATGCAGGTCGTAGAGATCGCCCTCTTTCAGGATATCGCGCTCGCGCAGGAGCTGCTCGGCGTATTCGCTGCCGGCGTCCGTGAAGGTGATGGAGCGCTGCTTCTCGTCCTTCTCGAAGTGTTCCGGCTTCAGGTCCGGGATAATCAGGTTCACGCGCTCATACAGGTCGGTGCGGTCCTGCGACGGGCCGGAGATGATGAGCGGTGTGCGGGCTTCGTCGATGAGGATCGAGTCCACTTCGTCGACGATGGCGAAGTTGAAGTCACGATGGACCATCTCGGCCATGGTGTACTTCATGTTGTCGCGCAGGTAGTCGAAGCCGAGTTCGTTGTTGGTCGAGTAGGTGACGTCGCAGGCATAAGCCGCGCGGCGCTCGGCGTCGGTCATGTTGTGCTGAATGCAGCCGACCGTGAGGCCGAGGAAGCGATAGACCTGGCCCATCCATTCCGCGTCGCGCTTGGCCAGGTAGTCGTTCACGGTGACGACGTGCACGCCCTTGCCGCTGAGCGCGTTCAGGTACACAGGCGCGGTCGCGACCAGGGTCTTGCCTTCGCCGGTGCCCATTTCGGAAATCATGCAGCGGTGCAGAACGATGCCGCCGATGAGCTGGACGTCGAAATGGCGCTGTTTGAGGGTACGCTTGGCGGCTTCGCGCACGGTGGCGAACGCATCCACCAGGATGTCGTCGAGGGTTTCGCCCGCCGCCAGACGGCCTTTCAGCCAGTCGGTCCGCGCCCGCACGCCCGCGTCGTCCAGGGCCGCGACTTCGGCTTCCTTGGCGTTGACGGCGTCGATGATCGGACGGAGGGATTTAACAAGACGGTCGTTACGCGACCCAAAAATGCGTTTGGCGAGGGCGCCGAGCATTGGAACCTCAAGGAGGGAAAAAGATAAGGCGCATGGGCCAAAGCCGACGCCGGGTGACGCTGGCGAGAGAGATAGAAGCAGAGGGTGGCGAAGTCAACGGAAGCGCCCCAGATTTTCACTGAATTCATTGATAATTTGAGACTTTTTGGGCCAACACGGCGTCACGGCTGCGTGATGACGGGCCCCTTGCCCGGCCTTGGGCGACCAACTTGTCGGGGGCGGACGCTTATGCCATTGAAGCGCGCGCCCTTTTTTACCTCCACCCCTTTTTCACCCCTCGTTCAGTTCCCGCACCGGTCATGGCCACCAAAATCTCGCCGCTCGCGCCCGCGATGACACCCACCCTGCCGCCGGTCGCCGGGGTCCGCCTGGCGCATCACGAGGCGGGAATCCGTTACAAGGCCCGGTCCGACCTGATGGTTGCGGTCATGGACCCGGGCACAACGGCCGGGGGCGTCTTGACGCGCTCGCTGACCGCCTCGGCGCCCGTCGAAAGCTGCCGGGCCCATCTGAAAGGCGGCTCCGGCCGCGTCGTGGTGGTGAATGCCGGCAACGCCAACACCTTCACGGGCAAACGGGGCGTCGCGGACGTCGAAGCCACCTGCGCGGCCGCGGCGAACGTGTTCGGATGCGCCCCAAGCGAGGTTTTTGTGTCCTCGACAGGCACCATCGGCGTGCCGCTGCCGGTCGCGAAAATCACCGACGCCCTACCGCTGATCCCGGCCAAGCTGGACGCGAACGGATGGCTGGCGGCGGCGCAGGCCACGATGACCACGGACACCTTCCCCAAGCTGGCCACCCGCAGCCTCTCCATCGACGGCAAGGCGGTCACGATCAACGGCTTCTGCAAGGGGTCCGGCATGATCGCCCCGGATATGGGCACGATGCTGGCCTATGTGTTCACGGACGCGGCCCTTTCGCCCGCCGTCACCCAGCAGTTGATCGCGGCCGGCGCCGACATCAGCTTCAACTGCATGACGGTGGACAGCGACACATCCACGTCCGACACGCTGTTGCTGTTCGCCACCGGAAAGGCCGGCCACGCGCCCATCGAAACCTTGAACGATCCGCGTGTCGGCGCGTTCAAGAGCGCGCTCGACTCACTTTTGATCGAACTCGCCAAGCTGGTGGCCAGGGACGGTGAAGGCGCGACCAAGTTCATCGAGGTGCGCGTGACCGGGGCCGAGCACGACAAGGCCGCGCGCCGCATCGCGCTTTCCATCGCGAACTCCCCCTTGGTGAAAACCGCCATCGCCGGCGAGGACGCCAACTGGGGCCGCATCGTCATGGCGGTGGGCAAGGCCGGCGAGCGCGCCGACCGCGACAAGCTGACGATTGGGGTGGGCGGCGTGACCATCACGCGCGAGGGCGCGCCGGTGCCCGACTACGACGAAACCCCGGTGGTGGCCCACATGAAAGGCCAGGAGATCGGCATCGATGTGGACGTCGGCATCGGCAACGGATCGGCCGTGGTCTGGACGTGCGATCTGACCCATGGCTATATCGACATCAATGGCTCCTACCGCACCTGAAGGCGCACATCTCGAAGAGGAAAACGGCTGCTGGAGCGCCGGGGACGACCCGCGCCCCAACCTGCCGATCCTGACGGTGGTGGCGGTCGCGCTGCTGGACGCCGACAATCGGATTTTGCTCACCCAGCGCCCCGAAGGAAAACCGCTGGCGGGCCTTTGGGAGTTTCCGGGCGGCAAGGTGCACGCGGGCGAAACGCCGGAAGCGGCCTTGATCCGCGAATTGCACGAGGAGCTGGGCATCGACATCCGCGCGAGCTGCTTGGCGCCCCTCACCTTCGCGTCGCACTCCTATGAGAAGTTCCACCTTCTGATGCCTTTGTATGTGTGCCGGCAATGGCGCGGCAAACTGACGGCGAAGGAAAACCAGAACATGGCGTGGGTGCGCGCGGGGCGCCTGCGCGACTATCCGATGCCGCCGGCGGACATCCCGTTGATCCCCATCCTCCAGGACTGGCTGTGATGGCGGGCGCTTCCGTGACAGACGCGCCGACGGCGTGCGTGCTCATCATCGGCGACGAGATCCTGTCGGGCCGGACCCAGGACGCGAACCTCAAATATTTCGCGGCGCGTTTCGCGGAATTGGGCGTGCGGCTGAAAGAGGCCCGGGTCATCCCCGACGACGCGGACGTGATCGTCGACACGCTTAATATATGCCGCGCGCGTTATACATATGTGATCACGACGGGCGGCATCGGCCCCACCCACGACGACATCACCGCGGCCTGCGTCGCCCGTGCGTTCGGACGCAAGGTCGTGCGCGATCCCGGCGTGGTGGCGCGCATGACGGCTTATTTCGGCGACCGCTTGAACGAGGCGCGGCTGAAGATGGCCGAGGTGCCCGACGGCCCGGATGTCAGCCTGATCGAGAGCGAAACGACCATCGCGCCGGGCTTTAAGATCGAAAACGTCTTTGTGCTGGCGGGCGTGCCGAGCATCGCGCACGCGATGTTTGAAGCGCTGGCCGCGCAGTTGAAAGGCGGCGCGCCGATGCTGTCGGGCAGCGTCGGCGCGGAGGTGCGCGAGGGCGATATCGCCGAAGGCCTCACCGTGATCCAGGCGAAATATCCGGCGGTGGCGCTGGGAAGCTATCCCTCGATCCGGGGCAGCGCGTTTCACACCAGCATCGTCGCACGCGCCACGGACCGCGACATGATTTCGCGAGCGCTCGACGAAGTGGCCGCGTTGATGCGCGCGCTGGGCGCGACGCCCGCCCGCGATTAGTCCGCGCTCTCGGCGGCGCCTTTGTCGCCGTCGCCCTTGAAACCGCAGGCCGTCAGCATCTCGCGCATATGCGCGGGCGCGGGCGCGCGCACGCGGATGGGATCGCGCTTGGCATAGAGCGGCAATACGATGGCGCGTGCGTGCAACATCAAACCGCCTTCGACGCCCTTGGTGTCCGGGCGGCCATACACACGATCGCCCATGACGGGGCATCCAAGCAGCGCCGCATGGACGCGGATCTGATGCGTGCGGCCGGTGTGCGGATGGAACTCGACCCAGCTGCGCACGCCATCCGGCGTTTCGACGGAACCGCGCACCTTGTAGTCGGTGATCGCGGACTGACCGTTGGGATCGGCCTGCATCTTCCAGCCGGCGCCTTGGTTGGGAATTTTGGCGAGCGCAAGTTTGATACGCCCTTCGTCTTCCCGTGGGCGTCCATCGACGATGGCCCAGTACGTCTTGCGCACCTTGCCGCTCGCGAACAGATCGCCGACATCGCGCAGCGCCTTGGTGTGGCGGCCGAGTACGAGGCAGCCCGAGGTGTCGCGGTCGAGACGATGGGCGAGCGCGGGTGTGCGCGGCAGGCCAAACGTCAGATGAACAAACGCCTGTTCCAGATTCGGTCCACCGCCGAAGCCTGCGTGCACCGGCATCGCGGTCGGTTTGTCGATCACCAGGATCATCGCGTCCCGGTACAAAACGCGGGATTCGATCTCGGCCTGGGAGATGGGCGCTGCGGCGGGATTCGGCATGGGCCGAGGCTTTGCCCGAAACACCTCACGCGATCAAGGGAAAGCTCACCCTCGACAGACCCCTTTCGCGCATTAAATATGCCTCCACATATAGCGTGGGTTTCATATGACGGCTTTCTCGGTTCTCGATCTCGCCCCTATCCCGCAAGGCTCGTCCGCGGGCGCGTCCTTGCGCAATTCGCTCGACCTTGCCCAACACGCCGAGCGGCTGGGATACACGCGCTATTGGCTGGCGGAGCATCACAACTTCCCCGGCATCGCGAGCGCGGCGACCTCGGTGGTCATCGGGCATATCGCGGCGGGCACCAAGACGATCCGCGTGGGCGCGGGCGGCGTCATGCTGCCGAACCACTCGCCGCTCGTGATCGCCGAACAATTCGGCACGCTGGAGTCCCTTTATCCGGGCCGTATCGATCTCGGCCTCGGCCGCGCGCCGGGCACCGACCAGGCGACATGGCGCGCGCTGCGCCGCGATCCGAGTGCGGCTGAACGGTTCCCGCAGGATGTCGCGGAGCTTCAAGCCCTGCTCGGGCCCGCGGAACCGGGGCAGACAATTCATGCGGTGCCGGGCGTCGGTACAAACGTGCCCTTGTGGATTTTGGGCTCCAGTCTCTTCGGCGCGCAGTTGGCCGCGCACTATGGATTGCCGTTCGCCTTCGCGTCCCATTTCGCGCCGGACGCGCTGGAAGACGCGCTCAAGATTTACCGCGCGCGATTCAAGCCGTCGGCGCAACTGGAAAAACCCTACGCCATGATCGGCGTCAATGTCGTCGCGGCGGAAACGGACGCCGAGGCCAAGCACCTCTTCACCTCGCTCCAGCAGGCCTTCATCGGCGTCATCCGCAACGCGCGCACGCAACTGCCGCCGCCGGTGGACACGATGGACGATCTCTGGTCGCCGGCGGAAAGGGACTATGTCGCACGCATGCTGCGGTTCGGCTTCGCGGGCAGCGCCGCGACCGTGCGCGCGCGGGTGTCGGAGGCGATCGCGCACACCACCGCCGATGAGGTGATGGTGACAAGCATGATCTACGACCACGGCGCGCGCGTCCGCTCGTTCGAGATCGTGGCCGGGGCGGTGAAGGGGCTCTAGAGTCGATTGCGTTTAAATTGATTCGGCGCGGTTCAGGCGTTTTTGATTTTGAGCCGGTTCTTATCGGAAAACCGCGCACACTTTTCCGGAACCGGCTCTCAGCACCGTCATTGCACCCAGCCGCGCGCATGGTTAGTTTACCCACGCGCATTTGCCCCGTGCCCGCTTGGCGGAATTGGTAGACGCAACGGACTTAAAATCCGTAGTCCAGTAATGGACGTGCCGGTTCAAGTCCGGCAGTGGGCACCATTTTAGCCGTCGCAGATCCGGATTTTCCTCAATCCAGCTCACAATGATTCCTGGAGCGCGGGGCGGATTCATCGTTATGATTGGCGTCGCTTTCAGCCGCCAATCGGAGGATGGAATATGCGCACCGGGTTCCTGGTTGTTCTGACGCTTGTTGTGCCGCCGCTGTTGTCGGCCTGTTCGGACAACAAGCCGCCCGCGGCCGCCGCCTATTCCGTGGAGGAGGTTCCGCTGTCGCAGGTCTCCGCCGACCTCGCGGCGGGGAAGACCACCTCCGCCGAGATCACCAAGGCTTATATCCACCGCATCGAAACCATGGACGGTGAACTGAACGGCGTCATCATGATCGCGCCGGACGCCGTGCAGCAGGCCGAAGCCTCCGACAAGCGCCGCGCCGCCGGGCAAGCGCTGGGCCCGCTGGACGGCATCCCGATCCTGTTCAAGGACAACCATGACGCCGTCGGCATGCCGACGACCGCGGGCTCGTTCGCGCTGGAGAAGAATTATCCGGCGGTGGATTCCGAAGTCGTGAAGCGCCTGCGCGCCGCAGGGGCCGTCATCCTCGGCAAGGCCAACACCTCGCAGTTCGCGGGCTTCCGTGCGACCACCGCCTTCAACGGCAGCACCGTGGGCGGCAGCACCAAGAACCCCTACGACCCGACGCGCACCGCGGCGGGATCGAGCAACGGATCGGGCATCGCGGCGGCCATGAGCTTCTCGGCGGCCACCGTCGGCACGCAGACGGGCGGGTCTATTGTCGGCCCGGCCAACGTCAACGGCGTCGTCGGCGTGAAGCCTACCATCGCGCTGGTCTCGCGCCGGGGGATCGTGCCGATCAGCCTGACCCAAGACACCGCCGGCCCCATGGCCCGCAACGTGCGCGACGCCGCCATGCTGCTGACCGTCATGGCGGGCACGGATCCGGGCGACCGCTGGTCGGCGGACGCGGACCAGCACAAGACCGATTACGCCGCGGCCTTGAGCGCGGACGCGCTGAAAGGCAAGCGCGTGGGCTTCATCCGCCCGCAGGGCAACAACGCCGTCGTCGTCGGCGAGGTATTCGACAAGGCGCTGGCCACCATGACCGCCGAGGGCGCGGAAATGGTCGAGATCCCGGCGGAGATCCTGGTCGATCCCCGCCCCGAAATGCGCGTCACGCTGCTGCACGACTTCAAGGAAGACCTGAACGCCTATCTGGCCGGGACGCCGGATACGGTGACGGTGCGCACGCTGGCCGACCTCATCGCGTTCAGCAAAGCCGATCCGCGCGAGAGCATGCACGGCATGGACCTGTGGACGGATTCCGAGGCCACCGACGGCGGCCGTCAGAACCCGGCCTATATCGAGAACATGGCCAAGGCCATGAAGATGACCCGCGACGACGGCGTCGACCGCATCCTGAAGGAGTTCGACGTGGTCGCCATCGTCACGCCGACGGGCGGACCCGCCGCCGCGCTCGATCCCGACGGCACGCCGGGCACGGGCCCCATCCCGGCGGAACGCGGCACGGCGCCCGCCTCGCTGACCACCACGACCGCGGTCGCGGGGTATCCTATCATCTCGGTGCCGATGGGCCTTGTGAACGGGCTTCCGGTGGGACTGTCGTTCGGCGGAACGGCGTGGACGGAGGCGTTGCTGTTGTCGCTCGCCTACGACTTCGAGCAAGCCGCCAACGCCCGCGTGCCGCCGGCGCGCGCGAAGGCCGTCACGCCGCAGCAATAACCGGATCGAGTTCACGCCGGACCTGAGCGCGTCCGGATAGCCACCTGTGCGGGATGTTGCTACAACGCCCCGGGGCCGCGCGCAGACAGGCGCCGGTGGTGAGTTAGGTATCCGAACGTGGTGGGCGCAGGCGGACGGTTTTCTCCGCGGATCTTGAGTTTCGTTCTGCTCGCGACGGTGTTGGCCGCCGCGAACACTTATGGCTCCACCCTGGCCGCGGCGCTGTTCCTGAACCGCGCGGGCGCCGACGCGATCCCCATCTATTACGTCGTTTACGCGGCCGTCTCGATCCCGCTGTCGATCGTCTTCACGCGCCTGATCGACCGCTGGCCGCGCTCCGTGCTTTTCACAGGCTTCCTCGCGGGCGGCGCGGCGGTGATGGCCGCCGCCGCGGGCGCCGCGCATACGGACTCGCTGGTCCTTCTGTATGCGCTTTACATCGTCATCAGCGTTTTCGAGCAGACCAGCTACAGCATCTTCTATGTACTGGTGGCCGACTACTTCACCTCCGTTGAGACCAACCGCAGCACGACGGCGCTTGCCGTGGGCATGGCGGCGGGCGGTTTGATCGGGGGCGGCCTCGCGGGCCTGGGGGCCGAGGGGTTCAGCCCGGCCACATTGCTTTACGGGATGCCCGCGTTGCTGGCGGCGACCCTGGGCGCATTCGTCGTCCTGCGGCGGCGCGTGAAACCGTTGGGCGAGCAGGAACCGCAGGAAGAGGAAGGCTTGTGGGAAAGCTTCGCGGCCTTCGCCCCGCTGGTCGCCCGCTATCCCATCGTCGCGCTGATCTCCGCCGGCGTTTTCCTCAACATCGTCGTGCAGAGCGTCATCGAGTATCAGGTGTTCGTCATCTATGCCGAACGTTTCCCCGACGAACAGGATCTCACACGTTTCCTGGGCATCCTGAACGGCGCGTTGAACGTCCTCAACATCCTGACCAGTACGTTGATCACGGGGCCTTTGCTCACGCGTCTGGGCGTCGCGCGCATGAATGTGGTGTACCCCGTGATGACCGTCACCGCGTTCGGCGCGCTCGGCGCGTCGTTTGGCTTGCCGGCGGCGGTCTATAGCCACGTAGTGTACGATCCTTGGGCGCATAGCGTCGACGCCCCGATCTTCGTATCGAACTACAACGCCATGCCGCACCGGTTCATGGGCAAGGTCCGCATCTTCAACGACGGACTTGTCTATCCCTTCGCCATGGCGGTGACGGGCGGCGCGCTGTGGCTGGCGCAAGACCGCATCTCGCAAGGCGCGGTGACATGGATCGGTTTCGGCCTGGCCCTCGCCTTCCTCGTCTGCGGCGTCGCGATCCGCTACGCCTATCCCAAAGCCTTGCGCGACATGCTGCGGGAGGGCTCGCTGGACTTCAGCGGATCCGCGGCGCGCGACGTCGATGTGCCCACCGCCGATGTGCGCCGGTTGCTGAAGAGCGGCGATCCCGGCGACCAAAGCGCGGGCCTGGAGTTGGCGGTGCGCGGCGACTTGAGCGCCGTCCAGAATGAGATCGAGGACTTGCTCGGGCGGCGTCAGGACGCCGTCAACGCGCTGTTCCTCGCCTTGAGCGACCGGCACCCCGGCCCGGCGTTCACACGCGGCCTCGTGGCGCTGACATCGGCGGAGGACGCCGGCGTGCGCGCGTTGGCGCTCGAAGCCTTGATGAACACGCCCTCGGCGCTTGACGACACGCGCCTCGCGGAGCTCGCCAAGGATCAGGCGCCGACCGTCGCCGCGCTGGCGGTGATCGCTCTGATGCGCCGGCGCGCCTTGAACGACACGGAAGAACATGTTCTCGCGCGGTTCCTCGCTGGACCGGAACGTTTGCGCGTGCGCGCGCTGCACGTGATCCGCCGCGCGCGGGATCCGGCGTTCCGGCCGCTTCTGCTGCGTCTGCGCGAAACGCTGTCCACGGCCGCCCTGCCCGACCTGCTCGACGCCGCCGCAGCACTCGGCCCCGAAGCGCCCGCCGAAGCCGAAACGTGGGCGCGCGAAGCCCTTACGGGCAAAGGCCTGAAGGACGCCGCCGCGCGCGACGCGGCGTGTCGCCTTCTGGCGGCGCGCGGCAATGTTCACGCCATCGGCGCGATCGCGCGTGTCCTCGGCGATCCCTTGCAGGAGGTGCGCTCGGAAGCCGCGAAAGCCCTCGCGCGTTTTGGGAGCGCAGCCCTTCCTGCGATCAGAGACAGGCTCGCCGACGGCGACGATCTGGTGGAAGCGGCGGCCATCGAGGCCATCGGTCTGATCGGCGGACCCGAGGCGGAAGCGATTTTGTTCGCGCACCTGAACGGCCGCCACTTCACGACCCTGCGGCGCAACACGAAGCGGCTCGCCATGCTGCCGCCGCCCCGGGCTGACGATTTCTGGGCGAAGGATTTCTGGGCTCCGCTGGCCGCGGCGCTGGCCGACAGCAACCGACAGGCCATGGAAACGACGTTCGCGGTGCTTGCCGCCTTGGGATACCGCCGCACGCTGCAAGCCATGCGCGGCATCATGGCCGGCGGCGACGTGCGCAGCCGCGCGAACGCGGTCGAGACCATCGCATCCATCGGGCATCGCAATTTCGTGCTGCCGCTGCTGCCGCTCTTGGAAGGCGGCATGGATGCGGGTGCCAGCCGGCGCGGCCAAAGCACCGCCGACGAACTGGAAAAAGTGGTCGAGAACGCGCTTACGGATTCCAACCGGTGGATGCGCGCCGGCGCCGTACTGGCGGCCGCCGAACTCGGCCTGCCCCGGCCGATGGAAAACGACCCCGAACCGGTTGTCCAAGACGCCATCGATACCGTGACAGACGTGACCAAAGAGAAGGAGGCCCTGATGAGCCGCTTGATCTTCCTGAAGACCCTTCCGCTGTTCGAGGGATTGTCCCTCGACGATCTGATGTCGGTCGACGACGCGCTAGGGCACGACAGCTATCTGACCGGCGAAACCATCGTGACCGAGGGCGACGCCGGCGCGACGCTGTTCATCCTGGCGAGCGGCGCAGCGTCGGTGCGCATCGGCGTCGACATGAAAGAGGTCGCGCACTTGAGCAAGGGCGAGTTCTTCGGGGAGATGGCCTTGTTCGACGATCAACCGCGTTCGGCGACCGTCGTTGCCCTGACGGATACGCGGCTCCTGACCCTCGACCGCGACCGCTTCTCGACGCTGGTGATGCAGCGGCCCGAGGTGCTGTTCCACATTTGCAGGATGTTCGGCGCGCGCCTGCGCGAGACCAACCGCCGCCTGATCGCGGCCTGATCCTTACTCGGCGACTTGAATAAGCGCGGCGTCCTGGTCGATACGGCGCTGCAGGTAGGGCGAGAAGTGGCCGCCATTGACGGCCTGCACGTCCGCGCGCCGCCAATCGTCGGGGCGGAGCTGACGGCGGCATCCCGCCTTCACGCACGACACCGAAAAGCACAGGAACTCGCTGGAATCCGTCGCGGCGTAGTCGAAGGTGATTTCTTCCCCCGGAAGGATCGGCCGCAGCGCGACCAGCGCGATCTGTCCGCTCAGGCCGCAATTCGGCTGGCAGCAGTGGTTGATGAGTTCGGCGGCATCCACCGGTTCGAGCGGCGCGAGATACTGGCTTTCCTCCACCTGCACCACGTAGCGACGGATTTCCGGCGGCAGCGATTCCGCGACCGCCTGCGTCACGATGCGTCCGCCCCACACCGCCACCAGCTCGCCCTGCCGCACAGGCTCCACCGCGTAAACACCGCGGCCCGGCTTATCGGCGCAGTCGCGCACCGTCAGCTTGGGCGAGAGATAGTTGGCGTGGGAGGACAAACCGCTCATGCGGCCGCCGCACTTTTACGTAGAACAAAAATCATCCGGCGCGAGGCGGGCGAATTGTCCATCCGCAGGCCTTGCACGAAGTCGCCATAGACATCCACGACGTCGAGGCCGCCGGCCAGCTTGATCAACGCCATGAATTCCTGCGGCAAGGTGAAACGCTCGCGCGCCCGGTCGCGATAATCCGTCACCTTCCCGTTTTCCGTCACGCGCAGGATGGTCTCGACCTCGGCGATCTGGGTGATGGGATCGGGTTCGGGATTGTTCACCGCCCAGATGATCTCCACCTTCGTGCCGTCGCGCTCGCCTTCGTATTTGTAGGAACCGTAATTCCACATCGAACAATCGCGCGGGTGCGTGACCTCGAACAGATAAATCCCGCCGGGCGTAAGATTCGCCGCGACCGTGCGGAAGTGATCGACGAGATCGTCGCCGGTCGCGAGGCAATCGATGCTGTCGTACATGGTGATGATGGCGTCGACGGGCTTGGCGAGCGAGAAACCGCGCATGTCGGCGGCGATCCACTCGGCCTCCAGGCCTTGCGCCTTCGCCTCCAGCCGCGCGAAGTCGATCATCTCGGGCATCAGGTCCAAGCCGATTGCCCGTACGCCTTTTTTCACGAAGGCGCACACGTGATATCCGGGCCCGCAGGCGATCTCGAGCACGGAGGCGAGCGGCCGTCCGTTGAGGCGCCGGTATTCGTCCATGATGAAAGAGACTTCGGGGTCGATATTCCGGCGAAAGGCGATGTCGTAGTACGACGCCCTCGCGTAAACTTGATTGAACTCCGCCACGATAAAACCTCTGCTGCGGAGTCCCTTGCCGACCCCATTTGATGCGGCCAATAATGGCGCGCAAACGGCGAAAATCAAGGGCGGCTTTTCTTGCAACCGACATCATTTCCACTGCGTTTGGTTTGCATCGCGGCCCCGTTTTTGAGTTTGTTTCCAGCCGGCGCGGCCGCGGCGGACGATGCGCCCCTCGCCTTCTCCGGCGAGGTCGCCCTGACGTCGGACTACGTTTATCGCGGACAGTCGTTCAGCGACGGCGCGCCGGCGATCCAAGGATCCCTGCACTGGAGCAACGCGGACGCCACGACGCTACCGGGCCTCTCCGCCGACGCATGGGCGTCCTCGATCGACTTCGGCGGAGGCGACCCGACCGACGCCGAACTTTCGGCAACGCTTGGTTATACGTTCGCGCTTCCACACGCCGCCATCGATCTGGGCGTCAGCTACATCGTATATCCGGGCGCCCCGGAGGGCGGACGTTACGATTATGCGGAGCTCTCCGGCGCGGTGACGGCCCCGATCTCATCGGGTGACGTGACGGCGTCCCTCCACTACAGCCCGCGCTATTCCGGCGATACGGGGGCTGCGCTTTTCGCCGATCTCGAGGGACGATGGCCGCTGGGAGACACGCTCAGCGTGACCGCCGCGCTCGGCCAAGCCTTCCTCGATCCGCGCGCCGGGGTCGACTACGTCTATTGGCAAGCGGGATTATCAGCCGAGGCGTTCGGCTTGACCTTCGATCTCCGCTATCACGGCAACAACGCCACCATCTGTACCACGGCTTGCGCGGACCGCGTTTCGTTCACGCTCGCGAAGGTGTTTTGAGCCCGGCGCACGGCGCTAACCGGGGACGTCCGCCATCGCGTCGTCCGTTCCCGGACACAGGACGGCGAGATCGCCGTTCGCATCGGCGGCGACAAAGCCGTTGAAACCGCCGCGGCGTCCGCGCCAACCCATGACGGCGGCGACATCGGGCCGGGGCGCGCCGGACATGGCGAGGCCCACGACGCGCCCGTCCACGGCAAAGTAGATCAGGCGCGGTTGGCGCAGGCGCTCCTTATCGATCGCCCAGCCGTCGACGCCGCGAAAACGATCCTCGCCGGGGATCGCGCGCATCCGCTCCACCGCGCCCGTGCAGGCCCGCCACCCGTCCGGGATGGGGCCGCCTATGCGCGCCGTGATCCGGTTCCAGGCGGGATCGGCGAAAATGGACCTGTTCATGGCGGCCAAGCGGTCGGCGGCTGTTTTCACGTGCAAATAGTAGTCGCGCGTCTTGCTGAGATAGATTTTGCGCAAGGCCTCCGGATCATAGACGCCGAGCACGAGCGCCAAGGCCCCGTGCATGCGTTCCTGACGGGCGAGTGGCCCTTCGCCGTTCAAGGCCTGGAATTGAATGGGAAGAAGAACCAGCGCCAGCGCCGCCGAGGTCCGCGCGAAAATCGCCTGCGCGCGAGGCCGCGTTTGAAGGACGGCGGCGCCGAGGATCAAACAGGCGCACCACGCCGCCAAGGACGGTGTGGCATAGCGCGAGATCATGGACGCATCGTGCGCGATGGCGGCCCGGCCGTAGGAGACCATAAGGCATGTTCCGCCGATGAAAGCGATCATCGCTAGAAGGCCAAGGAACATGGGGTGAAGCTGCGTCCCTTGACGCCACCATAGGATCGCGAGCGCGAGGACGACGCCCGCGAACGCCACGCCCCCCATAACGCCGCCCGCAACATGACCGGAGATGTGCCCCAAGGGATCGCCCATGAAGGTCGCCGCGAACAGAACAAAGTCGGCCGGCGTAGGCGTGACGCCGTCGGATCCCAGGGCAAAGCCGCGAAACCAAAGCGCGGTCAAAACGCCGCCCGATACCGTCAGAACAAGCACCCGGCCCCACGAAATACGGCCCGTCACCCGCGCCAGCACGACCTGCATCGCGACCAGGAGCGGAAAGACCAACAGACCGTTCACCATCGTCCCGAGCGAGGCCGCGCCGAAAACGAGAGCGCCGATGAACCAGGGCACGAAACGCGGTGCGCGCGCGGACATCGCAAGATACGCGAAGGCGGCCAAGGGAAAGAGGACGGCAACCAAGAACTGGCTTTGAAACGCCCAGACGAAGTTCTCGCTCTGCATCCAGGAGAGAGACAGCGCCGCCAAAGCGCAGCAGACAATTTTCCAATGGCCGTCGTCGCGGATCAGCGGCCGGGCCGTCCCGCAAAACGCCATCCACACCAGGATGCCGAGTCCGACATTCGCCGGCAGGAGGAGATACGAGCGGGCGCCGAATACATGGAGATCCAGCCAGAACAGGATCTTGGAAAAAACGATCCGGTGTTCGTTGTGCTGCGCCAGGAACTGCCCGTCCACGCCGTCGCGCACCGCGAGATAGAACCAGACCGCCCCGTCCCACATGTCCCAAAAAGGCACGGCGGAAAAGCCGCGCCAGGTTCCGGCGATCACCAGGACAAGAAAGACGACGGGGATAGACGCCTGGACCGCCGGGCGCTCGAGGGCGGACAGAAAAGCCCCCGCACGGGAGCGGACGGTCGCGCGGACTTCGGGATATGTCGCTTGCATGACATCCTATGCCTGTCGGCCCGAACTATATCGGCGCCGCCTTCGGCTTTCTATCGCGCAGGCGTCGCCGACCGGTGCAAGAGCCCCATTGTTCGCGTATGGTCGCACAAGGGTTAGGGGACGAGACGACGATGAGCGGCCTCCGGGGGACAGAGCGGATGCAGCGGGTGCGCGACATGAACGCGGCAACGATCGCGCGTCAGGCGTCGGCGGGCCTCATCTCCGGCTTGAGCGCGGTCATCTATGCCCTGTCCTATGGCGCGCTTCTGTTCGCGGGGCCGCTGGCGGGCCTGGTCGGCTACGCCATCACCGTCACCTTGATCACCGCCATCATCGGCGCGGTGATGGGGGCCCTGTCCGACGGCAAATCCTTCATCGCGGGCCCGGATTCCAACACCATCACGGTGCTGGCCAGCATCGTCGCCGGCCTCGGCGCCATGAACCTCACCGAAGCCACGACGGGCCGCCTCGCCCTGGAACTCGCGCTCACAACGACGATGCTGACGTGCATCCTGTGCGGGCTCACGTTCTTCTTTGTCGCGCGGGCCAATCTTTCCCAACTGGTGCGCTATATCCCGTTCGCGGTGATGGCGGGTTTCCTTGCCGCCACAGGCTGGCTGATCGCGAGCGGCGCGCTCAACATCATCGCCGGGCTACCGCTCAGCATCGCCGGGTTTGATGCGTTCATCGCCGCCCCTTGGCGTCCCGAACTGGCGGTGGGTCTTGTCGTCACCGGCGTTCTTTTCACCCTGGCGCCGCGCGTCTCGGGCGCGGTGCTGATCCCCGCCGTCATGCTGATCGCCACGCTTTTCGTGAACCTTGTGCTGGAAAGCGGCGTCTGCGCGTCAAGCGCCTGCGCCCCTGAACGCTGGCTGTTTGAAAAGATGACCGCGCTTCCGTGGCTGCCGCCGTGGGACTTCACGCTGCGGCTTCAAGACGCCGGGTTTCTGTTCGATCACCTTCCCGCGATGCTTGTGGTCGCCTTCGTCGGCCTGATCACCGCGCTTCTGTCCGTGGCGAGCCTTGAACTCAGCTACAAGAAGGAGTTCGACCTTAACAAAATCCTGCAGCAGCATGCGGCCGGATCGGGGCTCGCCGCCATGGTCGGCGGCTTCACACCGATCCTGTCCATCGGACGCACACTGCTGAACCATCGCACGGGCGGAGGACGGGTCGGCGGGTTCATCGCCGCCGCCGTTTGCCTCGCGACTCTCATGGGCGCGGGCGGCGTCGTCTCCTATGTGCCGAAACCCGCGCTCGGCGGGCTCGTCCTGTTTCTGGGCCTCGGCATGCTGAAACAATGGTTGTGGGATCCGTGGCGCACCGCTTCGCGCGTCGAGATCGCGCAGATCGTCCTGATTCTTGCGTTGGTCGCGAACTTCGGATTCATGGTCGGCTTCTCGGCGGGCGTGATCTTGTCGTGCGCGGTCTTCATCATCACCTACAGCCGCATCCCCATCGCGAGCGTCTCGACCAACCTGTCGCTGTTCTCAAGTTCCGTCGCACGGCCGGAAGCGGACACGAAAATCCTGCGTGAACACGGACAAAAAGCCCTGATCCACCGGCTGAGGGGCTACGTCTTCTTCGGATCGGCCAGCAAGATCGACAAAGTGTTCCGCGCCATGCCGGACGAGGTGGAGGCCGTCGTCATCGACTTCTCCAGCGTCAGCGGGATCGACAGTTCCGCCGTCGGCGTCTTTCAACGCATGTTGCGGCGTCATCAATATAAGGAAACCGTTTTCTATCTGGTGTACGGCGATGGAACCGAGCGCGCGGTCCGCGCGATATCCCTGGCCGAGATCAAGGACAGGATTCATTATATGTCGACCCTCGACCGCGCGGTCGAAACGGCCGAGGACGATCTTATCGTGCGCAACGGCGGCGGCGGCGCGCGCGCTACCGCGCTTCAGTTCCTGGACCAGCCTTCATCCCGCGCAACGTTCCTCGGGTATTGCGAATATCGCAAAGTCGCCAGGGGCGAAGCCCTCTGCGCCGAAGGCGACAGGTCGAACGAGGTGTTTTTCCTGGAAAGCGGGAGCCTCGAGGTTCTGAAGGTCACCACGGATCGCCGCGTTCTGCGCCTGGCGAAACTTCATGCGGGGGCGATGGTGGGAGAACTGGCGTTTTATACAGGTGACGCCCGCACCGCCTCGATCGGCGCAGATACGGACGCGGTGGTGTATGTATTGCGGCGTGACGGTCTTGCCAGATTACGCGCCGAGCATCCGGACCTCGCCACCATGTTCGACCATATGGTCATCCACAAGGTATCGCATGCGTTGACCCGGGCGAATAAACTACTCGCGGTGTATCGGTAAGCGAACCACCCTCTGCTTGGCGTCATTTTCGCCGACGCCTATCAACCGCAAGGGCAGAATTCCGCTGACGGGTCGGCGGCGCTGCCCTAAAATCAGGCCCCCCAGGACTTATGAACGTCCGCGAGACACGTCCCATGAATCAGAGCGCACGGCCGGCTGTGAACGGCCTCCCGGCGGGCGCTTCGCCGGAAGCGAACGATCCTCTGATCGTCGATCTCGACGGCACGTTGCTGCGCACAGACCTTCTGTACGAGAAGTTCGCGCGATTGCTTTTCTCGCAGCCGTGGATCCTGCTCCTCATCCCTTTCTGGCTCCTGCGCGGCAAAGCCGCCCTGAAGCGGGAGTTCACACGGCGCGCCGATCTCGACGTTGAGAGCTTGCCCGTCAACACCGACCTTCTCGCATGGCTTCGCGCCGAAAAAGCGCGCGGACGCACCCTCGCACTGGTTTCGGCCTCGGATCACGACTTGGTGGCCCGCGTCGCGGCGCGGTTCGGCGAGTTGTTCGATATCGTGCAGGGAAGCGACGGAACCACCAACCTCGCGGGGCGACAGAAGCTTGACGTGTTGTCCGCGCGTTTCGGCGCGGCCTTCACCTATGCCGGCGACGAACATCGCGACATCGTGATTTGGGAGCATTGCCGGTCCGCGGTGCTGGCGGGACGCGGGTGCGGCCTGCGCGCCCGTCTTTCACCGGCCGTCGCCGTGGCCGGCGCTTTTCCCGTCCCGGCCGCGACCCTGACGACATGGGCGCGCGCACTGCGGGTACAGCAGTGGGCCAAGAACGCGCTTTTGTTCGTGCCTTTGCTGCTGTCGGGCCACTTTCTCGACGCCGGACTTCTCGCGCGCGTGACCCTGGCATTCTTCACCTTCAGTCTTTTGGCATCCGGGTCTTATCTGTTGAACGATCTTGTCGACCTGCGCGCCGACCGCCTGCACCGGTCGAAGGCGCACCGGCCGCTCGCCTCCGGCGAGATTCCATTGCGGTCGGCGTTTCTGGCGCTGCCCGTCATCGCGGCGACCGTGGCGGCGCTTTTGACTCAATTGCCTTTGGCTTTTACCGGCGTCGCCGCCGTGTATCTCGCGATGACGCTGGCTTATTCCTATGGCTTGAAGCGCGTTCCGATCCTGGACCTGCTGACGCTCGGCTTCCTGTTCACGGTGCGCATCTTCGCGGGCATCGCCGCGTCCGGATCGACGATCTCGCCGTGGCTGCTGGTCTTCGCGATGTTCTTTTTCTTCAGCCTGGCGACCGTCAAACGGTACAGTGAATGCCAGGTGATGTTGGCCGAGGGACGCAGCGAACTGACGGGACGCGGGTACCGCGCCCAGGACGCGGGCACGCTTCTCGCCCTCGGGGTCGCGAGCGGGTTTTGCTCGATCCTCGTGTTCTTCCTCTTCCTGATCGATCCGCTGTCTCCCGTCAGCGCTTACGAACGGCCGCAACTGCTGTGGCTGGTTTGCGGCGTGCTGGCCTACTGGCTGGGTCGCGCGTGGCTTGTGGCCGGGCGCGGCGAAATGCACGACGACGTCGTCGTCTTCGCGTTGAAGGATAAGACGTCCCTGGCGCTCGGCGCGCTGTGCGCGCTGCTTGGGCTGCTCGCCAACATCACATGAGTATGTCCGCGCCGCGCCACGACATCCTGGCCTGGGGACGGGCCCATCGCTTTGCGCACCATCTCGCGCGACCGGCTTTCGCCGACGATCTTCCGGGGATTTTACAGGCGCGCGGCGCGCGTTCCGTCTTGGCGCGCGGGCTGGGACGCTCCTACGGCGATCAAGGCCTGAATGCCGACGGGATCCTGATCGATATGCGCGCGCTCGATCACGTGCGGACGTTCGACACAACCACCGGAATTCTCGACGCCGAAGCGGGCATCAGCTTGCACGGCATCCTGGACCTCGCGATGCGCCACGGCGGCGCATGGTTCCTGCCGGTCACGCCCGGCACAAAATTCGTCACCCTCGGCGGCGCTATCGCGAACGACGTGCATGGAAAGAACCATCACGGCGCGGGATGCTTCGGCGGCCATGTCCTTTCGCTGCGTCTCATGCGCTCCGACGGTGAAATCGTCACGTGCGGTCCCGACGAAAACACCGACCTGTTCCGCGCGACCATCGGCGGAATGGGACTTACGGGCCTGATCCTCTCCGCCCGTGTCGCGATGAAACCCGTGCCCGGCGCCTGGCTTGAGAGCGAGGATATCCGCTACGACTCATTGGATGCGTTTTACGAGATCACAACGCAATCGCTGCCCGACTGGGAATATACGGTGGCGTGGGTCGACTGCCTCGCCCGGGGACCGCAGCTCGGCCGAGGTATTTTCTCCCGCGCCCGCCATGTCACCAACCGCCGTCCCGCGCCGCCTGTGCGCGGCCCACGGTTTTCGCTGCCGGTGGATCTGCCGAATTTCGCGCTCAATAAAATCACCTTGAGGGCTTTCAACGCCTTCTATCTGGCCCGCGCCGCGCGGCGGCCGATGCGCAACGTTGTCCCGTTCGAGGGCGTTTTTTATCCTCTGGATGCGCTCGGTCAGTTCAACCGGCTTTATGGACGGCGCGGGTTTTACCAATATCAGTGCGTCCTTCCCGCGGGACAGGATCGCTGCGGGGTGCGCGCGTTGCTTGACGAGATTTCACGCGCGGGCGCGGGCTCGTTCCTGGCGGTCCTGAAAACACTGGGCCATAAACCGTCCCCGGGGATGATGTCGTTTCCCATGGCCGGCACGACCCTCGCCCTCGACTTCGCCAACGACGGCGCGCCGACGGGCGCGCTCCTTGCCCGGCTGGACGCCATCACGCGCGCCGCGGGCGGGCGCGTCTATGCGGCGAAGGATGGGCGCGTGACGGCGGCCGATTTTCAGGCGGGCTATCCGCAGTGGCGTACGTTCGCCGCGCAGATCGATCCCGGGTTTTCCTCGAGTTTCTGGCGCCGTGTGGGGCGGGACAACGTCGCATGAATGTTTTGATCTTCGGCGCAACGTCGGCAATTGCACAACGTGTTGCGCGGCTTTACGCCGCCGACGGCGCATCCTTCTTTCTTGTCGCGCGCAACGCCGAACGCCTGTCCACGGTCGCGGCCGACTTGCGGGCGCGCGGCGCGGTGAAAGCCGAAACGACAAGCGCCGATCTCGCGGAGACACCTCTTCACGCGAACCTGATCGCCGAAGCTCTGGCCGCCCTCGGCCGCTTCGACCGTGTTCTTGTCGCGCACGGCACGCTCGGCGATCAGACGCTTTGCGAGCAAGACGCCGCGGCGGCCTTACGCGAGATCAATCTCAACTTCCTCAGCGCCGCGTCGCTTCTGACCCATATCGCCAACGCGATGGAAAAACAGGGCGGCGGATCGGTCGCGGTGATCGGGTCCGTGGCGGGCGACCGCGGGCGGCAAAGCAACTATGTCTATGGGAGCGCGAAGGCCGGGCTGGCCGCCTTCGTTCAGGGCTTGCGGCACCGGATGGGGCGTCATGGCGTCAACGTCACGCTTATCAAACCCGGCTTCGTCGATACGCCCATGACTGGCCACATCGCCAAAGGCGGACCTTTGTGGGCGCAGCCGGAGAAAGTCGCCACCGACATCCGCGACGCCATGGAACAAGGCGCGGCGATCCGATATACGCCCTGGTTCTGGCGCTGGATCATGTTGGTCATACGCCTTGTCCCGGACACCATCTTTCGCCGTACGCGGCTATAGAGCATATCGCGCATGAGCGGCCTTCTCACCACAGACAAGATCATCCTCCTGGGCGGCGCCGGCCTCGTCGGCCAGAATCTTGTCGTGCAGTTGAAGGATGAGGGCTTCGTCAATCTTGTCGTCGTCGACAAACACGCCGCCAATATCGCCATCCTGCGGCGCCTCCATCCCGACATCACGATCCTTTCGGCGGACATCTCCAGCGCCGGAACATGGCAGGATGCCTTTGAAGGCGCCCGCGCCGTCGTGATGCTCCAGGCGCAGATCGGCGGCGAGGACGAGAGCGCCTTCACCCGCAACAACGTGGACTCGACCGCGCAGGCGCTGGCGGCCTGCAAGCGCCACAATGTGTCCTACGTCGTGCACATCAGTTCATCGGTGGTGAACTCGCGCGCCGTCGACTGGTACACCGAAAGCAAGAAAGCCCAGGAAAAGCTGATCGCCGAGAGCGGCATCGCCCACGTGGTCCTGCGGCCGACACTGATGTTCGGCTGGTTCGACCGCAAACATCTGGGCTGGCTGTCGCGTTTCATGCGGCGCGTACCGATCTTCCCGATCCCGGGGTCGGGCCAGTATCTTCGCCAACCCCTGTTTGTTCTGGATTTCTGCCGTATCGTGCGCGCCTGCCTGGAGCGCCGCATCACCGGCGCTTACAACATCACCGGCCGCGACCGCGTCGACTATATCGACATCATCCGGACGGTCCGGCGCGAGACCGGCGCGCGCGCGATCATCCTGCCGATCCCCTATGCGCTGTTCTGGATGCTGTTGAAGACCTACGCCGTGTTTGACAGCGACCCTCCCTTCACCACAAAGCAGTTGGAAGCGCTTGTCACCCCGGATGAGTTTGAATTGATCCCCTGGTGGGAGATTTTCGCCGTTCCCGCAACACCCTTCGCCGACGCTGTGCGCGAAACCTTCAAAGGCCGCCATGCCGACGTCGTGCTGGAGTTTTAGATGAGCAAGGTGGCGGTCATCGGCGCGGGCGCCATGGGGCTTGCGGCGGCGTATCATCTGTTGAAGCGCGGCCACAGCGTCGACGTATTCGAGGCCGACAAAGTCGCCGGCGGGATGGCCGCCCACTTCGATCTCGATGGCTTGAGCATCGAGCGCTTCTATCATTTTGTGTGCAAGGCGGACCGACCGACGTTTGAACTGCTGGACGCACTCGGCCTTGCGCCCGCGATGCGCTGGCGCGCGACGTCCATGGGCTATTTCTACAATGGAAAGCTCTATCCGTGGGGCGATCCGATTTCGTTGCTGACGTTCCCCCACCTCGATCTTATCTCCAAATTCCGTTACGGCCTCATGGCCTTCCTCGCGACCAAACGCACCGATTGGTCGCACCTCGATGAGATCACCGCCGAGAAATGGTTGCGCGATTGGTGCGGACCGCGCGCCTGGAACATCCTTTGGGAGAAACTGTTCACGCTGAAGTTCTTTGAATACAGCGGCAAGGTTTCCGCGGCCTGGATGTGGACGCGGCTGAAGCGCGTCGGCACGTCGCGCCGCAGCATCTTTCAAGAGGAGTTGGGATACATCGACGGCGGCTCGGAAACGCTGGTGCGCCGCCTGGCCGAACGCATCGCGGCCATGGGCGGAGGTCTTCACCTCGGCGCGCCGGCGACCGAGGTTCATATCGACGACGGGCGTGTGACCGGCGTGACGGCGAACGGCGCGCGCCACGCGTTCGATCACGTTATCTCCACCATGCCGCTGCCGCTTGTGCCCCGGCTGATGCCGGGCCTGCCGCCCGCGGTGAAGGAGGCCTATGCGCGGCTGGAGAATATCGGCGTCGTGTGCGTCGTGCACAAACTCAAGCGCGCGGTGACGCCGCACTTCTGGGTGAACACCAACGATCCCGCGATTGAAGTGCCGGGGATCGTGGAGTTCTCGAATCTCCGGCCCGTGGGCGATCACGTCGTTTACGTGCCCTACTATATGCCCGTGACACATCCGAAGTTCGCGCGCAGCGACGCCGATCTCATCGCGGAATCTTTCGGCTATCTGCAACGGATCAATCCGGCGCTTGGACCCGAGGACCGCATCGCGTCGGCGGTCGGGCGGTTGAAATACGCCCAGCCCATTTGCCCCCCGGGATTCCTGAAAACGCTGCCGCCGGTCAGCGGCGTCATCGACGGCCTCCAGATCGCCGACACCTCATCCTACTATCCGGAAGACCGCGGAATCTCCGAGGGTGTACGCGTAGCGCGTGAAATGGCGGAGCGGGTGTAATGACGCTCACGCGCATCTTCGCCGAGAGGCGCTTTCTTCGTTTTCTGGTCACCGGCGGGATCGCCGCCGGGGTCAATATCGTCAGCCGCGCCCTCCTTTCCATGACCCTGGATTACCGCTGGGCGGTGATCGCCGCCTATCTTTGCGGCATGACCGCGGCGTGGATTCTCGCGCGCGTCTTCGTCTTCGCGGAGACCGGCCGCGGCCAAGGCGCGGAATACCTGCGTTTCGGCCTCGTGAATCTGGCCGGCGCGGCGCAGGTCTGGCTGGTTTCGGTCGGCCTGGCCGAATATGCGTTCCCGGTCCTGGATTTCCGGTGGCACCCCGAGACCGTCGCCCATGTGATCGGGGTGGGAATCCCCGTCTTCACCAGCTACCTCGGCCACAAGCACTTCAGCTTTGCCCCACTAAAGCCAAAAAGCTGATGTGATTCAAAGCGCAAGACCCACACCTGTCCCTATTCCAGGTGACAGCATAGGCCTATTTTAAGTACACATCCCATTCGTCAGAACGTTCATTCCCAAGGTCGACGCCCGGATATGGATACCGCCGGCAATTTGGCACGTCACACGCCGTCCGAGACGCACATGGATGCGGAGCGCGCGAACCGGCTGCGCGCGCTGCTGACGCCCGCGTCCTTCTGGTCGCCGTTCTATATTCAGCAATCCGCGTGGCTCGATCACGGCGCCTTCGCGTTCTGGCTGATCGAAACGCTGCGCCCGCGCGCCTTCGTCGAACTCGGCACCCACGGCGGCTATTCCTATTTCGCCATGTGTCAGGCGGTGAAAGCCCTGGACCTCACCACGCGCTGCTACGCGGTCGACACCTGGCAGGGCGACGAACATGCGGGGTTCTACAGCGAAGACATCTTCCGCCGCGTGCAAGAGCACAACGAACGTCACTACGCGTCGTTCTCGCGGCTGGTGCGCGCGACTTTCGCCGAAGCGTTGACGCACTTCCCCGACGGCTCCATCGATCTTTTGCACATCGACGGACGCCACTTCTATGAAGACGTGAAGGAAGACTACGAAAGCTGGCGGCCCAAACTGTCCAACCGCGCGGTCGTGATCTTCCACGACATCAATGTGCGCGAGAACAATTTCGGCGTGTACAGATTGTGGGAAGACCTGAAGGCGCAGTTCCCCAGTTTCGACTTTCTCCACGGGCATGGGCTGGGCGTGATCGGCTTCGGCAAGGATCTGCCGCCGGAGATCGTGACGCTGTTCGAAGCGGGCCGCGATCCGCAAGCCGTCATCGACATCCGCCAGGCGTACGGCCGCCTTGGGGCCGCGTTCAAACTCCAGTACGAGGCGCAGCGGACACGCGAGGAGCTCGCCGAAAGATGGGCGGCCTGGACCGCGCAGAAGGAACGCGCGGAGGCGCTTGAGATCGAGGCGCGAACGCATGCGGCGAACACACAACAGCAGGCCGAGCGCGCGAATGCGCTGGAGGCCGAAGCGCGCCGCGCGCATCGCGAGATCGCCGTCATCACCGAACAGATGATCGTCCACCGGCGGACCCACGAACATCATGCCGAGACCTTGCAGGCGCAAGTCGACGCCCGCGATCTGACTATTTTACGCCTGACCACATCGATGAGCTGGCGCATCACGAAGCCGATGCGGTTCGCCAGCCGCCTCGCCTGGAAGATGCTGCGCGCGATCCGGCGTCCTGTGTACGTGGTGGGCGCCGCGGTTTACCGCTTCACACCGCTGCCCGTTTCAATCAAGGCGCGTATCGTCAGCTTGTTGTTCCGTATCGCCGCGCCCCTGGTGCGCAATACCGGGTTCTACAACAACTGGTTCGAGGCGCGCCGCCGGGCCGCCCAGGCGCTCATGCCGGGCGAGGGATCCCGCAACGCGCCCAAGGAAGTCGCGCGCGCGATCGAGATCGATTACAGCGCCGCCGTTCCGTTCCTCTATCCGACCGCCGGGATCGCGGCGCCCAAGGTCGCGGTGCTGTTGCATCTCTATCACGAACATCTGGCGCCCGAGTTCCAACGCTATCTCAAGAACATTCCGTTCGCCGTCGACCTCTTCATCACGACCGACAGCCAGGCAAAAGCCGCGATCATCGCCAGGCACTTCACGGATTGGACCAAGGGCACGGTCGACATCCGCACGACACCGAACCGCGGACGCGATATCGCGCCGAAGCTTCTGGGATTTCCGGAGATCTACGACCGTTATCCGTTTGTCCTGCACCTGCACTCCAAGATCTCCAACCACGCGAGCGCGCTCGCCAATTGGCGCGGGTCGCTGCTGGAAACCCTGATCGGCTCGCCCGACATCGTCACCAGCATTTTCGATACCTTCGCGCGGCGCTCCGATATCGGCATGATCGCGCCGCAACACTTCGAGGCGGTCCGCCACTGGATCAACTGGGGCGGCAATTTCAAAACGGCCGAAACACTCGCCCATCGCATGGGCGAAACCGCCCTCTCCATGGACAAGCCGCTCGACTTCCCGTCGGGCTCCATGTTCTGGGCGCGTTCAGCCGCCTTGAAGCCGCTGCTCGAGCTCAATCTCAAGTTCGAGGATTTCGACGAGGAAAAAGGCCAGATCGACGGCACCATCGCCCACGCCATTGAACGGCTCTACTTCTATATCTGTGAACGGGCGGGCTTCGGATGGATGAAGATCGCGCCGCGTGCGCTTTATCCCCGCACGCCCGCCATCGTGTCGATTGAAACACCCGCCGCGCTGAGTGCGTTCATCAATGAGCATGGTTTGAAGCTGACGGGCGCCGATCTGCCGCCGCAGCGCGCCCACCATCCCACGCCGGTCTATCCGCCGCGCGAGATCGTGGACCGTCTTCAACATCGCGCCCTCGGGTGCGATCTCGAAGTCGATCCGACGGCAAAAGTTTGTATCGGCATCGTCACGTACAACAATACCACCGCCCAACTGCGCCGGGTGGTGGAGAGCGCGCGCAAGACCCTGGAACGCGCGGGCCTGGCCGCGCAGGGACGCATCAGCATCATCGACAACGGCGCGCCGTCGGAAATCCTGCTGCGGGACGCCAAGATCGGCGGCGACGACCTTCACTACCTTCCCTCCGGCGGGAACGTCGGCTTCGGAGCGGCCCACAACCGGCTGATGGCGGATTGGTTCGCCGCCGGCGGCGAATACTATCTCGCGACCAATCCGGACGGCGTCTTCCATCCCGATGCGCTCACCGCCCTGATGCAGATGATGCAGGCCAACGGGAATCGCGCCCTGATCGAGGCCATGCAGTTCCCGGCGGAACACCCGAAAACCTTCGACCCTTACACGTTCGAGACGCCGTGGGCGTCCGGCGCATGCCTCATGATCCCGCGCGCGCTGTACGAACACGCCAAAGGATTCGACGAAACGTTCTTCATGTACTGTGAAGATGTCGACCTGTCGTGGCGCGCGAAAGCCCTGGGTTTCGCCGTACGTATCTGCCCGCGCGCACTGTTCTTGCATGAAGTCACCAATCGGGAACCGAACCCCCGTGTCCTGAAGATGATCTACAGTTCCGGCATCATCCTCGGCCGGAAGTGGGGGAATCCGGATTTCGAGGCCATGCTGATCGGCGAGCTTGAGGATATCGGCGGCGCGACGCCCGCCCAGCACCCCGCGCCGGTCCCGGCCGATTGGCGGCGCTTGGCCGATTTCAAACATCATTTCACGTTCGCCGAGATGCGCTGGTAGTCATGACCGATATGATCGACACCATCGTCCGCTTCCACGATGTCCGCCGGCTGGCGGAGCTGAAGCGCTGCGTCTTCTCGCTGGTGGGGCAGACCTATCAGCCCGTGCGGATCGTGTTGGTCCTGCAACGTTTCACCGGCGAGCAAATCGAGGCGGTCGAGGAAGCGTTGGCCCCGCTTCTGGAGGGCCGCGACACGCCGCGTCTTTCCATCGTCAACCTGACCGAGCCGGAGCCCGCCGACGCGCGGTCCGTGCTTCTCAACCTCGGCATCCAGAACGCGCAAGGTAAATACCTCGCGTTCCTGGACTACGACGACGTCCTGTATCCCGAAGCCTACGCGATGATGATCGGGCGGCTGAAGGAAACAGGCGCGGCCATCGCCTTCGCCAAGGTGCGGGTGATGCGCGTCGACGTTTATAACGAATTTCTCTACACGAAAGAGCAGGTGGTCCCGCCCTTCAGCGGATCGGACCTCCTGGATCTGTTTCACAACAACTACTGCCCGCTGCACAGCTACGTCATCGACAGGTCGCAGATCCCCTCTGAAATGCTGACCTTCATGACCGCGATGACGCTGGAGGAGGACTACGAACTCCTGCTGCGTATTTGCGCGACGTTCCCGTCCGACTTCACGCTGATCGGAACGACCATCGGCGACTACTATTACAAGACCGACGGCAGCAACACGGTGCCGGTGAGCGGCGGCCTGACGGGCGACGCGCGCGCGCGGTTTCTGCGCGACGTGAAGGCGGTCATCGAAACGCGCCGGCGCGGCACCATCGTGACGCCGGTTGTGCAGAAATCCTTGGGCCTTCGCGATCCGCAGCACCCGCGCACCATCCGTCAGGTGCTCGATCGCCTGCCCGCGCGGTAACGGAACCGGATGCCCGCACACGCCCCGACCCCACTCGAACGCCCACTGGACATTCTGGTCCCCATCGCGCCGTTGATCCGTCAGCGCGTCGCCCTGCGGCAGTTCCTGGTGCGCGCCATCACGCGCCGCTACCGCATGAGCAGCCTCGGTTTCCTGTGGACGATGGTGATCCCGCTGGCCACGCTTGCGATCTACACCTTCGTTTTCGGCGTCGTCATGCCCGCGCCCTTCGAGGGCGGCACCACCGCCTTCACCCTGCGCCTGTTTTCGGGCTTGATCGTGTTCTGGCTGATGGCCGAGGTCATCACACAGGCGCCGACGTCCGTGGTCGAACAGACCAACCTCGTCAAGAAGTCCGTATTTCCGCTGGAAGTGATCCCGGCCGTGGTGGTCGGCAACGCGCTGTTTCACGGCGTCGTCAGTACGGCGGTTCTGGTGGCCGCCATGCTCGTGCTCGGCGCCGATGTTCACCCGACCGTCGCGCTGTTCCCCATCGTTATATTGCCCATCGCCTTGCTGCTGACCGGGCTGTCCTGGCTTTTGGCCGCTGTCGGCGTCTATTTCCGCGACCTGACCCATATCGTCGGGCTTCTGATGACGGGCGCCTTGTTCCTGTCGCCGGTCTTTTATCCGCTCGATCGCCTGTCGCCGGGCCTGCGCCAGGCTATCATGTTCAATCCCATCAGCTTCATCGTCGGTGAAGCGCGCGCCGTCCTTTTGGATGGAACCGCGCCCGACTGGACGGGGCTTGCGATCTATTTCGCCATTGCATGGGGGATCGCGGCCCTGGGCCTTGGGTTCTTCCGTCGCGCCCGTAAGAATTTCGCCGATGTCCTCTGACGCCTCCCCCGTTGTCGTCGCGCGCGGCCTGGCCAAGAGCTATACGCTCTATCCACGCCCGATGGATCGTCTGGCGCACCTGTTCATGCCCTGGCGCAAGTATCCCGCCTTCGAGGCGCTCAAGGGCGTGAGTTTCACCGTGGGCCGCGGCGAGACCGTCGGCATTATCGGCCAGAACGGCGCAGGCAAATCGACCTTGCTTCAGATCGTGACCGGGACGATCACGCCGACGTCCGGCGACGTTCAGGTGAGCGGGCGTGTCGCGGCGCTCTTGGAACTGGGCGCCGGTTTCGAGCCGGACTTCACGGGCCGCGAAAACATCATGCTCAACGGCACGGTGCTCGGCCTGTCGAGCCGCGAACTCAAGGAGCGCACGGACGACATCATCGCGTTCTCCGAGCTGGGGGCCTTCATCGACCGGCCGGTGCGCACCTATTCTAGCGGCATGTTCATGCGCCTCGCCTTTTCGGTCGCGGCCCATGTGGACGCCGATCTTCTCATCATCGACGAGGCGCTGGCGGTCGGCGATGTCCGGTTCACGCAAAAATGCATGCGGTTCCTGAAGGACTTCAAACGCCGGGGTTCGATCCTTTTCGTCAGCCACGATCTTGGATCCGTCGCCGGTCTTTGCGACCGGGCCATCTGGCTCGACCACGGGAACATCCGCGGCGAAGGGCCCGCCATCACGATGTGCGAGCAATATGTCGCCGCGTTATTCGAGAACGCGGCGGCGCCCGCGGCCGAATCGAAGACCACCGGCCCCGCGCGCGACACCAAGGGCGACATCGTCCTCTTTGACGACGCCGACCCCCCGCGCGCCTCGCGCCCGGGGGCGACAAGCGTGTCGCCCTTCAACGCGGACGCCAGCGCCTTCGGCAGCGGCGGCGCGGCGATTGTCGACGCCGGGCTTTTCGATCCCGCCGACGGCGCCCGCTTCACGCAGGTCGCCGAAGGTCAGGAGGTCGATTTGCGAATCCTGGTCCGGGCGGATGTCGCCGTCGAGCGGCCCATCATCGGCTTCTATGTGAAGGACAGGCTGGGTCAGCTTCTACTCGGCGACAACAGCTATTGGGATACGGCGCCGCAGCCTTCCATGGCGGAAGGCGAACGTCTCGCGTTCCGTTTCCGCTTCCGCTGGCCCGCCCTGGCGCGCGGCACATATACGCTGACCGTCGCCGTCGCCGACGGCACCATGGAACATCATATCCAGCGCCACTGGATCCATGATGCGGTGATCTTTGAAACGCTGTCGAGTTCGGCGCGCCTCGCCCTGGTCGGCGTTCAGCTTCGCCGTGTCCTTGTGGACCGCAATCCCGCGGACTAACCGCGCACCAGCGAACGCTTACGCAGGAAGGCCAGGGGATTCCAGCTGATCCACCGGCCGACATTCGCCGTTCTTGCGCGTACGGCGCGAATATCGCGGCGTGCGCGCAGGAACTCCCGCGTCCGCAGCAACCCCGCCCACAAGCCTTTCATGCGCGCCGATCCGGGATGCCGGAGCAAGCCGATCACCTGCAGGGCGACAAAGCCGGGCAGCGCGAAACACATCAGGGTGAAGGGCATGTTCTTCACCAACACCCACCACTGGTTTCGCGCGATCAGATATGTGGCAAAGTCCGAGAGGCCTTCAAAGCTGGCGCCGCCGACATGCGACACGACAGCCGCCGGCACGACCGCGCATTCGGCGCCCGCGAGGCGCAGGCGAAACGCGACGTCCACGTCTTCATAGAAACAGAAAAAGCGCGCGTCGAACCCGCCGACGGCGCGCAAAAGGTCAATGCGGTAGAGCGCAGCCGCCGCGCAAACGCCGAAGCTATAGGCCAGATCGCCCTGCGTCGGCGGGCGTGTCTCGCCCCGCCACGCCTGACCGGTAATAAGATAGTGATCGCCGAAACCGTCGATGCGCGCGGCATCGTCGGCGCCGATCTGCAAAGAACCGAACGCCGCGACATGGGGATACCGGTCGGCCGCCGCCAGCAACACAGCAAGCCAGTCGGGCGCGGGGAACGCATCGGGATTGAGGGCGATGAGATAGGGCGTCGCGCAAGCCGCCACCGCGACGTTCATGGCGCCGGCGAAACCCAGGTTCTCCGCCATCTCGCGGTAGTCGATCCGCAACGCGCTCCCTTCGACGATGTGCGCCGGGCGCTCGCGCGAGGCGTTGTCGATCAAGAGGACGTCGAAGTCCTTCTCACTCTGTGCCGCGAGGGCGTCGAGGCAGCGCGCCAGCGTCGCACCGGAGTTATAGCTCACGATCGCGATGGTCGTGCGCGCCATATCAGGCGTTCGGGGTCTGCGCGAGTTGGAGGAGATATTCGCCGTACCCGCTCTTCTTCAGCTTCTCGCCCAAGGCCACCAGTTGCGCGGCGTCGATCCACCCGTTGGCGAAAGCGATTTCCTCCGGGACGGAAATGCGCTGGGCCTGACGCTTCTCGATGGTTTGGACGAAGCTCGAGGCTTCCACCAAGCTGTCGTAAGTGCCGGTATCGAACCAGGCGAAACCCCGGCCGAGGCGTTCGACCGTGAGATCGCCGCGCTCCAGGTACACCCGGTTCACGTCCGTGATTTCCAATTCACCGCGTGGACTGGGTTTCAGGTCGCGCGCGATATTCACCACGTCGTTGTCGTAGAAATAAAGCCCGGTCACCGCCCACGTGGACTTGGGGGCTTTCGGCTTTTCCTCGATGGAGTTCGCGCGCCCCGCCGCATCGAAGGCGACGATGCCGTAACGTTCCGGGTCGCGCACGTGATATCCGAACACCGTGGCGCCGTCCTTGCGGACCGCGGCGCCCTTCAGCTTCTCGGTCAATCCATGGCCGTAGAAGATATTGTCGCCGAGCACGAGCGCGCATCCGTCGTTGCCGACGAAGTCCTTTCCGATAATGAAGGCTTGCGCCAATCCATCGGGGCTCGGCTGCTGCGCGTAAGTGATGTTGACGCCCCAGCGCGCGCCGTCACCGAGCAAGTGCTGGAACCCGGCCGCGTCGTGCGGCGTGGTGATGATAAGAATGTCGCGAATCCCGGCGAGCATCAGCGTGCCCAGGGGATAGTAGATCATCGGTTTATCGTAAACCGGCAGAAGCTGCTTCGAGACGGCGAAGGTGATGGGATGCAGACGCGTCCCGGACCCGCCGGCGAGGATGATTCCCTTCATGTCTTTTCCCTATGAACGAGGATGTCAGGCCGGCGCGGGCGCGAGGGTTTCCGCCAGCATCTCCTGCAATGCGGCCTCCCACGGGCGCTGCATAATGCCGTGAACCTGGGCGATCTTGCTACAGTCGAGAACCGAATTCGCCGGCCTCTTGGCCGGGGTGGGATATTCGGCCGTTGCGATCGGCTCAACGGTGGGGCGGCGTCCCAACGCGGGCGCCGCGATGTCGAAGATGCGCTCGGCGAAGCTGTGCCATGTGGCCACGCCACCACCCGTATAGTGGAAGGTGCCGTAAGCTTCCTCAGGCAACGGATCGCCGAGCAGCCGGCGCGAGATCGTCAAAAGCGCATCGGCGAGATCGCCCGCGAAGGTCGGCGAGCCTTGCTGATCGGCGACGACGCGCAAGACGTCGCGCTCCCGGCCCAGGCGCAGCATCGTTTTAACGAAATTGTGGCCATGCACGCCATAAACCCAGGCTGTGCGCACAATCACGTGGCGATCGAGGAAGCCGCGGATGGCGGCCTCGCCGGCCAGTTTGCTTTCCCCGTAAACGCCCAAGGGCGCCGTGGCGTCGTCCTCGACATAGGTGCCGGACCGCGCGCCGTCGAAGACATAGTCGGTGGAGATATGCACCAACGGGATATGACGTGCGGCGCAGACGGCGGCGAGATGGGCCGGGCCATCGCGGTTGACCTCGAACGCGCGGTCGCTGTCGCTCTCGGCCTTGTCGACGCCGGTGTAGGCCGCGGCATTGATGATGATTCGCGGCGCCGACGCCGCGATTTCGCGCTGCACGGCCTTGTTGTCGGCGATGTCGAGCTCGGCGCGCGTCAGCGCCTTGACGCTGAAGCGCCCGGCCGCGGCGCGGCGTTCGATCTCCCACGCGACCTGCCCGCCTGCGCCGGTCAGAAGGATCTCGACCGTCACGCCGGCTTTCCCGTGGCCAACTTTTCCGTGGAAAGCCCGAGCCGTTGGCCGGCATAGCTTCCGGACCGTATCCCGGTCCACCAGGGACGATTCGCGAGATACCACGCGACCGTCTTGCGCAATCCGGTCTCGAACGTTTCGCGCGGACGCCAGTCGAGCTCGCGGTCGATCTTCGTGATGTCCATGGCGTAGCGTGCGTCGTGGCCGGGGCGATCGGCGACAAAGGTGATGAGATCACGCGCGGGCTTCGCACCCGGCGCGAATTCATCGACGAGATCGCAAATCGCACCGACCACGTCGATGTTCCGGCGCTCCGCCTCGCCGCCGATGTTGTACACCTCGCCCAGACGGCCGTTCTGGACCACCGTCCACAGGGCGCGGGCGTGATCCTCGACAAACAACCAGTCGCGCACATTCGCACCCGTGCCGTACACCGGCAGCGGCTTGCCTTCGAGCGCGTTGAGGATGGTGAGCGGGATCAGCTTCTCGGGGAAGTGATAGGGCCCGTAGTTGTTCGAGCAATTCGTCGTCACGACCGGGAGGCCATAGGTGTGATGCCAGGCGCGCACCAAGTGATCCGAACTCGCCTTCGAGGCCGAGTACGGCGAATTCGGCGCGTAGGGCGTTGTTTCCGTGAACAGCCCTTCCGGGCCTAAGGACCCATAAACCTCGTCCGTCGAGATGTGATGAAAGCGGAAGGCGTCCTTGCGCCCGCCCGGCAGCGCCTGCCAGTAGGCCCGCGCCGCTTCGAGCATCGTATAGGTGCCGACAACATTGGTGGTGATGAACGCCGCCGGGCCGTCGATGCTGCGGTCGACATGGCTTTCGGCCGCGAGATGCATCACCGCGTCGGGCTGTTCGGCGGCGAAAATCTGCGCCATCGCGTGCGCATCGCACACATTCGCCTGAACGAACGTATAGTGTTTTCCGTTCGCGACCGTCACCACGGAATCGAGATTTCCGGCGTAGGTCAGGGCGTCGACGTTCACCACGTCGACCTTCTCTTCGCCCGCGAGCAGACGGACAACCGCCGAGCCGATAAAACCGGCGCCGCCGGTGACAATAACCTTCATCGCGTCTTTCCTATCTCGCGCAGGGCCAACCCTAGATACGGAAATATTCCGGCAGATCGGCCAGGCGCGGCTGCGTCTTGTCCTTGGCCGACAGGATCGCCTCCGCCACGCTCACAGGCCATGCGATACCAAGGGCGGGATCGTTCCACAACAGACCGAAATCATGGGCCGGTGAATAGGGGTTTGAGACCTTATAGAGAACCTCGGTATCCGGTTCGAGGGTGAGAAGGCCGTGGGCGAACCCTTTAGGGACAAGAATCTGGTTCCACTCCTGCGCTGAAATCACGGCGGAAACATGTCGCCCGTAGGTGGGCGAGCCGCGCCGGATATCGACCACCACGTCGAGGATCGCCCCGCGCACCACGCGCACCAGCTTATCCTGGGCAAAGGGATCGGCCTGGAAATGCAGGCCGCGGACCGTCCCCTTCTCGGCCGAAAAGGCGTGATTGTCCTGCACGAAGACGATGTCGATCCCGGCCGCGGCGAGGCTCTGCTGCGAATAGGTCTCGGAGAAAAATCCGCGTGAATCGCCGTGTTTCTTCGGCCGGATCACCTTCACATCGGGAATCGCCAGACTTTCGACCGTTACAGACATGCGCGCGCGGCTCCAGATTTACGAAAGAGGGCCTCCATAAAGGGCCGAAGCCTGCATGAGAAGCCCGAAACGCCCGCGGCCGGCGCCACCCGGCCCACGCCGGACGACAACCGAAAGGCGATGTCCTCAAGGGCTAACGAATTGGTTTCCACCATGAAATTACCCAAGACGGGAGTTGGGGCAAAATACAAGGAGGCTCGGCCCGGACGCCACCTCTGTCGTTACGAATTGCAATAATAAATCGGCGCCCGACAGTGTTATAGGGAAGCCGGGGCTATGGGAGCGCCGGGGTGGTTGCGGACGATGCGCAACGGTTGAGATGGGGCATTCGGCGCGGGGCCATGTTGCGCGCAGCGTTAAAATTTTCCGCAAGAGCGCTTGTCCTCGTTTTCCTGACGGCGTGTTCGCTTCTTTTCTCCACCGCGGCGCATGCGGAAAGCGCGGCCGTGCGTGCTGACGGCGCGGTTGCGATCGGTCTCAGCCCAAACCTGGAAATCCTTGAGGATCCCAAGGGCGAGGCAACGCTCGCCGACGTCATGGGGCCGCTCGCCGCCGGCTTCAAGCCGAACGGCGCCGAACGCCCCGTCTTCGGCGTGTCTCCCGGTGCGGCATGGACGCGCGTCCGGATCGATCTGTCCCGGGATCCGCACCGCGCTTCACGGCGCGCGCAATTCGACGCACTCCATCCCGACACCGTCTCCTTCTTCATTGTCGGCGACGACGGTCGGCTTTTGCGCACCTATCACGGCGGTCTCGACATTCCCGGCAGCAATACCTATCGCAAATTCTCGGTCGCGGTCGGCGATTTGGGCGTCGAGAGTTTCATACTCTACAGCCGTTTAACGACCCACTACATTTCGACTCTCGGACAAATCCTGATCACTGCCGAAGAGGAGACCCGCGCCGAGATCGCCGTGGAACGCATGGTGGGCCCGCTGTTCGGCGCCATGCTCTTCGCATTGTTGTTGTGCCTGCTTCTGTGGACACACTTGCGGGAACCTCTTTACGGGTACGGCTTCGCCGTCGTCCTCAGCATCTTCATCACCGCACAGGCGCATATCAATCTCGACCGCCTGTTCTGGCCGACGTTCCTTCAAGACGGCGACATTACGCGGATGATCTATTTGGGCGGGTCCGGCTTCGTGCATGCCTTCGGCGTGATGTTCACATCCCACTTCCTCGGCACCAACACCCGCAGACCCCGGCTGCACGCGGTAGCGAGAATCTCGGCCCTCCTGATCGCCGCGGCCATGCCGCTCGCGGTTGTCGCGACACCATACAATTTCCCGCTTATGCTGATGCTTTACATGGCGTTGACCATGGTGTTGATCGTCTTGATGGTCGCCGAGGCGTTGCGTCACAACAGGCGCGCCGCAATCATGTATATCCTCGTCGCCGTGCCGTTCCTCACCTGCCTGTTGATCACCAACGTCGCCAGCTACAACCTGATTACGCAACATCCGATTTCGGTCTCGCTGGCGGTCATCGGCATCACCTTCCTCGTCGCCGGCATCACACTCGCCCTGGCCGACGGGTTCAGGGAAAATCTGGAAGCCAAGGTGCGGGAACGCACCGCCGAGCTTTCCGTCGCCAACGCGGCCCTACACGAAGCCCATGAGGAAAAGAACCGGATGCTCGGCGTGGTGGCGCACGATTTGCGCAACCCGTTGAGCGGCATCCGCGCGGCGAGCCAGCTCCTGATCGAAATTCCCCTGGATCAGGCCAAACGGGAGACGTTGCTGCGCACGATCCGCGACGGCGCTGACGTCACGCTCGGCATGACGGAAGACCTGCTCGACGTCGCCGCGATCCGCGAGGGCAAGGTTGAGTTGGCGCCCGCCGCGACCGACCTTGCGGCGCTGGTGGAAAGCCGGGCCGAGCTATTCCGCATGAGCGCGCAGACGAAGGACATCGTGTTGCGCCTGGATCTCGCGCGCATCCCCCCTGTCTGGGCGGATGCGAAACGCGCGGCGCAAGCCCTCGACAACCTCGTCAGCAACGCCGTGAAATACTCGCCGCGCGCCGGCGAGGTCACGATCGAGCTTCGCGCCATCGACGGCCGGGCGCGCCTGTCGGTGATCGATCAGGGACAAGGCATCCCGGCGCATGAAGTCGCCGGCATATTCGAGCCCTTCAAACGCGCGTCGACCCAACCAACGGGCGGCGAACGCAGCAGCGGTTTAGGGTTGGCGATCGTAAAGCGCCTCATGGAAGCGCAGAACGGCGAAATCAGGGTGCAGAGCACACCGGGAAAGGGTTCCCGCTTTGATCTGCTTCTGCCCTTCGCAACAATCGTCGCCGGGAGCCGCGACGGGCGCAACACTGTGGCGACGGCATTTCCCGACGCCCTGACGCCCGCATAACTCAATCTCCACCCGGTCCGGCGCCGGTCTCGCGCCAGAAGCCGAGCGTACGTTCCGAAACGGCGTCCCGCCCTTCCGCCGCGGCGATCTCCAAAAGGCATGCGCGCAGCCCATCCGCCTCGGCGATCAAACCCGCGTACCGCAGGAACAACATGATGCGCGTCAGCCGCAGGTGATTGTGATTGAGCGGCGTGAGCCAATGGGTTTTGCGCGGGAAGTCACCGGCACGCAGGACAGCGCTTTCAACGCGCGCCAGTCCGTAAAAATCGAGCATGAGATCGAGAGACCGTCGCACGCGGTCCTGAAGGAGCGGTGTTGCGCGGAAGGCGGCGATATCGTCCGTCGACAGGAGCGGCGCCTCGGGGTTGAAGCGGCTCGGCGCGGGCAGAGGAAAGAGCCACTGGATGTAGTCGTGAACCATTTCCAGGCGGCGCGCGTCCCACGCCCAGATGTCTTCGATCATGCGGCCCGCCGTATCGGGCTTCAGGCCGCGATAAAAATCGAGAAGAGTGCTCACGGGACATAGTCTAAAGAACGCCCGACGGCCGTAGAAAAGAAAAAGCGCGCGCCGACATGCGGCGCGCGCCGGAAGTGAACGTTTAAGGGGATCGTTTCAGTTTACGCGGCCTGCGCGATGGTCTTCGGCGCCGGAGCGGTTCCGGCAATCGCGACTTTGCGCGGCTTCAAGGCTTCCGGAATCTCGCGTTTGAGATCGATATGCAGCAAGCCGTTTTCCATCGTCGCGCCGCTGACTTGGATATGATCGGCAAGCTCGAACTTGCGCTCGAACGAGCGGCCCGCGATTCCGCGATGGAGGAAGGTCGTCGCCGCTTCGTCTTGCGTCGCCTTGCCGCGAACCGTCAGTGTGTGGTTTTCAACCTGCACGTCGAGATCGTTCTCCGCGAATCCGGCAACCGCGAACGTAATGCGATAGGCGTCTTGGCCCGACTTCGCAATATTGTACGGCGGATAAGAGGGGACTTGGTCGAGACCGGTGGCCTCGAAAAGGCGGGTCAGATTGTCGAAGCCGACCGACGCGCGATAGAGCGGAGAGAGATCGAAGGTACGCATGGGAATATTCTCCAATGAGCAATATTCAAGAGCGCGTTTATCAAGCTGCCGGGCTTCGAGCCGCCACGAGTCGTCCTCGTTGGAACCCCTCAAAGCCGCGGCGCGCCGGAATGGCCGCGCCCGTTGGCCGAACAGGCCCCGAAGGCGCCTGCGGGATTGGATTTAAGGCGGGAAACGACACCCGCAAGGGGCGTCGGGCGAATTTTTTAAAGGAACTGCGCCTGAATACCCTGATCTAGTGGGGTAATTCGGCCTCATGGGGGATCGCATCGTCGCGGCGGTCGTCGTCGCGGTGGATCATGGCGATCCGGCGCAGATCCTTGAGGGCGGGATCGAGGGCCTTCAGCTTGCTTTCGAGATCGGCGCGAAACGCAGGCGGCAAATCCCCTTGCAGCAACCGGCCGACGATGTCGCATTGGCGGACGAGCGTGTTGGTGGCGTCGATCAGGCTGCGCGACTTCGGGGTATGGGAATCGTGCACCGAGCGCAGGTTGTTCATGATCATATGGATCATGGCTTTGATGAAGGGATCGGCCTTGCGCATCTTGTCGAGCATGGTCTCGACCGGAATGAGGGTCAGCTTGGATTCTTCCAGCGCAAAGGCCGTGGCCATGCGCGGTGAGCCGTCGATGGCCGCCATTTCGCCGAAGAGTTCCCCTTTGCGCACGGTCGCGAGCGGAATCTTGCGACCCTGGGCTTCACGGTACAGGCCGATCGCGCCGCTGTTGACGATGTAAGCGGCGTCGCCGCTATCGCCCTGTTTGAACAGCACCTTGCCTTTGGGAAACGTAACGACGTCCACCCGAGCGCCCCCGCCTAAAGGATCGCGCCTACCCGCGGCCCTTCTGTATAGTTTTCAACGGAAATGCGAGGAAAGTCAAAGTCTTCGCGTGTTAGCCGTAGCCTTCAACGCCAATCCCGAGGGGGCGGCGTTCCTTAGGTGACCTGCCACGTGTTGCCGGCGCGCATCAATTGATCGAGGTTGCCCGGCCCTTTCGCGCGCGCCGCCGCATCCTGGGCGGCGACGGCCGCTTCATAGGATTGCGCGGGATCGCAATAGATCACGCCGAGAACTTCGGGGAAGTGAGGGGGGCGCAAGGCCGCCAGCAAACCCGCAACCACGCGATTCTTCTCGTCGTGCACCAGAATCTCGGCCTCCGTGACGCCGCTTTCGCCGATCGTCACCACCTCGAGAGAAAATGTCTGCGCGTTCAAACGCAGGCCCTTGTTGCGCTCCTTGCCGAAGATCATCGGCGCGCCGTGTTTGACATGGAGTTGCATGTCCGCGGCGACGGCTTTCTCGGTGAACCCCGCGAAGGCGGCGTCGTTATAGACGATGCAGTTCTGAATGATTTCGATGAAGGAGGCGCCCTTGTGGGCGCGCGCGCGGGCGAACAGCTCGCCCAATTCCTTCGCCTGGACGTCGATGCCGCGGGCGATGAACCGTGCGTTGCACCCCAACGCGAAAGTACAGGCGTCGGCGGGACTGTCGACGCTGCCCATCGGCGTCGAGGGCGAGCGCTGGCCGACGCGCGAGGTCGGCGAATACTGCCCTTTGGTCAGGCCGTAGATCTCGTTGTTGAACAGAAGGATGTTGATGTCGATGTTGCGCCGTAGCGCATGGAACAGATGATTGCCCCCGATGGACAGAGCGTCGCCGTCGCCCGTCACCATCCAGACATCGAGTTCGGGACGCGCAAGCTTGAGGCCGGTTGCGATCGCGGGCGCGCGCCCGTGGATCGTATGAAATCCATAGGTCGCCATGTAGTACGGGAAGCGCGACGAACACCCGATCCCTGAAATGAAGACGGTGTTCTCGGGCCGCACACCCATATCGGCCAGCGACTTGTGCATCGCTTTCAAGATCGCGTAGTCGCCGCATCCCGGGCACCAGCGCACTTCCTGGTCCGATGCGAAATCCTTCGCGGTGAGCTTCTCGGGCGGAACCGTGACGTTCATGGCGACACCTCCTTGCCAAGCTGCGCTTGGATGGCGTTTTCGACCTCGGAGATCTTGAGCGGCTGACCGGACACCTTCAAAAGCCCCTTGGCGTCGACGAGATATTGGCCGCGCAGGAGCTGAAGCATCTGGCCGTTGTTCATCTCCGCGACCAGTACCTTCTCGTAGCTCTTGAGAAGCGCACCCAAGTTGCGCGGCAACGGCCAGACGTGGCGGATATGGATGTGCGCGACGTCGAGGCCCTTGGCGCGCATATTCGCGACCGCGCGGTTGATCGGTCCGAAGGTCGATCCCCATCCGACCACGGCGAGCGCACCCTTGGCCTCGCCGATCTCCACGTCCTGCGCGGGGATATCGTCGGCGATATTGTTGATCTTCGCCGCGCGCGTATCCGTCATTTTCTGGTGATTGGCCGCGTCATAGGAGATGTTGCCGGAGTCATAGTCCTTCTCGATGCCGCCGATGCGGTGCATGAGCTTGGGCGTACCGGGCACAGCCCAGGCGCGGGCCAGGGTTTTTTCATCGCGCAGGAACGGATGGAAGCCTTCCGGGTCCGTACGGAATTGCACCTTGAACGGGGCATAATCCGCGAGCGACGGAATCTTCCACGGCTCCGCCGCATTGGCGATATAGCCGTCGGACAGCAGGATCACGGGCGTCATGTATTTGGTGGCCAGACGCACCGCTTCAATCGCCACATCGAAACAATCGCCCGGCGAGCGCGATGCGATGACCGGCACCGGTGCGTCGCCGTTGCGCCCGAAGACCGCGATGAAAAGGTCGGATTGTTCCGTTTTCGTCGGCAAGCCCGTCGATGGCCCGCCGCGTTGCGTGTCGACGATGACCAGCGGAAGTTCCGTCGAGATCGCCAATCCTATGGCTTCGGTCTTTAACGCGACGCCGGGGCCCGACGATGCCGTGACGCCCAACTTGCCCCCATAGGAAACGCCGATGGCGGCGCAGCAGGCCGCGATCTCGTCCTCCGCCTGGAAGGTCGTCACGCCGTACTGTTTCATGCGCGCGAGGATATGCAGGATCGGCGACGATGGTGTGATGGGATAGGACGCGAGCACCATCTCGAGGCCCGCAAGCTGCGCGCCGGCCGCAAGCCCCCACGCGAGGGATTCCGCGCCGGACACGAGCCTGTATGTTCCCGGTTCGACCTTCACGCTGGGCAGGGACACCGGCGCCACATCGCCCGAGAGCTCATGGGTCTCGCCGTAGGCGTGACCCGCGTTCAGGGCCGCGAGGTTCGCCTTGCCGATGGGATCCTCGGCGCCGAACTTGCGCGCGATATACTCCATCGTCGACTTCAGCTCGCGGTCGTACATCCACGAGACGAGCCCCAGCACCCAGAGGTTCTTGGTGCGCAGCGCTTCCTTCTGCGACACGCCGAACGGCTTCGCGACTTCCAGGGCCTGGGCGGAGATGTCGATCTCCATGACGCGGAATTCTTTCAACGTGCCGTCGGCGCGCGGATCGACCGCGAAGCCCGCGCGCTTGATGTCCTTCTCCTTGAAGGCGCCCGCATCCAGGATCACGAGGCCGCCTTTGCGCAACCCCTTGTAGTTCACCATCAAGGCCGCGGGGTTGAGCGCCACCAGCACGTCCGGCTGGTCGCCGGCGGTCTTGACGACACGCGAGCCGAAATTGATCTGGAAGGCCGATACGCCGTAGGTCGTGCCGGTCGGCGCGCGGATCTCGGCCGGGAAATCCGGGAAGGTGGCCAGTGAATTCCCGACAAGGGCGGTTTCCTGGCTGAACTGACTGCCGAGAAGCTGGACGCCGTCGCCCGAGTCCCCGGCGAAACGCACCACGATGGCGTCCGCATCCGCTTTCTGGGCCGGGCCCGCGCCGGGCGCGCCACCGTGGAGATCTCTCGCTTGCACATTCATGAGGCCGTCTCCCGCGCGGGGACCGGGCCCCGCATAAGACCTTGCACGACTTGGCTGCATCCGGGGAGAAGCGGCATCGCCCCTCCCGGACCGATCGCTCAAGTGTAGCGGACATAGCGCACCGGCTTAATCAAAAAGGCGGTAACCGGGGTGCGAAAAGGCCCGGAGCCGGCGGCGGCCGGCCTACCCCAGCGCGGCGCGCAACCGCCCCAGCCCCCGATCGAGGTCGGCGATGAGGTCGCTTGGATCCTCCAGCCCGATATGGAGCCTGAGGCCGGGCTCGGCTTCGGCCCAGGGGACGGCGGTGCGCACGGTTTTCGGCGCCGAGGGCGCGATCAGGCTTTCAAAGCCGCCCCACGAAAAGCCGAGCGCAAAGAGGTCCATGCCCTCGATCATCGCGGCCACGGCCTCGGGCGAGGTGCGGCGCAGGATCACGCCCATCAAACCGGACGCGCCTTGAAAATCGCGCGACCACAACGCGTGACCGGCGTCGCCGGGCAACGCGGGGTAAAGCACGCGGCTCACCTCGGCCCGGTCCTTGAGCCACACGGCCACCTTCATCGCGTTTTCCTGATGACGCGCCAGCCGCACGCTCAAGGTCCGCAGGCCCCGGGTCGTGAGGTACACATCGTCCGGTCCCACGGCGTAACCCAAGGCAAGTACCGCGCGGCGCAAACCCGGCAAGGCGTCGGCGGTCGCGGTCACCGCGCCGATCACGGCGTCGGAGTGCCCGCAGAGATATTTTGTCCCCGCCTCGACCGAGATGTCCGCGCCCAGAGCCAGCGGCTTGCAAAACAACGGCGAGGCCCAGGTGTTGTCGACCGCAACCTTCGCGCCGCGCGCGTGGGCGGCCTTGGCGATGGCAGGGATGTCCTGCACCTCGAACGTATGAGACCCGGGCGACTCGCAAAAGATGAGCCGTGTGTTGGGACGCATCGCGGCGGCGATCCCGGCGCCGATGCAAGGATCGTAATAGTCGGTCGCCACGCCGAAGTCCTTGAGCAGGCCGTCGCAGAGTTTGCGCGTCGGCTCGTAGGCGGAATCCGACACCAGCACATGATCGCCGGATTTCACGCACCCGAGAATCGCAAGCGCGCAGGCGGCGACACCCGACGGCGTGAGGATCGTATCGGCGCCGCCGGCGAGTTCGGTGATCGCTTCTTCAAGGGTCCAGTGTGTCGGTGTCCCCAGACGTCCATAGAACAGCGCTTTCTCGCCCTTCAGGGCGCGCGGTCCGACATCCTTCAATTGCGCCATGCTGTCGAACACGACCGTCGAGGCGTGATACACCGGGGTGTTCACGATACCCGCATTGCGGGTCTTGGAATGACCGGCGCGGATGACCTTCGTGTCTTTTTTCATGGTAGGATAGAGTAGAAGAAAGAGGGCCGTATGCGAAGACGCGACTTCATGATGACGGCCACGGCCGCCGGCCTTGCGCACGCGCCTGCCCTTCAGGCGGCCGGCGCGAAACCGTTCATGAGCCTGGGATACAGCCCGTCGCGCGTCGTGACTTTCGCCGAGCTGATGCGCGGCCTGACGCCGGTCCACATCGCCGCCGACCTCAAGCGCATCGCGCCGCTCACCACCGCCATCCGCACCTACACAACAGATCTCGGCCTCGATGCGGCCCTTCCGGCGGCGAAGGCGCTTGGATTGAAAGTCTCCGTCGGGTTCGGATTGGGGTCCGACAAGGCGCTGAATGATACGGAGATCGCGCGCGGGTTAAAGGTCGTCGCGGCCCATGGCGCGATCATCGACCGGGTTTACGTCGGCAACGAAACGCTGCAACGCAAGGAATTGAATACGTCCGAACTTGCCGGTTATGTGCGGCGTGTGCGTGGGGCGATCAAGACCACCGCCATCAAGGTCGGCACGGGCGAAGCCTGGCACGACTGGCTGAAGGCGCCGGACGTCGCCGCGGAGTCGGATTTCATCGGCGCGCATCTTTATCCCTATTGGGATGGTGTTCCCATCGAAACGTCCCTTGATTACGTCGCGCGGCGCTTCAACGAACTGCGCGCCGCCTATCCGAATAAACCTGTGATCATCTCCGAGACGGGCTGGCCGTCGGCGGGACCGACAAACCAGGCCGCCGTCCCGTCGCTTGCGAATCAGGAACGTTTCATCGCGGAGTTCATGCCACGCGCCGCGAAGGAACGATGGGACTTCAGTTTCTTTGAAGCTTACGACCAGCCCTGGAAAGGCCAGGAACGCGAGATTGGCGTCGGCCCGCACTGGGGCCTGTTTGATGGGTTAAGACCCAAAGTCGCGATCGCGAAAACTTAAGGGGCTCTCGGACGACCGTCGTTCGTCAACAAACCGCGATCCGCCAGCGCGCGCAGGCAGCGCGCGAAGTGCGCCGGGGTCGACGGCCGGTCATACATCTCCAGCCAATTCTGTTCGGCGAAGGCAAGAATCGCGGGCTCGCCGTATTCGACTTCCCACAGGATGCCGAGCAGCGAGGAGAGGTTTTCCTCCTCCTCGCGCGTCGCGGCGTCGACACAGATCGCCGCGTTGGCTTCATCGATACGCCCGCTTTCGGGCCCCGCGCCGACGCCGAAGTCCGGCAGCGCGCGGCGTTCGGCGGGCGCGATCTGCCAGTGCGCCACTTCATGGAAGACAACGCTGGTTTCCGAGCGCGTGCGGATCGCGACGCCGTCCCAGGAAAACGCGACGGCGGGATCCTCGTCGATTGTCGGAATACCGAAGCGCCGCGCGAGATCGATGGCTTTCGCGCGGCCGGCATGAAGGTCGGCCACAAGGCCGGGACACAGGTCCGCCGTCGCGGCGATCCTGTTGAACACCGTCCGCGCGAACGCATCGTCGCGCAGCGCACGCGCGAAGGCGGCAAAGATATCCGGCAAGAGCGCGGGATCGACAGGTGTAAGAATCATGACGGACGTTAGAGCGCTTCGATCTGTTCGGGATGGGTCATATCCATCGACGGTCCGTTGAAATCGCGCAGATAGCCGCGCACACGCACCTTGCGGCCTTCCAACGCCAACGGATCGATTTTGTCCCTGGTGAAAAGAGACACGACCTCCGGCGGTATCGAGGCGGTGAAGTCGGTGCGATAGTCCTCGCCGAAGTTCAGATACACGCGCCCGCGCACCTTGGCCGCGTCCGCCACCACCCCCTCGACAATCTGGAACGTTCCGGTGTCCGCCTTCAGCACGGCGGGGTCGGGCCTACGCACGGCATAATCGGGGTGGGCCCAAAGGCCCCGCCGCGCGTCGCGCGCCGTGCGCTCGGCCGCGTAGAGCTCGCGCGCGAACATGCGGTTGTCGGGAAACGTATAAACCCGCGCCCATCCTTCGCGCAGCATCGTTTCTTGCACCCACAAGCCGTCGTCACGCACCAAGTGCGCGAGGATGCGTCCGTTGCGGTCCTCGGGCGTTTTGGCCAGTCGCAACGTGATGGTGTGTTTTTCCAACAACGCCCTGAGCGCGCCGCGGCTTTCATCGGCCATCGGCCATGCGGTCGGGTTGCGCCGTCCTTGCGGCAGCTTCGGCGCCTGGATGCCCACCAGGCGGATATCGGTCTTGCCGTCCTTGAAGCGGATCGTGTCGCCGTCGTGGACCGCGCCGATCGTCCCGCGGCCGCCGTCCGGCAACGCGTCGGGAGGCGTGGCGGCAAACGCAGCCGAGGGCAGCGCCGCGAGGGGCACGGCGGCGATGAAACGGCGGCGGGACAGAGCAAACGTCATGAGACCAGTCTAAAACAAAAACGGCCCCGCGTGTCGCGAGGCCGTCTTGTTCGCAGCGAGGAAAGCTTTAGGCGGCGTTCAGAAGCTTCTCGAGCTTCGCGGTCGCGGCTTCCGGCTTGATCTTTTCCACGGCGGCGACCTCATGGGCCAGACGCTCAAGCGCCTGCTCATAGATCTGCCGTTCGCTGTAGGACTGTTCCGGCTGGCTGGCGCCGCGGTGCAGGTCACGCACCACTTCGGCGATGGACACCGGATCGCCCGAGTTGATCTTGGCTTCGTATTCCTGCGCGCGGCGGCTCCACATGGCGCGCTTCACGCGGGCGCGGCCCTTGAGGGTCGTCAGCGCGGCTTCCATCACCTTGCGGGTGGAAAGCTTGCGCAGACCCGAGTTCTCGACCTTACGCACCGGGACACGCAGCGTCATGCGATCGCGCTCGAAGCTGATGACGAACAGCTCAACCTTCTGTCCGCCGATCAGTTGGGATTCAATGCTCGTTACCTTGCCGACCCCATGGGCCGGGTACACGACAAAGTCGCCAGCCGAGAACGGCGCGGCGATCTTCGGCTCTTTCGCACTCTTCGTTGTCGTTACTGTCTTGGGCATTTTGCGGTCTCTCCACACCAGGGGCCTGTTCTTTATTGGCGCCTTTCCCCGGATCCCCCATCGGCCGCCCCACTTTGCCACCGGGCGGCGTCTCGTTGTCGGATCGGGCCCACCCCTCGCCTTTAAGACGTAAGGGTTGAAGCGCGTTCTCCCGCAATCCACGCAAGAACTCGCGGATTATCAATAGGTTATCGCTAGAACGTGAAGTCGGACGCGAGAGAAAAAATAATCCGCCGGTTCCCCGACGGATTGGCAATTGTATAGCACAAAAAGGGGCCCAAAAACAGCCCAAAGGTCCGCGCCCACCGCAGGGCACGGATGCTAAAGCCGGGAAACAGCCTTAAGCGTTAGACCCGGGATTCGGGCTAAGCAGCTGTTTCTTATCAGGTTTCCCCTTCCACTCGTCCGCGTCGGAAGGGGTCTCGCCTTTGACCGTGATGTTCGGCCACTTGTCGGCGTAATCCTTATTGATATCAGACCACTCGGTGGCCGCTTCGTCCGAATCGGGGACGATGGCTTCCGCCGGGCACTCGGGTTCGCAGACCCCGCAATCGATGCACTCGTCGGGATGGATGACGAGCATGTTCTCGCCTTCGTAGAAGCAGTCCACCGGACACACTTCGACGCAGTCCATATATTTGCACTTGATGCAGTTTTCTGTGACGACGTACGCCATGCAACCCCCTCGCCGCCCACCAACCTCAACCACTGGGGCGATATCAGGGTCTGCGTACTGCTTTTCGCGCGCCAGCGTCAAGGGACGGCCGCCTCGGGAGATTAGTCCATGAACGATATCAAGCAGATACCGCCGGCGAGCGTGCGCAATACACCACCGTTGCGCGATGTGCTCACCCGCGTCCTCGGCCCCGATGCGCTGCCGCGCGGCCGTGTGCTCGAGATCGCCTCGGGGTCGGGCTATCACGCGGCCGCTTTCGCGGCGGCGCTGGCGCATCTCGAATGGCAGCCGACGGACCCGGACGAAGGCGCCTGCGCGAGCATCGCCGCTTACGTCGCCGACGCAGGACTCGCGAACTTGCGCGCGCCGCTGACTCTGGATGCGGCCGCCGAGGCGTGGCCGATAACCAGCGCGGACGCCATGGTGTGCATCAACATGATCCACATCTCGCCGTGGGCGGCCACGGTCGGCCTGTTCCAGGGCGCCGCGCGCACGCTGCCCCCGGGCGGCGTCCTCGTCACATACGGCCCCTACGTGATCGACGGCGACTTCCAGGCGGGCAGCAATGTTGCGTTCGATCAGTCCTTGCGCGGCCGCAATCCGGCGTGGGGGGTCCGCGACCTGAAGGACATCGAACCGCTCGCCCGATCCTGCGGCTTTGAGCTGGCCGAGCGCATCGCCATGCCCGCGAACAACCACACCCTCGTCTTCAGGAAGACCTCCGTTTAGGAAGTTGGGCGGCCCGTGATGGGGCGACGCACGGCCGGCGCCGCTTCTTCCCAGGAGAGGCGTTCGGGCGGCGATGGTTCATCGTAAAGTGTCCGCGCTTCCGCCGGCGGGCCGCGGCGTTCGCCGGTGTCGCGCACGATCACCGTGCGCCTGACCGGACCCAGCACGACGGCGACGACGTCGCCCGGATGCACCAGCGCCGCCATTTTCTGGACCGGCTGGCCGTTGAGGGACACTTGGCCGCGTTCGATCAGCTTCTGCACAACGCCGCGCGTCTTGCCGAAGCGGGCGTACCAAAGCCACTTGTCCAGCCGGAGCGCGCCGGCGCTCACGAGGAGATCAATTGTTTGAGGACGGCGAAGGGCGAGTCCGCGTTCACGGGTTCCACGCGCGCCTTGCTCTGATGCGCCGGCGCGGCATGGGGCGGACGGCGGCGCTTCAGCCGGAAGGCAAGGCCGGTCTCTTCGATCCTGGCCTTGAAACCGAGCGCCCGCAACACGTCGGCGCCGGTCGCCGCGTTGATGCCAAGCAGCGATAAGGTCTCGGGCGGCAGCACCGTGACTTTCTCGCGGGCCAGCTTGCGCGCCGTGCCCGCGAATCGTTCCAGCATATCGATCCGATAGCCCGCGGCCCCCAGCGGCTGATATCCGCAAGCGCGGTAGAAGTCGTGCGGCGCGCCGGATTCCAGCGGGATCGAGACGCGCCCTTCTTGCGGCAACCGCGGCGGCGGGCGGTCGCGATGCCCTGCAATCCACAAGAGTCCGCGCAGGCGCGCGGGCGCGGCTTTCAACAGCGCCGGCATGAAGACATGTTCCGTCCCGAACCGGACCCCGGCCTTGGCGAGGGCTTTGCGGTCCTCGGGGCCGAGCGCTTTCAATTGCTGCTCGACCACCGCGCGAGGGACGACACCCAGCGTTTCGGTCAGATGAAAGAGAATGCCGCGCACGGCGGGCGGCGCGGCATCCTGGCGCGCTTTGGCCAAGGGTTCGAGAAGCCGGCCGATGTGCTGCGTCATCCAGGCGCGCAGCCGGGCTTCGAGCCTGATGCGGTCGGCGGCGTCGATTCGTTCGTCGGCGGGAATCTCGATCTGCGGACGCAAGGGTTCGCTGCCGCCGACAACAACCGCGATAACTTCGTCCTGCCAGACGATGCGCGCCTCGTCGTCCAGGCGGAAGGCGTCGTCGGCGCTTGCGACAATGGCGTCGATTCGCGCGGCGATGAGCGGCCGCAACGCCGCGTTCGCCGCATTGACGACGGCCTTGTCCGCCGTGCGCAAGCCGGTCCGGTCGGCGCGGAATCGCAAGCCTTCGAGATGGCCCAGGCGATGGCCGTCGACGGTCACCATCCCGTCGTCGGCGATATCCGCCGCCATGACATCGTCGCCGCGCAGCCGTTTGACGAGGTGCGCGGTGCGGCTGTCGACGAACTGTTTGGTCAGTTTGTCGTGCAGCGCGTCCGACAGGCGATCCTCGACCGCGCGTGTCTTCTCCTGCCAGGCGCGCGCATCCGTCATCCAATCGCCCCGGTGGGAAAGATAGGTCCAGATGCGGATCGCCGCGATGCGGTCCATCAGCACATGAATGTCGCCGTCGGTGCGGTTCAGCCGCTCGACGTGACCCGAGACCCATTCGTCGGGCATCACTTCGTCGCGCTCGGTCAGGTGTTCATAGACTTGTGACATAAGGCGGCCGTGGATCTCCGCCCGCACCTTGCGGAAATCCGGCACCTGCGCCACGTCCCAAAGCAGACGCAGCCGCGCGGGCGAGACCGCGCGATCGCGCACGACCGACTCCTTTGTCATCGCTTCCAGGACCAGTTGATCGTCGGCCGGCGGCGGCCGGATCAGCGAGGGCGACGGCGGCGGATACTTGAGCGAGACCATCAGCGCCTCGAGCGAGGTGAAACGCAGCTCGTCGTTGCGCCAGAACAGGTGCTGCAGCGGCGGGAACTCGTGGGATTCCACGCGCGCGATGATGTCGGGATCGATATCGGGGACCTCGCCCGTCACGCCAAACGTGCCGTCGTTCATATGCCGGCCGGCGCGGCCCGCGATTTGGGCGACTTCCGGCGCGGTCAATGCGCGCGGCGCGCGGCCGTCGAACTTGTTCATCGCGGCGAAGGCCACATGGTCGACGTCCATGTTAAGGCCCATGCCGATCGCGTCCGTGGCCACCATGTAGTCGACGTCGCCGTTTTGATACAGCGCCACCTGTGCATTCCGAGTCCGCGGCGACAAGGCGCCCATCACGACGGCCGCGCCCCCGCGATGCCGGCGGATCAACTCGGCGATGCCATAGACTTCCGACACCGAGAAGGCGACCACCGCGGACCGGCGCGGCAAACGGGTCAGTTTCTTGGCGCCCGTGTAACTTAGTTTCGAGAACCGCGGACGGGTGATGAATTCCACGCCGGGCACGAGCCGCCGGATCAGAGGCTTGATGGTCTCCGCGCCCAGGAACATCGTTTCCATCGTTCCCCGGGCGTGCAGAAGACGGTGCGTGAACACATGGCCGCGGTCGGAATCGGCGGCAAGTTGGATCTCGTCCACCGCAAGAAACGCGACCTCACGGTCCAACGGCATGCTTTCGACGGTGCAGATGTAATAACGGGGATTGGCGGGGATGATCTTTTCCTCGCCCGTGATGAGCGCCACCGCGCCCGCGCCGCGCGCGCGCACCACACGATCGTAGTTCTCGCGCGCGAGCAGGCGCAGCGGAAACCCGATCATGCCCGTGGCATGACCGAGCATCCGGTCCATGGCGAGATAAGTTTTACCGGTGTTGGTCGGACCAAGCACGGCCGTCACGGCGCCGCTTTTTGGGGGCGGCGCCGCGTCGGAACCAAAATCAGCGGTCACGGCCGCGAAGGTCCTCCGGGAAAATCGACTTTACACAGCTTCGGTATTGTAACGTTCCTCGGCGCGCGTGGTGCGGCGTTCGCGCATACGCGCCACATAATCCTTAAGTTGACGCTCCATGGCGGCAAAGGCGTCGCGCAATGCAATTTGGATGTCCTCGTGATCTTTCAGGCTGTCGGCGCGCTTCGGGTCGCGCTTCACGATCAATTCGTCGCCCGGCACCTCCAGGACGATCGACACATGATACGGCTGACCGTTCGGACTGGCGTGATTGGCCTTGTGATGGCGTTCCACCACCACGCGGCACCCCGTGATGCGATCGAAGAATTGTTCGAGTTTTGCGACCTTCTCGCGGATGCGGGTTTCGACCGCATCAGACTTATCGAGTCCATGGAAAGAGATCTGGACCGGGACTTGCATATCAGGCTCCGTACTGTTGAACCAAAATCAACCCCTATCGCCCCTCGGGTCGCGTGAGGGGGCCCCCGTTCATGATGATGGGACTGCCCGGGCCGAAGAGCAACCGCCTCGCGCCCGTTTTTGCCGTCCGCCGCGCAAAAAAACCTAATGACGCCAAGGGGCCATAACCCCTTGCCAGACCCGACTCCACAGCACATATCTGCCGCCGTCCGGGGCGTCTCTATCGCGGCGCCTCCCTTTTCGATCAGCGTCACGGGATAAGATCATGAGTTCCACAACCGCCGCCCCCGCCGAGACTCGCGCCTTCCAAGCCGAAGTGGCGAAGCTTTTGGATATCGTCGTCCACTCGCTTTATTCGAACCGCGAGATTTTCCTGCGCGAATTGATCTCGAACGCGTCGGACGCCTGCGACAAGCTGCGTTACGCGGCGCTGACGGAACCGAAGCTCCTGGAGGACGGCGGCGCCGATTTCGCGATTCACCTTGGCGTTGACAAGGCCGCCAAGACACTCGCGATCAGCGACAACGGCATCGGCATGTCCCGGGACGAGTTGATCGCGAACCTCGGGACGATCGCGAAATCCGGCACGGCGGAATTCCTGAAAGCCGCCACGCAAGACAAGAAGTCCAAGGACGTCAATCTCATCGGCCAATTCGGCGTCGGGTTCTATTCCGCCTTCATGGTGGCCGACAAAGTCGAGGTGATCTCGCGCAAGGCCGGCGACGCCCAGGCCTGGATCTGGACCAGCGAGGGCAAAGGCGAGTTCAGCGTCTCGGAGTTCGAGAACGCCCCGCGCGGCACACGGATCGTCCTTCACGTCAAAGAGGACGCCGTGGAATTCCTTGAAGCGCAGCGCCTGCGCCATGTGGTGAAGACCTACTCCGACCATATCGCGCTGCCGGTGATCCTGGACGCCGTTCCCGACGAGAAGGATGCGGCGCCGGAAACGCTCAACAGCGCGTCGGCCTTGTGGATGCGCCCAAAGAACGAGATCACGCCGGAGCAATACACCGAGTTCTATCACGGCATCGCGCACGCGTTCGACGAACCGTGGCACACCCTGCACTATCGCGCCGAAGGGGCCATCGAATACACGGCGCTGCTTTTCATTCCGTCGCAAAAGCCTTTCGACCTGTTCCACCCGGAACGAAAAAACCAAGTGCGGCTTTACGTGAACCGCGTGTTCATCTCGGACCAGCTTGACGGCCTTGTGCCGCGCTATCTGCGTTTTGTGCGCGGCGTGGTGGACTCGTCCGATCTGCCGCTGAACGTCAGCCGCGAAATGCTGCAGAACAACCCGATGCTGCGCAAAATCCAAAGCGGCTTGGTGAAACGCCTGTTGAAGGACCTGAAAGACCGCGCCTCGGACAGCGCCGCCTACGGCGTGTTCTGGAAAACTTTTGGCCCGGTGTTCAAGGAAGGCCTGTACGAGGACTTCGAACGCCGTGACGACCTTCTGGACCTCGCGCGCTTTACCACCACCGCCGGTGAGATGGTCAGCCTGAAGGACTACGCGGGCCGTATGAAAGAAGGCCAGGATGCGATTTACTACATCACCGGCGAAAAGCTGGATGCCGTGAAAGCGAGTCCGCAACTTGAAGGCTTCGCCGCGAAGGGCATTGAAGTCCTGTTGCTCACCGATCCCATCGACGAATTCTGGGTTCCGTCCGTCAACGCCTACGACAAGAAGCCGTTCAAGTCCGTCGCCGAGGCAGGCACCGATCTTTCAAAGGTGAGCGGCGCGGACGACAAGGCCGAGGAACCGTCACCCGAGGCGGCGAACGTGGTCGAGAAGCTGAAAACGGCGCTCGGCGACGCCGTCGCCGACGTTCGCGCGTCCACCCGACTCACCGAAAGCCCGGTGTGTCTGGTCTCGGATACGGGCGGCATGAGCCTGCACCTCGCGCGCATGCTGAAACAGCATGGCGAAGCCGGGGCGGATCTCGGGATCCGCAAGGTGCTGGAGATCAATCCCAAGCACGGCCTGATCAAGCGGTTTGAAAACCTCGACGGTGAGCCGCTGAAGGACGCGGCCCTCCTGTTGCTCGACCAGGCGCGCATCGTCGAGGGCGAAACCGTGCCGGATCCGGCCGCTTTCGCGCGCCGTCTGGCGAAGGTCATGGAACGAGGCCTGTAAGCGCTCATTTGAACGCTTCGGGTTTAAGGCGGGCGATCGCCGCGGCAAGGTCGAGAATGTCCTGGCCGCCGTCGGCTCGCCGCAACGCGACCGTGCCGTCCCGGGCTTCATTCGCGCCGACCGCGATGAAAACGGGAATCCCGGACTCGCGCGCGTCGGCCACCTTCCGGCCGATCCGGGCCGCGCGCGTATCGGCACTCGCCCGGAAACCGGCGGCGGCGAATGCGTCGCACACCCGGCCGGCGTAGTCCGCGCCGGTCTCGGAGACCGACGCCACCACGATCTGATCGGGCGCAAGCCAGACAGGCAATCGGCCCTCGTAGTGTTCCAGCAACATGGCGATGAACCGCTCGATGCTGCCGAGCACGGCATGATGGATCATCACCGGCCGCAGGCGGTTATTGTCCGAATCCACGTAACGCGCGTCGAGCTTGTCGGGCAGCACAAGATCGAGCTGGATCGTGCCGCACTGCCACTCGCGCCCGCGCGCATCCTTCAGCACGAACTCGAGCTTCGGCCCATAGAACGCGCCCTCGCCGGGCTGCACGCGGTAGGCCAAGCCCGCCGCGTCGGCGGCGGCCTGAAGCGAAGCCTCGGCGCGGTCCCAGACGTCTTCCGCGCCTTCACGCACAAGGGGGCGGGTCGAGAAACCGACGATCACATCCTCGAACCCGAAATCCGCATAGACATCGCGCAGGAGACCGCAGAACCGCGCAACCTCGGGCACCACATGCTCCTGCAGGCAGAAGATGTGGGCGTCGTCCTGCACGAAGGCGCGGGTACGCATCAGCCCGGCGAGCGCGCCGGACGGTTCGTTGCGATGGCAGAGGCCGAACTCCGCGTAGCGCAGCGGCAGATCGCGGAACGAACGCAGGTCCGCATTGAAGATCTGCACATGTCCCGGGCAACTCATGGGTTTGAGGGCGTAGTCGCGATGTCCGTCGTCGCCGTCCTGGTGGAACGAAAACATGTTTCCGCCGAACTTCTGCCAGTGACCGCTCTTCTCCCACAGCGCGCGTGAGAGGACTTGCGGCGTCCTGATTTCGGCGAAACCCGCCTTGCGCATGCGCGCGCGGATGTAGTCCTCGATCAGGTGGTAGAGCGCGAAGCCGCGCGGATGCCAGAACACCATGCCCGGGCCTTCCTCCTGCTGGTGGAAGAGGCCGAGTTTTCGTCCCAGATATCGATGATCGTTCACGTCCATGTCCGCATCTCCTGTTGGGCCGGAGACGGATGGGGCGTGTTTGAAAAACCAAAGGCCCCGTCCGTTGCCGGCGGGGCCTTTTGGGTTGTGTCGCGAGAAAAGAATTAGCGCGCGCGATACCCCAACGGCCCAACCGGGTGGGTCGTCGTGGTCGTCGTCGTCGAGAAGAAGCGCGCGTAGTTCATGGCGACATCTAGCGCGCGCGATGGAAAATTGTCAATCAGAGCGCCGCCGTCACCCCGGCGATCACATCGTCCCAGACGCCGTCGCGGCCTTGGACGAAAGGCCGGACCGAGGGATACCAGGGGTTCTGGTCGCGCTCCGGGAACCAATACCAGTGGCGTCCCAGGACCTTCGGAAGCATGAGCGACACAGGCTTACCGAGCGCCGCCGCGAGATGGGCTGTGCCGTTGCTCGCGCTGACCATGCCGTCGAGCGCCGCGATCTGCGCGGCCAACGGATCGAAATCGCCGGCGGGATCGATGGTGGGATCGGTGGCGGGATCGGTGGCGGAGTCGGTCCAGAGCGCGGCGTCCAGATCGTCGCGCGCGGGACCATGCTGGAGATTGACCCAAAAGATATCGTCACGCGCGAGCAGCGGAGCCAAGGCGCCCGGCGGGACGCTTTTCTGCGGACCGAAAGGAACCGCCGCGCTGTGCCAGGCAAGACCCACGATGCGCTTTCCGTTCGCGCGCGACATGTAGCGCGCGCGAAGGTCACGCGTTCTTTCGGCGTCCGGGACAAGATATCCGTCATGCGTGGGAAACTTCGCGAAGTCGCCGCGCAGCCACAGACCGGGGTCGCCCAAGCCCGCGTGAAAATCGATATCGGACGCGCGCACGCGCGGGTGCCATTCCGGAGTCCAGGGGACGACCTCCACGCCGGGGAACGAGCGTGTGAAGAGCGCCACGAGCCTTGGCTCACACTCGATGACGAGATGTTTCGCGGCGCGCGCGACCTCGGGAACCATGGAGGCGAACATGATCTGCTCGCCAAGGCCTTGCTCGACGGAGAGCAGAACGGTCTTGTCCGAGACATCCTCGCCGCGCCAGGCGCGGCCGGGCAGTTCACGCCCCTTCCCCCAGAACACCCCATGCCGCGCCTGGTACGAACGCCATGCGCCGTCCCATCGCCCCAGCATGAACAGAACATTCGCGCGCGCCATGTTGGCGGTGATGTCGGCCGGCACGAGCGTGACAAGGCGGCCCAGCGCCTGCGCGGCCTCTTCTATCCGTCCGGTGCGTTCATATACACCGGCCAAGTTGAGCAACGCGTCCTTTCGGTCCGGCTGCAGTTTCAGCGCCTGTCTGAAACACGCAAGCGCGGCGTCTTCCTCGCGCCGGTGAACGTGCACCACGCCCAGATTGAGATGCGCGACCGCCGTCTTCGGCGCGACTTCGATGGCGCGCCGGTACAATTTCTCCGCTTCGTCGGGACGGCCGGAATTCAGGTGCAACAGCCCGAGGTTGACGTAAGCCTCGGGCCGGTGCGGCGCTATTGCGATGACGTGCGCATAGAGAGTCGCCGCGCGCGCGAAATCCTTCGCGTTTTGCGCGGCGACCGCCTGGGACAGAATCGCGTCGGCGTTGAGGAGCGACACGGCGCGGGGTTTCCGCGCCGTTTTCGCCTAAGCCGCCAGCGTGCGCAGCACGTAGTGCAGCACGCCGCCGCTCTTGTAGTAGTCGAGCTCGCCCGCCGTATCGATGCGGCATTGGACGGTGATCGTCTCGCTCTTGCCGTTCGCGCGGTGGATCGTGACGCTGACGTCGCCCAGCGGCTTCAAGGAATTGATGCCGGTGATGTCGAACGTCTCGGTGCCGTCCAGGTTCAGACTCTTGCGGGTCATGTCGCCCTTGAACTGCAAGGGCAGCACGCCCATGCCGACCAGGTTCGAGCGGTGGATACGCTCGAAGCTTTCCACCAGCACGGCTTTCACGCCGAGGAGGTTGGTGCCTTTCGCGGCCCAGTCGCGCGACGAGCCGGTGCCGTATTCCTTGCCGGCGACGACGACGAGCGGGATGCCTTCGGCCTGATACTTCATGGCGGCGTCATAGATCGGCATGACTTCGCCGGTCGGCTGATGTTTGGTGATGCCGCCTTCGACGCCCGGCACCATCTCGTTCTTGATGCGGATGTTGGCGAAGGTGCCGCGCATCATGACTTCGTGGTGGCCGCGGCGCGCGCCGTACGAGTTGAAGTCCTTCGGCGCGACGCCGTGCGCGATCAGGTACTTCCCGGCGGGGCTGTCCTTCTTGATCGAACCGGCGGGCGAGATGTGGTCGGTGGTGACCGAGTCGCCCAGGATCGCCATCGGGCGCGCGCCCTTGATGTCCGAGAGCGGTTTCGGCGTCTTGCCCATGCCGGCGAAGTACGGCGGGTTGGCGACGTAGGTCGACTTGGTATCCCAGGTGTAGGTTTCGCTCTTGGCGGCTTTCACGGCCTGCCACGGCGCGGGGCCCTTGAACACGTCGGAATAACGCGAGGCGAACATATCGCGTGTCAGGAACTTCTCGATGAACTCGGCGACTTCCTTCGAGCTCGGCCAGATGTCCTTCAGGTAGATCGCCTTGCCGTCCTTGCCGGTGCCGATCGGATCCTTGGTGATGTCCTTCTTCATCGTCCCGAACAGCGCGTAGGCGACCACCAGCGGCGGTGAGGCGAGATAGTTCGCCTTCACGTGCGGGCTGATGCGGCCTTCAAAGTTGCGGTTGCCGGACAGCACGGCCGTGACGACGAGATCGCCGCCTTCGATGGACTTCGCGATGTTGTCGTCCAACGGACCGGAGTTGCCGATGCAGGTCGTGCAGCCGTAACCGACGGTGTTGAAGCCGAGCGCGTCGAGGTCGGCCTGGAGGCCCGCCTTGGTGAGATAGTCGGTAACCACCTGCGAGCCGGGCGCGAGCGACGTCTTCACCCACGGCTTGCGGGTGAGGCCGAGTTCGCGGGCTTTGCGCGCGAGCAGGCCGGCGGCGAACAGCACGGACGGGTTCGAGGTGTTGGTGCAAGAGGTGATCGCGGCGATGACCACGTCACCGTCTTCCAGCTTTTGCTTCGCGCCCGGACCTTCAAGGCCCGCGACGTCGTGCGACGCCGGCGTCGGATGGTTGAAGCCGTCCTTCAGCGCCTTTTCGAATTCGCTCGAAGCCGACGACAGCGTCACGCGGTCCTGCGGACGCTTCGGACCGGCGAGCGAAGGCTCGACCGTGCTCATGTCGAGCGACAGCGTATCGGTGAACACCGGATCCGGGGTGTTCTCGTCGCGCCACATGCCCTGGGCCTTGGCGTACTCCTCGACGAGCGCGACGCGCTGCGGGTCGCGGCCCGAGAACGCGAGGAAGCGGCAGGTCTCGGCGTCGATGGGGAAGAAGCCGCAGGTCGCACCGTATTCCGGCGCCATGTTCGCAATCGTCGCGCGGTCGGTGAGCGACAGATCGTTCAGGCCCGGACCGTAGAATTCCACGAACTTGCCGACCACGCCCTTCTTGCGCAGCATCTGCGTGACGGTGAGCACGAGGTCGGTCGCGGTGGTGCCTTCCTTGAGCTTGCCGGTCAGCTTGAAGCCGATCACTTCCGGAATGAGCATCGGGGTCGGCTGGCCGAGCATCGCGGCTTCGGCTTCGATGCCGCCCACGCCCCAACCCAGCACGGCGAGGCCGTTCACCATGGTGGTGTGAGAGTCGGTGCCGACGAGCGTGTCGGGATAGGCGAGCGTCTTACCGCCTTCCTCGCCGGTCCAGACGACCTGCGCGAGATATTCGACGTTCACCTGGTGACAGATGCCCGTGCCCGGCGGAACGACGCGAAAATTGTTGAAGCCCATCTGGCCCCAGCGCAGGAACTGATAGCGTTCGCCGTTGCGCTCGAATTCGAGATCGATGTTCTGTTGCAGCGAGGTGGAGCTCGCGTAGGCGTCCACCATCACCGAGTGATCGATGACGAGGTCGACCGGCGACAGCGGGTTGATCTTCTGCGGATCGCCGCCCAGGGCCTTGATCGCTTCGCGCATCGCGGCAAGATCGACCACCGCGGGCACGCCGGTGAAGTCCTGCATCAGCACGCGCGCGGGACGATAGGCGATTTCCTGATCGGACTTCTTTGTCGCGATCCAACCCGCCAGCGCCTTCAAGTGATCGACGGTGACCGACGCGCCGTCTTCAAAGCGCAGCAGGTTCTCAAGAAGCACCTTCATCGAGAACGGAAGACGCGACACATCGCCAAGTTTCTCGGAGGCGACGGCGAGACTGAAATAGTCGTAGCTCTTCCCCCCAACCGTAAGAGTGCGACGGGCTTTCAGACTGTCGTGACCGCTAAGACGCATGTTTGGGGGGCTCCTTACCGCATACCAAAAAGGGACGGTGGTCGAGCCGATCGGGGAGAGCGCGTCTGTTTTTGTATCAGGGAGGTCCTGACACACCGCGCGCTTTAGAAGTTATCCCCACCCCGGCTGGCCGTCCCGGTTTTCTCCAATGCGGCATCATCCACATATCGGCCACAAAGTCCAGCAGGTTGCACTGCGATGAGTTCTCGCCAACACGTTGGGACTATTGGAGTTTTTTCGTTCAGCGGCGGCCGGGCGGGGAAGACGCGGATACCTCCGGTGGTACCCTAAAAGGGCCATATTCCTATCGTTAGATAAAGGCCATGGGAAACGGCTTCCTTTGCTCCTTCTGGACATCGCCTCCCGGGCGGCCTGGCTCCCCCTCGCCACGCCGCCATCAAGACCCAACTGGCGGCCGGCGCATCCCCCTCCCCCAACCCTCGCCGGCCGCCATTTTCTTTGTCCTTTTTTGTCGAACTCCCGCCCCAAGGGATTTATGGTCCCGCCTGTGGGAACCAGCGACACCTTTGAAACAGCTACCTTTTCAGGCGAAAACCTGGCCTGCCGGCGCGGCGGGCGGACGGTCTTCGCGGGCCTGAGCTTCAACGTCCCAACCGGGGCGGCGGTGGTGCTGCGCGGACCCAACGGCAGCGGCAAGACCACGCTCTTACGCCTGATGGCGGGACTTGCCCGCCCGGTCGCCGGCAAACTCCTGTGGTCCGGGGCGCCGATCGACGACCCGGAAAGCCATGGGGCGCACTTGCGCTTCATCACCCATCTGGACGCGATCAAACCCGCCTTCACCGTGCGCGAGAACCTCGCCTTCTGGGCCGCCTTCTGGGGCAACGCCGACGCTTCGCGCGTGACGGGCGCGATGGAGACCTTCGGACTTGGCGCGCTCGCGGATTTCCCGGCGCGCCTGCTCTCCGCCGGCCAGCGTCATCGCCTGGCGCTCGCGCGTCTCATCGCAAGCCCAGCCCCTTTGTGGCTGCTGGACGAACCCGCCAACGCCCTCGACGACCGTTCGACAAAAGCGCTCACCACGGCCATCGCGGATCACCGCGCGCGGGGCGGCATGGTGATCCTGGCCAGTCACGGCGCCGATCTTGTGGACGGCGGGACGACACTGTCACTGGACGCCTTTACGCCGCGCGACGACATGCAATGGACCGAGTTATGAGCGCGTTTTCGGCCATTCTGGCGCGCGATTTGCGCCTCGCGCTGCGTCAAAGCGCCGACAGTTTCACCGTGGTCGCGTTCTTCGCGATCGCGACGGTCCTGTTTCCCTTCGGCATCGGGCCGGAAGCCGAAGTGCTCGCGCGTATCGCCGCGGGCGTGGTGTGGGTGACGGCGCTGCTGGCGGCGCTGCTCTCACTGGATCGTGTGTTCGCAACCGATTTCGAGGATGGCACCCTCGACCACCTCATCCTCAACGGCCAATCCACCATCCTTGTGGTGCTGGCCAAGGTTCTCGCCCATTGGCTCACCACCGGCGTCCCGCTGATTATCATGTCGCCCGTGCTGGCCGTGACCCTGCAACTCCCGACGGAGGGTTACGGCGTCCTGATCCTCGCGCTTCTTCTGGGCACGCCGACCGTGAGCCTGATCGGCGCGCTTGGCGCGGCGCTTGTCCTGGGCGCGCGGCGGGGCGGCGTCCTGCTCTCCCTGCTCGTCCTGCCGCTCTATATTCCCGTCCTGATCTTCGGCACGGCGGCGGTCGAAGCCGCCCTGACCGGCGTGCCGAGCGCCCCGATGCTCACGATTCTGGGCGGCCTCGCGCTGATCGCCGTGACCCTTTGCCCCTTCGGAACCGCTGCCGCACTGCGGCAAGCCGCCGAATAGGTGTCCACGGGGTAACAACGTGTTTCCTGTCTGCGATTTCACGCGAAAGATGTCGGATTTTCAGGGGTTTAGGCCTATATTATTAGGACTGGCCGCGCGCCCGTTTCGCGCGCTAAATGTCCGCGGATCTTGAGGAAAGCTTTGCATAAGTTCGCCAATCCGACGCAGTTCATGCGCATCGCCAACGCCATCTACCCCTGGGCGGCGGTCCTGTGCGTCCTGCTCTTCGCAGCAGCCCTTCCCATCGCGCTCAAATTCTCGCCGCCGGACTACCAGCAGGGCGACACGGTGCGCATCATGTATGTGCACGTCGCGTCGGCTTGGCTGATGATGATGGTGTACGGGATCATCGCCGTGAACAGCGCGATGTACCTGATCTGGCGTCACCCCATGGCCGCCCTCGTCGCGCGCGCCTCCGCGCCCGTCGGCGCCATCTTCGCCGGCCTCACCCTCGTCACGGGCATGCTGTGGGGCAAGCCCATGTGGGGCACCTTCTGGGTCTGGGACGGTCGCCTGACGTCCACTCTGGTCATGTTCTTCATTTATCTGGGCTACATCGCGCTGGCCGACGCCTTCGAGGACCAGGAACGCGGCGACCGCGCCGCCGCCATCCTCGCGCTGGTGGGTTCGGTGAACATCCCGATCATCAAGTGGTCGGTGGAATGGTGGGCCACGCTGCACCAGCCGTCGATCATCAGCGCCTCGGGCATCTCGGTCAGTCCTGAGATGCGCCTTCCCTTGTTCCTGATGGCCAGCGCGTTCACGGCCTATTACACCGCGATCCTGGTCTTGCGTCTGCGCAGCGAACTTCTGGCGGCGAAGATCCGCAACGCGCGCCTGTCGCAGGTCGCGAGCGCGTCCGCGCCGCAGATGGCGGAGTAGAACGATGCAGGACTTCCTTCACATGGGCGGATATGCGCAATGGGTGTGGCCGGTGTACGGCCTCGCCGCGGCCGCCTTCATCGGCATCCTGGTGTGGACGCGCAGTACCTTGAAGGCGCGTGAGCGTGAATTCGAGAGCCTGAAGGCCAACCGCCGGAGCGCGCCATGACCCGTAAGCGCCGCCGGCTCTATTTCGTTCTGCTTGGATTGCTGGGCCTCGGCGGGGGCGCCGCCCTCGTGCTCACCGCGTTCCAGGACAATATCGTGTTCTTCTTCAGCCCCTCGGACCTCGCGTCGAAGCCGGTGTGCGAACAGCGCTGCCGCATCGGCGGCCTGGTTGCCGCGGGCAGCGTGGTCAAAGAGGGTGAACGCGTTTCGTTCGACGTCACCGACGCCGTTGAAACCGTGAACGTGAAATATGTCGGCATCCTGCCCGACCTGTTCCGCGAGGGGCAAGGCGTGGTGGCCGAAGGCCGCATGAACGGCGGTGTGTTCGAAGCCGCGACCGTCCTTGCGAAACACGACGAGAACTACATGCCGCCGGAAGTCGCCGACGCCCTCAAGAAGAGCGGCAAGTGGAAAGAAGGCGAGCCTGTGCCTTCGACCGGCACCAACTAGACCGCACGCGCGGATACAAACACGCGCGGGATACAAAGAGGAAGATCGCGATGATTATCGAGCTGGGACATTTCGCGCTCGCCCTTGCCCTGGCCGTGGCCGTCATCCAATCGTCGGTGCCGCTTGTCGGCGCGGCGCGCGGCAATGTCGCGTGGATGAACGTCGCGCGTCAGGCCGCGGTGCTTCAATTCGTCCTGATCGCCTTCGCCTTCGGAACCTTGATCCACGCCTACGTCACGTCCGACTTCTCGGTCGTCGGCGTCTATCAGAACTCTCATTCCGCCAAACCGCTCGTCTATAAGATCAGCGGCGTGTGGGGCAATCACGAGGGCTCGCTGGTCCTGTGGGTCACGATCCTCGCGGTGTTCGGCGCGCTGGTCGCCGTGCTCGGCACCAACCTGCCGCCGGCCTTGCGCGCGCGCGCGCTGGCCGTGCAAGGCATGATCAGCCTGGGTTTCATCGCCTTCATCCTGTTCACCTCCAATCCGTTCCTGCGCTTGTTCCCAACCCCGGCGGAAGGCAACGGACTGAACCCGATCCTGCAAGACCCCGGCTTGGCGGTGCATCCGCCGATGCTCTACTTCGGCTACGTCGGTTTCTCGATGGCCTTCTCCTTCGCTGTCGCGGCCTTGATCGAAGGCCGCGTGGACGCCGCGTGGGCGCGCTGGGTGCGCCCGTGGACACTGGCCGCGTGGCTGTCGCTCACCCTCGGGATCGGACTGGGCAGCTGGTGGGCCTACTACACCCTGGGCTGGGGCGGTTGGTGGATGTGGGATCCGGTCGAGAACGCGTCGTTCATCCCGTGGCTGACCGGCACCGCGCTCCTGCATTCGGCCATCGTGGTCGAGAAGCGCGAAGCCCTGAAAAGCTGGACCATTCTTCTGGCCATCCTCACCTTTTCCATGTCGCTGCTGGGAACGTTCCTGGTGCGCTCCGGCGTGCTGACCTCCGTGCACGCCTTTGCCTCCGATCCCACGCGCGGCGTGTTCATCCTTCTGCTGCTCGCGGTCGCCATCGGCGGCTCGCTGACCCTTTACGCCATCCGCGCGCCGCAGATGGAAGGCGGCGGGGTGTTCGCGCCGGTCTCGCGCGAGGGCGGACTGCTCATCAACAACCTTCTCCTCACCACCGCCACCGCCACCGTCCTTCTCGGCACGCTCTATCCGCTCATCACGGAAACCCTGGCGGTCGGCCGCATCTCGGTCGGCGAGCCGTACTTCAACGGCGTGTTCATCCCGTTGATGATCCCGCTCATCATCCTGATGGGCATCGGCCCGATGCTGGCGTGGAAGCGCGGCGACCTCGGCGGCGCGCTCACCCGCCTGAAAGCCGCGGCGGCCGTCTCCGTCGCGGCGATCGCCGTCACCATGGTCATCGCGGGCTTCGGGGTGATGGACATTGCCGGCGCGTTCGGGATCGGCCTCGGCTTCTGGCTCGGCGCGTCCGCCCTCATCGAGTGGGGCGAGCGTGTGAAATTCGGCCGCAGCGGATCGTGGGCGCGCATCGCGAACCTGCCGCGCGCCGCCCACGGCATGACCATCGCGCACTTCGGCATGGCGGTCCTGATCCTCGGCGTCTCGGGCGCTTCGGCCTGGAAGACCGAAAGTATCCAGATCCAGGCGCCGGGCGATGTCGTGCAGCTCGCCGGCTATAACCTGACCTTCAAGGGCGTCGAGGAAGTGCCCGGCCCGAACTACACCGCCGAGCGCGCCACCATCGAAGTTACGCGCGGCGACCGGTTCGTCACCGTTCTGCATCCCGAGAAGCGCACTTATATCCAGCCGCCGGAACAGACGACCTTCTCCTCGATTCACACAACCTACGCATCGGATCTTCTGAGCACGCTTGGCGATGCGGAAGGCGAGAACGGCGCTTACGTCACCCGCTACTACCATGAGCCGCTGGTGCCGTTCCTGTGGTACGGAATCCTGCTCATGGGCCTTGGCGGGATCGTGTCGCTGACCGACCGCAGGCACCGCGTCGGCGCGCCGCGCCGCGCGCCCGCCGCCGCCCCCAACGCCGTTCCGGTGGCCGCAGAATGACCGAAACAACTGTTCCCACCGCCACCCCAACGTCCGGGCCGCGCCCCAGGCGCTGGCCCTATCTCATCCCGCTGGCGCTGGTGCTGGCGCTCGGCGGCGTGTTCGCGAAACGCCTGGGCGACATCTCCGGCGGCTACGATCCCAAAGTGATTCCGTCCGTGCTGTTGAACACGCCCGCGCCGGAGTTGGACCTGCTCGAACTGCCCGGTTACGGCGACGTGCTGACAAGCGCCGACCTCAAAGGCAAGGTCAGCCTGGTCAATATCTGGGGCTCGTGGTGCGTAGCCTGCACGGTCGAACATCCGCTTCTGATGGAGATCGCGCAGTCGGGCGACGTGCCGATCTACGGCATCGCGTGGCGCGACACGCCGGAGCGCAGCGCCGCATGGCTGGAGCGCCACGGCAACCCCTTCACCAAGATCGGCCAGGATCCGAACAGCAAAGCCATCATCAATTTCGGCGTCACCGCCGCGCCCGAATCCTTCCTGATCGATAAGGACGGCGTCATCCGTTACAAGATTTCGGGCATCATCACGCGCGAGACCTGGCGCGACACCCTTCAGCCGCTGATCGCGCAGCTCAACAAATGAAAATCATCGCCCTTGTCCTCGCGCTTGCCTTCGCCGGCGGCGCGTACGCCGTCGAACCGCACGAGATGCTGAAGGATCCCGTGCTGGAAGCCCGCGCGCGCGACGTCAGCAAACACCTGCGCTGCGTGGTTTGCCAGAACGAGACCATCGACGAGTCCAACGCCGACATCGCGCGCGACATGCGCGTGCTTTTGCGCGCGCGCATCCTCGCCGGAGACACCAATGAGCAGGTCGTGGCCTTCATGGTCAGCCGCTACGGCGATTATGTGCTGCTGAAACCGCGGTTCATGCCCATCACCTATCTTCTGTGGTTCGGCCCCTTCATCGTGCTGGCGCTGGGCGCCTTCGTGGTATTCCGCCGCCTGAAAGGCACACGGGCCGCCGCCGGCCCCGCGCCGCTGACACCGGAGGAGAAGGCCGCCCTTGAAGAACTCGCGCCGGGAGAGCGCACGCCATGATCTGGATCGCGCTTGTCTTGAGCATCGCCATCGTCGGCGTCTTGATGTGGCCGGTGTTGCGGCGGGCCGAAACCGCGCCCGAACGGGCGGCCTACGATCTGACGGTGTTCCAGGATCAGTTGAAGGAAGTGGAGCGCGACGTGACGCGCGGCGTGCTGACGGCCGCCGAAGCCGACGCGGCGCGCCTTGAAATCCAGCGCCGCATCCTGGCCGTGGGCCGCGCGCCGGCCGAGCCGATCAAGACGGACTCCAAACGCTCGCGCTGGGCCGCGATCGTCCTCACCGGCGTCACGGTGCCCCTCGTGGCTCTTGGCGCATACCTTCAGATCGGCACGCCGGATCCCGAAGAAGCGCAGCTCGCGGCACTCGAATCCCAGGACGGCATGGGCCAGTCGGACATCGACGCCCTTGTGGACCGCCTGGCGGCAAGGGTCGCCAGCGAGCCGGACAATCCCGAAGGCTATGCGATCCTGGCGCGCACCTATCGCGAACTGGGCCGCTTCGACGAAGCCGCGGCCGCCTTCCGCCGGCTGATCGAACTTCAACCCAGCGCCGACGCCTACTCGGGCCTCGGCGAAGTGCTGACGGGCGCGCAGAACGGCCGCGTCGGCGATGAAGCCCACGAGGCGATGATGAACGCCCTGGCGTTCGACCGGGCCGAACCGCGCGCGCGGTTCTACCTTGGCCTCGAACAGGCCGGGAAAGGCAACCCCCAGGGCGCCATCGCGATCTGGCGCGATCTGACGGGCAACGCGCCCGCGGACGCCCCCTGGGTCGGCATGGTGCGCGAGCAGATGGCCGCCGTGGCCCAAGATGCCGGGATCGCGCCGATGTCGGTGGAGCCGAAGCACCCGCTCGACATGTTCCCCGAAGGGGCGAAAGCGGTCGCGGCGGCCAAGCCCGCGCCGCAGAGCGCGGCGCCCCTCGCCGGCGGCCCCGCCTCGCCCCTGGCGGCGAGCCCCGAACAGACCGCGATGATCCAAGGCATGGTGGCCGGGTTGGCCGCGCGCCTGGAATCGAGCCCCGAGGACTATGACGGCTGGATGATGCTGGGCCGCTCCTACACCGTGCTGAACGACCACGTCCAAGCGGGCGAGGCCTATAAGAAGGCCATCGCCCTGCGTCCGAAGGATGTGACGCCGCGCCTTCAGTACGTCGGCCTCTTGATGATGGACGTCGACGCGGATGCGCCCACACCGTTGCCCGCGGAGCTGACCTCCACGGTGAACGAGATTCTGAAGCTGCAGCCCGAGAACCCCGAAGCGCTCTACCTCGCCGGGCTGGGTCGCGCGAAAGCGGGCGACGCCGCCGGCGCGCGCGGGTTCTGGAAGAAGGCGCAGAACGTCACCGCCGAAGGTTCGGCCTTGCGCAATGAGATCGACCGGCGCATGCAAGGGCTGAAGTAAGCGCGGGCCCCAACGCAAAGATTACCTCATGATCGTCAAACGGCTTTTGATCGGCTCCATCATCCTGCTCGGGACGTTGGTGATGCTGGCCCTCTATCACCCGGCCTTCGGGCCCAAAGCCCCGCCGTCGGGCAACGGCATGGGCACGGTCTCCATCGGCGGCCCCTTCACGCTTGTGGACGGGAAGGGAAATGCCTTCACCGACGCCGACTTGAAGGGCCGCTACAGCCTTGTGTTCTTCGGCTTCACCCATTGCCCGGATATCTGCCCGCTGACGCTGCAGGTGATGACCGACGCCCTCGATCAGGCCGGCCCGGCGGGTGAGCGCGTTACGCCCGTGTTCATCACCGTCGATCCCGAGCGCGACACCGTCGAGGCGGTCGGCGCATACGTCTCGTCGTTCCATCCGCGTTTTGTCGGCCTCACCGGCACGCCCGAACAAGTGACGGCGGCGACGAAGGCCTACCGCGTGTTCGCGCGCAAAGCGCCGCTCAAGGACGCCGAAGGCAACGACACCGGCGACTACACCATGGAGCACAGCGGCCTTACCTTCCTGATGGATCCCGAAGGCCGCTATGTGACGCATTTCGCCCACGGCACCCCGGCCGAGGAGATCGCCACCTATATCCTCCGCGAGGCCTTGAAGTGAGCCGGAAGGCCGGAACGCGGACGCCCGCCAAATCGCTGGGCCGTCCGTTCTGGCGCGAGAAGACACTTTCCGAGATGACGCCCGCCGAATGGGAAAGCCTCTGCGACGGGTGCGGCCAGTGTTGCATGCACAAGATCGCGCAGCCCAAAGGCCCCGCCCTCAAAACCAACGTTTCCTGCCGCCTGCTCGACGGCGAGACCTGCCGCTGCAGCAACTATCCGCGCCGCAAACGGTTGGTGCGCGATTGCGTCGTGCTCACGCCGGAGAATATCGGCGAACTCCAATGGCTGCCCGAGACGTGCGCCTACCGGTTGGTGGACGCTGGCGCGGATCTTCCCGCCTGGCATCCTTTGCTCACCGGCGATCCTGAGAGCGTCCACACCGCGGGCGTTTCCGTCCGCGGGCGTTGCATCTCCGAGCGCGAGGCGGGCCCCTTGGAGGATCACATCGTCCCATGACGGCAATCGCCGCCTTCCATGTGGAATTCAACCTGCACAGCGTGCTGCCGCGGGATCTCGCGTCGCGGATCGCGATCACCGTCAATCCGCGCGCGCGGCGTCTCGCCCTCAGGCTCGATCCCGCGGGCGGACAGATCGTGCTTGTCGTACCGAAGCGCGCGAGCGCAAAAACCGTTCTTGATTTCGTCGCGAGCCGCGAAGGATGGATCAGGACGCATCTGGAAACATTGCCGCCGCGAATCCCCTTCCATGACGGCGCGCAAATCCCCATCGGCGGCGTGGATCATACGCTGAAGTTCGCCCCCGACCGCCGCGGCGGCGTTTGGCGCGAAGATAACGTCATCATGATCGCCGGCCAGGCGGAATTCGCCGCGCGCCGCATGCGCGACTGGCTCAAGGCCGAAGCGCGCCGTGAATTGACGCCGCTTGTCCATGCGATGGCCGCGGCCATCGCGCGCAAGGTGAAACAGGTGAGCGTGCGGGATACGACGTCACGCTGGGGAAGCTGCGCGTCCGACGGCAAGCTGTCGTTCTCATGGCGGCTGATGCTGGCGCCGCGCGCGGTGTTGATCTACGTGGCCGCGCATGAAGTCGCTCATCTCAAACATCTGCATCACCGGCCCACGTTCTGGCGCACGGTCGATGACGTGTTGGATGCTTGCGTGACGGATCCCGCGGCGCGGCGCGAGGCCGGGTTAGCGCGCGATTGGCTGCGCCGGCACGGCGCCGGGCTGCACCGCTACGGCTGAGTTCGCCGCCGACGCCACCGCCGTGCTGCGGCGGCCGCCATGCTTGCTCACGTATTCCGCGAACGCATTGAGGCGGTAGATGAACGGCTTGCGCGCGACGGTGCGATTCGGATTGTCCGCATCGCGATAGAAAACGTGGCTGCCGATCATGGTGGTGGTTTCGTAGTCGGCGGTCCAGACCGGGCGCACGGAGTCGGCGTGATACCAGAGCGCGCCGCCCGTCGGGTCGGGAATGGACGAATCCTTCTGCAGCATCGCGGCCGCGATTTTCACGGACGTACGCCACGCATCGGCTTCGTAAGGCGTGTCGGGGCGGTCGTCGCAGAACCACGAGAACTGGCACTTGTTCAACGCGCCCGCGAAGAAGTTCTGTTTCACCACTTCGCAGATGTCCGACGGGAAGCGGCGATCCATCGCCCGGTTCATCACCACCTGGGCCACCGCGATGCGGCCGGCCATGGTCTCGCTGCGGGCTTCCCAATAATCGTTGAGCGCCAGGCAGACGAGTTCGTCCTTCGAGACGACGATCGAGGAAAGGTCCACATTGAGGTCGGCGGGGATCTCGGCGGCATGGGCCGCCGAAACGACCGGCAGCGCGCCGGCCGCCGCGAAAACGAGGCTACCCGCGAGGGCGCGCATAGAGGCGCCGACCTTGGAGAGGAAGCTTGTTCGGATCACAGCACGTCTTCCTTGTCTAAATCGACAGAGCACCGCCGCCGGGATGTAAACGCCCGGTGTATCGTCGTGTTCCCTGTGATCGTCGCCGGCCCCGGATACCCGCCGGCTCTTGTTGGTAACGAAACTCCCGGTCCGCACGTCAGAGCGTCTCTCCCCACTCATCGCGGTCGGCCTCCCGTTCCTTGAGGGAGCGCCTTTGTGTTGGCCGGATTATTGGAGAACGATCGAACACCCTGACAACCCAAATATTCTTGCGCGAATACGGTTAATAGAGGGCAGATTCTTGCGATCTTTATCGCAATTCGGTCACTATCAAACTTTTTTGAAATAAAATGTCGCGTTTACCGGGCTTAAAACCGGTCCAAACGGCGTGATTTTGGACTGTATTTCAGTACGTTGAGAACCACCTGGGCGCGTTAACCTTTTAAAGGCCTCGCGGGGGGCATCCCCGAAAAATACGAAAGAAAATTTCAAAAAAATGTCGGTTTTTCCGGCGTTTTTGTGGCTTTTTACACAGACAAACGCTGATTTCATTGAGAGTCGCGCGACTCTTCCGCGAAAATCCTGTGGAAAACGAGGTGCGACGCAGCAAGAAGCCGCGCCAATCAAGGCGTTTCGCGGCTCAGCTTTTGGAAAAGATTTCCAGGAAACGTCCGATGAAGTCCTCACGCTCCGGCGCGAGGCCGGGCAGCATCCGGGGCTGACGGCCGGCGTGGGCCTCGGTCATGACATCGTGCCAGATCAAGGCGGGGAGACCGCCACCCGTGACGCCCTTCATGCCGGCGCCGGCGTCGTTGCCCACCCAAACGCCGGTCACCACATCCGCGGTGAACCCCATGAACCAGGCGTCGCGGAAGTCCGAACTTGTGCCGGTCTTGCCGGCGGCCGGAAATCCGAATGCGCCCGCCGTGCCCGTGCCCTGCACCAGCACCTGGCTCATCATCCGGTTCATCGTCGCCACGGTCTGCGGTTCCATGACGCGGCCGAAACCGCCGCCGCCGCGCTTATAGAGAATCTTGCCGTCGCGATCGGTGATCATGGTGATGGCATAGGGCGTCGCGCCGAAGCCGCCGTTCGCGAACGGCGCATAGGCGCCCGAAAGTTCGAGCAGCGTGACTTCGTTGGAGCCGAGCGCCAATGAAAGCTCGGGCTTCAGGTCTTCCGAAATCCCGAGGCGATGCGCGGTATCGACGATGGCCCGGGGCCCGACGGACTGCGCGAGCCGGACGGCGGCGGTGTTCAAGGATTTGAACAAGGCCCGCTCCATCGTCACCGGACCTTCGTAAGTGTTCGTGAAGTTCTGCGGCCGCCATTTGCCGATCTTGATGGGCGCGTCCGTGACCATATCGTCCGGCCCGTAGCCCGCCTCAACCGCCGCCACGTACACAAACGGCTTGAACGCCGAGCCCGGCTGCCGGAGCGCCTGGGTCGCCCGGTTGAACTGGCTTTCGCCATAGTCCTTGCCGCCGACCATGGCGCGCACCGCGCCGTCGGTATTGAGCACAACGACAGCGCCCTGTTCGACCTTGAGCTTCGCGCCCGCCTTCTCCAGATGTTTCGCGAGAATCTTCTCGGCCTGGGTTTGCAGGCGGCCGTCGAGCGTGGTGTGGATCACGAGGTCGCGGTCGACCGGACCCACATAGGCTTCCGCCTGTCCAACCACCCAGTCGGCGAAGTGCCGGCCATAGACGGTGGGATTGATGACCCCCTTCAACGTGCGGCTGGCGTTCTTAAGGGCGGTTTTTCCCTGTTCGGGCGTCAGAACGCCCGTGTCCACCATCGTCGACAGCACGACTTCCGTGCGGGTCTTGGCGAGTTCCGGATCGCGCACGGGATTGTAGCGGGAGGGCGCTTTCAAAAGGCCGGCCAGCATGGCCGCCTGATAGACCGTGAGATCCTTCGCCGGACGGCCGAAATAACGTTCGGCGGCGGCTTCCACGCCGTAAGCGCCCGCGCCGAAATAGACGCGGTTCAGATAAAGCGTGAGAATCTCGTCCTTGGTGAACTTCTGTTCCAGTTTGATCGCAAGCAACGCCTCGCGAATCTTGCGCGTGAGCGTCCGGTCGGGCGTGAGGAACAGGTTTTTGGCGACCTGCTGCGTAATGGTCGACCCGCCCTGCTCGACTTCGCCCGCCTGGACGTTGACCACCATCGCGCGCGCGAGCGCGCGCAGATCGAGACCGAAGTGATCGTAAAAACGCCGGTCCTCCACCGCGATCACGGCGCCCGGGACATGCGGCGGCAACTTCCGCAGATCGGCCGCGGCGCCGTAGATGTCGCCGAAATTGGCGATTTCCCACGAGGCGGCGTCGACGACTTTCACGCTCGGCCGGCGGGTCAGCGTTCCTTCATCGACGGCCGGCAGGCCCAGGGCGAAATATCCAAGAACACCCGCGCCGACGGCGCCGAGCAGAATCGCCGCCGCGAGCGCATTGGACACGAGCATCGACGCCAGCGCGAGGCCTCGTGTCGCGCCCGCGCCTTTTTTCTTTTTACGGGCGGGGCTCGCGCCGGTCTCGCCGTCATCCTCGGACTTGCGCCGCTTAGCCATGGTCGTACATGTGAAAAAAAGAACCCCTGACAGGCGCGGTTTTGAAGGCTAAATACGGCGGATTAAGGGCTACTATATCATAAAACCCCAGTACGAGGTGCTCCCCATGGCGAAGGCAAAGAAGAAGGCCGCGAAGAAAGCGACACGCACAGCCGGCAAGGCCAAGGCGAAGACCGTTAAAACCAAGACAAGCACAAAGCGAAAGCCGGCCGCGACAACGCGCGGGAAGAGCGGCAAGACGAAAAAGGCCGTTAAGAAATCCGCGACCAAGAAGACCGCCTCGCGCCGGGCCGCCGCCGACGGCGTGCGCCTCGGCGTAGCGTACGAATTGGACACCCGCTTGCGTGAACTGGCCGTCGCCATGAACAAGAGCCTCGAAGAGGTCTTGATCCAGGCGCTCACCGAGTTCGCCGATAACTGGGAAGATCACATGAACACGGTCAGCATCCTCGGCGCCGAGGACGACCGCGTCCAACTCGCCGCCCCCACGGACGACGATACCGACTAGGCGGAGGCCGCGGCGCGGAGACGACCTACATCTCTAATGTGAAGGTCTTTCCACCCAGCACTTTGCCGTTCGCCGTCACCTCGACCTTATGCACCCCCGGGTAATAGACCCGGGTGGTGATGGGTTTGATCGCATGTTTGCGGTGAAGCTCGATCGTTTCGCCGGCCCCGAGGGTGAAGGACTTCCACTTGAAGACCTTTGCCGACGTCCCGCTTTTCTTGCGGTGATGGACGATATAGTCGAGCACGACCTTTTGCGGCGCGCGCGCGGCGCTCACGATCTGGACCTTCATGGTCAATGCGCCGCCGAACACGAGTTTCGCGGGACTGAGCGTAAACCGCGCAAGATCGACTTTCACCTCCGGCGAATATCCCAGCGCGATCAGGGTGGCGCGATGACCTGCCTTGACGAGCGTCCGGCAGGCGTGACGCACAAGCCGCGCGCGGTCCGGGCTCGCGTCCTTCAGCCACCGCCCGGCGAGGGCGGCGACCAGATCCGGATGATCCTTCGCGATGTCATTGAGGCTGTTGGCCACCGACCGGCGCACATAGTCGGAAGGATCGTCCCGCAGCATCTCAAGCAGCGGCAGGATCGGGGCGGGGTCTTTCACAAACGCCTTCAATTGCAAACCCCACGGCAGCCGCGGCCGCGTGCCTTCCGAGACGAGACGCCGCACATGTTCGTTCGCGTCCGTCGCCCATGCTTTCAACGTGCGCAGGGTTTCGGACCCGTGCCGCACGACAAACGGACGGATAGCGAACTCCGACGTGCTGCGGATGGTCAGCTCGCGCAAGGCGGCCAAGGACTCTTTGGGATAATCGAGGCCGTGAGCCGCGACATATTCACCGAAGGGAAGAATGGCCCATCCCGCAATCCCTTTCCGCGCATCGGGATCGAGCTGACCGTCGGCGCGAAGCGGCCGCAACGCCGCCGTCAGCATCTTGAGGGCGCGCGGGACATCCTTGGGCAGATGCGTTCCGAGCGCCTTGGCGATCTGGTGCGCGCGCTGCTTCAGTTCGAGCTTGGCGAAGCCGTCCAGCGCATCGGCCGTGAAACGCTTTTTATCGAAGGCGGGCCAGACACGGTGGAGGTGATGCGCCATATCCTCCACCAAAGGCCGATTGAAGAAGTCCTTGAACGCCGATGGCGCGGGCTCGGTGCGAGCTTTGGAATCGGGCATGTTCACTGTCCTGGTTGACCGCTCTTATAGGAAAGGGCGGCATAACAAAAAAGGGAGGAGCCGCGCCCCTCCCTTTTTTCACCGTGCCGCGTGCGCGGTTATTTCACAGGCGCATTCGGGATGAATTTCTGCACGCGGCGACCGCCGGCCTCGCCCGTGAAGATGTTGCCCTTGCCGTCCACCGTGATGACATGCAGCCGCAGGAATTCGCCCGCATAGGGCCCCTGACGGCCGAAACTGGTCACCGCCTCGCCGTTGTCGCGTCGCACGAGGCGGACGTTCTCGAAATTCCCATCGACCAGGATCAGATAGCTTTGCTGCTTATCCGGCCAGATCGCCATGTCGGCGACGCGGCCCGGGATGGACTGGTCCAGGTTCGGCACGTTGTACAGGAACTCCTTCACGAACTTTCCACTGCTCTCAAACACCTGGATGCGTTGGTTCTGACGATCGCACGCATAGACCAGGCCGTCGTTCGCGCGCACGACGCAGTGCACGGTTTCCATCTGATCGGCCTGGCCCGTTTTTGGATTGATCCCGGGTTTATCCTTATCCGTCGGCGGGAGACCGTAAGCGCCCCAGTGGCGTTTGAACGCCCCGGTCTTGGCGTCGAAAACGATGACGCGGTGATTGACGTAACCGTCGGCGATATAGGCTTCCTCGCCTTTCGCGTCGAAAACGATCTTCGGCGCCTTGGCGATTTGCGTCTTATCGAGGCTTCCCTTTGTCGGGCCGGGCTTACCCAGTTGGAACAGGAACTTTCCGTCGCGGGTGAATTTGATGGCGTGTCCGTCGGCCTTCGCGCCGTCGGACTTTCCATCCGCGCCGCGCGGGCCATTGCCGTTACCCAAAATCCAAACGTTGCCTTGCGGATCGACGGTGACCCCGTGTTCGCTGGACGGCCAGTCATAACCCTCGCCGGGACCGCCCCAGGCCGCGACGACTTTTCCATCGGGACTGAAGGCGATGACCGGCGGCGCGGGAACGCAACAGGGCGCCGCCGCCGGCGTACGCGCGGCTTTGGTTTCGCGCGCGGTCAAGGTGCGCGGGCGGTGAATCACCCACACATTGTCCTGCGCATCGACGGCAAGGCCGGAGATTTCCCCCAGCATCCAATTGTTGGGCAACGGCTGCGGCCAGAACGGGTCGACTTTGAATTGCGGCGCCGCATCCGCGGCTGCGGCGGGCGCAACCGCGCCCATGGTCAAGGCGATGACGACAAACGATCGAAGGATATGCATGGCCGGCTTCCCTCCCCAGGGTACGAAAAATAACGGAAAAAAAAGGAGGGGCTTTTGGCCCCTCCTTTCGTGGACACTGGCTGTCTTACATTCTGAAGCGCAGGCCGGCGCGGAACACACGGCCGAGCGCGTCGTAAACGCCTTGGTTGGTCGAGATGGTGCCGTAGGCGCTGCCCGCCGGGCCGCCCGGAACAATGACGGGATCCTTATTCGCGAGGTTCTTGACGTTCAAGAACGTCTCGATATCCAGTCCGTCGTCGGCGTAGCTCGAGAGTTTGTAAGCGACGTTGGCGTCGAAATAGAGCGCACCGGCCAGCCGGTTGTTGTTGATGGTGCGGTTGCTGGCGGTGGAGACCGGGCAACCCGTCGTACACTCGATGTTCGAGTTCAAGATGGTGCCGGCGCTGACGCCGCGACCCGTCAGGGTGAAGGTGAACGGATCGTTCGCATAGGTCGCCGAGACGCGATAGCTCCAGCTCGGCGTTTCGTCCCCGTCGTTCTGTCCGGCCGTATCGGTCGGCGCGACGATGCCGTCATCCTCATAGTTCTTGATGTAGTGAGAGGCCAGGAAACGCAGGGCGATGCTGCCGCCCATGTCCTCGTTGATGTCGGCCAAGTCGAAGCGGTAGCTGACGTCGAAGTCGACGCCGCGCGCTTCCTTGACAGCGAGGTTGAACGGCGAGATCGAGATGCGCGAGATGATCGGCGCGCCGCCCGGGCTGGTGCCGCGGGTGATGGCCGCGCAGTACTGCTGGTTCCCCTCGAAGCAGAAATCGACGATGTTCTGCGCGGAGACCGTGCCGATGGCGCCCTTGATGTCGATATTGAAGTAATCGACGGACGCCTGCAGCCCGGGGATAAAGCTGGGCGACACCACGACGCCGAGGCCAAGAGTCTTAGCCTTTTCCGGATCGAGCGCCAGGTTGCCGGTGTTAAAGCCGGTGTACTGGATCGACGCGTTGCCGTTGAAGGGATCGATGACGGTGTTGGTGTTCGACGTGCCCGCCGCGAACAGTTCCTGCAGGTTCGGCGCGCGGATGTCGCGGGAGTAGGTGGCCCGGAACCGGATGTCGGAGACCGGCGACCAGGTTGAACCCACCTTGTAGGTGGTCACGAAGCCGGAGGTCGAGTAGTCGGTGAAGCGCACGGCCGCGTTCAAATCGAGCTGCTGCGCGATGAGCGGGATCACGGTTTCGATGAAACCTTCGGTCACATTGTACTTACCGAAGCTGGGCAGGAAGTTGCCCACGAACCATCCGGAACGATAGGCGGGATCGACCGCGCCGGTGACTTTCTCGATCCGGTGCTCGGCCCCGAAGGCGAGCGAAACGGGGCCCGCCCACAGGTCGAACGGCTCGCCGGAGATCGAGAACGCCCCAACATCTTGGGCGAAGCGCTGATTGCGATACGGATCGTCGATGAGATAGTCGAGCGCGGCCTGGCTGTTCACGCCGGTGCCCATGCGGTTGAACGGCACGCACGACGGATCGTCGTTCGTGGCGCTGGCGTCGGCGTTGATGCGGCAGACGATGGTGCCGTTGGGGCCGCGGATAGCGTCCGACGCGGCCGCAAGACGCGCGTTGTTGGTGATGTCCACCACGCTTTCATGGGTGCGGGTAATGCCCTTCTGATAGTAGGCGTCCCACGTCCAGGTGGTGTCCATCGCCTCGGTGTCGCCGTTGAGGCCGACCACATAACGCGTGGTGTAGCGGCGGTTGTCGGTGCGGCGCAGCGGCAGATCGCCGTTCATGCTGCCCATATTGAACTGCGTGATGCCGCGTGCGACGAGCTGCGTACGGACCGCTTCCGGGATGAAGGCGTTATCCGCGCGGATGATGATGTTGGCCTGATTGAACTGATAGCCCACCACCCCGTCAGAGTCGGTGTAATTCCAGGAGAACTGGGCGAACGCCTCGACGTTATCGGTGATGTCGTACCCGACGCGCGTAAACACACCCTCGCGGTGTTCCTCGGGGTCCAGCGCTTGGACGTTGTTGAACTGATTGGATTTCCAATCGCCGCCGATCATCCAGGGGTCGCGGCGCGCTGAGCCGTAGTTAAATTGATAAGGCGCGCCACCGGGTCCAAAGGCCGTGCCGGCCAGAGCCGTGTTGGTGATGATGCCGCCGATGGTCGCCTGGCTAAGAGCCGCGCCGCAGACATTAAGGCGTTCCGGCGCCCCGTTGTTCGCGGTATGAGCGGGATTGATAATCTGATAGCAGCCCTGATTGTTCCAGTCGCGGTTGGACGGGACCTCCTTGATGCCGCTACGGTCGGCGATCTCGCCGCTAAAGATGATGTGCCCGCGATCATTGGCGAACGGCGTTCCGCCCGCGAGCGAGACCTTCCAGTTTCCGCCGTCCCCATAGGTCGTCAGACCGCCTTCGACCGAGGCTTTGAGGCCGGTGAAATCCTTATCGAGGATGAAGTTGACCACGCCGGACACGGCGTCGGAACCGTAGGCCGCTGATGCGCCGCCCGTGACCACGTCCACGCGCTCGACCAGCATCTGCGGGAAGTTGTTCACGTCCACGATGCTGTTGAGGGTCGAGGGAACCGAACGCTGACCGTCGACGAGCACGAGCGTGCGGTTCGATCCAAGGGCGCGCAGGTTGATGCTGTTGACCCCGGCGGTGCCGGAGCTCGCGCTGGTGGACGAGCCTTGCGGCGACGTTGAGTTGGACACCGACGGAAGATCGTTGACGAAGTCGGCGAGGTTTTCCGCCGGAGACTGGAGCAGTTCTTCGATACCGACGACCGTGAGCGGCGTCGGCGCCTGATAACCGTCGCGCACGACGCGCGTACCGGTCACAACGATTTCATCAACGGCGGCGGCCTGTGGTTGCGCCTGTGCAAAGACCGGCGTCGCGGCGGTGGACATCAAAAGGGCCGTCGCACTCGCCGTCGATACGAGAACGCGGCGGCGTGTCGTCATCTTAGAACCTGTCAGCATAACTCCCCCTCATTTTGGTAATGAAAACCAAGCGACCTTGACGCGCGCCCAACCCCGTTACGGGAGCGCGACCGGCCAGTATCCTAGTGCAAACAGACGCCCTGGCGGCTTCGATGTTGGCTCATGTGCCCCGGACTCCGTCTTTTCGCGCGAAGCGTTGCCGGACGGACACAAAGCGTTAACATCCCTTCCCCCCGGCTGGTTCAGAAAAACTTACGGATGCGCGATGGCCCACACCAGCGTCGCGACGCCGTCCATGGGCGTGCCGACGTTAACGATCTTTTTCGGGTCGAACGAAAGTTCCATGTCGTAGGTGTCGTGACCCAGCATGTCGCCGGGCTTCTTGTCGCCGGCGAAGGTGTAAAGCGCGTAGCCCATATAGGCCCACTGCTTCTTCCCGTCGTCGCGCGTATAGACGGTCCAGTAGCCCTGCGACTGCGCATCGTCCGGCGCGAGGTACGGGGCCCACTGATCGCATTTGTCGCCGCAGCGCGACTTCACGCCGATATCGCGGCCGACGGCCGGACGATGCGGCTGGCCGCGATGCAGGCTGTGCCCGCCGCCCGACTGATAGATGTGACCGTCGCGCTTATAGAGCGTCTGGCCGGTGGAGGTGGCCCATACGTAACCCTGACCCAGGGTCGGCTGCACCTTCACGCCGTCGGGCAGGAAGTGACGCTGCACGGTGGCCACCTTCCAGCGCGCGTCGGCGCCCATCCCGTAAGCGTCGCCGTACTTCTGATCGTCGTCGTAGGTGTAAAGGCCTTTCCCCTTATACGCCCATTGGGAGGTGCCGTCGTTGCGCGCGATGATCGAGAAATCGCCGATGGGGAAACCGATCGCCGGGGCGGGCAGCGGCGCCCAGCCGGTGGCGGACAATTTCTGCTCGTCCTTCGCGTTGCCGTCGAACACATAGAGCGTGTGACGGCGATGATCGACAAGACCCAGCGCCGAGGATTCCAGAATTTCTTCGATCTGCACGCCGTTCGGCACCGCGCCGAACTGCTCGCGCGCCGGAACCAACAGGGCGGGCGTCCAGTTCTCCGGCATCGGCTTATCCTTGCCGCCCGCGCGGCTGCCCGAGCCACGGATCCCGCCGCCGACCATTTTGCCCGAACCGTCCATGCGGCGGGCGCCGAAACGCGCGGCGCTGTTACCGGCCACCGAGCCCGGATCGACGTCCTCTATATATGTGTAAAGCGGGCGGCCCTGCAGCGCCCACTGCTTCGTGCCGTCATCGCGATTGATGATGGTCCAGTCGCCGAACGCGGCGACGCCGGCCAGCGGCGCGACAGGCTTGAACTGCGCCGTGCATTCGCCCGCGCAGTTCGACTTGCCCGGCGCATCGAGTTTGTAGGTGTAGATGGTCATGCCGCGCAGATCGGTGTAGGCGACCTCGTCGCGATAGACCACCGAAGCGGTTTCCTTGCCGAGATCCCATCCCTGGCCACGGCCGAGCGCCTGCAGCGTGATGCCGGGCGGCGTGCTGTAAACCGCTTGTTTGGCCGCGGTCCGCTCGGCGGCCTGCGCCGACAGACCCGCAAGCGCGGCCCCCGCCGTCAACGCCGCAAGCCGGATCGCATTCTTATACTGACTCATAACCGCTCTCCCTCATTCCCCGGTTAGGCCAAAATCTCGGTCACAGGTTTTGTCGTCTGGTTCGAAAGCGCGCCCCAAGTGCTGACCGGCACGCCGAAGCCCTGCATCACCGTCAGTCCCATGCGCGTCGCCGGATCGCCCGAGAACGGCAAGTGCAGGCCCGTCTTGAAGCGTCCACCGGCGTTGCCCACGGTGATCACGGGCAGGTTGTCCATCGTATGCGTGCGCGCGTACCCATGGTCCGTCTGCCACAGGATCAACGTGCGATCGAGCACGCTGCCGGCGCCTTCCTTCTGGTTCTCCAGCGTGTGAACGAAGTTCGCGAACACATCGTTGGCCCACAGGATGAACCACGTCACTTCCTTCTGATACCCGAGCGTTTCGTCGATCGGCTCTTCGTGGGTATAGCCGTGCCACTGATTGGTCGACCCCGGTTTGCGCGACCCTTGGGTGTTCATCAGGACATTGAACACGCGCGTCTGGCCGCAGGCCGCTGCGTGCGCGAGCAGAGTCGAGAAAATCTTGGTGTTGGCCGAGACCTGTTCGACTTCCTCGCCGGGTTCGATTTCCTGCGCGGCGTTCGGCGTGCTGCACGCCGGCAACGGCGCGGGTTTTTCCAGCTTCATCGCCAGTTGGTTTTCGATCTGGCGCACGGACGTGAAATATTCGTCCAGGCGCGCGCGGTCGGCGGCGCCGAGCTTGTTCATGATCTGTTGGCGCTGCTCGGCGACGGCCGACAGCACGCTTTGCTTCGCCATGACCTTTGCATCGGGTTTGAATTCGCTGGCGTTGGGATCCTGGAATTCCGGTCCGAAGATGCGTTTGTACAGCGAGTCCGGCGACACTTCCGACGGATTGACGCCCGCGCCCGCGCGCTTGGAATAGCTTTGGCGGCTGCCGGTCAGCGAGACCTCGATGGAGCGGAAACGCGTGCGCGTCCCGATAACGTCGGCGATAACGCTGTCCACCGACGGACCGCTTTCACGGCCGATGGGAATGGCGCCGAGGGTCGCGATCTGCGCGCCGGTGCGATGCGTCTCCACCGGACGGCCGTCGAGGAAATAGTTCGCGCCGCTGATCAGGTTCATGCGGTGGCGGAACGGATCGAACGCCTTGAGCTCGATATTGTTCGTATAACCCGCGCCGACCTTTTCAGGGATCCAGCGGCCGGGATTGAAACCGAGATACTGGAACCATGTGCCGAATACATTCGGAAGCGCCTGGCCGGTCTGGGCGAGCGCGGTGCCGTTCGTGTTCAGGAAACAGTCCAGAAACGGCAGGCCGACCGTGACGGCGGCGCCGGCCAATGTCCCTTTGAGGACGTTTCTGCGGCTTGCAAGGTTGGTCATCGTCTTTCTCCTGCGCTTAAGCGTCGCACGGGTTATTCGGCGGACGCAGTCTGCGTCGCAAGCGGCGCAGTGCGGTAAAACTCGGGGCTCGTCGCGATCGTCTTCATCAAGTCGGGCACGATGTATCCACCCGCGGCGAAGCCGGTCTTCAGCTCGGCGATCCACGGCGTTTCGCCTTTCGCGGGCTTGCGCTGCAAGGCGTAGGCGCTCAGGCGGTCGACGAGGCACGCGGGCACGGACGCGTTGGTCCGGAGCGCGGCGCCCAGCTCGGCGGGCGTGGTGAAGGGCTTGCCGTCGAGACTGCCGCTGGCGTCGATCTTCTCGCCGTTTTCTTCCGTGCGGTAAGCGCCTGAGCCGTCGAAGTTCTCGAGCGCAAGGCCCATGGGGTCGGTGATCTTATGGCAGCCCGCGCACACCGGGTTTTGCACATGCGCGGAGATGCGCGCGCGCGCCGTCTTGTAGATGTTGGTGTCGTTCACCAGCGTGAAGTCGACGTTGGCGGGGGGTGCCGGCACCTTCTGGCACAACAGGACCTCACGAATCGCCTTGCCGCGCGTGGTGGCCGAGCTGCGGTTCGCGGGCGAATGCAGCGCCGAAAAACTCGCATGGGTGAGGATGCCGCCGCGCGGATCGTCGGCCGCGAACTCATACGGTTGCCACGGATCGATCGCGCCGTTCGGACGGTCGTTGACCACCGGCACACGATAGATCGCGCCCAAGGACGGCGTCAGGAACGTCTTCTTGGTGGTGAAGATGTCGCGGTAGTCGCCGCGATTGGTCACCAGAAGATCGACCAGCGTGCGCATCGTCTGTTCCTGCGCGTCGCGGGCTTCCTGACGGCTGAACATCGGATAGATCAGGTTGTCTTTGCGCAGCCCTTCAAAATCGTCGAAGTGGAACATGTCGGCGAAGAAGGCGCGCACGCCCGCTTCAAGCCGGGGGCTGTCCATCATGCGCGCGACCTGCCGCTCCAGCCCCTTGGCCGTATTGAGTTCGCCTTTCTGCGCGGCGTTCAGAAGCTGGATATCGGGACCGGCGTTCCACAGGAAGAAGCTGAGCTTGCTCGCCTTGGAATAGGCGTCTAATTCCAATTGGCCGTCGGCGGTTTTCATCACCGCCGGCGCGCGGAACAGGAACTGCGGCGAGGACAGCATCGCCGACAGGCTCATAGCGAGACCTTCGTAGAAGTTCGTCGTCTGGCGCGCGGCGACATTGGCCGCGGACACATAGGCGGTCACCTCGCCGTCGGTCATCGGACGCCGGAACAACATGCGCCCCACAGGGCCGAGAAAGGCTTTCGCACAAGCGTCGTCCGGCGCGGTCTCCGCCGCCGGCTTGCACGGAATCATCATCGCGCGGTTCTTTTTATCCAAAACAACCTGCGCCGCGATGTTGTCGGCCATGGTGTCGTACTGTTCCATGCCCGCGGGCGTCACGCCCACGCTGGCCGAGCCGATCGCGAGCAGGCCTTCGATGCGCATATCCGGCTCGAAACGCCCGCCGAGATCGATGGTTGGACCGAAGATGTCAGACACGGTCGCGCGGTATTGCGCCGGCGTGAGGCGCGGCGCGGCGGCCGGCGACGGCACAAAATCCGCGGCGACGCTTGACGATGCGGCCGGCGACGCACTGGACACGGTATCCGTCGCGGGTGCGCAGGACGCGAGCACCGCGGCGACGCAACTCGCGGACAGGGCGTTCAAGAGGGAGCGTTTCGTCACGTTCATTGCAAACATTTCCGTCATGCGTTCCAGCTATTTCACTTCGGCGCTCTGATAGCGCTGTTGCGGCGCGTCCACCACGAACGCCGGCACCGCGGTGATGCGGTACGCCGTCGAGATCGACATGTTCTGACCCGTGACCGGGTCCGGATCGGCGTCGGCCGCCTTCTTCATCGCCCAGTACAAACCGGGCCGGTCGCCGACGATGCCGTTATGCGAGAAGGCGAAATAGATTTCGGTCCACGGCTGATAACCGCCGAGCAAGCCATCCAGCGTGTCGCCCTTCAGCATGGCGAGCCGCATGTGGGTGTTCTTGAGATTGAGGACGGGCGAGGACAGCGCGTTCCACAAGATGCTGAGCGGCTTGTGCTCGGTGATGGTCAGGACGCCGTCCTTGATTTCACCCTTGAATTCGTTGTGCGAGCGGGGGTCCGGATCGACGCGGTAGGTCATGAAATGACGCGGGCTGCCGTCGAGGTTCGACTTCAGGTATTCCAGCGCGCGTGTGAGGCGCAAGGTGACCGGCCCGTCCTTGTCGAGATCCTCACCCGAAATCGTAAGGAGCCATGCGGGCTGGGAATCCTTCAACTGCACCCAGATCCATTCGCCGTAAGCCGAGGGCGCATCCCAGCTGCCGCGGAAATTCTGGTTGCAGCCGATGGCGCGGGACAACATGTGATCGACGCCCTTCTCACCCGAGCGCGGATCGGTGAAGGACGTCTCGCCGTCCTTGCCGTCGAGATTGAAGCCGTAGCCGACCTTCGAGGTCATGAGCTTGAGGCCCGGATCCTGCGTCGCTTCGGGGTGCGTATAGGCGTTCACCTGCTGGCCGTCGATCACGGCGCGGGCGTTCACGATGGCGTTGATGCGTTCCTCGCCCTCGCCGCCTTTGGCCCATTCGGCCATCATCGCCTTCACTTCGTCGGGCTTGTAGCCCAGCTTCTCGAGGATGACGGCGTTCTGGCCGGCCTGATCGTCCGGGTTCACGCCGCCCGGGCAGTCGCCGTCGCGCGAATTGAACTGCTGCGAGAAATAGCTGACCACATAACTGCGCGATTCCACCGCGTTGGCCGCGCCGGCCTGCGCCACCAAAGCGGCGCCCGCCGCCCCGGCCGCAAATGCCAACCGCGCCGCCGTCAACCGGCAGGGAAACGTTCTGAACTCCACGCGCTCCTCCACAAAACACGGGCAACCGCCGTCCACGGGATTCGTCTCCCGCGGGCGCGGCATCGCACTCAGGTACGTACTATAGATGATTGTATCACCCGAACCCCGCTATCGTATTTCAGATTTGTAACACGACCCACGCCCGCTTCGCACACCGTGCGGCGCACCCTGTCAATGCTGCGTCGCAAAAAAGAGGGCCCGCGACGGGGCCCTCTTCACAGATAGCATTTGTGATTCAGTTGGTTAGGACTTTTTCGCGGTTACTTTTGTCGACTTTCCGCCCACGTCGACCGCGGCGTCGATGGTATTTCCGGAAACTTTCCCGCTGAAGCGCAAGGGGGTCGACTGGCCCGGCACCGTCGCGGCGAAGGTGATGTTCTCGCCGGCCAGGACCGGAGATTCGATCGGGACCGCCTTGCCGCCCGGGAGCGTCAGGGTGCCCGACGCCATCTGATACTCCTGCTTGAGATCGGCTTTATAGGTGTCGTTGCCGACCTGCCAGGTCCACGTGCCCGCGACCTTCGCCGGCACGATCCAGAGATAGATGTTCCGCGAGTCGACGACTTCATGTTTGTCCGGCTGCCAGTCGCCCATGGTGAAGGCGTGGCTGACGATGCGCGAACCCGGCTTCATTTCGTCGAGGATCTTCGGGCGCAGTTTGAGGTTCACTTCCGGAAGCAGGTACATGGTCAGCACCGAAGCTTCCCTGAAATCCATCTGGAAAAGATCGCCGCGGTGGAAGGTCACGCGGTCGGTCACGCCCGCCTTCTTCGCGTTTTCATTGGCTTCGGCGATGCGGACCGGATCGAGGTCGACGCCCACGCCCTTCTTCACTTTGAGATCGCGCGCCGCGGTGACGACGATGCGCCCGTCGCCCGAGCCCAGATCGTAGTGGATGTCGTTGGCCGTCACACTGCCGAGCTTCAACATCCGGTCGACCAGTTCCTGCGGCGTCGGCACATACGGCACATCGAGTTCGACGCCGCCTTCGCCGGTGTATTTGGTCGCGGCGACCGCGCTGAAGGTCATGAACACCGCAGCGATGCCGAGCAGGCCGATACGTTTGTGCATCTTCATGGGCTGGATCCTTTTGGGGCCTTTGTGTCGGGCGAAATGGTTATGCGTCGCCGCCGCGGCCTTTTGAACGGCTGGCGAGCACGAGGACCGGAATACCAAGTGCAAGCACGACCACCCCGGCCAGGGCGCCCGTGCCTGTGAAGGCGAGACTATTGTAGAGCATATAGGCGCCCGTAAGGCAGAAGAGCGCAGGCGTAACCGGATACAGCGGCACCCGGAACGGGCGGGGCGCGTCGGGATCGCGGGCGCGCAAGACAAACAGCGAAACGCCTGTCAGGAAAAAGAAAACCCAGAAAACCGGCTGCAGGAAATCGACCACGGTCTGCACCCCGTCACGCAGGAACGCGCCGAACGCGACGATCAAAAGCGCGATGACGCCTTGAAACAGGACGCCGCGGGTCGGTACGCCGCGCGCGCCGTCCCAGGCGGCGAGGAAGCGGAACATCGGGAAATCCTTGCCCAGGGCGAAGGCGCTGCGGGCGCCGGTAAAGAGGGTGATGTGCGTGTTGTCGAGGATGAGGATGAGCACGATGCCCGTCATCACCACCGCGCCGATATCGCCGAACGCGGCGCGCATCACGTCGGCCGCGATGGCCTTGGAGGACGCCATGCCGGCGGGACCCAGCACGCTGAGGTAGGCGATGTTCACCGCGATGTAGAGCGCGGTGATGATCGCGATGCCGATCAACAGCGCGCGCACCATGTTGCGCTTTGGGTTCTGCACTTCGGCGGAAATGTAGGCCGCTTCGTTCCAACCGCCGAAGGTCAGCAACACCAACAACATCGCGCCGCCGATGCTGGCCGCATTGACGGTGGACGGCGCGTCGGCGACCGGCGCGGGCGCGCCACCGCTGGTGACGCCGGCGAAAATCAGCACACCAAGACCGCATAGGGTCGCGATGAACATTATATTCTGGAACGTCGCCGTTTGGCGGATGCCGGTGAGATTGAGCGCGGTCAGCGCGACGATGATGACGGTGGCATAAAGCGCGGAACTGAAAGGGCCCAACGGCAGGATCTGGGTGGCGTAGTCGCCGAACACATAAGCGAACAACGCGATGGATCCGCTTTGGATGACCGTCAAACGCGCCCAGGCGAACATGAAACCCACGTGCGGCCCGTAAGCGCGGCTGAGAAAGTGATATTCGCCGCCGGCCGACGGGTATGTTGTCGCAAGTTCCGCGTAGCACAGCGCGCCGATGACGGAGACGACACCGCCCGCGAGCCAGACGAGGAGGATCGTGTTTGGATCGCCGAGCTGTCCCGCGACGATACTGGGGAAGAAGAAGATGCCCGTGCCGACCACAAGGCCGACGATGATGGCGACGCAATCAATCAGGCGAAGAACTTTGGTCGGCGAACCGTCGGTCATCGGACGATGCGACCCGGGATGAACACCCGGGCCTCCCTGTTTATATCTCGTCCTGGCGGACAAGCCCCTTTTTCCTCATTACAACAGCCTATTAGCAGTCTCAAGGGGAGCGGTATTCTGTAACAATGACGATGAGCGCGATGTCCGAGAATACGGTCCGAATCCTGGTCGACGCCGACGCCTGCCCGGTGAAGGACGAGGTGGTGCGTGTGGCCGACCGGCACGGCCTTGCGGTCCTGATGGTCAGCAACGCCTGGATGCGCGGGCCCGACCATCCCCTGGTGCAGCGCATCCTGGTCCCGAGCGGACCGGACGCGGCGGACGACCGCATCGCCGAGGAGACCGCCGGCTGGGATATCGTGATCACCAACGATATCCCACTGGCCGCGCGCTGCATCGCCAAGGGCGCGCGTGTCTTGCGCCCGAACGGCCGGCCTTTGGACCAGAATTCCATCAGCATGGCGGTCGCGATGCGCGATCTGACGGCGCATTTGCGCGAAACCGGCGAGATCACCGGCGGGCCTTCGGCCTTCGTCCCCCGGGACCGCTCGCGCTTCCTCGATGCCCTGGAAGTGGCTGTTCAGGCACAGAAAAGGCGTAAGTAAAGCCACTTACGTTGACTTTGCTGGGGTTTACGCCTATATCCACGCCGCCTGCCCGATGCAGGCAACATCTCGCGATTCGCGCGCAGGTGCGCCGGCCCCAAGTAAAAACGTGAATAAGGGCCGTGATGAGAGACCTCGCTTGAGGTTCTTTTCGCACCGTTTCTTGAGACGTTTCTCAATTCCCTCCCGTCGGTTGCGTGCCCACCGGGTAACCGCAAACCGTTTTGCGCCGCCTTTCGCGGCTGCACGACCGTTGCCTATTTGAAAGTGATTCTATGACTCTGTTCTCCGACCTCGGACTGATCGAGCCGCTGTACCGCGCCGTCGCCGCCGAGGGCTACACCTCGCCCACGCCCATCCAGGCGCAGGCCATCCCGCGGTTGCTCGCAGGCCATGACGTGCTGGGCATCGCCCAGACCGGCACCGGCAAGACGGCAGCCTTCGCGTTGCCGATGCTTCAGCACCTTGCGAACAACAACAAGCGCGCCGCCGCGAAATGCGCGCGCGCGTTGATCCTGACGCCGACGCGCGAACTGGCGCTCCAGATCGCCGAAGGTTTCGCGACTTACGGGAAGCACGTGAACCTGAAACGCACCGTGATCCACGGTGGTGTCAGCGAGAAGCCGCAGATCGCCGCCATGGCGAGCGGTACCGATGTGCTGATCGCCACACCCGGCCGTCTGCTCGACCTCCTGAACCAGCGCCGCATCGAATTGAACGGCATCGAGATCTTCGTGCTCGACGAAGCCGACCGTATGCTTGATATGGGCTTCATTCGCGACGTGCAGAAGATCGTCCAGCGTCTGCCGAAAGAACGTCAGACGCTGCTGTTCTCCGCAACCATGCCGGACGCGGTCACCAGCCTCGCCAAGGGCATCCTGCGCGCGCAGCACGAGCGCATCGAAGTCACGCCGCCCTCCACGACGGTCGAACGCATTGCCCAGAAAGTGATGTTCGTCGCGCGCGAGAACAAGCGCCTCCTGCTGGCCGACTTGTTGAACGATGCCAAGATCAGCCGCGCCATCGTGTTCACCCGCACCAAGCACAGCGCCAATCGCGTCGCCGAGCAATTGCAGAAGGGCGGCGTCACCGCCGAAGCGATCCACGGCAACAAATCGCAGAACGCGCGTCAACGCAGCCTGACCTCGTTCAAGGCCGGCCAACTCCGCGTGCTGGTGGCCACCGACATCGCCGCGCGCGGCATCGACGTCGACGGCGTGAGCCACGTCATCAACTTCGAGATGCCGGTCGAACCGGAAAGCTACGTGCACCGCATCGGCCGCACCGCGCGCGCCGGCATGGACGGGATCGCGATCTCGTTCTGCGACCGCGAGGAGATGAGCGCGCTGCGCGCCATCGAACGTTCCATCCGTCAGCCGGTGCCGGTCGACGAGACGCACGCCTATCACGCCGCCCCGCCGCAGCGCGGCCAGCGCAACGATGGACCGCGTCAGGACGGCCCGCGTGAAGACGGGCATCGCCACGGCGGTCATCGTCATGGTGGTCATCGCGCGGATGGCCGCTCCAACAATGGCCGTGGCGGCAAGCCCGGCGGCGGTCACGGCGGTCCGAAAAAGCCCGGTGGCGGCGGCAATCGTCGCCGTCGTGGCGGCGGCGGCCGTCCGTGGGAGAACCGCCCACAAGCGGCTTAAGACAAAGTGTCGGCGCGCCGTGAATGCGGCGCGCCAATGCTACGTCGACGACAATAGCGCGACACCACCTAAGCCGCCGTCGGTGCAAATACTGACGATGGCGTAGCTGCCGGCCGGATAGGTCGCGAGTTCCTTCACCGTCTGACTGAGAATGCGCGCCCCTGTCGCGCCGAAGGGATGACCCAACGCAACGCTGCCGCCGTTGGGATTGAGTTTCGCCCACGGGAATTTTCCGAACGTCGGCTTCACGCCCGCGCGCCCCTTCAACCAAGCTTCATCTTCCATCGCCGCGACGTGACACAACACTTGCGCGGAGAAGGCCTCGTGGATTTCCCACAAGGCGACGCCGTCGTACGTCAGTCTATGCCGCGCGAGCAGGCGCGGGATCGCGATGGCGGGCGCCATGAGCAAGCCATCGCGCAAGATATCGACCGCGGCGAGTTCCCAGTCCACGAGACGCACACGCGGTGTCTGTGAGGGAAGGCGCGCAAGCCCCTCCTCGTTCGCAAGCCAGATCCCGGCCGCGCCATCGGTCAGCGGCGACGAATTCCCCGCCGTCAGCGTGCCCTTCCCGCTTTCGGTATCGAAGGACGGTTTGAGTTTCACGAGCTTTTCAAGCGACGTGTCCGCGCGCGGAATGAGATCCTTTGTCACCCCGTCTAAGGGAATGACCAGATCGTCGAAGAATCCCTTGCCCCATGCGGCCACCGCGCGCTGATGGCTTTCCAGCGCGAGTTCGTCCTGGCGGGCGCGCGGGATTCCCCAGGTCTTGGCCATGATTTCCGTGCCTTCACCCATCGACAGGCCGGTGGTGCGGTTGGTGATGCTGGGGATATGCAGCCGCACATCCTTCAACGGCAAAGCCGCCAGCATCTCGGCGCGCGCGCCGACCGATTTTGCCTGGAAGAACCGGCGCAGCCAGACGGAGAAGCCCTGGTTGAGGCCGATCTGGATGCCGCTCATGCTTTCCGATCCGCCCGCGAGCGCAAGGGAGGACGTCCCTGTGCGGATGCGGTCGGCGGCCGCGAAAACCCCGGCCATGCTGGTCGCGCAGGCCATGACCGACGTGAAGGCCGGGATATGCGCGCCGACGCCGGCGTCCAGCGTGATCTCGCGTGCGATGTTGCTCCACCGCAGGCTGGGCGCCACCGTTCCCCACACGACGAGGTCGGGCCGGTCGGCGCCCTTCAACTGCGCGCACATCGCCTGGACCACCGGCACCGAAAGCGAGATCGCGTCGTGTTTGGCCAATGCGCCGTCGACTTTCGCGAACGGTGTACGCAGGCCCGCCGCCAACCACAAAGATGCCGCCGTCATGATGCTTTCGCCCCCAAGAGATCTGGTCCGATGCCGTCGTCTATCCTGATACGTTCGGTTTTCGGTGACAACAAAATCGCCGGTTGGAGCGCGCGCCGGATATTTGATGAGGCACCGAAACCGGCAATTGCAATTTCAAATGCCGCAAGACTACCTTGTCTGAATTGGCGCGCGAGGGTGAGGAAGCGGCGCCGCTCTTAATGTCATGGCCGCTTCAGTGAACGACAGCCCGCCCCCTTCGCATGAGCAAAGCGCAGCCGCGAACTACGCGTTCGCCCGCTCGCTCGCCGTCGGCCTCAACGCCCTTGTCGCCGGCTTGATCGGCACCGCGTTCTTCGCGGTCGCCTTGTTATGGCTGCAAAAAAGCTCCGGGATCGCGCTGGACAAGGAAACCTACGGCGGCGCGCTTCTGTTCATCCTTTTGGTGGTGACGCTGTGCGCCTACCTGTTCTTCGACTACTTCCAGCGGCGTAAGGAAGAAGAAGCCGCGAAGCGCCGCCGCGCCGCAAAACCCGCGGTCAAGCGCGAGACGAAGCCGAACCCCGACGACTGGGGTGCGATCCTTGAAGCGCGCCTGAAGGAATTCGATCCACTGTTCACGGAGAATGAGCAAGCGGCCGCGGGGATCCCGGCGCCGCCGTCACAGCCCGTGGCGGAAACATTCGTCCAGAAGACCGCGCCGACGCCAACGACGGCTGCGGCTATCGGCGCCGCGAAACCGGCGCCCGCGCCGAAAGACCCGACCGCGGCGTTGTTCACGCAAGGCGTCACCGCAACCATCGCCGGAATGGAGGAGGAACCGACACCCTTCCTTTACTTCGGCATCAACCTGTTCCTGGCGGGCGCGTCGTCCACCCTCGCCGGACGCACCAATCTCGCGCCGGTGCAAGGAAAGGCCGTGCTGGAGGCGATGCTGCTGGATATCGGCATCTCGAAGCGCACGGCGGCGTCCTTCGCCGCCAGCGCCCATGTCTTCGCCCAGATCCCGCACTTCCGCGGCCCGATCGAAGCGGGCATGCGGGCCATGGCGCACTTCGCCCAAAGCGGCTTCGCCGACGGGGCGGCGCTGCCGGAAGCGCTGTCGCTGTGGCGCATGCAGGAAGAAATCTGCAAGCCACCCGAACTCACCACCTTCGTCACCACCTCGGTCGGCGTGCCGCCGGCCGGCGTCGTTGTGCCGCCCGAGAACCAGCAGCGCGTGCTGCGCACCCATGCGACCGTGATCACCGAAATCCTGCACCGCTTCCAAGGCCGCGAGATCCACAACCTGGGTAACGGCCGGATCCTCGCGTTCGACGACGCGACGCGCGCGATCCGCGCGGCGACCCAGTGCATGGAGGCGCTAGACAAGTTCGCGCGGTCGAACCCTGCGCTGATCGTCGCGCCGCGCATCGGCGTCGATACAGATATCGCCGCCGTCGTTGCTCACGACTATGTCTCCGCCGCGTTGCCGCGCACCGTCACCATCGCCGCGATCGCGCCGGTGGGCGGCATCTACTGCACCGCCGCGGCCCAGGACGACACGGCGGACGTGATTGAATTCCAACCGGTTTCCATCGGCGATATGTATCCCGATCTCCCACCGCTCGTGTCGGCGGCGTGGGCGCCGGTGCCGGTGGACGCTTCCAATGCGAATCCGCTGGAATATCGCCAAGTCGGGGCGCTGGCGGACTAGACCAGTTGACCTGAAAGGCCCGGAGACAGATACTCCGCGCGATCCAAGGGGTGCCTTCATGGGAAGGCTGAGAGTCCGCGCGAGCGGTAAACCCTTAGAACCTGATCCGGGTGATACCGGCGTAGGGATGGAAGCCTTCTAAAGACCCTCATCCTCCGCACGATTCCCGGATCTCCATGCAAGGAGATCCATGATGAACATCATTTCGCGTCCCCAAACATTCAACGTCACCTCGGGCCCGCTTCCGGCCTCGCGTAAGATTTACATGAGCGGCACGGCGCACACGGATGTCCGCGTCGCCATGCGCGAGATCGAAGTGGCCGGCGGCAAAGAGCCGTCCGTCATCGTCTATGACACCTCGGGCCCTTACACCGACCCGGCCGTCACGACCGACATCCGCCTGGGCTTAGCGCCCATGCGCACCGCCTGGGTCAAGGCGCGCGGCGATGTGGAGGAAATCCCCGGCCGCGAGAGCCATCCGGAAGACGACGGCCTGAAAGCCGGCGAAGCGAACGATGTGCCCAAGTTCGACCGCGCGGGCCGCAAACCCTTGCGCGCGAAAACCGGCAAGGCCGTGACGCAGCTGGCTTACGCGCGCGCCGGCCTTATCACGCCGGAGATGGAATATATCGCGATCCGCGAGAACCGCGGCCGCGCCGCCGCCTTGAAGGAAAAGCGCGACGGCGAAAGCTTCGGCGCGTCGATCCCGGATTTCGTCACCCCGGAGTTCGTGCGCGATGAGATTGCCCGTGGCCGCGCCATCATCCCGGCCAACATCAACCACCCCGAAGCCGAGCCAATGATCATCGGCCGGAACTTCCTGGTGAAGATCAACGCCAACATCGGCAACTCCATCGTGACGTCATCCGTGGCCGAGGAAGTCGACAAGCTGGTGTGGGCGATCCGCTGGGGCGCCGACACGGTCATGGACCTGTCGACGGGCCGCAACATCCACACGATCCGGGAATGGATCCTGCGCAATTCGCCGGTGCCGATCGGGACCGTGCCGATCTATCAGGCGCTCGAGAAGGTGAACGGCAAGGCCGAGGATCTGACCTGGGAGATCTTCCGCGACACGCTGATCGAGCAAGCCGAACAGGGCGTGGACTATTTCACCATCCACGCGGGCGTGCGCCTCGCGTACATCCCCTTAACCGCGAGCCGCGTCACCGGCATCGTGAGCCGCGGCGGCTCCATCATGGCCAAGTGGTGTCTCGCGCATCACAAGGAGAACTTCCTCTACACGCACTTCGAAGAGATCTGCGAGATCATGAAGGCGTATGACGTGTCGTTCTCGCTGGGCGACGGCCTGCGCCCGGGCTCGGGCGCGGACGCCAACGACGCCGCGCAGTTCGCCGAACTGGAAACCCTGGGCGAACTGACGCAGATCGCCTGGAAACACGACGTGCAGGTGATGATCGAAGGCCCGGGTCACGTGCCCATGCACAAGATCAAAGAGAACATGGACAAGCAGCTGACCGCTTGCGGCGAAGCCCCGTTCTACACGCTTGGACCCCTCACCACCGACATCGCGCCCGGTTACGATCACATCACCTCGGCCATCGGCGCGGCCATGATCGGGTGGTTCGGCACCGCGATGCTCTGTTACGTGACGCCCAAAGAACATCTGGGTCTGCCGGACCGCGACGACGTGAAGGCCGGTGTGATCACCTACAAGATCGCCGCCCACGCGGCCGACCTCGCCAAGGGCCATCCCGGCGCGAGCGCCCGCGACAACGCCCTGTCAAAGGCTCGATTCGAATTCCGCTGGCGCGACCAGTTCAACCTGGCGCTCGATCCCGAAACGGCGGAGGACTTCCACGACCAGACCCTTCCGGCCGAGGGGGCCAAGGTCGCCCACTTCTGCTCCATGTGCGGGCCGAAATTCTGTTCGATGAAAATCTCGCAGGAAGTGCGCGAATTTGCCGAGAAAGGCATGTCGGAGATGTCGGACGCTTTTAAGTCCGGCGGATCGGAAATCTATCGTAATATCGAATCCTCGAAGGAGACCGCGTAAGGGGATTCCGTGACGGACGACAGTCTGCACGCCGACGCCAACGACCGGCCGATCACGTCGCAAGACGAGGCTCCAGCATCCGATGCTGTCCCTCGTCGGCGTCGCGGGATCGGCCGCATCGTTTTCTACACGCTGCTCACGGCGCTGCTGGCGCCTGCGGCGCTCATCCTGATCTACCGTGTGATCCCGCCGCCCGGCACGCCGCTGATGGTGCTGCGCGCCATCGGCGGCGCGGGGTGGAACTACGATTGGGAGCCGTTGGAGCGCATCGCGCCCTCGTTGCCGCGCGCGGCTTTGACCGCCGAGGACGAGACCTTCTGCGCCCATCACGGCTTCGACACCAAGGCGCTGAAGGAAGCGTGGGAAGAGTATCTGGAAGACGACGGCGGCACCTTGCGTGGCGGCTCGACCATCAGCCAGCAGACCGCGAAGAATCTTTTGCTGTGGCCCGGCCGCGACTGGGTGCGCAAAGGCCTGGAAGCCTGGCTGACGATCTATCTGGAAGCGCTGTGGGACAAACAGCGCATCATGGAGGTATATCTGAACGTAGTGGAATGGGGGCCGGGTGTGTATGGGGCGCAGGCCGCCGCGCGGCATCACTTCGGCAAGAGCGCGGCGAACCTGACCTCCGCCGAATCCGCGCGTCTCGCGGCCGTGCTGCCGAGCCCGTTGCGCTGGTCCGCGTCCAATCCCGGACCTTACGTGCAACGCCGTTCGGCGATGTTGCAAGGGCGCGCGGCGCGCCTGGGCGAACTTGCCGCCTGCCTGAAGGATTAGGTTTCCACGTCGACCACATCGGGCGGCGATTCGGGCGACGAATCTACCGCCGGGCGCGGCACGCCGACACGTCGGCCGGCAAGCGCCTCTTCGAGCGCGGTCTTGAGCGTGGCGGGGCCGACGGGCTTCACCAGGAAGCCTGAGATGCCGAGCCGCGCGGCGTCGCGATAGAGCGAGAGATCGTTGTGTCCGGTCAGCATCACGACCGGGATCTCCTTGAGTTTTTGATGGGACGACGCGCGCAGCTTCTCGATAAGGCGCACACCGTTCATGCCGGGAAGTTCGAAGTCCACCAACAGCACGTCGGCGTGCGCGGGATCATTTTCAAGAACCTGAAACGCGTCTTCCGCCGACAGAGCGGTCGTCACCTTCGCAACCGGCAAGCTGATGAGAAGCCGGCTTAAGAGATCGCGCACGAAATTCTGATCGTCGACGATCAGCACCGCAGCCGATTGCAGGGACAGGTTCGGGGTTTGCTGCGCGTCGCCCGTCATGCGTCAGAAAAGCCTATCAACGTCGAAGTGGTCACGTGTCGGCCACGTACGCCCCAGCCGGGGCGCCTGTTGCCTTAAATTACGATTGCCGATGCTTCGTTTTCAAGAACGCGCATGATGGAGAGGGCCGCCATATGGGATGTCTTCGGATTGTCCGGCGACGGATTCGCGTGGATTTCAAGCGTCATCCGGCCGAAAGCCCCCGCAGCCTCCAAGCGGTGAACATTCTGCGTCACCCCAGGATCGGCTACCAGCTTGATGCGCGTCTTCTCGAAGCCGACGCCGGCGAGCGCCGCGGTGGCGGCGACGTTGGCGTTTTTCGGGAAGGTCAGCGCGGCGTCGCGCGCGTTGCCCGAGAAGATGACGGTGGTTTCGGTGATGGCGTCGAGATTGTGAGAGGCTTCCGCGGGCGTCCCTTTCCATGCTTTCGGCGGCTTGCTGGACGTGAGCGTCACGTCGTCCAGCCCGGCGATTTTGGCCGAGGCGAGCGCGTCGACGCCGGGCAGCGCGCCCGCGACCAGCTTCACCTTCGCCGTGCCGCGCGCCGCGGCGGCTTGCACATCTTTCCAAAGTTCGGGATCGGCGAGGCTGCCGGTCGAGACGATCACAACGTCGATCCCGGCGGCCAGCGCCGGTCCGCACACCGCGCGCACCGCGCCGTGGCCCGCGCATTCGACGATAAGATCGGGCTTCAACGCGAGCAGATCATCGACGGCATAGACGATGGGATGCGCGCCGACGGATGTGACGTCGGATGCAAGGCAGAGCGCGCCGACGATGGACAGGCTTTGCGGACGCGCCGCGCAGAAATCCGAAACGAGACGCGCGATGGCGCCGTTCCCAACAAGAGCAATCCTCAAGAAAAACACTCCAGATCAATGATCGTCATCAGCGGCCGGCCAGGCGACGCTCGAGCTGGTCGAGCCGGTCCGCGCCCCAGAACGGCTCGCCGTCCAGGACCATGAAAGGGGCGCCGATCATACCGTCCGCGCGCGCCCTGTCCATCGCCTCGACGACGGCGCGTTTCGCCGCCGGCGCGCTGGATGCGGCTTCGACATCGGCGGCATTCAACCCAAGCGCAACACACGCTTTCGCGATGTCCGCCGCCGTGGCGATTGCGCCGCCTTCGCCAAAGGCGCGCGTCATGACGGCGCGCGCGAAGGCGCGGGCCAGCGCCTCGTCCTTGGCCTTGATGCTCCAGAACGCATAGCGCGCGCGTTTCGCATCGAAAGGAAAAACGTCGGGGATCTTGAACGGCAGACCGGCGAACGCCGCGCTGCGCAGGAGATCGACCGTATTGTAGCTCAGACGCGCCGGGATGAACGGCGGCGGCGTGACCTTGAGATCCTGGAAGATGTGCCCCAAGGACACGACCTGCCAGTCGACGGTACGGCCGTACCGCGCGGCGAGATCGTCGATCTTATGAACGGCCAGATAGGAATAGGTCGATACGAAGTCGATATAAAACCGGATCGGCGTCGGCATGGCGCTTCTTCCTTTTCTTGTGCGCGGCGAGAGTGCGATAGGCGCACGCATCGCAGTACCGCCAAGAGCGAAACGCTGCTATGCGCGACCTAAATGAGCGAGGCCACGGCGCGCGCCGCCATGACGCCCACCAGATGCGCCCGGTAGGCGGCGGTGGCGTGAAGGTCGCTGTTCAGATCGTCGGCGGACGTTGAAATCCCGGCCAGTGCCTGCGGAGTGAACGACGCGCTCAAGGCCTGTTCCATTTCGGTGTGGCGGAAGACGCACGCCCCCGCGCCCGTGACGCCAACGCGCACGCCCGCATCCGTCTCTGCGACAAACACACCGACCACGGCGTAGCGGGACGCCGGGTTACGGAATTTCATATAAGCCGCGCGGCGCGGGACGGGGAACGTGACCCGCAGGATCACCTCGCCCGGCGCAAGGGCCGTCTCGAACAAGCCGGTAAAAAAGTCGGCGGCGGCGATCTCGCGTTCCGTGGTGTGTATGGTCGCGCCGAGGGCGAGCGCGGCGGCGGGATAGTCGGCTGCGGGATCGTTGTTCGCGAGCGACCCACCGAGCGTGCCGCAATTGCGCACCTGAGGATCGCCCACCTCGCCCGCGAGATGCGCGAGGGCCGGACTCAACCGGCGCACATCGGCATGGGCGGCCACATCGGCGTGGCAGGTCATCGCGCCGATGGTAACGGTTTCGCCGGAGACCGCGATGCCGCGCAGCTCGGCGATCGCCGCCAGGTCGATGACATCGGACGGTTGGCGCAAGCGCTGTTTCAAGGTGGGGATCAGCGTTTGACCCCCGGCGAGGAACAAAGGATCGCCGGCGCCGGCGAAAATCGCGCGGGCTTCGGCAAGAGACGCGGGGCGGTGATAGGCGAACGCGTACATCGTTTATCCCATCGCTTTCGCGCCGGCGAGGATCGCCGTCACGATGGGTTGATAGCCGGTGCAGCGGCAGAAATTCCCTTCAAGCTCCTTGCGCACGGTGTCGGCGTCGAGATCGGTTCCGCGATGCCGCGCCGCGATGTCGAGCGCGGTCATGATCATGCCCGGCGTGCAGAACCCGCATTGGAGCGCGTGATGTTCCTTGAACGCGGCTTGCATGGGATGGAGGACGCCGTCGCGGGCCACACCCTCAACCGTCGTGAGATCCTTGCCGTCGGCCTGCACCGCAAGCAGGGAGCAGGCCTTCACGGGTCGTCCGTCCATATGGATGGTGCAGGTTCCGCACTGGCTGGTGTCGCAACCGACATGCGTGCCCGTGAGGCGCAACCGCTCGCGCAGGACTTCGACGAGCAAGGTGCGCGGTTCCACGTCCAGTGTATGCGCCGCGCCGTTGACGGTGAGCGAGATCGCGGTCATGCCGTCCCCGCGGCGCGCGCAGCGGCGAGTGTGCCGAGACGCGCGAAGAATTCATCGGCGAGTTTTTTGGCCGCCGAGGTGATGAGGCGCCCGCCCACTTGCGCGATCTTGCCGCCCACGGCGGCCTCGACGGTGTAGGTCAGACGCGTGCCGTCCGGCTCCTGTTCGAGACGCACCCGCGCGCCGCCCTTGGCGAAACCGGCCGCACCCCCCTTGCCTTCACCGCGGATGGTGTAGGCGTTGGGTGGATCGAGGTCGGAAAGCGTGATGAGCCCTTTGAAGGACGCCTTGACCGGGCCGATCTTCGCGGTGACGACGGCGTCGATCTCGCTGGGCGAAATCCAGGCGATGGAATCGCAGCCCGGGATCGCTTCCTTGAGTACATCGAGATCGTTCAGCGCCGCCCACACGGCGTCGCGCGGGGCCGGGATCAGATAGTCGCCGGTCATATCCATCGTCGTTACGTCCTTTATGCGTCCGCGCGGCCCTTGCGGATGGCCGTGCGGCCGAATTTCGCGCGCACCGTATCCATCGCCCGCTCGACACCCTCCCGGCGCGAGCCGACCGACCCTTTCGGCGCATCGAGCGCGGAGAATAGATCCTGCGGATCCGCGCCGACAGGTTCGCACAATTGATCGACACCCACGCCAAGCAGGCGGAACAGCGGCCCGGTGGCTTCCTTCATTAGCATGATTTCCGCCTCGCGGAAGATCGTCTCGGCCAACTGGGTGGGCGCGCCCAGCTTGTGATTGCGCGTGAGGGTCTTGAAGCGCGCGGTCTTCAGTTTCAGCGTAACCGTGCGGCCCGCGATGTTCTTCGCCTTCAAACGATCCGCCACACGCTCGGACAACGTCCACAGGATGCGCCGCAATTTCGCGGGGTCGCGGATATCCTCGTTGAAGGTGGTTTCCGCCGACACGCTCTTGGCTTCGCGGTCCGTATTCACATGACGTTCGTCGATGCCTTGCGCGAGGCGCGCGATATAAGCGCCCGTTTCCCCGTAGAGCAGGCTCATCTCCTCGTGCGACCGGCGCTGCACGTCGCCGACGGTGAACATCCCGCCCACCTTGAGGCGGTCGGCGAGCGCGGGGCCCACCCCGGGAAGCCGCGTAAGCGGAAGATCGTGCAGCACCGAGATCGCATCCACCCGCCCGATGACCGCGAACCCACGAGGCTTGTCGAGATCGGAGGCGAGCTTCGCCAGGAATTTATTGTGACTGAGACCGATGGAGACCGTGATGCGGATGTCGCGCTCGATCTCGCGGGCGATATGGGCGAGCGACGCCGCCGCGGAGCGATGGAACAACTTCTCGGTGCCCGAGAGATCGAGGAACGCCTCGTCCAGTGAAAGCCCTTCCACCAACGGGGTCGCGGCGTTGAACACCTTGTGCACCTGGCGGCTCACTTCTTTGTATTTCGCCATGTTCGGTTTGATGACCACGGCGTGCGGACACATCTGCAACGCCTTGAACATCGGCATGGCCGAGCGCGGCCCGTATTTGCGCGCGATATAACAGGCGGTGGAGACGACGCCGCGCTTTTCGCCGCCGACCAGAACCGGTTTGTCCTTCAAGCTGGGATCGTCGCGCTTCTCGATGGTGGCGTAGAAGGCGTCGCAGTCGATATGGGCGATGGTGAGGCGGCCGAGTTCGGGATGGAACATCACACGCTCGGACCCGCAGCGCGCGCACACAGGATCCTCGTTGTCGTATTCGGCGAGGCAGTCGCGGCACACGGAGGTCACGCTCTCCGGCGAAAGCGCGCGGGCCGACGGCGGCGTATGAAGGGCGGTGGGAGTCATCGGCCTACATTAGAATCTCAGGCCCGCGAGTTCCATGGCCTCCGCGCCTCGTGCGTTGACTTCCCGCCTCAAAAGGCCCAAGTGAGGGCCGATTCTTCCCGACGAGGCTCCTCCCAGAGGTTTGTGTCATGAGCGATCGGTCCGCAGCGCCCACGCGCTGGAACATGCCCGACCGGCCGAAAAGCAAGAATTACGCTTTTCTGCGGCGAACCTATGCCTTCATGCGTCCTTATCGGGTGCAGCTCGCGATCTTCGCGGTCGCCCTGGCGATCACCTCCGTCGCGACCTTAAGCATCGGCCTGGGTCTCAAATTCGTCATCGACCGCGGATTGTCCGAGGGCAGCCGGGAAATGCTGGACCAGGGCCTCCTGATGCTGATCGGCGTGATCGTCGTGATCGCCGCGGGCACCTTCACGCGCTTTTACTACATCTCGTGGATCGGCGAGCGTGTGGTGGCCGACATCCGCGCGGCGGTGTTCAGCCATATCCTGCGCTTGAGCCCGGGGTTCTTCGAGACCACGAAAACCGGCGAGATCCTCTCGCGCCTGACCACCGATACGTCGCTTCTGCAACAGGTGATCGGATCGTCCCTGTCCATCGCGCTGCGCAATTCCTTTGCGCTCGTGGGCGGGGTGACGATGCTGATCATCACCAACGCGCGGCTGACCGGGCTGGTGGCGCTGGTGCTGCCGGCGGTGATCGTGCCGATCATCTGGTACGGCCGCAAAGTGCGTAAACTGTCGCGCGAGAGCCAGGACCGCGTGGCGGACGTGGGCTCCTACGCCGAGGAGAACCTGAACGCCATCCGCACCGTGCAGGCCTTCGTGCATGAAGAGCGCGACCGCGCCTTCTTCACGCGCAACGTCGAAGGCGCGTTCCGCACGGCCATGCGGCGGATCGCCGCGCGCGCGATGCTGGGCGCCGTCGTCATCCTTTTGGTGTTCGCCGCCATCGCGGTGGTGGTGTGGGCGGGCGGCCATGGGGTGATCGCGGGCACCGTGACGCCGGGCGATCTGACCGCATTCATCTTCTACTCCGTGACCGTCGCCGCGTCGGTGGGCGCGGTGACCGAAGTGATGGGCGACCTGCAACGCGCGGCGGGCGCGACCGAACGCTTGATCGAACTGCTGGAGACCCAGCCCGACATCACCGCGCCCGCACAACCGAAAACCCTGCCCGCGCCGGCCCGGGGCGCGGTCGATTTCGAGGATGTGACCTTCCACTATCCGTCGCGTCCGCAGACGGCGGCCCTCAAAGGATTGACGCTGAACGTCGCGCCCGGTGAGCACGTGGCCCTCGTCGGCCCCTCGGGCGCCGGCAAAACCACCGTGTTCCAACTGCTGCTGCGCTTCTACGACCCGCAGGCCGGGGCCGTGCGCATCGACGGCGTCGACCTGAAGGAGGCCGACCCGCAAGCGGTGCGCGCACGCATCGGCTTGGTGGCGCAGGATCCTGTGATTTTTGCCGCCGATGCGATGGAAAATATCCGTTACGGCCGCCCCGACGCGACCGACGAAGAAGTGCACGCGGCCGCCGAGGCGGCGGCGGCCTTGGAGTTCATCAAGAAACTCCCCGATGGGATGAAGAGCTTTCTGGGCGAGCGCGGCGTGCGCCTGTCCGGCGGACAGAAGCAACGCATCGCCATCGCGCGCGCCATCCTGCGCGATCCGGCCCTCTTGCTGCTGGACGAAGCCACCAGCGCGCTGGACGCCGAGAACGAACGCCTGGTGCAGGCCGCCCTCGAACGCCTGATGGTGGGACGCACGACCATGGTGATCGCGCATCGTCTCGCGACCGTCGTCAACGCCGACCGGATCGCCGTCATCGACGACGGCCGCCTGGTCGCCACCGGCCGCCACGAACAACTGATCGCGAGCAACCCTTTGTACGCGCGGGTGGCCGCCTTGCAGTTCACCGCGGACGGCGGCGGCGCGTAACCGGCTTATCCTCAAATTGGGGCAGGGAATTCCACGCGACAACGCGACACTTCCCGTTTTTGAGAGGCGTCAAAGACTTAGCCGCAGAAGTGTCGCGTAAAAGCTTACGCGACGTCGCGCGACATATCGTTAACGCGTTCCGTCATGCGCGCGCGTGCGCGTTCTTGCTCCTGATTCACGATGACAATCCTGCTTCGCTCCGCTGTCGCGGAGCTACGCAGGACCGCAGGCGGTATGCGGCGCGAGGATACTGCGCCGACGCATGATTTTTCGTCATCCGATATTTGGATAGCCCGCGAATTTCATGATTCAGAAAATCGGGCATGTGCCACGCGCGAGTCGCCGTCGTTTGAGGGTCGCGCGCGACGGGAACCTGTGATGAAGTGGAGAGACGGCGCACCGCACGACGACGGTCCACCGTTCCGCTCACACGTCCTGCTTGCACCGGGAAAGCGCCATGACCAAACACCGCATCTACGCCATGAGCTTCGCGAGCGTTTATCCCTTGTACATCGCCAAGGCGGAGAAGAAGGGGCGCACGAAGGCGGAGGTGGACGAAGTGCTGCGCTGGCTGATGGGCTACAGCCAGAAAGAAATGGAAGCCCACATCAAGAAAAAGACGACCCTGGAAGACCTCTTCGCCGGCGCGAAAAAAATCAATCCGGCGCGCACGCTCATCAAGGGCGTGGTGTGCGGCGTGCGGGTGGAGGAGGTCGAAGAGCCTCTGATGCGGGAGATCCGCTATATGGACAAGCTGATCGACGAACTCGCCAAGGGCAAGGCGATGGAGAAAATCCTGCGCAAGGCGTGAGGATCGCGCCGGTCTTATACCGGCGGTGTCAGGAAATCGAGCACGGCCTTCAGCGTCTCGTCGGACTTGCGCAGGTAGGGCATGTGCGTACCCTCGGGAATGGCTTGGAACGCGCCGTTGGGCAGGTTGGCCGCATCGCGTTTGCCGCCCTCGGTGGAGAAAAGGAAGTCCCTGTCGCCGATCAACACGAGGGCGGGCGCCTGGATGGTGGCGGCTTTCGCCTTGAGGGCGGCCAGGTCGGGCGTGGCGCGGGTGGTGCGCATGGCGGCGCGCATGGAGTCCGTATTGTTTATGATGTGGGTGTAGGACATCCAGCCGCAGTCCGGCCGTGCGGCGCAGGCCATGCCGACGACGCCGAAGCGTCCGCCGCCCACGACGTGCCACGCCACCGCGCGGCCGATCCCGAGCGGAAGATCGAGCACATCTTCCTGGCCGGTGCGTCCGAGCCCTTCGATGCTGGTGGACATGAAGACGATGCGGCGCACGCGCGCGGGATAGTCCGCCGCGAATTGCGCCGCGACCATGCCGCCGTAGGAGTGGCCCACGACATCGACCTGCGCGACGCCGAGTTCATCCAGGATCGCGGCCAGCGCCTTTGAGGTGTGCGAGAGCGTGTAGTGATCGCCCGGCTCCGTCACGCGCTCCGAATGGCCGTAGCTGAGAAGATCGGGCATGACGGCAGCGCGTCGGGCGGCGAGTTTGTCCTTCCAGTCGCGAAAGTTCATCTGGCCCGGCGCGAGGAAGCCGTGGATCAGGAGAATTGGCGCGCCGGTCGGATCGTTCGCGAGATCGCCCGCCGTGGCGACATGCCAGCGATGGCCTTCAAAGACCACGTAGCGCCCCGGCGCGCCGTCGTCATAGGCGCGGGTTTCCGTATTTCCAATGGCCCAATTGGCGTGGATGACGAAGCCGACGGCGAGGACGACGAGAACAAGGAAGAGTCCGCCGACGATTTTGAGGACAAGTTTCACGCCCGCACCGCACCGTCACGAATGAGGAACGAGTAAAGGATCGGGATCACGATATTGAGGATCAGCGATACCGCGATCATGGAGGTGTAACCGGAGATGTCGGTGAACCATGACGCGGCGGCGAGACCCGCGCCGCTGATCATCCAAAGACGGCCGGCGAGCCGATGCGTGCGGTTCCACACATGCTCGCTGGCGAGCGTCCACCAGGTGCGCACGCCGAACAGGTATCCGAACGGAAGCGTCCACGGGATCGTGAAGAAGTAGCTCCAGGGTTTGGGGAGATCGAGGGCGTCCGCGCGCACGGCCTTGGGCAGGTAGTTGCCCGCGACGATCAAGAGCAGACCGGCGAGAAAGCCTACAAACTGGAAGAAGTTGCCGGGGAGCGCCGCGAGCGCGGAAAGATGGGTGTCGTAGCGAAGCTGCGCCAGGAGCAAAACCACCGCGGTGCCGACCAGCACGACATTGCGGAAACGGGTGTCCTTCATCTCCGGTTTGCCGCGCATCGCGGCGGTGGCGAGCACCAGCATAAAAGCCATAAGGCCGGGGTAGAACGCGAAGTGGAGGATCGGTGTGCGGGCACGCATCTCACTGGTCAAGACATCCGCCGCCGCGAGATCGGCCGGCGCCGTCGCGAAACTCGCGACCGCGAGCACCACGGACACCGCGAAAACGCTCCACGCCAGTTTGAACGCGAGCCCCATGAGTTGTTCTCCCCTTCTTGCTTGGAGTCTTTAGGACCGGGCCGCCGCCAAACCGACCAGTTGGAACCTCGGCAACGGGAAGAAATAGCGGTGCGCGAATTTCACCTGGGGCGCACCGGTGTCGGGATCGACGAACGAAAATTTACGTCCCTCCCACAGCGTGAAACCGGTGAATGTCGTCGCTATCGTGAGCGCGAAGACGATCCAGCGAGCGCTGAACGCGATGGCCATGACGAAGCTCCCTTCGCTTTTTTCTCGGGTTTCAACAGGCGCATGATTTCCATGACGCCTTCCTCGATCACCGATGCATTCAAGCTGTAGGTAATGGTGGTTCCGCTGCGGGTGGCGCGGATCAAGTCGGCGGCCTTGAGGATGTTGAAGTGTTGCGAGAGGGTGGACTTCGCGATGGTCAGACGGTCGGCGATTTCGCCCGCCGTGAGATCGCGGTCGCGCAACAACGCGAGGATTTGACGCCGCACCGGACTCGCCATGGCTTCAAACAGGTCGCCCACATCATCCTCATATTTCGTTATTTCGTAAAATAACGAAATATAGCGGGTACGTCAAGACACGCGGCTTCGACCCTTCGCATCCGCTCCGCGGCGTTGACCCGGCCCAACACTTCTACTATTCTAGAAATATGGAAATATATACAGCCGCCGCCGCGCTCGCGGCGCTTGCGCATGAAGGACGCCTGGAGATTTTCCGGATGCTGGTCGCGGCGGGACCGCAAGGGATGGCCGTGGGCGAGATCGCGGGGCAAGCCGATATGCCGAACGCCACGCTGTCGTTCCATTTGAACCAACTGAAGCAAGCGGGATTGGTGCACGCCCGGCGTGACGGACGGCAGCTGATTCAAACGGCCGACTTCGCCCGCATGAACGGCCTGGTCGCGTACCTGACGGAAAATTGTTGCGGCGGCGCGGCCTGTGCGCCGGTCTGCAAACCAACGGGCGCAGCGCCGCGCCGATCGAAGAAAGGAAAGACGACATGAAACGGATGCATGTTCACGTTTCTGTTCCGGATCTGGAACAGTCAGTGAAATTCTATTCCACCCTATTCGCGGCCGATCCTACGGTGCGCAAGGTGGACTACGCGAAATGGATGCTGGAAGACCCACGGGTCAACTTCGCGATCTCCGAGCGCCCGGGCGCGGCGGGGATCGAGCATCTTGGCATACAGGCCGAAAACGAGGTGGAACTGTCCGAGATTTACGAACGCCTGAGCCGCGCCGAAGCGCCAATCATCGAGGAACAAGGGGCCACCTGCTGTTACGCCAAAAGCGACAAGCAGTGGATTAACGATCCACAGGGAATCGCGTGGGAGACCTTTCTCACCCACGGCGAGTCCACGGTGTATGGCAATGAGCGGCCGACAGCGCCGCAAGCCGAGGCAAAGGCGGCGCCCTGCTGCGTACCTCGCGCGACGGCCGCAGGCTCCGGTTGCTGCCCGGGATAGATCGCGATGGCGCCGCCTTCCAACGTCCTGTTCCTGTGCACCGGCAACTCGGCCCGGAGCATCCTCGCCGAGGTGTTGCTGAATCATTGGAGCGAAGGGAAGTTCCGCGCGTTCAGCGCGGGCAGCTTTCCCAAAGGCGAGGTCCACCCGCTGGCGCTTGAGACGCTTTCGCGCCTGAAACTTCCGACGAACGGCTTGCGTAGCAAAAGCTGGGGCGAGTTCGCCGCGCCCGGCGCGCCGCAGATGGATTACATCCTGACCGTCTGCGATCAGGCCGCGGGCGAAACATGTCCCATATGGCCGGGTCATCCGGTCACGGCGCATTGGGGTCTGGCCGACCCGGCCGCGGTGCAAGGGAGCGCCGACGAGCAGCGCGCCGCCTTCCGCGAAGCGGCACGGATCCTTCAAATACGTGTTCAATATTTCCTGAGCTTCAGCATGAAAGATCTGAGCCCCACCGAGGTGAAAGCGAAACTCGATGAAGCGGGAAAGCTTGTCGGCGAGCCACCCGTTTGAGCGCGAACCCGCATCCGCCCCTTGCGCGGGCGGCCGTCGTTGAATTCATCGCCACGGCTTTTCTGCTGATCGCGGTTGTCGGGTCGGGCATCGCGGCGGAGCGCTTGAGCGGCGGCAGCGCCGGCCTCGCGCTGCTGGCCAACGCGCTCGCGACGAGCGGCGCGCTGTTCATGCTGATCCTGACCTTCGGCGGACTGTCCGGTGCGCATATGAATCCGGCCGTGACGATCGCGGCCAGCCTCCTTGCCGGATTTCCAAAGTCGCGCGTTGCGCCGTATATCGCGATGCAGATTGCGGGCGCGCTGGCCGGCACCGCGATCGCGCACGTGATGTTCGACCTCGCGATCCTGCAGACAGGCACGCAAGGGCGGACCGGTTGGGGCCTTTGGACCGGCGAACTTGTCGCCACCTTCGGACTGCTGGTCGCGATCCACCGCTGCAGCGCTTATGGAACGCCGGTCGTTGCGGGCGTCGTCGCCGCCTATATCGGCGGCGCCTATTGGTTCACCTCGTCCACGTCCTTCGCGAACCCGGCGGTGACGATCGCGCGCGCTTTCACCGACACCTTCGCGGGACTCCACCCCGGCGATGTCGCGGGGTTCATCGCCGCGCAGACGCTCGCGCTGGGCCTCGCGCTCGCCTTCCTGCGGTGGGTGGACTCTGAAACGTCCTAATCCCAATCCTTATTGCCCACACGCCGCCCGGCTTTGACGCCGCTGCGCTGGCGCTTGCCCTCAAGGCGCTTTTTCTTCTGGGTTTTGCTGACGCGGGTGGCGACGCGGTACTTCGGGACGTGGGTGGCTTTCTCGATCATCTCCACCAGGCGGGCGATGGCGTCTTTCCGGTTCATCTCCTGGGTGCGGTGGCGGTTGGCGGTGATGACGATCTCGCCCGCCGTGGTGGCGCGCTTTCCGGCTTGCGCAAGGAGCCGGCGGCGCACGCCCTCGGGCAATGACGGCGACGCGGCGGCGTTGAAGCGCAACTGCACGGCGGTGGCCACCTTATTGACGTTCTGACCGCCCGGACCGCTCGCGCGGATGAACGTAAGCTCGACCTCGGCGTCGTCGAGGCTGAGCGAAGGGGTGACGGGGATCATGAAGGTGGGAAACCGCTTGCACGAGAGTCGAAGGTGCGTAGTTTACCGGACCATGACCGACACGCCCACCATGATCGCGCCCGAAATGGACTTCGCGGAGTTGCAGGAAAACTTCGCGCTGTTCGACGATTGGGACGACCGCTACCGCTACCTGATCGACCTGGGCCGCAAATTGCCGCCCTTCCCCGACGCCGAGAAGACCGGGGCGAACAAAGTGCGCGGCTGCATGAGCCAGGTGTGGATGGTGCCGGGACATCCCGGCGGCGATACGGCTCGATTCGCCTTCGCGGCCGACAGCGACGCCCCTATCGTCAAAGGGCTCATCGCGGTGTTGGGAATTCTGTATTCCGGCAAGACGCCCGCCGAAATCGCCGCCACCGACGCCGAGGTCGCGTTCGGGACCTTGGGCCTGGACCAGCACCTAAGTCCCAGCCGCCGCAACGGGTTGGTGTCCATGGTGGAAAAGATTCGCGGTTACGCGCGCGGCGCGTGAAATTCCTTACGTAATCTTTGTCACTTGGCCGGAAGGCCCGGTCCGCCGTATCAGATCAAACACGGGGTCGGGGGCGACCTGCGCTTTTTGGTCTTGGGGACTGAACATGACGAACCGGATTTCGGATTTACAAGCCGCCGTGCTGCGGTGGAAGTGCCGCACCTATTCCTTCGCGGCGATGCCGTTCATCGCCGTGATCGGCGCGGATGTGGTTTCGCGCGGCGCGGTGCTGCCGTCGTGGGGCATCGCGGCCATGGCGCTGGCGGCGGGCGCGCTCGGAACGCTGTCGTGTATTACGAGCTTCGATCACCGGGATCTGACCGGGAAGCTGGTTTGGTTCTAAATGTGAGAAAGGGGATCGTTTAGAAACGACCCCCTCCTGCCCTCCCCCTTGCAGGGGGAGGTAGAAACCGAAAATCTTTAAGCGAACAGCCTGCGGTCGAGCTTCTTGATGAAGCTCCACGGATCGGGATCGGGCTTGCCGAACAGGAAGCCTTGCACGTATTCGACGCCGCAATCGCGCACGAATTCGAGGCCTTCCTTGCTGTCGACCATCTCGGCGATGGTTTCGACGTCCATGGTCTTGCAGAGCGTGGTGAGCGCCTTCAGGAAGGCGCGGCCCTTCGGGGCGGCCTGCGCGTTCTTCACGGCGCTGCCGTCGAGCTTCACGACATCGACTTCCAGCACCGAGAGATACTGGAAGCTGGCCGCGCCCGCGCCGAAGTCGTCCAAACAGACGTGGAAACCCTTCTTGCGCAGGGCCTGGACGAAATTGTTGGCCTGGGCGAGATCGGCCACGCGGGCGGATTCGGTGATCTCGAACACGAGGAAGTTGGACAGCCAGGTATCGGCGTCGAGCATCGCATGCAGTTCGCGCGAATACTGGTCGTTGCCCACCGACATGCCGGAGATGTTCACGGCGATGGAGACTTTGTCGGCCCGGTTCTTGCGCAGCCAATCGACGCATTTGCGCGCCATGGCGATATCGAACTCGGGGATGAGGCCGGTTTCCTCGGCGAAGGTGATGTACTTGTAGGGGCTTTCCTCGAAATTCCCATTGAAGCGCACGAGCGCCTCGTAGTGGTGCACGGCGCCGGTGCGGGCGTCGAAGATGGGGTGGAAGGCCACCTGGAAATCGTTGCCGCCGACGAGGCTGCGGAATTTGTTCAGGGACTCGACGGTCTCCTGAACGAGTTTATTCATATTGGCGGCGATATCCTTCACGTTGAAGGCGTCGCCGACCTGTTCCTTAAAGTGGTTGATCGTATAGACGAGGCCCTTGGCGAGATCGGCTTCGTCGACGCCGTCGATGTTGACGTCGACTACGCCGGCTTGCGCGACCACGCCCTTGCCGGTGGGGTCGAAGGCCTTGGTGGCTTCGGTCAGCTTGGCTTCGAGGGCGGAGACGTCGAGGCCCTTTTCCGCGACGATCCCGAACTTGCCTTCGCCGACTTCACCGGCGCTGTCGCCGCCAAGCGAGTTGGCGCGCAAGGTGGTGCCGACGGTTGTGAGCAGATGTTCGCGTTCTTCGTCGTTCAAACTGCCGGCCAGCGCGTCGAAGCCGGGCAGATTGACGAGGGTGAGTTCCGCGTTGGCGCCGGCGGCTTTCAGTTTCTCGACCGCGAGCTGGGAGAAGGAATCCCCCGACAGGAGCCCGGTGGCCTTGTCGCGCGCGACACCTTGTTCCGCCTCGCCCTTTTCGGTGAGGTGCGCCTGGGTGCGGAAGGCCAGGAAGAAATGGTCCTTCAGGTCCGGCATGACGTAACCGGCGAAGCCGAGCGGCGGCGTGAGGCCGTTCGCGCCCTGGAGCTTCACCTTGACGTTGTCGATGCGGCCTTTCTTGGCCGTCATGGCCAAAAGCTGGTCGACCAGGACGCGGTCCTTCGGCGAGACGACGTCCATGAAATTACGCCCGATCAAGCCTTCCGGCCCAAGCCCGAGCAGCGCCTTGGTGGCGCCCACAGCGAAGGAAATCCGCTTGTTGGGGTCGAGTTCGATCAGGATGTCGGCCCAGCAAAAAGCAAAGGCGACAAAGCGGTCGCGGGCGGCGTTCATGGGAAGGATCGACCTGAAATCATAGACTTGGCTTTTAGCAATTCTGACCGCCCATGCCTACCCGTCGCGTGAGGTCCAGGGCGGCGTTTTCGCCCGGAGGTCGCGGACGGGACGCGCCCCGAGCCACCTTGCGCGGAATCCCGGCCCGGACCACACTCGCGGCCGTTCAACGCCTTTTGAGAGTTTTTCCGTGCGCCTTCTCGTTCTTTTCCTCGTCTTCCTGAGCGCCGCCGCAGCCCCCGCCGCGGCGCAGGCCGCGGCCTTCGCGCGCATCACCTTGATTGTGTCTGACATCGACCGCTCGGTCGCCTTCTACGAACGGCTGGGCCTGGCCAAACTGTCCGACGAATCGCGCAACACCGCCGCCGAGGTGCACGGCCTGAACGATCTGCCGTTGACGGCCGATCCGGCGCGGAGCCGCGTGGTGGTGATGAAAGGCGAAGGCCAGGGCTCGGAGATCGCGCTGTTGTGGTACGACCGCCCGCCGCTGGCGAGCGCGCGCGGCAACCTCATGGGCCTGGGCACCGGCGACGTCATCATCGGCGTGATCGTGCCGGACCTGCAGGCGGCCCACGCCGCGCTGGACCGCATCGGCGCGCGTATCGAAAAAGGCCCGAACGGCTTCATGGCGGCGCCGATGGGCGTGCGTCTGTACGCCTACGATCCGGACGGCCATTTGGTGGAATTGAGCCAGGGCGGACGCTGACCGCTTTCGCGGTTAATTCCAGCATTATGTAGCAAACGCACCAGACTGGATTTCCTTGACCAAAAATCGGTCAAGGTTCACGCTGAAATGGTACCGGGCCGAGTCTGTGCCCGGTCCATCCCCAAATACATAGGCGACAACATGCACACCGTCAGCAGGAGGTGGGCATGATTCTGCTCGCTTTGATTTGACCTGCACCCCTGAAACGCCCCCGATTTTGGGTTAGGGTTCTGTTCTC
>CAZNUW010000004.1:0-337293 GCA_964576515.1 uncultured Rhodobacterales bacterium
CCTCGCCGCCGCCATGGGCGGCATGAGTATCAATACGAATCGCGAATAGAGCCTAAAGGAAAGCCATTGGTTTCGGCATCATGCTACGCACCATTTTGTCATGGATTTTCATCCGCGTGAGAACCTGACGGTACAAATGACGGTATATTTCATTTCGCGAGCTAGATAGACGTTAAAAATCAATAGGTTGATGGGCTGATTGATGATGGAGTGGGAGTAACCCGCAGAGGGTGAACAGAAAGCGCTCAGTCCCTCCGCGCGTTTCTCGGCTTATGAACGGTAGCCTTCGCACCGGCGTTTACCCGGTTTGAGCGCCTCCCGACTTCGCCCATTTCACCGGGATGCGCAGATACGTCACACCGTTTGCATCGGCCTTATCGAACCGGCCTGCGCGGATGTTGACCTGAATGGACGGCAGCAGCAGTTTCGGCACGGCCAAGCCGGCATCCCGACGATTCCGCATGGCGGCGAAATCATCCTCGCTCACGCCCTCGTGGACGTGCACGTTCGACTGGCGCTGCTCGCCAACGGTCGTCTCCCATCGATAATCTTCGCGGCCCGGGGCTTTATAGTCGTGGCACAGGAATAGGCGGGTCGCGTCGGGAAGCGACAGCAGGCGGCGGATCGAACGGTAGAGCATGCGTGCGTCGCCGCCGGGGAAGTCGGCCCGCGCCGTGCCGTAATCCGGCATGAACAGCGTGTCGCCGACGAACACTATATTCCCAATCCGATATGCAACGTCGGCCGGCGTATGACCCGGGACGTGCAGCACTTCGATTTGGAGCGCACCCATTTTCACGCGGTCTCCGTCATCGAACAGGCGGTCGAAGTCTGAACCATCGGTTTTGAGATCGGTCATCGCGAAAACGGGGCGGAATATCCGCTGCACGTCGCGGATATGCGCGCCGATCCCGATCCATGCGCCGGTGTGCATCTTGATGAAAGGCGCCGCTGACAGGTGATCGGCATGGGCATGGGTCTCCAGCACCATCTCAATCCGCCAGTCGTGCTCACGCGCGAAGGCGATGATGTGTTCCGCCGAACGTGTGTCGGCGACGCCGCTGGCGAGGTCGAAGTCCAGCACCGGATCGACCACGGCGGCGGCGCGCGTGGCGGGGTCCCCGACCAGATAGCTGATCGTGTTGGTCGGCGCGTCAAAAAAGGCCTCAACGAATGGGTGGGTCATGGCGGTTCTCCTTCACCTCTTGACTATATATTAGATTATGCTAAATTAGCAATATGTGATGGAGACGGGACGATGCGTAAACCCAAGATGGATCTTGCGACATTCGAGACAAAAGCCGGGCAGGTGGCCGAAACGCTGAAGGCCATTGGCAACGGACGTCGGTTGATGTTGCTGTGCAAGCTGGTCGAACACCGCGAACAGCCGGTCACCGACCTCGCGCGCGAAGTCGGACTGTCGCAATCGGCCTGTTCGCAGCACCTCGCCAAGATGCGCGACGAAGGCCTCGTCGCCTTCCGGCGCGAGAGCCAGACGCTCTGGTATCGGATTGCCGATCCCCGCGTCGAAATCCTGCTCGCCACCCTCTATGACCTCTATTGCAAGGAGTGATGAAATGACCCTGCCAACGCTTTCCTCCGTCGCCGCCCAGGCCGTGATGGCCGCGGGTGCGCGGCTTGTCGATATTCGCGGCGCCGACGAATTTGCGCGCGAGCGCATTCCCGGCGCGCTCAATGTACCGCTCGACCGGATCGGCGACCTGCCGTGCGATGGGCGCGCGGTTGTATTCCACTGCCGCTCGGGCCGACGGACAGCGGACAATGCGGCGCGGCTTGCGGCCGCCGCGAACGGCGCGCAGGCGTATATCCTGGATGGTGGGATCGACGCGTGGCGCGGCGCCGGCAACGCAACCATCACCGACCGATCGCAGCCGCTGGAAATCATGCGTCAGGTTCAGATCGCAGCGGGCGCGATGGTCGTCGTGGGCGTCCTGTTGGGCCTGTTTGTGGCGCCCGAATTCTTCGGGCTTTCGGCCTTCGTCGGCGCCGGGCTGATGTTTGCGGGTATCAGCGGCTGGTGCGGCATGGCGACACTATTGCGCATCATGCCGTGGAACCGGCGCCCGGCGGTCTGAGGCGCACATGGAGACCGTCGCGATTTTTGCAATGCTGATATCCGGCGGTTTGATCGGGCTAATCCTCGGTTTGGTCGGCGGCGGTGGATCTATCCTAGCGGTGCCGCTGCTTGTCTATCTCGTCGGGATCGACTCGCCTCATGTTGCGATCGGCACGGCGGCGGTTGCCGTCGCGACAAATGCTTTGGTCGGCTTGGTCGGACATGCCCGCGCCGGTCGCGTCAAATGGGGCTGCGCCGGCGTATTCGCGGCCGCTGGGACTCTCGGCGCCGCGCTTGGAGCCGAACTTGGCAAGGCATTTGATGGTAAGCGGCTGCTGGCCTTGTTCGGCTTGCTGATGATCGGTGTCGGCGTGTCCATGCTGCGCGGGCGCCGTATTGCTGAGACGCCGGATGTGCGCCTCGCGCGCGGCAGCGCCGCAACGCTGCTGCCTCGGCTCATTTTTATCGGGCTGGGTGTCGGCTTAGCCGCGGGCTTTTTTGGTATCGGCGGGGGATTCCTGATCGTGCCCGGCCTGATCCTCGCCACGGCCATGCCGCTGACATACGCGGTTGGGACGTCGCTGGTCGTCGTGACCGCGCTCGGGATGACCACCGCGATCTCTTATGCGGCCTCCGGTCTTGTCGATTGGGGCGTTACGCTGCTGCTGATCGCCGGGGGGAGCGCGGGCACGCTGCTCGGCCTTGCGCTGGGGCGCGTGCTCTCCGCCCGCAAGGGAATCCTTGAACGGGCGTTTGCCGGCATGGTCATCGCCGTGGGCGTTTACGTGGCGGCTTCGTCACTTTAGGGGGATACCGTAGCGCTTTGTAATACAGGCCGCCGATGCAACGATATTTCCCGCCCCGTACAATTTTTGACGAACTGTCATTTGAGACGCTAAAACGCAGCCTTGTTCGCCCTAAAACGATCGAGTGGGAGTAACGCCCGTGATTCAGCCCGGCGCCGTCTTCAAGGAAAACCTCCAGCAGTTGCCGTCCATCGAGGGCGTGCAACGCATCGACCTGATCGACCCTGTAGGCGCTGTCGTCGTCAGCATCGAGAATCAGCCGGGCAAGCAGGGCTCGCTCGCGGTCTACCAGTACCTCAAGCAGGTCTTCGGCACGCTGGACGCCAAAGCGGCCGAACACGGTTTGGCGCTCTTCGCCGAGCACACCGACGACGCCCGCAATCGCCCGGGCGCGCATCCGAATATCGACCGGTTGCTTGCGATTGCGGCGGGGGCTGCGCCACTGCGGCTCGATGTGATCTCCGCCGCGTGATCGAGGTCGCGTAAATCTTGGGCGCGTGAAGCGCCGCTCTCTACGCTAGCCCACCCATCCCAACGCTTGCCCGTGCGCATCCATCTCCGGCGTGCGCGCCTCCAGCATCCTCACCTCGTTCCGCGGCACGGGTCCCGGAATCCCGCGCGCGCGGAAGGTTTCGACAATCGCTTGCGCCAGGTCGCTCGCGGCGGGTTCGTAGTCCAGCACGCTGACCCAGGGGCGCAGTTGGATGTCGATGGACACCGGCGTCTGCAACCCCACCAGCACCAGCGGCGCGGGCTCCTTCAGCACACGCGGGCTGTTCTTCAGAATGTCCGCGACGGCGGCAAGCGCACCGTCCAGGTCGGCCTCGCGCGAGACGCTGGCGGTCACGGTGATTTGGCGGATGCTGCCGTAGTTGTGCAAGATTTCGCCGACGACCTTACGATTGGGGATCACCACCTGCGAGCGGTCGGCATGGCTCAGCACCGTGTTGAACAGGTTGATGCTCTCCACCCGTCCTTCCTCGCCCACCACGGAAATATACTGTCCCACAAGGAACGGCTTGGTGAAGATCACCGTCAGGCCCGCCACCACATTGGACAGCACGCCCTGCATCGCCAAGGCCACGCCCGCGCCCGCGAGGCCGAGGCCCGCCAGCAATGGCAGCAACTGGATGCCGATGTTCTGCAGCGCCATCACCGCGAACAAGGCGACGACGAACACATGCACCAGGCGTGCCAGCAGGCGTTGCAACGGCGGCTCCAGGCCGAACCGCCGGATCGCGCGCGCGGTCATGCCGGCGGTCCACTTCCCGGCGATCATGCCGAAAGCGATGAGGATCAGCGCGACGAGCAGCTTGGGCCCAAACTGCACCGCGAGATCGATGGACGTTTGTTTGGCCTGATCGAACATGGTCGTGTCCATCGCCGGTGGCTCCTCCCGCGTCGCCGGATTTACTTCGGCGCGCCGAAGCCGGGCAGCAGGCTTTTCAGCGACGGCGCTTTACTGCCGCTCTCGCCACCCGGAAGGGCGCCGCCCAAAAACCCGCCCACCGCCTTGCTCGCCGCGGCTTTCGCGGCCGCCGCGAGATCGGGCTTGTAGGAGAGGTTATTCCACGGCCCCTCGACCATCACCGGCACCATCAGGCCCGCGACGTCCGCCTTGCCGCCTTGCCCTTGCAGCGTGCCCGCCACTTTCGGCTCCACGCGGTATTTCAAGGTTTGCTGCGGAAGGTCGACGGTCCCTGCGCCGCTCACGCGCAGCACCGGCGCTTGCAGGATCATGTCTTGGTTGGTGAGGATTCCGTTCGCGATGGTGTAGCTGCCCGACAGCTCCGCGAAGTCGGTTTTCTGCGCCTCGCTCTTGGCCGTGAAGGCCGAGGTGACGTTGCGCACCATGCCGGGGATGTCGATGCCCTTGATCGCGCCGTCGGTGAAGGACGTGGAGCCTTTACCCGACAAGGAGGCGATGATCTCGCGCTGCGAACGACCGCGCCCGGCGATCTCAATATCGGTGTTGCCCGTGCCCGACAGGCGCTTGAAGTCCGCGGCGTCGGTCAGGAACGGTTCCGCCTGCAGGCCCTTCATCGCGAAGCTCGCTTCGATCCCGAGGGCGGCCTGGCTGCCGTCAAGGACTACCGACCCGCTGCCCGATCCGCCGTAGAAGGCGAGCTGGCTCAACGTCGTGGTCAGCCGTCCATTGCGTAAACGCAAGGTCACCGCGCTCTGGCCGACGTTGATGTTGCGGATCTTCATGCCGGCGGCGGACAGCGCCAGGTCCGCGTCGGCCGCGCGCAGGCCCGAGGCGTCGATGGGCGCATCGCTCCAGGCTTGCTGCGCCGACGGCGCGGGCGGCGGCAGGTAGGGATTGAGGTCGAGCATGCCGACGTCGAGCTTGCCCGTGATCATGGGCCGCGCACCGGATGTCTTCACTTCCACCTCGCCCTTGGAGGCGATCGCGTCCAGGGTGATGCTCGCGTTTGTGAAGGCGAACGCGCCCGCGGCGGCCGATACGCGGCCCTTGATCGCAAGCGGACCCAGTCCTGTGCCGGGAACGTCCAAAGGTGTGCCGGTCGTCCATGCGGCAAGATTGCGCACCGACGGCGACGCCACATCCACGTCGCCGGTCACACGTTGATCGGCGCCCGCGAACGCGCCTTTGAGCGACACGGCGATGGGATCGGCCTTCACGCTCAGCGTCAGCGGTGTTTCGCCCGCGCCCGCGAGCACCACGCGCGGGTTCTGGACCTCCAGCGCCAGCGCGATCTTCTGTTTGCGCCAATCGAAACTGCCGTCCAGCGCCAGCGGTTCGTCCAGGCTGTTCATGGCGATCTTGATGTTCATGGCGTCCAGCGCCTGCGCCGCGCCCGAAGCGGCGTCGGTGTAGGTCAGCTTTCCGTTCTCGATTCCCACGTCGCCGAGGCGGACGTTTTTCAGGAAATCCGCGCCGGATGTGGACGAGGACGAGGACGAGGATGCGCCTCCGGACGTTTCAAAGGTCCAGTTGTTGCGCCCCTTGGCGTCGACCTCCAGCGCGAAGGTCGGGTCCACCAGCACAAAACTGTCCACTTCGATGTTGCCCGACAGCAGCGGCATGATCTTCAAGCTGAGATCGAGCGCGCCGAGATGGACCAGGTTCTTCGCCGTGAAACCCGGCGGGCTCGAAAGGCTCACATCGGCCACCTTCACCGCCAGCGACGGGAACACCGACACGCCCACATCGCCGCCGATCATGAGGTCGCGGCCCGTCGCGGTCTTCACCTGCGCCACGATCTGCTCTTTCACTTTTTCGGCGGGCACAAGCAGCGGCACAAGGACCGCGGCGATCACAACGACGCCGACAACGGCGCCAAGCGCGATGAGGATTTTTTTCATGATGCATGTCCCCGAGCTAATGATGCGCCCTTTGCAAAAGACCGGGCAAAAGGCGCGAATGAGAAAGCGATGATCCGACGCCCCGGCGTGATGCTCCAAGCCGTGGTTCTCTAAGCATGGCCGGATTACCTGCGCGCGGCTACCGAAAACGTCCCATTTTGTAGGTCGTTTTTAGTCAATTCTATGACGACGAGAAATCGCTTGCGCGCGTGTTCACACACATGCCGCCGGTAAGGCGCGCGGCGCCGGAAGGATTTGTGTGATGCGTCCTTTCTATCGTGAGCGTCGCATGTAACGCGCGGGATGCGTCCTCGGTTGCGGGCCGCCGGTCGGGTCTTGTGCCTGGTTTGACAATCAATCCCGCGCGCCCGCGCGGAAGAACAACGCGAGTTTCAGGCTCTCGGCGATCCGGTTCGCCTTGTCTTGAAGCGCCGCGGCGGCGGCGGGCGGCATCGTCTCGGCGGTGGTGCGCGCCCACAGGGCCAACCACCGGTCGAACAGGGCGGGTGTGATGCGATCCTTGTGTTTGAGATGCGCCGTCATCGGATTGCCTTTGTAGCGGCCGCTGGTCAGCATCACCGACGACCAGAAGGCGCTCAAGGTCGCCAGATGTTCGGGCCAGTCGTGCACCGCGTCGTTGAAGACCGGACCCAGCTCCGCATCGTCGCGCACGCGCGCATAGAACGCGGCGACGAGACGCTCCAGGCCCGCGTCATCGACCTCCGCTTCGCCGGTCGCATCGCCGCCCGTCTCTTTATCTATATCCACCAGGCCTCCTGGAACTCACGCCGCCTCTTGATCTCCCTCTTTATCCACTATACATAGGACTCCTATTTAATCCAGGGGTCACAGTGACCGCGAACGCCACCATCGCCACGGGTTTGGCCAAGATCGGCATGGTCCTGCGCGCGCAAGGCTGGCGGCAGGCGGAGGCCACCGGCCTCACGCCCACCCAGGCGCAGATTCTCGCGCATCTTGCGCAACGCGGCCCGGCCCGGATCGGCGCGGTCGCCGGCGCGCTCGCGGTCACGCAGCCCACCGCCAGCGACGCGGTGGCCGCGCTGATGCGCAAAGGCCATGTGGAGCGCCGCGCCGATCCCGCGGACGCGCGCGCGGCGCATCTCCATCTCACGGAAACGGGGCGGGGTCTCGCGGACGAACGCGCGGTGTGGCCCGATGCGCTGCTGGGCGCAATCGACGCGCTCGATCCCGCCGAGGAAGCGGCCTTCGTCAAGGGACTGGTCAAGATGATCCGCGCGCTCCAGACGCGCGGCGCGATCCCCGTGCAGCGCATGTGCGTCTCGTGCGTGCACTTCCGTCCCAATGTTCATGCGGGTGCGGCCCTGCCGCATCACTGCGCCTTCGTGGACGCCGCTTTCGCCGACGCCGCCTTGCGGCTCGACTGCGGCGACCACGTTGCCGCCGACGCTTCCGCCCAAGACGAGACTTGGACCCGCTTCAAGGAAGCGGCGGCGTGAGTGCGAACGCCCCGCCCGCGGCAACGGGCGAGGCGCTCTTTTTTCGTCCACCCTCAGGAATGAAAGTGAACATCCGATCATGACCCAGAAAGCCGTATTTTACCACGCCGGATGCCCTGTCTGCGTCAGCGCGGAACAGGGGCTCGCCCACGCGCTGAACCCGGCCGATTACGCTGTCGAGATCGTGCATCTCGGCGAAAAGCGCAGCCGGATCGCCGAAGCCGAAGCCGCAGGCGTTATCTCAGTTCCGGCCCTCGTCATCGCCGGTCAACCCTTTCACATCAATTTCGGCGCCTCGCTCGCCGACGTGAAAGGCGCGGCCTGACGATCCTTCCGCCTAACGATCCCTCCGGCGGCGCATTTCGCGCCGCCGGATATCGCCGCGCCATTACGATTACCGCAACGGGAACGCCCCATGAGCCAAAAGACCCGTCCCGCGCCGCCGCTTGTGACTAGCCGCTGGTTCAATGCCGATACGCCGTTGACGCTGGACGCCCTGCGCGGCCGCGTCGTCGTCATCGAGGCCTTCCAGATGCTCTGTCCCGGCTGTGTCAGTCACGGCTTGCCGCAAGCGGGCCGGGTGTTCGAGACCTTCAACCGCGCCGATGTGGCGGTCCTCGGGTTGCACTGTGTCTTTGAACATCACGACGCCCAGACACCGACATCCTTGGAAGCGTTCCTCCACGAATACCGGATCGGTTTCCCGGTGGGTGTGGACGCGCCGGACCCGGACGGCCGGTTGCCGAAAACCATGGCGGCTTACGCCATGCAGGGCACGCCGACCTTGATCCTCATCGACCGCAGGGGCCATCGCCGCGCGCAGCATTTCGGCACGGTGCCCGACCTGCGGCTCGGGGCCGAGATCATGGCGCTTATTGGTGAAAACCCCGGCGAAGACCCGCCCGGCTGAGCTTTTGACAAACGGTCATTTCAACCGCTAAAACCGCGCGCTTTTCGGCGCAAGGCCATTCAATGGGAGTGGCGAGCGCCCACATCCGCGCCGGTTCCATGATTCGTCTCGATTCCATCACCAAACAGCACGGCCACCAGATCCTCTTCATCGACGCCGCGATGACCCTCCAGAAGGGCGAGAAGGTCGGTCTTGTCGGTCCCAACGGCGCGGGCAAATCCACCATCTTCCGCATGATCGCGGGCACCGAGCAGCCGGACGACGGCCGCGTGCTGGTCGATTCCGGGATTACCATCGGCTACTTCAGCCAGGACGTCGGCGAGATGTCCGGCCAAAGCGCGGTTGCCGCCGTGATGGACGGCGCGGGCAACCTGAGCGAGCTCGCCGCCGAGATGGCCGCGCTCGAAGCCGCCATGGTCGATCCCGAGCAGATGGACAATATGGACGCGCTCGTTACGCGTTACGGCGAGGTGCAAGGCCGCTTCGACGAACTCGGCGGCTACGCCCTTGAAGGCCGCGCGCGCGAAGTGCTCGCAGGTTTGAGCTTCAGCGAGGAGCGTATGGACGGCGACGTCGGCCTGCTCTCGGGCGGCTGGAAAATGCGTGTCGCGCTCGCGCGCATCCTGTTGATGCGTCCCGACGCCATGTTGCTGGACGAACCCTCGAACCACCTCGATCTCGAAAGCCTGATCTGGCTGGAAGATTTCCTAAAGCGCTACGAAGGCGCGCTGCTCATGACCTCGCACGACCGCGAGTTCATGAACCGCATCGTCAATAAGATCGTGGAAATCGACGGCGGCGCGCTCACTACCTATTCCGGCAACTATGATTTCTACGAACAGCAGCGCGCGCTGACCGAGAAGCAGCGCCAGGCGCAATTCGACCGTCAGCAGGCGATGCTGGCCAAGGAAATCGCCTTCATCGAGCGCTTCAAGGCGCGCGCTTCGCACGCCGCCCAGGTGCAAAGCCGGGTGAAGAAACTCGACAAGATCGAACGGGTCGAGCCGCCGAAGCGCCGCCAGACCGTGCAGTTCGAATTCCGCAGCCCGCCGCGCTCCGGTGACGACGTGGTCACCTTCGAGAACGTGCACAAGGCCTACGGCAGTCACACGATTTACGACGGGCTCGACTTCCGCCTGGGCCGCAAGGAACGCTGGTGCGTGCTCGGCGCGAACGGCGCGGGCAAATCGACGCTCCTGAAACTCGTGGCCGGCGCGGAATCGCCGGACCTCGGGACCCTGCCGGACAAGGGTACGGTGAAACTCGGCGTCAGCGTCAAGATGGGCTACTTCGCCCAGCACTCCATGGATCTCCTGGACGGCGACGAGACGGTGTTCGAATCCCTCGACTCCTCCTTCCCACAGGCGGGCCAAGGCACCTTGCGCACGCTCGCCGGATGTTTCGGCTTCTCGGGCGACGACGTGGAAAAACCCTGCCGCGTGCTCTCAGGCGGCGAGAAGGCGCGCCTCGTGATGGCGAAAATGCTGTTCGATCCGCCCAACTTCCTGGTGCTGGACGAACCAACCAACCACTTGGATATGGCCACCAAGGAAATGCTGGTCGCCGCGCTCGCGGAATTCGAGGGCACAATGCTCTTTGTCTCCCACGATCGTCACTTCCTGGCCCAGCTCTCGAACAGAGTGCTGGAACTCACCCCCGAAGGCGCGCATCAATATGGCGGCGGCTACACCGAATATGTGGCGCGCACGGGTCACGAAGCCCCGGGCCTGCACCCGGGCGCCTAACGCTTCAACAAAGGACGCGAGACATGAAGGCTTCCGAACTCAAGGACAAGCAGGCGCCCATAAAGGCGCAGTACCGCGACAATCCGGACGCGGCCGTGATCACGCTGAAAGCCGAGGGCAGCATCGGCGAGGGCGTCACCTGCTCGGTGCAGACTTCGCGCGCGTTGATCGAAGCCGGTCTTCATCCCGCGACGGGCGGTACCGGCATGCACGCCTGCTCCGGCGATATGCTTCTTGAAGCCCTGGTCGCCTGCGCGGGCGTCACCTTGAACGCCGTCGCGACCGCGCTCGAGCTGAAAATCACAGACGCGAGAATTCGCGCCGAGGGCGACCTCGATTTCAAGGGCACCTTGGGCGTCGATAAAGCCGCGCCGGTGGGTTTCCGTGATATCCGCCTCGCGTTCGACATCACGGGCGATCTCACCGACGAACAGCGGGCGACCCTGATGAAACTGACGGAACGCTACTGCGTCATCTATCAAACGCTCAAAGCGCCGCCGCCTGTGGCCGTCAGCGTGAAGGCCGTATAGGGCGGTCACAGCGTGGTCCGATTGGCGCCGTCACGCGCGCCCTGGATAAGACAAGTTTTTCAACGCACAAGGCGCTGTTGGGTGCGGTTTGGGCCGGAAAACTTGATTTTCTGGCGTTTCAACCATATATTGGCGCTGTCCACTTCTACACAGCCTGGTTAGGCGCGCCCGCCTTCTTTCGAGACCGAGGGCCTCTTTCGAGACAACGTTTAGATCGGATCGTGCGGGTGCGATGTCGCATGCCGCAATGCGCGTCTATGCGCTTTTTCAGGAGGCCGCGATGGCTAACGGTACTGTTAAATGGTTCAACGCCCAAAAGGGCTTCGGTTTTATCCAACAAGAATCCGGCGGTAAGGATGTGTTCGTACACATCAGCGCCGTCGAGCGCGCCGGGCTCAGCTCGCTCAATGACGGTCAAGCCATTAGCTTCGACGTGACGAATGAACGCGGCAAGGAAGCCGCGACGAATCTGAAGCTCATCTAACCTGCCTTTTCGGAACCGGCCTCGCGTTTCCGCGCGGGGCCGTTTTCATTGCCACCTTGAGGCTGAACCCGGTCCAAGAACGCGGCGGCCCACCTGCCTTTTCTAGGCCCCTTTCAAATTTGGAATGAGGATACGCACATGGCGGCACACAATTTTAGCAGCGGCGATGGCGTTGTTTACCCGGGGCATGGGGTCGGAACCGTTGTCGGCGTGAAATCCGAAACGATCGGCGGCGCGTCTGCGGAGTTCCTTGTCGTCACCTTCGAGGTCGGCATGAAGTTGCGCATTCCGGTCGGCAACGTCAAAAAGTGCGGTCTCCGCAAACTTTCATCCCGCCGCGCGATGCAGGAAGCGTTGAGCGTTCTGAGCGAGCCACGGTCGCGGAAGAAGCCGATGTGGCGGCACCGCGCGCTGGAATATGCGGCCAAGATCAAAAGCGGCGATGCGCGTTCCATCGCCGAGATCGTGCGCGATCTGCACCGCGGTCCCACGGATTCTGAAGCGTCTTTTAGCGAGAAGGCGGTGTATCAACAGGCGTGGGATCACCTGATTCCCGAAATCGCGGCGGCGGATAACACCGACGTCGACGCCGCGGCGAAAAAGGTCATCCGTCTGCTTGAGGCCGCGTAGGCCGCGCGGCGAGCTGCGCGCCTACTGCACCTTCTTCTGCCGCTCCAGCGCCAGCGCGAGGATGCGGTTGATCATCCGCCGGTAGCTCAGCTTGTCGTATTTGGCGGCTTGCGCGAATTCCTCGCTCTCGGCGATCTCGGGATTGGCGTTGGCCTCCAGGAAATAGGGAACGCCGTCGGTCGATAGACGGAAATCGATGCGCGCGTAACCGTCCAGTTCCAGCGTCCTGTAGATGCGCTTGGCCATGCGCTTCAGCTTGGCCAGCATCTCGGGGCCTAAGCCCTTCGCCGGATACGACGTGATATCGTGCTTTTCCTGATAAGCGGCGTCGTGTTTCACCTTCTCGGTCGCGATGCCCGCGCCTTCGTCAGCCATATTGCCGAAGTCCAGTTCCCACACGGTCAGCGCGCGCAGGCGCTGGTTTCCCAAGATGCCCACGTACAGCTCGCGCCCGACGATGAACTGTTCGGCGATAGCGGTCACGCCCAGGCGTTCGTGGATGAACTCCACGCGCTCCTTCAAGCTGGCGTCGTCCTCGACGCGCGAGGCCTGGGCAATCCCTAGGGACGAATCTTCGCTCAAGGTCTTCACGATGGCCGGGAAGGTGAGGCGGCGTGGCCGGACGATCTTGCGGCCTTTGGGGAACACCGCGAACGCCGGCGTCGGCACGCGGTGGTACGATACCAGTTTTTTCGACAGGTCCTTGCCGCGCGACAGCATCAGCCCGCGTGGATTGCAGCCCGTGTAGGGCACTTGCAGCAGTTCAAGATAGCTCGCGACGTTCTGGTCGTAGGCCGTGTTGCCGTGAAATTCCTCCAGCAGGTTGAACACCACGTCCGGCTGCCAGTTTTCGACCTCTTCGCGGATCGGCTTCAACTCGTCCTGCACGCCGATCACCTTCACCTTGTGCCGGTTCCGGCGCAGGGCGGTCAGCACGCTGATCTCGGTCTTGAAGGTCTCCCGTTCTTTCTCCGACAAATCCTTCAAATTCTCCGGCGGGATCTGATCGGGGTGCAGGAGGACCAGGACTTTTAGGGGCTTCATAGCGCGATCCACTCCCGGCGCGACTTATGATACAGCATCTGCGCGGTCTGCGCCGTCAGCAGCACCGCGAAATTCGTGAACAGGTCCGCCTCCCGCCCCGGCGCGCGCAGTTTCAAATCCCGGCAGCGGGCGATCATCCGGTCGATGATCGTATCCAGCGTCAGTTGGTATTCGCCGGTCCACTTGGCCACCAGCGGCCGCAGTTTCGAGCGGTTGCGGCGGATGAAGGCTGCCGCGGTCGGCGCGCGGGCGTGGCGCGTCTCGGTCGAGAAGATGCGGTGCAAATCCCGATCGTAGGTCTTGGGCAGGTCCACCGTGTAGTAGGCCCGCTTCTTCTCATAGTGTTCGCCCAGCGTCTTGGTCAGGCGGCTGATGGGATCGACGCGCGAGCGCGGCATGCGCAAGGGCGTCATCTTGCCGATCCCCGCCATCAGCTCGTCCACATACTCCAGCTTCTCTAGGGCCCGCCATCCGGCATAGCGCTTGCGCCAGGCCGAACGCGGGTTCAGCCACACCGCGAAAGTCTCGGCGAAATCCTCGTCGGGATGGCTCTGCGCGTACCACAGCCGCAGATGCTGCACGTAACTTTTGCTGCGGGGGTTCGGGCGGTAATAGTCGGGATACTTGGCCGATGCGTTGCCGAACAGTTGCTGCCAGCGTCGGCGGCGCTGCAACTGATAGCGCTGCTGGATGACGTGTCCGGCTTCGTGCCGCAGGATGCGCATGCACTCGCGCACCGTGCCGCCTTCCACTTCCAGCACCATCTTACGCTCCAGGCGCATCAGGCGGGGATGGGTCAGGTAAAAAGGGATGGCGATCCCGGCGGTGTCCTTCGGCACGCTGAACCACTCGTCCGAGATCCAGGCGTGCGGCTTCAAGGGAATGCCGCGGTCCTCAAGTTCGTCGTTCAGGTCTTCGAGGCATTCCTCCAGCCAGGTGCCTTCCACCTTCACCTTGATGTCCTTGAGGCGGACCTTCAGCAGGGCTTCGTCGGAAAGGGTTTTCCATGCGCGCGCATTCGTCGTGCGCGGGCGTTTGGCGGAGGAACGTGTCCGGGTCATCCCCTTATATTGGAAGCCGCGCGGGGCCGCGGCAATAGGCATGACGCCCGCGCGTGTGTTGTCGCGTATGATGATGGCCGTTTCCGGCCATCTCGGAAAAGGCGAAAGACATGATGCGCAAATCCATTCCGGCCGCGAACCCCGGCGCCTATGTCGCCGCGCTCACGGGGTGGCGGGCCCCTATCGTCAAGGTGCTGCGCGCTGCGGTTTTGCGCGCGAAACCCGAGGATGAAGTCATCAAATGGGGGCACATCGTTTATTTCGCCAACGGGCCCGTGGCCCTGATCCGCGCCGAGGACGCGCGTGTGCTGTTCGGCTTCTGGCGTGGCAAACGTCTCACCGCCCTTGAGCCGCGCCTCAAGCCCGGCGGAAAATATGAAATGGCGACCTGGGAGATCAGGGAAGGCGATGCGATCAGCCCCGCGAAGGCTGCGACATTGATGCGGGCCGCCATCGCCCTCAATCGCACCGTGGGCGATCCGACCAAGGCCGCCCCAAACAAAAAGCGGCCGGCCGCGAGAACGCGGCCAGCCGCCAAGCGTAGGAACAGACCTACAAAAAGCGCCAGGGCCGGCTAGTCCCTGTCGTGCTCCGGCGATGCGCTCAGCATGAACGCCGCTCCCCGTTCGTGCATCATCTGCGCGGCGGTGCGGCGCTCCGACGACGTGAGAGTTTCCGGATCGTCGCTGCGCAGAGCCGTCGCCAGATCGAAGGCGCGGCCGCGCGGTATCGTTCTGCCCACCGCGTCCTGTGCGCTGCGCGGAAGGCGGTCGAAGACGCGGCGCAATTCAAAGTGCCCAGGCGTTCGGGTGAGGGCGTAGGTACGTATCATGCCTTGTCCTTTCGAGGTCATTGCGGTTACGGCGAGAAGGCGCCCGCGGCGCGCAGCACGCTCCACACCGTTGGAATGCCCAGGTCCGCGCCCGCCGCGTGAGCCACCCACATGTCGGCGCAAAAGCGTACGACATGTTGGCCGTTCGGCGCGTCGATGCCGTGCGCGCGGGTCCAGGCCTCGAAGCCGTTAACCAAGGCGGCGCGACCGTCATTGTCCATGGTGAGCCAGTTGTCGGCGGTCATCTCCATTCTCCCACACTTGTTGGCCTCGTCGACGTAGTCCACGGCGCCGGACGTCTCTTCCGTTTCGCGGACAACGCGGTCCGCTGAGTTGCGGCGGGACAGAGGCCCGAGGGCAGAACGCCAGGGCGCAGAAGCGGCATCTCCGATACAAGTTCAACGTCCTCCCCCGTCATAGTTGCGCGTATTGATATGTGAGTCGCTTGCGGCCGCGAGTCATCCGGCGTTGACGATCTTACGGGCGACGCCGGATCGCCATGTGGACGATCGCCGGCAGACAATGCAAATTCGTTCTCCCGCCCACGCGCTCGCGAAAACTTTCAGGCAGCTCAGGCATTGTCGTCGCTTCGCGGTGTGTTTTAGTTCGGATTCGTCATGATCTTCCGCGCGATGCGAATTGCGTCCTCTCATGAAGAAACCTCCGACGGATGCCGCATCGCAGCGTGTTGTGTCGCGCGATGTTCGGCCGTCAACTGATGCAGGATGGCGCGGACGCGGTCTGCCGTCTCACGATGACGCTCGCCGTAACCGTCGAGGCCAAGTTCGATTTGTTTCAGCCAGTTCAGGCGGTCGTGGTCGTGCTGATCCATGAACGCGGCGCGGATCAGCGCCGCCAGCCGGATGTCGTCGACATCGGCGCCGGCATTTATGAACGCATAGGTGTTTGTCATGCTGTCCTCCACCGCGCGGGGCGCGGATTCTCTATGTCTTGGGCGCGGTGCGCCGAAAGAACAAGCGGCCCACCGACGTATCGTCTGGCGAGATTTCCACGGTGATGGTGTCGCCGACATCCGGCGGATCCGATTCGGGAATCGCGCAGTCGGCGGTGATCTCGTGACCGTTGGCGAAACGTACGCGATACCGGCCCTCGGGCAGTATCGTGGTCACGACACCGTCGAAGCGGATGAGGCGGTCTTGTTGCAATGGAATTCCTTATTGTTGTGGCGTGCCGGCAAGGCGTGCTTTTGCGGGCAGTGCGGATTGCAATGACGGCGGCGCGCTAGGGAAGGACGAGGAACAGCCGGATTCCCGCTTTCGCCCGGTCCGTTTTTTTGGGTCTAAAGTCGCCGCGTGCGCCGACGGGAACGCTGGTGAGATTGCCGCGTTCGTCGAGGTCGATCTGCCAGCGCCTGTCGTACTTGAAGGCCGACGCGCGCCACGCGCCCGCGTCGTCCACGTGCAGATCCGAAATGCCGTAGAAGCCGTGCGCCTCGATCATGCGCGTTACTTTGTGCGTCTCGGCGGACAGTGTTTGGGCGCCGGCGGTTGTGCCCCATCCCGAAAGAAGGAGTGTTGCGACCCCGATCGCAATGCGGCGTGCCCGGGTCTTCAAGGGGCCGTCGTGGGTGTGCGCGCCGTCCTTTCGGCCATCCCCGGGCCTGGATCCAGGTATGTCCGGCCCCGGTCCAGCGGAGCGTTGAAATCCCATGACCATCACGGTTGCGCGGCTTGGTCGTCGGCGTGCCTGTCGGCGCCGCGCGCGGACTCCATGTCGGCATTGTTCGCGCGATCGGGACCCGCTATCCAGGTCAATGCGGCGATCAGGACGCACGCCGCGAAAATCCCAATCCAGGGAATCCGGCGTTCGGTTGTACGGTAGCTCGAATTTTCAAAGGGATCGTCGTGCTGCATGCGTGCTCCACCAGGCGGGAGCATGACGCGCTCTCAGCCGCCGACGCCCGAGGCGTTGCCGACGATGGTTTATCTATAGCACGTCCACGTCCTTCGCGGTGAATCAATTCGCCGCCGTACCGTGTTTGATAAGCGGTCGTGCGGGAAGTTACGCGGTTCGATTAATTTTTTGGATGACATAGCCGCCCGATTTGTCGTCCCGCGCGAGGTCGACAAATCCGCGTTCGGCCGCATCCTCAATAAGGTCGTTGAAGGACTGAAATCCGTAGGCGGACTCGCTGAAATCGGGCCGCCGCCGCCGCAGCGTCTGCTTCACCATCGACGCCCACAGTTTCGCGCCGTCGCCGCGTTCGGCCGAAAGCGCCGCGGCCGTCTCCAGAACAAGCCGGATGCCGGCCAGCGCCGCATCTGCGTTCGGCGCGGTTTTCGATTGCGCCTTAGGGCTGCGTGCGCGCCCTGTACGTCCGCGGTGCGGGGGCGGCGGCGATTCGGCGATCAAATCGTCATAAAAGATGAACTCGTGGCAATTCGAGATCAGAAGATCCGATGTCGAGCCGCGAACGCCTACGCCGATCACCGTCTTGGCGTTCTCACGCAATTTGCTGACCAGCGGGGAGAAGTCGGAATCGCCCGAAATAATGACGAAGGTGTCGATATGCGCTTTTGTGTAGCAAAGGTCGAGGGCGTCGACGACCATTCGTATGTCGGCGGAATTCTTGCCCGATAGACGCACATGCGGGATCTCGATCAGCTCGAATGCGGCGCCATGCATCAAGGTCTTGAAGTCCTTGTAGCGATCCCAATCGCAATAGGCCTTCTTGACCACGATGCTGCCCTTGAGAAGCAGCCGTTCAAGAATGAGGCGCATGTCGAACTTGGTCGCCTTCAGATCGCGTACGCCCAGCGCGATATTCTCAAAGTCACAGAATAGGGCGAGGTTGTTGTCACCGCTCATGTCGCGTGTCCGCCTCTTGTCGCGCGCGCGTCGGCGCTGGTGATCGACATCATGAGCTTGCTTTCGCTTTTGGCCAAGCCGTCCTGTGCTTTGATGAAGATTGTATCGACCGGTGTTTCGCCGCCAAAACGCATCGGCGTCTCCGCGACGGCTGTCATTAGCGCCGTGTGAATGGAGAAACGCCCGGACGCTTCTTCGCTGAATTCTGTAAAGCGGTCGTCGTTCACCATGTCGCCGAAGGCGAATATACCCCGCCAGATCAAGCCTTTTAGTACGATTTGATCGGCGGACGTGTCGGCGGGGAATGCCTTCGCGATGGCGGCTGCTATCCACGCAGCCGTTTCACCCGTGATGGTCCGGTACGGGTGGACGCCGGCCCGTGCGCTATGTTGCGCAGCGGCCACGAGCGCGGCCGTCACCGCCAAACGCAACTGCTCGGTCGTTACGGCCGGCGCCGGGTCCAGTATGATTTCGTCTGCGCCGTCGCTCTCGTTCAACGGTTCACCTCTATCTGCGTTTGACGAACGGACGCCGCGCGGGTTTCGATTGCGTACGCGCTTCCATGTGACGGAAAATCAACCGCCCCTTGGTGAGGTCGTAGGGAGAAACCTCCACCGTCACCTTGTCGCCGGTCAGGGTGCGAATTCGGTTCTTCTTCATGCGGCCTGCGGTGTAGGCGATCAGTTCGTGATCGTTGGTGAGGCGAACGCGGAAGCGGGCTTCGGGCAAGATTTCGGTGATGACGCCCTCGAACTCCAACAATTCCTCTTTAGCCATGAGACTCTCCTTCTCGCGCAAAGGGTTTCGCGCAAAGCGTTCGGATTGCCCAAGACAAGGGCGATAATGTGAACGAGGCGCTAGCCCCGCTTCGGGTCGTTATTTGAGCTCGAGATTGCCTGCGGCGGTTTTGCCGCGTTCGCTCTGGAGTTCGTAGCTGAGTTTCTGACCCTCAACGAGCCGCGGAATCCCCGCACGCTCGACCGCCGAAATATGGACAAAAACGTCCTTGGATCCGTCATCGGGTTGGATGAAGCCAAAACCCTTCTGATCGTTGAACCACTTCACCGTTCCGATTGCCATCGTCGCTCTGCCTTTGGTTGCGCCCAATAGGGCTGGTTTCGCGTGCGCATCGCGCATGCGAGTCCATTCGAAACAGGAGGAGGCCTAGTCGGGCTCTAAAATGCGAGAGCGGGACGCGGAGCGACCTATGACGAGCCGACAACGACAAGTATAGGCAGTGATGTCCGCATATGCAATCGTGAGCCATACGGGTCACACGATTTGGGAGGATTGGATGACCGACGTTTCCCGCCGCACGGCGCTTGGGTCCGCAAGTCTCGCATTGCTCGCCGCCGTCGCGGGCGCCGAACGGGCCGCCGCGCAGCAGTCGCCGCCGGTGCCGTCCGATTTGACGGACGTGTATCAATCCATCCCGCAACTCGGCCGCATGCGCGAGGAAGTCCTGTTCGGAGATGTGTGGAAGCAGCCGGAGATGTCGCCGCGCGATCGCAGCATCGCCACCTGCGCCATCCTTGCCGCTCTCGGACGCGATGACGAACTGTCGCTTCACGTCCGCCGCGCCATCAATAACGGCGTCACGCCCGACGAACTGCGCGGCCTTGCCGTCCAGGTGGCCTTCTATGCCGGATGGCCGGCGGGTCTCTCCGTCGGCAAGGCGGCCCTGCCGATCTTCAAAGAGACGGCTAAATCCGCGAAGTGACCATCGCATCGCGCCTAAGCACATTTCCGATTTTTTGAATCATGAAATCCGCGCCGCGCGCAAAAATCGCGTGACGAAAAATCCCGCTGGCGTGCAGCATATCCGCGCTACGTACCGCCCGTAGTCCTGCGTAGCTCCGCGAAAGCGGAGCGAAGCAGGATTGACATCGTGAATCAGGGAGAAGATCGCGCTCACGTGCGCCCGCGCGGATGCGCGTTAACGATATGTCGCGCGACGTCGCGTGATGTCGCGCAGTTCGATTTTTGCGCCAATGCGTTGGCGGCGAAGACAAATCCGGAAGATGTCGCGTGTCGCGTTGTCGCGTGAGAAATATGACAGCCGTGGAGTGACCCCATTTTCTGAGACACGGTAATTTAGCGACAGTTCTCACAAGGAGAGGACTGATGCCAAGGAAACACGTTGTCAGAGACCAGGCGTTCAAGGTCGCGGCGGTCAAGCGGATGGCCGGTTGTGACAATATTACGGAGCTTGCTCAAGAGCTTGGCGTAGGGCGACACGCTCTTTACCGGTGGCTTGGCGCGTACCGGAGCGGCGGTGCTGAAGCGTTGCGCGGTCCTGGTCCCGGAAGCGGACCGCGGCGATCCAAGCCGGCGCTTACTGCGGCCTCTGAGGCAGCGGGGCGCATTGTGGAGCTCGAACGGAAGATCGGCCAGCAACAGTTGGAGCTGGATTTTTTTCGACGAGCCTTGCGGCAGGTCGAGGCGCTCGGGCCAGGCGCCGGGCGTGGCAAGCCGAGATCTACGCGGTCATCCAAGTGATGCATCGCGATCTGACGCAAGGCGCACTGACTGTTGAGCGGATGTGCGCGCTCGCCGGCGTAAGCCGGGCTGGATACTACCGGGCATGGCAAGCCTCAGCGCCGCGGGAAGAGGACACGGCTCTGCGCGATGCGATTCAGCGTATAGCTGTGACGAACCGCCGTTACGGTTATCGCCGCATCGCTGCGGCCCTGCGGCGAGACGGATGGGTTGCCAACCACAAGCGTGTTTTACGCCTGATGCGCTTGGATAACTTGCTCTGTCTGCGGAAGAAGCCGTTCGTTCCGGTGACAAGCGATTCGCATCATTCCTGCCGGATCGTGCCGAATCTTGCGCGAGGCCTGGAGGTCACCAAGATCGACCAGCTCTGGGTCGCGGACATCACCTACATCCGCCTTGCGGAGGAGTTCGCCTATCTTGCGGTGGTGCTCGACGCCTTCAGCCGCAAGGTCGTCGGCTGGTCCCTGGCCGACCATCTCCGCGCAAGCATAGCGATCGACGCGCTCGTCGGGGCTCTGCAAGACAGACGTCCGGCGCCAGGCACTCTCATTCACCACTCGGATCGCGGGGTCCAATACGCATGCGACGATTACGTGGCTCTGCTGCAGACGCACGACATTCAGCCGAGCATGAGCAGGGTTGGCAATCCCTACGACAATGCCAAGGCGGAGAGCTTTATGAAGACTCTCAAAACAGAGGAGGTCGACGGCCGAGACTACCGGCACATCCAGATGGCGAAGGAACAGATCGGCGACTTCATCATCAACGTCTACAACCGACGACGCCTACACTCCGCCCTCAACTACCAGTCGCCGGAGGAGTTTGAAGAAAACTATGTTCGAGACCATTCCGCTGTACAGTGGGCAGCGGAATGACCCCTTTAACAAAGTGTCGCAAGATTCCGTGTCTCAAGGGTGGGGTGCACTCCAGCCGCGCCATTCGAAGCCCGCGGAAAGGTGGACGCAATCTGCGGTCCCCACTTTTGTCCTTGCGGTTGTGGAAGCCTGTTGCCCGCCCGCGTCAGCGCGCGCGAAAGCCCCGCGCCGAGTGTAGTTCTGACTTAAAACAATCGGAACCTTGACGTACACTGGGTCATCGCACACGCGCTTGGAAAGGGGGGAACATCCAAGATGCCGTCGGATTTCGCGGGGGAGGAACCGCATCGTCCGCGCGTCCATCTGACATCGGAAGACAGACTGAAGCCGGCCGCGCTCGCGCGCGCCGCCGCGCCGCGAGCCCGTCTCTCCTTCATGTACACGCCGCGTGTCGCGACTCGGCAATCGTTTCCTGGGAGGAAATCATGACTGCGACATCAGCCGTTATTCGTACGGGCCGCCATGGCCTTTTGACCACTGTGAGTCTGACCACCATAAGTCTCGCCGCCGTTCTCGCGGGCGCGCCCACAGCCTTCGCACAAACAGCACAGCAAACACCGGCCGCCGCCGTGGACGAAATCGTCGTCACCGGCACGCGCGTCGTGCGCGACGGTTATGAAGCGCCGACGCCGGTGTCCGTGCTCGGCATGGACGAACTGAACGCCATGGCGGTCACCAACATCGCCGACGCGGTGAACCGCCTGCCGTCCTTCGGCGCGGGCCTCACCTCGCGCAACACCTCGGGCAGCGTCAGCGGCGGCATCGGCGGTCTCAATCTTCTCAACCTGCGCAGTTTGGGCGCGACGCGCACCCTCGTCCTGCTCGACGGACGCCGCGTGGTCGGCGCCAACGTCGGCGGCAACTCCGGGTCCGCCGTCGACATCAACGGCTTCCCCAACGGCCTCATCAGCCGCATCGATGTCGTCACCGGCGGCGCGTCGGCCGCTTACGGCTCCGACGCCGTGGCCGGCGTCGTGAACTTCGTGGTCGACAAGGAATTCACCGGCATCAAGGGCGTGGTGGACACCGGCATTACCACCTACGGCGACGACGAACAGTATCGCGTCTCCCTGTCGGCGGGCGCGCCGTTCGCCGGCGGCCGCGGGCACGTGCTCATCAGCGGCGAGCATGCCTATGAACACGGCATCAAGGGTCAGCCGCGCAAGTGGAGCGACCGCACCTTCGTTGCGATGAACAACCCCGCCTATACGGCCACCAACGGCCAGCCGCAGATTCTGGCGCTCGAGGATATCGGCCTCGGCACGGCCACCGGCGGCGGCCTGATCCTGTCGTGCGCGGGTTATCCGGGCACCACGTGTCCGTTGCGCGGCACGCAGTTCCTCCAGAACGGCACGCCCGCGCCGTTCCGCTTCGGCCTGGTCAGCGGCAATACCATGTCGGGCGGCGACTTCCAGATGTCGCGCGTCGACAAAACTTCAATTGCACTCGCGCAGCAGATGGAACGCGAGAACATTTTCGCGCGCGTCAGCTACGATCTCGCCGACAATGTCACCGTGTTCGCCGACTGGATCTGGGCCTATTCGTCGGCCTGGAACCCCGGCGCCACGTCGAATATCAACTTCGGCGGTATCAACATCCGCGACGACAATCCGTACATCCCCGCATCGATCCGTGCGCAGATGACGGCGCTGGGCATCACCCAGTTCACCATGGGCAACTCCAACCAGTACGACATGCCGCTGTTGCAGTCGTTGAACGCGCGCACGTTCCGCAGCTACGTCGTGGGCGTGGAAGGCGACTTCAACGCGTTAGATACGGCGTGGAACTGGGACGCGTCCTGGGCCAAGAGCACCAACCACCTGTCGTTCCGCTCGCCGGGCAACCGCATCAACGCCAATTACCTGCGCGCGACCGACGCCACCACCGATGCGAACGGCCGCCCCGTCTGCCGTGTCAACGCCGACGCCAATCCGGCCAACGACGATCCGCGCTGCCAGCCTTACAATCCGATGGGCATCGGCGTGAATTCGGACAACACCTACGTCTACGGCACCGGCTACGGTCTGACGAAGCTCGGTCAGGAAGTGTGGGCGGTGAACGCCAGCGGCGAACCGTTCTCCACCTGGGCCGGACCCGTCTCGCTCGCCCTCGGCGGCGAACACCGCAAGGAGAGCCTGTCCGGCATCGCGAGCGCGCTCGATCTGGCGGCCGCCTACTTCGCCGGAAACTTCGGCGCGTCAACGGGCAGCTACAACGTCACCGAGGGGTATCTCGAAACCGTCGTGCCCTTGGCCAAGGACGCCGAATGGGCGCAAGCCTTGGACCTGAACGCCGCTGTGCGTTTCACGGACTACAGCACCTCGGGCTTCGTGACGACGTGGAAGGCCGGCGCGACCTTCTCGCCCATCGACGACCTGACGTTCCGCGGCACGATATCGCGGGACATCCGCGCGCCGAACGTGGGCGATCTGTTCACCTCCGACCGTCCGGGCACCGGCACCGTCATCGATCCGCGCAACGGGTCTTCGTCGTTCATCGTGACCTCGGTGCGCGGCAACCGGGCGCTCACGCCTGAGAAGGCCAACGCCATCGGCTTCGGCGCGGTGCTCACGCCGACCTTCCTGCCGGGCTTCGCGGCGTCGGTCGACTACTACGACATCGACATCAAGGGCGCGATCGCGTCCTTGAGCGCACAGAACTATGTGGACCGCTGCCACGACGGCACCGGCCCGCAGCTCTGTCCGTTCATCACGCGCGACGCGGCGGGCAACATCACCTTCGTCGCCGTGGTGCCGGCGAACATCCTGTCGCAAAGCACGCGCGGCATGGATATCGAGGCCTCCTACACCTTGCCGCTCGCCGCCATCTCGGACGCGTGGGAAGGCGAAGTGCGTTTGCGCGGTTTGGCCACGAAGGTCTTCACGCTCAAGACCGTGGACAGCCTCGGCACCATCGAAGGAGCGGGCATCCAGGCCGACGGGGGCGTCATCGGCCTCGGCAGCGCGCTGTCGGCGCCCGAGTTCCGCTACATGATGTCGGCGGTCTATGACAACGGTCCGTTCAGCGCCACTGTCACCATGCGCGGGATCGGATCGGGTGTGTTCAACACCTCGTTCGTCACCTGCACCACGGGCTGTCCCGCGGCCACCGCCCGGAACCCGACCATCAACCTGAACTATGTGCCCAGCATCGCCTACTTTGATGTCGCGTTCGACTACGGGTTCATGGACGACGCCATCGAAACCTACTTCACGGCGGAAAACGTGTTCAACAAGGATCCGCCGTTCATCGTCGGCACGCGCGGCGCGGGCTTCTACGCCGGTCAGGGCAATACCAGCCTTTACGACCGTCTGGGCCGCGTCTTCCGCGCCGGTGTGCGCTTCCGCATGTAGGATCGGGGGGAGAGGGCGGGGACGAATGTTTCCGCCCTCTCTTGTCCATCTGGCGGGTGGGCCGGAACTTGAGTAAACCCTGCGGATGCAGCCGCCCTCCAAACCCGCGCACCAATCCTTCGCCGCGCTCCGGCACAAGGGATTTCGCCCGTACCTGATCTATTCGTGCATGGCCATGATGGCCGACAGCATCGAACATGTGATCAGTTATTGGGTCGTCTTCCAGAAGTTCCAGTCGCCGGCCTTGGGCGGCTTCGCGGTCCTCTCCCATTGGCTCCCGTTCCTCTTTTTCTCGGTCTATTCCGGGGCGCTCGCCGACCGCTTCGATCCGCGCCGCCTGATCCAGATCGGCATGGCGTGTTTCATCACCGCCTCGCTGGCCTGGGGTTATTTCTTCGCCACCGATACGCTCGAGATCTGGCACGCCCAGGTGATCCTCGTGCTGCATGGCTGCGCCGGCGTGCTGTGGGCGCCCGCCAGCCAGCTCCTCATCCACGACATCGTCGGCAAGGAGCAACTCCCCAGCGCCGTGCGTCTTAACGCCACCGCGCGGTATCTCGGCCTCCTGCTCGGGCCCGGCATCGGTGGAGGGATATTGCTCCTGCTCGGTCCCGTGGCGGGCATCTTCGTGAACGCGCTCATCTATATCCCGCTCGTCATTTGGCTGTGGAAAGCGCCGTACGGTCCCCGCTTCCGCAAGACCGCGGACGCGCCGCGCCCCGCCTTACGCGGCCTCGCCGACGTGATCGCGACCGCCCGCGTCGTCGGCGCGAACCCTGTTCTGCTTTCCATGACTCTGCTCATCGGCTGCGCGTCGTTCCTGGTGGGGAACTCCTATCACGCCCAGATGCCGGAATTCGCGCGCGACCTCGGCCACGGCGATGTCGGCGCGCTCTATAGTATGCTGCTCGCGGCCGACGCCGCCGGGGCGTTGGTGGCCGGTGTGCTCCTTGAAAGCACCGGCGCGCTCCAGGCTAGGCCGCAGACGGCCTTTGCGCTCGTCATGGTCTGGTGCGCCGCACTTGTGGCCTTCGCGATGACGCCGATCTACGCGCTCGCGCTCGCGGTCCTCTTTGTGGCGGGTTTTGTTGAATTGGCTTTCAGCTCCATGGCCATGGCGCTCGTCCAGTTGAACGCGCCCGATGAGATTCGCGGCCGCGTCATCGGCTTCTACAGCATCTCCAGCCTCGGTATGCGCGCCTTCGCCGGCGTCACCGTGGGCCTGGGCGGCACGCTGATCGGCATCCACTGGTCGCTGGCTTTCAGCGCGGGCGCGCTCTTGCTCGTCACCGGTATTCTGATGCGCTATATGTCTCGCGCCGCGCGCGTCGCGGCGAACTAAAAGGAGCCCGCGATCCATGCCGCATATCGTTGTGAAGATGTTCCCCGGCCGCACGCCGGAACAGAAAGCCGCGCTGGCCGCCGCGCTGACCAAGGCGATGATCGAAACCCTGGACACGCCCGACGCCGCCATCTCCGTCGCCGTCGAGGACGTCGAGAAGCGCGACTGGATGGATAAAGTCGCCAAGCCCGAGATCGCCGGGAAGCCGGAAACGATCTTCAAACAGCCCGGCTATGAGATAAAGTAGAACGTCTTTTTCAATCGGGAAGGGGGAGTCCCAATGATCGGCTATACGTGCGTCGGCACCAACGATCTCGCCAAGGCCATCGCGTTCTACACTGAATTCTTGAGCATCTTCGGCGCCGAAGTCGCCTTCAAGACCGACCGGGGCGTCGGTTGGGGCGCGGGCGGCGGGCCGATGTTCAGCGTGCTGACGCCCTACGACGGCAATAAGGCCACCATCGGCAACGGTTCGATGGTCTCCTTCGCCGCGGCGAACCCCGAACAGGTAAACGCCCTTCACGCCAAGGCGCTGGCTCTCGGCGGAACGTGCGAAGGCCCGCCGGGCCCGCGCAGCGCCAACTTCTATGGCGCTTATTTCCGCGATCTCGACGGGAACAAGCTCGGCGCCTATTGCATGACCTGATCTCAAGCGGCGTCCATCCCTCGTGTCCAAGTCCACACGCGCGACCAAGATGCTCGAGCAGGCGGGCGCCGCTTTTACTGTCCACACGTACGACTATGACCCCAACGCCGACCGCATCGGCCTTCAGGCGGCGGAGGCGTTGGGCGAAAGTCCGGCCCGCGTGCTCAAAACGCTGATGGCGCTGGTGGACAAGAAGCCCGTCTGCGTCATCCTGCCGTCCGACCGCGAAGTATCCATGAAGAAACTCGCGGCGGTGTTCGGCGGCAAGGCGGCCGAGATGATGAAGCCCGCCGACGCCGAGCGCGTCACCGGCTACAAGGTCGGCGGCATCAGCGCGTTTGGTCATAATCGTCCGCCGCGGGTGGCCATCGAGGAACAGGCCCTCGACCACGCGCTTGTCTATATGAACGGCGGCCAGCGCGGCCTGCAGGTGCGGCTCGATCCGCGCGTGGCGGTCAAACTTCTGAACGCGATTGTAAGTTCGATTTCCGCCTAGTCTGAGGGGCGATGGACGAACCGGCGGCCGCTCGGCTAGGGTCGTTCCTCCGTCCTCAGGAAGCGTTCATGTCTCGTCCCTATAAAGTCGTCGATGTTTTCTCCGATCACCCTATGCGCGGAAACCCCGTCGCGGTCGTTCTCGATGCGTCGGGTCTGGACGCCGCCGCCATGCAGCGCATCGCCGCCTGGACTAATCTTTCCGAAACCACCTTCCTGCTGCCGCCGACCCGGCCCGACGCCAGCTACGCCTTGCGCATCTTCACCCCGCGCAGCGAGCTTCCTTTCGCGGGCCATCCGACCCTCGGCAGCGCCCACGCGATTGTCGAAGCCGGCAAGGCTGTCGTGCGAGATGGGGTTTTAGTGCAGGAATGCGGTGTCGGCCTCGTGAACATCGGACTTGCGCGGACCGGCGCGGTTTCGACGGTATCTCTTGAACTGCCGCCGGCGAAGATCACGCCGCTCAAGTCCGCCGATGTCGCGGAGCTTGAGGCCGCGCTTGGCCGGGGCGTCTCGCGCGCCATCGCGCCCGCCACCGTGAATGTCGGACCCGTATGGGTGATCGCGCAATTTGCTGATGCCGGCGAGGTGATCGGCTTGAAGCCGGATTTCACGCGGCTCGCCGCGCTTGAACGCCGTTTGCGCGTCACCGGCGTCACGGTTTTCGGAAAACACGCGAGCGGAGCGGCCGCCATCGAAGTTCGATCCTTCGCGCCCTCGGCGGGCATCAACGAGGACCCCGTGTGCGGCAGTGGTAACGGCAGTGTCGCGGCGTTCCAATGGGCCGCGCAACCGGTCGTGGGCGGCCTGCGTTATGCCGCCGCCCAGGGCCGCTGTGTCGATCGCGACGGCAATGTGGATGTTGTGATCGACGCGAACGGCAAGATTACCTTGGGCGGCGCGTGCATCACGACCGTCGACGGAACCTTGTTGTCCGGGATCTAGTCCGCGCGTTTCGCGCCCTTGCGGATCTCGCTGACCAGGACGCCGGCCAGCACCAGTCCGCCGCCGACCCAGCCCAGCGCGGTCAGGCGCTCGCCCGCCACGAGGCCCAGGAGCGCGGCCCAGACCGGTTCCGTCGCATAGATGATGGTCGCGCGGGCGGGGCTCACGAACTTTTGCGCCCAGTTCATGGTCAACTGGATGATCGAGCTGGCGAGGCCCAGGATCGCCGCCATGCCGAGCAGTTCCCAAGGAATTTGGGCGGGCGGCGTCTCCCCGGCGACGGGCATCAGGCCGAATGCCAGCACCGATGTCACCGCCAGTTGGATGGCCGTCACCCGTCTGGCGTCGACCTTGGGCGCGAAGGTGCCGATGACCAGGATTTCGGCGGCGAACACAAAGGCGCTCGCCAGCGTCATCAACTCACCCCAGCCGATGCGCTCAATGCCGCCGCCGTCGGTGCCGATCAGGACCGTGCCGAGGAAGGCGAGACCCGCGCCCGCCCAAACGACGAGGCTGGGCGGACGGCGCAGGATCAGCCACTGCATCAGCGGGACGAGGGGGACGTACAGCGCGGTAATGAACGCTGATTGCGAACTGAGGACGTGTTTCAGTCCTTCCGATTGCAGCGTATAGCCCGCGCAGATGCACACGCCGATACAAATGCCGGCGATAAGGTCCGTGCGCGTCGTGTGGCGCAGGCTTTTGCCCGCGATGGCCAGTCCAATGGCCGCGGCGATGGCGAAGCGCAAGCCCACGAAGAAAAAAGGCCCGCTCATCGTCATGGCGTACTGGACGGCCAGGAACGTTGCGCCCCACACCATGGTCACGGCGAGAAGCGCGGCTTCCGCGCGCAAGTGCAAAGTGATCCCCCTGAAGCGGTGTGGCGTCGATCAGGCCTCGAAGGTGATCTTCACCGCGTCCGCCGAGCGTTCCGCCGGGCCATGGTAAACGGCCTCGACATTGTTGCCGTCGGGATCAATCACGAAAGCGCCGTAGTAGTTTGGATGATAGGGACGTAGACCCGGCGCGCCGTTGTCTTTTCCTCCGGCCGCCAGCGCCGCTTTATAGAAGGCGTCGACTTGCGCGCGGTCTTTGGCTTGCAATGCGAAGTGCATGCGCCCGGTCAGATGGCCTTGGGCGGCCTGACTGTCCTTGGTCGAGACAAAGATCTCATCGGCCCAGAAGAAGTCCGGACCCTCGCCGGCCATCGGAATCCCTAAGGCTTTGAACACGGCTTCGTAGAAACGTTTGCTGGCCGCCAGATCCTGCACCACCAATTGCAGGTGGTCGATCAATCGGCCCCGGTACAATTCCTGGGTTTCCATGCGCATCTCCTCGTGTCCTGAGCGACGGACGCTAGTTCCCGCTCTCAAGAATGTCGAGGGGGCGCGCGCGGTTCCCGCTCGCGTAACACGCGCCGCGGCCTAGGCGGCGGCGACTTCCGACGTGGTTGTCGCGAAGGCCGGCAATGCCCGCAGACGTGTATCGATGTCCACCAGACGCTGAACGGACGAAAAGTCGGCGCCGAAGCGGCGGGCATTCACCATTTGCGGCGCGAGGCAGATGTCGGCAAGCGTCACCGTATCGCCGAAGCAGTAGGCGCCTTTGACCGCGGCGCGGGCGACCAGCGCGTCCAGTGCCTGCAGGCCTGTCTCGATCCAATGCCGCGCCCAGGCGTTCACGCCCGCATCGTCTTGGCCGAAATTCTTGCGCAGATAATTGAGGACGCGCAGATTCTGGATCGGATGGATGTCGGCGGCGACCGCCAAGGCCATCGCCCGGACTTCGGCCCGGTGCACCAGATCGCGCGGCAGGATGCGCGGGATCGGGTGGCGTTCTTCCAGGTATTCGATGATCGCCAGGGATTGCGTGAACGTGACGCCTTCGATCACCAGCGCGGGCACCAGCCCTTGCGGGTTGATGGCCTTATAAGCGGCGCTGTTTTGCGCGCCGCCGTCCTTCACGAGATGGATGTCGTGTTTCGCGACCTCCAAGCCCTTCAGCGCCAGCGCGATGCGCACCCGGTACGCCGCGGACGAGCGCGCGTAATCGTAAAGCTCAAACATCGGACGCGGCTTTCACGGTCTGGTCGATGGCACCGAAGATCGAACGGCCGTCCTTGTCGAACATCTCGATCCGCACCTGTTCCCCAAAGCGCAGAAACGGCGTTGTCGCCTTGCCGTCGCGGATGGTTTCAATACAGCGTACTTCCGCCAGGCAGGACGAGCCGACTTCGTGGTTGTTCTTGTTCGCGACCGTGCCCGAGCCGACGATCGTGCCGGCGCCCAGTTTGCGCGTGCGCGACACATGGGCGATCAACTGGCGGAAGTCGAAGGTCAGATCGACGCCGGCGTTGGGGCGTCCGAACGGCTTGCCCCGCACATGGCTGACGATGGGAAGCGACAATTTGCCGCCGTCCCACGCGGCCCCCAACTCATCCGGCGTCACCGCCACCGGCGTGAACGCCGTCGACGGCTTGCCCTGGTAGAAGCCGAAACCTTTCGCCAGTTCCGCCGGCAAGAGGTTGCGTAAGGTCACATCGTTCACCAGCATCACCAGCTTGATGTGCTTGGCGGCGTTTTCGACGGTTGTTCCCATGGGGACGTCATCGGTGATGACGGCGACTTCGGCTTCGAGGTCGATGCCCATGTCCTCCGACACGGCGACGATGGGGTCGCGTGCGCCCAGGAAATCGTCGCTGCCGCCCTGATAAACAAGCGGATCGGTGTAGAAGCTCGCCGGCACTTCCGCGCCGCGCGCCTTGCGCACCAGTTCGACGTGAACGATGTAGGCGCTGCCGTCCACCCAGTGATAGGCGCGGGGCAAGGGGGCGGCGCACAGCTCGGGCGTGAACGGCTCTTTCGCCACTGCGCCCGTCTCGAGCGCTTCGGCGATGCTGCGGAGTTTCGGTTCCGCGGCGCGCCAATCATCAAGGGCGGCCTGCAGTGTGGGATACAGCACGCCCGCATCCGCGTAGGACGCGAGATCGCGCGAAACGACCACCAGCCGTCCGTCGCGGCCGTGTTTCAACGAAGCAAGTTTCATGAAAGTCCCTTATTAAATCCCTTTGCGCGCCTTCTCGTGCACCCAGGCCGCATGTTGCGGCGCCTTCTTGGTGCGGCTCCATTCCTCAAGCATCGCCGGCGCGACCCGGCGCAGTTCCGCGTTCTCTTCCGCCGTGCCGATGTCGACGGCCAGTTCAACGCGGTGTCCGTTCGGGTCGAAGAAGTAGATCGACTGGAACACGCCGTGGTGGGTTGGGCCCAGGACTTCCAGCCCCTTGGCCTGGGCGCGTTCCTTCACCTTGAGCAGCGTCTCCATGTCTTCGACGCGAAAGGCGATGTGCTGCACCCACAGGGGCGTGTTCTCGTCGCGGCCCATGGCTTTTTGTTCCGGCAGCTCGAAGAACGCGAGCACGTTGCCGTTGCCCGCGTCCAGAAAGGCGTGGAAATAGGGATCGTAGGCCCCTGTCGACGGGACGTGATCCTCGGCGAAGGCCACCGTGAAGTCCATGCCGAGCAGATCGCGGTAGAAGTCCACGGTCTCCTTGGCGTCCTTGCAGCGGTAAGCGACGTGATGGATGCCTTTGAGCATGGGGGGCCTCTTAACTCGCGGCCTTCAGGACGCCGCGGCGGATCTGGTCTTCCTCGATGGACTCGAACAGGGCCTTGAAGTTGCCTTCGCCGAAACCGTCGTCGCCTTTGCGCTGGATAATCTCGAAGAAGATCGGCCCGATCATGGTGTCGGTGAAGATTTGCAGCAGGAGGCGCGGCTTTTCGTGCGTGCTGCCGTCCACCAGGATGCCGCGGCTCTTCAGTTTGGCCAAGTCTTCGCCGTGTCCCGGCAGGCGGCCATCGATCATGTCGTAGTAGGTGTCCGGCGGCGGCTCCATGAAGCGCACGCCGATCTTCTTCAGGGCGTCGAAGGTCGCGAAGATATCGTTGGTGGAAAGCGCGATATGCTGAATGCCTTCGCCGCGGTAGGCGCGCAAGTATTCTTCGATCTGGCTTTGATCGTCCACGGACTCATTGATCGGGATACGGATCTTGCCGCACGGCGCGGCCATCGCGCGGGATTTCAGGGCGGTCTGCTTGCCTTCGATGTCGAAGTAGCGGGTCTCTTTGAACTCGAACAGGCGCTCGTAATAGTCGGCCCAATAGTCCATACGGCCTTTGTAAACGTTGTTGGTCAGGTGATCGATGTCGATCAGACCCGCGCCCACCGGATCCTTGTCGGCGCCTTCGTCGAACACAAAGTCCACGTCGTAAATCGTGCCGGAGTTGTAACGGTCGACGAAATAGACCGTGCAGCCGCCGATGCCCTCGATGGCCGGGATATTGAGTTCCATCGGGCCCGCGTTGCTCGGGACGTCGGCGGCGCCGAGTTCAAGGGCGCGTTTATGCGCATACGCCGCGTCTTCCACGCGGAACGCCATGGCGCAGGCGCTGGGCCCATGTTCGCGCGCGAAGCGCTGCGCCCGACTCTTGGGTTCCGCGTTGATGATGAAGTTGATGTTGCCCTGGCGATAAAGGCTCACGTCCTTCGACCGGTGGCGCGCCACCTTCTTGAAGCCCAACGTCTCGAACACCTGCCCCAGAAGCTTCGGATCCGGCGCCGTGTATTCCACGAATTCAAAGCCGTCGGTGCCCATGGGGTTGGCGGGCGAAATGAGCTTGGGCATGTATCCTCCGTGCGTGGAAATGAGCTTATTTGAACAATAATAGCGCGCCGCTTCCGCACTATTATTGCGAAGGTGGAAGATTCGGCCTTTCTACAAGCATAAAATTGCGCAAAATATACAAAATGCACAATCGGAGGGCCCATGCCGCTGGACGTGTTCGATCTCAAGATTCTCAATGCCTTGCAGGAGAACGGCGGGCTTTCGAATCTTGAACTCGCGAAGAAGGTGGGGCTCTCGCCGTCGCCCTGCCTCCGGCGCGTCCGCGCGCTGGAGGACCAGGGCGTCATCCAGGGGTATCAAGCCCTGATCGACCGACGCGCGATTGGTCTGGGTGTGCGCGCGTTCGTCGAGGTGAAGCTGGAGCGCCAATCCGAAGCGGCGACCGAGAAATTCATCACCAAGGTGACGCGCCTGCCCGAGGTCATCGCCTGCTATCTCATGACCGGTCCGCTCGATTACATCCTGGATGTGGTCGCCGTCGATCTGGACGCCTATTCGGAGTTCACCACCAAGCGCCTCATCTCACTGCCGGGTGTGGCCGAAGTCCGCTCGGGTTTCGTGCTGCGCGAGATCAGCCATCGCACCGCGCTGCCACTCGACCACCTGCAAACGGCGCGGAAATGAATTTTACGCCGATCGCGCCGATCCATGAGCCCGCGGTGCTCGCGCTCAACAATGCGCATGCACGCGAATTGTCGTGGCTTGACTCGCCGGCCTTGTCGGCGATTGTCGCACAGGCGTTCTACGCGCAATTGATCGCGCCCGCCGAGGCGTTCCTGCTCGCCCTCGATCATACGGCCAGCTACGACAGTCCCAATTATCTATGGCTGAAGGCGCGACATGATCGTTTCATCTACATTGACCGTATCGCGGTGGCGGATCGCGCCCGCGGCCGGGGCCATGCCCGCGCGTTGTATGAAGATCTGTTCGCGCTGGCCCGCGCGGCCGGTCACACCGTTGTCGTCTGCGAGGTGAATGTCGATCCGCCGAATCCCCCGTCCGACGCCTTCCATGCGGCGCTCGGGTTCAGGGAAATCGGCCGCGCCGTTCTAGAAGAGCGCGGCAAGACCGTGCGTTATTTTGCGAAGGTTCTTTGACGAAGGCGGGCGCGGGGCGACACCTATTTCGGCCGGACAATGAGGCCGGTCAGCTTGCGCACGGCGGGCAGGACGAGAAGAAGAACGGGGAAGGCGATGACCCAGCTCACACCCCATGCGCCCATCCAGAGACCGAGGAAGTCGTCGGTGAGGCCGACCGCTTTGACCGTGGCGATGCCGGATACGATGAAGGTCATGCATATGGACAGCAACAATGGCATGACGAAGGGCGCCCAATGCGCGGGCAGCCGATAATCGGACACGGTGGAGGTTTCGGTCATGCGGGGTGTCCTATCAGTTTTAAGAGCGGGCGCAAAATGACATTGCAAATGAGCGGGCCTGCCCCACACTGAGGATCGTTGTCGTCGCACCTTTCTTATGTGATTGCGTCATGTTGGTCTCACGCCGCACATTTGGTCTTGTCGCCGGAGCCGGCCTGCTTTCCGCGTGCGTGTCGGGGCGGGTTGCTCCACGCCACGGCATTATCGTGCCCACTGTGCGAGTCACGGCGGATCGCGTCACGCGTGTTGTCGTGGGTCTGCGGCCCTTCCGCCCGCAGGGATATGTCGTGAAATCCGAGGACATCGGCGGCAAGCGGTTGGTTCATAATTACGGCCACGGCGGCGCGGGCATCACCTTGTCCTGGGGCACCGCGCACGAAGCCGTGGAGATGGGGCATCAGGCCGGTCGCGCCCACGCCGTCATTGGATGCGGCGCCGTCGGGCTTGCGACCGCCCGGCTCCTGCAACGCCGCGGCGCCGCGGTCACGATTTATGCGAAGGACCTTCCACCGGACACCACATCGAATATCGCCGGCGGTCATTGGTGGCCGACAACGGTGTTCGACGACGCGGCCGTGGACGAGGGCTTTCTGCGCCGGTTCCATCGCGCGGTGCGCGCGGCGTACCGGGAATTCCAGCCGATGTTGGGGCCGCATTACGGTGTCTCCTGGCGGCGGAACTACGTCATCACCGACCGGCCGGAACCGTTCAGCCGATTCCAGGACTCCTTACGCGATGTCGCGCCCGAAATGCGCCTCCTCAATCCGGGCCAGCATCCGTTCGGGCGGGCATGGGTGCAGCAATACGACGCCATGATGATTGAACCCTCGACTTATCTGCAGGCCGTCTTGGAAGACTTCCTGATGGCGGGCGGTAAGCTGGTCGTGCGTTCGTTCTCCGTCGCGGAAGAGTTCAAGACGCTGGCGGAAGACGTCATCTTCAATTGCACCGGGCTCGGCGCGAAAGCGCTGATGAACGACGCGGCGCTTATGCCGATCCGTGGCCAGTTGGTCGTTCTACTTCCGCAGGCGGACCTTACGTGCAATCTTTACTCGCGCGGCGGGGCTTACGCCTTCCCCCGTGCCGACGGCCTCGTGCTCGGCGGAACGTTCCAGCGGGAAAACTGGGATGTCGCGCCCGACGCGGGCGACACCAACGATATCCTTGCGAAGAATGCGCGCACATTTGGGTATCTGCGCGCGTGACTGTTCCAACGTCCTCCTGGATCCGTTTCGGCACCCCCGCCTACACCCGCGCGGGCTGGGCGCTGTTTCTTGCGGGGTTCGCGAGTTTTTCCCTGCTTTATTGTGTGCAACCGCTTCTCCCGCTGTTCGCGCGCGATTATGGGATCACGCCGGCGGCGAGTTCTCTTGCCTTGTCCCTCACGACAGGCGCTCTGGCGGTGTCGATCGCGATGGCCGGCGCTTTCTCTCAGGCTATCGGGCGCAGGGGATTGATGTTCGTCTCCATGGCGCTGGCCGCGTTCTTACAGTTCGGCGCCGCCGTCGCGCCCGATTGGTCGGCTCTTCTGGTCGCGCGCGGACTTGAGGGCTTTGTGCTCGGCGGCGTGCCCGCCGTCGCCATGGCGTACCTCGCCGAGGAGATCGAACCCGCGCACCTTGGGAAAAGCATGGGGCTTTATGTCGCGGGCACCGCCTTCGGCGGCATGATGGGCCGCATGGGCATGGGCGTGCTTTCGGAATTCGTCTCGTGGCGCGTTGCGATGGCGATCGTCGCGGGCGTGTGCCTCGCGGCGGCTATCGGTTTTCGCCTTCTGCTTCCGCCGTCGCGCAATTTCGAGCGCCGCGCCGGTTTCGCACCGGCTTTTCATCTGCGCGCCTTCGTCCGCCACCTAGCGACGGGCGGCCTTTTGCGCACTTATGTTTGCGCCTTCCTTCTCATGAGCGTCTTTGTCACGATCTACAACTATATGACGTTCCGCCTCACGGAGGCGCCGTACGCGCTCAGTCAGACCGCGGTTAGCCTGATCTTCCTCGCTTACGGGTTCGGGATCGTCTCGTCGTCCTTCGGCGGGGCGCTGGCCGACCGGTTCGGCGTGCGGCCCTTGATGATCGCGGCTTTCCTGGTTGTGCTCACGGGCGTCATCGTGACGCTTTCGGGATCGCTCGCGGCCATCATCGCGGGGTTGATCCTCGCGACGGCGGGCTTCTTCGTCGGCCATGCGGTCGCGAGCGCGTCCGTCGGTCTCCTTGCCGGAGCCGCGAAGGGCCACGCGGCCGCGCTCTATCTTCTTTTCTACTACCTCGGGTCCAGTATCAGCGGCACGGCCGGCGGTTGGTTCTGGCTACATGGTGGATGGCCGTCGGTCGCCGGATTCACCGGGGCCTGCGCGCTCGCGGGCCTCGCGCTTGTCGTTGCCGTGCGGCCATCGCCGCCGCCGTCCTAGTGGAGCGGATTCGACATTCGCATCCCCGCTTGCCGAGAAACTGAGATGCGAATGTTAGAATCGGACCACTAGCCGTTCATGCCGACCGCGAAGGCGGCGCTCAGCAAGCCAAGGTAGACGCCGCCGCCGAGCAGGTTGGCGACGAACCCATGGCCGCGCGCACGCATCGGATCGAGAAGCGCATAGAGATATCCGCCCACCGCGCCCGCCGGGATTGCAAGACCCAATGGGATAATCCATCGCGTGTTGGATGTGTTTGGGTCTAATCCTGCGCGCAGGAAGATTAGAACCAGAAGCAGTCCGAGGACCGCGCCCCACACCATGCGGGGCAGCTTTCTCGGTGGCTTGTAGAACAAGCGTTGTCGCATCGCGGATTCCCCCTCTACATGAACAACAAAGAATCGGCGTTGCTCCCAATGGCGGCGGAATCGGGCGAAAATGAGACACAGGCCGTAAGATTCTGAAATTCACCGACCTCGCGTTGTGAGTCGTGACGCGGCTGCGCGCATTACTCTATGATCCATCGGTAAGATCGGGAGGGATCTCAGCGTGACAATCGAGCGCAAACCGGCCGTCGATGGGATGCACCGCATCCAGGTCAACGGCAAAGACGTTTTTTCAATCGTGACCGCATCGCGGCGGCGAAAGATGATCTTCATCGCGGGCCAGCTTGCGACGGGCGCCAAGGGCGAAATTGTCGGCCCCGGCGACATGCGCGCCCAGCTTCGCCAGGTGTGCGAAAACATCAAGGCAGCGCTGGCCGCCGTGGGCGCGACGATGGACGATCTGGTGCAGACGTCCACCTTCGTCACCAGTTGGGACAAATTCCGTGAGGCGTTCGATGTCCGCGACGAATATTTAGGACAAGCCCTGCCGACGAGCACGACGGTCCAAGTCAGCGCGCTCGCGCACCCCGACTATATGGTCGAGATCAGCGCCATCGCGATGATCGAAGACTAATAGAGGTGTTTCAGGCCCCGGAGGGCAGTGCGCGCAGCGCCGCCGCGGTTGCGTCGTCCGCCGGGTAAAACGCCTCCAGCGATATTTCCGACAGCGTGATCTCGACCGGCGTGCCAAACACCGTGATGGTGCTGTGGAACGACAATACGCCGCCGGGCGTGCGCAGCCGTAAGGGAATCGCGATGTCGTCGTCCGGCGGGGCGACCAACTTCTCCGCCGGCGCTGGATAGGCCTCCACTTCCTTTAGAAGCGCTTCGATGCCGGGGTCGCGCGTGAGGCGCGCTTGGCGGCGCATGCGTTCGATCAGATGATGCCACCATTCGGCGAGGTTCACGATCAAGGGCGCGAGGCCTTTGGGATGTAAACTGAGGCGCATCACATTGACCGGAGGTTTGAGGAGTTCCGGATCCGCGGCGCCGGTCAGCGTCAAAGCGGCCGTGTTACCTGCGATCATGTTCCAGTTCCGATCCACCGCCAGCGCGGGGAACGGTTCATGGGCTTTCAGGATCTGTTCGACGGTCGCACGCGCCCGTACGAGCGCGGGATCGTTGATCGCGCGTTCCCGGTAGATCGGGGCGAAGCCGGCGGACAGGAGCAGCGCGTTGCGCTCCCGCAAGGGGACTTCAAGATGATCTGCGAGATGCACGATCATATCGCGCGATGGGGCCGACCGCCCGCTCTCGATGAAGCTCAAATGTTTCTGTGAGATGCGCGCTTCGCTGGCGAGTTCCAACTGGCTCATGCGGCGCTGCTCGCGCCAGGCTTTCACCAATTGTCCGATGGGGGCATGGGTCGGGTTCATCCGGCCAGTCTATCAGCGGTCCGGCGCGCGGCAATTACATGCCAGGTAATGGCCCGGCAAAAAAAACTTGGCGTTATTACCTCCCGCTTAATCGCTTTCATCCCCGGCGCTGCGCATCCTCCATCCCATTCATGACCCAGCGAATGGAGACGACCATGCAAAACACTCTCGAGATGATCCCCGATGCCGGCATCCCGGCGCATCCGGCGTTCCTGCGCCGTGTGCTGCTGCTGGATGCGGCCACCTGTTTCGCCACCGGCCTTGCCATGACTTTTGGCACGGCCGCGCTGTCCGGATTGACTCTGCTTCCCGAAGACCTCCTGCGCGGCGCCGGCGTCAGCTTGTTTCCCATTGCGCTGTTCATGGCGGCGGTCGCGCTTCGCCGTCCGATTCCAGCCGCCGGCGTATGGCTCATCATCCTCGGCAATATCGGCTGGGTCGCGGGCAGCCTTTATCTTCTGAGCGGCGCGGTCGCGTTCAATGCGCTGGGCGCCGCCTTCGTCGCGATGCAGGCCTTTGCGGTCGCCGGTCTCGCCGCTCTGGAAGTTCTCGGGGTGCGGCGGCTAACGGCGTAGGTAAAGCCACAGTGTGAGCGGGGCCATCACAGCCGTCAGCACCGCGGGCGCGATCAGGGCCATTAGGACATCGGTCGCGCCCGCGCCGCCGTTCATCAAACCGCGCACCGCCGTCGTCATCAGCGTCACGGGGTTCACTTCCACGAAGGCCCGCAGCCAGCCGGGCATCGTGTCGGGATTCACCATGATGTTGGAGGCGAACACCAACGGGAACAAGAAGGTGAAGCCTGCCGTCATCACCGTCATCGGCGTGCGAATCAGCAAACCGAGCACGATGAAGATCCAGCCCATGCCGAAGCCGATGACAAACAGCATCAGGAATGCCGCGACGACTCCGAGGATTCCCGCGCCGGGCCGGTAGCCCAGCATCAGTCCAATCGACAAGATGATCGCGCCCGCGATCAGATGGCGCAGCACATCGCCCACCATCAAGCCCGCGAACGGCGACAGCGACCAGATCGGCAGCGACCGGAAGCGGTCGAACAGGCCCTTGCTCAAGTCGGTCGAAAGCCCCATGCCCGAATAGACGGCGTTGAAACACACCGTCTGCACCAGGATGCCGGGCACGAAAATCTGCAGATATTCCTTGGGGCTGCCCGCCAACGCGCCGCCGAAGACGAAGGTGAACAACAGCGTGAACATGATCGGGGTCATGACCAGGTCGAACATCTGTTCGGGCACGTAGCGGAACTTCAAGACCGCGCGCCACCCGAAGACGAGCGCGTTGGAAATACCCGACGGTTTCGGCGGCCGCGCGACGCCGAGCAGAACGGACGTGGCTTGGTTCATTTCTTTTGCTCCTCTTCGGCGCGTTCCCGCCCCGTAAGGCTGAAGAACACTTCATCCAGGCTCGGCGAGCCGAGGGCGAAATCGGACACCGCGATCCCTTGCGCGATCAGGACGCCGATCGCTTCATGGGCGGCGGCCGGCGATCCAGCCATCACCGCGAGTTCGCTGCCTTCGGCGCTGCGGCGCACGGCATGACCCAGGCGTTGTTCCAGAATCCGCGCGGCGTCGTCGATGCGTAAAGAATCCTCGACATGGATATGCAGGAAGCCCGAGCCGACTTGCGCCTTCAATGCGCGGCTGGTGCCTTCGGCGATCTTCCGGCCCTTGTCGATCACTGCGATGCGCGCCGCCAACTGATCGGCTTCCTCGAGATACTGTGTGGTCAAAAGAATGGTCACGCCGGCCTGCGCGAGGCCGCGGATCATCGTCCACACCGATTGCCGGGCCGAGGGATCGAGGCCGGTCGTCGGTTCATCGAGAAACAAGACGCCCGGGGTCACCACCAGGGAGGCGGCGATATCCAAGCGGCGGCGCATGCCGCCCGAATAGTCTTTCACTTGGCGCGCCGCGGCGTCGGTCAATTCAAACGCGGAAAGAAGATCGTCGGCGCGCTTGCGGGCGGCCTCACCCTTGAAGCCCCAGAGGCGGGCCAGCAGGACAAGATTGTCCCGGCCGGTCAGGTCCTCGTCCAGGGAGGCGAACTGGCCCGTCATGGCGATGGCGGCGCGCACGTCGCCGGGCGCCTGCACAAGGTCGTGGCCCATCACCGTCGCGCTGCCGCCGTCGGGGTGCGAGAGGGTGGCGAGCATGCGCATCAAGGTCGTCTTGCCGGCGCCGTTGGGGCCCAGGACGGCGAAGATCATGCCGCGCGGGACATCGAGGTCGATGCCGTTCACGGCATGGACGTCGCCGAAGCGCTTGATCAGCCCCCGCGCCGAGATCGCGAGTTGTTCGTTCATGGACTTCCTCGAGGAAAAAAGGTCGCCGAGAATACCGGTGTGTATAGGTCCCTCAAGGCCGGAAATATGAATGGGCGCCCGGCAAGGGTTTTTGACCCATGGCCTCACCCTATACCCGCCCGGGGCCCAAAAAGGAGAAAATTCTTCCAAGAACGGCGCTTTTCGTAGGAGGCGGTTAACCTCGGCCGCGCTTATACTGAGGCCCTGGGAGCGGCCGCATTGACCCGCACGCGGCCCTTACTAGGTTGGGAGACCTGTAAGGATAAAGGTGCCGGAATGACCCGCACGATCTTCTCTTCTGCCACGCTCGCCGCCGTGACCCTCGCTTTTACGGGCGGGTTGTTTATGGCGTCGATCGGAACCGCGAATGCCGATGCCATCGAGCCGCGCATCAAGGACCGCCGCATCGCCTACGCGATGACGCGCCGCGCCTGGGCGGTTCACCGTACGCCGGGCATGAAGGACGAGTGCCCCACCGGCTTGAACGACGGCCCGCGCGAGCAATTCGCCGTCCTGTTCCCGGAAGGCCAGAAGAAGTGGACGCTTGAGGAAACTCAGCTCGCCCGCGAGGCGGATATTTATTTCCCGCACCGCTCCGAGGACGGCCTGCCGTTCAAGGAAGCCCAAGGTAAGATCGCACCGGGCATCAACCTCGACGGCAAAACCGACGCAAACGACTTCACCAACATCGATGGCGTGAAGGGCGTCGACAACCAACTCTTCCGTGCGCTCGGCTGCCTGGGCGGCTGGAACGGCGACGGTATCCCTTTCATTAATTTCCAGGACACCAACTACCTGCGCCGCCATCCGTCGAACCGTTTCATGTTCGAGATCAGCGAAGTCGACGATCTGGTCAACGATCCGGACGTGATCGTCACCACCTACCGCGGCCTCGACACGCTGCTGTCGGATGCGACCGGCAATGACTTCATCCCCGGCGGCACCCAGCGCATCGACGACCGCTTCGGCAAGGTCTATCAGACCCGCATGAAGGGAAAGATCGTCGACGGCGTGCTGACCACCGAGCCCGCCGACGGCCTTATCCCGAACTCCATCGCCTTCGACACCAGCGGGCACAATCTGGTGCGCGGCATGCAGTTCAATCTGAAACTGACGCCCGAACGCGCCTCCGGGATTATCGGCGGTTACGCCGATATCTATAGTTGGATGCTGCAGTTCAAGACGAGTTGGGGCACGCACCACGCCGCCTACGGCCAGGTCGCGTCTCAGTCGCTCACGCGCGCCATGTACCGCCTCGCGGACGGTTATCCGGACGAGACGGGCCAGAACACCGCGCTTTCGTCCGCGCTCGACGGCGACTACATCCAGGTTTATGTGAAGCACCCGCCGCGCGCGGTCGCCGGAAACGATGCGATCCCTGCCGGCGGCACGACGGCCGCCAGCCGCTAGGGCTGCGGCGGAACACAAGAAGGGCCGCGCTGTCGGGTTTTCCGCGGCGCGGCCTTTTTGCTATCGTGCGGCATGTCTGTCGCTCCGATCTCCATTCATAAAGCCGAAGACGATCTCACGCGCTTTGCGGCAGCGTTGGGTGACTCGTTTTCGCGGACGGGTTTTGCCGTCATCGCCGATCACGGTATCGCGGGCGCGGCCATCGCCGAGGCGTTCGACGCGACGCGGAGGTTCTTTTCGCTGCCCGATGACGTGAAGCGCCGCTATGTCGTTCCCGGAGGCGCCGGCCAGCGCGGTTATACGCCTTTCGGGATCGAGACCGCGAAGGGCGCGGCGCGCGCCGATCTCAAGGAGTTTTGGCACGTCGGCCGCAATCTTCCGGCGGACCACCGGTTGGCTACCACGATGCCCGCGAACCTCTCCGTCGCTGAAGTTCCAACGTTCGATGACGCGGTGGCGCGTCTCTATGACGCCATGGACGACCTGGGCCTGCGCATCTTGCGGGGCATCGCGGTCTATCTCGGACGTTCGCCGGATTTCTTTCGTGAAAAGGTGATTTGCGGCAACAGTATCCTGCGCCTGCTGCATTATCCGCCGCTGGCGCCGGGCGCCGATGGGCTCCGCGCGGGGGCGCACGAGGACATCAACGTCATTACGCTCCTGCTGGGCGCGGAAGAGGCGGGTCTTCAACTCCTCGGTCGCGACGGTGTGTGGCGGGATATCGATCCGCCGCCGGGCTGTGTCGTCGTCAACGTCGGCGATATGCTCCAGCGCCTGACCAATCACGTGCTTCCGTCAACGACACACCGTGTCGTGAATCCGACGCCGGACCGCGCGGGGTTCTCGCGTTATTCGATGCCGTTTTTTCAGCACTTCGCCTCGGACTATGTGATCGACGTGCTGCCGTCCTGCGTGACGCCCGATCGCCCGAGCCGTTATCCGCAAACCATCACGGCTGACGCCTATCTCCGCGAACGTCTCGCCGAGATCAAGCTCGAGGCCTAGGTAATCACACCGACGATGGCGGCCGTCAGGCAGGTCGCGAGCGTGCCGGAGATCAGTGTTCGAGGAGCCAGCGCCGCCACGTCCTTGCGGCGTTCCGGCGCCATGGCGGCGATGCCGCCGATCATGGTGCCGAGCGAGGCGAAGTTCGCGAAACCGCACAAGGCATAGACGATGATGAGGGTGGAGCGTTCCGAAAGGGTTCCGTCGGGAAGTTTCGCGAGATCGGCGTAGGCGATTACTTCATTGAGGACGGTCTTTGTGCCCAGGAGCGCGCCCGCTGTCGTCGCCTCCGCCCAAGGGATGCCCAGGAGCCAGGCCAGCGGCGACATCACCCATCCGAGGAAACGCTGCATCGTGACCGGTGCGCCGCCGATGTCGGGCACGACCAATCCGATGAAGGCGTTCACCATATAGACTAGCGCCACCAGCACGACGATCATCGACATGACGTTGAGCCAGAGCTGTACGCCCTCCAACGTGCCGCGGGCGACGGCGGCCATCGCGTTCTCGCCTTCGCCGCCTTCGATCTCCACCGCGGACGGGTCGGTGGCGTTCTTCAGTTCGTCTTCCGTCGGGGGCAGCATCAGGTAGGCGATCACCACCGCGCCGGGGGCCGAGATGATGGAGGCCGCGATGACCTGCCCCAGGGCGTTCGGGATGATGTCGGCCAACAGGGTGGCGTAGATGAACATCACACTGCCGGAACTGGACGCCATGCCGGCGGTCATGATGACGAACAGGCCGGCCGCGGACTCTTTCTTCAAATAGGGCTTCACCACGAGGGGCGATTCCACCATGCCCACAAAGATGTTCATGGCGCTCGATACGCCCGCCGGTCCGTCGAGGCCGATGGTCCGGCGCAAGACCCAGGCGAACGCGCGCACCACGGGCTGGATGATGTTCCAGTGGAACAGGAGCGCCGACAGCGCGCCGACGATCAGGATGACGGGCAGGGCCTGGAACGCGAACACGAAGGGCGATCCGGGGCCGGTCGTTTCAAACGGTAAGAGATCGCCGCCGAGATAGCCGAAGACGAAGGACGTTCCGGCGCGCGTGGCGTCCGTCAGCACGTTCATCGCGTCGTTCAGCACCGTCAGCCCATGCTGGATCGCCGGGATTTTAAGGATAGCCAGGGCCAGCGCGAATTGAAGCGCGATGCCGACGACCACGGGCCGCCAAAGGACGCCCTTGCGCCGTGCGCTGAAAAGCCACGCCAACCCGACGATGGCGCACAGGCCAATGGCGCTCTGTACCGCTAACAGATTACGTCCCCGTGTTTTTGTGGTCCCCGCCTCAAATTGATAGCGCGGCGGCCGGGGAGCTGGAAAGCGGCCTCGTGACCTAAGGGCGGGTTTTTCCCCTCGGTTAGCTGGGTGGCGCGCCGCCCGTTGCGCCAACGGGCGGCGCGCAGTATCTTGCCCGCGCCCATTCACAACGGCGGTGGTTGGCGATGCAAAGCTGCTTTCACATTCGACACACGGTCTGTCGAAATAAGGTCCGTCGACACAAGGCCCGTGTGCGCGCCTAGCGCGCCCTAGGGCCTCCCATCCGAGCGCCACCCGCGCTCGTGGTCCGGAACCGAACCGCCGCCCGGCGTTGCCGGGTTTCGATATAATTCAAGAATTGGAGCCGGCGCGCATCGCGCCGGATCGGACATATGTCATCGCATAAAAAGCCGCGCGCGGAGGCGATGCGCGCCGTTCTCACGTTTACCTTCCGTCATTGGGCCCGGCAGCCGGCCCTTGTCGCCGTGATGGTGTTCGCCATGACCGGCGCGACGCTGACTGAAATCTTCGTTCCGGTCGTCGCGGGAAAATTGATCGACGCCCTGGTGCAGAACGCGCGCGCGGGCATTCTGGATCTGTTCGTGATCATGGGCGCTTTGGGGCTTGGAATGGTCATCCTGCGTCATACGGCGTGGATGTCCATGATCCGCTTCACGCTTCGGATCATGAGCGATGTCGCCGCGGATACCTTCCGGCGCGTCCAACGGTTCTCGACCGACTGGCATGCGAACACTTTCGCGGGCTCCACCGTGCGCAAGATCACGCGCGGCATGTGGGCGATCGATCTTCTGAACGATACGATTCTGCTCGCGCTCGTGCCCTCCCTTGTCGTTCTGACGGGCACGATGATCCTTCTGGCCGTCCAGTCGCCGTTGCTGGGCGTGGTCATGGGCGTCGGCGCGATCTTTTACGTCACGCTCACGGTGCTTATGGCGACGCGAATGGTCGCGCCCGCGGCGTCCTTGTCCAATGCGCAAGACACCCGCATGAGTGGCGTCCTTGCGGACTCCATCAGCAGCAACGCCGTCGTGAAGGCGTTCGGCGCCGAAACCCGGGAGGAGGCCGGTCTCGCGAGCGTCGTCGACAAATGGCGGCGGCGCACCGACCGGACCTGGCGATTGGGAACATGGTCGGGCACCGCGCAGATTTCGCTGTTGTGGGTGGTGCGACTCGCGCTCATCGGATCGGCGCTTTATCTCTGGCTCGAAGGGCAGGCGTCGCCGGGCGATGTCGCATATGTGCTCACCAGTTATTTCATCATGCACGGCTACCTGCGCGATATCGGGCAGCACGTCACGCATCTGCAGCGCTCGGTGAACGACATGGAGGAAATGGTGGCCATGTACGATCAGCCGCTCGGCATCGAGGATCGGCCGAACGCGAAACCGGCGCGGCTGTCGGCGGGTGAAGTGCGTTTCGACGATGTGACCTTCCGTTACGGCGGGCACGAGACGGCCTTGTTCCGCAATCTCTCGGTGCTGGTGAAGGGTGGTGAACGGGTTGGCCTTGTCGGCCATTCCGGATCGGGGAAGACGACGTTCGTGAAGCTGATCCAGAGGCTTTACGACGTTACCGACGGAATCGTGTCGGTGGACGGACAGGACGTGCGTGACGCCACGCAGCAATCGCTGCGCGCGCAAATCGCCATCGTGCCGCAGGAGCCGATCCTGTTTCATCGCAGTCTGGCCGAGAACATCGCCTATGCGCGCCCCAGCGCTTCGCGCGCCGACATCGAACGCGCGGCGCGGCTTGCGAACGCGCACGACTTCATCATGCGTTTGCCCAAAGGGTACGAAACCCTGGTGGGCGAGCGGGGCGTGAAATTGTCGGGCGGTGAGCGTCAGCGCGTGGCGCTCGCGCGCGCCTTCCTCGCCGACGCGCCGATCCTGATCCTCGACGAGGCGACCTCCAGCCTCGATTCGGAATCGGAGGCTTTGATCCAGGAGGCGATCGGACGTCTGATGAAGGGGCGCACCGCGCTCATCATCGCGCACCGGCTTTCGACCGTGCGCGCGCTGGACCGTATCCTTGTGTTCGACCGCGGCCGAATCGCCGAGGACGGCACGCACGATGCCTTGCTCGCGCGGGAGACGGGGCTGTATCGCAGACTGTTCGACCGGCAGGCGGGCGCGATCAAGGATCCGGTTGTCCTGATCGACGCGCCTTCTCAACCGATGGCGGCGGACGATCTGGTTGAGACCTAAGGGTTTCACGGACGCGCCACCCCTGCGGAGGGGACCGGCGAAGGAAAAACATGCTCTTGTTACAAAAGAGGAGGGTGTTTCACGCGGTTGTCGTTGCTTAAGCCCCTGATTTCGTTGCACCCTTCCGCCCGTATTTCCGTCCATGGAGGATCAGAATGCATCTCAGAAAATTGGGACTGTTGAGTGTCGGCATGGCCTTCGCGCTGGCCGCGTGCTCCGAACCGTCGGGGACGTTGCCGGCGGCATCGAAGGCGCTCGATGCGCAAGGCACGACGTCGATCAGCTTCAGCGGCGCCGGGAAGTGGTATCAGTTCGGTCAAGCGCCGGTGCCGAACCAGGCGTGGCCGGCGTTCGACGTCTCGGCTTATACGCAAACCGTTTCTTATGCCGACCCGGCCTCCGGTCGCGTTGAGATCACGCGTTTGCAAGTGATCGACCCGAACCGCACGCGCCCCGCGCCGGTCGAACAGAAGGTTGATCAGTTTGTCTCCGGCGATATGGCCTGGAACGTTGCACCCAACGGGTCCAACGCGGCGCAGCCGGCCGCGGCCGACGAACGCGCGGTCGAGATCTGGGCGACGCCGCACGGCTTCCTGCGTGCGGCCGCAGCTAATAAAGCGACCGTCACCCAAGCCAACGGCGGCTCCGAAGTGTCGTTCGCCGTCGGTAAGCACAAGTTCGCCGGCACCATCAACGCCGCGAATGAAGTCACGCGCGTCCAGTCGTGGTTCGACAATCCCGTCACCGGCGACACGCCGGTCGAGTTCGCATACTCCGGCTACAAGGACTTCAACGGCGTACGGTTCCCGGGACGCATTGTGCGCACGCAGGCGGGCCACCCCGTCCTCGAGATCGACGTCGCGGCGGTCACCAAGAACCCGCAAGTGGCCATTGCGGTCCCCGATGACGTGAAATCCTTCACGCCGCCGGCGATCAACGTGGAGTCCGAACAGCTCGCGGACGGCGTCTATTACCTGCGCGGCGGCAGCCACCACAGCTTGCTGATCGATCAGGCGGATCACCTCGTCGTCGTCGAAGGACCCCAAAGCGAAGCGCGCGGACAGGCCGTGATCGACAAGGCGAAGGAACTCGTTCCCAACAAACCGATCCGTTATGTCGTCAACACGCACGTGCACTTCGATCACTCGGGCGGTCTGCGTCCGTTTGTGGCCGAAGGCGCGACCGTTGTGACGCACGAGGTCGCCCGTCCGTTCTACGAAGCGGCGTGGGCCAATCCGCGCACGCTCAACCCCGACGCCATGAGCAAGAGCGGCAAGGCGGCGGCGTTCGAGACGGTGGCGGACAAACACGTCCTGACCGACGGCAAGCGCCCGATCGAGATTTACGCGATCCAGGGCAGCGGGCACGCGGACGGCTTCCTGATGGTCTATCTCCCGAACGAGAAGATCCTCACCGAGGCCGACGCCTGGTCGCCGCTGGCGGAAGGCGCCCCGGCCCCTGCGACGCCCAATCCCTACAACGTCAATCTCTATGAAAACATCCAGCGTCTCGGTCTCGACGTTGCGACCCTCGCGCCGATCCACGGCCGCCGGGTCACGATGGCGGACCTGCGCCGCGAGATCGGCGTGCCGGAACCGACGGGCGCCAAATCGAAGTCCAAATAGGCTTCTCCATATCAGCTTCTCAAGGAAGCTGTTTCCCACGGGCCGGCGGATTGCCGGCCCGTTTTTTTTGAACCCCTTTTTTTAAAGGGACCGCGCGTGTGAACCCCCTGGACACTCCGCGCCTAAAGGCCGAAAACAGACCGGTACACATGATGTGGACACGGGCAAGCGGTGGATACGTTCAGGCAACCGTCAGCGGACCCTGCGGGAGGCGTTAAGACGCCCGCGCCGCCGCTTTTTTCGCCCAAGCCGCTGCCCCTTCAGGTTCGCCTTCTTGTCCTCGTCGCCGGCACGCTTGTGCCGATGCTTGTGCTGACCGCCGTGATCGTGTTCCAGAGCTACCAGCGCGCAAAGGACACCGCCGCGGAACAGCTTTTGCAGATCACCCGCAGCACCATGATCGCGGTGGATCGCGAACTTCAGAACCAAGTGGCCGCTCTTGAAGTTCTCGCCCTCGCGCCGGGGTTGCAGGCCGACGGGTTCGCGGATTTTGACGCCGACGCAAAACGCTTCCTCACCCGCTTTCCGGCCGACACCGCGATTTCCATCGCCGACGCCGCCGGCCATCAGCTTTTCAGTTCTAACGCCGATCCCGCGCAGGCGCTGGTGCGGCCGGAAGTATTGGACGCCATCACGCGCGTGTTTCAGCACGCGCGTCCGCAGATCTCGAATATCTATCTGAGTCGTCGGTCGGGCGAGCCGGCTTTCACGGTCAACGTTCCAGTGATGAGGGATGGTCGCGTGGCGTTCAATCTTGCGTTCAACGCGCCACGTTCGACCTTCTCCGACATCCTGACCAAGCTGGAGCTTCCCGACGGTTGGGTCGTGGCGGTCTTCGACCGCGCGGCGCATCACGTCGCGCGCCGCCCGATGCTGGCGCAAGACACCGTCACGTCCGGCTCGGACTCGCTCCGGGCCGAACTCGCTTTCGGCGACGAGCGGATCACGGAAACCACCTCCGTTGAAGGCGAACGCGTGTTGACGGGTTTCACACGGTCTCCGCAGACGGAATGGGTGGTCGCGATCGGCGTTCCGTTGAACGCCTTTGCGGTCCCAACGCGTCAGGCGCTTGTGACAACCTTCGGCATCGGCCTGACCCTGATCCTCATCGGAGGGTTCTTTGCGTTTCGCATCGCCACGCAGTTGGTGCGCGCCGAACGCCATCGCGAACTGCTCGTCAACGAACTGAATCACAGAGTTAAGAATACGCTTGCGTCCGTGCAGGCCATTGTGTGGCGGGGATTGCGCAATTCGGGCGTCGTGCCCGAGGTCCGCCAGGGAATCGACGCACGGCTTCAGGCGCTTTCAAGCGCGCACAACGTCCTGAGCAGCAAGAATTGGGAGGGCGCGCATCTTGCCGATGTGATCCGTTCCATCGTTGCGCCTTATACCGGCCCGCAAGGCGCGCGCGTGCGGGTGCAAGGACCGGACGTGGCCGTTCACCCCCGGGTTGCGATTGCGGTGGCGATGGTTTTCAACGAACTTGCGACCAACGCCGTCAAATACGGCGCGCTTTCGGGCGCCGAGGGGAAAGTCAGCGTCACATGGGCGCTCGTGGACGGCCATCGCGTGAAACTTGAATGGGTGGAGACCGGCGGGCCACGGATCGCACCGCCGACCCGATCCGGGTACGGGACAAAATTCATCGAACGCGCCATCATCGACGAACTCGATGGCGTCTATGCCGCGTCTTTCCCCCCTGAGGGACTGAGATGCGTGATAGAAATCGCTCTCTAACAGGGGATGACGTATGCCGCGCGCTGACCTTTTGGCCGGGCTGGATGTATTGCTGATCGAGGATGAAACGATGGTTTCGTTCCTGATCGAGGAGATGTTGGGCCAATTGGGCGCGGGCAGCATCCGCCATGCCGCGCGGGTGGACGTCGGCTTTGAACTGCTGGACGCAAAGCCGCCGTCGCTCGCCATCCTCGATGTGAATTTGGCCGGCGAGACGGTCTTTCCCCTGGCGGAACGTTTACAGGCCGCCGGCATCCCGTTTGTCTTTATCACCGGTTACGGGCGCGACGGCGTGCACGGCCATTGGACGTCGTGCGAGGTTCTGCAAAAGCCGCTCACGGTCATGGAATTCGAGCAAGGCCTACGCCGGGTTCTGAAGATCCAACCGGATTAACTCCATCTAAAGCGATGTTCACTCTTTTCGAGCGCTTTCTGAGGCCGACCGAGATCGCGCCGGGCGACCCGCCGCCGCCCGCCCTTGGGGCGTTCTATTGGCATTTCGTCCGGCAGACGCGCGGCCTGTTGATCGGCCTGTTCGTGATGGGATCCTTGGTCGCATTCCTCGACCTACTGATTCCAATTTTCATCGGGAAGGTTGTCGACCTCGTCGCGAACAACACGCCCGAGCAGCTGTTCCGCGACCATTGGCGGTTGTTGCTTGCGATGGCGGTGATCCAGATCGTCATCAGGCCGATCGTCCTTCTCTTTCAGGGGCTGGTCACCAATCAGGGACTTGCGGCGAACTTCCAGAACCTGATCCGCTGGCAGAGCCACTGGCATGTGGTGCGTCAAGGATGGACGTTCTTCCAGAACGATTTCGCGGGCCGCATCGCCAATCGCATCATGCAGACGGGGCCGTCCTTGCGGGAAAGCGTCGTCGCCTCGTTGAACGCCGTCTGGTACATCCTCGTGTACGGCACGAGCGCGATCATCCTGCTGGCGGGCGCGGACTGGCGGCTGGCGCTGCCGATCCTCGTCTGGTTCGCCGCCTACGTCTTCCTGCTCCGTTATTTCGTGCCGCGCATGCGCGACCGTTCACGCGCCGTGTCGGAGATCAGATCCGCGCTGACGGGCAAGGTGGTGGATAGCTACACCAATATCCTCACCGTGAAACTCTTCGCCCGCCCGCGCGACGAAGACGCCTTTGTGCGCGAAACGGTGGATGAACATACCGTCATCTATCATCAGCTTTTGCGGCTGATGACGAAGTTCAGCTTCATTCTCACGGCCGTCAACGCGATGCTGGTGGTCGGCGTCGGCGGCTTGTCGGTCTATTTGTGGTCGATCGGCGAGGTGGATGTGGGACTGGTTGCGATGGCCCTGCCTTTGGCCTGGCAGATCGTGTCGATGTCCGGGTGGGTCGCCTCCAGCATCACGACGATCTTTGAACAGATCGGCGCCGTGCAGGACGGCATCAAATCCATCGCGACGCCGCGGACCATGCGCGACCGCGATGGCGCGAAAGAGTTGCATGTCACCCGCGGCGCCATCGCGTTTGAAGACGTGCATTTCGGATATGGGACGTCGCGCGGGGTTCTGCACGGCATCGATCTTGTCATCAAACCCGGCGAACGGATCGGCCTTGTGGGGCCGTCCGGCGCGGGGAAATCCACAATGGTCAATCTTCTCCTGCGTTTCTTCGACGTGGATGCGGGCTGCATTCGGATCGACGGTCAGGACATTTCGGCGGTCACGCAAGAGTCGCTGCGCGCGGCGATTGCGATGGTGACGCAAGATACGTCGCTTTTGCACCGCTCGATCCGCGACAATATCCGCTACGGCCGCCCCGATGCGACGGACGACGAGATTCGCGAGGCCTGCCGCCGCGCGCACGCCCTCGAATTCATAGAAGGACTGGAGGATTCCTACGGGCGAAAGGGTTTCGATGCGCAAGTGGGCGAACGCGGCGTGAAGCTTTCCGGCGGGCAGCGCCAGCGCATCGCGCTTGCGCGCGTCATCCTCAAGAACGCGCCGATCCTGGTCCTGGACGAGGCGACGTCCGCGCTCGACTCCGATGTCGAGGCGGCGATCCAGGAACAACTGACGACATTGATGGAAGGGCGCACCGTGATCGCCATCGCGCACCGGCTGTCCACCATCGCGCAGATGGATCGGTTGATCATCATGGAGGAGGGACGCATCGTGGAGGTGGGGAGCCATGCCGAACTGCTCGCCGCCGGCGGTACTTACGCGCGGCTTTGGCGGCGTCAGTCCGGCGGCTTTAGCGCCAACGACGCCCGCCTGATCGCCGAGTGATGACGACCGCGTACGATTTCAGGCTCCGGTCGCTGCAGGGCGCGCCGCTCGATCTCGCGGCGTATGCGGGACGTCCCATGTTGATCGTGAACACGGCGTCGTTGTGCGCCTATACGCCGCAGTATGCGGCGTTGCAGAACCTTTGGGAGGAGCATGAGGGCGCCGGCCTCGTGGTGCTCGGCGTCCCGTCCAACGACTTCGGCCGGCAGGAACCCGGCGCCGCGGACGAGATCGCAACGTTCTGCGAGACGCGTTACCGGATCACGTTTCCCCTGACGGAAAAAGTCCATGTGCGAGGGGCCGCCGCCGATCCGTTGTTCCGGTGGCTGGCGCGCGAAGCGGGCCTTCTGGGCCGGCCCTGGTGGAACTTCACCAAGTATCTCGTCGGCCGCGACGGCAAGCTTGCGGACTGGTTCTTCTGCTTTACGCCTCCGGACACGGCGCGGGTGAAGCGGGCGGTTCAAAGGATCGTAGGACGGGCGTGAAGTGAAAAACTCTCGTGTGTTCTATGCGTCCGGTTGGACGTCCTTCTGAATTTCTCCACGCCGGAACAAAGCATTTTCGGACCCGTTACCTCTTCGGTTTTCCATGTTTTTTAGGAGGAACGCATGCCGACCGCTGCTGGACACACCACCGCCATTCTTGCTTCGAAAGTCAAAGGCACCGCCGTTTACGACGCCACGGGCGACAAGGTCGGCCATGTGGAGGACGTGGTGTTGGATAAACTCTCCAACGGCATCATGTTCGCCGCCGTCGGCTTCGGCGGCCTCATGGGCATGGGCGAGAAATACGCGCCCGTGCCGTGGTCCGTCCTCGACTATTCCGAGGACAAGGACGGCTACGTGGTGCCGATGAGCAAGGAAGAGCTGAAGAAGGCGCCCGCCTATGACCTCAAGGATCTCGTCCAGGGCGATGGCCAAGCCGGAAAGGTCCGAGATCTGAGCTTCGATTATTTCAAGGTTCCGCGTTCGGTTCATTAACCGGCCGCACGCAGGTCAAGGACCGGCGCGTGGGCGCCGGTCCTTTCCTTGGGTCCGCATATCCTAAAAATACACTTAAATATCAATATATTAAATCCTATGACACGGCTGTGACATAGCGGCCGGCGGGCCGTGCTATTTCGCCTGCATGGATCAGTTCGCGCTTATCGGCGCCTCTTATAAATCCGCCGGGGTCGACCGGTTGGGACGCCTCGCGTGGCCGAAGGCCGAGATCGAGGACCGCTTGCGGGGCCTCGCGGCGCGCCTGGGCGTCGCCGAGCTCGCCTATATCGGAACCTGCAACCGTCTCGAATTCATCATCGCGGGCGATGAGACCCTCGCCGCGCAGGACTGCCGCGACGCGCTCGGCGATGTCTTCGGCGACCTTCTTGCCGGCGGCGATGTCCGTCAGGTGTTTCGCGCCTGGGTGGGCGAGGGGGCAGCCGAACATCTGTTCCTCGTCGCATCCGGGTTGGATTCCGCTCAGGCCGGCGAGCGGGAGATTTACAATCAGGTGCGCCAGTCCTGGAGCACGGCGAAGGCCGCCGGCACCTGCGGACCGCAGCTCGATTACCTGTTCGCGGAAGCCTTGCGCGCCGCCCAGGACGTGCATCGCGAGATCGCGGGCACAGCCAACGTGGAGTCCTTGGCGGACTACGCCGTCAAGCGCACGCTTGCGCATGTCGATGGCGCGCATGTCGACGGCGCGCGCGGACGTATCGCCGTTGTCGGCATTTCCCCGATGACCCGGCACGCCGGCCGCGCGCTCGCCGCGCTGGGGCTGCCGATCGTCGTGGTCAACCGCACCTTCGAGGTCGCGGAAGAACTTGCGCGGGATCTTGGGGGCGAAGCTCGTCCACTTGCCGATTTTCTTGCCGACTCCGGCCCGCTTGACGCCGTGATCACCGCCGTCGGGGGCGCGGAACCGATCATCGACTTGACTGTCGCCGCGCGGATCGCCGCCGCGGCGCCCGAACGCGGGACGTTGATCGTCGACCTGGGCGTTCCGCCCAACGTCGATCCCGCCGCCGGTCTGATCGCCGGCCTTACCCGCCTCGGTATGGACGCGGTCATTGCCGATGCGGCCCTCGGCCGCACGGAGCGTCTGCGCGAATTGGCGTCTGCGCGCATCGTGATCGACGAGCATCTCGAACGCCTGCGCGGCGAATACGCCATTCGCGAGGCGTCCTCGCTGATCCAGGATCTGACCATGCAGTACCAGCGCGCGGCGGTGGAAAGCCTGCGCCGGTTGCCAAAATCCGCAACCACGGAAGACGGCCTTCGCCAGTGGGCCGAAGGTTTCGCGCGCCGCCTTGCGCATGCGCCTCTTAAGGGCCTGCGCGCGCTCGCGACCGAATCCGGCCCGCACGCGGTTCAAGCTTATTTGCGCGGCGTCCAGGACGCCCTTCACGGCGAAACCGCGCGTCATCCGCTCAGCGACAAGGAGAAGACCTCGTGACCGATACCAATGCCGCGCTGTTCGAGCGCGCCCGCCGCTTCATTCCCGGCGGCGTCAATTCGCCCGTGCGCGCTTTCCGCTCCGTCGGGGGAACGCCGCGTTTCATCGCCAAGGGTGAGGGCGCCTATGTCACCGATGAAGAAGGCAAGCGCTATCTGGACTTCGTGGGGTCATGGGGCCCGTTGATCCTGGGCCACGCGCCGGCGGAAGTCGTGACGGCCGTGCAGAAAGCGGCCGCGCTCGGCACGACTTACGGCGCGCCGTGCCGCGGCGAGGTCGAATTGGCCGAGCGTGTCGTCGGCGCCTATCCGGGGCTGGAGCAGGTGCGCTTCGTCTCGTCGGGTACTGAGGCGACCATGAGCGCGATCCGTCTGGCGCGCGGCGCCACGGGGCGTGATCTCGTGGTGAAATTCTCCGGCTGCTATCACGGCCATGCCGATCATCTTCTTGTCGCGGCCGGGTCCGGCCTGGTGACGGCCGGGCAACCGTCTTCCGCCGGCGTGCCGAAGGACTTCGCGGCGCTGACGCGTGTGCTGCCGCTCGACGACGATGCGAAACTCGACGCGCTGTTCGCCGCCGAAGGCGCGAAGATCGCGGCCGTTATCATCGAACCTGTGCCCGCCAACAACGGCCTGCTCCTTCAGCGTCCGGAATTCCTGCAGAAACTCCGCAAGCTAACCAAGGAGCACGGCGCCTTGTTGATTTTCGACGAGGTGATTTCCGGCTTTCGCGTTCCGAAAGGCAGCGCCGCCGCCTTTTACGGCATCACCCCGGACCTCGTGACGTTCGGCAAAGTCATCGGCGGCGGTCTGCCGGTAGGCGCCTACGGCGGATCGAAACAGTTGATGGGGCACATTGCGCCGGAGGGCGCGGTCTATCAGGCGGGAACCTTGTCCGGGAACCCGGTGGCCATGGCGGCGGGGCTTGCGACTCTGCGAATTCTGGAGCGCGACAACGTCATCGCTAAGCTCGACGCTCTGGGCGCCGTGCTCGAAGCGAAAGCGACCGCGGCCTTGAAGGAAACGGGCCGGGCCGTGGGCTTCGCGCGCATCGGTTCGATCTTCTGGCTGTCGTTCCAGGACGGCGCGCCGCCCCGTTCGGCCGAGGCGATCGACGGCGGCGCGGGCGCGCGCTTCGCGCCGCTCTTTCAAGCGCTTCTCGACAAGGGTATCTACATTGCGCCGTCGGCTTACGAGGTCGGGTTCCTGTCCGCCGCCCATACGGAGGCGGATATCGACACCTTCGTCTCAGGGCTGAAGGAAACCGTCGCCGCCCTTCCGCGATAGGCGACACAACCGGAAGAACCGCCATGGCCGCCACGCTCCGCAGCGATCCCATTCGCTTCCTGCACATCGTCATGATCGCGCTCCAGGCGTTTTCGGTGGCGCAGGTCGTGTGGTGGCTGATCGACCAGCGCATGTATGTGGAAGAACGCACGCAGGAGATGCGCACGCACTTCACATACGACGTCGCCGCCGGTCAGCGGCTTGAGGCGCTGGGCATCGGCGGGGCCGAGATCGGCGCGATTTTTCCGCATCTTCACGTAGTCGCGGGCGAAGTTTCCGTGAAACCGGAGGCGCTTCTCGATCTTGAGGACGCCCGCCGCAGCCGGGTGAACCAGTACACCTGGGAAAGCGGATTCTTCCTGCTTGTGCTTGCGGCCGGGATCGCCGTGCTGTGGCGCGGCCTTTCCGGCGAAGCGGAGGTCCGGCGTAAGCAGGATAACTTCCTTGCGATGGTGTCCCACCAGTTCAAGACGCCGCTTGCCAGCCTTCAACTGTCCCTTGAGACCATGTTGCGCCGGTCGTTATCGCCGGAACGACTCCAGCAGTTGTCGCATCGCATGCTGGATGACCTGCGGCGCATGGAAAATATGGTCGCGAAGATCCTGGACAGCGCGCGGCTGGACCGCGGCCGCGTCCAGTTGAACCGCGAGCGGATCGGGGTCGCGGAGGCGGTACGTCATGTGCTCGCCAATGTCGAGGAAGTCGCGCGCCGCGAGAATGTGACCTTTACCGTCGATGTGCCCGCCGACCTCGATCTCTATGCCGACGCCGTGGCGACCGACGGCGTGTTGCGCAATCTTGTCGACAACGCCATCGCCGCGGTCACGCCCATGAAAGGCGGAACGATCGCGATCTCCGGCCGCCGCACGAAGGGCGCGGTCGAACTGTCCGTCAAGGACAGCGGCATCGGTTTTGAACCGGAGGCCGGCGCGCGGCTGTTTGAGAAGTTCGTGCGCCTGGATATCATGGGCGGCCGCGACGCCGCGGGCACCGGGCTGGGCCTCTATATCGTGCGCCGGTTCATGCACTTCGAGAACGGCGACGCCAAAGCCCACAGCGACGGACCCGGGAAGGGCGCGACCTTCACGGTCACCTGGCCCACGGCCGTGACACAGGACGCCCCATGAGTGACATGCAATGAGCGATATGCACCGCATTCTTGTGGTCGAGGACGATCTCCATCTCGCCGAAGGCATGGCCGAGAACATGCGCGCGGAAGGTTATACGGCGGACGCGGCCCACGACGGCCGCGCCGGGCTGACCCAGGCGCTGTCGACGGACTACGACCTCTTGATCCTCGACGTGATGCTGCCGCACATGGACGGTTTCGCCGTCTGCCGCGCGCTGCGTCAGGCGGGCAAGAATACGCCCGTCTTATTCCTGACCGCGCGCGGCGATCCGCAAGACCGGGTGCGCGGCCTGGAAGCCGGCGGCGACGACTATCTCACCAAGCCCTTTCACCTGGACGAATTTCTCCTGCGCGTGAAAGCCATTTTGCGCCGGTGGGACTGGTACAAGCAGTCGGTGGCCAAGCCGGCGTCCGACGGCGTGTTGAGTTTCGCCGGAAACGAAGTGAACTTCCGGACCTTCCGCGCGAAGTCGTGGGACGGTTCGTTCCACGATCTAACCGAAAAAGAAGCGATGATCTTGAAAGTCTTGTCCGAACAGCCCGGTGAAGTCGTCACCCGCGACGACCTGCTTGAGAAAGTTTGGGGCTACGAAGTATTCCCCTCCACCCGCACGGTGGACAATTTCATCCTGCGCCTGCGCAAGATCTTTGAACGCGCGCCCCATGAGCCGCGTCACTTCCTCACCGTGCGGGGCGTCGGCTACCGGTTCCTTCTCGAAGGAGAAACCGTATGACCTTGCGTATCGGCACCCGTGGCTCGGCCCTGGCCCTTTGGCAGTCCGAAGAGGTGAAACGCCTGATCGGCCTTCTGCCCGGCGCGCCCGCGGTCGAACTCGTCATTATCAAAACGCGTGGCGACCTTCAGACCGACATCCCTTTGTGGTCCACGGAAGGCAAGGGCTTCTTCACGGCCGAACTCGATCGCGCGCTCCTGGACAAGGAGGTGGACCTGGTCGTGCACAGCTTGAAGGATCTCGCGACCGCGATGACCGCGGATACGGCGCTCGCGGCGGTGCTCGAACGCGCCGATCCGCATGACGCGCTGTTGACCCGTGACGGCGTGAGTTTTGCCGACCTACCGTCCGGCGCGCGCATCGGCACCTCCAGTCTGCGGCGCAAGGCCTTCCTGGCGAAAGCCAGGCCCGATCTGCAACAGGTCGAGCTGCGCGGCAACGTGCCGACGCGGATCCGCAAACTGGACGACGGTGAATACGACGCGATCATTCTCGCCGCCGCCGGCTTGAAACGTCTCGGCCTCGCGCACCGCATCACCGAGTTGCTTGCAACGGACATTTTCCCGAACGCCGCCGCGCAAGGCGCAATTGCGATCTGCGCGCGCGCGGGAGACGAGGAAACGCTGCGGTGGCTGCGACCCCTCAACCACGGCGACACCCGCATCGCAATCGAAGCCGAACGCGCGATGCTGGGCCGCCTCGAAGGCGGCTGCCAGGTGCCGCTCGGCGTTCTCGCGACCGTTACCGGGTCGACCGTCTCACTGTACGCCGCTGCGTGCAATCTGGACGGCGCCGACTTCGTATCGGTGACGCGGACGGGACCGATCACCGACGCGGCCGGTCTCGGAATCGCCGCCGCCGGCGATTTCATCTCGAAAGGCGGGGCCGCCGTGCTCGCCGAAGCCCATGCCCGCCGCCAGGCCGGCCTCAAAGGATAGAACCGTGACCGATAACCTTCCGCCGTTCCTCGCCGCCTGTCGCCGTCAGCCCGTGCCGCACACGCCGATCTGGGTGATGCGTCAGGCCGGGCGTTACCTGCCCGAGTACCGCGAGGTGCGCGCCAAGGTCGGGTTCGCCGAACTCACGCGCACGCCGGAACTCGCTGCCGAGGTGACGTTGCAGCCGATCCGCCGCTTCGCCTTCGACGCCTCCATCATCTTCTCCGACATCATGGTGCCGCTCGAAGGCATGGGGATTGATCTCGATTACGCGCCCGGTCCGGTGATCGCGGATCCGATCCGGACGCTGAAGCAGGTTGATGAAATGCGCGCCCTCGTGCCCGAGCGCGATGTGCCGTTCGTCATGGAAGCGATCCGCCTGACGCGTGCCGGTCTTCCGGCGCATGTGCCGCTCATCGGGTTCGCGGGTTCGCCGTTCACGTTGTTCGCCTATCTGGTGGCGGGCAAGCCCTCGAAGGAATTCGCCGTGCCGCGCTCGTTCCTTCACGCCGAACCCGAAGTCTCGGCGCGCCTGCTCGAAAAACTCGCCGACGCCATGATTGTCTACCTGCGGGCGCAGGCCGCCGCCGGCGCGCAAGCCCTGATGTTGTTTGAATCCTGGGGCGGATTGCTCGGACCGTACGACTTCCGCCATGTCGCGCTGCCGCCCGTGAAACGTATTTTCGAGGGGCTGAAGGATCTCGGTGTGCCGCTGATCTATTTCGGGAACAACTGCGGCACCGTGCTCGACATTATCTCCGAGCTGCCTGTGGACGTCGTCGGCGTCGACTGGCGCGTGTCGCTCGCGGGCGCGCGCAAACTGCTACCGGGCAAGGCGATCCAGGGCAATCTCGATCCCGCCGTTCTATTTGCCCCAAAAGCGACGCTTGAGAAGCGCGTCGATGAGGTGCTGGCCGACGCCGGTCCCGCGCCCGGTCACATTTTCAATCTTGGGCACGGCATCTGGCCGGAAGTCGATCCGGATGCCGTGAAACGCGTTGTCGACTACGTGCATGAACGGACCGCCAAATGAACACGCCCGCAGCTTCTCCCGAGTTTATCGCCGACGCCGTCGCCTTCTTCCGGGGCTTACAGGACCGGATCTGCGCCAGCTTCGAGGGTTTCGAGGACGGCGCCAAGTTCGAGCAAACCGAATGGGAACGTGGTCCCGATCACCGTCTGAAGGGCGGCGGCCGGATGCGCGTGATGCGCGGCAAGGTGTTCGAGAAGGTCGGGGTCAACGTCAGCCACGTCTGGGGCAAACTCTCGGACCAGGGAATGACGCAAGTGCAAGGCGCGAAGGAGTCCGGCGGTCAGTTCACCGCCAGCGGCATTTCGCTCGTGACGCATATGGCGAACCCCTTCGTGCCGACGGTGCATATGAACCTGCGCTTCATGCACACCAGCAAACTCTGGTTCGGCGGCGGCGCGGACCTTACGCCCACGTTCCCGTTCGACGAGGACACAAAAGACTTCCACGCCGCGATGAAGGCGGCCTGCGACGGCTATCGTCCGAACGCCTACGATGAATATAAGGCGTGGTGCGATAAGTACTTCTATCTGCCGCACCGCCAGGAACCGCGCGGCGTGGGTGGCATCTTCTTCGACGATCTCGACAGCGGCGACATCGAGAAGGACTTTGCCTTCCTGCGCGATGTCGGCGCGGCGTTCCTCGACGTCTATCCCAAAATTGTCGCGCGCCGGAAGGACACGGCCTTCACCGACGCCGATCGCGAGCGGCAGCTCGTCAAACGCGGCCGTTATGTCGAATTCAATCTTGTCTATGATAGGGGCACGAAGTTCGGTTTCGCCACAGATGCGAACCCGGACGCTTATCTCATGAGCATGCCGCCCGTGGCGAAGTGGCCGTAGAGATCGAGAGGGGACGATGCTGTTTTTCTGGATCAAGGCGCTGCACATCATCGCGGTGATCGCGTGGATGGCGGGACTGCTTTATCTCCCGCGCCTGTTCGTCAATCACGCCGGCCTTGCGCCGGGATCGGAAGCGTCCGAGCTCTTGAAAGGAATGGAGCGCCGGTTGATGCGCATCATCATGCGCCCCGCCGCGGTCGTGGCCGTGCTGTTCGGCGTCACGATGCTGTTCCTTCCGCAGAGCCCTGTCGATTGGTCACAAGGCTGGATGCACGCGAAGCTGGCCTTCGTCGCCGGCCTTGGCTTCATGCATGGCAAGATGGAGCGCTGGCTAAAGGACTTCGCAACGGACGCGAACGCCCGGCCGGCGAAGTTCTATCGGATGATGAACGAAGTCCCGGCCGTGCTTATGATCGCGATCGTGATCCTGGTCGTGGTGAAGCCCTTCTAATTTAGTCCGCCGAGCGCGCCTGGCTGTCCTTGATGATCGGCAGACTGCGGATGCGCCGGCCGGTCGCCTTGTACATGGCGTTCAGCAGGGCCGGCGTGACCGGCGGCGCGCCGGGTTCGCCGACGCCGCCCCAGAAGTCGCCCGACGGCACAAGCACCGTCTCCACCGGCGGCATCTCGGCCATCTTCACCATCGGATAGTCGTGGTAGTTGCCTTGTTCCACGCCGCCGTTCTTGATGGTGATCTCGCCGTAATAGGCGGCCGATAAAGCCCATGCGACGGCGCCTTCCGTTTGCGCCTTTACCGTGTCGGGGTTCACCACATGGCCGCAGTCGATGGCGGTCACCACCCGGTGCACTTTCGGATGCCCGTCGGGCCGCACGGAGGCTTCCACCACGCTCGCGACATAACTTCCGTAGCCGTCCACCTGGGCGATGCCTTGATAAACGCCGGGCGGTAACGCGCGGCCCCAGCCGGCGGCCTTCGCGACCGCGTCCAGAACCGCGAGCTGCTTCGGCGCTTTCGCCAGGAGTTTGCGGCGGAATTCGTAAGGGTCCGCGCCGGCGGCTTCCGCCATCTCGTCGACGAAACACTCGCGGAAAAAACCGTTCTGGGAATGGTTCACCGAGCGCCAGTAGCCCACGGGCACATGCGTGTTGCGCATGCCGAAATCGACGCGGCGGTGCGCGACGTCATATGGGTTGTCCGTGAAGCAGACGAGGAAACCGAGGTCGGGTCCTTTCTTCAGCGCTTCCGGATTTGTCGTGGACAGAATCGATTGCCCGGCGATGCGGGTATCCCAGGCGACGGGATTGTTTTGCGCATCGAACCCGGCTTTGAACTTCGCCGCCGAAATCGGGCGGTAGTAGTCGTGGCGGATATCCTCCTCGCGCGACCAGATCACTTGAACGGGTTTTCCGACCGTCTTGGACAGGACAACCGCTTCGGGCACGTACTCGAGCTGTCCGCCGCGCCGTCCGAAGCCGCCGCCGGCCATGACGGGATGCACCTTCACCTTGGCGATATCCACACCCGCCGCGCGCGCGGCGAGATTGAGGGTCGCTTCGATATTCTGCGTCGGGGCCCAGATTTCCACCAGATCGCCGGTCACGCGCGCCGTCGCGTTCTGAGGCTCCATCGGGACGTGGCTGAGGAAGGGGGCGTGATATTCGGCCTCGATGACCTTCACGGCGCCTGTGAGGGCGGTCGCGACATCCCCTTCCGCGGCGCCTTCGATGGCGTCGGCGGCGGTCAGGCCTTCGTTCACGAAGCTGCGAATGTCCGCGTGGTTGATATGTCCATTGGGACCGCGGTCCCATTCGATCGGCAGCGCTGTTAAAGCTTGCGAGGCCTCCCAATAACTGTCGGCGACGACGGCGATCCCGGTGTCGAACAGCGGCACGACGGCGCGTACGCCCGGCAGGGTCTTCACCTTGCTGTCGTCGAAGCTTTTCAGTTTCCCGCCGAAGGCGGGCGCATGTTCGATGGCGGCGAACAGCATCTCGGGCAGGCGCACGTCGAGGGCGAACACAGGTTTGCCCATCACCTTGTCCGGAATATCGATGCGATGGACGGGCTGGCCGATGATGGTCCATTCGCTCGACGGTTTCAGCGCAACGTCCTTGGGCGGCGGCATCTTTGCCGCCGCGCCCGCGACTTTGCCGTAGGTCACCGTGCGGCCCGACGCCGCATGGGTGATGACGCTTTTCTCGGCTTTGAGTTCGCTGGCCGGCACCTTCCATTGTTGCGCGGCGGCGGCGATCAGCATTTCACGGGCGCTGGCGCCGGCTTTGCGCAGGTATTCGTGCGAGGTGCGCACGGCGCGGCTGCCGACAGTCGCGGTCCCGCCCCACACGCGGTTGCGCTGGACGTGTTCGGTCGGATCAATGAATTCCGGTTTCACCTTGGCCCAGTCGGCGTTCAGCTCCTCGGCCACCATCATCGGCAGCGAAGTGAAGGCGCCCTGGCCCATCTCGGAGTGCGCGACACGCACAACAATGGTGTCGTCGGGTTGGATGACGATCCACGCGTTCACTTCCGGCGCTGCGGCGGCGGCTTCGGCGTCACCGGCGGGCAGGGAGAACCCCAGCATCAGTCCGCCGCCGACGGCGGTGGACGCGGTCAGGAACAAACGGCGGTTGAGGGCGACGGTCATGACGGTGCTCCTCAGGTTTTGGCGACGGAATGGATCGCGGCGCGCACGCGCGGATAGGTGCCGCAGCGGCAGATGTTGGTGACCGCGGCGTCGATGTCGGCATCGGTCGGATTGGGCTTCTGGTTCAAAAGCGCCGCGGCCGCCATCATCATGCCCGGCTGGCAGTAGCCGCACTGGGGCACCTCGAGCGCGACCCACGCCTGCTGCACGGGGTGGCTGCCGTCCGTCGAAAGACCCTCGATGGTGGTGATCTTGGCGTCCGCCACCATGCCCACGGGCGTCACGCAAGCCCGGGCCGCGAGCCCGTCGATATGCACGGTGCAGGCGCCGCACTGGGCGATGCCGCACCCGAATTTGGTTCCGGTCATCGCGAGCTTGTCGCGCAACACCCACAAAAGCGGCGTCGAGGGATCGACCTCGACACGATGAGCCTGGCCGTTGACGTTCAGCGTGATCATGGAGACCTCCCTCGGTCTGGATGGCGCGGGGAGTATAGCCCTGTTCCGGGCCCCGGGCAGCCGATCTTGGGGCTTCCCCCTCGCTTTTTCCCCGATTCGGTGGCAAAGCACGGCCCATGACAGTTCCAGTGACAGCTCCAGTGACAGCCTCCGTGACACGCCTCCCGCGCCTCCACCTCCAGCCGCGCGCCCAGCGACGCCTCCAATCCGGTTATCCGTGGATCTTCTCCAACGAGGTGAAGATGGACCGGGCGGTGAAGGCACTCGCGCCGGGGTCGGTTGTGACCGTCGCGGACGCCGGCGGGGAATTGCTCGCCACGGCGCATTTCAATCCGCGCACGCTGATCAGCGCGCGTGTCCTGGCGCACGCCCCGGACGCGGCCATCGACGCGGCGTTCGTCGAAACGAAACTGAAAGCGGCGATGAGCTTGCGCGACCGCTTGTTCGCGCGGCCGTTCTATCGCCTGGTCCATGCGGAAGCCGATGACTTGCCCGGCCTTGTGATCGACCGCTTCGGCGATGTCTTTGTCGTTCAGCCCAACACAGCCGGCATGGATGCGCTTGTCCCGCTCATCACCGAGGCCCTGGTGCGCCTTGTCGCGCCGCGGGCGGTGGTTGTGCGCGGGGATACGCCGGCGCGCACCCTGGAAGGGCTCGATCAGGACGTTCGGATCGTGCACGGCGCGCTCGACGGCGATGTGCCGGTCGAGGAGAACGGCGCAACTTTCTTCTGCGATCTCACGTCCGGCCAGAAGACGGGTTGGTTCTTCGATCAGCGCGACAATCGCGCGTTCATGGGAAGCCTGAGCAAAGGGGCGAGCGCGCTCGACCTCTATACCCACACCGGCGGGTTTGCCGTCGCCTGCGCGCGCGGCGGCGCAAGCGCCGTGACGGCGGTGGACCGCTCCGCGCATTCGCTCGACCTCGCGGCGAAAGCCGCGAAAGCCAGCGGCGTGACCTGCGCCTTTGAAAAGGCCGAAGTCTTCCCGTTTCTGGAAAACGCCGTCCGCCAAAAGAAAACGTGGCAGGTCGTCGTCGCCGATCCGCCGGCCTTCGTGAAGTCGAAGAAAGACCTGAAAGCCGGCCTGCAAGGCTACCGCAAGCTCGCCCGTCTGTGCGGCGAAGTCACAGCGCCCGGCGGCATTCTTTTGATTGCGTCATGCAGCCACAACGCGCCGCTGGACGAATTCACCGCCGCCGTGGCGCGCGGCCTGGGCGACGCAGGGCGTGCCGGGAAGATCATCCGGACCGCGGGCGCGGGCCCCGATCATCCGGTGCATCCGCTTCTGCCGGAAAGCGCTTATCTCAAGGCGCAGGTGTTCCACCTCGGGTAAGCGGGCGGCCTAAACCAGCACGGCCAGTAACCCCGGCACGTCTTTTCCCGCCTCTTGCCGGGCGGTGACGTTTTCCAGCATGGCGACCATGAAGCCTGTGTTCCGGGCCACGGCTTCAATATAGGCGCGGCTGTGACTGTAGCGCTGTTCTTTCCCAAGCACGTAAGACGCGCCGTCCGTACGCTGCACTGTGAACGCGAACAGGCCGCCTTGCGTCAACACGTCATGGACGGCGGCGAACACCGGAGCAAGATCGCCGACATAGACGAGGACGTCCGCCGCGAGGATCAGGTCGCAAGGCTGGGTGAGGGAGGCGAGCGCCACGCCCATATCGCCGGTTTGCAGCGTGTCGTAGATGGACTTGGCTTGCGCCTTCTTGACCATGGCGGGCGAAAGGTCGACCCCGCCCAGCCAATCCACTGTGTCGCGGAACGCGGCGCCGGCAAGCCCCGTGCCGCACCCAAGGTCGAAGGCGCGCGCGAACCGGCCGGGATGCGTCCGCAGGACGGCGTCCTTCAGGAGTTGCGGTCCGCGGTACCCGAGCCGTTCGATCAACGCGGCATCGAAACGCGGTGCGTATTCGTCGAAAAGACGGGCGACATACGCGGGCGGGAGGTGCGCCGGCGCGGGGTCCGCGCCAAGCAGGGCCAGGCGCGCGGCGGCGCCCATCGAGTCTTGCGGGTCGATCGCGAGGTAGGCCCGGTAAGCGTCGATCGCGGCGTCCGCTTGACGCGACTCCGCCAGGGTTTCCGCCAGGGCGAAGCGCCCTTCGGCCCAGGCGGGCGCAAGCTCCAGCGCCTGGGCGATCATATCCGCCGCCGCCGCCCAGTCACCTTCGGCGCGCAGGGCTTGGGCGTAGGCGTAACGGCGGTCGGCGGTGAGGTTCCCGGATGACATAGTTTCATACTCTCAAGCATTGCACGGGGGACTTCCAGACAGTATGTGAGCACCCCATGAACACATCGCCCAAAACCGCATTTGTCCGCCAGCCCGCCGAGTGGGATCCGCACGTCGCGACCTGGTCCGCGTGGCCCAGCGCGGCCGATCTCTGGCTCGAAAACCTGGAACCCGCGCGCGCGGAAGTCGCCGCGCTGTTCAAGGCCATCGCCGACGAGGGCCGCGGCGAGGCCTTGAAGATCGTCGCCAACGGCGCCGAAGCCGTCGCCTCGGCGCGCGCCGCGCTTGCCGGCCTCAACGCCGAGGTGATCCCGGGTGTGTTCGGCGACATCTGGTTCCGCGACATCGCGCCGATTTTCGTCAAAGGCGACGCTGGTCTACAGGCGGCGTGCTTCAAGTTCAACGGCTGGGGCGGCAAGTACGTCCTTGAAGGCGACGATCAGGTCGCCGCGTTCGTCGCCAAACGCGCGGGCCTACCGGCCATCGCCAACGACTGGGTGCTGGAAGGCGGCTCCATCGACGTGGACGGCCTCGGCACCGCGTTGACCACCCGCCAATGCCTGTTGAACGAGAACCGCAACCCATCTCTTTCGCAGGCGGATATCGAGCAGCGCCTGCGCGCGGGTCTGGGCATCGAACGCCTGATCTGGCTGGGCGACGGCCTTGCCAACGATCACACCGACGGCCACATCGACAATATCGCGCGCTTCATCGCGCCGGGCGTGGTCGTGTGCATGGAGCCCTTCGGCGCGGACGATCCCAACAAGGACGCCCTGAACGCGATCATCGCCGACCTGAAGGCGGCCCGCGACGTGAACGGGAAGAAACTTGAGGTCATGACGGTGCCGTCGCCGGGCCGCGTCGAAAACGAAGACGGCGAGGTCATGCCTGTCAGCTCGATGAATTTCTATATCGGCAATACGTCCGTGGTCGTGCCGTTGTACGGCGCGAAGTCCGACGAGGCCGCCGTGGCGGCGATCGCGAAACTGTTCCCGGGCCGCCGCACCATGGGCCTGCCGGCGAACAATGTTATAACCGGCGGTGGTTCGTTCCACTGCATCACCCAGCAGCAGCCGGCTTAAAGGCTGCGCGAGAGGCGAAGATGGCGAAAGTGACCGTAGCGGCGATTCAGTGCGCGTTCTCCACCGACATGGAGAAGAACATCGCGCGTATCGAAGGCTTCGTGACCGAAGCGGCGAAGAAGGGTGCGCAAGTCATCCTTCCGCCCGAACTTTTCCAGGGCCACTACTTCTGCCGCGAGGAAAAGGAAACGCATTTCGATTCCGCGTTCCCGGCCGACAGCCATCCGGCGGTCTTGCGCCTTCAAGCGCTGGCGAAAAAACTGAACGTGGTGATCCCGACCTCGATCTTCGAGCGTGAAGACCACCACTTTTACAACAGCCTCGTGATGGTCGACGCCGACGGCGCGGCTATGGGCATCTACCGCAAGAGTCATATCCCCGACGGCCCGGGGTATGAGGAGAAGTTCTATTTCCGCCCCGGCAATACGGGGTTCAAGGCGTGGAAGACCCGCTTCGGCAACATGGGCGTGGGCATCTGCTGGGACCAGTGGTTCCCGGAATGCGCCCGCGCGATGATGCTGAAGGGCGCGGAAGTGTTGTTCTATCCGACGGCCATCGGCTCCGAACCCGAGCAACCGGATCTCGACACGAAGGATCTGTGGCAGCGCGCGATGATCGGCCATGCCGTGTCCAACGTCGTGCCGGTGATCGCGGCCAACCGTGTCGGCACGGAGGACGGTCAGGTGTTCTACGGCTCGTCCTTCATCGCCAATCACCGCGGCGACAAGGTGGCCGAGTTGAACCGCACCGAGGAAGGCGTCATCACAGCCGAGATCGATCTGGACGAGGTGCGCCGCGCCCGCGCCGCCTTCGGCTTTTTCCGCGATCGCCGTCCGGAACTTTACGGCCCGCTCACCGAGCGTTGACCGACAGGTGATGCTCGCCCAGGAAGTCGAGGATATCGCGGCGTAAGCTGCGCTTCGGTTCGCCTTCCGGAAAATTGAAAAATCCATGGAACGCCTTCGCGTAGGTCTTCAAGACCACGCGATGCCCGTCGCGCTGGAGCCTTTCCGCGTAGATCTGGCTGGACGGCAGGATCGGATCGTCGCCGCCGCAGGCGACAAAACACGGCGGATGGCGCTCGAAGGCGAGATCCATCGGGGTGATGGCGTGCTCCGGGCCGACCGCGTCGGCGAGCGCGGCGGGACCGGCGTAGGCCGCGAGCAGCGTTGCGCCCGCGGGCACATTCGGTTTCAGCAAGGAGGCCCGGTCGAGCACGCCGTAGATCGACGTGACGCTCAGCACCCGCGGCAATTTCTTCGGATCGCACCAGGGATCGACCTGTTTCAGGAGCTTGGTGTCCGACAGCAGAAGCGCCGCCATCACAGCCATGTTGCCGCCGGCGGAATCGCCCATCAGATGGATATGTTCCGCATTGGGGAACGAACGTTTGATGAAGACAAGGGCGGCCAGTAGGGCGCGCAGCGGACGCGGGTGCGGATGTTCCGGCGCTTTGGGATATTCGATGTTGAAGACGGGATAACCGGTCTCGGCCAGGAACATCAGGTCGTGGCTGTAGAAATCCTTCGTGCCCATCAGCCAGCCGCCGCCGTGAATGAACACGACGGCCGCGCGCGGCGGCGTGTCGGGGAACGGTACGTGATAATCCAGGATCTCTTCCCGGTGCAGGCCGTAGCGGATCGTGCGCCAGTTTTTGGGATGGGCGCCCCGCAACAAGCGGATCGTGCCGCACAGCGCGCCAAAAATCAGGCGCGTACCGATAACGGTGAGGTGCTGGGCCGCGGTGAGCGGGTTGGACCGCGTGCGGCTGTCGTCCAGCGGGGGAAGACCGCTGTCGTTCGGTTTAGCGCCGCTTGCGGGGCCGCTTGGCATAGGCCTCGACCTGTTCCATCACGCGTAAGAGGTTGCCGCCCCACAGCTTGGCGATTTGCTCCTCCGTATACCCCCGGCGCACCAGCTCAAGTGTGACATTTAGGGTTTCGGCGGCGTTGTTCCAGCCTGTGATCCCGCCACCGCCGTTGAAGTCGGATGAGATGCCTACGTGGTCGATCCCGATGCGCTTGACCGCGTAGTCCATGTGGTCGACCAGTTCGGAGACGCCGGCCTTCGGCCAGGTGTTTTCGATGTTGGCGATCTCGGCGTCGTACATCTGGACCTGGCCCGGCTCCAGCTTGGAAAGGTCGTTCCCGGTGATCCCCATCTTCTTGCGCAGTGCGGCGACGGCTTCGGTCTTTTCCTTCGGCACGGCGCGCAAATAGGGATCGAACGCCACGATCTGCACCACGCCGCCGGAACGCTTCATCGCATCCAGTACGGCGTCGCTCACGTTGCGCGGATGATCGTAAACGCCCTTCACCGACGAATGGCTCGCGATCACCGGCGCGGCGGACAGGGCCAGCATATCGAGGGCGGCCTTGTCCGACGAATGGCTGATATCCACCATGATGCCGAGGGTATTCAGGCGCTCGACGACCTGTTTCCCCAAGGGCGAGAGGCCGTTGTGTTCGGCGTCCGGTTCGTTTTTCGTGCGATTGGGCTGCGCGGAATCGCCCAGGTCGTTGTGGCCGTTGTGCAGCAGGCCCAGGTAGCGCGCGCCGTATTCGTGGAACACGTCGAGAAGGCGCAAATCCGTGCCCATGGCATAACCGTTCTCGATGCCGATCACGACCGCCTTCTTGCCGCCGCCGACAATGCGGCGCACGTCGGCCGCCGTCAGGGCCAATTCCATCTGGTCCTTGTAGAGTTCGTCGGTCGCGCGGCGGATGGCGGCGAATTTCGTGAAGGCGTCGGCGGCGGCCTTCGCGCGGCCGGCGACGGTGCGCTCGCCTTGTCCCATGTACACGATGAGGAACGGCACATCCAAACCGCCCTCGATCATGGTCGGCAAGTGAACCTGTTGCCCGCGCGGGCCCGGCTTCAGCATGTCGTAGGCGGGCGGCCCAAAATCGAACGGGATATCGACGTGGGTATCGATGGCGATCACGCGCTCATGGATGGCGCGGGCTTTCGCGTAAAGATCGGCTTCGGATTGGGCGAGGGCGGGTGTTGCGAAAAGGAGACCGGCGAAGACTGCGGCGCGCAACATGAGACCTACCCCTTCAGTGTTGTCCAGAATGCGTCGAGGATCTTATCCGCGGCCACGGCCGGAGTCACTTTGCCCGCGGTGATGCCGCGCTCCAAGTCCGCGGCCAGGGACCGGATATTCGCGTCCGCCCGCAGGCGGCCCATCAGCCGGTCGTCGATCATCGACCACATCCAGCGGATTTGCTGAGCCCGTCGTTTGGCCTCGAAGTCGCCGTTTTCGAGCAGGGTTCGGCGATGGTGGCCGATCTTCTCCCACAAGGTCTCGAGCCCCTTGTTCTCCAGGGCGCTCACGGTGACCACGGGCGGCGTCCATACCGGATTCATCGGGGTGATGATGCGCAAGGCGTGCTGATAGTCGGTCGCGGTCAGTTTGGCGCGGGTCACGTTGTCGCCGTCGGCCTTGGTGATGGCGATCATGTCGGCGATCTCCAGCACGCCCTTCTTGATGCCCTGCAGTTCATCGCCGCCGCCGGCGATCATCAACACCAGAAAGAAGTCGACCATTTCCGAAACGGTGATCTCGCTTTGGCCGACGCCGACGGTTTCCACCAAAATGATGTCGAAACCGGCCGCCTCGCAAACCAGGATCGCCTCGCGGGTCGCATGGGCGACGCCGCCCAAGGTGCCGCCGGTGGGCGAAGGACGGATGAAGGCGTCCGGATCCTGGGCGAGGCGCGCCATGCGCGTCTTGTCGCCGAGGATCGAGCCGCCCGTGCGTGACGAGGTGGGATCGACCGCGAGCACGGCGACCTTGTGGCCCTGGGCCGTCATCATCGTGCCGAAGGCGTCGATGAATGTGCTTTTCCCGGCGCCTGGCAGGCCGCTGATGCCGATGCGCAAGGATTTGCCTGTGCGCGGCAACAGTGCGGTCAGCATTTCCTGCGCAAGTTTCTGATGATCGGGATTACGCGACTCGATTAGCGTGATGGCGCGCGCGAGCCGCGCCCGATCGCCCGAAAGAACGCCCTCGACGTAATCCGCTGCCGTGAGATCCCGCACGCCCATCCTTTAATGGCCAAGCGCCGTGTTGAGTTTTTCAAGAAGGCCGACGGCGGCTTCGCCGATGACCGTGCCGGGCGGGAAGATCGCCGCCGCGCCGGCCTGGTAAAGCGCATCGAAATCCTGTGGCGGCACGACGCCGCCGACCACGACCATGATGTCGCCGCGGCCCATCTTGGCCAGTTCCGCCTTCAGCGCGGGAACCAGCGTAAGATGCCCGGCCGCCAGCGACGATGCGCCGATGATATGTACGTCGTTCTCCACCGCCTGCTTCGCGGCTTCGGCCGGGGTCTGGAACAAGGGGCCGATGTCGACGTCGAAACCGAGATCGGCGAAGGCCGATGCGATCACCTTCTGGCCGCGGTCGTGGCCGTCCTGCCCCATTTTCGCAATCAGGATACGCGGGCGGCGACCTTCCTTCTCCGCGAAGGCCTCGACCATCTTCAGGACTCTTTCCACGTTCTTCGCGCCCACTTCCTTGCGGTACACGCCCGAGATCGCGCGGATCTCGGCGACGTGCCGCCCATAAATCTTCTCCAGCGCGTCGGTGATTTCCCCCACCGTTGCTTTCGCGCGCGCCGCGTCCACGGCCAGGGTCAAGAGATTGCCCGTGCCCGTCTTGGCGGCTTCGGTCAGCGCGCTCAGTGTTGCGTCCACGGCTTTCGGGTCGCGCTCGGCCTTCAACCGGGTGAGCTTCGCGATCTGCGCGGCGCGCACGGCGGTATTATCCACTTTCAGGACGTCGATGTCCTCTTTCTCGGTCAGGCGGTACTTATTGACCCCGACGACCGTCTGGCGGCCGGCGTCGATGCGCGCCTGGGTGCGGGCGGCCGCTTCCTCGATACGCAGTTTCGGGATGCCCGCTTCGATGGCTTTCGCCATGCCGCCCAGGCTCTCCACTTCTTCGATATGCGCCCACGCCTTCTTCGCGAGTTCGTAGGTCAGGCGTTCGACGTAGTAGCTGCCGCCCCACGGGTCGACGCTGCGGGTCGTGCCGGTTTCCTGCTGGATGAAAAGCTGCGTGTTGCGGGCGATGCGCGCCGAGAAGTCGGTCGGCAGCGCCAGGGCCTCATCGAAGGCGTTGGTGTGCAGAGACTGGGTGTGGCCTTGCGTCGCGGCCATCGCCTCGACGCAGGTGCGCACGACGTTGTTGTAAACGTCCTGGGCCGTCAACGACCAGCCGGAGGTCTGACAGTGAGTGCGCAGCGCCAGCGATTTGTCGCTTTTTGGGTCGAATTTTTTGATCAACTTCGCCCACAGAAGGCGCGCCGCGCGCATCTTGGCGACTTCCATGAAGAAGTTCATGCCGATGGCCCAGAAGAACGAAAGCCGGGGGGCAAAGGCGTCGATGTCCAGTCCGGCTTTCATGCCCGCGCGCGCATATTCGACGCCGTCGGCCAGCGTGTAGGCGAGTTCCAGGTCCGCCGTCGCCCCGGCTTCCTGCATGTGATAGCCGGAGATCGAGATGGAATTGAACTTCGGCATGTTCCGCGAGGTGTAGGCGAAGATGTCCGAGATGATGCGCATGCTGGGCGCGGGCGGAAAGATGTAGGTGTTGCGCACCATGAACTCTTTCAGGATGTCGTTCTGAATGGTGCCCGCAAGTTGCGCCGGTTTCACGCCCTGTTCTTCCGCCGCGACGATATAGAGCGCCAGAATCGGCAGCACGGCGCCGTTCATGGTCATCGACACGCTCATCTGATCGAGCGGGATCCCGTCGAACAGCGTGCGCATGTCGTAAATGGAATCCACCGCCACGCCGGCCATCCCGACGTCGCCGACAACGCGCGGATGGTCGCTGTCGTAGCCGCGATGGGTCGCGAGATCGAAGGCGATGGAAAGGCCTTTCTGCCCGGCCGCCAGGTTGCGCCGGTAGAAGGCGTTGGAATCCTCCGCCGTCGAGAAGCCGGCGTATTGGCGCACGGTCCAGGGCTGGGTGACATACATGGCGGGGTAAGGGCCGCGCAGGAAGGGCGCGATGCCGGGGCGCGTGTCGAGGAAGTCGAGACCTGTCAGATCGGCGCTGGTGAACAAGGGCTTCACCGGAATGCCTTCGGGCGTCTCCCATGTCAGCGCATCAAGGTCGGCCGCGGCGGCGGCCTGTTTTTCCCATTCCGCGGCGTTCAGCGCGCCCGAGTTGGAGGTGGAGGCGAGGCCGACCTCGGCGAAGTTCGGGATCTTGCCGGAAATCTTGTTCATGGCCTTCTCCCTATGCCGCGCCAAGGTGCGCCTGAAGGGCGTTCAAGACGCCCAGCACGTCGCAACCCATGTAGATGAAATCGTCGACGCCCGCGGCTTTCAATTCGGCCTCACGGTCGCCGCCACGGCCCGCGAGATGGACGCCGGCCGCGCCGTTCTCTTTCAGGGCGATTGCGGTTTCAGCGGCATGCGCCGCGTAAATGGCGTCGGTCGCGCAGAGAACCGCGAAGGCCGCGCCGCTCGCCTTGAAATCTTTCGCGATGGCCTTGACGTCGTAGCCTCCGGCGCCCGCGACCGTCTCGAAACCGCCCGCTTCGTAGAAATTCTTCGCGAAGGTGGCGCGCCCGGTGAACTCGGCGACGGTGCCGAGATTGGCCAAAAAGACCTTGGGCCGTTGGCCCTGCGCGCTCTTCACGGCGTCGGCGGCGTCCCGCAACCGCTCGAAGTCCTGCGCGAGACGCAAGACCGGCAGCGGCGTGATCGAGGCGCCTGTGCCGCCCTTCAGGGCCGCGACGTAACTCGCGACCGGCGCGTCCGCGGCGGCGACGAACGCTGCGGTGAGTTTGCCGCCCCCGGGCGGCGGAAAGGAGAGCGTTTGCGCCGTCACCTGCGCGGCTTTGCTTGGGCGCGCTTCGGGCGTTTTGACCGGGGCTTCATGGACATGCGGGAATTCGCTGACGCCGGTAATGGGATCCTTACGGCGCGCGAGATTCTTCGCCCGTTCGGCCTGCACGCCCGCGATCTTCGTGGACACGAAGTCCGTCATCAGCGCGCGGGTCATGCCGCCCTCGCGTTCGATCTCCTGGAAGAAGCTCCAGGCTTTGTCCGCCAGGGCGTCGGTCAGGGATTCAAACATCCACGCGCCGCCGGCGGGATCGATCACCTTTCCAAGGCCCGACTCTTCTTGCAGCACGACATGGGTGTTGCGGGCGATGCGGCGCGCGAGATCGCTCGGCAGTCCCAGCGCGGCGTCGAAGGGCAACACGGTGACGGCGTCCGCGCCGGCGATCCCGGCTCCGAAACACGCGACGGTTGCGCGGAGGATGTTCACCCAGGGATCGCGCCGGCTCATCATGCGCGGCGCAGTGACGGCGTTGACGGAGGCGCTGCGGTGGCCCGCGCTTGCGCCCGATGCTTCTGTCACGCGCGCCCACATCTTGCGCAGGGCGCGGATCTTGGCGACGGTCAAGAACAGGTCGGCGTCGGCGGTCACAGTAAACGCGATTTGCCGGGCAGCGGCGTCGATGCCGAGGCCCGCGTCCATCATCGCGCGCAGGTACTCGACGCCCGCGCCAAGGACCGCGCCCAGTTCCTGAGCCTCCGAAGCGCCGGCGGAATGATAGACGGTTGAAACCGCGTGATACGTCCGCGCCTTCGGCAGGTTTTGCGCCACATAGACCGCGAGGTCGGAAATGCGCGCGCGCGCGGTCTCGGGATCGCTGGTGATGCGCCCGCGCGCGGCGAAGGCGGACAGGATATCGAGGCCGAAGTTCCCCACGAAGGTTTTCGTCTGGCCGCGTTTCTCCAAAAGTTTGATAAGATAGGCCGCGAACACCAGGGTCGGATAACCGTCGACCACAACGGGCGCCAGGTCGAGCATGACGCCGTCCAGCGTGCGTTCCAGGTCCGCCAGTGACCGGATCGCGACGCCGCCTTGGCCTTCGGAATCGAGTTTGAGGAGGATCGACGTGACGCCGTTTTGAAGGTCTTCAATGATCTGCGCGTTCGCGGTCGCCGGATCGGGATGGCCGTGCGCCTGGCGGATGTCCCAGCCGTTCACCGCGCTGCCGAGGACCGAACTCCCGCGCACAAAAGGCGCGCCGCCCGGTAACCCAGAGGGATCGTTTTCCGCGTTCCAGTCGGCGCGCGTATAAAGCGGCCGGATCGAAAGGCCGTCGTAGGTGCGCGAGACCAGCTTCTTCTCAAAAGGCGCGCCGGCCAGCACCTTGTCGAGGAGCTTCATCCACTGTTCGTCGCTCGCGGCCGGAAACTCGCGCGCCAGCGACAGATCGCCCGAACTTGCCTCATTCGCCAACGGACTCTCTCCCCAAGAAAGACGCATTAAACGTATTTTTTCTTAGTGGTTGCCCCTGTCCGGGTCAAACGCGGGGAAAACAATCCTGAACTTGTCGAAAAGAGGGGGCTCCGCGCATAGAACCGTCTGTTTATACTCAAGAAATGGCAAGTTTTGACCGTCCGGCCGATCCTTTAATTCCGGCTTCGCCGTGGGTGATGCGCTGGGCTCATTTGATTCGCCCGGGCGGGCGGGTCTTGGATGTGGCGGCCGGACATGGCCGCCATACCCGCGCCCTGCTCGCCCGCGGCCATACCGTGCTTGCCGCCGATCTCGACGTGAGCGGCATGACGGATTTGCAGGGCGTCGCGCGCGCCGAGATTCTTGCCGTCGATCTTGAGACCGGCGATTGGCCGTTCGCGCCCGGCGCCTTCGACGGCATCGTGGTCGCGAACTATCTGCATCGTCCGCATTTCCCGCACCTCGCCGCGTCGCTCACGCCGGGCGGCGTCCTCATCTTCGAGACCTTCGGGCAGGGCAACGAACGCCTGGGCCGGCCGCGCAACCCCGATTTCCTGCTGGCGCCCGGCGAACTTCTTGCGGCCTTCGCCGATCTCGAAGTTGTGGCCTATGAACACGGCGAGGAGCGCGTACCCCGCCCCGCCGTCCGCCAGCGCCTGGCGGCGCGAAAGGGAATTGGGCCCGTACATTTGCAACCCGGAAACAACGCAACCTGAAATAGGTTACAGGCGTTGACTCCCTGGCGAGCGGCGGGCCACAGGGGAAGGTCACCTGTGAGAGCACGCGGCGGATCCGTCAGTATGATGGGTTATTTAACGCCGTGCCGGTCACACGGAGCCTGTCCGCCGTTCGCCACCGTTTTGAACCCCGCGTCTTGATCTCCGCGTCTTGATCTCGGGCGCGCGCCCGGCTTACTTAGCGCCATGCCCGTCCACATCATCAAGCTCGCGGTCGGCATCGACGACGTCGAGCATCTCGCCAAGGTTCAAAAGACACTGCGCCTCACCAGCGGCAATCCTCGCTGCCGGACGCGCAACGCCCCACGCCGGGCCGAAGAAGTCCTGGACGGCGGTTCGCTCTACTGGGTCATCGGCGGTTACATCATGGTGCGTCAGGAAATCCTGGCGCTGCACGAGAACGAGAAGGACGGGAAGCCCGAGTGCCTGATCGAACTCAACCCCGACCATGTGCTGGTGGAGCCGACGCATCGCCGCCCGTTCCAGGGATGGCGCTACTTGAAGGCCGATGACGCGCCGCCGGACATCGGCAAGGCGCGCAAGAAAGCTTTCGTCGATCCGAAGATGACCAAGGACATGCAGCGCGAGCTGCGGAAACTGGGTCTTCTGTAAACGATCTGCGAACTATCCATTCGGATATATCGACGATATAGTCGACGAATGTTGTCTCGCATACTCGCATTGATCCTTGTCCTGGCGATTGCGCCCGCTGCCGCGGCGCAGGAAAAATCGCGGCTTCTCGTTTTCGCCGCGGCCAGTCTCACCGAGGCGCTGAGCGAAGCCGGGAGGGCCTATGCCGCCGCGGGGCACGATGGGCCTGTCTTTTCCTTCGCCGCGAGTTCCACGCTGGCGCGCCAGATCGAGAACGGCGCCCCCGCGGCGCTCTTTGTCTCCGCCGATGAAGAATGGATGGACTATCTCGCGCAGCGCAATCTGATCGCGCCGGCGTCACGAATTTCGGTCCTGGGCAACAGTCTTGTTCTCGTGACGCCGTCCGGCGGAAGCCTCGACGTCGTCATCGGGAAGGGATTCGATCTGGCCGGCGCCCTCAAGGGCCGCCGTCTCGCGCTCGCCGATCCGACCGCCGTTCCCGCGGGCCGGTACGCGCAAGCGGCCCTGGAATCCTTGGGGGCCTGGACGTCCGTCGCGCCGTTGGTCGTACGCGGCGACAACGTGCGCGCCGCGCTGACCTTTGTGGAGCGCAAGGAGGCCGCGGCCGGCATCGTGTACGCAACAGATGCGCGGTTGACGGAGAAGGTCGAAATCGCGGGCACGTTCCCCGCGACCAGCCATCCGCCGATCTCTTATCCCCTGACCATCGTCGCCAAGAACGATACGTCCGACGCGCGCGCCTTCCGCGATTTTTTGTTGGGCGAGGCGGCGAAAGCCATCTATCGCAAATACGGTTTCACCGTACGATAGCGGTGGGGGACCGATGTGGGACTTAACGCCGGCGGAGATCGAAGCTCTTCGCCTCAGCATCAAAGTGGGCCTGGTCAGCATGCTGGTGAGTTTGCCGGTGGGCTTCGGGCTCGCTTACCTGCTCGCGCGCCGGGACTTCCCGCTGAAAAGCCTCGTCAGCGGTTTCGTCTATATGCCGCTGGTTCTGCCGCCCGTGGTCACCGGGCTCATCCTCTTGATGCTGTTCGGCAGCCAGGGGCCGGCCGGACGTTTCTTTGAAGAGACGTTTGGGATCACCTTCGCTTTCCGATGGACGGGGGCCGCGCTGGCCGCGGGCATCATGGGGCTGCCGCTGATGGTGCGCGCGATGCGCCTTTCCATCGAAGCGGTCGACACGCGGCTGGAACTTGCGGCGCGGACGCTCGGCGCGCGCCGCTGGCGGGTGTTCCTGACGATCACGCTGCCGCTCTCGCTGCCCGGCGTCGTCGCGGGCGCGATCCTTTCCTTCGCGAAAAGTTTCGGCGAGTTCGGGGCGACCATCACGTTCGTCTCCAATATCCCCGGCGAGACGCAGACCTTGCCTATCGCCATCTACAGTTTGCTGCAGACCCCCGGCGGCGACGGCCCCGCGATACGCCTGGCGGTTTTGTCGGTGATCGTCTCGATGATCGCGATCGTCGGCGCGGAGTGGGCGGAGCGGCGCGTGACCCGCGCGGCGCGCGCCGCATGAGCTTCGATATCGACATCGCGGCCGGACGCGGCACGTTCGAGATCGCCGTCGCGTTTCAAGCGGGCCGGGGCGTCACCGCGTTGTTTGGCCCCTCGGGCGCGGGCAAGACATCCGTTCTCAACATCATCGCGGGCATCCTCGCGCCGCGGCGCGGGCGCATCGCGGTGGATGGGCAGGTGCTCTATGACTCCGATACGGGCGTCGATGTGCCCGCCGACCGCCGCCGCGTCGGCTATATCTTCCAGGACGCGCGCCTGTTCCCGCATCTGTCGGTGCGCGCGAACCTACTTTATGGATACAAGCTTACCACGCCGACGGACCGTTACGCGGAACTGGATCATGTCGTCGATGTGCTCGGCATCGCGCATCTCTTGAAGCGCACGCCGCTGTCCTTGTCGGGGGGCGAGCAACAGCGCGTGGCCATCGGCCGCGCGATCCTGGCCAGTCCGCGTCTGCTCCTGATGGATGAGCCGCTGGCGTCGCTGGATGAAGCCCGCAAGCAGGAGATATTCCCCTACATCGAACGTCTGCGGGACGAGCTTGCGATCCCGATTCTCTATGTGACGCATCTCGCCTCGGAGGTGGAGCGCCTCGCCGATCAGATCGTCGAGATGGCGCACGGCCGGGTGACCGGCCAGCGGCCCTGCGCGCGCCTGGAAGGTCAACGCGCGGCGGCCTCCGCAAAAGGTTAACGGCGCTTCAACATATCGGACAATCGAATTATTTATGGCGATACCATCGGCCACGCCGATATAGTCGCCGCCATGGATCTCGAGCAGGTACGCACATTCCTGGAAGTGGTGGAGGCGGGCAGCTTCGTGCGCGCCGCCCAGGAACTCAATGTCACCCAATCCACCGTCAGCGCGCGGATCAAGGAGCTGGAGCTGCTCCTGGGGCAGGCGTTGTTCGTGCGCCGGAAGTCGGGTGTGATCCTCACGCCCGCTGGCAAACGGTTCCAGCCCCATGCGGCGACGTTCCTGCATGTCCTTCAACAGGCGCGTCAGGACGTGGCGTTGCCCGCCGAGATGGGGGCGGTGCTCAACATCGGCGGCCAGTTCAGCCTCTGGGAGCGCATCCTGCTTGAATGGGTGGGCCGCTTCCGCGCGGCGCGGCCGGACGTGGCCGTGCGCGCGCAAGTCGGCACGCCGGAATCCCTGATGCGATACCTCGCCGACGGTCTGCTCGATTTCGCTGTGATGTACGCGCCCGAGGCGCGACCCGGTTTCCGGATCGAAAAGCTGATGGACGAAAGTCTCATCATGGTGGCGACACGCCCCAACCACGGCGGGCCCGGCGACGCCGACTATGTTCACGTCGATTGGGGTCCGGATTTCGACGCCTGGCACTCGGCTCAGTTCCCGCGCTACAGCGCGGCGGGTCTGCACGTCAGCTTGGGCGCGCTCGGCCTGAAACACATCCTTGTTCATGGCGGGGCGGGCTACTTCCCTGCCCGTGTGGTCGCCGACGAAATCGCCCGGGGGACGCTCCACCTTGTACGTAACGCGCCCGAGTTCGTCCGTCCGGCGCATGTCATCTATGCCCCCGACACCGCCGGCCCCGTGCGTGCCGCGGCACTCGAGAGCCTGCGCGCCGCCGTCGCGGTCGACGCCGCGCGCGCCTGATTCGCTGCCCGTCGGGCCGTCCTGCCGGATGAAACGTGCCTGGGAATTGCAGCAGCCTGTCCGTTGCCCGTGTAATCCCCGCCGCGGCGCTACCTGACGGCGCGCGGCGTGAAGAAAAGAATTACAAGATGGGAACTTTTCCGCGCCTGTCGTTGCGCGCGTAAATGCGCCGCGGCAACATAACCGTCATTAGCACGGGGGATTTCCTCGACATGCGTAAGTTGATGGCGGCCGCGAGCGTCGCGGCTATAGCAGCGCAATGCGCGACGCCGGCCGCTGCGCGCGATTTTTTCGACCGCAACACTTTGCTCGGGTATCGGCAGCAAACCGGTCCCGCGGCGGTCGCATATTTTCGCGCGCCGATCGGACCGCGGACCTTCAAAGCGCCGGTCCGGACCGGTTTCGCGGTCGTGGGGCCCCGTTCCTACAGCGCCGGTGAAGCGCCGCTTTACAGTCAGGGGCCCCGGCTTGTGGATTTTGCCTTCACCAACCGCGGTGTCGACGCGCGCTGGGCGCGTTCGTTCAGCGTCGGCGGCGCCGTCGCCTGGACAAGCGATCCCGAGAGCCTGCCGAAAGGCCAACTCAATCTGATGGAGAGCGGCGTGTCGTGGGTCGCGGTCGGCGCGATCGCCGCCGGCTTGCTCGCGGGAACCATCGCGCTCATTGAGAAAGAAGGGCCCGCCCCGGCGCAGTAGCCTTAGATCCTAGACGTCTTCCGCGCCTTGACGCTTGGCCATCACTTCGTCGAACCGCGGCATGGTCGCGTGATTCTCGGCGCTGATGCCCGCGCCGCGCAAAGCGACCCACACGGTCTTGGCCAGGATCTTGAGATCGAGGCCGACGCTGACGTTGTCCACATACCAGACGTCGAGCTTGAAGCGGTCCTCCCAGGACACGGCGTTGCGGCCGTTCACCTGAGCCCAGCCCGTAAGGCCGGGCTTCAGGTCGTGGCGCCGTCGTTGATCGGCGTCGTAGTAGGGCAGGTACTCCGGCAATAGGGGGCGCGGTCCCACGAGACTCATGTCGCCCCGCAGCACGTTGATCAGTTCCGGCAATTCATCAAGTGATGTCCGCCGCAGGAATTTTCCAAAGGGCGTCAGCCGCGCGGCGTCGTCCAGGAAGCTTCCGTCCTTGTCCTTGGCGAGGCTCATGGTGCGGAATTTTATCACGTTGAAGAAGCGCCCATGCAAGCCCGTGCGCTGCTGCGTGAAGAAAACCGGGCGTCCCATGTTGGCCCACACCGCGATCGCGACGATCAGCATGATCGGCGATAGAATCACAAGCGCGGCGGCCGATCCGATCACGTCCAGCGCGCGTTTCGCGCGCAAGGTCCGGCGGCGCAAGACCGCCTCGCGGGGGTCGACGGCAACGATATCCTGAACGAGGTTCCGGAAATCGGCGCAGACGCGTTCCAGATTGAATCGTCCAGCGGCCAGCGCGGCCGCTTGTTGACCGGCGCGGCGCAGGCCGTCGGCGTCCGTCAGGAAATCGGTGATCTCGCGCGCGGCGGCGGCAGGTTCATTCAGCGGCAGGCTCACGCCGGCGCCGCGGCCCTCGACGATGTCGCGCTGCCAGCCGTGGCCCAGCAGAATGATCGGCTTGGCCGCCGCCAGCGCGTCGAACAGGAAGCCCCCGCGCGCACCGGGGCTGCAATCCGCCAACGCCGCGATCGCGAAACGTAAGAGCGACTGAAGCTCCTTGCGGGTGACGGGCCCTGTGAAGACGAGGGATGTTCCAAGCAGGTTCTTTTCCCGTGCGAGGGCTTCGAGTTTCGTGCGCGCCGGGCCGTCGCCGCAGAACACGAACGTCAACGGCTCGTCCGCCATTTCCGCGACGATGGCAAGGGCGCGCTCCAGACCCCGGCCTTCCGGCATGGTCCCGGCGAACACCACGAATGGGCGCCGCCCGCCGTCCGGAAGCATTTGCGCGATACGGGGCGACAGTTCATCGGGCGCGCTTGTCTGCGTTTCGCAGCCGAGAAGGCAAACCGAGACCTTGGTGTCGGCGATGCCTTCGGCGATCAGGTCGTCTTTGAGGGCGGGCGTGACGGTGACGATCCGTTTGGCCGCCGCTGTTGCCACGCGATAGAAGGCGCGCGCGGCGGCGATTTTGCACTTCGCGCCGAACGAGGCGGTCAGCGGCGCCGGCGCCGGCGCGCCGTTCATGGCGTCCAGGATCAGCGGAATCCCGCGCCAGAGCGCGAAGAACGCCGCGAAGGGCAGGAAACGGACAGGGCGGTCCGTCATGGTCACGGCGTCCACGGACTTGACGCCCCACATCCTGAAGAAAGCGCCGAAGGCGAACGCTTGGGCGAAACGGGACGTTTCGGGGCGTCCGAAGGCCGGCGCCTCCACGTCCACGGTCGTCACCGCCATCTCTTGCTCCGCCGGCTTCGCGGCGTCTTTGCCGCGCGCCGTGAGGACGCTCGCGCGATGCCCGTTCTGGACGAGATGGCGCGCGAAGTCATAGGTGCGCGTGACCCCCGCGTCCGCGCGCGTACGGAAAGCCGGGTCTATGAGAAGGACATGGAGGTTCGTTTTGCCGCTCGCGCCCGCGGCCGTGGACTCGGAACCTGGAGTCGGAGTGTTCATGGCCTCGTTATACAGGCGGGCGCGCCCGCATGACCAGACCGCACCCGCGTTATCGGGCGGCTTGCGCGACGACGGCGCGCAATGTTTCCGTCATGAAGGCAAGGTTGCCCGCGGTGAGGGTCGGATGAACCGGTAAAAGCACGGTTCGATCCTCGATCGCCTGCGCCCCCGGATGCGCGGGTTGCGGCCCGGCGTCGGCAAAGGCCTTTTCACGCGCGATGTCCGGGCATGCGCCGACCCGCGCGGGAACGCCGCGCGCGATGAGTTCCTCGACGATCCGGTCGCGCGACCATCCCTGCGCCAGCGCGTCGGTGTTCACGAAAAAATAGAATTTGTAATACGCGTGATGGAGATGGGCGGGCGGCCGCGGCACGCTTACGGCATCGATCCCGGCAAGGGCTTTGTTCAGGAGGCTCGCGTGCGCGCGGCGGCGGGCGATCCACGCCGGCAATTTGGAAAGTTGCAGGAGGCCGATGGCCGCCTGGGCTTCGGTCAGGCGCCAATTGGTGCCGAAACTGTCGGCCACCCACTTGAAGCTTTGCCCGCCGCCGGTGTCATGAACCGCGTCGAAGTTCTTGCCGTGATCGCGATAGGACCACATGCGTCGATAGAGCGCTTCGTCGTCCGTGACCACCATGCCGCCTTCGCCGCCGGTGGTGATGATCTTGTCCTGGCAGAACGAAAAACATCCGATCTGCGCGAGGCCGCCGACGGCCTTGCCGTCGACGGTCGCACCGTGCGCCTGGGCGCAATCTTCGATGATCGCGAGGTTTTTTTCGGTCGCCAGCGCGCGCAGCGGCGTCATGTCCACCGGCCACCCCGCAAGGTGGACGGGGATGATCGCTTTCGTACGCGGCGTCAGCGCCGCGGCGACGGTGGCCGCGGTCATGTTCTGCGACACAGGGTCGATGTCGGCGACCACGGGACGCGCGCCGCGGGTGGCCACCGCCGCCGCCGTCGCGATGAAGGTGCGCGCCGGAACGATCACGTCGTCGCCGGGACCGATCCCCAGCCCGTACAGGGCGAGTTCCAGCGCGAGCGTGCCGTTGGCGACGCCCAGACCGAAGCGCACGCCGCAATGCGCCGCATAAGCGTTTTCAAAGGCGCGGCCGCGCTCGCCGGTCCAATAATTGACGCGGCCCGAAGCCAGCACGTCCGTGACGGCGGCGATCTCATCGCTGTCGTGGAACGGCCACGGCGCGAGTTTGGGGTCGGAGGCGAGGGGACTTGTCATAGGCGCCGCACGTGGTGAAGCGAAAAATCAGCGCGCGGTTTTGCGCGTGAAGACGATGATCTGATGGCCCCTGTAGCGGGTGGCGCTGGCGACGTCAAATGCGGCTTCGATGGACTTCCGCACGGCGGCGACGGCGGGCGCGGGATCGTCCTGAAACACCACGACGTTGTAGTCCCGCTCGATCCAACGCCGCAGGGTGTCGCCGCTCCATAATCCGCTGTCTTCGACGGCGTCGCGCACCGAGGCGCGCATGTCGCCGACGAGGCTCTGATTGATGGTGCGGCGTGTCGCGCGCAGATCGAGGCTGATCGGCGCCAGCGTGTGTCCGGCGGCGGTCACGGCGTAAGGCAACGCCGCCACGTCGCTTTCCCCGAGGCCGTGGATCACGAGGACGGGGTCCTTTGTTTTCAGCGCGCCGGCAAGCCAACGTGTCAGCGCGGGAATCTCCGACAGCTCAGGCGGCGGCGTGACGCTGTCGAGCAGCGGGCCGGGGAACGCGCGCGCCGCCGGGGCCGAGGCCAGCCGGGGTGCGAGCGTATTCAAGGCGACCGCGATCAGCGCGCCCGCGACGATCGCCGTCCCGGGCGAGACGCCGTGACGCTTCGCCCATTGGCCGCTGGTCGCGAGGGTGAGCGCCGCCGCCAGGGCGCCGACCGCCGCGAAGGCCGGCGTCACGGGGTGCATACAGGTCGTACAACCCGCTTCGGCGCTGATCGCGGTGTAGTGCGCGAGCGCGAGCCAGAAGAAATAGAGCGGCGCGATCCAGAGCACGCGCAAGGGGCCTCGCGCGGTGACGAACAGGGCGACGGCGAGCAGGCAGGTGCCGAGATTGGGGAGGAGAAAGCTATCGAGGAAACCTATGAGGTTTGCGCTGTCGAACGCCGCGCCAAAGCCGCCGCCGCCGTGCGTTCCCCGCGCGATCAACGTGTAGTCGGGGCCCAGCAAATCCGCGTCGCCCAAGGCCGCGCCGATAAGGGGCAGGTCGAGCGCGAATGTATGAAAACGCGCCGGGAAGAGGGCGAGGACGACCCCGGCGCTGACCGCAAGGGCGCCGAGGACGATGGCGGCTTGCAGGCCCCGGTCGCGGCCGACAGCGAGAACATACAAAGGCGCGAGGACGACGATGCTGAGCAGCATGTCCTGACGCATGAAGTAGATCGCGGCGCAGACAAGGCCCATGACGGCGCTCGCGGCCGCGCGCGGCTTGCCGATGCCGTCCACGATCAGCCAGATCGCGATCAGGTGCAGAAGGGAGAGCGTGGCGGCGGGCGTCGCGGTCGCGAAGAAGAACGACGTCGCGGGCGTCGCCAGAAACATGAACGCGGCGGCGGCGGCGACAGCTGTGTTGCCCGTGAGCTTGCGGCACACGCCGAACAGCAAGAGGCCGCTTGCCGCGCCGAGCAGGATGGAAAGGAGGCGGCCCGTGAGGTGCCCGGCGCCGGTCAGCCGCTGCCAGAAACCGACTTCGTAGAAATAGAGGGGCATATCCTGGGGCATGTCGGCGCCGGCGTAGGGCGTGACCGCGCCGGTGGCGTACCACCACCCCCGGACCAGGGCGGAGACCTCCGCGGTAAAGGTCTGGGCGTGGAACAGGGTAAAGACCGCGATGAAGGCGTATCCGGCCACCGCCAGGACACCCAGCAGCGCGGCCGGGGCACGACGCCGTAGATCTTGCGATGCGAACCCGCCTTCCGCCATCGTCCCCTCGATCCCCAGTGCTTAAGGCCTTGCGAAAAAAGCACAAATCCACACGGCCGCCGCGAGGCCGGCATAGTGTCTGTCCGCCCCTTTTCGCGGCCGGCACGTGCAACGCGCCGCGTCTCAACCTATGCGCTAAGATTTTGATAATACACGATTACTTAAGGCTTCGACAGGACAATCGCGTGTCGCATCCTCGTCACCCGGGGATGGACAGAAGGGATGCGGATCACCATAATGCCGGCCGATCACACGGTACTATCGAACGCTGGATTAACCGGCGTCATGGCTCCTCGAAGGTTGGCGCGCAACAGGGTTCATGTTGCGCGCGTTTGTGTTTGTGTGCCGTGACATATCCATGCGTTTTCATTTTTCCCGCTTCCTCCGCCACCTCGCCCTTCTGACCGCCGTCGCTGTTCCGGGTCTTGCGACCGGGCCGGTGGCCGCCGGCGTCGAGGACGTGCTGAAGAACGTCGGTCAGGACGGACGCGCCAACGTGCTCGTCCGCATGAAGGCCGACGGCGGCGGAGCCGTCGCATGGAGCCCACGCCTGTCGGTGTCGCGTCAGCGCGTCGCCGTTGCCACCGCTTTCAATGAAGCCGCGCCCGCGCTTCACCGCGCCCAGGTCGGCGACCTCCGCCATTTCCGCACCATCCCCTTTGTCGCCGCGACCGTGACGCGCGCGCAGGCGCTGGCGCTGGCGGCCGAGGACGCGGTCGAGGGGATCTATCTCATCCGGCGCGAACGCCACATGGCGGAGGCCGGTGTCGCCGCGTCGCAGGCCTTGAACCTGACCGGGCATCAGTTGGACCTCGATCTCGGGTCCGCGTGGGAACGCGGCCTCGACGGGACAGGCACCTCCATTGCGGTCATCGACAGCGGCATCAATTTCGCGCACCCGGCCCTGGTTGGGAAAAACATCGGGGATGCGTGTTTCGGGGCGCCGTATGACGACCCCAGCATTGTCGCGCAGTGTCCTTCGGGTCAGCAGGTCGAGATCGGACCTGGCGCCGCGTCGCACTGTCCCGCAGACTCCACCTCCTGCGATCACGGCACGCATGTGGCGTCGGTCGCCGCGGGCAACGACGGCACGGCGTTCGGGGTGGCCCGCAACGCGAAGATCGTGCCGATCAACGCGTTTTATATGGTCACGAACCCGGCGGAGTGCAGCCCGGATCCGGCGCCCTGCATCGGCACGGACGGCTATGTCACCTTGAAGGCGCTCGACTACGTCAATGAACAAGCAACGGCGTTGTCGATCGTCGCCGTGAACCTCTCGTTCGGCGGTACGCTTTACGAAGGGTATTGCGACGACGATCCGCGCAAGGCCGTGATCGACATGCTGCGTCAAAAAGGCGTGGCCGTCGTGGCGGCGGCGGGCAACCAGCACCGCACGGGACAGATCGCGGCGCCCGGATGTATTTCCTCGGCCGTCAGCGTCGGCGCGACCGATAACGCCGGCAACGTCGCCGCGTTCTCCAACTTCGCGACGACCGTCGATCTGATGGCGCCCGGCGTCGGTGTGATCGGCGCGAAGAGTTCCGGCGGATACGGCACGCGGGAAGGCACGTCCATGGCCGTGCCGCAAGTCGCCGGCGCATTCGCCATCCTGCGCCAAGCGTTCCCGACATTGTCAGTGGAGGCGCTGGAAGCGGCGTTGAAGCAAACCGGCGTCGGCGTGACGCGCGTGAATGCCGGCGTTTCGGTTCCCGTTATCAAGATCGGCGCGGCGCTCGACAAATTGCAGGGGGTCAACCGCCGCCTGTTCAACAATGTCGTCGCCGTCGATAATCCGCAAAGCCAGTCGATGCTGCGGTTCTATAACCCGAGCGATGCCGTCGGGAACGTCCGGGTCACCTTGCGCGACGCCGCCACCGGCGAGCAGGTCGGCAATTGGATGAGCCCACCGATCCCGTCCCATGCGGCGCTCCAGTTCACCGCGAAAAGCATCCAGGCGGCCGCGACGATCAGCGGCTTCCCCATGACGCCGTCGGCCCGCGCCTACCTCAATTTCGAGGTGGAAAGCAGCTTCAAGGGATCGGCGCAGCACGTGTTGTGGAACGAATACGACGAAGTCTTCAGCAATCTGACGAATTGCGGCGCGGGGATGTCGGCCGGCAACGCAAGGCATTTGATGAATGTGCACTCGTCGGCGTTCGCGGGCTATCCGTCGCGTATCCGCATCGTGAATACCGGCGTTGCGCCGGCGCCGGCGAAGCTCTCGCTGTATAATGCGGCGAGCGGCGTGAAGGTCGCCGATTGGGTCAGCGCCCCGATCGCGAGCGCGGGCGCTATGGAGATCGCGGTCAGCGCGCTTGAGGCGCAGCTTGCCTTGCCTCCCGATGTGCTTGCGGGCGGCAACGGGTATTACAACGTCACGCTTGAAGGCTTCAGCGGCTATCTGCAGCACTTGGTGGAGAACGTGCGCCCCGGCGCGCTTCTCGATATGACCGCAAAGTGCGATATCGCCGTGTCGATCGCGCCGCCGGCGCCGCCGCAAGCACCCTGATCCGGGTCTGGCTTGCCGTGCGGCGTTTAAGCGCGGCGACGGAATTTCCGCTGGCGCGGGCGCGCGATCAAAACCACCGGGAATTTGACCGCCTCGTAAACCGCGAAACCGGCCAGTGCGCCCAGCAGGGCGTAAAAAACGCCGGCAAAGGATTGCGGCAAGCGCGGGACGAACCCGCGCTCGGTCTCGGCGATCAGGCGATCCTCCTTGTAGCGGGCCAGCGCGTAGGGTTTGGTGACCCCGGCGCCGGCGATCGCGCTGTGGGCTGTGTTGAGGTGGTCGAACCGGGTCTGCGCGGTGGCTTCCAACTCGGCGCGCACGACATCGCTCATCAACTTGTAGCGCAGTCCGGTTTGCACGTCGTTGAGGCGCACGCGGGCCTGGGCGAGGTCGCGGCCCAGCCGTTCCTGATACTGGGTCATAAAGGCGTGCCCCTGGCTCGCGCCCAGGGCCGCGACGGAGACAAACACCGCCGCGATCAGCACATCGACCTTGCGCCAAACCCAATCCACGCCCACAAGCCCCTTTATCTCGCGTCCCGTTGAAAACCCTGCGGAAGGGTCTTCTTTTCATCTGCCCACCGGTTGACTATAAGGCCCGCCACTTCCACCACAAAGCCCGTTCCCAGCGGGACCTCGGCCCAGTTAACCATGCGCGTCGACCTGTTCGATTTCGATCTGCCGGAAGGGCGTATCGCGGAGCGCCCCGCGAACCCACGCGACAGCGCGCGCCTTCTCGTGGTGTCGCGCACGGGGCTTCGCGACCATCGGATCTCCGACCTTCCCGCGCTGCTGAACGGCGGGGACACCCTTGTCCTGAACGATACGCGTGTCGTGCCCGCCCGGTTGCTGGGAGAGCGCGGCGTGGTGAAGGTCGAGTTCCTTCTGCATCGGCGCCTTACGCCCGATACCTGGCAAGGGTTCGCCAAACCGGGCAAGCGCCTCAAGGCCGGGCAGACGGTTGTGTTTCCTGAAGGGCTGAGCGCGGACGTCATGGCCAAGGACGCGCAGTTCGTCACATTGCGCTTCAACCGGTCGGGCGACGCGCTCACCGCGGCTTTCGAGGCCGTTGGGCATGTTCCTCTGCCGCCCTATATCCGCCGCGCCGACGATGCGGATGACCGCGCCGATTATCAGACCATGCATGCCGCGAAGCCCGGCGCGGTCGCCGCGCCGACGGCGGGGCTGCACATGACGCCGAACCTTGTCGCGGCTTTGGATGGGAAAGGGGTCGCGCGGGCCCATGTCACCTTGCATGTCGGCGCGGGCACGTTCCTGCCCGTCAATGTCGACGATACCGCCGATCACGTCATGCATGCCGAATGGGGGGAAGTGAACGCCGACGCCGCGCGCGACCTCGCCGCCACGCGGGCGCGCGGCGGCCGGATTGTCGCGGTCGGCACCACATCGCTCCGTCTCTTGGAAAGCGCCGCGGCCCCCGACGGAACCATCGCGCCGTTCGCCGATGAAACATCGCTCTTCATAACGCCGGGCTACCGCTTTAAGACTGCCGATATGCTTTTGACGAATTTTCACCTCCCGCGCTCGACCCTGTTCATGCTGGTGAGCGCTTTCGCGGGCCTGGACACCGCCCGCGCGGCCTACGCGCACGCGATTGCCCAGGGATACCGCTTCTACTCCTACGGCGACGCCTGCCTGTTCGAGCGCGCCGTATGACCGGGAAGTTCGGATTTACGGTTCTGGCCCGTGACGGCGCGGCGCGCCTCGGCAAGCTCGTCACCGCGCACGGCGCGGTCGACACGCCCGTGTTCATGCCGGTCGGCACCGCCGCCACGGTCAAGGCGATGTTCCCCGAACAGGTGGCGGCGACGGGATCGCAGATGATCCTCGCCAATACGTATCATCTCATGCTGCGTCCCGGCGTCGAACGCATCGCGCGCTTCGGCGGCGTCCGGCAGTTCATGAAATGGCCCGGGCCGCTTCTGACGGATTCCGGCGGATTCCAGGTCATGTCGCTGTCGAAATTGCGCAAGATCACCGAGGACGGCGTCACCTTTCAGTCGCACATCGACGGCCTGAAACACCATCTGACGCCGGAACGTTCGATCCAGATTCAGCACCGGCTCGACGCCACCGTCACCATGGCGTTCGACGAATGCACGCCGTTCCCCGCCGAGAAGGATGTGGTCGCCGAGAGTATGCAGATGTCCATGCGTTGGGCGAAGCGCTCGAAGGAGGCTTATATCGATCGCGACGGCTATGGACTGTTCGGGATCGTCCAGGGCGGAATCCATGGCGATCTGCGCGCGGAATCCGCCGCCGCGTTAAGAGACATCGGTTTCAACGGGTATGCCGTCGGCGGACTCGCGGTGGGCGAGGGGCAGGACTTGATGTTCTCGACCCTGGATGTGACCGTGCCGCATCTCCCGGAGGACGCGCCGCGCTATTTGATGGGCGTCGGCAAACCCTCCGACCTTGTGGGCGCCGTCATGCGTGGGATCGACATGTTCGATTGCGTGATGCCGACCCGTTCGGGCCGTACCGGGCAGGCTTTCACCACCCGTGGGCCCCTCAATCTGAAGAACGCCAAACACGCCGACGATCCGCGTCCTCTGGACGAGACCATCGACTGTCCGGCCAGCCGCAACTACAGCCGCGCTTACTATCATCACCTCATCCGCAGCGAGGAGATTCTAGGGATGATGCTGCTGTCGTGGCACAATGTCGCCTACTACCAGCATCTGATGCAGGGCCTGCGTGACGCCATCCGCACCCAAACACTCGCCGATTTCGCCTCCAGGTTCGCCGCGGCCCAGGCCGCCGGCGAAGACGGCGACGGCGCCTGACCGCGAGGCCATCCGCGCGTTCGCGCGCGGATTGGGCTTCGACGTCGTGCGGTTCGCGCGCGCGGAATCGCACGCCGCCGCGCGCGCCGATCTGGAAAGCTTCCTCGCGCAGCAGATCCACGGCGATATGGGCTGGATGGCCGCCAACGCGGACCGCCGGGCCGATCTCAAGACATTGTGGCCCGAGGTGAAAACCGCGATCGTCGTCGGGATGAATTACGGCCCGTCGCAAGACGATCTTTTGCCACCGTCGAAGGACGCCGGCGCGATCAGCGTTTACGCGCGCAACACCGACTATCACGACGTCATCAAGAAGAAGCTGCGTCAGCTTGCGATCTGGGTTGCCGAACAGACCGGCGCGGACGTGAAGCTTTTTGTCGACACCGCGCCTGTGATGGAGAAGCCGCTGGCGCAGAAGGCGGGCGTGGGTTGGCAGGGCAAACATACCAACCTGGTCTCGCGTGATTTCGGATCGTGGTTATTTCTCGGAGAGGTTCTGACCACGCTCGACCTCGAACCCGACGCGGATGAAACCGATCATTGCGGGGCGTGCCGCCGCTGCCTCGATGTCTGCCCGACGCAGGCGTTTATGGGCCCCCACAAACTGGACGCCCGCAAGTGCGTTTCCTATCTCACGATCGAGAATAAGGGGCCGATCCCGCGCGCGCTGCGCGGCCCCATTGGGAACCGCATCTACGGCTGCGACGACTGTCTGGCGGTGTGTCCGTGGAACAAATTCGCGCAAGCCTCGCGGGAGGCGGCGTTCCTGCCGCGCGCCGCACTGACGGCGCCGAAGCTCGCGGAGCTCGCCGGTCTGGACGATGCCGCGTTCCGCGCGTTTTTCACGAAGTCGCCGATCAAACGCATTGGGCGCGCGCGTTTCGTGCGCAACGTGCTGATCGCTATTGGCAATAGCGGGGAGGCGGCGCTGGCGCCCGTGGCACAAGAACGATTGCGCGATGAGTCGCCCTTGGTGCGCGGCGCCGCAGTGTGGGCGATTTCTCGCCTCGCGCCCGGGCTTTTCGGACCGCTGCGCGACGCATATGCGCCGGCCGAGGACGACGATGCCGTGCGCGAGGAGTGGGCGGCCGGAACATGACGACGCTCCCCCAGGAGATTCAGCGTTACTGCTGAACCGCGAGGGCGCGCGCCAATTGGCTCAAAGCTTCCTGATGCCGCTGATTGGAAATGCTTGCGAAGTTGCGCGCGAGTTCAAGGCACATGCGCTGGCGCGGGTTCATCGCCTCGTCTTCGCTGCCTTCAAGGCCTTCAAAGAAGTAGGTGATCGGCACATTGAGCACGCGGGTGATCTCGTAAAGCCGTCCGGCCGAGATGCGGTTGATGCCGCGCTCGTACTTATGGGCTTGCTGGTAGGTAACCCCGATCATGTCGGCCATCTGCTGCTGCGAGAGGCCCAGCATGATCCGCCGTTCGCGGATTCGGGCGCCGACATGACGATCGATGGCGCTGGCGCGATTTGCCGGGGTGGCTTTGAGGGTACCGCCGTCCATTTTTTGCTTTTCCCAACCTAAGGTGCAGTTTTCGCAGGGTTTTTTAAACCCCAGCTCCCGTTGGCCCCGTTTCTTGCCGGTTCCAATACTGCTGATTGTAAAAAGCGGTCTAGGCGAATACCCGCAGTTTCTTGTGAAAAATTGTTATCTCGCGTTATGCGATTGTTAAAAACGCGGGGGTTTTGTTACGAAATCGAACCTCTACTCCCGGTCTTTAACCAACTTCGCCAACTGCGCCTGCATTTCGTTGAGCTGCGCCTTCAGGTCGTCGATGTTTTCGCCCTTGGGCTTGTCGTCGGTCGCGGCCGGTTTCCCCGCGCCCGGCGCCTGGCCGAACGGGTTCAGCATCTTCATCGCGTTCTCGAACATCGCCATGTTCTGGCGGCCCATCTGTTCAAGCTGATCCATCGGGAAGATGCCGCGGAACGCTTCGGTCATTGCTTTGCGCATGTGCGTTTCGTTCTGCGAGAACTGCTCCATGCTGGTCTCGAGATAGCGCGGCAGAAGGCCGCCCAACGAGTCGCCGTAGAATCCGATGATCTGGCGCAGGAACTTGATCGGCAGGAGGTTCTGGCCCTTGGCCTCTTGCTCGACAATGATCTGGGTCAGGACGCTGCGGGTGATGTCTTCGCCCGTGCGCGCGTCGGTGACGACGAACTCGGTCCCGGCCTTGATCATTTCGGCCAGGTGGTCGAGCGTCACGTACGTCGATGTCGCGGTATTATAAAGCCTGCGGTTCGCATACTTTTTTATGACAACAGGCGTTCCCGCGGCGTCGTTGTGCTCTGCCATATTCGTCCCTACGTCCCCTTACCGGCGTGCCCGGGAATGACCAACCTGTCTCCCGCCCCCCGGCACGCGACAAAACCGAAAAATAGCTTATTGTGCTATGCACAATAGCACACAAGCGCATCGCCAAAACAACCCGGGAAAGCCCGCGTGACCAAAGAAAACCCAAGCCCGCCCGACTTTGATGCGTTGGCGAAACGATATCTGGACCTCTGGCAGGAGCAGATCGCCAAGCTGGCCAAGGACCCGGCGCAGATGAGCGATGCCGCAACCGCTTGGTCCCAAATGGCGTCTTCCATGATGAAAGGCGTCTCCGCCCCCACTCCATTCATGGCCCCCGCCCATGCCTCCAGCCCGTACAGCGCCGCAACCGCGGATCGGACCGCGCCCGCTTCCTCTCCACGTGGCGTTGGAGGGGTGGATCCTGTCGACCTCCTTCGCCGGCTTGATGACATCGAGCGGCGCCTCGCCCTTCTCGAAGCCAAACCCGCTCGGAAGCGATCCGGCGCTGCAAGTCGCGGCCGAGGCGCTGGGGATAAGCCCTGAGACGGCCGCCGGGCCCTGGCAAAGCCATATCGATCCGCCGCGTTTCCTAGACGCCGTCACGCGCGAGTCCATAGCGCGCATGGACCGCTTCATGGCCGGTGTCCGGGCCTATCAAACCCACCCGCATCGCCGCGCTTTGGAGCCGCTTCCGGCCGTCTGGCGGCGCGGTGCGGCCGTGCTGCGAAACGTTACAGGCGGCAAAGGGCCCGCCGTCCTGTATGTGCCCTCGCTCGTCAATCGCGCCTATATCCTGGATCTCGCGGAAGATCGGAGCTTGATGCGCGCCACCGCCGCTGCAGGGCTCGACGCCTTCCTGCTCGATTGGGGCGAGCCCACGGCGGCGGAACTCGCCTTCACCATGACCGACTATGTGGAAGGCGTGCTGATTCCGGCGATGGAAGACATCGTGCGCAGAACCGGCGGTCCTGTTCGCCTTGCGGGGTATTGCATGGGCGGCACGCTTGCGGCCGCGGCGGCGGTGCTGCGCCCCGATCTGGTCGGGCGTCTTGCCCTCCTGGCGGCTCCTTGGGATTTCCATACGGAGAGCGCCGCCGCACGCGCGCTGATGAAGGCGATGGAGATTCCGCTTTCCATAATGATCGCGGCCGAGGGCGAAGCCTCGATTGATCTCTTGCAGGCCTTATTCGCGGCGCTGGATCCGACGTTGGCTGGACGGAAGTTCCGGAGCTTCGCGGGGGTGGCTCCGGCATCGGAGGAGGCCCGCCGATTCATCGAACTGGAAGACTGGTTGAACGAGGGTGTCCCGGTCGCGGCGCCGGTGATGAAGGATGTGCTTGTGTCGTGGTATGGCGCGAACGATCCCGCGCGCGGCGCGTGGCGTGTGGCCGATACGGTCATCGACCCCGTCCGTATCGGCGCGCCGACGCTGGCGCTTATTCCGGGGCAGGACCGTATCGTTCCGCCGTTGTCGGCGCGCGCGCTGGCCGACGCGATCCCGGGTGCGCAGGCGCGCGATGTCCCTTTCGGTCATATCGGCATGATCGCGGGCGGTTCGGCGCCGCGGCGGGTTTACGCGCCGCTGATCGAATGGTTGCGTTCGACCTGATGGCTCAGCCGCCAGAAGCGTGACCCGAGCAGGGCTGTCGCCGTCATGAGACCGATGGCCAATCCCCACCAGACGCCTGGCGGACCCGCGCCGAGATGGAAACCGAGCACCCACGCCACCGGAAAACCGACACCCCAGTAGCTGAAGGCCGCCAGCACCATGGGAACGCGGGTGTCCTTGTAGCCGCGCAGTGCGCCCGCCGCGATCACTTGTGCGCCGTCGAACACCTGGAAGGCCGCGCCCACGGCGAGGAGCCCGACAACCATCGCGATGACCTCGGCGTCCGAAGGGACGGCTGGATCAAGATTGAACAGGAACGCCAGTTGGCGGGGAACCGCCAGGAACATGATCGCCGCCATGATCATGAACCCGATTCCAAGCATAAAGGCGACGAGGCCCGCGCGCCGCGCCGAGGCGGGTTGCAACGCGCCCAGATGAAAACCGATCCGCACGTTCACGGCTTGCGAGATCGCCATGGGCACCATGAAAGTAACGGAGGCGATGCTGATGGCGACTTGATGGGCCGCCAGCGCGGTATTGCCGAGCACGCCGATCATCAGACCGCCCGCGGCGAACAATAGCAGTTCGACGGCCACGGTCGCGGCAATCGGCCAGCCCATATGGAACATCTCGCGCACGATCGCCCAGTCGATGGACCCCGCGAAAAGATGAGCCCGCATGGCGGTCTGACCGCGGATGATCAGCGCGGTCGCCGCGGCCATGATCCACAGCGCGATGGCGCTGGCGGTCGCTGAACCGAGGTAGCCCATGTTCGGCAGCCCCCAGGCGCCGTGCAGAAGGCCGTAATTCAGGAACCCGTTGAGCAGCAGCGCCGCGAGAGTCACGGCCATCACCACGTGCGGATGATTGATCGCGGCGAGGTAGTTGCGCTGCGTCGCGAGGAAAAGGCTGGCCGGCGCGCCCAACAGCAGGATGCGTTCGTAGGCGCCGACATCGCGGGCCAGTTGAGCCGGTTCACCCAGCGCGAGAAGGATCGGCTCCAGGAACGCGAGCACCGCCATCACCGGAACGGCGGCGAACAGCGCGAGTATGGTGCCGGCCCGAAAGATCGGTGAAATCCGCGCGACGTGGCCGGAGCCGCGCGCATGCGCAATCAGCACGCCGACGCCGGTCATGGCGCTTTGCATGATGGCGGTTGTCGTGAAGAAAAGGCTGGCGCCCAAGCCACCGGCGGCCAATGCGTCCCGGCCCAGGGATCCCAATAGAATCGTATCGGTGAGGCCCATGCCCATCTGGGCGACGGCGGCGGCGGCCAACGGCGTCGCGAGACGCAAGGTCGCGCCGGTTTCCTGTCGAAAGCTTATGGGGGCGGCGGAGATGGTCATGAGAGCCGGTCACGCGAGGGCAGGCGGGCATACGCAAGACGCTCGATACTGTCAATGTCGGCGCCCGACAGGACTGCATTGCATTTGTGTTGCGGTGCGAAGTCCGTTGGGACTTTGCCTCGCGCGAAAACCGCACCTATGATCGAGTTCGGCAATGGCGAAGACGGGGAATTCAAATATGACTGCGCGCGTAGCTGTGGTGACCGGTGGAACTCGTGGCATCGGTAAGGCGATCTCTGTGGCTCTCAGCAAGGCGGGCTACCGCGTTGCCGCCAACTACGGCGGCGATGACGCTGCCGCCAAGGCCTTCAATGTCGAGACGGGCATTCCGGTTTTTAAATTCGATGTCAGCAACTTCGAGGCTTGTAAGGCCGGTGTCGAACAGATCGCCAAGGACGTTGGCCCGATCGATGTTCTTATCAATAACGCGGGCGTCACCCGCGACGGCACCCTGCACAAAATGGATTCCAAACAGTGGCAGACCGTGATCGATACCAATCTCGGATCCTGCTTCAACATGTGCCGCCTCGTCATCGACGGCATGCGTGATCGGTCCTTCGGCCGCATCGTCAACGTCGGGTCGATCAACGGGCAGGCGGGCCAGTACGGTCAGGTGAACTACGCCGCCGCCAAGTCGGGCATTCACGGCTTCACCAAGGCCCTCGCGCAGGAAGGCGCGGGCAAGGGCATCACCGTCAACGCCATCGCGCCGGGGTATGTCGATACGGACATGGTGCGCGCCGTTCCGCCCGCCGTGCTTGAGAAGATCATCGCGCGCATTCCCGTCGGCCGTCTTGGCCGCGCCGAGGATATCGCCCGCGCCGTCATGTTCCTGATCGCCGACGACGCCGACTTCATCACCGGCTCGACCATGTCGGTCAACGGCGGCCAGCATATGTACTAAGGCGCTTCCGGCGTGCCATGCCCTACGCGGCGCAACTCCAGGATACGACGCAGCTCCTTTATATCTTCACGCTGCTGGGTGTCGCCGTCTTCGCGTGCAGCGGGGCGCTAGCGGCCGGTCGCCGCAATCTCGATCCGATCGGCGTGGCGGTGCTCGCGATGGTCACGGCCACGGGCGGGGGAACGCTCCGCGACGTCTTGCTCGACCGGACGGTGTTTTGGATTCTCGACCCGACCCATATCGTCGTGTGTCTCGCCGCCGGCGCGGCGACGTGGATCTGGGTGCGATATTTCCATCCGCCCGACCGCGCGCTTCAAATCGCCGACGCCGTCGGGCTCGCGCTGTTCGCGGTGGCCGGCGCACAGATCGCCGAGGATCGCGGGCACTCCGGTCTCATCGTCGTTCTCATGGGTGCGATCACCGGATGCGCGGGCGGCCTCTTGCGCGATGTGCTGACGGCCGAAATGCCGCTCGTCTTCCGTAAGTCCGAGCTCTACGTCACGACGTGCATTGTCGGCCTCACCGCTTATGTCGCGCTGCGCCAGTTCGAGATCCATCCCGCGGTCGCAGGAGTATTAGGCGCGAGCGCCATACTGGCGCTGCGGCTCGCGTCGATCCGCTGGAACATCACGCTTCCCACCATGCGCGTGGGACCCAGCCCCTAACGCCGTGATCTATCGCGCCGCTAAAAAACATCCTTACGTCGACGCACTTCCGCGAACACGTCCACGGGATCGCGGCCCGCCATGCCGACGGCGGCGGCGAGGTCCGGCGCGTCGGCGCGCAGGAACGGATTCGCCGCGCGTTCCTCGCCCAACAGCGAGGGCACGGACGGTTTGCCTGCGGCCCGCAGCGCTCTGACGTCTTTCTCCCGCTGACGCAGCGCCGCGTTCTTCGGATCGACGGAGACGGCGAAGCGGATATTGCTCTCGGTGTACTCGTGCGCACAGAAGATCCGTGTGGCGGTGGGCAGGGCGCGCAAGCGCTTGAGACTGGTCCACATCTGCGCGGGCGTGCCTTCAAAGAGGCGGCCGCACCCGATGGAGAACATGGTGTCTCCGCAAAACAGGGCGTCATCGTCCGGGAACCAATAGGCGATGTGGCCGCGGGTGTGGCCGGGAACGAAGAACACCTCGGCCTTGGCGCTTCCGAGTTCGTAGATGTCCCCGTCCTTCAACTGGACGTCCATGCCCGGGATGCGGTCCGGATCGTGCGCGGGGCCGACGATGACGCAGCCCGTGGCCTCCTTGATCTCCATATTTCCGCCCACATGATCGGGATGATGGTGGGTATTGAGGATGTGCGTGATTTTCCAGCCCAGGCGATTCGCCTCCTCAAGCACGGGCGCCGCGACCGCGGGGTCGACCACTGCGACCGCGCCCGCGTGCGACTCGCGTACGAGATAGATGAAATTGTCGGAAAGCACGGGAATTTGACGGATATCCAACATCGCAAGGCCTCGCGGTGGCGCATCGAAACTTCGAGTTTAGCCCGAGGGCCAGTGTTTGTCGGCCCGATATGGGCCGTTTGTGGAGGGAACGCCACACCGTGGAAAATTCGCGCGAAAAAAGGCGCGTCTTTCGTCAACGAAACGTGCAGCCCAAGCGTTGGATGTGATATCGAAGGAAATCGCGCGGGGGACTCCGCGAAAACGAGACTCCGCGCCGGACCGGTCTTCCAGGTTTGGGTTCGTCGTGCGCCTGTTTAGATATGCATCCCGTCGGATTTTGGTGTTGGGCCTCGCGGCCTTTGGCGCCCTGGCGGCGTCCGCGGCGCTCTATGCGCAGGAAATGAAGGTTATGCGCATCGGCGCAGGGCCTACCGGCGCGACGGATTTCCCCTTCGGCGGCCTCATCGCCAACGCCATCTCCAATCCACCCGGCTCGCGGGAGTGCGACCGCGGCGGCAGTTGTGGGGTTCCCGGGCTGATCGCGGTGGCCCAGACCACGCTGGATCCGGCGGAGAACCTGCGCGCGGTCGCGCGCGGCGAGCTCGAATTGGCGCTGTCCCAGGCCGACACCCTTTCATGGGCCTACGCGGGCGCCTCGGCTTTCCAGGGCCAGGAGCCCATGAAGAACCTGCGCATGGTTGCCCGGCTCTATCCGGCCAACGTGCATCTCGTGGTCAAGCGAGGCTCGCCCATCAAGTCGGTCACCGACCTGAAGGGCAAGAAGGTTGCTATCGGCGGCGAGGCGTCGGCGACGGCCGGAACGGCGAAGCTGATCCTGTCCGCGTATGGCGTGAAGTGGGACGCCGTGCAGATGCGCACCTACGATTTTCCGGCGATCCCGGGCGCGCTCGAGAAAAACGAGGTGGACGCGTTCTTCATGGTCAGCGGCGCGCCGGTGCTGGCGCTTGAGGACCTTGCGAGCCGCACGCCGATCTCCTTCGTCCCGATCGATGGCCCCATCGCCGAGAAGCTTCCCAAGATTTTCCCGTATTACAGTCAGGGCGTGATCCCGGCGAAGACCTACGGCGACCACCCGGCGGTGCCGACCCTCGATGTGGGGTCCGTTCTGGTGGGGCGCGATACGCTGGCGCCGGACCTCGCGTACGGCATCGCACGCGCCATCTGGCACGAGCGCAATGCGCCCTTGTTCCAGAAAGGGCATGCGCGGGGCAAGTTGATGGATCGCGCGTTGGCGGCGCGCGATATCGGTGTGCCGATCCAGCGGGGCGCCGACCGCTACTATGTGGAAAACGGCATTATGGAAGCGCGCCCCGACGCAGCGCCCACACCGGCCGGGAAGCCGGCCGCACCGCCGCGCAAGGCGTTGCTGTCGCTTCCCTTCGTGAACGGTCATTCCTGACGGGCCCATTCCCGGCTGGCCAGCGCGCGGCAATCTGCTAACGTCGCGCCCTCATGAAAACATCCCTTCTTTCACTTTTCGTCGAACCGGGTGGCGCCGCCACTCCCATCACCGCCGTTTCAGCGGACGGGCTTGAAGCCTGGAGCGGGGCCCAGCCGGAACGGGTGCGCGCGTGGCTCGCCGCGACCGGTTTCAAAGCCGACACGGGCGCTGTTGCGGTTGTCCCCGAGGCCGACGGACGTATCGCATGTGTCGTGCTCGGCCTGGGTCGGGGCGACGATCCCTGGGTCACCGGCGGGCTCGCGAAATCCTTGCCCAAGGGGACTTACACCCTTGCGGACGTCGTCGGTTCCGCGCCTTCGGATTTTCCAAGCTGGGCCGCGCTCGCCTGGGCGCTCGGCGCCTACAGCTTCGCGCGTTACAAAAGCGAACCGCCGCCGGAGCGCGCGAAACTCGTGTGGCCCGCGGGCGCGAACCGCGCTTATGTGTCATGCGCCGTCGAGGCTGCGACCTTGAGCCGCGATCTCGTGAACACGCCCGCCGCCGACATGCTGCCCGACCACCTGGAGCAGGCGGCCCGTGATCTCGCGGCGGCGCACGACGCCTCGTTCACCGTGACGACCGGCGACGAGCTTTTGCGCGCCAACTTCCCGATGATCCATGCCGTCGGCCGGGCCAGCGCCAGCGCGCCGCGCTTGCTGGATATCAAATGGGGCCGCGCGTCCGCGCCGAAAGTCACGCTGGTCGGGAAAGGCGTGTGTTTCGACACCGGCGGTCTCGATCTCAAGCCTGCGAGCGCCATGGCGCTGATGAAGAAGGACATGGGCGGGGCGGCGACGGTGCTGGGTCTTGCGCATATGATCATGGCCGCGAACCTTCCGGTGCGCCTGCGCGTCCTCATCCCCGCGGTCGAGAATGCGGTCGCGGGCAACGCGTTCCGGCCCGGCGATGTGCTCGCGACCCGTAAGGGTGTGACGGTGGAAATCGGCAACACCGATGCGGAAGGACGCCTGGTGTTGGGCGATGCTTTGACCGAAGCCGTGGGCGAGAAACCGGCGCTTCTGATGGATTTCGCGACCCTGACCGGCGCGGCGCGCACGGCGCTTGGACCGGAACTCCCTGCGGTTTTCACCGACGACGAAGACCTGGCCTCGGCCTTGGCCGATGCTGCGCGCGCCACCTTCGATCCTGTGTGGCGTCTTCCCCTGTGGAAGCCCTATCGCAAGATGATCGACAGCAAGGTCGCGGACATGAATAACGCCGGCGATTCGCCGTTCGCGGGCGCGATCACCGCCGCGCTTTTCCTGAAAGAATTCGTGACGCCGAAAGACGGCGTCGCGCCGCCGTGGGTGCATATCGATACGTTCTCCTGGAACGCGGGCGACCGCCCCGGCCGTCCGCACGGCGGCGAGGCGCTTGCCCAGAGGGCGTCCTTCGCGCTGATCGCGGCGAAGTTCGCGCAGAGCTCCGCGCATTAACAGCGCGCAAATGAAAAGGGCGCGGGAGAGATCCCGCGCCCTTTTTTGTTGTCTTGGCTCCGGCCATTACGCCTTCAGCTTGGCCGCCGTGTCGTGGGTGACCGGTACTTCAAGCCGCTCGAGCATTTCCTTCGGCACGACCTGCCAGAAGTTGCGCACCTCGCGGTCCCAGTTCACCAGAAGCTCTTCCGCCCACGGGGACGACGTTTCCTTGTGGTGTTCCTTCACGAGGTTCCGCAACAAGGTCTCGTAGTGACCTACTTCAATGCGCTGGTAGATCACGCTGTCCTTGTTGATGCGGTGCTCGAACAATCCTTCGCGATCGTACACGAAGGCCATCCCGCCGGTCATGCCAGCGCCGAAGTTTGCGCCCACCGTGCCGAGGATCACCGCGACGCCGCCCGTCATATATTCGCAGGCGTTGGAGCCGCAGCCCTCGATGACGGTTGTAGCGCCCGAGTTACGCACGCAGAAACGCTCACCCGCCTGGCCCGCCGCGAACAGCTTGCCCGAGGTCGCGCCGTAAAGGCAGGTGTTGCCGATGATGGTATTGTCGGCCCAACGGAACGCCGCCGCGGTGGTCGGACGCAGCACGATGGTCGCGCCCGACAGGCCCTTGCCCACATAGTCGTTGGAATCGCCCCACACCTCGATCTTCAAGCCTTGGACCGCGAACGCGCCCAAGGACTGACCGCACGATCCGCGCAAACGGATCGTCATGTGGCCGGGCTGCAGACCCGTCATGCCGTACTTGGTGACGATCATGTGGCTGAGTTTGGTGCCCACGGCGCGCTGCACGTTGCGCACGTTGTAGGTGAGCTGCATTTTTTCGCCGTCGTCCAGCATCGGGCGCGCGTCGGCGATCATCTGTTCGTCGAGCGTGCCGGGCACTTCGTTGCGGCCCTTGGTCATGTTGCGGGTCGGCAGGCCGCCCGAATCCGGCTGAACCAGGAGCGGGTTCAAATCCAGGTCGTCGAGGTGCGCCGCGCCGCGGCTGACCTGATGCAAGAGGTCGGTGCGGCCGATGATCTCGTTCAGGCTCTTCACGCCCAGGCCCGCAAGGATGTCGCGCACTTCTTCAGCCAGGAAGCTGAACAGGTTGACGACCTTCTCCGGCGTGCCGGTGAATTTCTTGCGCAGTTCCGGGTTCTGCGTGCACACGCCCACCGGGCAGGTGTTGGAGTGGCACTGGCGGACCATGATGCAGCCCATGGCGATCAGCGACGCCGTGCCGACGCCGAACTCCTCGGCGCCCATCATGGCGGCGATGACGATGTCGCGGCCGGTCTTGAGGCCGCCGTCGGTGCGCAGGACCACACGATGTCTGAGGCGGTTCAGTGTGAGAACCTGGTGCACTTCCGTCAGACCCATTTCCCACGGCAGACCGGCGAACTTGATCGAGGTCTGCGGGCTTGCGCCCGTGCCGCCGTTGTGGCCGGACACCAGGATGACGTCGGCGTTCGCCTTGGCCACCCCTGCGGCAATGGTGCCGATCCCGCTGCGGGCGACGAGCTTCACGCACACACGTGCTTTTGGATTGATCTGCTTCAAGTCGTAGATGAGCTGCGCCAGATCCTCGATGGAATAGATGTCGTGATGCGGCGGCGGCGAAATCAACCCGACGCCCGGGGTCGCATGGCGCAAGGTCGCGATCTCGACGGTCACTTTGAAGCCGGCCAACTGACCGCCTTCACCGGGCTTCGCGCCCTGGGCCACCTTGATCTCGATCTCGCGACATTGATTCAGGTATTCGGCGGTGACGCCGAAACGGCCGGAGGCGATTTGTTTGATTGCTGAGTTGGCATTGTCGCCGTTCGGCGCGGGCTTGTAGCGCGAACGCACTTCGCCGCCCTCGCCGGAGTCCGACTTCGCGCCGATCCGGTTCATGGCGATATTGAGCGTGCCATGCGCTTCCGGGGCGAGCGCGCCCAGAGACATGCCGGGCGTGACGAACCGCTTTCTGATCTCGGTGGTGGATTCCACCATCTCGGCGCCGATCGGCTTGTTCACCGGGCGGAAGTCCAAGAGGTCGCGCAAATGCAGGGGCGGCAGCTTCCGCACGCCTTCGGAATACTTCTGATACGTGACGTAGGCGTCCTTCTCCACGGCTTGCTGCAAGATATGGATCAGGCGGCCGTCGTGCCCATGACCTTCGCCCGAGCGCGCACGGTAGCGATAGAAACCACCGACCGGCAGGCTGATAACATTGCCGCGGAACGCCTTCTGGTGCTGCTCCAGCACCTTCTTCTGGATCCCGGCGAGGCCGAGACCGGAGATGCGCGAGGTCATGCCGGGGAAGAACTCCGCCACCAGCGACCGCGAGAGACCGATGGCCTCGAAGTTATAGCCGCCGCGGTAGGAGCTGATCACCGAGATGCCCATCTTCGACATCACCTTCAAAAGGCCGTCGCCGATGGCTTTTTGGTAGCGCTTCAGCACGTCTTCCAGCGAAAGGTCGGCGAACAGACCGCGGCGATGACGGTCCGCCAGCGCTTCTTCCGCAAGGTAGGCGTTCACCGTGGTCGCGCCCACGCCGATCAGCACCGCGAAGTAATGCACGTCGAGGCATTCGCCCGACCGCACGTTGACGGAGGTGAAGGTGCGCAGTTTCTGGCGGATGAGGTGCGTATGCACGCTGGCCGCGGCCAGGATCATCGGCAACGCGGCGCGTTTGTCGCCCACGTTCTCGTCCGACAGGATCACGTGGCGCTTGCCCGCGCGCACCGCTTCCTCGGCTTCCGTCTGGATGCGTTGCAGCGCGATGCGCATGGCGTTCTCGCCGTCCTCGATATCGAACGTGCAGTCGATGTCGCCGGCGGTGTCGTCCATATATTTGCGCATGGCCTGGAACTGGGCCGTGGTCAGCATCGGGCTCGAGAGCTGCAGGAGGTCGCACTGATCCGGCGCTTCGTCGAGGATGTTGCCCAGGTTCCCAAGGCGTGTGTTCAGCGTCATCACGCGGGTCTCGCGCAACGAGTCGATCGGCGGGTTGGTCACCTGGCTGAAGTTCTGCCGGAAGAAGTGATGCAGGCCGCGGTAGTTGTCGGACAGCACCGCCAGCGGGCTGTCGTCGCCCATGGAGCCCAGGGCTTCCTTCGCGTCCACCGCCATCGGATGGAGGATGAGCTCAAGGTCTTCCAGATTCTGGCCGTAGGCGAACTGGCGGCGCAGCAGTTCATCGCGGTCGAAGACGGACTTGGCCGCCTTGTTCGACTTGATGATGGAATCGAGGTGCGTGGTGTTCTTGATCCACTGGCCGAAGGGCTGCTTCGCGGCGAGCGAGTCCTTCAATTCCTTGTCGTGGTAGAACTTCCCTTCCTTGAGATCGATGCCGATCATCTGGCCGGGGCCGACACGGCCCTTTTCGACCACGTCTGCGTTGTTCACGCGCACCATGCCGGTTTCGGAGCCGACGATCAGCAGGCCGTCCCTGGTGATGGTGTAGCGCATCGGGCGTAGGCCGTTGCGGTCCATGTAACCCAACACCCAGCGGCCGTCGGTGGCGCACATCGCGCCCGGACCGTCCCACGGTTCCATGACGGCGTTGCAGTAGCCGAACAGATCGCGGTGGGGTTCCGGCATCACGGCGTTCTGGCTGATGCTCTCGGGCACAAGAAGACAGCGCGCCATGGGCGCGTTGCGGCCGGCGCGGCACAGCAGCTCGAACACGTTGTCCAGGGTCGCGGAGTCCGAACCGCCCGGCTGAATGATGGGCTTCAGATCCTCGATGGTCGGGCCGAACGAGGGGTGATGCAGGCGGCATTCGTGCGCCTTCATCCAGTTCACGTTGCCCAACAGCGTATTGATCTCGCCGTTGTGGGCGAGCATGCGGAACGGCTGGGCCAGATGCCACGTCGGGAAGGTGTTGGTCGAATAGCGCTGGTGATAGATCGCGAACGACGACACGAACCGCGGATCCACCAGATCCGGATAGAACGCGGTGAGCTGTTCGGCGAGGAACATGCCCTTGTAGATGATCGAGCGCGAGGACAGCGAGCAGATGTAGAAGCTGTTGATGTGGTCTTCCATCACGCGCTTCTCGATGCGCCGGCGCACGAGATACAGGTTGCGCTCAAGATCGTCGCCGGTCAGGCCGCGGCGGTTGCCGATCATGATCTGTTCGATCTCGGGGCGCGTGGCGTTCGCTTTCTCGCCGATGATGGAGATGTCCGTGGGCACCTGACGCCAGCCGTAGATATAGTAGCCCGCGTTCAGCATCTCGCTTTCGACGATGGTGCGGCAGACTTCCTGCGCGCCGAGATCGGCCTTCGGCAGGAACACCATGCCGACGCACAAGGTCTCGCTCTCGGGCATGTTGTGACCGGTGCGGGTCACATGTTCGCGGAAGAACGCCTGCGGAATTTCCAGGTGGATGCCGGCGCCGTCGCCTGTTTTACCATCGGCGTCGACGGCGCCGCGGTGGAACAGCACCTTCAGGCATTCGATGGCGGACTCGACGACGTCGCGGCGCGGCTTTCCGTCGATGGACGCGACCATGCCGACGCCGCACGAATCATGCTCGTGCGCCGGATCGTAGGCGTTGGCCGCCGTGAGCTTCGCGACGTTCGCGGTGTAGTTGGCGACGAACTCTTCGCCCGATTCCTGCGGTGGGGTGATGTGCGGCATCTCGTTCATCTTAGGAAGCCTTTTTCAACGCGGAGAGCGCGGCGGCGCGCGCGCTTTGCAGGTGGCGGTGGATGCTGGCGGCGGCGTCGCGGCCGTCGCGGATCGCCCACACCACGAGGGATGCGCCGCGCACGATGTCGCCGGCGGCGAACACGCCGTCCATGGTCGTCATGGCGGTGCGGAAATCGGTCTTCAGCGTGCCCCAGCGGGTCAGCCCCAGGCCCGGTTCGCCGAACATGACCGGCAGGTCTTCCGGATCGAAGCCCAGGGCCTCGATCACCATTTCGGCGGGCGCCACGAATTGGGAGCCTTCGATCTCTTCCGGTTTGGCGCGGCCCGAAGCGTCCGGCGTGCCGAGGCGCATGCGCACGGCGCGCACGCCGGTCGCCTGGTTGTCGGCGTCGTGCAAGACGGCTTCCGGGGCGGACAGCCACAGGAACTCGACGCCTTCCTCGATCGCGTTGGACACTTCGCGCTGCGAACCGGGCATGTTCTCGCGGTCGCGGCGGTAAAGGCACTTCACGGACTTCGCGCCCTGGCGAATCGCGGTGCGCACGCAGTCCATGGCGGTGTCGCCGCCGCCGATGACGACCACGTTTTTGCCGGCTGCGTTCAGCGTGCCATCCTCGAAGGCCGGAACCTTATCGCCCAAATCCGTGCGATTGGAGGCGGTGAGATAACTCATGGCGGGGAAAACCCCGGCGGCGCCGACGCCCGGCACCGTCAACGCGCGCGCCTTATAGACGCCGGTCGCGATCAGGACCGAGTCATGTTTCTTGCGAATGTCGGCGAAAGAAATGTCGGCGCCGATATTCACACCCAGCACGAACTTCACGCCGGATTGTTCCAGCAATTTCGCGCGGCGCTCCACCACGTACTTCTCAAGCTTGAAGCTCGGGATTCCGTAGATCAGCAGGCCGCCGGCCCGGTCGTAACGGTCGTAAACCGTGACCTGATAGCCCAGCTTGCGCAGTTCTTCCGCGGCGGCGAGGCCGCCCGGCCCTGCGCCAATGATGCCGACGGATTGCTCCAGTTCCTTTTCCGGCGTCACGGGTTTCACCCAGCCGCGTTCCCACGCGGTGTCGGTGATGTGCTTCTCGACGGCGCCGATGGTCACGCTGCCGTGCTTGGATTGCTCGAGAACGCACGAGCCTTCGCACAGGCGGTCCTGCGGGCAGATGCGGCCGCAGACTTCCGGCATGTTGTTGGTAGCCGAAGACACGGCGTAGGCTTCTTCAAGACGGCCTTCGGCGACCAGCTTCAGCCAGTCGGGGATGTTGTTCTGGACCGGGCAATGCACTTGGCAGAAGGGGATGCCGCATTGTTCGCAGCGCGAGGATTGATCCGCGGCTTCGGGTTCAGCCCAGTTTTCATAGATCTCATTGAAGTCCTTGCGGCGCGCGTCCGCCGAACGCTTCGCCGGCATGGCCTGACCCAACCGTAAGAACTGCAGCATGTTCCGCGTCATCGCGGTGTCCCTTCGTGTCTTAAGAAGCGGTTCCTTGCGCCGCTTTGAAGCGGCGTTGCCGGACCACACATTTTCTCGGGGCGAATACGGGCCGCAGGCTCCACCCCGGGGACCGATTCGGGCGGACCATAGCGGCCAAAGCTCGGAGATGCCATGAGAATCTCAAAAATATGTCAGCTAAACTGACCTAAATTAAATCGGCCTTTGTCATTCGATTCGCCGATGGCTCCGCGAGTTGGGGCTGGCCGGCCAATATAGTAATCATATGATTACTATATTTATCCAAACGGCAACCTTTAGGGCTGAATCCAACAATGTTATAAACGGGGTTGGGTACGGATAGGCGGAACGTGCTGGCAATTGCACAACTGATAGTGGTTTCGGTGTTGAGCGTTGCTCATGTCGCGCCGTTGGGTGGGGCGGCCCATCAATTTCTCTTCCAAGCGGCAAACTATGGTCCGCACACCGGCGGGGTTGTCGCTTTGACGGCCTCGATCGGAACCCTGCTCGCCATGATGGCGTACTTCTCCGGCGATCTCTGGGAGATGGGGGTCGGGGTGATCCGCGCCGCGAAGGGGAAACGCCATCCCGGCGCGCGGCTGGCCGCTCAGGTCTTCACCGCCACCCTCCCGGTCGCCGCGATTGTGTTCGCGCTGCCGTATCTCGATTTCGCGTTTCCACCGCCCACCCCGGCGATGATCGGGTGGTCGACGCTCATCGGCGGGCTGCTCATGCTCCTGCTCGATCGCATGAGCATGACGATCAAGCGCCTCGAACACGCCTCCTTTATCGACATGATCGCGGTCGCGCTCGCGCAGGTCGTGGCCTTGCTCGTGCCGGGGACCGGTCGCGCCGGAGTCACCATGACTTTCGCGCGCGCGTTGGGGTACGAGCGGGTCGACGCCGCGCGATTCTCGACGCTGCTTGCGATCCCCGCGCTGGCGGGCTGGTGCGTACTCCAGGCGCTGGACCTCGCGCGCGCTGGGGCTTTGATGTGGCAGCCGTGGTTGATCGGCGTCGGCGCCGCCAGTTTCGTCGCGGGCCTCATCGCCCTGGCCATCATGATGGCATGGCTGAAGCGGCGCTCTTTCGCGCCGTTCGCGATCTACCGCATCCTTATAGGCGCGGCGATTCTTGTCATTGTCTGGCAGTTTTCGGGCTGAGTGGACGCCCGCGACATGCCTTAACCGTTGCGGGCTTGAAGGCGTAGGCGTTTGGTCTGCTGGATTGGACGGAATCGCTTCAGATAAGTCGGCACCACGACTTCGACGGTCGTCGGCGCGATCCCAAACGCTTCAAGGCCCGGCAGCACGCCGCTCGCGACATTGCCGATGCGCAGTTGCGTGACCTGGTCGGCCGTCAACGGCGGCGCGCCCAGGGAAACCGGTGGGATCTTTTCAATCAAGTTGCGTACGCAATCCATCGAACGGCCCAGAATCTCGGCCGCGAGATAGGGCAGGCCGATCACCGGGCGGCCGCGCATGCTTTCGCGGTTCACGATCTGCATGATCGCGCGCATGTCGTACACGCGCGGACCGGCCAGTTCGTAGGTCTTGCCGATGTGATGCGGATCGGCGATGGCGGCCGAGATCGCCGCGACGACATCGCCGACGTAAACCGGCTGGAACTTGGATCCGCCGCCGCCCGGCAGATGCGGGATCGTGTCGGTGAAAAAGGCCAGGAACGGCAGCTTCTGCGCCATGGCCCCGAACCGGTTGAAGAAGCCGTCCTCGGCGCCGAACACGACCGACGGGCGGATGACGGTGGCCGACGGGAAGGCGGCAGCCACCGCGCGCTCGCCGGCGGCTTTGCTGCGCGCGTAAGCGGACGGGGAGTTCGCGTTCGCGCCGACCGCGGAGACGTGGATCAAGCGGCGTACGCCGGCGTTCATCGCAGCGCGGGCGACAGTCTCGGCGCCCGTCTCGTGCAGCGCTGCAAAGGTACGCTTTTTCGATTCGTACAGGACGCCGACCAGGTTCACGACGGCGTCGGCGCCTTCAACGGCCGCGGCGACGCTCTTTGCATCGGAGATCGACACCGGGATCAGGGCGATCTGGCCCAAGTCGCCGCAAGGTTTCAGGAAGTGCGCCTTGGCGATGTCGCGCACGGCGACGCGCACGCGCCAGCCTTGCGCGGCCATGTGACGGACGAGGTGCCGGCCAATGAAGCCCGAGCCGCCGAAAATCGTAATGAGCTTGCCTGTCATATCCCCACTCCCCGGAAATCAAAGTGCCTGTCCGGACGGCCTTTCAGTGACATAGAACAAGAAAGGTGGCAACCGGTCCGCGTGGTCGGGGCGGGCCGAAACGCGCCCGCGCGGGTCCCGGAAAACGCGATGAATTGCCGCGCGCGGCAAACTTCATTCGCTCGCATTGACAAGGGGCTGGCCCCACTGTATCCGTCACGCCCTGTTCATATGGCCCGGCCCGCTCGGTCTTACGCGCGCGTGTCGGCATAGAACGCCCAGGTGGTGGAATTGGTAGACGCGCTGGCTTCAGGTGCCAGTGCCAGCAATGGCGTGGAGGTTCGAGTCCTCTCCTGGGCACCATTCTCCGAGGTTGGTTCTTTAAAGGGCCCCTCGATGGGGCCAAATAACGGCCCGATAGCGGCCATAAGGACGGCATCGTGACGAACCACTTGCACCGCGGCGACCTTCCCGCGAACGTCACCTTCAAGGACAGCATCGCCGTCGATACCGAGACCATGGGGCTTCGCATCGACCGCGATCGCCTCTGCCTGGTGCAGTTGTCCGCCGGTAATGGCGACGCGCATCTTGTGCAAATCGTGCCGGGTCAACGGCCCGAGCGGCTTATCGCCGTGCTGGCCGATCCGAATATCCTCAAGATTTTCCACTTCGCGCGTTTCGATCTTGCGATGATCGCAAAGCATTTCGGCGTGCGCTGCGCGCCGGTGTATTGCACGCGCACCGCCTCGCGCCTTGTGCGCACGAATACCGATAAGCACGGTCTCAAGGATCTTTGCCGGGAACTGCTCGGCGTCGAAATCTCCAAGCAGCAACAGACGTCCGATTGGGGCGCTGAAACCTTGAGCAACGAGCAGGTCGACTACGCGGCGGCCGATGTGCTGCACCTGCATCGCTTGAAGGCGGAGATGGACCGCCTGCTCGGACGCGAAAAGCGGGCCGCGCTCGCCCAGGCTTGCTTCGCGTTCCTGCCCGACCGGGCCGCCCTCGATGTGGCGGGCTGGGCGGACGAGGATATTTTCGCGCACTAACCCGCTCCGGCGGCCAAACCACATGCGGGGCTGAATAGCCCCTGCAACAATCGTGCCGTTGACCCTCCGAACCGCCCGGGCGATACTTTGTCCGCCTTTGCAAAGGCTTCTTTGACATTGGCGGGCGCCGGCCCCACATCGACGTGTATTGATGTGACGGGGATCCCGGCGGCGATAGCAGGCGACATCACCGAATGGCAATTTCTTCCACCGTGACAACGACTTCCAAAGCTCTCGACACCGCCGCCGACCTCGCGTCGGCGCGCCGGGTGCTTGAACATGCGCGCACAGGGCTCGACGCGATGATCGCCGGTCTCGGCGACAACTTTATCAATGCCTTGGCCATTTTCTCCGTGGTGACCGGGCGCGTGATCGTCTCCGGCATGGGCAAAAGCGGTCATATCGGCACCAAGATTGCCGCGACCTTCGCCTCGACGGGGACGCCGTCGTTCTTTGTGCACGCCGCGGAAGCCAGCCACGGCGATCTCGGCATGATCGGGCCGAACGACGCGGTGCTTGCGATCTCGAACTCCGGCGAAACGCCCGAACTCTCGGATCTTGTGTCCTATACGCGCCGTTACGGCATTCCGCTCGTCGCGATCACCAGCCGCGCGCGCTCGAGCCTCGCGCTGGCGGCCGACTGCGTCCTGGTGCTTCCGGAAGTGGGCGAGGCCTGCCCGTTGGGTCTCGCGCCGACGACATCGACGACGTTGACGCTGGCGCTCGGCGATGCGATCGCGGTCGCGCTGCTCGAACGCCGCGGTTTTACCGCCGAGGACTTCAAGGTTTTTCATCCGGGCGGGAAGCTGGGCCGGAAGCTCGTGAAGGTCGAGGACCTGATGCATACCGGCGCCGAGCTGCCGCTTGTCGCGCCCGAGACGCCGATGCCCGATGTCGTCCTGGTCATGACGCAAAAAACGTTCGGCGTCGCGGGTGTGGTCGATCAAGGCGGCGTTCTCGTCGGCATCGTCACCGACGGCGACCTTCGCCGTCATATCGCCGGGGATCTTTTCAGCCTCAAGGCGGCGGACGTGATGACGCGAACGCCGAAGTTCACGCCGCGCAACATCCTGGCCGCCGAAGCTTTACGCCGCATGAACGAGTGGAAAGTCACATCCGTGTTCGTGTTGGAAGACGACAAACCGGTCGGCATCTTGCGGATGCACGACATCCTTCGCGCGGGCGCGGCATGACCGAGCAAGCCGCCAATCGCGATCCGGAACGATTCACCACGTGGTCGCCGCGCGAAACCTCGGTGGCGCAGTCGGTGGCCCAGTACAGCCGCTTCGTGGCTCTGATGAAGATCGCGTTGCCGTCGGCGGCGGGATTTCTCCTCCTCCTCGTGGTGCTGCTGCCGCAGCTCCGTCGCGACGAGGACCGTTACCGGATCGACACCGAAATGACCGATGCCGGCGGCGGCGAGAACCTCAGCATGACCAACGCGCGCTACTTCGGCACCGACGACGAGGGGCAACCCTATTCCGTCGTGGCGAGCGGCGTGCGTCAGCGGCCCGACAACCAGGAGACCATTGAACTCGCCGCGCCCGCGGCCGAGATCAGCCTGACGGACGGCAAATTCCTGTCGGCGAAGGCCAGCGAAGGGCTTTATAACCGCGGCGAGCAGAAACTCGATCTTTCGGGCAACGTCGACGTGGGTGAAGAGAACGGCTACCGCTTCCGGACCAATCAGGCGCTTGTGAACCTTGAAGAAGGGTCGGCCAGCGGCTCGCAGCCCGTGATCGGCGAGGGGCCGCTCGGAACGCTCGAAGCCCAGGACGGATTTCACCTTACGGACAAAGGGCGTACGGTCCACTTCAATGGAAAATCGCGGTTGATTCTCAACAGCAAGGCGACCACGAAAAGCGACGCGCCCCCACAGGGTGCAAAGCAGGAAGACGCAAAGCAGGACGGCGCAAAGCCGCAGGGAACGCCGCGATGAACGTGCGCCTTTTTATCCTTACCGCCGCCCTCGGCGCGGTCTCGGCGCTGCCGGTTGCCGCGCAATCGCTGTCGTTCATGCCGAAGAACGCCGAGCACCCGATTGTCGTCGACGCCGAGAAGGGCATCGAGGTTCAGCAGGACACGAAACAGGTGATCGCGCGCGGCAACGCGCGCGCCGCGCAGGGCGAAGTCAGCATCACCGGCGATGAGTTGATCGCGCATTACCGCTCCAATCCGGACGGAAGCAACGAGGTTTACCGTGTGTTCGCGGCCGGCAACGTCACGATGCGCTCGTCCGAGGAAACGGCGACCGGCGCTACGGCGGTCTATGATTTCGACAAAGGCGTTCTGGTGCTGGAGGGCGATCTCGTGCGCCTGACCAACGCCGATGGGACGGTCTCGGCGCGTGAAGCGCTTCAGTATTGGGCGAACGAGCGTGTTGCGGTCGCCGAGGGCAACGCGGTCGCCGAGGACAGCGAGAAGCGGCGTGTCTATGCCGACAAGCTTGTCGCCTTCTTCCGCGAGGACGGCGCTGCGCCGGCGGGCGGGGCAGGTGCCGCGGCGCGCGGGCGGGGCGACATCACCTATATGCAGGGCTTCGGCAATGTTCGGGTTGAAACGCCGAAGGAAACCGTGCGCGGCGAACGCGCGACCTACAATATCCAGACGGGAATCGTGACGCTCGACGGCGGCGTCAAGATCAGCCAGAACAATAACCAGCTCAGCGGCGGCTTCGCCGTCGTCAACGTCAGAGGCGGCACCAGCCGGATCTACGGCAGCGCCAAGGAAGCGGGCATGGCGGGGACGCGGGAAAACGCGCGCGTGCGTGCGTTGATCGCGCCGAGCTCCAAACCCGATCCCGCCGCGCCTTCGGCCTCTGTTCCTGCGAAAGCGAAACAATGACACCTGATACGGCGCCCGCGCGGGTCACGCCGCCTGCTTCCGACACCGGCGTTCCGACCGTGGGATTGGCCGTGCGCGGCATCGCAAAGACGTTCAAAAGCCGCCCGGTCCTCCGGGACGTCAATCTCGGCGTTCAGCGCGGCGAGGCCGTCGGACTGCTCGGACCCAACGGCGCCGGCAAGACGACGTCGTTTTACTGCGTCACGGGCCTGATCACGCCCGACAAAGGACGCATCTACCTCGATGGCCAGGACATCACGCCGCTGCCGATGTATCGCCGCGCCCGCCTCGGGATCGGTTATCTGCCTCAGGAAGCCTCCATCTTCCGCGGCATGTCGGTCGAGGGCAACATCCGCGCGGTGGCTGAAGTCGTCGAACGCGAAAAGGATGCGCAGGATGCGCTCGTCGATGGCCTGTTGCGCGAATTCTCCATCGAACACCTGCGTCGCTCGCCCGCGCTTGCCCTGTCGGGCGGCGAGCGTCGCCGCTGTGAAATCGCGCGCGCGCTTGCGTCGCGTCCCAGCTTTATTCTTCTCGATGAGCCCTTGGCCGGGATCGATCCGATCGCCGTCGGCGAAATCCGCGAGATGGTCTCTCATCTCAAGGACCGCGGTCTCGGCGTTCTGATCACCGACCACAACGTGCGTGAAACGCTCGATATCATCGACCGGGCGTACATCCTGCACGAGGGCACAGTGCTGATGGAAGGCCGTCCGTCCGAGATCGTCGCGCACGAAGGAGTGCGGCGCGTCTATCTGGGAGAGCGCTTTAGTCTGTAAGGCGAGGTGACGGACAGCACATGGCACTTTCGCCACGGTTAGACCTCAGACAGACCCAAAGTCTCGTTATCACGCCGCAATTGCAGCAGGCCATCAAACTGCTGCAGCTCTCGGCGCTTGAATTGAACGAGTATGTCGAGCAGGAGCTGGAGACAAACCCCCTGCTCGAAACGGACGACGGCGCCGAACCCGGCGCATTGTCCGAAAGTGTCGGCAACGCCGACGAGCGCAACGACGAGGGGCTGTCGGTCGTGGATGCGGTCGACGGCCAGAACGAAGCGCCGTTGGATGTCGAAGCTGCGGTGGAGGACAATGAGCCCAGCCTCGGCGAGGACGGCGGGCCTTTGATGGACACCGCGAACGCCGAGAATTGGGGCGCGGGCGGCGGCGATGGCGAGCATCCTGATTTTGAAGGCCTCCTTGCCGATGTGCCGGACTTGCGCAGCCACCTGCTGCAGCAACTGAATCTTGCGTTCGGGGATTCCACCGACCGGTTCATCGGCACCTATCTGATCGATCAGCTCGACGAAAGCGGATACCTGCGCACGCCTCTTGCCGAAGCCGCGGAACAGCTCGGCGCGGACCCGGAACGGATTGAGCGCGTGCTGCGGGTCATGCAGCGTTTCGATCCGACCGGAGTTTTCGCGCGCGATCTGAAGGAGTGCCTGCGGCTCCAGCTCGAGGACTGCAACCGTTACGACCCCGCGATGGCGGCGTTCGTCGAGAACCTGGAACTGCTGGCCGCGCGCGATCTCAAGAAACTGCGCGATGTGTGCGGCGTGTCGCTCGAGGATTTGCACGACATGATCGCCGAGGTGCGCGCGCTCGATCCGAAGCCGGCGTTGCGTTTCGACCGGCCGATGAGCAACGCCGTGATCCCCGATGTCATCATGACCGCGCGCCCCGACGGCGGATGGCGGGTGGAGTTGAACGCCGATACCCTGCCGCGAGTTCTGGTGAACCGCAAATATATGGCCGACATTAGCCGGACGGCGGCCAGCAAAGCCGACAAAGCTTTCCTTGCCGAAAAACTGCAGTCGGCGAATTGGCTGGTGAAGGCCCTTCACCAGCGCGCGGAAACGATCCTGAAAGTCGCGACGGAACTCGTCACCCAACAAGAGGAGTTTTTCCGCCGGGGTGTGACGCATTTGCGTCCGTTGATTCTACGGGACGTGGCCGATGTTATTGAAATGCATGAAAGCACGGTCAGCCGCGTTACGACCAACAAGTACATGTCGACGCCGCGCGGCATCTTTGAACTGAAGTACTTCTTCACACAGAGCCTGCCGTCCGCGAGCGGCGCGGAGGCCCACTCCGCCGAGGCGGTGCGGCACCGCATCAAGGTCCTCATCGACGGCGAAGCGGCCGGCGACGTGCTCTCCGATGACAGGATTGTGGAGATTTTGCGCGGCGACGGCGTCGAGGTGGCGCGGCGGACGGTCGCCAAGTATCGGGATTCACTCAATATTCCCTCGTCGGTGCAACGGCGGCGCGACAAGTCGTTGGGCATCTCGCTGCGTTAACCATTGAGGAAACTTAAGGCGCACGAAACTTGACTTGCCGAGGGGTGGGCGCATATCTTCCGCAACTTTTTTTGGGGGCCGTTTGAGGAGTGGAGGGCGGCCGCGCCAGTGACTGAAGCGCTGAATAACTGAAGCGCCCAATGATTGAGCGTAAGGCGTCCGAAAGGTTTCGCCGCCCCGGCAGGCTCTTAAGGGAGTGTGCGGCCGGTTACGTAAGCGACCAGGTAACGCAAAAAAGACCAGAACAAAAACAAAGAAAGTCCGTTCGTCCTCGCGTTAGGCGTTTGTGCGATGGGTTCCACATCCCGCCGGCAGTCGCTTCGCGTGGATGTGATGTAAAGGCGTGTTATGGAAATTAGAGATCTGCTGCAGCCGGAAGCCGTCGTTGCGGACGTGAAGGCGGCCAATAAGAAACAGTTGCTCCAGGAACTGTCGCGGCATGCGTCCCGGATCACAGGCGTCAATGATCGCCGGATCTTTGAGACGCTTCTTGAACGCGAACGCCTCGGATCCACCGGGGTCGGTAGCGGCATTGCGATTCCGCACGGCAAACTTTCCGACTTCAAGCGGCTGTACGGCATCTTCGCGCGTCTCGAGCGTCCGGTCGAATTCGATTCCATCGACGAACAGCCGGTCGACCTGATTTTCCTGCTGCTGGCGCCGGAAGGGGCCGGGGCCGATCACCTCAAGGCGCTCGCGCGCGTTTCGCGTCTCTTGCGTGATACGTCCATGTGCGAAAAGCTGCGAGGCGCGGAGACGGCGGACGGTCTGTACATGGTGCTGACGCAGTCCGAAGCCCAGGCGGCCTAAGCCTCTCTCTTTCTCGTGCATCGCACTTGCGCTACGCTTCGTGTCCGAGGCGAACGGGGGTGTTCATGATCACATACATCGTCGTGACCGCGGCGTTGATGGCGGGCTCGTCCGCGTCCGCACAGACGGCGCCTAAAAGTTCCGGCGATCCCTTGCAGGAGATCTGCACCGGGTTTCTCGCGCAAAGCGGCGCCGGGATCGCGGGTGACCATACGCGGCTATGCGCATGTCTGGTGGGCGAGACGCAAAAGCGTTTAACCCGCGACGAAATGATCGCGTACGACAAGGCCAATAGCTCAGGTCAGCCGCCGCCGCCCGAGGTCATGCAAAAGGTTATGGGAATAGCGACGACCTGCCTGACGCAGGCCCGTTGAAGATTATCTGCTGAGACGAAACGCCAGTGTGAACTTGAAACCGGATGCCGAGACCGGGCGTCCGCTGGAATCGAGCATCGGCGTGAACCGCCACTTCTTGAAACTGTCCAGCGCCGCCTGATCGAACACGCGCGCGGGCGTCGACGTCGCGACGCGCGCATCGGTGATCGCGCCGTTCTGATCGAGGCTGTAGGCGATATCGACGTCGCCTTCGATTTTCTGTTGATACAGCGCGGCCGGATACGCGGTCGGCGCACGATAGACCGGCTGGGGGTCCTTGCCGCGGGCCATCTCGATGCCGCGCGACACCTCCACCGCCTGCTCTGCCGCGGTCGCCTTGTCGCCGTTCTCTTCAGCCAGTTTAATCAGGAGCGTGCGGCGCGCCTGAAGGCGCTTTTCGGTCTGGCCGGCGGCCTTGCGCATCGCCAATTCCTGCTTCAGCGCGCTCATCGCGCCGCGGAGGTTGCCGGAGGCGAGCGTGTTCTCTGAGATCGCCTGTACGAAATAAAGTGTGTCCGCCGCCTCGTCCCCCAATGCGGTCCGCGCCAGCTTCAATCCTTGGGTCGAAAGTTCGGCGCCTTTCTGGAAGTTCTTCGCCCCGTAGGCGGCCTGCACCTGGCTTTTGAGTTCACGGATTTCCTGCTTGCCGCCGTCGCCGCACGCGCCCACGCCGAACGCCATCGCGATGGCGGCCGTCAGTATTCGGGTGCGCAAGCTTATGAAACGGGGGCCGGTCATTTGTAACCGCATGCAGTCCTAAAGAGGGCACCCTAGGATTGTCCGCTTCAGTTACATATTTTTGGTTAATTTTGCAGGCAGTTGGCTACACTTCTTTCTCCTGGGGAGGAGATTCGATGGTTCTTGCCGGCCAGATGATGGACCGACCGCTGTTGGTCCTGCCGCTTCTTGAATATGCGGCGACGTATCACGCCGACGCGCCGGTCGTGACGCTGAGCGTCGAGGGGCCGGTCCATCGCACGACCTACGCCGAAACGTACAACAGGGTCCAGAAGCTGGCCCATGCGTTGCGTCGCCTCGGCATCCGGCCGGGCGATAGGGTCGCGACGTTGGCGCTGAATACTTACCGGCACCTGGAACTCTATTTCGCCGTCGCCGGAATCGGCGCGGTTTGTCACACGCTCAATCCCCGGCTGCCCGCGGACCAACTCAGCTATCTGCTGAGCCACGCCGAGGACAAACTCCTCTTTTTCGATCTTTGTTTCGCGCCGCAAGCCGCCGCTTTGCGCGCGACGGTGCCGTCGCTCGAACATATGATCGTCCTCACCGACGCGCGGCACGCGCCCACGGATTCAAGCTTCGGCGATCTCCTGATTTATGAAGACCTGCTGGCGCGCGAAGGGCTCGATTTTCCATGGCCGGAGTTCGACGAGAACGCGGCGGCGGGGCTGTGTTATACCTCCGGCACCACCGGGTTGCCGAAGGGCGTGCTTTATAGCCACCGGTCGTTGGTGCTGCACTCCTACGCGGTCGCCGCCAACGGGGTCGCCAGCGCGGACGATGTGTTGATGCCGGTGGTGCCGATGTTTCACGTCAACGCGTGGGGTATCCCTCACGCCGCGCCATTGATGGGCGCGCCCGTGGTTTTCGGCGGTCCGGCGTTTGACGGCCCGCGCCTGTTCAAGATGATGGACGAAGAAGGCGTGACCTGTTCACAGGGCGTGCCGACGCTCTGGCTCGGTTTGATCGCCGAGATGCGCGCTCAAGGGCGCCGGCCGAAGGACTTGCGCCGGGTTGTGATCGGCGGCGCGGCGGCCTCCGAGATGATGATCCGCGCGTTCGAGGACGAGTTCGGCGTCGAGGTTTTTCACGCGTGGGGCATGACGGAGACGACTCCGATCGGCGTGGTCAATCGCCCTAAACGCAAGTTCCAAAATGCGCCGCGCGATCAGCAGGTGCGCCAGAAGCTCAAGCAAGGCGTCGGGGTGTTCGGCGTCGATCTTCGGATCGTCGATGACGAAGGGCGCGTCTTGGCTCATGACGGTGTTGCGCAGGGGCATATCCAGGTGCGCGGGCCGTGGATCATGAAATGTTACTTTAAAGAGGATCAAAGCCCCCTGACGGCCGACGGCTGGTTCGATACGGGTGATATTGGAACGATCGACCCCGACGGTTACATGGAAATCACCGACCGGGCGAAGGACGTCATCAAATCCGGCGGCGAGTGGATCAGTTCCTCGATGCTTGAAAACGCCGCCATGGGCCATCCCCAGGTTGCTCAAGCGGCGGTGATCGGCGTCCCGCATCGCAAGTGGCTTGAACGTCCGCTTCTTATATGTGTCGCCCGCGGTGATCCCGCGACACTGGAAGACCTCAACGCTTATCTCGCAACGCGTGTGCCGAAGTGGTGGCTGCCGGACGCGCTCGAGTGGGTCGATGCCTTGCCGATCGGGCCCACGGGCAAGATTCTCAAGACCAAATTGCGTGAACGTTTCAGGGACATCCGCCTGGGATAGGAGCAAAAACGGTGAAAACCCGTTTTGCGGGATGTTAAGGAAACTGTTACACCCTTAACAGGGAAGCCGTCCGAGGGGGATGGGCACCGCGAGCCGGCAGGCCGCGATCACCACAATAAGAGGCGCCGTTCGAGCGTCCCTGGTCGCAGCCTGACTCACGACGTAATGAGCCAGGCCCAGAAGTGGTTTGGTTCGAGGGACGACCAGAATGGCATTCCTTGGCCGCGCTTCTTTTGAAGTGCAGGTGTACAGAGAAGGGCGATGGGCCATCAGCGAGGTGCTGCCCAGCGAAGAGACTGCGCGCCGGAAGGCCCAGGAGCTCTTGCTGCAGAAAACCTGCGCGGGCGTACGTATCGTCAAAGAGACGAAATTCTCCGAAAGCAACGTCCGCGAGTCCGAGATCTTCAAGCAGATGAAGGAGGTCGACGACGACGAGGATTTCTCGATCACGCCGGTCGACCAGGCGCCCCTGTGCGAACAGGTAGCCGATTACTATCAAACGGCGGCGCGCAACACGATAGCGCGTCTTTTCTCGAAGTATCTCGAGAAGCACGAGATGACGCCGCTCGAGCTCCTCCACAGCCACAAAAACCTGAAGCGCATGCTGAATCTGGACAGCATGGTGCCCTCGGCGGTCGACAAGATCGCAAGCCTGCATTCCAGGGCGACCGGCGGCGACAACCGCAAGCGCCGGGATGTGATCTACCAGGCGGTCGACCGCATCGCCGCGCGCGCGCGCGAGGCCGACAGCAAGCAATTGCCGGAATTGAAGGGCTCGACGCTCGACGAACTGTTGCAGCGCATCGACGCGAAGTTCCCGGATGCGGAAGAGCGCACTTACATGGCGAATGTCGCTTTCGTGCGCACCTCGGTGAATTGGCAGGGGTGGCTGGGCAAGATGACCCAGCTCCTCCCCATGGCCAAGACGCAAAAGGATGAACGCGCCCGGGCCATGATCGACGAGATGATGGCGGACATCTTTGTGGCCCGCACTGTCATCAAGGATGTCATCGGCGTTTCGAAGCACCTAGGCGATGCGGTCATGCGCATGCTCGATCTCGTCGAAGGGAAATGCAAACCGACGAAGTTCGCCGCTGAAGAATTGGTTGAACTGTTGAACAGCCTTTTCGTAGCGGATCTTCTGCCGCGGTCGAAGGCCGTGCTGTTCGAGCGCATTGAACGCGATCTCGGCAGCGCGGTGCGCCTCACCAACAGCGACGATCCGGCTGCGGACAAAGCATTCTTCGACGAGCTTCTTGGCCGGGTGGTGTCGGATCACGGTGTTCTCGGCGGACGCTCCATGGCCTTCGGACTAACGGGACGCTGGGCGCGCCTTTCCAATATGGGCGGCGCCGCCGGCGTCAAGCGCGCCATGGAGGGCGTGCGGGACAAGTTGACCTCCGGTAAACAGAAGTTTGTCTATCTGCTGGCCATGTTCGACCCCGGCGCAGACCCTGAATCGAAGGGTGCGATCGAGGCTCAAATCCGCGATCTCGCGGCGAAGCTCAACACCATCCAGAAAATCGCGCCCGAGGCGCGGACCGAAAAGGCGCGGCTTCAGGAAGCCGCGTCGATCCAGCGTCTTGTGCTGGACTCAAAATTGGACCCGCGCATCCGCGACCCCATCGCCAATCGCTTCGACGAGATCGTTTCGGACTACATCATCTCGCAAGGTGTGATCGAGCGGTTGGACGACAAACGTCTTCCATTCTTCGAGCGGGCAACGCGGCTTGTGACCTTCTGCGCGTCCGGCGTCTTGACGGTGGGCCGCGCCACGACCATCGCGCGGGACACGGTCGTCAATTACCTGCGCCGCAAGGATTTCATCGCCGAATACACCGCCGACATCGCCAATCCGGCCGACAAGGAAAAGGCGATCAAGGAATTCTACGTGCTTCTTGCGCGTACAGGGTTCGACGTGAGGGGTTAGGCGTTTCCGGCAAAAGTGCCGTTCGCGAAGTGCCCCGCCAGCGCCGCGGCCACATCGAACGCGGCGGAAATCGCGAAAGCGGCCTCAACGGCGCTGTTCAACGGCGCACCGTTCGCCAACGTTCTGACCATCGTCGCATCCGCGAGGCTGACGGCCCGCGTAATGACCTCGGCACGCGGTCGCGTCACGATCACATGTTCGGCGACCGACATGTCGACGGTGGGAATGTCTTTGGTCTCGATGTCGGATTGATTGACCCGCCAGATGCGATGGATGGGAAATGACGACGTCATGAGGCGCATGGCGGGATGCGCGCGAAAGGCAAGCGCGCTCAATGCATCCGCATCACCCAAATCCAGCCGCGCGGCGTCGAGTGGCGCGGCGTCGGCGGCGAGATACGCTTCCTGGCGCGCCCATTCGAGCCGCGCGAGATCGTGCAAATAGGGCAGTGTCGCGCCGATCGGTTGGCGCGCCACAAAGCCGGGAAAATCCCTCCCGTAGGCCGCGAGCACGGGCGCGCGCGGTGGATTGGCGCGCATGAAATCCGATGCGAGCAATGCGAACGTGGATGCGCCCACGACGCGCCGCAACGCTGGAAAGACATTGCTCAGCGTGAGGTTCAGGCCCGCTTCGATTGTGGTGCGATGGATCGAAAGCCGCCGGGCGGCGTCGGGAACGAGGTCTGCCAGCGTGTCCGTGTTGGTGGTCAGAGCCTCGCGAAACCGCTGTTGCAAAGCAAGGAGGTGGTTCATCGCGCAAGCGCCTTTTGCGCGCGGACGGCTTCCGCCGCCAGAACGGGAAGGGCGGGGACGTCGTAGTCCCATTCGATCAAGGTCGGCCGCGGCCCGATCGTGGCGATCACGCTCTCGTAAAGGGACCACACCGCTTCATCGACCGCGCGGCTATGGGTGTCGATCAGCAAATCGGGTTCTGTTGGGCTCGGCGCCGCGCCGGCAAGATGAATTTCCTCGATCATCTGCGCCGGGATGCGCGCAAGGTAGGCGGCGGCGTCGAATCCCAGATTCACCGCGCTCACATGCACGTTGTTGATATCCAGCAGCACCCCGCATCCGGTCCGCGCCACAAGACGCGCGAGGAACTGTGGCTCGTCCATGGTCGCTTGCGTGAAGGCCAGGTAGCGCGAGGGGTTCTCGATCAGGATGCGGCGATCGAGGGCATCTTGTGCGCGGCTGATGTTGGCCGCGACGATATCGAGCGTCGCCTCGTCGTACGGCAGCGGCAGCAGATCGTTGAGATGGACCCCGTCGACCGCGCTCCAGGAGAGGTGGTCGGAAACGAACGGGGGGTTGATCCGGTCGACCAGCGACTTCACACGCGCGAGGTGGTCCATGTCCACCCCTTGCGCCGAGCCGAGCGAAAGGGCGACGCCGTGACAGCTCACAGGGTAGCGGGCGGCAATCGCGTCCAGCATCGCCAGACGCGGGCCCCCGTCGCACAGAAAATTCTCGGTATGGATTTCCAGCCAAGGCGCCGCGCGCGGCGCGTCGGCGGGTTCCGCGGCCAATTCAGCGAGGTGCTGGGACCGAAGACCGATCCCGCAGGCGCGTGAAAGGCTCACTTCTTGCCGGTTGTGGCCGCAGGCTCCTTCTCCGGCGGCTTGCCGATGCCGGGGAAGGGTTCAAGTTTGCCGCCCATCTTCTCGCACGTTCCGCCTTCGACCAGCACCCACTCCTGTCCACTGTAATCGACAGTTGAAAGGCCGCCGCAGCCATGTGAACCGTCGGCCGAGGCGCAGCCGTTCTCGCCGGCCACGGCGACGCCGAAGCACTTCTCTTTGCCTTTGCCCGTGTCGGCCCCGATCACCGCGCCGGTGTATCCGGCCATGGCGACGGCGCTCGCGACGGCGGCGGCAAGGGTCTTCTTATCCATCATGGTCTCCTCGAAACGACGCAGCTTATAGGTATTTACAGTATAGAGGAGTTTCAACACGTAAGGATCAAAGCTGTGTGAGAGCCGCGCGCGCTTGCCGTGTGACCGGCGGGCTCAACCGCCTTGCAATAATTGTAACATTCGGTGAATTGACCGTCCGTGGTCTTAGGGCGAAGAGAACCCCAAATGAACACAGCAGCACCCATTTCCAGCCCTGAAGCCTTGCGTCCCACGCCTGCGGACTCGCGCGGCGTCCGCCGGCGTCTCGCGGATTTCAACACCCTGACCGAAGCCCTGGACTACGCGGCGACGGGCGAAACGGGGATGAATTTCTACTCCGCGCGCGGGGTTCTCGAAATCGTCCTGCCCTACAGCGTGTTGCGCGCGCGCGCCGAAGACCTTGGCCGCCGTCTCGCCGGTATGGGGATCGCGCCGGGCGACCGCGTCGCGTTGCTGGCGGCGACGCATCCCGACTTCCTCGCCATGTTCTTCGCCTGCCAATACGCCGGGGCGATCCCGGTTCCGATGCCGCTGCCGACCGCCTTCGGCCGGCGCGAGGCTTATATCGACCAGATTAAGGGCCAACTCCGGTCCTCCGGCGCGCGGATGATCGTCGGTCCGGCCGAATTCCTGCCGTTGATCGAAGAAGCTGGGGCCGGTTTCGGCCTCATGATGATCGGGACCGCTAAGGACGTCCTTGAGCGCGCCGCCCCGTCCGCCATTCTGCCGGCCGCGAAAGCGGACGACCTTTCCTATATCCAATACAGTTCCGGGTCGACGCGCTTCCCGACGGGCGTGATGGTGACCCATGCCAGCCTGATGGCGAATTGCGGGGCGATGACGCGATACGGCGTGCGCAACGGAACGGGCGATCGCGGCTCCTCGTGGCTGCCGTTCTTCCATGACATGGGGCTTGTCGGCTTCATGCTCGGCGCGCTCACCAGCCAGACCTCGATGGATTATCTTCCGACGGAAGACTTCGCCCGCCGGCCGCTCACCTGGCTGAAAATGCTCAGCGAGAACGGCGGTACCGTCTCCTACGCACCGTCGTTCGGGTACGAGCTTTGCGCGCGCCGCGTCTCGACCATGGCGGAAGGTGCGCTGGGTCTCGATCTGTCGCGCTGGCGCGTCGCGGGCATCGGCGGCGAGATGATCAAGCCGAACGTTATGCAGGCCTTCGCCGAAGCGTTCCGTCCTTACGGATTCTCGGACAAGGCGTTCTGCGCGAGCTATGGCCTGGCCGAATGCGTCCTGGCCGTCAGCTTCGCCGACGCCGGCACGGGCATGTTGCTCGACCATGTGAACAAGGATTCGTTGGAAGCGCATCGCGCCGATCCGGCTGCTGCGGGATCGCCCGATGCGCGCACGTTCGTGTCCTGCGGAAAGGTTCTGCCCGGACACCGCGGCGAAATCCGCGACGACGCGGGGAACGTGCTCGGTGAACGTCAGGTCGGCCGTCTTTTCGTCGAAGGCCCCAGCGTCATGCAAGGGTACTTCAACGATGACGAGGCGACTGAGGCCGCGTTGATCGACGGGTGGCTGGACACGGGCGACCTCGCCTACTGGATCGGCACGGAACTGGTGATCGTCGGGCGCGCCAAGGACATGATGATCATCAACGGCCGTAACGTATGGCCGCAGGATATCGAATGGAGCGTCGAGCAGCTCGACGGTTTGCGCTCCGGCGACAGCGCCGCGATCATCCTGCCCAACGCGGACGGCAGCGATCGCCCGACGGTGCTGGTGCAGTGCCGGGCCTCGTCGCCGGAAGATCGCCAGAAGCTGCACGGCGATGTGCGGACTAAAGTGCAGGAGGCGGTCGGCATCCTGTGCGACGTCATCCTCGTTCCCGCGCGCAGCTTGCCGAAGACGACGTCAGGCAAGCTCGCCCGCGGTCGCGCCAAGAAGATGTTCGAGGCGGGCGAAATCCTTCCCATCGAGACGAGTGCGGCCGGTGCCGCGTGATCAGCACATGGTCGGCCCCGTCGTCGCGGTGACGGGCGCAACCGGCTTCATCGGCCGGCATGTGGTGACGGCCTTGACGGAAGAAGGTTATACGGTGCGCGCGCTTGCGCGCCGTCTTCCGGCGCAGGATCAGTCCCAAAACGAAAGTGTGTCCTGGGTACTTGGCGCTCTCAACGACGATGAGGCGCTCAAGTCGCTCGTGAAGGGCGCGGCGGTGGTGGTGCACTGCGCTGGCGCGATCCGGGCGACCAGCCGCGACGGCTTCTTGTCGGTGAACGCGGAGGCGACGCGCCGGCTGGCGGAAATCGCCGCCAACGAGGGCCGTCCGCCTCGTTTCGTGCATCTTTCGTCCCTGGCCGCGCGCGAGCCGCGTCTTTCGCCTTATGCGGCGAGCAAACGCGCGGGCGAACAGGCGCTGCGCGCCATGCGCGACCGCATCCCGACCGTGGTGTTGCGTCCGCCGGCCGTGTACGGCCCCGGCGATCTCGAGACCTTGCGCATTTTCCAGATGGCCGCCCGTGGGTTCGTCCTGCGGCCGATGATCGACGCGGCGCGGACGTCGCTGGTCCATGTGGGCGACGTGGCGGGTGCGGTCCTGGCCGCCGTGAAGGTCGAGACCCCGCCTGAGGCCCCGGTCGAATTCGACGATGGCCGGGTGGGGGGCTACACCTGGGAGGAAATCGCCCAGGCCGCCGGGGCGGCCTTGCGGACCAACCCCCGGCTCATCGCGGTCCCCGCGGCTGTCCTTTACGCCGCCGGGGCGGTCGCCAGCCTGGCTTCGACCCTGGCCGGCCGGGCCTCGGTCCTGTCCTGGAGCAAGGTGCCCGAACTCCTGCACCCCGACTGGGCGGCCCAAGTCACAGAACTTCCAGGATATAAGCCATCATGGACAATCGACCGTGGGTTTAAGGATGCCGTAAACTGGTACGCCTCACGGGGCCTGTTAACAAGTAACGGCTAAGTTGATTTGTCAGGGAACCCTTGTTCCCGCACAACTTTTCGCACCTGCGAAGGTTTTTTGAAAAAGACGCCCGCCGAAGGGCGCTGGGAACAACACGGTCATGAACACCTCTACCGCGCCATCGCCCGACACCCTGGCGACCCTGGTGAAGATCTTAGGGGCGTTCAACAAGACCGGGACCGAACTGAAGCCTGAAACACGCTTTACCGAGGATCTGAACTTCGACTCGCTGGTCGTCATGGAATTCGTCGCCGTCGTGGAGGACGAATTCGACATCTCGGTGCCGTTGAACATCCTGCCGGATGTGGCCACCGTGAATCAGCTGGCGCTGGCGATCGAAAAAATTCTCCAAGACGAAGGCCGCTGAGTTCTTCGTCGGTAAAAATGTAAGGGGACGACAATGGCTGATCTGTTTGACCGCTGGGCGCCGTTGACGGCGCAGCGCGACGCGCTGTTCGGCGAAGGCATCAATCCTTTCAACGTCGTGATGGACGAAGTTCTGTCGCAGACGGAAGCCATGATCGGCGGACGCCGCACGATCCTGGTCGGCACCAACAACTACCTCGGCCTGACCTTTCAGCCCGAAGCGCTGAAGGCCGCGCACGACGCGCTCGACGCCTGCGGGACCGGCACGACCGGCAGCCGCATGGCGAACGGCACCTACTACGGCCACAAAGATCTCGAAGACGCGCTGTGCGATTTCTTCGACAAGAAGCACGCGATGGTGTTCTCCACCGGCTTCCTCGCGAACCAGGGCATCCTGTCGACCCTGATGGGCCCGGACGATTACATCCTGATGGATGCCGATTGCCATGCGTCGATCTACGACGGCGTGCGCGGCAGCCAGGCGCAGGTCATCCGCTTCAAGCACAACGATCCGGCCGATCTCGACAAGCGCCTCGCGCGCCTCGCCGACAAGCCGGGCAACAAGCTGATCGTCGTCGAAGGCATCTACTCGATGCTCGGCGACAAGGCCCCGATGGCGGACTTCGCCGCGGTGAAGCGTAAATACGAAAACGTTTACCTGCTCTCCGACGAAGCGCACTCGATGGGCGTTTGCGGCCGTTACGGTCGCGGCGTGCCGGAAGAAGCGGGCGTCGAGGACGATGTCGACTTCATCGTCGGTACGTTCTCCAAGTCGGTGGGCACCGTTGGCGGCTTCTGCGTCTCCAACCACCCGAAGTTCGACACGCTGCGCCTCGTCACGCGCGCCTACATCTTCACCGCCTCGCTGCCGCCGTCGGTGGTGGCCTCGGCGACCGTCAACCTTGAGATCATCAAGAACGGCGGCGTCTTGCGTAAGCGCATCGAGCGCAACTCCGAGCAGCTTCACAGCGGCTTGGCCGCGCTCGGCCTCAAGATCGCGTCCGAGGTGAGCCCGGTCGTCGCCGTCGTGGCGCCGGATCCGGTGACCGCGGTTGCGTTCTGGCGCGGCCTCATCGAAGCGGGCGTTTATGTGAACCTCGCGCTGCCGCCGGCGACGCCGTTCGGTTACTGTCTCCTGCGCGCCAGCATCTGTGCGGCCCATACGGAAGAACAGCTCGACCGCGTCATCGGCATCTTCGGCGAAGTCGCGACGAAGCTGGGGCTGATCGATACGGCCCAACCGAAGATCGCCGCCAGCGCCTAATTCAGGCCGCCGCGCTTTCTGACCTTGAAGAAGAGGCGGATGCCCGTGAGCAACGGGGTCCGCCTTTCTTTTTCGGTGAGTTCGACCTTCACCCCGGAATGGCGTTCGATCTTCGCCACCGCATAATCCAGCCCGCCGTTGAAAGTGAACGCCGCCTTGATCAGGCGCAGGGCGTTCAGCGACTTGCCGCACAAACGCCGAAGCCGCCAGGTCGCGGCGGCCTTCTCCTGCGTCCGTTCGTTGCCCGGCGCGGGGTAGCGCATGACGCCGTCCTCGCCGGGCGCGCCCTCGAAAAGCGCGGCTGTGACGGCCGCATAGCGCGCAAGGTCGCGGTCGATCAATTCCGCGCTCTTGCCGGCGCCTTCGGGACGCAACTCGGCGGCGTAAGTCTCCTTGAACGCGCGAACCCACAGGTCGCGCGCCGTGAACGGCGCCGTGAAAAGCGCCGCGCCGCGTGTCGCCGTCGTCGTGACCGCGTCGGCCAGAGCGCCGATCATGCGGCGTTCGATCTCGGCGTTGCGCGCGTAGAGGACGGCGGCGGGCTGTGCGAAACGCGCCCAGAGCGCCGACGTGAAAGCCGCGGGGCCGGTCCCGCGCATAAACGCACCGGCGCTCAAGACAGCGACTTTCGCGCGGACCGTCCGGCCCTCAAAAGGCATCTCGTGATAATAGACGTTCGGCGGAAGCAGGCGTCCGAACGCCGCGCTCGCGGGGTTTTTCAACGCCGCGCTCATCCGGTCGACGATCACATAGAAGTCGAGGATCAGGCCTTCGTCGGTTTTCTGGCGCAGGCACGAGCCGTAAAAAATGACGGCGGCCGTCGTGTCACCGTACCGGCGCTTCAGGTCGCCGGCGAACGCCTGGGCCGCCGGGAATACGGCCTGCCGCGCTTCCGCCGCGATGATGTCGAGGAGCGCGCTCATGGCAATTGGATGAAACGGAGGTGGTGGCTGGTGTCGATGATCAGATCACGCGAATCGCTGGCGTCATACATTTCACCGTCGATGGTGTAGGCGCCGGTGAACCGCAAGCGGAGCCGCCGCGCCCGTCCGACATCGCGGCCCTTGCCGGGCCGCAGCTTCCGCCGGAGAACATCGGGAAAGGCGCGTAGAATCGCCAGCGGCGCGTGATCGACGCTGACGTAAAGCAGCGGTCCTTCGTCTGGATCGGCGGCGGGAAGCGGCTGCAGCCCGAGGATCAGGTGTTCCAGCGTGGTGGCTGCGAAGACGAAGAGTTTTTCGCCGGGCAGAGTCCTGTCGCCTTGAACGATGTGGATCGGTTTCGCCTCGGGCGGCGCAAACAGGCTTCGCCAGAGAAGCAGTGAAATCGCGGCGGTGTGGCTGGCCGCGTTGGGCATCTTCAAGGGATAGATGTGTTTGCGGCAGAACAGGATGCCTTCGACAATATCCGCCGCGCCGAAGAACGCGCCGTAGCGCGGCGCGGTGTCGCCATCGCGCACGCTCATGACGGCGCGCGGCGTCGCATGCCGTTCAAGCGTGCCGGCGCGATGGTGCGCCAGCACCGCGTTGAGGGCTGCCGCCGGATCGCCCTTCAGGCTCCAGGCCGCCGCCGTCATATTCGTCTTTCCGCCGGGAAGGAGGGCGACCGCGGGCGCCCGGGCGTAAGGGCTGCCGTTCAAAAGCGCTCCGAAGACGAGACCCGCAGTCCCGTCGCCGCCGTTCACAACGATGGTGCGCACGCCGTTGGCCGCGCAGGTACGGATCGCGTCGTCGATTTGCGCGATGTCCTCGATTGCGATGTGCGCGACGCCCGCCTCGGACGCGAGCAACGGGTCGATCCACTTCTCCGCGCGGCGGTTGGCCGTGCTGAGGCGGTTGGTGATGACGGCGAGGGTAGTCATCGGCGTGTCTTGTACCTGTTGGCGGCCGCCACGAATTGGCGCCGCGCGGCGCGGGCGACCGTCATATTGCGCGGCAAATTAGTTATTTGATTGAGGAAAGTCGACATTTTATACTTCTTAACGCCCTTTCGTTCGGCCGTCGCGGCCGCCATCTGCACCGGCCCCATGAAAGCCATCGACCGCTACGTCCTGCTCAACATCGTGCCGACCGTGCTGATCGTCCTGTTCATCGCGGCGGTCATCCTGTGCATGGAACGCCTGATGCGCCTCCTGGACATCGCGGTGGGCAACGGCGTGTCGACCCTGGTGGTCTTCCAGATGCTCTTCAATCTGATCCCGTATTACATCGGCCTGGCCCTGCCGGTGGCCCTGTTCCTTGGTGTGCTGCTGGCCTTCCGCAAGCTCTCGCTGCAATCGGAACTGGACGCGATCAATTCCTGCGGGATCGGGGTCGACCGCATCATCCGGCCCGCGATCATGCTGGCGGCGCTGATGATGGTGTTCAACCTCATCCTCGCCGGGTACCTGACGCCCTACACGCGCTACGCTTTCCGCGCGATCATGTTCGATATCACCTCGGGCGTGATCGAGCAGGGCATCGGCGAGGGCATCTTCATGAGCCTGCCCAACGGTTACACGATGCGCGTCGAGCAATCGCGCGGCGCGGGCCGCGAACTCTACGGCGTGTTCGCGCACCGTGAGTACGACGACGGCCGCATCGTCACCCTGACAGCCCGACGCGGCGAGCTTTTGAGCGGCGCGCGCGACGGCATGGTCGCGATGCGCCTCTACGAAGGCAACCGATCGGAGTGGGACCCGGCGACGAAAGCCACCGGCACGCTGCAGTTCCAGGTGTTCGACTGGCCGCTGAACCTCGCCGATCTCGTGCAATTCCGGGGACGCGGCGGCGACGAACGCGAGTTGACGCTGTTCGAGCTGATGCGCGGCTACGTCGATAACATTCGCCACGGCCGATCCGGCAACACGGCGGAGCAGAATCCGCCGTCCGACATGCGCGCGGAACGCATTCTTCCGCCCTCGGCCGTCGCCTCGGAGATGCACGGTCGCCTCGTGTATTCGCTGTCGATGCTGTTCCTGCCGATCCTGGCCGCGCCCCTGGGCATCATGACGCGGCGCGCGAGCCGGTCGTTTGGGCTCATTTTCGGGATCCTGCTGTTGGTGAGTTACCACAAGGTGCTGGAGTTCACGGAAGCGTATTCCGGCGCGACCGGCATGCCCGCGGGGCCGATGCTGTGGGGCATTTTCGCGTTGTTCATTCTCGGCTCGGGCTACCTGTTCGCGGCCACCTTCCGCCGCTCCGGCACGCCGCCGGTGCAGGTGATGGAGGCGCGTTGGAGCGCGCTCCTCGATCGCCTGATCGCGCCGTTCCGCGCGAAGCCACGGCGCGCGGCATAGGGACGGCGCAGCGATGATCCTCTCGCGGTATCTCATCAAGTCGTTCGTGGTGCGGTTTCTGGCGCTTCTGTTCGGGCTGGTGATCTTCCTGCAAACGCTCGATCTGCTGGCCACCGCCAATGAGGTGCTGGCGGGCGGCGGCCCTCCGGCCGCGTCGTTGTTCCGCTACGTGCTTTTGCGTTCGCCGTCGTTGATCGAGACGGTGGCGCCCCTGGCCGCACTGCTGGGCGCGCTGACCGCCTTCGTGGTTCTTGCGACCAACAGCGAAATCATCGCCATGCGCGCCGCGGGCCGCTCGGTCTTGAGCCTTGTCGGCGGCTTGAGCGCTGTGGGTTTCATCTTCGCGCTGCTGCTGTTCGTCTTCTCCGACCGCGTGGTCGTGCACGCCAACACCGAGCTTGAAGCCTGGCGCGACGCCGGCTTCAAGAGCGAGGCGGAGGAAGTTCCCACGGGTGAGAACAGCTGGCTCACCGAAGGCAACACCATCATCCGGATTGGGAAAATTCAGCGGGAAGGCGGCGTGCTCCAGGATGTGCGCGTGTTCCGCCTGGGCGAGAACGCCGAAGTCGTCGATATCCTCTCCATCCGCCTGGCGATCTGGGAAGACGGGCGCTGGTCAACCTTCGAGCCGCGCCGGATCGGCGGCACGGGACCGGCGGATGCGCCGGTTGTCTGGGAAACCAACATGCGGCCGGAGCACTTCGCCCGCTTCGCGAACCAGGCGCCGAACCAGCTCTCGCTGAACGCCTTGCAGGAGTACGTGGGCGAGGCCTCGATGGGCTCGCGCCCCGGGTACTTCTACGCCACCTGGATCCAGCAGAAGGTCGCCGGACCCTTGGCCCTGGCCCTTATGCCCCTTCTGGCCGGAATCGCCGCTTTCGCGCATCACCGCCAGGGGTCTTCCATCATGGCGGTGGTCTGGGGGATCACCTTCGGGTTCCTTTTTGTGGTGATCGACAACATCTTGCTGGCCATGGGCCAATTCGGGTCGTTGCCGCCGGCGGTCGCCGCATGGCTGCCAATCGCCCTTTTCGCAACCGTCGGGTTCTGGATCGTGTTTAACTTTGAGAATACTGGCGCGCGTAGTTAAGCGGGGTTATAACGCCCCCGGCTGCGGCCAGTCTGATTTACCCCAGGTTTAGGCGGGTTTTTTGAGCACATCACGGACCAGGATCGGGTTCTGGAGCGACCGGGAATATCACCTCGATCGCATGGGCTTGCGTGAACTCACCGCCGCCTATTTCCAGTACTATGCCATCGCGGCCTATATCCTGGTCGCTCTGGCGACGGGCGGTTTGGCCTTGAGCGCCGTGATCGAGGGCCGCGCGCCGCTCGTGGGCGTTCTGGCCTCGGTTGTGGTCGCGTTCTTCCTCTATCCGGTGGTCTGGTACGTCCTGCATCGCTACGTGCTTCACAGTCGGCTGATGTGGCGTTCGCCGCTGACGGCGGGTGTGTGGAAGCGCATCCACTACGATCACCACAGCGATCCCAACAACCTGAAAGTCCTGTTCGGCGCGCTCTACACGACGCTGCCGACGGTGGCCTTGGCGACGATGCCGGTCGGCTATCTGCTCGCCGGTTGGCCCGGCGCGCTCGCGGCCTTGTGCGGCGGTGTGATCCAGACGTGCGTCTATGAATACTTCCACTGCATTCAGCACTTGGGGTATCAGCCGAAGTGGGAATGGGTGCGCAAGATGAAGAAGTTCCACATGGCGCACCACTTCCACAACGAGAACGGCAACTACGGGATCACGAACCTGTGGTGGGATCGCCGTCTCGGGACATTCTATGACGGGCCGAAGGAAATGCCGCGCTCGCCGACGGTGTTCAATCTCGGGTACGACGAAGAAGTGGCGAAGATCTATCCGTATGTTGCGCGCATGACGCCCAACTGGCCTTACAACACCAACCCCGTGCACCGTAAGCGCGCCGAAGCAAGTTCCGCGCCGGCCGGTTAAGCGGCGAGGCGTAGGGGGCGCCTTCCATCATGTCTCAGGGCTTCCATGTCCGCCGCGTCGCCGGCAGCCGCGAGCTCGGCCGCTTTCTCGAGGTGCCGCATCATACCCAAGGGCACGATCCGCATTGGATCGCGCCCTTGTCGTTCCTGGAGCGCGCGCGCTTCAACGAACGCTCCAATCCCTGGTTCCAGCACGGTGAAGCCGCGTATTGGATCGCGGAGAAGGACGGCAAGCTCGCGGGCCGCATCTCGGCGCAGGTCGACCGTACGCATCTCGAGATGCGCAAGGACGACACGGGCTTCTTCGGGTTTTTCGAGTGCATCGACGATCAGGCGGTTGCCGACGCGTTATTCGCGTCCGCCACCCAATGGCTGAAGGATCGCGGCATGCGCCGCGTGCTCGGCCCGTTCAGTTTCAACATCAACGAAGAGTCCGGCCTTCTGGTGGAGGGCTTCAATTGTCCGCCGCGCATGGTGATGGGACACGCGCAGCCCTACTACGGCGGTCTCGTGGAAGCGGCCGGTTTCACCAAGGTCATCGACATGCTGGCGTACCTCACGCCGATGGATACGGGCCTGCCGTTCAAACAGATCAAGTGGCTCAAGCGGGCGTTGGACCGCGATACGCGCTTGGCCGTGCGTCCGCTGGACACCAGCCGCTTCGAGGAAGAAGTCGCGACCATCGTGCGCATCTTCAACGCCGCATGGGCCGACAACTGGGGCTTCATCCCGCTGACCGAAGCCGACGTCGCCCACATGGCCAAAGAGATGAAGCCGCTTCTGGTGCCCGAACTGGTGGCCTTTGCCACCATCGACGGCGAACCCAAGGCGATGTGCGTGGCGCTGCCCGATCTCAACGAGCTCATCGGCGACTTGAAGGGCCGCTTGTGGCCGACGGGATGGGCCAAGCTGGGCTGGCGCTTGCTGACGCGCCGCACCTTCGCCTCGGGCACGCGCGTGCCGTTCATGGGCGTGCTGCCGGAGTTCAAGAACAAGCCCATGGGCTCGGTGCTCGCCCTTTTGACCGTGGGACGCGTGCGCGACATGTCCTTGAAGCTGCGCATGCCGGTCTGTGAAATGAGCTGGGTGCTGGAGAACAACACCCAGACCCGGCATTCCATCGAGGACATCGGCGGACGGGTGTATAAAACCTACCGGATGTACGAAAAGCACCTCGTGTAACGATTGTAACGCCCCTTGATTGCGAGCGGATCCCGTCCTACGTCAGACGGATGTTGGGGACACTCCTGCGTTTAGCGTTCTTCGCGGTCGGCTTGATCGGCCTTGTGCTGCTGTTCATCTACGCGGCCGTGGTCGCGGTCGTCTTCATTCCGGTTGTGCTGCTTCTGCTGTTCATCCTGCGGAAGAAGGGGCTGGTGCGCTGGTCGACGGTCGATCTTCGCACCGGCGCGGGCCAAGGGCCGCAGAGGCCTCACCCGGGCCGCCCCACCGTGATCGATCACGATCCCAACGATGTGACCATCGAGCGCGGCAACTAAGCTAAACAGCTTCCACTTCAATCGTCGTGTGGCCGAGACCGCCGATGCCCGCGAGGCGCGCTTTGTAGTACGCCGCCGTTTGCGGCGCGCGCGCCGCCACGGTGATGACGGCCGCCAATTGCCCCGGCGCGATGCGCCAAACGTGCAGATCGGTGACGCGCGCGTCGCCGTCGCTTTCGATGGCTTTGCGGACGGCCGCCGCCGTGCTCCCCGTTGGCGTCGCGTCCAGCAGCACGCGCCCCGACGCCTTCATCAGTCCCACGGCCCACTTTGCGATAATGACCGCGCCGAGGACACCGATGGCGGGGTCCAGCCAGTTCAAACCCCAAAAGAGGCCCGCGATCAGGGCCGCGATCGCGAAGACGGATGTGAGCGCATCGGCGAGCACGTGGGCGTAAGCGGCCTCGTGATTGTGATCGCGGCGGTGATGATGGTTTTCCGCGTGATGGGCGTGCGTCTCGTGACCATGCTTGTCGTGACCGTGCTTGTCGTGACCATGCGCGTCATGACCATGGCCGTCGTCATGGCCGTGATGATGATCGTCCTTCAGGAGCCACGCGCTGACCAGATTCACGATCAGCCCAATGACGGCGACGACGATGGATTCGTTGAAGTCGATGACGACGGGGTCGGCGAAGCGGGCGACGGACTCGAGCGCAATCAGGATCGCGACGACGCCCAGCAGGATCGCGCTGGTGAAGGCCGCGAGGTCGCCGACTTTTCCGGTGCCGAACGTGTAGGCGGCATTCGCGGCATGGCGCCGCGCATAGCCGTAAGCGGCGACCGCAATGCCCAGGACGGCGGCATGGGTGGACATGTGCCAGCCGTCCGCCAGCAGAGCCATGGAGCCATAAGCCCATCCGGCAATGATCTCGGCGATCATCATGAGAATGGTGAGGATCAGCACAAGCCGCACACGGCCCGCGTTGCGGCTTTGGTCCGCCATCACAAGGTGGTGCGGCTCACGGCAGGGATGGGTGTCTTCCATGGTCGAGGCCTTATGTACGGTGGTTTTCCTTATGTAAGGACGCCCCGGGTCGCCCGCACCGCAGGATTTCGGGCGACATGGGCGACAGGCGACATGTTCCAGATAACGACGGTACCACAAGTGCTTAGCGAAAAAAGTGGCCCGGGCGACATCTGGGCGACATCAGGCGACATACGGTGGGCGAGGCGCAAACTCTCCTGCGCCGCCGAGGCCCGGGCGTTCACGACGGTCGTGATTCACGATGTCAATCCTGCTTCGCTCCGCTTGCGCGGCGCTTCGCAGGGCCATGGGCGGTACATGGCGCGAATATGCTGCCCCGGGGGGCGATTTTTGGTCGAGCAGAATTGCGCAAAGAACAGATTTAATGATTCAAAAAATCGCTATTGTGCGTGCATCGAGTCGGAACGCCGCCCATGAATAAAGCCCTGAAGATCGAACGCCGCCCCTCCGTTTGCCCGCACGACTGTCCGTCGGCCTGCTCCCTCGACGTCGAGGTGATCGAGGGCCGCAAGATCGGACGCGTGCATGGGGCGGACACCAACCGCTACACCGCCGGGGTGATCTGCGCGAAGGTCGCGCGCTATCAGGAGCGCATCCATCATCCCGACCGGCTGCTCTATCCGATGAAGCGCACTGGCCCGAAGGGCTCCGGCCAGTTCGAACGCATCTCGTGGGACGAGGCGATGGAGACCGTCGCGCGCAAGTTCCTCGAGGCCGAGCAGGCCTTCGGGCCTGAGTCCGTGTGGCCGTACTACTACGCGGGCACCATGGGTTATGTGATGCGCGACGGCATCAACCGGCTGCGCAACGTCAAACGCTATTCCGGCCAGTATTCCACCATCTGCACGGCCACCGCCTACACCGGCTTCGTGGCGGGCACCGGCAAGCTCGCGGGGCCCGATCCGCGCGAGATGGCGGTATCGGATTGCATCGTGATCTGGGGTACGAACCCCGTACACACCCAGGTCAACGTGATGACCCACGTCGCGCGCGCCCGCAAGGAACGCGGCGCGAAGCTGGTCGTCATCGACGTCTATATGAATCCCACCATGAAGCAGGCCGACATGGCGCTTCTGGTGAAGCCCGGCACCGACGGCGCGCTGGCGTGCGCGGTGATGCATGTCCTGTTCCGCGACGGTTACGCCGATTGGGATTATCTGGAGCGCTATACCGATCATCCGCGCGAACTCGAAGCGCATTTGAAGACGCGCGATCCGGTATGGGCGTCGGCCATCACCGGCCTGGCGGTCGAAGAAATCGAGGCGTTCGCGAAGCTGGTGGGCGAGCGCAAGCGCACGTTTTTCCGTCTCGGCTACGGCTTCGCGCGCCAACGCAACGGCGCCGTGAACATGCATGCGGCGTCCTGCATCGCAGCGGTCACGGGCGCGTGGCGTCATGAGGGCGGCGGCGCCTTCCACATCAACAACGCGATCTATCACTGGAACAAACATCTGATCGAAGCGCACGACGCGCTCGATGCCAGCGTGCGCAAGCTCGACCAGTCGCAGATCGGCCGCGTGCTGACGGGCGACGCCGAGGCGCTGTATCACGGCCCGCCGGTGAAGGCGCTGATTGTCCAGAATACGAACCCCGTCACCGTGGCGCCCGAGCAGACCCTTGTGAAGCAGGGCTTCGCCCGCGAAGACCTGTTCGTCTGCGTGCACGAACAATTCATGACCGAGACGGCGCGCATGGCCGACATCGTGCTGCCCGCGACCATGTTCATGGAGCATGACGATTTCTATTCGGGCGGCGGACACCAGTATTTCCAATTGGGCGCGAAGCTGGTGGATCCGCCGGGCGAATGCCGTTCCAACCATGACGTGATCTGCGATCTCGCCCACCGTGTCGGCGCGGCGCACCGCGGGTTCCAGATGACCCCGCGCGAGATCATCGACGAGACCTTGAAGCTCTCCGGATGGGAGGGGATCGATGTGCTGGAAAAACAGGTGCACATCGACGCGCAGCCGTCTTTCGAGGATGCGCACTATCTCAAGGGTTTCGCCTATCCGGGCGGGAAGTTCAGGTTCAAGCCCGACTGGACGACGATCCCCTCCGGCAATAACGGCGCGATGGGGCCGTGGCGGACACTGCCCGCGCTGCCCGACCATTGGGCGGTCATCGAAGAGGCGACGCCCGAACACCCGTTTCGGCTTGCCACCAGTCCGGCGCGCAACTTCTTGAATACGACCTTCACGGAAACGTCGACATCCCAGGCGAAAGAGAGCCGCCCGCAGGTCATGATCCATCCCGAGGACGCGGCGGCGAAAAGCATTGCCGACGGCGACCTGGTGAAGTTGTCGAACGCGCGCGGCGACGTTCTCATCCATGCGCGGCTGTTCGACGGTGTGCGCCGCGGCGTGCTCATCGCCGAATCAATCTGGCCGAACGGCGCCCATGTGGGCGGCCGTGGGATCAATACGCTGACCGGCGCGGATCAGGCCGCGCCCTACGGCGGCGCGGCGTTCCATGACAATCGCGTGGCGCTGGAGAAAGCGTCGGCTGAGGAAAAAACCTAGGCGGATTTTGCGGTCGCGCCCTCGCGGCGGCCCGGATATCCTGACGCCTCCAGGAGGGAGGTCCGGGATGCGGAAACTCGCGAAAACCTTGCTTGTATGTCTGACGGTGACGACCGGCGCGGTCATCGCCGCCGACGACGGCTATCGCGATACGCCGCTCAATCTGGAAGGCATCGGCAAGTCCTACATGGGGCGCGAGATCGCCTACATCATGGGCCATGAAGGCGCCGAGTGGCTGGAACGGCCCGAGCGCGAAGCCGAAGAAGGGACCGCGAAACTGGTTCCGCTCCTGAATCTCAAACCCACCGACAGGGTCGCCGATATCGGCGCGGGCACGGGTTACTTCGCCTTCCGCATGGCGCGCGAAGTGCCCGAGGGGCGCGTCTATGCGGTCGACGTGCAACCGGAAATGCTCGACAAGATCCGCGCGCGCATCATCAAGGAGAAGGTGCGCAATGTGCAGCCGGTGCACGGCAGCATCGCGACGCCGCGCCTTCCGTCCAACACTATCGATCTCATGCTGGTGGTCGACGCCTACCACGAGTTCGCGCTGCCGCGGGAAATGGGCCAGGCCATGGCGTGGTCGTTGAAGCCGGGCGGACGTCTGGCTTTGGTTGAATACCGGGGCGAGGACGAGAAGGTTCCCATCAAGGCGCTGCACAAGATGACGGTCGCCCAGGCGCGCAAGGAACTGGAAGCGGTGGGTCTGCGCTTCGTGAGCGTCGACAGCACCAGCCTGCCGTGGCAGCACCTCATGATCTTCGAGAAGCCGCGTCCGGAATAAGCCCAGGATACAAACGTCCTATGCGGTCGGCTGCGCCGGCTGACCCGGATCTGGCATCGCCGGCGGTTGCGTCGGTTGAATCTCCGGATAGGGCTGCCGCTCCGGCTGTGTGTCCGGACGCGGTTCTTTCGGCGGCCTGACTTCATCGGGCACGCTGCGTTTCGGATCGATCTCGGGTTTCGGCGGCGCGGGGTTTGTCTCGGGCTCTTCGCGCTCGCGTTCTTTTTTGTCGGGCATTGATTGTCCTTCACCTGAGAACGATCAACGGACCGCACAGATTGAAGTTCCCGCTGGAAGGTTCCGGGTTGAATCCGCGCCGTGCCTCGCGATCTCCCCAGGGCTTGCACGGTTTAGCCACTTTCGGCGCGTATAGATAAACGTGGGGGCGCTCTACCCGCGAGAGGTGCGCCATGCGAATCCTACTCCCCGCGACCATCATCGCTGTCGCCCTTGGCAACAGCGCCTGCGCGTCGTCCGCAACGCCACCGGCCTGCGATCCGGCGGCGTCGCCGACCGCTTGCGTGCCCGCACCGGGCGCGGAGTCCGGCGCGGAGCCCGCAATTCCCGGAAAGCCTCCGCCGCCGACTCCGACGGACGATCCCAGCGTGTTCAAGCCGCCGCCGACCGGCGACGCGGACATCGTCGAGCAGCCGCCGCAAACAGGTTCACGCACGCCGGTGATCAAACCGCCCGAAAATCCCGCGCCGAATCCCCCGCCGAATACGGGGCCCGACCGGGTCAAGCCGCGCGAGATCGGCGGCGCCGGTCCTGAATCGCATGAGATTCGGTTGCGTTTAGATTGACTCAGGCGGCATTCGGAACGCTTTGATTTTGAGCCGGTTCTCATCGGAAAACCGTTCACACTTTTCCGGAACCGACTCCGAATTTGAGCCGGTTCTCATCGGAAAACCGCTCACACTTTTCCGGAACCGGCTTTAGCCCGCCGCCGAATTGACAGGGCGACGGCCGAGGTTTACCACCTCGGCCAGCGATGGTGCCTCGGCTCGGTGAGCCGCGGCGAAAAGGGAATCCGGTGTAAGTCCGGAACTGCCCCCGCAACTGTAAGCGGCGAGCAGCCTGTCCACGAAAGCCACTGGGTCTCGGCAATGAGACCTGGGAAGGCGGACAGGCCGCAGCGACCCGCGAGTCAGGAGACCTGCCGTCGCGAGCGTCACCTACCGTTGGACGGGGTAATTCCACCGGTGCGGCCAATCTGATCGCGGTGACGCGCGCTTCGCAACCGCGACGGATTGGGCCTGCTTCGACGCAACAGAACCCAACGCCGTCATTGTCTTAACCGGTTCGGCCGGGCCGCCATGCGTGCGTCCGCGCCTGAACCATGCACGGGGGTTTTGTCGTGTCTCCTCAACGTCTTTCGCTTTTCCTGTCGTCCACCGCCTTGTCGCTGGCGCCTTTTACGGCCACTGCGCAGGCGGCCGACATAACCGGCCTCGACGAGATCGTTGTGACCGCCAGCCGGACATTGGTGCCGCTGAAGACCGTCGGGAGCGCCATCGATATCCTGACGGCTGAAGACATCGCCGCGCGCCCGCGTTTCGAGGTCTCCGATCTTTTGCGCGAAGTGCCGGGCGTCGCGGTCAACCGGTCCGGCCAGCGCGGCGCGCAAACCCAGGTCCGCCTGCGCGGCACGGAAGGCAATCATACGCTCGTGCTGATCAACGGGATCGAGGTCGGCGATCCCATGACCGCGGACGAATTCGATTTCGGCAACCTGCTCACGGACGATGTCGCGCGCATCGAAGTCCTGCGCGGACCGCAGAGCGCGCTTTACGGCAGCCAGGCCATCGGCGGCGTCATCAATATCGTCACTCATGAAGGAACCGGACCGCTCGAGGGCACGATCCGCGCACAGGGCGGTTCGTTCGGCACCTACGCCTTGAACTCCACGCTCGGCGCGGGCGGCGAGGGCTACAGCTTCGGCGCGTCGCTGTCGTGGCTGGATACCGACGGCGTTTCCCAGGCCGCGAGCGGCGTCGAGAAGGACGGCCACCAGAATTTCACTTTCAACGCCAGCGGTCACGTCGCGCCCAACGAGGTGTTCGATCTCGCGCTCGCCGCGCGCTACACGCAGGCCTATGGCGAGGAAGATATCCAGGACTTCATGAATTTCGGCTTGCCGAGCTACGGCACGGCAATCGACTCCGACAATTCGCGCCGGACCAAGACCGCCTACGGCCGCGCGGCGGGCCGATTCTCGATGCTGGAAGGCATGTGGGATCACACGCTTGGGGTAACGCTGACCGATGTGCGCAAGCGCAACATGGACATGAAGGCGTTCTCCTTCGGCGCGGAAGGCCGCCGCGTCAACCTGACGTACCAGACAAACCTCTTCGTCGGACAGGAGGGTGATCCGCTCCGTCATACAGTGACGGGTTATATCCAATACAAGGATGAGACCTTCGAGAACCAAAGCGCGTTCCCCGGTCCGCAGAACCAAAAGAGATCGACCCAGGATGTGGGGTACGTGGCCGAATACAGGCTCGATATCGCCGGCCAGGTCTTCCTGTCCGGGGCCCTGCGCCACGACGATCACGAGATGTTCCGCAACGCGACGACCTATCGCGCCACGGCCGCATGGCGGGTTCCCGCCTCGGGCCTGAAACTGCGCGCGAGTTACGGCACGGGCTTCGCTAAACCCGGATTCTTCGAGCTTTTCGGCTTCGATCCGACGAGTTTCGTCGGCAATCCCAACCTGAAGCCGGAAAGTTCGCGCGGATGGGATCTGGGGCTCGACTATGAAATCGGCGACGCGGCGTTGCTGTCGGTCACCTATTTCTCGTCGGATTTCCGCGACGAGATCGTGAACGACTTCTCGGTGTTTCCATTCACCGTGCGCAACGCGACCGGTGAAAGCACACGCGAAGGCGTGGAATTCTCGGCGCGTTATACGCCGGTTCCGAACCTTACCCTGGCGGCCAGCTACGGCTATACGGAGTCTGAGGATGAATTCGGGTTCCAGGAGGTCCGCCGGCCGAAACACATCGGCAGCATTTCGGCGTCGTACCGTTTCCTCGAGGACCGCGCGGAACTTGGCGTCAGCGCAGACTACAATGGTCCGATGACGGACGTGGTGTTCGTGCCCTCGATCCCTTCGGGGGTCGCGCGCATGGACGACTTCACGCTCGTCACCGTCTCCGGCTCATACGACCTCACGGATACGGTGCAGGTCTTCGGACGGATCGAGAATGCCCTCGATGCGCGCTATCAGGAGGTTTACACCTATAACACCCTGGGGATCGGCGCTTACGCCGGGGTCCGCTTGCGCTTCGGAGGCTAAAGATCCGTGATCCGGTCATGGACACGCTGTGCCGTTGCAGGGCTTGCGCTTCTCGCGAGCGCCGCCGCCGCGCGCGCGGAAGCGCCACGGCGCATCGTGTCCATGAATCTTTGCACCGATCAGATGGCGCTGCTCCTGGTGGGGCCGGACCGGATCGCATCCATCAGTTTTTTAGGCGCCGACCCCGCGGAATCCCCGCTGGCCGATCTCGCGGCGGGTATCCCGGTCAATCACGGCCTCGCCGAGGAAGTGATCGCGGCGAAGCCGGATCTGGTCCTTGCCGGGCGCTACACGACCAGTTTCGCCAAGGCCATGTTGCGGCGTCTTGGATATGCCGTTGTCGAAATCGAAAGTCCGGAGACGATCCCCGGCATCCACGCCGCGCTGACGGACCTTGGGGCGCGGCTGGGCGCCGCGGCGCGCGCGGCCGATCTTCTGGCCGATATGGATCGGCGTCTCGCGGCGGCGGCCGCTCCCGCAGGTCGATACGGCTCGGCGATCGTGTTCGATGCGAACGGATTCACGGTCGGACGTCCAGGGCTCGCCGACGAAGTGATGACGCTGATCGGTCTTGTGAACAAGGCGCCGGAGCTCGGGATCGGCGCCTATGGGCAAGTGCCGCTTGAGACGATGCTGGCCGTCAAACCGGATCGGATCATCTCGCTGGTGTACCGGCCCGGCGTTCCGTCCATCGCGAGCGCCATTATGCAGCACCCCGCCTTGAAGGCCGGATTGCGCGGCGGACAGCCGCTCGCCGTCCCGGGGCGTCTGCTGACATGCGGAACGCCCATGGTGGCGGAGGCGGCGGAGCGGCTTTCGTCCGCCCTGGCGGGTGCGCCCATGATGGTTACGCCATGAGGATTGCGCCATGACGACGCCCGTACCAGGCGCGGCCCTGCAACCGACTTTCCGCGAAGTCCGTCCCGTCCTTCTTCTCGGCGGTCTTTCCGTCCTTGTTCTTGTCCTTACGGCCGTCTCGGTTATCACCGGCCGCGGCGCGATCACCGGCGGACTGGGCGACCTCATCAGTCTTTGGCAACGGGATCCCGAAACAGCGTGGCTGATCATGAGCCAAGTGCGCGTGCCCCGCACGCTGCTCGCGCTACTGGTTGGCGCCTCGCTTGGATTGTCGGGGGCCGTTCTTCAAGGACTGCTGCGCAATCCGTTGGCGGAACCGGCGCTGCTGGGCGCGTCGAGTTCCGCCGCTCTCGGCGCGGTGACGGTTTTCTACTTCGGCGCGGGTGGACTGTCGTACCTGCTTCCGGTCGGTGGCATGGTGGGAACGTTGTTGGCCACTGCGCTCCTGATTGTGCTCGGCGGCCGCGCGCAAGACACGCTCACGCTGGTGCTTGCCGGCGTCGCGATCAACGCGTTGACGGCCGCGCTCACCTCTCTCGCTTTGAATTTCGCGCCTAGTCCCTATGCGGCGATGGAGATCGTGTTCTGGATTCTCGGCTCGTTCGCCGACCGGACGCTGGATCACGTCCTCATGGCGCTTCCGGCGATGGCGCTCGGCTGGATTCTCCTCTTCTCGGTCGCCCGTCCGCTCGAAGCCTTGAGCCTCGGCGAGGATACCGCCGCGACGCTGGGGTTCGATTTGCGCTGGGTTAAGCTGCGCGCGGTGCTGGGCACGGCGTTCTGCGTCGGCGCGGCCGTCGCGGTCACGGGTGTCATCAGTTTCGTCGGCCTTGTTGTTCCGCATCTCATGCGGCCCTTGGTCGGATACCGGCCCGGACGCCTTCTTTGGCCGAGCCTGCTGGGCGGGGCCGCTTTGATGCTGGCGGCGGACATCGGGGTGCGCATGATCTCGACCGCGCTGGAACTCAAGGTCGGGGTCATCACCGCCATCATCGGCGCGCCGTTCTTCCTGCATCTTCTGATCGTTCTGCGGCGGTCGCGCCCATGACCGCATCCCTGGTCCTTCGCGATGTGTCGGTGCAATACGAGGCGCGCGCGATCCTTAAAGGCGTTTCCACGTCCTTTGCCGCCGGTGAACTGGTCGGTCTGATCGGACCGAACGGCGCGGGAAAGACGACGTTGCTGCGCGCTTGCGCGTCGCTCATCCCGCTGTCGGGCGGCGAGATCGTGCTGAACGAGACGCCGCTCGCGCGATGGGACCGCCGCGCCCGCGCCAGGATCATGGGTTATCTCGCGCAGGAACGCGCCGTGTTGTGGCCGCTGTCGGCGGAACGGCTGGTGGCGCTCGGGCGTCTGCCGCATCTTGGGCCGTGGGATACGCTCTCGGACGCCGATCAAGCCGCGGTCTCGCAGGCGATGACGGCGACGGACGTCCTGCATCTCGCGACCCGGCCCGTGACCGCGCTTTCGGGCGGTGAGTTGACCCGTGTCCTGATCGCGCGGCTGTTGGCGGGCGCGCCGGAGGTGTTGCTGGCCGACGAGCCTGTTTCCGGTCTCGATCCCGCGCACGCGATGCAAGTGCTGGATATCTTCCGGTCCCTGGCGCGCGGCGGGCACGCCGTGATCGTCGTGCTGCACGACCTCACCCTGGCCGCGCGGTATTGCGACCGCCTCGTGTTGCTCGACGGCGGCCGGGTTGCGGCGGACGGCGCGCCGCTTACGGTGCTCACGCCCGACCGGCTGGCGGCGTCTTATGGGATCACGGCGGATATCTTGAATCACGGCGATGCGCCGTTGATCATCCCACGCGCGCAGGTGTTGTAAACCACATTCGCCAGACGTCCGGACCGAAGCGGGCCGGGGTTTGCCGCGTCAGGTGGCCGATGATGTCGCGCAGGATTTCCACGGTGTCGGCGACGGCGGGGCTCGGGCGGTTGAAGTATTTGTTGCCGTCGGCCACCGCGACGCGGCCTTGCCGCACGGCGCGCAACGACGACCACATGGGATCGGCGGCGAGGCCTTCCATCTCCGCCATGCCGCGCGCCACGTCGAACCCGCACGGTGAGACGACGATCAGGTCCGGATCGGACGCGGCCAAATCGGCCATCGCAACGTAGGGCGAAGGCCCGCCGCTCACGGCCAGCACAGATTCGGCGCCGGCCGCCCGGGTCAATTCGGGGATCCAATGGCCCGCCGTCATCAAAGGGTCGATCCACTCGACACAGGCGATCTTGAGGGGCGCAGATTCCGCCACGGGACCGATCCGCGCTTGCAGGTCCGCAACAAGACGCTGTCCCGCCGCCCCGCGATCCACGGTGTCGGCCACGCGCTGGATATCGGCCCAGATGTCGGCCAGGCAGTTCGGTTTCAGCGAGACGATGCGCACCGGCAGTCCCACCCAATCGCAGACGGCGGCTTCCACGTCTTTCAAGCTCGCGGCGCAGACCTCGCACTGGTCCTGGGTCAGGATCACATCCGGCGCAAGGGCGCGTAAGAAATCCTGATCGACGCTATAAACCGCGAGGCCGTCGCGGATGAGGCCTTTCACGGCATCGTCGATGCGCCGGCTGGAAAGGCCGGTGTCGAATTTCGCGGCGGTCAAGGCCGGCAGAGTCACGATATCGGCGGGCGTGTCGCATTCGTGGCTGCGGCCGACGAGGGCGTCACGTAGCCCGAGGGCGCATGCGATTTCGGTGGCGCTGGCGATCAGGGAGACAATACGCATGGCGAGGTTTTAAGCGTCTTCGGCCGGAACAAGAAGCGTTTGCGGGAACCGGATCGTCGCGGTGGTGCCCGCGCCGACGGCGCTTTCGATGGCGAACTGGCCGCCCAGAAGATCCATGTAACGCTTGCAGATCGATAGACCCAATCCGGTTCCCTTGCCGAGGTGCGACACCGCCGGATTGCCTTGCAGGAACGGCTCGCCCAGGCGCCGGAGCAAGGCGGGTTCGATCCCCGGCCCGTCGTCCTTCACCGCGATGTCGAGCGACTGGCCCGCACGGTAGGACGCGCGGACCGAGATTTCGCCGTCCGGCGGCGAGAACTTGATGGCGTTGGACAAAAGATTGATGAGCACCTGACGAATGAAACGTTCGTCGCCGGACACCGAAGGCAGATGCGACGGGACATCGATCGCGATCCGCAGGCCGCGCTGTGTCGCCAGGCCTTGCACGAACGAAGCTGCGGCCGACACCACCTGCCGGAGATCGACGGTGTCCTGGTGCAAGGGCTGCACGCCGGATTCGATCTTCGCCATGTCCAGGATGTCGTTGACGATATTGAGCAGGTGCTCGCCCGATCGATGGATGTGGTCGGCGTAGGCGGTGTAGGCGTTGGAGACGGTGTCGCCGAGCACCTTGTTCCGGATGATTTCGGAGAACCCCATGATGGCGTTGAGCGGCGTCCGGAACTCGTGGCTCATGTGGGCGAGGAAGCGGCTCTTGGCCTCGTTGGCTTCCTCGGCGACCGCCTTGGCGTGCCGCAACGCATTCTCGTTGCGTTGCGAATGCGACAATTGGCGCAGGATGATCGTCGAGAAGAACCCCATGGCCAGGATGATGCCGGCGAAAGCCGTGACGATCTGATTGCGCGTGTTGCGCCACGCGGCCATGTAGTCGCGTTCGTCGAGGGAGACGGAAATCGACAGAGGCACGTTGGTGACGGGGATCTCGACGTCGATTTCCCGCGCGGCGGTTCCCGAGGGCGCGGGCGTCAAGGATTGGCCGGTGCCGACCCGGACGTTCGGCGATCCGGCGACAAGGCGGCCGTCGGCGGTCCACAGGGCGATGCGACCGAAGGCGCCGGCGTCGACCGAGCGGTAATAGTGCGCGAAATACCGGGTGTTCATGAGCGCGGCGATATACCCCAGCGTCTTCCCGTCCCGGCCGACGACCGCGAAGGCGAGCGGCAAGGTCCACTCGCCGGGATAGCCGGTGACGTCGCTTAGGTTCTGATAAAGCGGGCCGATCAGGCGGCCGTTTCCGATGTCCCGGAAGGCCGCCGTCGGAACTTCCTGATAGCGCTCGACGGCGACGGGGTAGCTGAGGCCGCTGACGAGGGGCGCGAAACCCGCATCGAAGATCGTGAAGACATACACGCCGGGCGTCTGCTTCAACTTCGCGGCCATCATCTCGTGCAGCATGCGGCCGTCGGCCCCGCCATGGTCAAGACTGTGCCGATAGATATCGGCGAGCCCTTCGAGCACCCTGTAGATCTCACCCACCGTGCGGGCGGCGTGTGCGTTCGCGCCGTTGGCCGCGCCGCGCGCGTCCTGCACCGCGTTGTCGAGCGCGTTCTGATATTGCTCGTTGAGGTGATAGGCGGCGCCGGCCGCCATCAGGCTCGCGAAGCTCACGACCAGGAGGATCGTCGCCAGCCGGAGACGCTGCAGCGAGGGGCCGCCTTTGCGGAACGCCGGGAATAGAGAGTGGCGTTTCACGCCTGATCCTTCGCGTTTGCCGTTTGAGGTCCGCGGCTCCATCTGCGGTCCTTCCGAAGGGTTAGGAGGCGGCCTGTTCGGGCGGTTTCGGGCTGAACTTCACGATGGCGGCTTTCAGGGCCTTGAACAGGGCCTGGCCCATCTCGCCGCCGTCGCCTTCGATCTTCTCGCGCAGAACCGCGCGCATGGTGTCGATGTGGGCTTTGACGATCTCGAGATTGGAGTCGTCCTGGCGACACGGGGGCTTGGTCAGGTCGTAGAGCGACTTTCCGAACACCGTAATGAGCGGATACCCGAAGGTGCCGCCCTGGCCGCGCAGTTCGTGCGCGATGAGGTTGATCTCCTCGAAGTTCTGGGTGCGCTCGCCGGAGATCTGCTTGGCTTCCGCCACCTGGCGCGACAGACGGTCGAGGAACTGTTTCGCCCAATCGAGGAAGCCGTCCGCCTCGCGCTTCAACATCTGTTCCGCCGCGGTGAGCACGTCCTCGGGCAGGATGAACGGCTGACGCTGGGCGTTCGAGCCCATCTTCTGTTTCAGGTAGTTGGGCAGCTTGAACAGCCACACATCGGAGGGCGCGGCCGGTTTCTCCACCTTGTCCTTGGAATAGACGATGGTGGCGTGGGATTCGTCGGCCTTGCGGCGTTCCATGTTCTTCGGCGGGCCGGCCTTCGAGCGGCGGCGGCACGGGCCGAAGTAGGTTTGCGTGGTGACGTACTGGCGCGGGTTGTCGATGATCCGCTGCAGCACTTTATAGATGTTCTCGACCGAGAACGGCTTGGCCATGAAGTCGGTGACGCCGTGGTCGCGGGATTCCTCGACGTTCGCGCGGTCGGCGGCGCCCGACAGCATGATGAAAGGCATGAATCGGTTCGGCGACGCCTTATCGTCGCGCAACCACTGGAGCAGGTTCACGCCGCTGACCGGCGACATGATGAGGTCGGAGATGACGATGTCGATGGGCTCGACCGCGCTTGAAAAACCCTTGGAGGTCAACTTCAGGTATTCGACGGCCTCTTTGCCGTTCTTGCTGCGCTGGACCCGTGTGAAGCCCATCCGCTTCAAGCTGTTGACCAGGATGTCGAGCATGTACTCGTTGTCCTCCACCACCATGATGGAGATGCGGTCCTGACCCAGATTCTTGTCGTCTTTATTAATCATCAAGTCCTGTCCCGCGGACGGCGGGGACGTGAGCCATGTTCTTGGAATTATTGAGAACTACCTGAGCGGTTCCGCGGGCTCAAGGCATAGTTCGTAAGAAGACGCTTTGGACGCCGGGCTGCAACCATAGATTATGGCCTTTGGCCGGTTTCTCGATCGTTTACGGGGCGATGCAGGAGGTGAAGGTCGCTGCGTCAACGTTGCCCCCGGACAGCACGACCGCGGTGACTTTGCCCCGGCCGGCGTGGGCGCCGCTCAAGACCGCCGCCAGGGCGGTCGCGCCGCTGGGTTCGACCACCAGCTTCAAGGCGCGGAAGGCAAATCGCATGGCTTCCTTGACCTCCGCGTCGCTGACGGCGTAACCGCCGGCAAGGCGCGTGCCGTTCACGGCCCAGGTCAACTCGCCCGGCGTCGGCGCGAGCAGGGCGTCGCAGAAGGCGGTGGCCACGCTGGGGTTCGTCTGCGGGAGGCCGGCCGCGAGCGAGCGCCGGTGATCGTCGTAGTTCTCCGGTTCGGCGCTGTAGGCGGCGATGGCGGGGAAGGCGTCCGTGAGCGCGAGCGTGACGCCGGCCATCAGGCCGCCGCCGCTGGCGGGCGCGATGACGGCGTCGATGGTGAGACCCTGGGCGGCCGCCTCGGCGGCGATCTCGAGGCCCGCGGTGCCCTGGCCCGCGATGATGTGCGGATCGTCGTAAGGCGGCACGATGACCGCGCCGCGTTCGGCCGCGATCCTGCGGCCGATGTCCTCGCGGCTTTCGCGCGCGCGGTCGAAGGTGACGACCGTCGCGCCGTAGCCGCGCGTGGCGGCCAGCTTCACGGCGGGCGCGTCGGCGGGCATCACAATGGTTGTGGGAATGCCGAGAAGTTCCCCCGCCGCCGCGACACCTTGCGCATGGTTGCCCGATGACCAGGCGACGACGCCCGCGCGCCGTTGCGCGGTGTCGAGCTGCGCAAGCCGGTTGAAGGCCCCGCGGAACTTGAACGATCCGGTACGCTGGAGCACTTCGGCTTTCAACAGCACCGCGCCGCCGACGCGGTGGTCGAGCTCAGCGGACCGTAATAAAGGTGTCACAATGGCATGACCCGCAAGCCGGTCGCGCGCGGCGCGGATGTCGGCCACCGTTGGCAAGTGCATCGTCATGCTTTATCAGCCTCCCCCGAAGGCAAAAAGCGTAGCCCAGTATTGTTCGGATTTCCAATGGCGTCCTCGGGGCCTGCGGCCCGCCAACGTCTGATCGTTTTCGGTCTGTGTCTCGGCATCCCGCTCCTTTTCGCCGTGGCCGCGATGCTGCTGCGGCAGGACAACAATTGGGATCTCAGGAACTACCATTGGTATAATCCCTACGCGCTGCTGGAAGGCCGCATGGGCTTCGACCTCGGGCCCGCGCAGACGCCCGCCTATTACAACCCGCTTCTGGATGTGCCGTTCTTCCTGGCGGCCCAAGCGTTGCCGGCGCGCATCGTCTTTTTTCTGTTGAGCTTGGTCCAGGGCTGCAACTTCATCCTCCTGTTCCTGCTGGCGCGCCGGACGCTGCGTTTGCCGGAAACGGCCGCCGGCGCCGCGTGGGCGGCCGCGATCGCCATCACGGGGATGATCGGCGCGGGGCACATCGGCCTGATCGGCACGACGTTCTATGACAACGTGCTCAGCCTGTTCGTGCTGGGCGCGATGCTCATGGTCATATCGTCGGCGGACCTTCTCACGGTGGGTCCGATGAAAGCCGCGCTGGCGCGGGTCTTCGCCGCCGGTGTCCTGGTCGGGTTCGCGGTGGGGCTGAAGCTGCCGAGCCAGATCTTCGCGGTCGGCGTGTGTTTCGGTCTGTTGTTCATTCCGGGCGACGTCCTGCGGCGCTTCTGGCTGTCGTTTGTCTGCGGGCTCGGCATCATCGCCGGCTTCGCGGTGACCGGCGGATGGTGGATCGCGCGCATGTGGACCGATTTCCGCAATCCGCTGTTCCCCTATATGAACCACATCTTCAAATCGCCCTGGGGACGGATCGAGGATTACCGGGACGACCGCTTCTTGCCGAAAAGCCTGTGGGAGGCGGCCGCCTTTCCGTTCCGCTTCGTCGCCGACAGCAAGATCGCGAGCGAGATCTCCTTCGTCGATGGACGCATCGCGGTCGCATGCGTCGTGCTGGCCGTGACGGCCGCCGTTGTCTTGCTGCGCAAGCGCGCGCCGAACACGGCGGACGATGTCTTCACGGCCGATATCTTCGCGGTGCGTTATCTCGCCGCCGCTTCGGTACTGGCGTATGCGGCGTGGCTGGCCGTGTTCGCGATCTATCGCTACATCACGCCCTTGGAGATGCTGGCGCCGCTGGTGATCGTGATGGGCGTGGCGCTATGGCCTCTTCCGGGCAAAACGCGCGCGGCGGCGAGCGCGGCGCTTTTGCTGCTGGTCACGCTCACCATCCGGATCGACGAGGATTGGACGCGCAAGCCCTGGGAGCCTGGATTGGGTGGCGCGGTCGTGCAGGTGGACGCGCCGCCGTTCGCCGACCCCGCGCGCACCTTGATCCTGATGACGGGCCTCGCGCCCACGGCTTACGTCATACCGGCCTTCCCGCCGGAGATCGCCTTCCTGCGTCCGGTAAGCTATCTCGCGAACCCGGAACACGACACGTTGTTCATCCAGACGATCAAGGCGCGCATCGCCGCCCACGACGGCGACATCCTGGCGCTGATGCCGTCCTGGGATCATGAATCGGCTGAAAAATTCCTGCCGATGCTGAACCTCGCGGCGGACCTCGAGGCCTGCCGTCCGCTACCGAATAACCTGGACGAGACCCTTGAACTCTGTCCGGTGACGAAGCTTCCATAGAGTCTGTTGTGTTCAAATTGAATCGAATGGTGCTGGAAACCTCTTTTTATTCGAGCCGGTTCTTATCGGAAAACCGCTCACACTTTTCCGGAACCGTCTCTAGCCGCACAGCGGTTCTGTGCATCCCTCCCGCGAAATGCTATTTCAACGCCTCGAAGGCAAAGCCATGAAAACCGCCGTTCTCATCCCCTGCTACAACGAGGAAGCCGCCGTCGGCGCCGTGGTGCGCGACTTCCGCGCGGCGCTGCCGGACGCGACCGTGTACGTGTACGACAACAACTCGCGCGACAAGACGGTGGAGGTCGCCGCCGCCGCGGGGGCCGTCGTGCGCCGCGAGCCGTTGCAGGGCAAAGGCAACGTCGTGCGGCGCATGTTCGCCGACATCGACGCAGACGTTTACGTGCTGGTCGACGGCGACGACACCTATCACGCGCCCAGCGCCCCCGTGCTGGTGGACAAGCTGGTGAGCGAACAGCTCGACATGGTGAACGCGCAGCGCATCTCAACCGCCGAGGCCGCCTATCGCCGCGGCCACGTGCTGGGCAATCGCCTGCTCACGGGCCTCGTCGGCGGCATCTTCGGCAAGCGCACCGACGACATGCTGTCGGGTTATCGCGTGTTCTCGCGCCGGTTCGTGAAATCGTTCCCCGCGCTCGCCGGTGGATTCGAGATCGAAACGGAATTGACCGTGCATGCGCTGGAGATGCGCATGCCCTTCACGGAAGTGCCCACGCCCTACAAGGAGCGCCCGCCCGGTTCGATCAGCAAGTTGTCGACCTACAAGGACGGCCTGCGCATCCTGTTCATGATCGGCAAGCTGGTGAAGGAGGAGCGGCCGATGCAGTCGTTCGGCGCGGCGGCGATTGCGCTCGCGCTTGTCTCAATCCTGCTCGCCTTTCCGATCATCCTGACCTACATCGACACCGGGCTGGTGCCGCGCCTTCCGACCGCGGTGTTGGCCGCGGCGCTCATGATCCTTTCGTTCCTGGCGCTGACATGCGGGTTGATCCTCGATTCCGTGACCCGCGCGCGCCGCGAGGCGAAACGCCTTGCCTATATTTCCGTGCCGGCTCCGGGTAACGAGAGACACTCTCCGTGAACGATGCGCCGCGCAGCGCCGCCCAGCAATTGTTGCGGTTCGCGTTGGTCGGCGCGGCGGGGTTCTTCGTCGACGCGGGCGCGCTGACGCTTGCGACGAAGGGCTTCGGTCTCGATCTCTATAGCGGGCGCGTCTTCTCCTATCTTTGCGCCGCGACCTTCACGTGGATCTGCAACCGGCGTTTCACCTTCACCGGCATCGATCACCGCCCGGCGGCGGTGCAATGGCTACGCTTCCTGGGCGCGAATGCCTTGGGCGGCGCGGTCAACTACGGGGTTTACGCCGCCCTCGTCACCTTCAGCGCGATCGGCGCGGCGTATCCCGTGATCGGCGTCGCGGTGGGTTCGGCCGCGGGTCTGATCTTCAATTTCGCCATCAGCAAGTTCTGGGTCTTCCGCTAGCGCGCCTCTTCGGCGTCGGCGTGTTTGCCCCAATCTTGCCACCTCCTCGCGAAACCACGGCCACAGTGCCTGCGTTTCTATTGCGATGCTGTCATTGGAGGATCACATGAAACGTGTTGTGAAACATGCGGCGCTTGCGTCGCTGGTTGTTGTTGCGCTCGCCGGTTGCGGTGAAACCCGCGGTGAACGCGCGCTGACAGGCGGCGCCATCGGCGCCGGCGCGGCGGCGGTTGGCGGCGCGGTTCTCGGCTACAATCCCTTGACGGGCGCGCTGATCGGCGGCGCCGCGGGCGCCGTGGGCGGTGCGATGACGAAGGGCAACGAGTGCGACGACGCGCGCGACCGCCCGACCGGCCGCTGCTAGACTTCTCTTGAGTAGGCGTTACGGCGAGCGCGCGAAAACCATCGCGCGCTCGCGCTGTGCGCGACATGTGCGCGGCAAATGACCTTTTTCCCGCCATCGTTCCGCCGCACGGCCCTGGCTGAATCGTCCTCACCCGAAAAGTCTTTGAAGGATGTACGCCATGACCTTTCGCACGCTGAAATACTTGACGCCCGCCTTCGCCGTATTGGTGTTCGCGGGTCTCTCCGCGGCGCCGGCAAGCGCGGCGCCGTTGCAAAAAGCGGTGTTCGATACAGCGACGGCGCAATCGGCGCATGTCACGCTTGTCGATGACCGTAACCGCGGACGGCATTGGCGCGGCGACCGCGGGCGTGATCGTCATTGGCGCGGGCGCGGGCGCGACCACGATCGGCGCTATTCGCGCGGCGGCTACTATCGTCCGTATTATCCGCCGTACCGCCCGCCGCGTTACGTCTATGCGCCGCCCGCTTACTATTATCCCTACGAGCCCTATTACCCGTACACCGGCTACTTCAGCTATTCGTCGCCGGGCTTGGGATTCTCTTTCGGCTATTAAGTGAAGAATCTTCGTCACGAAGGGACGCCGGCGTTTTTCCGGCGTCCCTTTTGTTTGTCTTTTCATCGTGCTCCCTGCGCACGCGATGCGCGCAAGACGCGCACGGAACCAAACCATTGGGCAGGCGTTTGTTTGGCGCGCGTTGGAAAAGTCGCGCGAAGAACAAGCGATGAGCCGCCGCCCGCGTGTGGAAACGCCGGCACGCACCTCAGGCCGCCGTCACAGAGGACGTCACGAATGTTCGATCGCCATGCCTTGCGCCATCTCTCGTATGCGTGCGCCGCCGCGCTTTCCGTCTTCGCGCTCAGTGCCTGTTCGGATCCTGTGCCCGACGCCGCCGCATCCCCGGCGCCCGTAGCACCGCTTCCCGCGACAAAGCTCGCGCTCGGCGGCGGCGCCGAGTTTCCGATCTACAAGGACACCTCAAGCGAGGTCGCCGAGGGCGCGCGTCTCTACGGCTGGAAGCGCTGCGCGGAGTGTCACTCCGACGGCGGCGTGATTCTCGGCGCGGGCAACGGCAACATCGACACCATCGCCACGGCCATTCGCGACGGCCGCCCCGGCGGCATGCCCGCCTACAGCGGCAAGCTCACCGACGCGCAGATCTGGCAACTGGCCGCCTTCGTCAAAGCGCTCGACGCGATGCACGACAGCGCAACGGTATCGAGCGATTAAGGTTTGGTGCGACACGACCGTCGCAAACAAAAAAGGCCCGCACCGCGTGCGAGCCTTCTTTAGGTGATGGTGGAGCTGGACGGAATCGAACCGACGACCTCTACAATGCCATCGTAGCGCTCTCCCAACTGAGCTACAGCCCCATGCCCATCAAGCATTTCCCGTTTTCACAGGAACCGCGCGAAGTTTGTATCTAGGGATGCCCCCGCGCGGGGTCTCTTTGAAGTGCGCGGAAGGTATGAATTCATCCGCGCGGTAGCAAGCTAAATCTCGCTCGCCAAATCCGATTGTGCCGGAGGACTTACGCTTCGTCCTTTTCCACCGGGACTTCGACGTCGTCATCGTCCTCGCCGAGGTCGGACGTATCCTCGATCATGTCCTCGTCCTCGTCGTCGGCGTCGTCGTCTATCACGTCATCGTCGTCGCTCGGCGCGGCTTTGGGCGCGGCCTTACTGGCGGCGAGGTTGGCGGCTTTCTCGCGGTCTTCGGCCGACGGGCGGCGCGACGCCTTGAAGATCACCGGACGGGCGTTCGCCGTGCCGCACTTCGGGCAGATGCCCGGTTGCTTATTCAGGTCGTAGAACCGCGCGCCGCAGCTCTCGCAGGTCAGCTTCATGCCCAGATCGACTTTGGCCACGCCTCGTCCTCCGTTCGTGTCTCGTCCCGCACCTCTAAACGCCGCTGGATGGGCGCTGGTTCGCGGGGCAGGGGCATTTGCCATGCCCGGGCCCGCGCGTCAAACCGAAAGCGCGTCAAACCGAAAAAGCCCTTGGATTCCCGCCCGGTGTCCGGCCCCGGGGCGGGGCGGCCACCCGTCCTCCGTAGCGCCGCGCGGTGGAGGATGCTAAGCACCCGGCCACCATGCACAGTAACGCCGCGTCCTTAAAGGCCGTCTCGGCCAAAGCGAAGCCTCTGTCGGGCGCCATTTCGGTGCCGGGCGACAAGTCCATCTCCCATCGCGCGCTGATGATGGGCGCGCTCGCGGTGGGCGAAACCGCGATCACGGGCCTGTTGACGGGCGAGGACGTGTTACGCACCGCCGCGGCGATGCGGGCGCTTGGGGCGGACGTTGTCCAGGACGGGGCGCTTTGGCGGGTGCGCGGGCGCGGTGTCGGCGGGCTGCGCGAGCCGGCGGATGTGCTCGATATGGGTAATTCCGGGACCGCCGCGCGCCTAATTGCGGGTCTTCTTTCCGCCTATCCCTTCACCAGTTTCCTCACGGGCGACGCCTCGCTGCGCGGCCGGCCCATGGACCGGGTCATCCGGCCCTTGAGCCAGACCGGGGCGCGGTTTGTGTCCCGCGCGGGGGGCAGGCTGCCCATGGCGATCACGGGGTCCGGCCTGGCCGGCCCTCTTTCTTATGTGTCGCCCATCGCCTCGGCCCAGGTGAAATCGGCGGTGCTGTTCGCCGGCCTGCATGCGCCCGGCGTCACCACCGTGACCGAACCGGCGGCCAGCCGCGACCATACGGAGCGCATGCTGCGCTACTTCGGGGCGGATGTGACGGCGTCGACCGCCGCGGACGGCGCTTATACGGTACGTCTCAAAGGGCAGCCCGAACTCACCGGCCGGCCGGTGGTCGTGCCGGGCGATCCCTCGTCGGCCGCGTTCCCCGTCGTGGCTGCGATCCTGGTTCCGGGATCGGCTGTAACCATTTCCAACGTCGGGATGAATCCCCTGCGGACGGGCCTTTTCACGACCTTGAAGGAGATGGGCGCGGATATCACTTTCGCCAATCCGCGCGAGGAAGCCGGCGAGCCGGTGGCGGATCTGATCGTGAAAAGCTCGAAGCTTCATGGTGTTACGGTGCCGGCCGCGCGCGCGCCCGCGATGATCGACGAGTATCCCATCCTCGCGGTAGCGGCCGCTTTTGCGTCCGGCGAAACGCGGATGGAAGGCTTGGCGGAGCTGCGGGTGAAGGAAAGCGACCGCCTGACCGCCATGGCGGAAGGCCTGGAGTCCTGCGGGATTAGCGGGCGAGTCGAAGGCGACACTTTAACGGTGCGGGGCGGGACGGCGCGGGCGAGCAATGGCGCGCCCATCGCGGTCAATCTCGATCACCGGATCGCCATGTCGTTCCTGGTGCTGGGGATGGCGGCGGAGGGCGCTGTCGTGGTGGACGACGCCACGGCGATCGCGACCAGCTTTCCGGGGTTCACGGCCCTGATGAACGGCCTCGGCGCGGATATCCAGGAAATACAATGAAATCAGGCCTAAAAATTATCTCTGAGATAATTTTTCGGGGAAGGGGCGCCGGGATATGATTATCGCCATCGACGGGCCGGCGGCGTCCGGGAAGGGCACCCTGGCCCGCCGAATCGCCGCCGAGATGGGCATTCCCTATCTCGATACGGGCTCGCTCTATCGCGCCGTGGGGCTGTTCACGATCCGCCGGGGCGGCGATCCGGCCGACGCGACCGATGCGATCGCGGCGGCTAATGAGTTGAATATCAATGATTTTACGCCCCAGGATTTGCGCACGGAGGACGCCGGGAACGCGGCCTCGAAGGTCGCTGCCATCCCGGGCGTGCGCGCGGCGCTGCTCGCCTATCAACGCGCCTTTGCCGCCAAGCCCGGCGGGGCGGTGATGGACGGCCGGGACATCGGCACGGTGGTCTGCCCGGGCGCCGACGCGAAGATCTTCGTGACCGCCAGCCTGGAGGTCCGGGTTCAGCGCCGGATCAAAGAGTTGCGGGAAAAGGGCGAATCCGTTAATGAGCAGCGCGTCTGGGAGGACATGGCGGCCCGGGATGCGCGCGATTCTGATCGCAGCGTCGCACCGCTGAAGCCCGCAGACGACGCGTTCGTTCTCGATACGTCGCAGATGAACGCGGACGAGGCCTTGGCCTCCGCCACGGCTTTTATTGTTTCAAAGAAGAAGACTTGAAAGCGGTACCTCGGGGATTGTCCCGAAGCCGCTGATGACCACGGAAGACCTCCGGAACCAACCGGTGGCCTGGATCAGAAGAACGACTGAAAGGACTTTTAATGGCTCAAGCCCAAGCGGCGATGAAGGAAGATTTTGCCGCCCTTCTCGATGAATCCTTCAAGAAAAGCGCAAGCATTGAAGGCAGCGTGCTCAAAGGCAGCGTTGTGCGCATCGACGACGATTTCGTGCTCGTCGACGTCGGCCTGAAATCCGAAGGCCGCATCCCTCTCAAAGAATTCGCCCGTGGCGGCCGCGACATTGAATTGTCGGCCGGTGATCGCATCGACGTTTACGTCGAGCGTTACGAAGACCGCGACGGCCTCATCATGCTCAGCCGCGACAAGGCGCGCCGCGAAGAAGCGTGGAACGTGCTCGAGGAGCAGTACACGAAGAACACCCGCGTCGAAGGCATCATCTTCGGCCGCGTCAAAGGCGGCTTCACGGTCGACCTCAACGGCGCTGTGGCGTTCCTGCCGGGCAGCCAGGTGGACATCCGCCCGGTGCGCGACATCACCCCGCTGATGGGCGCTCCGCAGAACTTCCAGATCCTGAAAATGGATCGCGCCCGCGGCAACATCGTTGTCTCGCGCCGCGCCGTGATGGAAGAGACCCGCGCGCACGAGCGTTCGAAGCTGATGGAAGACCTGAAGGAAGGTCAGATCCTCGACGGCGTCGTGAAGAACATCACCGACTACGGCGCGTTCGTCGATCTCGGCGGCGTCGACGGCCTGTTGCACGTCACCGACATCTCGTGGAAGCGCGTGAACCATCCGTCGGAAGCGCTCTCGGTCGGCCAGCAGCTCAAGGTGCAGGTCATCCGCTTCAACCCGGAAACCCAGCGCATCTCGCTCGGCATGAAGCAGCTCGAAGCCGATCCGTGGGAAGGCGTCGCCGCCAAGTACCCGGTCGGGGCGAAGTTCACCGGCCGCGTCACCAACATCACCGACTACGGCGCGTTTGTTGAACTCGAAGCCGGCGTCGAAGGTCTGGTGCACGTCTCCGAAATGAGCTGGACCAAGAAGAACATCCACCCAGGCAAGATCGTCTCCACCTCGCAGGAAGTGGAAGTGATGGTGCTGGACGTGGATCAGGAAAAGCGCCGCATCTCCCTCGGCCTCAAGCAGTGCCTGAACAATCCTTGGATCGCGTTCAAGGACAAATATCCGGTCGGCGCGCAGGTCGAAGGCGAAGTCAAGAACATCACCGAATTCGGTCTGTTCGTTGGCCTCGACGGCGAAATCGACGGCATGGTCCATCTGTCGGACATCTCGTACGCCGCCGAAGGCGAAGCCGCCCTCAAGGAATTCACCAAGGGCCAGATCGTCAAGGCGAAGGTGCTGGACGTCGACGTCGAGAAGGAGCGCATCTCGCTCGGCATCAAGCAGCTCGGTGAAGATCCGTATGCGGCCGCCGCCGGCGACCTCAAGAAGGGTCAGATCGTGACCTGCGTCGTGAAGTCGATCACCGACAACGGCATCGAAGTCACCGTGAACGACAACCTTCAGGGTTTCATCAAGCGCAACGAACTCGCGAAGGAACGTTCCGAACAGCGTCCCGACCGCTTCGCCGTCGGCGAAAAGGTCGACGCGCGCATCATCATGATCGATTCGAAGAGCCACAAGCTCACGCTGTCGATCAAGGCGCGCGAAGTGGAAGAAGAAAAGCAGGCGATGGCCGAATTCGGTTCGGCCGACTCGGGTGCGTCGCTCGGCGACATCCTGGGCGCCGCGCTCAAGAAAAAGCAGGAAAGCGCGAAGAAGGACGACGAGGCTTAAGAATCGTCCTCCTGCCGTCACAGGAGGCGTTTTAGGAGCGTCGTTTTCGTTCGCGTCCCTTACGAGAGGCCCGCCAGCCACCGCTGGCGGGCTTTTCTCTGCCCCTTTAATTATCTCAGAGATAATTTTCGCCGGGCTAAATTATCTCTGAGATAATTAAATATGGCGTCAGCGCCTTGGCACGCCCCTCGAAAATGCGTGTATTTTGAGTGGCTTATCCTTGACTTCGGCGCGGGCCTTCCTCATCCTTCCCCTCCTGGGATACCCACATCGGGGGCCGGAGAGCCGCATGACCAAATCCGAACTCATCGCTCAGATCGCGTCGCGCAACCCGCATTTGTACCAACGCGATGTCGAGCGCATCGTCACGTCGATTTTCGATGAAATCTCAAAGGCTTTGGGCCGCGGCGACCGTGTCGAGCTGCGCGGCTTCGGCGCCTTCTCGGTCAAGCACCGCGACTCGCGGGTCGGACGCAATCCCCGTACGGGCGCGTCCGTGTCGGTGGCCGAAAAGGCTGTGCCCTACTTCAAGACGGGCAAGCAGCTGCGCGACATGCTGAACGTCTGACGCGGTCCGGCCGCGTCTCCCGCCGTCCGCGCCGCAGTTGCGTACCCTCAACACCTTCCTGGCGATTCTTGTCGCCGTCGTGGTGGTCCTCTTCGCCATTTCCAACCGCATGCCCGTGGTGGTGGAAATCTGGCCGTTCCCCTATCAGCTCCAGCTGAGCCTCTATGCGGTCATCCTGCTCGCGGTGTTCGTCGGGTTCGTGGCCGGAATGACGACCGCGTGGCTGTCCGGCGGGAAACGCCGCCGCGAGACGCGCGCCTTGCGTAAGGAGAACCGCGATCTCCAGGCGAGCCTCGCCCGCGCGACCCATATGCAAGGCCAGGCGCAAGGCCAGGCCGCCAAAGACGCGGACGCTAAGGAATTGCCGCCGCGTCTGTGATACAACCCCGTCCGCATCCGCACGGAGTGACATGACCACAAAGTCCCGCAATCCAATCTTCTGCGCCGTCGACACGACCGAGATCGCGGCCGCGACCAGCCTTGCCGCCCAGGTGGGCGATTGCGTCGGCGGTCTCAAGCTCGGCCTCGAGTTCTTCAGCGCCAACGGGACCAAGGGCGTCCAGCAGGTCCAGAAAGCGTCCGGTCTGCCCATCTTCCTGGACCTCAAGTTCCACGATATCCCGAACACGGTGGCGGGCGCCGTGCGCGCGGCCTGCCAACTGGGGATCTCGGTCCTGACCATCCACGCCTCCGGCGGTCGCGCCATGATGGAAGCCGCGGCCAAAGCCGCGACCGACGCCGCGCACGAATTTCCGAAGCCGCGCCCGATCATCATCGGCGTCACGGTATTGACCAGTATGGATGACGCCGACCTCGCGGCCACGGGTGTGGGAAGTCCGGTCGGCGATCAGGTGCGCCGTCTTGCCGCGCTCGCCAAGGAGTCCGGGCTCGACGGCATCGTCTGCTCACCCCTGGAGGTCGAGATGCTGCGGGCGGACCTGGGGCCCGGTTTCAAGCTGGTCACGCCCGGCGTGCGCCCGGTGTGGTCCGCGGCCAACGACCAGAAGCGGTTCATGAGCCCGGTCGACGCCTTGAAGGCCGGCGCCGATTACCTCGTCATCGGCCGTCCGATCACAGCGGCGGCCGACCCGGCGGCCGCGGCGACGCGCATCGCCGCCGAGATCGCGCCGCTCATCGCGTCTCCGGCCGCCTGACCCCCACATCCTGAAACGCCTCCGATGAAATTCAGCGTCAAGATCTGCGGCCTGACGGACATCCGCAGCGTCGACGCCGCCGCGGATGGCGGCGCGGCGTTCGCGGGTTTCGTGTTCTATCGGCGCTCGCCGCGTTTCGTGAACGCGGAGAAGGCCGCGCATCTTGTGCGCAAGCTGCCGCGCCAGGTGAAAAGCGTGGGCCTCTTCGTCAACCCAACCGACGCGGAACTGGAGACGGTGCTGGCGCACGCGCGCCTGGACATGATCCAGCTCCACGGCGCCGAAACGCCTGCGCGGATCGATCGGATCCGGCTCTTGTCGGGTCTGGGCGTCATCAAGGCGGTGGGTGTCTCAGGTGCGCGCGATATCCTCGCGGCCAAGGTCTATGAGGACCACGCCGACTGGCTCCTGTTCGATGCGAAGCCGCCGAAGGACGCAACCCGGCCGGGCGGCAACGCGCTCGCGTTCGATTGGACGCTGCTCAAGACGTACACCGGAAAAACGCCGTGGATGCTGGCGGGCGGCCTGACGCGGGCGAACGTCGCGGTGGCCATCAAGACCGCCGGGGCGCGCGCGGTCGACGTCTCCTCAGGCGTCGAGACCGCGCCGGGGGTGAAAAGTCCCTCTAAAATCAGGGCCTTCCTGAAGACCGCCGTGGCCATCGGCCGGCGGACCTAAGACTTTATTCAACGGGCGGTTTGAGGGTATAAAACGCCCGCCCCGCAGGCTTCCTGCGGGGCGAGTTATTTCGACGGATCAGATCTTTGACTGAAACGCGTAACACATATCGCACCGGCGCGGACGAGAACGGGCATTTCGGCCTGTTCGGCGGCCGCTACGTCGCCGAGACCCTGATGCCGCTCATCCTTGAGCTGGAACAGGCCTACAACGCTTGCCGCGACGATCCGGCCTTCGCCGCCGAACTCAAGCACCTGAACACCCACTACACCGGGCGGCCGAGCGCCCTGTACCTCGCCGAGCGGCTGACGGCGCATCTCGGCGGGGCCAAGGTTTATTTCAAGCGCGACGAGCTCAATCACACCGGTTCGCACAAGATCAACAATTGCCTCGGTCAGATCCTGGTCGCGCGGCGCATGGGCAAGACGCGTATCATCGCCGAGACCGGCGCCGGACAGCACGGCGTGGCGACGGCGACCGTCTGCGCGCGCTTCGGTTTGCCGTGCGTGATCTACATGGGCGCGAAGGATATCGAGCGTCAGAAGCCCAACGTGTTCCGCATGCGTCTTCTGGGCGCGGAAGTGCGGGCGGTCGACAAGGGCACCGCGACCTTGAAGGACGCGATGAACGAAGCCTTGCGCGACTGGGTCGCGAACGTGCGCGACACCTACTATCTGATCGGCACCGCCGCGGGCCCGCATCCGTTCCCGACCATGGTGCGCGATTTCCAGTCCGTCATCGGCGACGAAGTGCGCGCGCAATTGAAAGCCGCCGAAGGCCGCCTTCCGGACTCGCTCGTCGCCGCCGTCGGCGGCGGGTCGAACGCCATCGGTCTGTTTCACCCGTTCCTCGACGACGCCGAGGTCAAGATGTACGGCGTGGAGGCCGCGGGGCATGGGATTTCGACCGGCCAGCACGCCGCCTCCATCACCGGCGGCACGCCCGGTGTGCTGCACGGCAACCGGACGTATTTGCTGCAGGACGAGGGCGGTCAGATCAAGGACGCACACTCCATTTCCGCCGGTCTCGACTACCCCGGCATCGGCCCCGAGCATGCGTGGCTGCATTTCCAGGGGCGCGTGAACTACGTCTCGGTCACCGACACCGAGGCGCTGGAGGCGTTCCAGCTTTGCTCGAAGCTCGAAGGCATCCTGCCCGCGCTGGAACCGTCGCACGCGCTCGCCCATGTGACCCGCACCGCGCCGCGCCTGCCCAAAGATCATCTCATGGTCATGAACATGTGCGGCCGCGGCGACAAGGACGTGTTCACCGTTGCCGAAGCCCTGGGAGCGACGCTGTGAGCGCGGCCGACCGTATCGCCGCGCGGTTCGCGCAACTGAAAAAGAAGAAGCGTCCCGGGCTGGTGACGTTCATCACCGCCAACGATCCCACGCCTGAGGTGTTCCGCGAGATTCTCGAGGGCTTGCCGTCCGTCGGCGCGGACCTGATCGAGATCGGCATCCCGTTCTCCGATCCGATGGCCGACGGCGTTTCCATTCAGCTCGCGAGCCAGCGCGCGCTCAAGCATCACACACGCCTCAAGGACGTGCTCGCGGCCGTGAAAACCTTCCGCGAGACCGAGATCGATACGCCCGTCATCCTGATGGGCTACTACAATCCGATCTATCACTACGGCCCGCAGGAATTCGCGCAGGACGCCGCCGCCGCCGGCGTCGACGGCGTGATCGTCGTCGACCTGCCGCCGGAAGAAGCGGACGAACTGACCGTGCATCTGCGCGCGAACGCGATGCACATGATCTTCCTGACGGCGCCGACATCTTCGGACCAGCGTCTGCCGGTGATCCTGCGGCAGGCGTCGGGCTTCGTTTACCATGTGGCGGTGACAGGCGTGACAGGAACCGCCTCGGCCGACGCGGACGCCGTGAAGGACGCGGTCGCGCGACTGCGCCGGCATACCGAGATTCCCGTGGCCGTCGGCTTCGGCATCCGCACGCCCGAGCAGGCCCGCGCCATCGGCGCGCACTGCGACGCCGCGGTGGTGGGCTCGGCCATCGTCGACGTCATCGCCAAGGGCATCGGCGCTGACGGTAAGCCCGATCGCCAGCTTTCGGTGAAAGTGCTCGAATTCGTCAAAAGCCTCGTCACCGGCGTCCACGGCGCCTGGCCATGATGCGGGGCCCTGACGCTCTCCACGATTTTCTGTTAGACTAGCGGCTTCCGCTTAAGGACATCCTCATGAACTGGTTGACGAATTTCGTTCGGCCGAAAATCCAGAAGTTCCGGAACAAGAAGGGCAGCGCGGCCGCCGCCGTCAAGGAAGTCCCGGACAACCTGTGGCTCCAGTGCACCAAGTGCAACGAGATGATGTTCCACAGGGAGCTGGAGAAGAACCTCCGCGTCTGCACGCATTGCGGCCATCACCTGCGCATGCCGGTACGCGACCGCCTGCGCATGCTGTTCGACAACAGCACATGGACGGAGATCGAGCTGCAGCCGGTGGCCGTCGATCCCCTCAAGTTCAAGGACCGTAAACGTTACGCGGACCGCCTGAAGGATGCTCAGGCCAAAACCGGCCTGAAGGACGCGGTCGTTGTCGGTCACGGCGCCATGGGCGGCCTCGGCGTCGTCATCGCGGCATTTGAATTCGATTTCATGGGCGGTTCGATGGGCGCCGCGGTGGGCGAGGCGATCGTCTCGGCCGCCGAACTCGCCGTCCTGCAGGAAGCGCCGTTGATCGTGATCCCGTCCTCGGGCGGCGCGCGCATGCAGGAAGGAATCCTGTCCCTGATGCAAATGGCGCGCACAACGGTCGCCGTGAACAAGGTGCGCGAGAAGGGCCTGCCCTATATCGTCATCCTGACCGACCCGACGACGGGCGGCGTCACCGCGTCCTTCGCCATGCTGGGCGACATCGCGGTGGCCGAACCCGGCGCGATCATCGGTTTCGCCGGCGCGCGGGTCATCGAACAGACGATCCGCGAGAAGCTGCCGGTTGGCTTCCAGCGCTCCGAATACCTGATGGAGCACGGGATGGTGGATATGGTGGTGCCGCGTCACGAACTGCGGGCGCAGCTTGTTCAGCTCATCGGCCTCCTGCTCCACACGAACCCGGCCGCCGACGTGGTGAATCTGCCGGCCGGCGCGCGCCGCCGCAAACGCCGCGGGTCCGATGACGCGAGCAGCTTTACGCCGCCCGATCCCACGGTGCCCGACGCGGATCTCTACGATTCGGATATTCCCGCGGACAAGTAACCGGGGCGCCATGCCGATGGACGCCGCTTCCCAGGTCGACGCCGTTCTCGAACGGCTGACGCACCTGTATCCGAAGCTGATCGACCTCTCGCTCGATCGTATGCACCGCCTGCTGGCCGACCTGGGCCATCCGGAAACGAAACTGCCGCCGGTGATTCACGTCGCGGGCACCAACGGCAAGGGCTCGACGGTCGCGACCATGCGCGCGGTCCTGGAAGCCGCGGGCTATAAGGCGCATGTCTATACGTCGCCGCATCTCGTGCGATTCGCCGAGCGCATCAGGCTCGCGGGCGACCTGATCGACGAGACGCTGCTTCTGGCGTTGCTGGAAAACGTCGAGCAGGCGAACGCCGGGAAACCCATCACCTTCTTCGAAGTGACCACCGCCGTCGCCTTCATGGCTTTCGCGCGCGTACCCGCCGACGTGACGTTGCTTGAGGTGGGGCTGGGCGGTCGTTACGACGCGACCAACGTTGTCGCCAATCCGCTTGTCACCGTGCTCAGCTCCATCTCGATGGACCATATGCAGTATCTGGGCGACACGCTCGCGGCCATCGCCGGGGAAAAGGCGGCGATCATGAAGGCCGGCGCGCCCTGCGTGAGCGTGGCGCAGTCCCCTGAAGCGCTCGCGGTCATCGAACAGGCTGCCTGCGCCGTCGGCGCGCCTTTGAAACTGCAGGGCCGGGACTGGCGCGTGTCCAACCCGCGCGAAGGGTCATTAGTGTTTGAGGGCGAGGGGACCGGCTGGTCGGGACCGTCGCCGTCGCTGCCCGGCCGCCATCAGTTCGACAATGCCGGTCTCGCGCTGGCCGCGCTCGAGCAGTCGGGTTTGCCGATCCCGACCTTCGCGGTCAGGAGCGGTCTTCGCAACATCGAATGGCCCGCGCGCGCGCAACGTCTCACGGACGGCCCGCTTTCGCGTCATCTGCCGGTCGGGTGGGAGCTTTGGCTGGACGGGGGACACAACGAGGGTGCGGGCAAGGTGATTGCCGATCTGATCGACGCCGCATGGAGCGATGCGCCGCTGCATATCGTCTGCGGGATGCTGACGACGAAGGCCGCGGTCGATTATCTGGGTCACTTGAGCGCGCGCGCCACGAGCTTCACGGCGGTCCCCATCGCAAACCCCATGGCCTTCGCGCCGGATGACCTTGCGGCGGCCGCGCGCGCCGCGGGTTTTGATGCGCCCGACATCGCGGACTCGCCCGATCAGGCCTTGCGCGCGATTATCGCGGGCGGGAAACGCCGCGCGCGCGTCCTCATCTGCGGGTCGCTTTATCTGGCCGGCGAGGTTCTGAAGGACAATCGTTAGAGGCGGATAAAAAACGCGATCGTCACGGCGCTGCTGATGACGATGATCGCGGTCCGCAGGTAGATCGGCTTCAACCGCCGGCCATAGTGCGCGCCGAAATAACCACCGACGATGGCGAAGACCATCATCAGAAGGGTTTGTTTCCACACCACATTGCCGGTCGCGACGAAAACGAAAACGGAAATGCCGTTGATGAATCCGGCGAGCGTCGCCTTCATGGCGTTCATCGCGTTCAGGTTCGACAGGCCGAACAGGCTGTAGACCGCGAGCATCACGATCCCCATCGCGCCGCCGAAGTAGCCGCCGTAGATGCCCACCAGGAACTGGAGGAAAAGCAGCGCGGCCGGACCAATCTGATAGCGTTCGCGCAGCTTCGGGATGAATGTCGGACCGAAGGCGAAAACGAGCGTCGCGGCCAGCAGGAGCCACGGCACGAGCGCATCAAAGGTCGTTTCCGGCGTGACGACCAACAAAACCGCCCCGATGACCCCGCCGACAAGGCTCACCGCGACCATGGATTTCAGCGAGAGATTCTCGACGCTTTGATAGTCGTGCCGGTAAGCCCAGGCGCTGGCGAAGGAGGCCGGGACGAGCGCGACCGCATTCGAGGCGTTGGCGACCACGGACGGGACGCCTGTGAACACCAGCGCGGGGAAGGTGATGAATGTCCCTCCACCCGCGATCGCGTTCATCACGCCCGCGAGAAAAGCCGCGCCCGCCAGAAGGAGGTAGTTGGGATCCATGGGCCCTGGTACGTCAAAATCCGCCACCCCGCAAATTCTTTGACTGCCTGGGGGATTTATTGACAATGACCTCGCGGCCCAAGGGTCTCAGCGCGACCCGAGGAGGACGAGGCCGCAAAGGGGAGCGAATAATGGCTGACGGTTCGACGGCCGCTTCCTCTTCCGGTGATATGTCGCCGGAGGAGCATCAGAAGAATCTGCGCCGGGCTGTGATCGCCAGCACCGTCGGCACCGCCATCGAGTGGTACGACTTCTTCCTGTACGGCATCGCGGCCGGATTGATCCTGCCCAAGCTTTTCTTCCCGCAAACCGATCCCTTCTCGGCCACCATCGGAGCCCTCGTCACGTTCGCCGTGGGTTTTGTCGCCCGCCCTATCGGCGCGGCGATCTTCGGCCATCTGGGTGACCGGATCGGTCGGAAGACCAGTCTCGTCGCCACTCTCATGCTGATGGGTGTGGCGACCTTCGCGGTCGCGTTCGTTCCCACCTACGAGCAAATCGGGATCTGGGGCGCGGTCATCCTGGCGCTGTTGCGAATCCTGCAAGGCATCGGCGTCGGCGGCGAATGGGGCGGCGCGGTTCTCATGTCCATGGAATGGACACGCACCAACAAGCATCGCGGATTCGCCGCCTCCTGGCCGCAGTTCGGCGTGCCGTTGGGCCTGGCGCTCGCCAATCTCGTGGTGCTCGCCGTTAGTTACGCGACGGGACCGGACTTCGAGACCTACGGCTGGCGCATCCCGTTTTTCCTGTCGCTGCTGCTGGTCGGTGTGGGCCTTTACATCCGTCTGGGCGTCGTCGAAACGCCGACCTTCCGCAAGTTGCAGGAAAAGAACGAGATCGTCGAAGCGCCGATGCTGGAGGTCATCAAGCGCCACCCGAAGGAGATCATCCTGTCGGCGCTGGCGCGCACCGGCGAAAACGCGTCGTTCTATATATTCACCACCTTCATCCTCGCCTACGGCACGCAGTTCCTAAAATACGACCGCAACGTCCTGTTGGAGGCGCTGGTGGTCGGCGCGCTGTTCGGTTTCATCTGGATTCCGCTGTCGGGCTGGCTGTCGGACCGGATCGGGCGCCGCCGGATGTACCTGACCGGCGTGGTCGCGACCGCGATCTTCGCTTTCGCCTACTTCTGGCTGTTGAATATGTCGTACGCCGCGGTGTTCCTGGCGATCGCGCTGTCGCTTCTCGCACATAGCATGATGTACGGCCCGCAGGCGGCGCTGATCGCAGAAAGCTTCACCGGCAAACTGCGCTACTCGGGCGCTTCCATCGGCTACCAGCTCACGGCCATTGTCGCGGGCGGCCCGGCGCCCATTGTTGCCACCTACCTTCTGCGCGAGACCGGAACGGGCTACGCGGTGGCCGTCTATCTCGCCATCTGTTGCCTTGTGAGCGTGGCGGCGACTTTGATGTTGAAAGACAGGACCGGCCAGGACATCGATTCGGAGAAGGAATACCTCTGATGAGCGACGCGGGCGAGCTCTCCGACGCGGACCACCGCAAGCAGCTCAACCGGGCCGTCGTCGCAAGCGCCATCGGCAGCACCATCGAATGGTATGACTTTTTCCTCTACTCGACGGTCACGGGCCTCGTCTTCGCCAAGCTGTTCTTTCCGCAATCCGAGCCTTTGATCGGAACGTTGCAGGCGTTCTCGGTCTATTTCGTGGGATTCCTCGCGCGGCCTTTAGGGGCTGCGATCTTCGGTCACTACGGCGACCGCATCGGCCGCAAGGCCACGCTGGTCGCGACGCTTCTCCTGATGGGGATCGCCACGTTCCTGGTGGGACTTGTGCCGACCTATGAGACGATTGGAATCTGGGGCGCGGTGATCCTGACGGTGTTGCGTTTCATCCAAGGTATCGGCGTCGGCGGCGAGTGGGGCGGCGCGGTTCTTCTGGCGATGGAGTGGGCGAAAACCGACAAACACCGGGGTTTCATCACCTCATGGCCGCAATGGGGCGTGCCCATGGGCGTGTTCTCCGCCAATCTCGCGGTGTTGGCGTTCAGCGCGCTCTCGGGCGAGGCCTTCTTCGACTGGGGATGGCGCGTGCCGTTCCTCATCAGCATCCTTCTGGTGGGCGTCGGGCTTTATATCCGCCTCGGTATCCTGGAGACGCCCGCGTTCCGCAAACTCGCGCGCGAGCAGAAGATCGAACGTCAGCCCATGATCCAGGCGCTGAAGGAACATCCAAAGGAGATTCTCCTGTCGTCGCTGGCGCGCACCGGCCAGCAAGCGCCGTTCTACATTTTTACCGCGTTTATCTTCACCTATGGGACAGCGCATCTCGGCATGGATCGGGACTTCCTGCTCCAGGCCGTGATGGTGTGCGCGGCGCTGTCGTGTTTCACCATCCCCCTGTTCGGGTATCTCTCGGACCGGTGGGGGCGCAAACGCACGTACCTGATGGGATGCGTGGCGTCGGGCGTCTTCGGTTTCCTTTATTTCGCGGTACTCGATACGCAAATGCCGGCCTGGGCGTTCCTGGCCATCGCGGTGTCCCTCATCCCCCATGACATGATGTTCGGGCCGCAAGCCGCGTTGATCGCCGAAAGTTTCAAGGGGCGCTTGCGCTATTCGGGCTCGTCGATGGGCTATCAACTGGCGTCGGTTTTCGCGGGCGGCCCCGCCCCCTTGATCGCGACCGCGCTTCTCGCCCAGTACAACAGCGGTTATGCGATCGCGTTCTATATCGCCGTGTGCTGCGCTATCAGCTTCGTCTCGGTCCTCCTGATGACGGACCGCACAAACAAGGCGCTGCCGGAAGATTAAAGCCGGCTCTATTTTTCCACGCTCACGACGCCGATCTCGGCGTATTTGTCGAGCATCGTGGTCTCGATCACGGTCAGGCGGTCTTTGAGCAGGCGCTCGGTCTGTTCGGCGGTCAGGGTTTTGCCGCCGATGACGATGTCGCCCGCGTCGCCGCCCAGGATCTTCGCGGCGACCTTCACGGCCGCGTCACGGCCCTTCTCGCAGCGCGCGAGCAGGATGACGGCGTCGATATTGCTGACCTCGATTCCTGTGCCCGCGTTCGGCGCGGCCAGGGCGATCTTGGGCATGGAGGTGCCCAGTTCGCGGATCATGCCCCGATTGACCGGCGGCATGGAAAGCCGCGCATCTTTGGCGACCTTTACGGCGTGAGTCGCCTTGGGGAACGGCAGCACCTGTCCGCCGGCCGCCAGGAGGCGCGCGGCCTCGAAGCGCGTCCAGGGCGAAAGGCCCACGAGGTCGGGTGAATCTTCCATGTCGTGGATGCTGCGCGCGCGCTCGGCCACCAGTTTCAGCATCGTGGCGAAAGGCTCGTTGTGATAGCTGAGCTGGATGTCGCCGAACGGAATCTCCCGATCGATCTGGGACAACGGATCAACAGTGCCGAAGACCTGATCCTGGTTGACGTCCAGCCACTCATCCTCGGTCTTCAGGGAATCGCCTTTGATCCAGATGTCGCGGCGGAACGTCTCGTTGCGGATGAAGTCGCGTTTGGCTTCCAGTTCCGCGCGGGTCTTCACGGAACGGAATTCGTCATGCAACGCGGTCGGAACCGAGAGGTCGACCATGTTCAGGAACATGCGGGCGCAGCCGGCGAAGCGCAGGCCGCGCGCCTCCATCATCGTCTTCAGTTCGGCGAAATAGAACGCCTTCAGATGCGCGTTGAAGTACTCGTGCGCCATATAACGCAGGTCGAGCCGTTCCAACTCCGCGACCGCTTCGGCCAGCGCGGGATTGTCGCGGAAATACTTGACGTTCGAGTCCTTCAGTTTTTTCAACCACGCCAATCCGATCTCGGCGCGCTCGAGCGAGTTCTGACCGTCGCGGGAAAGGGAGTACACCATGTTGCGCATGGGCAGCTTCGCCGCCCAGCCGGGCATGGCGTTGGTGCCGGTGAGCAGGAGCCCACCCGGTTTCAGCCGGCGCGCGGCGTCGTCCAATACGGCGTTGCGGGTGGGATCGTCGATCCACGACAGAACCCCGTGCATGACCGCGAAGTCGAGGGGCGGGATTTCGTCCGGGCCCAGATCCGTGAAACTCTTCTGGATGAAAGTGGTGTTGAAAAGGCCGCCGCGCATCGACAAGAGTTCGCCCATGCGCGTATGCGCGGGCAGGAAATCGACGCCGTAGAATTTCGCATCGGGGAAGCAGCCGGCCAGGATGTTGGCGGTGATGCCGTTGCCGCACCCGTAGTCGCACCAGGTGAATTCGCCGTCGAGCGGCCGCGGCCGGAAACCGTTGGACGCGGCGATCAGGTTCATATGCGCCGGCGCATGGTCGCCGTAGAATTCCGCCACATAGGCTGTGTCGGTCACGTAGCCGCCGGTCGTTGCGCTCATAGCACCCCCATATCCCGGTCTTTGTAAGCGTCTATGGCCGAAAAGGCAAAAGGCCCCGTCCGGGAGGGACGAGGCCTTTTTTATCGATGTGTAACGGGCTGGTTTACAGCGACTGCTGGATCCATTCCTTCAGCTTGCTTTCCGGCAGAGCGCCGACCTTGGTGGCCGCAACCTGGCCGTTCTTGAAGATCATCAGCGTCGGAATCCCGCGCACGCCGAACTGGGTCGGGGTGTTCGGGTTGTTGTCGATGTTGATCTTGGTGAAGGTCATCTGGCTCGACAGCTCCTTGTCCAGCTTCTCGAGCGACGGCGCGATCTGGCGGCACGGCCCGCACCACTCCGCCCAGAAATCCACCAGCACCGGGCCTTCGGCCTTGAGCACGTCTTGTTCAAAGGAGTCGTCGGAAACGTCTTTCATATAGGAATTCCTTGCTGGCGGCGCGGGCGCGCCCAAATGGGGTGAGATGGACCGAATCTAGGGAGGGGTCCCCCGGGCGTCAAGAACGGGGATGGCTCAGCTTCGCCAGCGCAGCATCACAGGCATGAGAGGGTTGCGCGGCGCGCGGCCCTCGGCTTGCGCCGCCAATGCTTCGCGTTTCAAGCGAAAGTACCAGCGTGTCTGCGTGTCCGCGTCCTGGATCAGCATCGTGGACGGGTTGAAGGCCAAACCTTCTTGCATCGCCATCACGGCGCGCCGGTCCTGGTCGAGGAACCGTCGCGCCAGCGCGCGCACGATGGGGCGCAAAAACGCGCCGCCCGGAACGTCCCAGTACATGACGTGATGGACTTCCGTGCGGTCCGCCGTGATCGGCGTGCACGCGGTCAGTCCGCAGTAGTTATATTTTTTGGTTTGCGCGTGTTCGACGCGGGTGGCCGGAATGCGGTAGCTGATCTCGGTTTCCGGCGCGCCGCCCAGGAAAATGCGATAGGCGCGCGAATTGCGTGAGGCCGTATGGCGGTCCATGCGCCAGCCGAGACCTTCGTCCTCGTTCAGGGGCGAGAACGCCTTTTGTTTCTCGTACATGCTGTCGGCGGCGCGCCAGACGGCGGAGCGGTGCACAAACGCGCCGTGGGCGGGGTCCATGAGGCCCGACACCGCGACATCGATATTGCAGGCGAACACCATGGATTCATGCAATTGGAAGCGCGCGCCGACAGCCGGCACCGTAGGCACGGGCGGAAGATTTTCCTTCCTCGCGCCGATGTAGATCCAGACGTTGCCGTCGCGTTCGGCGAGGCGATAGCTGTGGGCGCGGATATCTTTGGCTTGCGGTTTCTGATCGGCGAGCTGCGACGGGATCGCGGTGCATTGCCCGTCCGTCCCGAAACGCCATCCGTGATAGGGGCACTGCACTTCACGTCCGTCGAAATGTCCCTTGGACAGAAGCGTGCCGCGATGCGGGCAGGTATCGCGCAAGGCAAACGCCTTGCCGTCGGCGGCGCGGCCCAACAGCACGGGTTCGTTCAACAGCGTGCGGTGGACGGTTCTCCCTGTCTTCAAAGCGTGGGACGGCAGCGCGTAATACCAGCACTCGCGCAACAGGACACCGTCCACGTTACGGGTTTGGTCGGAGAGATCTGGCGTTTGCGGCGCAGCGGTATTCATGTGTGTTTAGATTAAGCCGGAACCCGCCAGCAGGTCATCCATTTGCTGGCTGGGCAACTCGATCAGGAAAGGCCCGTCGGTCCAGAGCAGAAGGCAGTGGACCTCGTGGTTGGGATAGATGGTCTGCAAGGCGCGGCGGTACGCCGCCATCTGATAGACATAGGATTTGTCGACGTCGACGGCCGCGCGCGGCGGCGGACGGTTGGTCTTGTAGTCGACGATCCAGACTTCCGTATCGGTCACCGCAAGCCTGTCGACCTGACCGGACAGCGCGTAGCGGCCCACCAGCCCGGTGACTGGCACTTCGGGACGCGAGGATCCGGGCGCGAACAGCGGCGCGAAGTCCGGCGTTTCGAGAACGGCCAAAGTTTCATCGACCAGATTTTCCTGTGTCTCTTTGTCCAGCCGCCACGACGGCCGCGCGACGAAGGCCTTGGCGGCCGCGCGGCGATGGGCCAGCGGAAGATCGGGCAGGCTTTGCAGAAGGCGGTGAATAATGAGTCCACGCTGGAACCTCCGGCGCATGTCATCGCCCAGGGGGGAGTTCGCGGGCGGGTCCGGCAGCGCGGCCCGCGAGGGCGCCAGCGGACGCGGCGGAACTTGCTCGGGCGGCGCGGGCGCGCGTGTCCATGCGGGAAGCGCCGGAACCGGCGCGCGCGCGGCGGCTTCCTGCTCCGGCTTCGGCAGTTGCATCTGCGGGGCCGAGAGGCGCGTCACGGTGGGATCGCCGAGTGTTCCGTCATCGGCCAGGAAAGGATCGACGACGGCTTGCGCGCGCGGCGAGGCGGCGAGCCCGGTTTTCACAAGCGCGTACCACGACGTATCGCCGCCCCGAGGTTTCCTGGTTTCCCAGCCGCAGACATAGAGCCTGTCCTCGGCGCGGGTCATCGCCACGTAGAGAAGGCGGCGGTATTCGCGGTCCTGCGCGTCGGCCAGCGCCTGGCGCACGGCTTTCGTGACGGCGTCGATTTCCGGCGCGGCGGCGCACCAGATCATCAGAGGCTTGTCGTCGCCGGTCCACAACAGACGATCCTGGAAGGTCGGGGTTTGCATGGTGTCGGGCAAGAACACGATCGGCGCCTGGAGACCCTTCGCGCCGTGAACGGTGATCACGCGCACCGCGTTGCCGCCGGCGCTGTCCAGGTCGCGTTTGATCTCCGCCTCGCCCGCCGAAAGCCAGTGCAGGAAGCCTTGCAGCGAGGGCGCATGGTCGTCCTGATAAGCCAGCGCGAGGCTCATGAATTCGTCGATCGGGTCTTCGGCGTCGAGGCCAAGGCGGGCGAGAAGTTTCCGGCGGCCCTCGCACGCGACCAGCACATGGCCGTAAAGTTCGACCGGCGTCAGAAAATCCGTTTTCGCCAGCAGGTCCGCGAGGACCGCATGCGCCGCGCCGAAGCGGGACGCGCTGCCGGCGTGGCCGCCGAGAACGTCCCACAGCTGCTTGTCGCCGCGCCCATGGGCGAGCTCGAACAACTCCTCCTCGGTGAGATCGACTAAAGGCCCTTTCAGCACGGTGGCGAGCGTAAGGTCGTCCTCGGGCAGCAGCAGGAACTGCCCCAGCGCCATCAGGTCCATCACCGCCATCTGGCCGGTGAGGATCATGCGGTCGACACCCGCCACGGGAACGTCGAAGGTCTTCAGGTGGCGGACAAGGTCTTCCACGAACCCGGTGCGGCGGCGCACCAGCACCATGATGTCGCCGGGGCGGATCGGCCGCCCACGGGACTCCAGAATCTCCCCGGTGTTCAACATGTGCCGGATGCGTCGGGCGACAAGCCCCGCGAGACGGCTCGCGGGCGAATCGCCCCGCTTGCGTTCGACGGGCGGCATCCAGGGCGCGAGTTCGTCGGTGGCTTTGGGCACGACGGCCGGCCAAATCTCGACCAGACCGCCGTTCCCGGTGCGCGCGGCGATGTGGGAGATGTCCTCGTCCCCGACGGCGACCCCATCCCGCGCGCCCGGTTGGCGGAACACCAGGTCGACCGCCTCGAGCACCGCGGGCACGGAGCGGAACGAGACATTGAGACCGACGTCTTCCCAGCGCTGTTCAGCCTCTAGGACACGGTTCGACATGACACCCTGCATCCCGTCGAACGCGTCGGGCGCGGCGCCCTGGAAGCCGTAGATCGATTGTTTGCGGTCGCCGACGGCGAAGACCGTGCGGACGCGCGCCGAGAGGTCCTGGTGCGCGCCTTCGCCGGAGAAGAACTCCTTCGTCAGCGCGTTGACGATGGCCCATTGGTCGGGGTTTGTGTCTTGCGCCTCGTCGATCAGGATGTGATCAAGACCGCCGTCGAGTTTGTAAAGCACCCACGCGGCCGCGCCGTCGCGCTCCACCAGCCGCCGCGCGGTTTGGATCAGGTCGTCGTAGTCGAGAAGGCCGCGGCGGGACTTCTCATCGGTGTAGATCTTGAGCATGCGCGCGCCGAGGCGCAGCAGGGCCTCGGTGTTCGCCGCGACCCGCGCGGCTTTGCATAGCGCACGGACCTCGTACACGCGCCGCGCTTCCGTCTCGAGGATCGAGAGCGCGTCGGGAAACGCCGCGACCACGGCCTTGGTGGCCAAGCGGGCGCGCGGCTCGTCGTCCTGTTTCAGGAAAATCGCGGTATAGGCGTCGAACCCGGCGGCGCGGGCGTCGGGCGCCGACAGCCAGGCGCGCAAGGCGGCGGCGCGCTCCTTGTCTGTCGCGGTTCCGGCATCCAAAGCGCCGCAGACGCGTTTCAATCCGGCGAGATCGAAGGCGACGTCGCGGCAGGCGTCGGCGATCAAAGAGGCTTCCGTCGCACCTTCGGGCAAGTTGAGTTTGCGACGCAAGGCGCGCGCGGCGTTGTCCAGCCCGCCATGGGCGTCGAACATGCGCGCGAGTTTCGTGCGGGATCCGGCAAGTGAATCCATCAGGTCGGCGAAGTGCGTCTCGTGGACCCGCGCGGTGATCAGCTTCAGCGCCTCGGCCAGGGCCGCGTCGTCGCCGCGATGGGCGTGGGCGATGCAAAGCTCTTGTGCGTTGGCGAGGGATTCACGCGCATCGCGCTCGTCCATCACGGTGAAATGCGGCGTGACGCCGGCTTCCAGCGGGAAACGGCGCAACAAGGATTGGCAGAACCCATGAATGGTCGAGATTTGCAGGCCACCCGGCGCGTCGAGCACATGGGCGAACAGACGGCGCGCCCGATCAATGAGAGGGCGGTCAATTAGGGGGCGATCGGGCGTCTCCGGTTGGAGGGCGTCAAGCTGGTCCCACAACAGGTCTTCGTCCATGGTCACCCAGGACGCGAGGCGCTCGTTGATGCGGTTGCTCATCTCCGCCGCGGCGGCCTTGGTGAAGGTGAGGCAGAGAATCTTGTGTGCGGGTGTGCCGGTCAGCAGCAGCGCCAGCACGCGGTCGGTCAGGACCTTGGTTTTGCCCGAACCGGCGGACGCGCTGACCCAGACGCTGGCGGCGGGGTCGGCGGCGCGACCTTGCGCGCGCTGGGCGATGTCGATGGGGGTGGCGTGGGTCATGTCTCATCCTCGCCGGAGGAGATCCATTCCTTCACGCGCGCGAGATGCAGGTAGTCGCTGTAGGCCGGCGCGACGTCCGGGTTCGGGCGCGCCTCATAGGGTGTGTTGGGATCGTCGAAGGTGGCGATCAGCTTGCGTAGGCCTTCAGCGGCCGCGGCGGCCAGGGCGGCGGGATCGCCGTCGATCGCGCGCGCATCGCCGCCTTCCTTGCGGCCATGTAGCGCCCAGAACGAAAGATCGGCCACAGGCGCGCGAAGGACGCCCTTGAACCCGCCGGCGAGCGCGATCGCGGCTTCGAGAGGCAACTGCGGCGCGAACCCCGCGTGCACCATCTTGTCGGTGGGCACCGCTCCGGTCTTATAGTCGATCACCGCGAGACCTTCGGACGTGACATCGATGCGGTCGGCCGTCGCGCTCAGGGTGAAGGGGCCGGCCGGACCGTCCAGCGTCATTTCGCCCGGCCGTTCGACGAAGGATTGTTTCAGTGTCGCGCGGCGCGCGGCTTCATGGGCGACGAACCATTTGGCGATCCGTTCAAAACGCGGCCACCAGAAGGCCATGACGGCGGGACGCACGGATCCGTCGGTGAACTGCGCGCGGCCCAGCGCGCACAGCCGGTCGTAGGCGTCCTCCGGCAGAGCCCCCGTGGGGTACGCGGTGATGAAGTCCTGCAGGGCCTTGTGGGTGTGCGACCCGTAGTCGGCCATGCTCGCGTCCTGATCGAGGTCCGCAAGCGCGGTGAGGCCGAGCACATATTGCGCATAGATGCCGTAGGGATCGCGCATCCAGGTTTCGATCTTGGTGACCGACAGGCGGCGCGGGCGCGCCGCGACGGGCGGGCGCGGCGCGGGCGGTTTGGCGGCGGTGAATCGCGCGGGGTGAGTGAGGTCTTTCGCCCATGAAAGCCACGGCGCGTTGGCGGCCCGCCAAGCGTCGTGCAGACCCGCGGCTTTGATCACCTGCTCCAGGCGCATCAACCAGCGCGAGGAAACGGTGGGCGTTCCATCGACTTTCACGGCGCGGGTGACGATCACGCGCGGCGCGCAAAGCGCCTGGGCCACGTCGTGCGCGGCGAGTCCGATGCGCCGGTCGGGCGAGGGCAGGCCGAAGGCCTCGCGCATCGGCCGGCTCATCCACGGATCGGCGGGCGTTTCGGCGGGCCAGGCGCCTTCGTTGAGGCCCGCGAGGATCAGGACGTCGAAACGCTGCAGCCGCGCTTCCAGCGGTCCAAGGATCGCCAGGCGCGGGTGAAGGCCGTAGGTGGGACGCACAACCTGCCCCGTCAGCAGCGCCTCCAGGATCGCCGGATAAAATGCGGGCGGGAAGGCGGGCACGGCGCCGCCGTGCTGGGCGAGTTCGGCGGCGAAGGCCGCCATGGCCTCGCCCGCATCGCCCGCCCACAGGCGCAAGGGGCCCGGCGCGTCGGGCGTTTCGGCGAAAGCTTCGGCGGCCTCCATGTGCGCGTTCAGAATCGCATCCAGAGGCACGGCATCGCGCGTCATCATATCGGCGAAGGCGGCGAAGCAGCGTTCCAAGCTCGCCACCCATTGTTCGGCCTCGCGGCGGCGATGCGTGAGGCCGGTTGCGAGCGCGCGCAAGCCGCGAAGGCCCGCAGCGGGGCGCGGGCCGCGCAACATCATGCGTTCCGCCGTGCGGCTGAGCGTGCGGAAGACGACGCTGTCGAGGCCGGCCGTGGCGAGCGGATGTTTGCAGGCGGCGAGGGTCGCCACCGGCGCGAAATCCTCGGCGACCATGGCGGCGGTCAGGCGCAGGAACGCGCCGACCGGCGTGCGGTCGAGGCTGCGGCCGGCGGAATCGTCGATGACGATGTTCCAGCGTTTCAATTCCGCGCCGACGCGCTCGGCAAGCCGCCGGTCGGGCGTGACGAGGGCGCACGTGCGGCCCTGTGTCTCCAACGCCTCGCGCATGATCAGCGCCACGGCTTCAGCTTCCTCGCGCGCGCCAGGGCAGTCGATGCGGGTCAGGTCGGCGATGGCGCCCGTGCTGAAGGGCTTGAGCGCGCGCCAGCTTTCCGTGGTCTCGGCCGGGCGCATCATCTCGGTGACGAGCCGTTCGCGCACCGTCTCGACGCCTTCCGCGCCGGGCCAGTCGCGGACGGCGCCGCGGTCAAGCCCAAGGTGGACGAGCAATTCCTTCATGCCGTACTGCGGATGCGTTTCGTCCACCGCGTCCCAGCCCGCGTCGTCCAAAGTCCGGTCGAGGCCAGGGAGAACGATGCAGCCTTCCGGAAGGCGCGCGATGCAGGCGAGGAGCGCGGCGGTGGCGGGAACGCTGCCCGTGGATCCCGCGGCGATGACCGGGCCGGGCGGCTGCGCCGTCCACGCGGCGGCCTGGGCGGCGAACACGCGATTGCGGTGATCGACAGGATCGAGCGTGCCGTCTTCCTTGAGAACGCCGGGCCACAGGCCGGTCACGATCTCCAGGAAGGAGAGCGTTTCCTTCCAATGTTCCGCGTAAGTGTCAGGGACAAGATCCTTCAGGCGCGCGAAGTCGAGTTGCTCGGTCTGCACCTGATCGATCAGCCGCGCGAGTTCGGCGGCGAGACGGATGGCTTCTTCCAGATGCGGCGCGCGGGCGGCGACCGGCCGGGATTGGATCAGCCGTGCGAGGAAAAGCTGGCGCTTCATCGGCGCGATGGCGGGCGGAAGGGCGGTGAGCGTTTCGGCGGAAGCAAAACCGCTGAACAACGCCTCTTCCTCGTCCAAGCCGTTCAACGGCATGAGGCGCGGCAATAGGATCGGCGCGCCGCCGCTCAAGCGCAGGAAGGCGTCCCTGAGCGCGCGGCAGGCGCGGCGGGTGGGAAGCAGGACGGTGATCGCGGCCAAGGCAAGGGGATCGTCGCCGGCGTCGGCCATGATGCCGCGCGCGAGCACATCGACGAACGCCAGCCGCGACGGGATGGTGAAAACCGCGGGCTTCGCCGCGGCTAATGTTCTCCAGGCGTCCTGGTTCCCGCGCGTCACAATGCGGCTTGCCGCTCTTGCCGCAAGAGCGCCTCTGTTTCGCCGATGGCCTCCGGCGTGCCCACATGGAACCAGCGGCCGTCGTGGATCACGGCGCGCATCCGGCCGGCGGCGATGGCCTTGTCCCATACCGGATTGAGCGAGAAGGGTTCCGCCGTTCTCCCCGCGAACGCGCGCGGGTGGATGACGAAAAGGCCGGCGTAAACATAGGGGGCGGCCGCGGCCGCGCCCCGCCGGGTCATGCGGCCGTTGTCGTCGACAAAAAAATCGCCGGGGCCGTCGAAGCCGTGGGCGGTGTCGCGGGGATGCACAAGCATGACGACATCGAGGTCGTCGCGCCAGGCCGCGGCCACACGGCGCACGGCGGAGCTTGCCCCATCGGCAATGATGGCGTCGCAATTGCAGACAAAGAACGGCGCGGGCCCCAGCAGCGGCAACGCCTTGGTCACGCCGCCGCCGGTGTCGAGCAGGCGCGCGGTTTCATCCGAGATGGTCACCTTGGGCGCGCCGCGCGCCGCCAGATGGCGCACGAGCAGCGGCGCGAGATAGTGAACGTTCACCACCGCGTCCGCCACGCCCGCCGCGGCCAGGGAGTCGAGCGTCCAGTCGATCAGGCTTTTGCCGCCGACCTTCACCAGCGGTTTCGGCATGGTGTCGGTGACCGGGCGCATGCGCTGCCCTAGCCCCGCCGCCAGCAGCATGGCTTTTGCCGGCATCATGACGGAACGACCCGCAGTTCTTGAGGAACGTTGGTGTCGAACCAGGCTTTCAACTCGGCGAGGGCCGGATGCGTGAGGCAGGCATCCATGTAGCGCCACAGGCGCGGCATATGGACAAGGTAATGGGGCTTGTTGTCGCGCAGCTTGAGGCGCGCGAAGGTGCCGATTACCCGGGTGTGGCGCTGCGCGGCCATCACCGCCCAGGAGAGCTCGAAATCCTCGCGGCGGATATTCGGGAAGGCCGCGAGATAGCGTTCCTTCATCTCCGCGACCAGTGCGGGATCGATGTCGCGCCGGGCGTCTTCCAGAAGCGACATGAGATCGTAGGTGACCGGACCTGCGACCGCGTCCTGGAAATCGAGGATGCCGCATGACCGCAGGCCGGCGCGGCCCGGAATGAGCATCAGGTTGTCGATGTGGAAGTCGAACAGCACCAGCGCCGTGGGGACTTTCCAGGCGCGCGGCAGAACCTTGGTCCAGATCTCGCCGAAGGCGCGTTCGGTGTGAGGGGACAAGGGCGCCGCGCCGACGAGTTGGCGGTACCAACTGTTCACCCGGCTCACTTCCTCCAGAAGCCGCGCCTGACCGTAAGCGGTCACGCCTTCGGGCAGCGATTCCCGCGCGGGCAGCCGGTGCAAGGCGATCAGCGCGTCGATCGCCAGCGCGTAGAGTTCGCGTTCGTCGTGGCCGCGCGCGAGCAGCCGGGTGTAGGTGTCGTCGCCCAGATCCTCGAGCAGGAGCAAACCCGCCTCGTGGTCCTCGGCCAGGATGTCCGGCACGCCGAAGCCGTGTTTGAAGAGATGGCGCGCGATACGCACGAAGGGGCGTACGTCTTCTTGTGGAGGAGGGGCGTCCATCAGCACGGCCGGGCCGCGCGCGCCGTTCAACCTGTCGTATTTGCGGAACGACGCATCGCCCGCCAGGCGGCCCCGCGCGGCGTCGTGCCACGCGTGCTTGCGCAGGAATTCCGCGATCACACTTTCACGATTCTCAGACATGCCCCATCGCCGCTATACGGTCCTTCCAGGTCGCGCCGCCGTAGATGGCCGCTTGCCGCGCCGCGCCTTCGGTTCTCAAAACGATCTCCAGCCTTGCCGGGGGCAGCAGCGCGCCCGCGCGCTCCGGCCATTCAACAAGACTGATGCCCGCGCTCAACGCATCGTCCCAGCCGAGTTCGATGACGTCTTCAACATTGGTGAGCCGGTAGAGATCGAAATGCCATATCGGCGCGGGCTCCGCATCATAGACCTGCACCAGCGTGAACGTGGGGCTGACGACATCCTCGGCGATCGCGGTGCGGGCGGTGATGAAGCCACGGGCCAAGGTGGTCTTGCCCGCGCCCAGAGGGCCGTGCAGGGCGAAGAAATCGCCCGGCCGCGCGATGCGCGCGAGGGCCTCCCCGAGCGCGAGGGTGTCTGTCTCCGACGGCAGGCCGATTTCGGCGAGGAGCGGCAACGCTGTCATGGCGCTCAGGACGTGGCCGCACGGGCGGCGTTCCCGCCGGCGGGCAATGTCACGACAATCGCGGCATCGCCGCCGTCGGCCTTGGACACGACCTTGCCGCCGTGAAGTTCGGCGATGCGCTGGGCGAGATGAAGGCTTAAAACCGGTGCGCGGACATCGTGGGGGGCCGGATAGCGGACGGCGAACGCGAGCGTGCTTGCGTCCCGGGTCACGGCCAGCACGACCTGTTCGCCGTGGGTGGTCTTCAATGCGGCGATGACCAGATGATAAAGCGTCTGTTTGATCCGCGCGGCATCGCCGACCATCCAGCCCGCGTCGGCGGCGCACAGGACGTTGAGGCTGACCTGCCGGCGGCGGAAGCTTTCATGGGTTGCGACCGCAATGCGCTCGGCGAGCGCGCGCACGTCGAAGGAATCGAGGTGCAGCGTCTGCTGGCCGGCGTCGATACCGGAGAGATCGCGCAAATCTTCCACCAGGGTCTTCAAGACGCGCGCGTGCGAGGGATCGCGGTCGGCCGCGCCGGCGGTGGCTTCAAGCTCCACCAGGAAGTTGGACATGAATTCCGAGCGCAGTTTGTCGGTGGCGGCCAGGGCCTCGGCGCGGCTGCGCAAGGCCTGCGCGACGCGCTCGGGCGCGGAGACGTCGTTGTAGCAGAACAAAGCGCCGCCGTCGGGCAGCGGCACGGAAATGAATTCCAGCACCGACCCGTCGCGGCGGACCACGCGGCCTTGCTGGGTGAGGCGCTGGCGTTCGGCGTCGAGCGCGGCCAGCATCACGGCGCGGTGGCGGCTCCACACCGTTTCGTCGTCGAAGAAATCGCGGAAGGCGTCGATCACGGCGCTCATGGCCGGGCCCTCGCGCAGCATGTCGCCGGCGAGGTTCCACAGTTCCGCGAACGCGGGATTGGCGAGCTGCAACTGGCCTTCGGCCCCGAACACCGCGACGGCTTCCTGCAGGTTGTCGATGGTCTCGCGCTGGACCGCGATCAGGGTGTTGTAGGAGCGTTCGAGCGCCAAGCGATCGGTGATGTCCTCATAGGTGGTCAACAGACCGCCCATGGGATGGGGCGCGATCACGCGGCGGAGCGTGCCGCCGCCGGGCAGGTGCAGGACGTCCTCGGTGGGCTCGAGCAGCGAATTGAAGCGCGCGAGCTCCTTGTCCTTGTACGCCGGAAAATCGGCGACTTCCGGGAGGCGGCGTTCGCCGCGCAAGGTGTCGAGCACGGTGGCGTAGGACGGCCCGTCGAGCAGCCAGGCCGGGCTCAAGTCCCAAAGCTCCGCGTAGGCCGTATTGAAGAAGATCAACCGCGTGTCGGGTCCGAAAATGGCGATGGCGGTGCCCAGGCGTTCCAGCACGTCCGCATGGGCGGCGGCTTCGCGCTTCAGGCGGACTTCAAGTTCCTCCTGGCGGGTGATGTCGTAGGCCAGGCCCGCCGTCAGACGTCCGCTGCCGTCGGAGAATAACGGCGCGCTGCCTTCGCCGTCGCGCGGAGTTTCGCCGTCCACGGGGACCTCGGTGACTTCCATCAGACGCCGGCTGCCTTCGATCACCATGTGAAACGGCGTGCGGCGCGTTTCTCCGGACGCGCGAGCGGCGGCGGCCAGCGCGCGGGCTTCGCGCACGGCCGCCCGGGGGGCCAATTCGCGGCCGCGCGAGACGACGTCGTGCGCGTCCTTGCCGTCGACGGCTTTGACGTAGGCGTTATTGCAATAGATGAGCGAGAGGTCGTCGTCGCGCAGCCAGACGGGCTCGGCGATGCCGTCGAGAGCGGCCTTGAGGAGGAGGGATTCCCGCTTCAAGGCTTCGCTTTCCGTGGTGAGCGTATCGACCGCCGCCGCGCCCTCGGTGACGTCGGTCATCCACAGGACGTCGGCCATGGTCGTGCCGTCGGCGTCGCTGGCGCGTACGCCGCGCACATGGATGCGCCGGCCGGTGGCGCTGTGCTGGAGATCGATCTGGAAGCCGTCGCCGCCGTTGCGCAGGCCGTGGATGGCCGCGCGCAGCATGTCCTGGGAGGGTTTGTCGAACCCTTCGGCGACGTCGTCGAGCGTTGCCTCCATGCCGCGGAAGAGATCGAGCAGCACCGCCAGGCGGCGCGAGCAATAGCCGCCTTCCTTGTAGCGGGGCAGGGCGCGCGCGTCCTGATCCTCGGCGGCGATGGGCTGGTGGAACCAGGCGTAATAGCCTTCGGGCGCGGTTTCGAGCGCGGCTTGGATCGCGATGTGATTATGACGGGCGCGGCTGGCGGCGTATTCCGCCGCGCGCCAATACCGGTGCTGGCGCAAAAGCGCCCACACCGCCGGCGGCACCAGGACAATGACCGCGATCAGGCCCACCAAGACCGGCGGGGTCAGAAACTCCATCGTCCCGGTCGGCACCTGAACTCCCTCGTCCTCTTCCCTGGTAGGGAAGATACCGCCGGAAGACGCGGCTGTCGCCCCTTTGGGCTCCAGCCGCGCGGAAGATTAATACCGGTAGGTTTCGGGCTTGAACGGGCCTTGCGCGTTAACGCCGATGTACGAGGCCTGCTTCGCCGACAGCTTCGTGAGCTTCGCGCCGACTTTCGCCAGGTGAAGTTCGGCGACCTTCTCGTCCAGGTGCTTCGGCAGCACATAGACCTTCTTTTCGTACTTGGCGTTGTTGGTCCAAAGCTCGATCTGGGCCAGCACCTGGTTCGAGAACGAGGCGCTCATCACGAAGCTGGGGTGGCCGGTGGCGCAGCCCAGGTTCACGAGGCGGCCTTCGGCCAACAGGATGATGCGCTTGCCGTCCGGGAACTCCACTTCGTCGACCTGCGGCTTCACGTTGTGCCACTTGAAGTTCCGCAGGGCCTCGGTCTGGATCTCGGTGTCGAAGTGGCCGATGTTGCAGACGATGGCGCGGTCTTTCATCTTGCGCATGTGATCGACCGTGATCACGTCGAGGTTGCCCGTCGCGGTGCAGAAGATGTCGGCCTTCGGCGCGGCGTCTTCCATGGTCACGACTTCATAGCCTTCCATCGCGGCCTGCAGCGCGTTGATCGGGTCGATCTCGGACACCATCACGCGGCAGCCGGCGTTGCGCAGGCTGGCGGCGGAGCCTTTGCCCACGTCGCCGAAGCCCGCGACCATCGCGACCTTGCCGGCCATCATCACGTCGGTGGCGCGGCGGATGCCGTCGACCAGGCTTTCGCGGCAGCCGTAGATGTTGTCGAACTTCGACTTGGTGACGCTGTCGTTGACGTTGATCGCCGGGAAGTGGAGACGGCCGTCCTTGGCCATCTGGTACAGGCGATGCACGCCCGTGGTGGTTTCCTCGGACACGCCCTTGATGTTGGCGAGGACCTTCGCGTACCAGCCCGGCTGTTCCTTATTGCGCTTCGCGATGGCGGCGAACAGGACGGTCTCTTCCTCGTTGGTCGGCTTGGCGATCAGGGCGGGGTTCTTCTCCGCTTCCGTGCCGAGCACGATCAGGAGCGTCGCGTCGCCGCCGTCGTCGAGGATCATGTTCGGGGCGCCGCCGTCGGCCCACTCGAAGATCTTGTGGGTGTATTCCCAATATTCTTCCAGCGTTTCGCCCTTCACGGCGAACACCGGCGTGTTCTTCGCCGCGATCGCGGCGGCGGCCTGATCCTGGGTCGAGAAGATGTTGCACGACGCCCAGCGGATGTCGGCGCCGAGGCTTTGAAGCGTCTCGATCAGCACGGCGGTCTGGATGGTCATGTGCAGCGAGCCCGCGATACGGGCGCCCTTCAGGGGCTGCTTCGCGCCGTACTCGGAACGCATGGCCATCAGGCCCGGCATCTCGGTCTCGGCGATGGCGATTTCCTTGCGGCCCCAATCGGCCAGGCCGATGTCTTTTACCCGGAAGTCATTGAAAGTCATTGATTTTCTCCTATGTCCGGGTGCGCCGGGGAACGGTTGAAGATGGGGTCGGGCCATATACCAGCCGGTGGGCTTTTTGCCTAGCTGGCGTGAAACAGCGTCTCCACGAAGGCCTTGAGGCGCTGCGGGTCGGGCTCGGCGGTGATGCGGCGGACCTGCCCGCTGATGGCGGCGAGGTCCAGCTCGAGGATGCGCTTCTTGACCCGCGGAAGGCTCGCCGGGTTCATAGAGAGTTCGGTGATGCCGAAGCCGAGCAGGATCGGCGTCATGCGTTCGTCGCCGGCCATCTCGCCGCAGACGGACACGGGGATGCGCGCGGCGTTCGCGGCTTCGGCGGTGAACTGGATCAGGCGCAAGACCGCCGGATGCAGTGGATTGTAGAGATAGGCCACCTGCTCGTCGGTGCGGTCGATGGCCAGGGTGTATTGGGTGAGATCGTTGGTGCCGAGGGCGAAGAAGTCGGCCTCGGCGGCCAAGGCGTCGGCGGCCAACGCGGCGCCGGGGATCTCGATCATGATGCCCAGCGGCGGCGGCGGATTGGCAATCTTCACGCCCTTGCGCTTCAAGGTGGCGATGACGCGCGTCATGGCGCGGCGCACCTGCTTGATCTCGTCGACGGTGCACACCATGGGCAAAAGGATGCGCACGGGCCCAAAGGCGCTGGCGCGCAGGATCGCGGAAAGCTGCGTGAGCAGGAGCTTGCGGCGCGACAGCGCGAAGCGGATCGCCCGCAGGCCCAGGGCCGGGTTCGGCCCCGGTTTGAGGCCGACGGCGTCGCCCAGCTTGTCGGCGCCGACATCCAGCGTGCGCACCGTCACGGGGCGGCCGTTCATCTTCTTCACGACGCTGGCGAGTTCCGCGAACTGCTCTTCCTCCGTAGGCAAACCGGAGCGGTTCATGAACATGAATTCGCTGCGGAACAACCCGATGCCTTCCGCGCCGGCCTGAAGGACGCCGGTCACTTCGTTCGGCAATTCGATGTTGGCGTGCAGATGCACACGAACCCCGTCACGCGTCACCGCGGGCACGGACTTCAATTTCTTCAGGGAGTGTTGCGAGCGCAGAAAGGCGGCGCGGCGTTTCTTGTAGCGGTTGAGGCTGGCGGCGCCGGGGTTGACGATCACGCGTCCGGCGGTGCCGTCGATGATGATCTCGTCGCCGTTCTCGGCCGCGCCGAGCAGCTCTTGCGGCGCGACGACCGCGGGAAGGCCCAAGCTGCGGGCGACGATGGCGGTATGGCTCTCCACGCCGCCCAGCACGGTCACAAGCCCTGCGACGCGTTTGGGGTCGAGCATGGCGGTGTCGGCGGGCGACAGTTCGTCGGCGACGATCACCGCGTTGGCGGGCAGATCGTCGAGGCCGGTGACGACGGCTTTGCCGAGGCTTTCCACCAAGCGGCGGCCGACCTCGCGGATATCGGCGATTCGCGCCGCCAGGTATTGATCGTCCATGGCGGCGAAGGCTTCGGCCATCAGGCCGATTTCCTTCATCACGGCGGCTTCGGCGTTGATGCGTTCGTCGGCGATGCGCTTTTGCACCCCGCGCACCAGGCGCGATCCGCTCAGCATCTGTTGGTAGGCTTCAAGGAGATAACCGACCTCTTCACCCGCGGCGCCCGCCATGCGTTGCGCGCGCGCCTGCAAGGCCTCGATGCGTCCCGCGGCATCGGCGGCGGCCTCCAGAACGCGGTCCTGTTCGGCGCGGAGCTTGGCGGCGGGGACGCGCCGCTCGCGCACCTGGACGACAGCGTGCGAATCGTGACGGTGCACGACGCCCAGCGCGATGCCCGCGCCGGCGGCCACGCCCGCGAAGGCGCGTTCTCCCCGGCTATTCTTCATCGAATTTGTTGTTCACCAGCGTGCAGAGGGCGTCGAGCGCGCGCTCCGCCTCGGGGCCGCTCGCGCGGATCTCGATCGTGCAGCCGATCGCGGCGGCGAGCATCATCAGCCCCATGATGGACTTGCCAGAGACGTCGTTCTCGCCGCGCACCACGCGGACATCGGCGTTGTAAAGGCCCGCGGTCTTGCAAAACTTTGCCGAGGCGCGCGCGTGCAGGCCTTTGGAGTTGCGGATTTCCACGGTGCGCGACAGCTCGCTCATGCCGGTCCTAAATCCTAGGGGTTGAAAACGGATACCGCCGGGGAGGGCGGATATCAGCCGGACTTCTTGCGCGGTCCTTCCTGCGCGAGAAGTGAGGATGCGACGTTGATGTACTTGCGTCCAGCATCCTGTGCCTGCGCGACGGCCGCCTGGAGGGTTTCCGTCGTCCGGGCGGAGGCGAGCTTGATGAGCATCGGCAGGTTGACCCCGGCGATCACTTCGACGGGGGCGGTATCCATGATGGAGATCGCGAGATTGGACGGCGTTCCGCCGAACATGTCGGTGAGCACGACGACGCCCGAGCCCGCATCGGTGGATTCGACCGCCTTGACGATGTCGGCGCGGCGTTTCTCCATGTCGTCTTCCGGCCCGATACACACCGTCGCGACCTGCGACTGTGGACCGACCACATGTTCCATCGCGGCGACGAGTTCGAGTGCGAGACGCCCGTGTGTGACGAGCACCAATCCGATCAACGGTTTCGATAAAGACATGGAGCGGACGCGTATCCTTAAGATCAGCGGACGGAGCCTGCTTCAAGCCGAGAGCGGCGGGCCGTTACGGGCCGGGCCGGTGGGCTGAAAGGCGGCGCAGCTTAGCCAATAGCGACGCGGGAAGCGACAGCTAGTTATTGTGACAATCGGGTGGTTTTGGGCGCCGTTACGCTACCTGTGGGCGTGGCTGTTACCGGCGGCCCTGGACCTGGCCGGTGTTGATGTCGCGGTGGCGCGTCTCGGCGACGATCCCGCGGCCCGCCAGCCATGTTTTCAGGCGCTCGACCATATAGACCGAGCGGTGCTGGCCGCCGGTGCATCCAATCGCGACCGTCAGGTAGCTTTTGCCCTCGGCCTCGTAGAGGGGCAGCAGGGGCTCCAGCAGCGCGGTTAGGTGCGCGATGAACGGGGTGAGCGCGGGATCCTGCTCGATATAGTCGCCGACCGCGCGTTCCAGACCGGTCCGCGCCTTCAACTCCGGCACATAATGCGGGTTCTTCAGGAACCGGACGTCGAACACCAGATCGGCGTCGCGGGGCAGGCCGTGCCGGTAACCGAACGAGGTCAGGAAGATGCGCAAGGGCCGCTTCGCCGGTCCGCCGAACTGGCCGATCAGGATGCGCTTCAGATCGGCCGGCGCGAGACGCGAGGTGTCGATCGCGAGATCGGCCTGTTCGCGCAACGACGTCAGCAACCGTCGCTCCGTTTCGATGGCCACGCCGACCGGAAGGTCGTCGGCCAGCGGATGCGGGCGACGCGATTCCGTGTAGCGCTGCTGAAGAATCTCGGTGTCGCTGTCGAGGAACACCAGATCGATCGAGAGGGAGGCGTCGTCGCGCAGGGCCGAGATGCGGGCCATCAGACCCGGGCCGTCGAAGTCGCGCGTGCGCACATCGACCCCGATGGCGACGGGGCCATGATCGTGGCCGGCGGCGAACGAGCCGAGCAAGGCAAGGGGCAGATTGTCGACGGTCTCGAACCCGGCGTCCTCAAGAGCGCGCAACGCAAGACTTTTCCCGGCGCCGGACATGCCCGTGACGATCACGACCTTCAACGGCGTCGGCGTCGCGGCGTCGCGGCTATTCATCGACGGACTCCTTGCCGGCATCGATGACGACGCGTCCGGCCAGCGCCTCGGCCACCAGACGCACTTTCGCGTCGGCGGAGGCGTGCGTCGGATCGACCTGCATCCAGGCGACGTGGATGCCGGACATTTCCTCGGAGGTCTTTTCGGGCAGGCGCGCGATGTCCGCGCCGTCGACGAGATCGACGATCAGCCCCAGACGCGCCTCGGCGCGATGCGGCGTGCGTAAGATGCCCAGCCCGCGCACCTCCATCTGGCCCGCGATTGTCGCGGGCGCGCGCAGCGTGATCTCGCCGCCGGCCGCCTCGACCTCGCAGTAGTCGTCGGACACCAGCGTCGCGCCGCGGTCCATCAGGCGCAGCGCAAGGTCGGACTTGCCCGCTCCTGACGGTCCCCTGATTAGGACGCCGGTCTGTCCGATATATACGCATGTCCCGTGGATTTTCCCCATACGGGCGAAGGTGACGGCCTCCGGGCCGCCCTGTCAATCGCCACCGGCGGTATGATATGGCTTTGTCTCCCACAAGTTCACGCGCCGCGCCCCTTGCTTCAGCAAATCTTCACAATCATCGCGCCCGTCCTGGTCATGGCCGCCATCGGCTTTGTCTGGGTCCGGATGCGCCTGCCGTTCGACAACAACACGGTCACCGACGTCATCGTGAACGCCGGTGCGCCATGCCTGTTGTTCTCGACGCTTTTGATGCGCCGCCCCGATCCGGCGGCCTTGGGCGAAGTCGCGATGGTCGGCGTGGCCATGCTGGCCATTGTCGGCGGTCTTGCGGCGGTGTTTCTAAAGCTCACGCGCATGGAGATGCGAACCTATTGGCCCGCGCTGGTCTTCCCCAATTCGGGCAACATGGGCCTGCCGTTGTGCCTGCTGGCTTTCGGCGAGACGGGGCTGTCGCTCGCCATCGCGTTCTTCTGCGCCATGACCATTTTCCAATTCACGATCGGCCAGGGCGTGGCCTCCGGCCGCATCCATCCGTCGCTTGTGTTCCGCAACCCGATCCTGTGGAGCATCGTCATTGCGCTGACATGTTTGTTCACCGACGTGACGCCGCCCGAATGGATCATGACCACGACCGATACGATCGGCGGCGTGGTTGTGCCCTTGATGTTGATGTCGCTCGGAACATCGCTTGCGCGTCTGCGCATCGTGACGTTCACGCGAAGCCTGGGATTGTCGCTGTTGCGGCTGGGCCTCGGTTTCGGCGTTGGCCTTTTACTGGTCGCGGCCTTCGATCTCGAAGGGCCGGTGCGTGGCGTCGTTTTGATCCAGTCGTCGATGCCGACGGCCGTGTTCTCGTACCTCTTCGCCCTGCGTTACGGTGGAAAGCACGAGGAGATCGGGGCGATGGTGGTTCTGTCCACATTGATCGCCTTCTTGTCCCTCCCGCTCCTTATGGGTTTCGTCCTGCAGGGGTAAGCCCCGTTACGATTGTATTGCACAGGGTCTTTCCCCCGTGTCGGAATCGGCTACAGTGCTGCCCTTCAATTCCAGAGAGGGGAGGCACTCATGCGAACCTTGAAATTCACCGCCGCCGTTGCGTTCGCCGCCGCGGTCGGACTTGCCGCGCCCGCCACCGCGCAGAACCTTGTGTTCGAGGGTGGACGCGTCATCGTCGGCGACGGCAGCGCGCCGATCGAGAACGGCGCCGTCGTCGTCGAGAACGGTAAAATCACGCAGGTCGGCCCCGCCGCCGGCGTGAAGGCGCCCGCCGGCGCCACGCGCATCGACGCGAAGGGCAAAACGATCATGCCGACCCTGATCGACACCCACGTCCACCTGAGCCAGACGGCTGACGGCCTGCGCGCCGATTTCGCGCGCCGCGCCTACTTCGGCATTAGCGCCGCGATGAGCCTCGGCATCGATAACACCGATGGTCCTTTCCAATACCGTGCCGCGCAGCCGGCCGCGTCGCCGCGCTACTTCACCGCCGGCCGCGGCATCACGACGCCGGAGCCGGGCCGCGGTCAGGAGCCGTATTGGATCACCTCGCCGGCCGAAGCCACCAAGGCTGTGAGCGAACTGGCGGCGAAGAAAGTCGACATCGTGAAAATCTGGGTCGATGACCGCGACGGCAAATACAAGAAGATGACCGCCGACCTGTACGGCCCGATCATCGCCGAGGCGCACAAGAACAAGCTGCGTGTCACGGCGCACATCTTCGACCTCGCCGACGCGAAGGGCCTGCTGCGCGCCGACCTCGACGCCTTTGCCCACGGTGTGCGCGACGGCGACGTGGACGACGAGTTCATGGGGCTGTTGAAGCAGAAGCCGAACTTCGTCCTGAACCCGAACATGGGCGCGCGCGGCGCGGTCGCCGACGTCTCATGGCTCAAGGCCGCGCTGCCGGCCGCCGAGTACGCGAAGGTCGAAGCCGGCAACGTCGCGAACCCCACCGCCGCCGCCGGTCACGCCATCCAGGCGCGCAACCTCAAAAAGATGGCCGACGCGGGCACGATCATTGTCATGGGCACGGACGGCAATACACCCTACGCGCCGCATTTCGAGATGGAAGACATGGCGCTCGCGGGCCTCTCGAATATGAAGGTCATCGTCTCGGCCACGGGCGACGCGGCGAAGTGGCTGCGCATCCCGGACGCGGGCACCCTGGCCGTCGGCAAGACCGCCGATATCCTGGTGCTCGACGCCAACCCGCTCGACGACATCAAGAACACCCGCAAGATCAACGCCGTCTATCTGAAGGGCGTTGCGGTGGACCGTAAGGCGTATCCTTAAAGTTCGCCCGACCGAACACCATGAACGCCGCGCGGCGCCGTCACGCCGCGCGGCGTTTTCTTTTGGCCCCCTTCTTTTTGGCCCCCTTTCTTGGCTATGCCGGGCGCGCAGCCCTGGCTTGACGGAACCGCCGCTCACGTTCCGCCGGCAAAACGGGTAAGAAGGGCGTCCCCAAATCCCACCCGGACCTGTCCGCCGTGACATCCCGCTCGCTTCCGCTTTCGCATATTCTGCTGGCCCTCGCGGTGGTCGCCGTGTGGGGCACCAATTTCGTCGTCATCAAGACGACCCTGAACGACCTGCCGCCGTTGCTGTTCGCCTGTCTGCGGTTTGTCTTCGTGTTTTTTCCGGCCGCGCTGTTCATCAAGCGCCCGTCGGTGCCGTGGAAGCAACTGGCGGCCTACAGCTTGTTGATCAGCGTGGGGCAGTTCGGCTTCCTCTATATCGCAGTGAAGCAACACATCTCGCCCGGGCTCGCCTCGCTGGTGGTGCAGATGCAGGTGTTCTTCACCATCGGTCTTTCGATCTGGCTGACGCGTGAGAAGGTCCGCCCCTTCCAGTGGCTGGCCATGCTGGTCGCCGTGGGCGGTGTGGCGGTTATCGCGGTGTTCACCGACGGTAGCGCGACGATGCTGGGCCTCTGCCTCGTGTTGCTGGCCGGCGCAAGTTGGGCGGGCGGCAATACGGTGGCCCGGCAAGCCGGTCAGGTCGACATGCTGTCCTATGTGGTCTGGGCCAGCGCCTTCGCGATCCCGCCCTTGATCGTCCTGTCGTTTATTTTCGACGGCTGGCCGGCGATCCATGACGGTTTGACGCACGCCGGGATCGGCACGTGGGCGGGCGTCTTGTGGCAGTCGGCGGGCAATACCCTGTTCGGCTATACCGCTTGGGGCTGGCTGCTCGCGCGCCATCCGGCGGCGACGATCGCGCCGGTGTCCTTGCTGGTGCCGGTTTTCGGCATCGGCGCGTCGGTCGCGCTCTTGGGCGAAAGCCTGCCCCTGTGGAAGATCGTTGCCTGCGGACTTATTATCTCCGGCCTCGCCTTCAACACCCTGTGGCCGAAGTTCTTCGCAGCCAAAACACCGGCCGTGTCATAAGATCGGGCGGCCCGCAGCCGCCTTGGACTTAACGCACCCTTGTCCGACGATCTTTCTTCCTCTCGCTCTCCCGCCGCGCGAACGGCCGAGGTCTTCGCCGCTTTCCTAAAGCTGGGCTTGGTCTCATTCGGCGGACCCGCCGCGCATCTTGGGTATTTCAACGCGGAATTCGTCGTTCGCCGTAAATGGCTGAGCGCGGCGGCCTATGCCGAGATCGTCGCGTTGTGCCAATTCCTGCCGGGACCGGCGAGCAGTCAGGCGGGTATGGCCTTGGGATTGGCGCGCGCGGGTCTCCCCGGCGCGGCGGCGGCGTGGTTTGGTTTTACATTGCCTTCGGCGCTGCTGATGGCGGCGTTCGCTTATGCCGTCGGGACCGCCGCCGATCTTTCGGCCGCGCCATGGCTGCACGGGTTGAAGATCGCGGCCGTCGCCGTCGTCGCCCAGGCGGTCGTGACGATGGCCCGCGCGCTGTGCCCGGACCTGCGGCGCGCGAGTATCGCCGCCGCGGGCGCGGGCGTTGCGATCCTGATCCCGTCGGCGGCCGGACAGATCGGCGCGATTGCCCTGGGCGGCCTCCTGGGGTGGCTTTGGCTGAAGACCGCCGCATCCGACGATCTTCCGGATCCGCCGTTGACGGTCCCGCGCGGCGTGGCCGTCGCGGCGCTCGGCGTCTTTTTCCTGTTGCTTGTCCTTCTTCCGCTGGCGAAAGCGGGCGGAGGCCTATCCGCCGCGCTGTTCGACAGTTTCTATCGCGCCGGCGCGCTGGTTTTCGGCGGCGGGCATGTCGTGTTGCCGCTTCTGGAACGCGCGGTCGTGCCACCCGGATGGATCGATCCACATACATTCCTGGCGGGATACGGCGCGGCGCAGGCGGTGCCGGGGCCGTTGTTCACCTTCGCCGCCTTCCTGGGCGCGCATATCGGCGGCGCGGAGTTCGCGCTCCTGTGCCTGGTCGCGATCTTCCTGCCGTCGTTTCTGCTGGTGGTGGGGGTCGCGCCGTTCTGGCGTGCGGTGCGCGGGCATGCGCCGGTCCGCGCGGCGCTCACCGGCGTCAACGCGGCGGTCGTCGGCCTGCTCGCGGCGGCGTTCTACGATCCCATCGCGACGCGCGCGATTACAGGCCTTTGGGACATCGGCCTTGCATGCGCGCTTTTCGCGTTGTTGATGGCGGCGCGCGCGCCGTCGTGGCTGGTGGTGCTGCTCGGCGCCGGGGCGTCGTCGGCGGTGGCGCTTATTTAGCGCTCGCTCGGCGGCGTTTCGGCCTCGGCCTCCGCCACGGGCACGGCGGCGGGTTCCTCCACGGCCGGCGCTTCCACGGCTTGAGCGTCCATGCCTTGAACGTCCACGGCTTGAACCTCCATGGACGGCGCGACGGCGGCGGGGGCATCTTGCGCGAGGATCGTGGCGAGCGGTGTCGCAACGGTCACCGCGTCAAAGAGCTGATCGGCGATCGTCTCGCGGCGCGGAAGGGGCGCTACGTCCTCTTCCTCGATCGCGGCGGTTTTCACGTCTTCGACTTTCGGCTGGATGGCGATGCCGGGCGGCAGCGACAGCACGACCTCGACCTTCACCGGCTCGATCTTGGCTTCTTTCTTTTCCTCGACCGGCGGGGCGGCCGCGATCTTGGGTTCCTGCGGCACCGAGTAGTCGGGCACGACGCGCGCCTGCGGCCCCATGATCACGAGCACGCGCTGCGCAAGGGCGAGCGGCGTGGCTTCGCGTTGGGTCACCGACAGCATATCGCCGTTCTCCTTGCGGATGATGTATTCCCATCCGGTGGTGTCGCGCGCGGCGTGTTCGAGGGCATTGCCCAGCATGCCGCCGACGGTGGTTCCGCCCACCGCGGCAAGCGCGGAATTCGCGTATTCGGCGCCGAGCACGCCGCCGACGGCGCCGCCGGTCACGGTGCCGATACTGCCGTTGGCGCTGATCTTCACTTCGCGGTAGCCGATGATGGCGCCTTGCTCGACCCTATTCGCAAGCTGCACGGCGTTGCTGGAATAGGTGTTGGGCGAATAGTTCGGCGCGCACGCGCTTAAGGTGAGCGCGCTGACGGCCGCCAGTGGGAAAAGTATCGAGGTACGCATGTGGATTCCCCCTTACGTCATCGGATCATTTTGAAACTGCATTACGCCATTGATGATGCGCCTGATGACCTTAAAAAGTGTCAATATTCCGGCGCACGCTCAAAAAAATGACGACCGTGTCACGCGTGCGCGCGATCGCATTCGCTTAGCGCTGGTGTCCGCGGTATTCACGATGGCCGGAACGTCCGCGACCGTCATCGTCGCGCCAGCGTTCACGATGTCCGCGGCGGAATTCGTGACGGTGCTCGCGATGATCGTCATCGTCGACGCTGGCGCTCAGGATCGCCGCGCCGACGAGCAAGCCGAACACCGCGGCGGTTTCCTGATCGTGTGTGCAACCACCTAAGACCAGGGCGACCAGAAGAACACTCGCGTATTTCATGACGGCCCCCGTTTTTACCAGTGATTGAAACCTCGCAAATGTTCGAGGCGATATTGGGACGAAAAGCAATCGACTGTGGCGAAACTGTGCTAACGCTATTGCCGCGTTTAAACCCGCCGCGCCGAAAGAGGTATGTCCCGTGCCGTTGCGCGTCTTCATCATCCTCGGCGTTCTGGTAGCCTTCAATTTTTATGCGGGCGGGCGCGTCATCGCGCGCTGGCCGTTCGCGGGGGAGCATCTTGTCCTCTCCTGGTGCGTGGTGTTCGCGATCCTCGCGCTGCAGCTCGCGGCGTTCTTCGGCAACAGGTACTGGTTCGACGGATTGCGCCGGCGCGCCGGCGGCGAGTCGCTGGTGGTGGCCATCAATTGGGTGTCCTACATCGCCTTCGGCGTCATGACGGCGTTTGTCGCCATGGTGCTCGCGGTCGATATCGTCACCTTGATCTGGAAGTGGGTCGCGCCGCCGACGGATGTGATCGACTTCGACCGCCGCACGCTCATGACGCTGGGCGCGCTCGCATTCGGCACGACGGCGCTGGGCATTTTTCAAGCCCGCTCGGGCCCCATGGTGAAGCGGGTGGAGGTGGCGCTGCGCAATCTTCCCAAGGCTTTCGATGGATTCACCATCGCGCAAGTATCCGATCTCCATGTCGGTCCAACCGTGCGCCGCTCCTACACGCAAAACGTCGTCGATGTGGTGAACGGTTTGAAGCCGGACATGATCGCGCTGACAGGGGATATGACCGACGGGCCGGTGGAGGAGCTGGCGGATCACGTTGCGCCGCTCGGCGACCTCAGACCCCGGCATGGCACGTATTTCGTGACGGGAAACCACGAGTACTTCCGCGATCCCATGGGATGGATCGCCGAATTCGGACGCTTGGGGGCGCGGGTTCTGAACAACGCGCATGACCTCATCACGCGTGAAGGGGCTGCGCTCGTGGTGGCCGGCGTCACCGACTATTCCACGCGCGGGATGCCCGGCGATCACGCCTCAAGCGCGGTGCGCGCGGTGGCCGGCGCGCCCGACGGCGCGCCCCGCATCATCCTGGCGCACCAGCCGTCCAGTTATGAGGATTGTCACGCCGCCGGATGCGATCTGCAGCTTTCAGGACATACGCACGCGGGACAGTATTTCCCGTTCAACTTGATGATCGGGTTCTTCCATCGGTTCGCGCGGGGGCTGAACCGCTTCGAGACCATGTGGATCTATGTGAACCAGGGGACAGGCTACTGGGGCCCGCCCCTGCGCACGGGCGTACCGTCCGAGGTCACCTTGATCACGCTAAGGTCTGAAACGACGGGCGTTTAGAAGGAGCGCGCGGCGTTTAGCCGCCCGCGGCGGCGCCTTGATCCGCAAACACCAGGGTATGCGTCGCGAGCATGCGGATCACGCCCTCGGTGATGTGCTTCGACGACAGCGTCGTGCCGCCGATGTTCTCGATGTCGCCCTTGATGCGAAGTTCGCCGTCCTTGCGGCCTTTGAACTGCGCGCGCCATTCCGGCAGGCGGATTTTGGAATAAAGCTCCCAGCACTCCATGACCTCGATGCCGAGAACCTCGCCTTTCGGCGACATCGCGATGGCGTAATAGACCGTGTCGTCCTTGCCGAGCACGTGATCGACAAAGAACCAGTCGCCGGTGGAGACGCGCCACGCGCGGACCTTGCGGTCCCGGAGTTCGATGCCGCTGAACTCGCGGATATCGCGCATCTGCTTGTCGGTCAGGAGGCGATGGTCTTCGGTGAAGGTGGCGTTCTTCGGGAACAGGAGTTTTTGCGCCTGTTCGACCGTCAAATACTGCGCGCCCGCGACGGCCGGCTGAACGGCGCCGACGGCGGCGACAATGGCTGCGGGATAGAGGAGGAATTTGCTACGCATGACACCCAATCTACCATGGGGATGCCCGGCTCCCCATCACTATCCTGTTAGTTTAGCTCCGGAAACAGGGCGTTAGGCGCCCTTCGCTTTCGATTTCGACAGCCAATGAATGAAGAAGGGGGCGATCGCCACGAGGCCCAGCACCCAGTGGGCGAGGGACATCCATTCGCGCCAGTCCTCGCCCAGGTAATAGATGTAGTAGAGCAAGTAACCCGTCACCGAGAGGACGAAGAAGAATCCGGCGAGGATGCCGCCCGACCAGCGCCGCCAGTTGGCGTTCCAGCCGCGCAGGATGTGAACGCCCCACAACAGGCCGAGGATGCCGACGGCGAGGAACGACACGCCGGCATGCAGAACCTTCCACCACGTCTCAAGCGGATGCGTTTGCGGGCCGAAGCGGCCTTCACTGGTCATGAAGTAATGGTAGATCAGCCACAGAACGCCGGTCAGCCATGTCGCGAACGATATCGCATAAACCGACCACCGCCGGACCCGCGGCAACTTCAGCGGGCCGCGCTCGACTCTCTCGCCCATAAACCTGAATTCCCCTGCCTTATCCCTGGTCCGCCCCGAGGGTGATCCACCCCGAACCAGGCTCATAGAGATATGCGATTGCGCCGCATTGGCCAAGGATTGGTTCGGCGCCGGGGCCCAGCGCCAAGACAACCTTTGTCAGCGCGTCCGCGGTCAGGCAATCCGTCGCCGCGACGGCGGCGAACCGGTCCATCCCGACGCTGACGCCGCTGCGGCCGTGAACATGGGGGCCGACAAGACCCTCCGGGCCGGCCCTCATGTGCTCGCGGCCGCTGCTGCAGGCCAGCGCGCCGTCTTCGAGTTCGACCACCGGAACGGCGTCTGTAACAAGAGCTGTCCGCAACCGCACCGGCTCCGGCCGCGGCCCGGCGATCCGAAGATCGCCGCCGGCATTCACGCAAACCTGGGCCACGCAAACTAGAGCCTGCCCGCCGCCGCCGGTCGCCGCAACGGCGTGATCGACCGCATAGCCCTTGGCGATACCGCCGAGATCGAGCCATAGGGGTTTGCGGAAGCGCACGCGGTTGGCGTCTTCCAGAACGATGTCGCGCCATGAGGCGTCGGTCGCGGGCGCCGGCGCGCCCGCCGGCGCGGGCAGGAAGCCCCACGCGACAAGCCGCGCCGCGGCGGTGATGTCGAAAAGCCCGTCGCTTTGTTCCGCGAAGGCTTGGGCGCGCGCCAGCACCTCAAATGTGCGGGCATCGACGGTCACCGGCCCGGCGGCGGCGTCGCGGTTGAGCCGGCTGACGTCGCTGCCCGCGTCGTGGAAACTCATCAGCCGATGGATATCGGCGACCGCCGCGAAGCCGCGGTCGATCGCGGCGTGCGCGGCCGCCTCGTCCATGTCCTCGACGCGAATCTCAACGGTCGTGCCAAGCAGCGGCTTTGCGCGGACGAATCTGAGGGGTGATGTGGACGCCATGCTGGGCAGGATATGGCGCGGCGGCCCTTAGATGCTAGTCGTCCAGTTTGCTCTGATCGACGCGGCGCGCGAGGTGTTCCGCCGTCTTTTCGTCGCGGGCTTTCTCGGCCTTCGTGCGTCCGAACTTGGCGCGATTGGCTTGCGCGGTCTGTTCGGCGTCGCCGCGCTCTTTTTGTTTGCGCGCCTGGCGCAGATTGACGACGTCGCCCATTACTTCGCCGCCGGCAAGAGCACGACGAAGCGCGCACCGCGGACCGTGCCGTCGTCGTTGAGAATGTTCTCGGCATAGACCTGGCCGCGATGGCCTTCCACGATCGTCTTGGAAATCGAAAGCCCCAACCCGGAGTGCGTGCCGAACTTCTCGCCTTCGGGGCGTTCGGAATAGAAGCGGCCGAAGATCGCGGCTTCCTTGCCGGCCGGAATGCCGGGGCCTTGATCCTCGACGGTCACGATCACGTCGCGTCCGGCGCGACCGGCACGGATGGAGATCGTGCCTTGCGGCGGGCTGAACGACACGGCGTTGCCGATCAGGTTGCGGAACACCTGCCCGATCCGGCTTTCCAGACCGAACACGACCAGATCGCCCTTCTGGGCGGCGTCCTCGACCACCTCGACACGCGGCGCGTCCGGGTTGTCGTTGGCGTTCTGCACTTCCGACAGCGCCTGGACGAGCGGCTTGATTTTCACCGGCGACATTTCGCCGCGCGACATTTCGGCGTCGAGCCTTGAGGCGTCCGAAATCTCGGAAATCAGGCGGTCGAGGCGCGCGACGTCGTCCATGATAATGGACATCAGGCGCTTTTGTTGTTCGGGATCCTTCACGCGCCCGACGGTTTCCACCGCGCTGCGCAAGGAGGTCAGCGGGTTCTTGATCTCGTGCGCGACGTCGGCGGCGAAATGTTCGGTGGCGTCCATGCGTCGCCACAAGGACTCGGTCATGTCGCGCAAAGCTTCGGACAATTCGCCGATTTCGTCATTGCGCTTTGAAAGATCGGGGATGGTGTGCTGACGATTCTTGGAATCGCGCACACGTTTCGCCGACGTCGCCAGACGCCGCACCGGTCGCGCGATGGTGCCCGCGAGGAAGAGCGACGTGAGCACGGTAAGCGCCAGTACCCAGGCGAACATGCCGAGGATCGAACCGCGCACGGCGAACATGCGTTTGTCGACGTTGCTGCCGTCGCGCGACACCATGAGCGCGCCCACGATCTGTTTGTAGAATTGAACGGGCACCGCGACCGACAGCACTTTTTGTCCGTCGCTGCGCAAGCGGACCGAGTTGCCGGCTTCGCCCGCCTGCAGCGCGGCCAGCACTTCCTTGTAATCCGGCGCGCTGGGACGGGCCTGATCGTTGTAGGGTTCGAGGGTGCGGTCGACGGTGAGGCGGCCGATGGTCTTGTCGTACACGGCGTGCACGACGCGTAAGACCGCGCTGCTTTCCATCGGGGGCAGATCCTGGACCTGCACTTCGCCGCCGGGGCCGGTCAAGAGGCGCGAGTCCGCGAGAAGTTTGCCGTCGCGGTCGAAAAGCTGCGCCCGCAGGCGCGCGAGCGCGGCCTGCCGGCGCAGGAGTTGCCGCGCCGGGTCGGGATCGATGACCCGTAACGCGCCCTCGGGCGTGAACAAGGGGATCGCGTCATTGTCCGAAATCACGACGGCGCCCTCGCCGATGGAGGCGGCGATAAGTTCGCCCTGCGTACGCAGCGCGTCCAATTCGGCGGCGATCAGCGTGTCTTCATATTGATCGAGGAAGAGGAGGCCCAGGACAAGAAGCACCGGGGCCGTCAGGTTCACCGCGAGGATGCGCAAGGTCAGCGGCGAGAACAGCGTGCGCAAACGCCCGCGCTTGCCGGCGTCGGTCACGGCGGCATCGGGCTTGATGCGTAGATCATCCAGGCGAAAATCGCCGTCCGCGCTCACGGCCAGGAACTCCCGTAGTTATCCGGCCGTGCTCGCCGCCGGAATTTATTGCGAGGCCGCAGTCGTGCCGTTGGTTTCGTTATACTTGTAGCCGACGCCGTACAAGGTTTCGATATGGGCGAAATCCTTGTCCACTTCGCGGAACTTCTTGCGCAACCGCTTGATGTGGCTGTCGATGGTGCGGTCGTCGACGTAGATATGCTCGCCGTAGGCCGCATCGATCAGTTGGTCGCGGCTTTTCACGTGACCGGGCCGCTGCGCCAGGGCCTGGATGATCAGGAATTCGGTCACGGTCAGGTTCACCGCGGCGCCTTTCCACAGGCACAGGTGCTGGGCGGGGTCGAGCACCAGCTCGCCGCGCTTCACCGACGTCGCCGAGACGCCGGGGCTGTCCATCTGCTTCTGGGCCTCCAAGCGGCGGAACACCGCGCGCACGCGTTCGATCAACAGGCGCTGCGAGAACGGCTTCTTGATGTAGTCGTCGGCGCCCATGCGCAGGCCGAGCAGTTCGTCCACCTCGTCGTCCTTGGACGTGAGGAAGATCACCGGCAAGGGGCTCTTCTCGCGCAACTTTTGCAGGAGTTCGATGCCGTCCATGCGTGGCATCTTGATGTCGAGGATGGCGAGATCGGGCGGTTCGGCGGTAATGCCGCGCAACGCGTCCGCGCCGTCACGGTACTGGGTGACGCCGAAGCCTTCGGCCTCCAGGACCATCGACACGGATGTCAGAATATTGCGGTCGTCGTCGACCAAAGCGATGCGGTAAGCCACGAAACCTCACTTTCCGGGGATGGTGCACATGCCGTAACGCTTGTGACGTCCCCCTGGTTCTCTCCTGTCGTGATATCACGCGGGTATTGTGGCGGAAATATCGCGTAGGTATGTCCGAGTCGCGGTTTTTGCAGCCATTAGGATGTTAAGACCGCTGCCCAAGCCGCGCCAGTTCCGCCTTGGCCGCCACGAATTCCGTATGCCGGCTCATGCCCGTCGCCAGGGCGGCCTGGAATAATTTGATTGCCTGTTTGGCGTCCTTGGACAGAAGGGCCGCCTGACCGAGGAAATAATAGGCCTCGCACGCCCGCCCCTTGGCGTCGGCGGCGTCCGTTGCGGCAGCCGCCAGCAGTTGATCGCCGCTGATCTGGCCCAGGAAATAATGCAGAAGCGGTGCCGGCCAGCTATCGACGGTCAGGGAATCGGCCGTCGCTTTCAGGATCTCGGCCGGTTTGTGCCCGTCGCGCGCCTCGGCCACGAACCGCCAGACCGCGAGCATGGGCGGCGCGTCCGGGAGTTCCATGGCGATGGCGAGGTCGCGGGCCGCGCCCGCGAAGTCGCCTTTCATCACGCGGACGTAGCCGCGGTTGGCCAGCGGCTGGGCGGCGTCCGAGACGCGGTCGATGATGACGGTGAGATCGTTCTCGGCGCCGTCGAAGTCGCCGGTGAACTGACGGGCGACGGCGCGCGCCATCATCGCGTCCTGGTCCGTGGGGCGGCGGCGGAGCACCGCGGTGAAGTCCTGAACCGCGCCTTCGGCGTTCCCGCTTTGCAAACGCGCGTTGCCGCGCAGGAAGATCGCCGACAGATCCCCGGGCCGCGCGTCCATCAGCAGCGTGAAGTCCGCGACCGCCGCGCCGTAAGCGCCGCTTTGGAGTTCGGCGACGCCGCGGCTTTCCAAGGCGGCGATGTCTTTCGGATCGAGCCTGAGCGCGCGCGTGAAGTCCGCGATGGCGGCTTCGTAGTTCTGGAGTTGCCCGTGGGCGGTGCCGCGGCCCCGCAAGGCGGCGCTGTCGGAACTGTCGACCTCGAGCGCCTTGCTGAACGCGATAATGGCGTCGTCGCCCTTGCCGGCGCGCAGGAGCGCGGAGCCAAGCAACGTGTGGGCCTCGGCGTCCTTGGGCGCGAGTTCGGTGGCTTGCTCAAGCTCGATGATCGCTTTTTGCGAATCCCCGCGATCGAGGAAATAGCTGCCCCGCGCCTTGAAGGGGCCCGGATCTTTCGGGTTGAAGCGGCGGGCCTCGCCGAGGTCGGCGATCCCGGCGTCCATGCGCCCGCGCTTCATGCGCACGGCGCCGCGGCGGGTATAGGCCTCCCCGGTGACGGTGCTTTTGCCCAAAGGGTCGGCGGAAATCGCGGCGGTATAATCGGCTTCCGCCTGGACAAGGTCGCCCGCTTGCTCCTTCAGCTTGCCGCGCCCCAGCCGCGCGATCGCGTCATTGGGGGTGAGGGCAAGGGCGGCGTCGAAGTCGGCGATCGCCTTGCCCTCGTCGCCAGCACTGACGTAGGCCTGGGCGCGGGTGACGAAGGCCAGCGCCCGCGTGTCGGTGGCGAGGCCCGAGCGGCGCAGGGCCGCGGTGCAGTTGGCGATCCGTTCGACCGTGTCGGATTTCGCGGCGAAGCAGGCGAGAGTCGCATCTTGAGCGTTGGCGGGGGCGATGGCCGGCGCGGCAAAGCCCAGCACCATACTCGTCGCCAGCGCGTAACTCACTCCGCGTGCGTTCGACATACCACCCTTTACCAGTACCGGCGTCCGCTTCTGCGAACGCCTTTTCCTGCCCCACAGGTGGGGCGGAATCATGGCCGTGTTCGGCGCCCCCAACTTTTTGAGGCGTTAGTGGGCGTCCGCCCAGTTATGGCCGGTCCCGACGTCCACGGTCAACGGCACGTCCAGGTGAGCGGCGTCCTCCATGACCTTTTTGATCACGGGTTTGGCGGCGTCGAGTTCGCCGACGGGCACCTCGAACACCAGTTCGTCATGCACCTGGAGCAGCATATCCGCTGTAAGGCCGGCCGCCTGCAAGGCGCCGGGCAGGCGGATCATCGCCCGTTTGATGATGTCGGCCGCGCCCCCCTGGATCGGCGCGTTGATGGCCGCGCGCTCGGCGAAGCCTCGCATGTTCGGGTTCTTGTCGTTGATGCCGGGCGTGAAGATCTTGCGGCCGAACAAGGTGGTGACAAACCCCTGGCGGCGGGCCTGCGCCTTGGTCTCTTCCATATAGGCGCGGATCTCGGGGAACTTCGCGAAATACGCTTCGATGTAGCTTTGCGCTTCGCCGCGCGGGATGCCGAGCTGACGGGCGAGGCCGAAGCCCGAGATGCCGTAGATGATTCCGAAGTTGATGGCTTTCGCGCTGCGCCGGACCATGGGGTCCATGCCTTCGATGGGCACGTTGAACATCTCGGACGCGGTGGCCGCGTGAATGTCCTCGCCGTCCTTGAAGGCCTGCTTCAGGCGTTTCACGTCGGCGACATGCGCGACGAGACGCAATTCGATCTGGCTGTAGTCGGCCGACACCAGCGTCTTTCCCTTGGGCGCCACGAAGGCCTTACGGATCTTGCGGCCGTCCTCGGTACGGATGGGGATGTTCTGGAGGTTCGGATCGACCGAGGACAGACGTCCCGTGGATGCGATGGTCTGCGCAAAACTGGTGTGCACGCGTTTGGTGACCGGATTGATCGCCTTGGCGAGCGCGTCGGTGTAGGTGCTTTTCAGCTTGGAAAGCTGACGCCAGTCGAGCACGCGCGCCGGCAGGTCGTGGCCTTGCGAGGCCAGTTCCTCCAGCACGTCGGCGTCGGTGCCGTAGGCGCCGGTCTTGGCGCTTTTCTTGCCGCCCGGCAGGCTCATGCGCTCGAACAGGATTTCACCGAGCTGTTTGGGCGAGGCGATGTTGAAAGTATCGCCGGCAAGTTTGTGAATTTCGGTCTCCAGGTCCGCCATGCGTTTCGCGAAATCCTTCGAGAGATCGCCGAGCACGCCGGGATCGACCAGGATGCCTTTATGCTCCATCTCGCGCAGGACCGGGATCAGCGGGCGGTCCATGGTCTCGTAAACGGAGACGAGGCGTTCGGAGACGAGGCGCGGGCGCAGCTTCGCGTAAAGGCGGCGCGTGACGTCGGCGTCCTCGGCGGCGTAAGGCGTCGCTTTCTCCAGCGGCACCTTGTCGAAGGTGATCTGGTTCTTCCCCGTGCCGCAGACCTCGGCGAACGTAATGGTCGTGTGGTTCAGATGGCGCGCGACGGCGTCGTCCATGCCGTGACGAACCTGCGGGCTGGCTTCCAGCACGTAACACATCACCATGGTGTCATCGACCGGGGCGACGTCGATGCCCTCGCGCGCCAGGATGTGCATGTCGAATTTGATGTTGTGGCCGATCTTGAGGATGCTTGCGTCCTCCAGGACCGGCTTCAAAAGGCGGATCGCCTCGGCCACCGGAATCTGCGGCGGCGCATCGGTGGAATTGGCGTCCAGGTCGAGCGTGCCTTGCGCCTTGCTGCCCACATGGCGCAGCGGGATATAGGCGCCGGTGCCCGGCTCGACCGCGATCGACACGCCCACCAGATTGGCCTGCATCGGATCGAGGCCGTCGGTTTCGGTGTCCACCGCCATCCAGCCGTTCGCCCGCGCGCGGCGCATCCAGGTCTCAAGCGCGGCGGCGGTTTGGATGGTTTCGTATTTGCCGCGGTCGATGGCGCCGGTGGCGTCGGGCAAATGCAGCGGCGTCGATGTGGTCGCGGGACCGGCCGGCAGGTCGCCGACGGATGGCGCCCCGGTTTCCGCTACGCCGTCGGCGGCAAGTTTCGCGCTTACGCGCTGGATGAGGGACTTGAACTCTTGCGCTTGCAAGAACGCGAATAGGGCGCCTGGTTCCGGGCTTTTCCACTTTAGATCGTCCAGCGGCACGTCCAGCGGCACCTGATCGTTCAAGGTGACCAGCTTCTTGGAAATGCGGGCTAAATCGGCGTGTGTTTGCAGGTTTTCCCGTCGTTTCGGCTGTTTGATTTCACCGGCGCGCGCCAAGAGCGTTTCAAGATCTCCGAACTGCGTAATGAGTTCAGCCGCGGTCTTGATGCCAATGCCCGGCACGCCGGGGACATTGTCGGTCGAATCGCCGGCCAGCGCCTGAACTTCGATCACCTTGCCGGGATCGACACCAAATTTTTCCCGGACCTGTTCCGGCCCGATCGGCTGGCTTTTCATGGGATCGCGCATCGAAACGCCCGGGCGTATCAACTGCATCAAATCCTTGTCGGCCGAGATGACGACGACTTCGATTCCTTCCGCCGCCGCGCGCCGCGCATAAGTGGCGATCACATCGTCCGCTTCATAACCTTCCATCTCGAGGCAGCAGACGTTGAAAGCTTTTGTGGCGTCGCGGATCAATCCAAATTGGGGAACCAGATCTTCCGGCGGAGGCGGCCTGTGGGCCTTATAGTCCGCATATATCTGATTGCGGAACGTTTCGCGCTTGGAGTCAAAGACGACCGCGATGTATTCCTCAACTTTCGTGTCGCGCAAATCGTCCAGCAGTTTGATCAACATGCTGGAAAATCCGTACACGGCGTTGACCGACGTGCCGTCGCTCCGGGGCTTAATGTCCCTAATCGCGAAATAGGCGCGGAAGATGTAGCCGGAGCCGTCGATAAGATAGAGGCGCTTGGCCGTCATCGAAAAGGATCAGTGCCCGTGATGGGCGTCTGCGCCTTCCTTGAGGAGGTAGCGGCGACCGCAATAGGGGCAGTCGATCTCGCCCTCTTGCGGCTTGATGCGCAGGAAGACACGCGGGTGACCGAGCGCGCCCCCGCCGCCGTCGCAGGCGACCGCAGGCGATTCGACGGTGATGATTTCGGTGGGTTCGGCCATGGCTTGATCCGCGGAAAGGTCCAGAGAAGATGGATAGTTGTTTAACCTGTCCGCCCGGCCCTTTCAACGTTCCCAAAAACCGTTTAACAATCGCATGTTATGACCAATTCCGCGGCCACTTCCCTGCCGGATCTCGCCGTCGAGATCACAGGCCTGAACAAGACCTACCGTTCGCGCAAGGGCGTCAAGACCGCGTTGGTGGATTTCTCGCTTCAAATCCCGCGCGGCTCCTTTTTCGGCCTCCTGGGGCCAAACGGCGCGGGCAAGTCGACCATGATCAACATCATGGCGGGCCTGGTCGCGAAAAGCTCCGGCACGGTGAAGATCTGGGATTACGACATCGCGAAGGACGAGCGCCACGCGCGCCTGGCCATCGGCGTGGTGCCGCAGGAACTCAACCTCGATCCGTTCTTCACGCCGCGCGAACTCCTGGAGGTGCAGGCGGGCCTGTACGGCGTGCCGAAGAACGAGCGCCGCACGGATGAGATCCTGGAAGTCGTCGGCCTCGCCGACAAAGCCAACGCCTACGCCCGCGCGCTGTCGGGCGGGATGCGCCGCCGCCTGTTGATCGCCAAGGCGCTGGTGCATACGCCGCCGGTGATCGTCCTGGACGAGCCCACCGCGGGCGTTGACGTGGGCTTGCGCCAGCATCTGTGGAAACACATGCGCCAGCTGAACGCCATCGGCACGACGATCCTGCTCACCACACACTATCTCGAGGAAGCCGAGGAGCTGTGCGACCGCATCGCGATCATCGACCACGGCCGTCTGGTGGCGTGCGACACCAAGCGCAACCTTCTGCGCCAGCTGGACAACAAGTCGGTGACCTTCATCCTGTCGGAGCCTCTCGCGGCGGTGCCCGACGCGCTCGCGCGCTTCAATCCCACGCAGCCGTCGGCCGGCGAGATCCATATCGCCTACCGGCCCAGCTCCAACGCCATGCGCGAGATCCTCGACGCCGCGCGGGCCTGCAATCTGCCCATCGCCGACATGCGGACCGAGGAAGTCGAACTCGAGGATATTTTCCTTCAGCTCACGGCGCGCGCGCCGGGCGAGACCGCCGAGGCGTGACGATGCTGGCGCGGCGCCTCGCATATGTGATGGCCGCGCTGCTTGCGCTCGCCGCCTGCGCGCCCCGGATCGCGCCCGCGGGCGCACCGGTCACGGACGCGGTGATTTCCGACAGCGTGTTCACGACCTCGGACGGCCTCGCGCTGCCGGTCCGGCGCTGGCTACCGGCGGATGGCCAGCCTCATGCCGTCGTGCTCGCGCTGCATGGGTTCAACGACTACAGCAAGGCGTTCGATAAGGTGCCGGATGCGCCCGGCGTGGGGCCGACCCTCGCCGCGCATGGGATCGCCGTGTACGCCTACGATCAGCGCGGATTCGGCCGCGCGCCCGACGCCGGCTTCTGGCAGGGCCGCGACGGCATGGTGGCCGACGCCAAGGATTTCATCGCCCTTCTGCGCAAGACCTATCCGGGAACGCCGGTGTACCTGTTGGGCGAAAGCATGGGCGGCGCGGTGGCCATCGCGGCGCTGGCCGACGCGGTTCCGGGGTTCGTCGACGGCGCTATTTTGGCCGCGCCCGCGGTGTGGGCGCGCTCGACCATGCCGCTCACCTATCGCGTGGCCTTGTGGATCGGGGTGCGGATCATGCCGGGCTTCAAGCCGTCGGGCCGCGGCCTCGGCTATCAGGCGAGCGACAACATCGAGATGCTGCGGGACAACGGGCGCGATCCCCTGTTCATCAAACAGACCCGCATCGACGCCATCTACGGATTGTCCAACCTCATGGATGAAGCGCTGGCGCGCGTCCCGGACGTGAAGGCGCGCACGCTTTATCTTTATGGCGCCAAGGACGAGATCATCCCGCGGGCGCCGACCCAGGAAGCCCTCCTGCGTATGGCGGGCGCCAATCGCCGCCCGCAGGTGGCGTTCTATCCGGACGGCTGGCACGTGCTCCTGCGCGACAAGCAGGCCGAAACCGTGTTGGCGGATATCGTCGCCTTCATCGATCACCCCAACACGCCGCTGCCCTCGCGCGCCGACGATCGGGCGATCGCGCGGCTGCAGGCGGCGGCGCGGTAGGCCGGTTCCTGTGAATCCACCGGGATTTGGCGCCTCAAACACTTGAAATCGCAGGGTTTGCGCGCGCCCCGGCAATGTCATATGTTCCCGCCCATGCGTGCCCGTAGCTCAGCTGGATAGAGCGTCGCCCTCCGGAGGCGAAGGTCAGGGGTTCGAATCCCTTCGGGCACGCCATCCTGCTTCGCGCCTTAGGCGTTCCGCAGGATTTGCCCGCAGTGCGGACGAAAACTCAGCGCCGCAAGATGCCGCCGAGGGCGCCGCGGACAATGGCGCGGCCGATGGAGCCGCCCATGGATCCCCCGATGGACTTCCCGATATTGGCGGCGACATCTCCCACCACGCGGTTGGTCACGGTGCGGGTGACGCTGCGCGCGATCAGTTGACCCGACGACAGGCGTTTGTTGCGCGGGGTGTTGGTGCCGAAGATCGTTCCAACCATCGCGCCGAACTTTCCGAGCACACCGTCCTCGGACGGAGGCTGTTGGTGCGCTTGCCCATCGGGCGCCGCCGTCTGCAGGCGTCCGTGCAAGATCTCGTAGGCGGATTCGGACTCGACGGCCTGATCGTATTTCCCCCGAACCGGCGAGGCGTCCATGATCGCCTTGCGTTCCGCGGGCGTGATCGGGCCAAGGCGCGCGGACGGCGGCCTGACCAAGGCGCGTTCGACGATCGACGGCGTCGCGTTGTCGTCGAGGAAGGACATCAGGGCTTCGCCCTTGCCGAGTTCCATGATCGCCGTCGCCGTATCGAGCGCGGGGTTCTTGCGGAATGTCTCGGCCGCCGCCTTCACGGCCTTCTGATCGCGCGGCGTGAAGGCGCGCAGCGCGTGCTGAATGCGGTTGCCAAGCTGCGCGAGCACTTTGTCGGGTACGTCGAGCGGGTTCTGGGTCACGAAATAGACACCGACGCCCTTGGAGCGGATGAGGCGCACGACTTGTTCGATCTTGTCGAGCAGCGCCTTGGGCGCATCGGTGAACAAGAGGTGCGCTTCGTCGAAGAAGAAGCACAGCTTCGGTTTGTCCTGGTCGCCGACTTCCGGCAGTTCCTCGAACAGTTCCGAAAGGAGCCACAGCAGGAAGGTCGCGTACAATCGCGGGCTTCCCATGAGTTTGTCGGCCGCGAGGATGTTGATCGCGCCGCGCCCGTCGCGGTCGGTGCGCATGAGATCCTTGAGGGCGAGGGCGGGCTCGCTGAAGAAGGCGTTGCCGCCCTGGTTCTCGAGCACAAGGAGTTGGCGCTGGATGGCGCCGACGGTGGCCTTGGAAACATTTCCGTACATCGTCGTTAGTTCGGCGGCGTTGTCGGCGAGGTATCCCAGGATCGCGCGCAAGTCCTTCAGGTCCAGTAACAAGAGGCCCTGTTCGTCGGCGATGCGGAAGGCGATGTTGAGCACGCCTTCTTGCGTGTCGTTGAGGTCCATGAGGCGCGCGAGCAGAAGCGGCCCCATTTCGGAAATCGTCGCGCGCACAGGATGTCCCTGTTCACCGAACAGATCCCAGAAGACCACGGGATAGCGGTCGGGTTCGTAGGTAAAGCCCATGCCCGCGGCGCGCTCGACCAACGCGGCCTTGGCTTCGCCGGGGGCGGCGAGCCCCGAGAGATCGCCTTTGATGTCGGCGGCGAAAACGGAAACGCCGGCCCGCGAAAGCCCTTCGGCCAGGATCTGCAAAGTCACGGTCTTGCCGGTGCCGGTGGCGCCCGCAACCAGGCCGTGCCGGTTCGCCATGGCCAATGTCAGGAACTGGGGCGTCGCGCCCTGGCCGATGAAGAGGGCGCCGTTTTGATCGGGGGGCTCGGTCATGATTCTTGTTTGTTCCGCGTCACAGAATCTTATTCTAAACGCGGCCGAGACTTATGTGCAAAGTTAGCTTGGGGCGTTCGCCCGATCCGCGGCGGCGTTCCTGCGTCCCTAGCCCGAGGTGGAGGATCACTCAATGAAGGCGTTCTTCCCAATCTTTTGTGCGGTTGTCGTATCGGCCGTGACGCTTCTGTCGGGGGCGGCGGCGGCGCAGAGTCCGGCCGCAACGGCATTCGTGAACGTGACGGTCGTGCCTATGGACTCACCGCGCGTGGATGCGGGGCAAACGGTGCTTGTGCAGGGCGGACGGATCGCGGCCATCGGCCCCGCCGCGCACATCAACGTGCCGGCGGGCGCTTTGAAGATCGATGGGACCGGAAAGTTCCTCATCCCGGGTCTCGCCGAGATGCACGGTCACAACCCGCCGCCCGGGTCCAGCGACGAGACCGTCGCGCGGACCTACTATCTCTATGTCGCCAACGGCGTGACGACGGTGCGCAGCATGCTGGGCTGGGATGGCCAGCTCGCGCTGCGTGAAAAGGTGCGCCGTGGCGACTTGTTAGGGCCGACGCTTTATCTGGCGGGTCCCAGTTTCAACGGGCAGACGGTGACCTCGCCGGCGCAGGCGATCCAGCGTGTACGCGAACAGAAAAACCAGGGCTGGGATCTTCTCAAGGTGCATCCGGGCGTGTCGCGCGCGGCCTATGACGCCATGGCGCGCACAGCCGCCGAAGTGGATATCGACTTCGCGGGGCACGTGCCCGCCGATGTGGGGCTGCCCCATGCGATCGCGCAAGGGCAGCGCACGATCGACCATCTCGACGGCTACATCGAGCATCTCGGCGCGGCGACCGGCGCGGTGGACCCTGCGAAGCTGCAAGACATCGTGCGGATCACGCGTGGCTACGGCGCGGCGGTGGTGCCGACCATGGTGTTGTGGGACACGATCATCGGCGCGCACGAACTTTCGACACTGATGGGCTTCGCGGAACTGAGATATATGCCGGCGCGGGAGGTCGAGGCGTGGCGCGCGAGCTATGAGAAGCGGCGCGCGGCGCCCGGGTTCGACGCCGCGGCCGCGCGCGCCGTGGCCGCCAATCGCCGACACGTGCTGAAAGCGCTGAGCGACGGCGGTGTGGAGATCCTGTTCGGGACGGACTCCCCGCAACAGTTCAGCGTGCCGGGTTTCTCCATTCACCGCGAGATGCAGGCCATGCGCGCCGCCGGCATGTCGACGTACGACATCTTGCGCTCGGCCACACGTAATGTGGCGGAGCACCTCGGCGAGGCGGGCGAATTCGGGATCGTCGCGCCCGGCGCCCGCGCCGACCTCGTGCTGTTGAAAGGCAATCCCCTGGACGACATCGGTCACGTCGCGCGCCAGGCGGGCGTGATGGTGCGGGGACAATGGCTGAGCGAGCAGGAGATCGCCAAAAGGCTGGATGAGATCGCGGCTGGACCGCGCAATTAGGCGGATGGGCGGTAATGCGCGGACTGAGGCGGGTTCTGGGAGCAGTGGCTGTTTTCGCGATGCTGTGCGCCGCACCGACGTCGGCGAACCCGGACGCCGTCGCCTATCGCCAACATTTGATGAAGACCCTCGAGGCGCAGTTTCAAGCCATCATGCTGGTCGTAACGGCCGGCGCGCCGCCGGAAAACTTGTATTCGCACCTCTCCGCCGCATTGCTCACCGCGCAGGCGATGCCCGACGCTTTCCAGCCGCGTGTGCTAGGTGGAAGCTCGGCCCCGCAGATCTGGACGAAATGGGACGATTTCACATTCTATATGGACGAGTTCGAGGCGGCCATCGCCATCGCCACCGAAGCCGCGCGCGGCGGCACCGCCCCGCACGATGTCCTCTACCACATCGACGCCATCAGTTGCCGCAAGTGCCATGACCGCTATCGGCGTTATTGATCGGACGCGGTGGGCGAATGCGATGGCGGTGGTGACCTTTGTCGCGGCCGCCGCCGTCATTTGCCTGACCTTTCAGGACTACGGCATTTCGTGGGACGAGGAGCTTCACGTTCCCTACGGCCACAAGCTACTGGCGTATTACACAAGCGGGTTCACGGACCGGTCGGCGTTCTCCTTCGTCAATCTTTATCAGTACGGCGGCTTCTTCGACCTGCTTGCGTCTGTCGCGGTGAATGTGTCGCCGTTCGGCGAATATGAAACGCGGCATCTTGTCGGCGGTTTATTGTTCCTGGCGGGCGTGTTCGGCGCATGGCGTCTCACGCGGTTATTGGCGGGCGACAGGGCCGCGTTGATCGCGGTTCTCTGTCTCGCGACAACACCGGTGCTTTACGGGCACAGTTTCATCAATCCGAAAGACGCACCGCTGGCGTGGCTGGGCGTGTGGGTCGCCTATTTCAGTTGCCGCGCGTTCGGTGAGGAGCGTGTCTCGTGGCGCACGATCTTCGGGCTTGGCGTGAGCCTGGGGCTTGCGCTTGGCACGCGCATCATCGCCTTTGCCTTTGTCGCGCAGATCGGCGCCATCCTGCTTGTGAAAGTCGCCGCGCAATTTGACGGGGCTGTCGGCGCGCGAAGCAACATGCGGGCGGCTTTCAGCGCGGCTCGGCCCTTCTTGGTGGCCGCGCCTTTTGCCTTCGGCCTGATGGCGCTCACGTGGCCGTGGTCGGTGCAAAGTCCGCTCAACATCCTCTCGTTATTCCGGGACTCTGCGAACCAGTTCTGGCACCCCTGGATGTTGTGGGCGGGCGAGATGATTAACGCCGGCGATCTGCCGCGCGGTTATCTCCTCGTGCTGTTGGCGGTCAAGTTGCCGGAGTATGTCCTTCTCGGCGCCGCGGCGATTCTCGCGTTTGGCGTCGCCAAGGCGACGACGTGGCGTCGGGCAACCTTTGCGCAACCTCTGGGGCTGCAATACCTGTTCGTGACGTCGACCGTGCTAGTGCCCTTGCTGGCCTTCGCCATCCTGCGACCGAGCACGTATAACGGCCTGCGGCACTTCCTGTTCATTGTCCCGCAACTCGTGATCCTGGCCGCCATTGGCCTCGACCGTGTGATCGATTTTCTTTCGCGGCGCGGACGTGTCGCTCCAGCGATGTTTATAGGACTGCTCGCGATGGCGATCGTTCGCGAGGTCGTGGTGATGGCGCGCGTCCATCCCTATCAGGAAATGGCGTTCAATACATTGGCGGGCGGGCTGAAGGGCGCTTACGGGCGTTTTGAACTCGACTATTGGGGCGTGAGCTATGCCGAGGCTGCGCGCGGCCTTGCGCAATTTCTGACCGCTGAACACCCCAACGGCGCTTCCGTCACGAAGCCGCGCTTGTTTGTCTGCGGCGCGAATACGTCGGCGGGTTATGATCTGCCCGACACGATTGTTATTACCGACAACCGGACCGAGGCGGACTTTTTTCTGGGCGGCGATCTTACAAATCCCCGCTGCCGCGTACGTCCGAACGGACCGGCAGTTGTCGAGGTCAAACGCGAGGGCGTGGTGCTCAGCTATGTTCTCGATCTGAGAGGGAAGCGGCCATGACGGCGTATGCCGATTTCGGCGCGGCGCGGCGTCTGTATGCCGACGAAGCGCTCGGCACACGCCTGTTCGTGCTGGCGCGACGTTTGCTCGCGCCACTCGCGACCATCGCGCGGCATGTGCCCCTGCAAGGGCCTGTCTTGGACGTCGGGTGCGGGCACGGCCTTATGAGCCTCGCGCTCGCCTGCGCCGATCCCACGCGGAGGGTCGTCGGCATTGACCCGTCGCCGGCGAAAATCGATGTCGCGCGCCGCGCCGGGCGACCCTTTGGTAACCTCGACTTTCGCGCCGAGTTCGTGGAGGCGGTGACCGGGGAGGCCTTTGCCGCGATCACCGTGCTCGATGTGCTTTATCTTCTACCCGATGCGCAAAAGAGAAGCCTTCTCGCGGCCTGCCGGCGATTGTTGCGGAGCGACGGCGTGTTGGTCCTGAAAACCAACGACACGCATCCCGCCTGGAAATATGCCGTGGCGCGGGCGCAGGAGAAGGCCATGACGGGCGCGGGTTTGACGCTGGGAACCGGCGAACTGCATTTCCGCTCGTGCGCGCAGAACGCGGCGTTGTTGAGAGATGCGGGGTTCGTCGCGAACACCCATCATCTGGCGCACTGGACGCCCTATCCCCACACGCTATTCGTCGCCCGGCCCGCCTGAGGCGCCGCGCCAGCGTTTGAGGGCGATGGGCAGCAGCGCAAGCACGGCAAGTCCGACCATGCCCGCGATCACGGTGGGTTGCCGCGCGGCCGCCATTGGGTCCTTCACGCCCGCGGCAAGCGCGTCGCTTAATCCTGCGCCGAGGGTCGCGTAAACAATCGTCGTCGGGATGACGCCGAAGAAGGTCGCGATCACGAAGGTCCGTAAAGGGATGCCGAGGAACGCCACCGCCAGTGTGGTCGCGAAAAACGGCGGCACGGGGACCAGGCGAAGCGCGAGCAGATAGCTCATGGCATTTTTGTGAAAGCCCGCCTCGAGTTTGCGCAGGAACGGCGCGGCCTTTGCGCGGAAATAATCGCCGGCGGCGTAACGGGCGGTGAGAAAAACGAGGATGCCGCCGCCGGTGGCGGCGAGAACCACGATGACGGTCCCCACCAACGGTCCGAATAGAAATCCGCCGACGACCGTCAGAAGTCCCCACCCCGGGATCGAGAGCGCCACGCCCGCGAGATAGACGCCGCCGAAGATCACAGGGGCGAGGGCAGGGCGCCGGTCGACGAAGTCTTGCAACTGTGTCCGGTACTGTTCGAGCGTTTCGAGGCGCGCGTAATCGGCGACGCCCGCAAGAACCGCGATGACGGCGACGGCCGGAATCGCCACCAGCAGCGCGAGGCGCCAGCGGGTGAGTTTGGTCGCGGCGGCGGTGTAGGGCTCGCTCATGGCCGGCGACAGTATACAAGCGCGCATGTGCCCGCTATAGACTCGAAGACCCTCGACAACGTCCTTCAAATCCTCACACTTCAGGCCATGGACAATCTCGCACACACGCTCGCCGGCGCGGCGCTCGGGCAAGCCGGGCTGAGGAAAAAGACCGGGCTCGGCATGGCGACCCTCATGATTGCCGCCAACCTGCCGGACATCGATGGTGTGACCATGTTCATCGACCGCGGCAGCCTCTACTTCCGGCGCGGGTGGACACACGGCCCGATTGCGCTTGTGATCCTGCCCATCCTGCTCGCCCTGGCGATGATCGCGTTCGACCGCTGGCAAGCGCGGCGCGGAAAACGGCCGGCCTCGCGCGCACCCGTGCGCTTCGGCTGGGTGCTGGGTCTCGCCTATATCGGGATCATCTCGCATCCGTTGATGGATCTTCTGAACACCTACGGTGTGCGCTGCCTGATGCCGTTCTCGGAGCGGTGGTTCTACGGCGACGCCTTGTTCATCATCGATCTTTGGATGTGGTCGGCGCTCGGGGTTGGGATTTGGCTGTCGCGCCGCCGCGAACGATGGACAGGAGTGGAACATCCCAAGCCCGCGCTGATCGCGGTCGTCGCGGTGGTGCTCTATGCCGGCGCCATGGCCGGCACGAGCCACTGGGTCGAAGGTTATGCGGCGCGGCAGGTGGAGCGCGAGGGGTTGGGACGGCCGGTGACCGTCGTCGCAAGTCCGGTTCCCATCAATCCGTTCCGCCGCGACGTGATCTTCGACTTGGGCGGCACGTACGGGTTTGGGGCTTTCGCTTGGGCGCCGGGGCCGCGGTTGACCATCGACCCCGAATTGGTGCCCACCCATATGGACGACCCGGCCGTGGCGCGGGCCGCGGCGCACGACCGGCGTATTTCCGACTTCTTATATTGGTCGCGGCTGCCTTTCGCCGATATCACGCGGCAGAATGACGGAACGCGGGTGACCATCGGCGACGCGCGTTACAATCGCCGGCCCGGCGACGGCCGTTTCATTGTCCAGACGACGCTGCCTCATGGCGCGCAAGGGTCATTGCAAGCGCCGCCATGAGTTTCTACGATCCCAGCACCATTCGCCTTTAGGAGTTTTCCCGATGATCCGCCTCGCGCTCGCCGCCGCACTTGCCTCCGCCGTCGCCGCTTCGGCGGTCGTCGCCGCCGACACGCCGTCCGTCAAAGGAGCGGAGGTCTATATCATCGCGCCGAAAAACGGCGAGACGGTCAGCGGCCCGGTCCGGGTTCAGTTCGGCCTCAAGGGCATGGGCGTTGCGCCCGCCGGGGTCGAGATCGAAGGCACGGGCCACCATCACCTGGTCGTGGACAAGGACGCCCCGCCGCTCGACACCTACCTGCCGATCGACGATCCGCAAGTGATCCACTTCGGCAAGGGGCAGACCGAAACCGAACTCAAACTCGCGCCCGGTAAGCACACGTTGCAGCTTGTCCTCGCCGACAAGGACCACAAGCCGCACGCCCCGCCGGTGGTGTCGCAGAAGATCACGATTACGGTGAAGTAGAGGGGTGTGGCTGCGCGTGTGAGCCAGTGGGCAGTTCACAATGAACAGAAAAGATCGGCGAGGCGCAGCCAAGCAGGATAAGGAGCGGGTCGCCAAGATCTCCGGGTCTCCCGTCGATGTCTCGGCGCCGATCGTCGCGAAGCCGGAGCGCGCAGGATTTATGCTGCGCGCCATGAGCCGTATCCTCTTGTCTCAGTGGGTGCTGAAGCGCGTCCATCACCCTGCCGCGCTGTTCGCCTTGAGTCAGATCGCGCAACAGACCGGCCGTATGGACGTGCTTATGCAATTGAACAATAAGCTGAACGCCGGCCAGCAATGACCGAGATTCTGTCCGCGGGGGCGGGGGCGGACGAAGCCGGCCCGTCGCCGGTCACCGCGACCGCGCCTGTGCCCGAGATTTTTCGTTGGGTAAAAATCGCCAATTACCGCGACAGAGGTAAGGACTTCGCCGCAGAAAACCTCTTCGGCGCCGCAGTAGAAGAGTTCGACGCCGCGCTCCGCGATTGTCCCACGGCTGCCGAAATCTGGTTCCTGCGTGGATCAGCGCTGCTCGAGTTGGGACAGCTTGAAAACGCCTATAACGCCTTCGCGCAAGCGGTGATCCTCACGCCGATTTATCCAGAAGCGCGCCGCAGCGTCGCCGCGCTCGGTGAGAGGTTGGGTAAACCCGCGGTGCTCCTTACGCCGTGGCTGGATGATCCGCGGCCGCCGATGGGGGCGCGACTTCGATACAAGTACCGCAAATACCTGGGGCCAAAACGCTCTGCTAATCTGCCCAGCGAAGAAGATTTGCGCGTCGAACTCGTCGAGAATCCGCGATTGGAAATTGTCGCCGCCGAATTGGGCCGGCGTCTCATTCGGTCCGGCAGGTATGTCGAGGCCGAGTGTTTTTTGAGATATGCGTTGGCCCTCGGACCTTGGTCATCGCAGGCTGCGACTTATCTCGCAAGAATTGCCTCGTACTTCAAATTCTACGATGAGTCGCGCGCGATCCTGATTGGGGCTGTTGACGCCGGCGCCGACAGCGTCGCGCTGCCTGGGCAAATATTCTGGGCCGGTCGCACCATTGGCGATTGGAGCGATCATGATCTTTGGGTGGGGCGCACACTAAAAGCGATGCGGCGCGAGGCCCTTGCTGCCGAACCGCTCATGGCGTTGCACGTGACCGACGATCCCGACCTTCACAAGCGTGCATCGGTTGCGGCGTCGGCGATGTATTCCAAGAGCATACTACCGGTGTCGGGCGTGTTTCGCAGGACGGCCGACCGCCCAATAACAATCGGCTATATCTCCGCCGACTTTCGCAATCACGCCGTTGCTCATTTGGTCGCGGAACTTTTTGAATTGCATGATCGCACGCGGTTCCGCGTTTTTGGGTACAGTGTTTTTAAGGCGAAGCCTTCCGAAGTCGGCGACCGCGTCCGCGCGTCGTTTGATAAATTTGAAGAATGCGCCGGGCTTCCCGCGCAGGTCGTCGCCGAAAAAATCAAACAGGACGGCGTCGATATTCTGATCGACCTCACTGGACATACGGAAAGCTCCCCATTGCCCGTGCTTGCGCGCCGACCGGCCCCGATACAGGTGAGCTACCTCGGGTATCCCAGTACGACGGGCGCTTCGTTCGTCGACTATATGGTCGTCGATAAGACCATCGTTCCGCCGGATCACGAGCAATACTATACCGAGTCCCTCGTTTATATGCCCCATTGCTATCAGGTGAACGACCGCCAACGTAAAGTCAGCGCCGATCCGCCAACGCGCGAGAAGCTAGGGATTCCCGCAAGCGGTTTCATCTTTTGTTGTTTCAACGAAACTCGGAAGATTAGCCCGGACCTCTTTCAGGTCTGGATGAGTATCCTTAAGCGTGTGCCGGATAGTTCGCTTGTGCTGCTGGAAGCGCAGCCGAAGGTGATGGAGAATTTGAAGCGCGAGGTGGCTCACGCCGGCGTCGCCCCGGATCGTCTCGTTTTTACCCCGCGTATCGGTGTTGCGGACCACTTGGGGCGGTATCGATACTGCGATCTGTTCCTCGATACGCTGTTTTATAATGCGCACACGACGGCGAGTGATTCGATTTGGAGCGGGTGCCCGATTTTAACGATGATTGGAAAAACGTTCCCGGCGCGTGTTTGCGCAAGTATCTTGCGCACGGTTGGCCTTCCTGAACTGATCACGACGTCACTTCAGGAGTACGAAGACCTCGCCGTACGCGTCGGGCTCGATCCTGACATGGCGGAAAATTTGAAGCAGAAGGTCCGGGCGACCAGGACATCGCCGTTGTTTGACACGCCAATGTTTACCCGCCAGCTTGAGTGGTCGTACGAGCGCATGTGGGATAACTATGTTGAGGGCCGCCCCGCGGCCCGTATCGACGTGCCGGCGTAACAAGGTCGGCGCGGTTGCGTTTCGCGAAGCCCACCGCCCCGGCGTTGCGCCCACTTCTTCTTTCAAAATCAATCTTTTGAACCATGGTCTTCGTTTCCGTGCGAAGCTTGCCAGGGTGGGCATATCTGTATACTTTGAAATGGCGTCGCCTGCGGGTGAAACGGGCGCGCGGATGCGCATGAGCGCACGGCATTTTGGGGGACGTTGCGCGCATTCTGGTCAATGCGCGTGGTCTGGGGCGACAATCAATGAGCGTGCTCTATAAGGCTTTGCAGAAAGCCGAGAAAGAAAACGAGCTGCGCCAGTCGGCCTCGTCGGAAGGAAGTTTTGATCCTGAACGCTTGACGGCGTCCGGCGCTTTGAAGATGGCCGGCGGACGCGGTGTCGCCATGAACCGCCTTGCTATGGTTGGAATCCTGGTTGTCGGCGTCGGTGGTGGGATCGGTTTCCTGTTGCTGAAAGACCAGTTTATGTCGCCCGCGCCGGTTGTCGCGAGCGCGCCGCCGGCGCCGCCTGCGCCTGTTCTCCAACCGCCGCCCGCGGAAGTTGCCGCGACCGTCGCTGACGGTCCTGCTCCTCAAGCCGCCTCGGCTTCCGGCGCTGAACCGGTTGCAGCGGCGGCGGCACCTGAAACGTCGCAGCCGGCACCCTCGGAGGTTGCCGTGGCGTCGGCGCCTGCTGCGATTGAAACGCGGACACAGGACGTCGCTGTTGCGCCCGCCGCGCCTCGGCACCTTGTTGCGCGCCCCGCCGCAGCGCCACAGCGTGCGGAACCTATGCCGGAACTGGCGGCGAATGCGCCGGCGCGTATGCTCAGTCCGCCGATCACCGTAAACCGTGCCGAGTTCGCATTGGCCGGCGTCGGCAATCAGGTGCAGGTCCGCGAAGTGGGGCAGGCGGCACGCTCCAATGTCTCGGCCGGTTATGAATCGCTCGTGCGTGGGTCTTACGACACGGCCCTTGGTTTTTACGATCGCGCATTGGCGGACGAACCTAACAGTGTGCTCGCGCTGTTGGGACGCGGCGTGGCGTTGCAAAAACTCGGTCGCGGGTCCGAGGCTGAAACGGCGTACGGTCAGGTTCTGAAACTTGATCCGCAGAATCGCGAAGCGCTCGCCAACGTGACCGCCATCGCGGGCGAAAGGGCCCCGCAAGACGCGCTTGCGCGTCTTCTTGAACTCGAGCGCGACTATGCGGGTTTCAGCCCGATCAAAGCGCAGATTGGTTTGACGTATGCAAAACTTGGATCGATGCCGCAGGCGCAGGATTACCTGCGCCGCGCCGTTGCACTGGCACCCGACGCCGCGATGTACCACTACAATCTCGCGCTTGTGCAAGACCATATGGGGCTGCGCGAGCAAGCGATCGCAAGTTACGAACGTGTTCTGGGGCTGACGTCGGCGGGCCGTGGGTCGGCCGATGTTTCCAGCGCCGATATCGAGCGGCGTGTGCGTTTCCTGAAAACGCGCTGAAGAGGCCAGGCGGCGTCATGCCATACCTCGCGCATTTCGGGCTGAAGGAGCACCCCTTCACCCTGACGCCGAATACCAATCAGTACTTCCCGACCGAAAAACACACAGAGATCATCCAATCGATCCAATTTGGAATCGCGCGTAACACCGGGATTCTCAAAGTCGTCGGTGATGTGGGCACCGGCAAAACAATGTTATGCCGCCTCCTGCTGCGTAAACTCGTCGGATCGAACGACGCGGTGGCGTATCTCAACGCGCCTCAGGTCGATCCGGAAAGCATCGTAACGCTTGTCTGCGCCGAGTTTGGGATTGAAACGGGATCCCGTTCGCAGATGTTACAGGGGCTCAACACCTTTTTGCTGGAACAGCACGCGCTGGGGCGCAACGCCGTTCTTATCGTTGATGAAGCGCAAGCGCTGGGCGCTTCGGGCCTCGAAGCCGTGCGTCTGCTTTCCAATCTGGAAACCGAGCGCAGCAAGCTGTTGCAGATTGTGCTGTTCGGGCAATCGGAACTCGACGATCTGTTGCAGCAACCGAATTTAAGGCAGGTCAATCAGCGGATCGGATTTTCCTTCAATACCGGCCCCCTCAGTACCGACGAAGCGGTAGCTTATATCGCGCATCGCGTCCGTACCGCGCGCGTGGACGGCATCGACTTTCCGATCTTCGCGGACCGGGCGATGGTCAAGCTCGCGGAGGCTGCGAAGCATGTGCCGCGCGTGATCAATATCTTGGCCGACAAGGCGTTGCTGGTGAGCTATGGCAGCGGTGCGATTCAGGTCGGCGAAAAACACGTCCAAGACGCGATTTTGGATACACCGCAGTTGGTGGGGGAAAGGCCATCTCGCCGGCGGTGGTTGCCGCCTTGGTATGCGTTGTTCCCTGTCGCCGCCACCGTGATCGCGGCTCTGGTGCTGGTTTTGAACCCGCCGCTGCGGCAGTTGGCGGAGGATATTTATGCCCGCGCCCAGAACGCGCTTACGTTGGCGACGCCCTCGGCGCCGGTAAGCGCCGAAACGCTCAAAAACGAAACACCCACGGCCGCGCCAAAGTAGGGTGGGCATGACGTTTTCGCCGCTCGATCCGTTTCTCTTGCTGCCCTTCATCACCCTTCTCGGCCTCATTTTCGGAAGCTTCATCACGGCGCTGTCGTACAGGCTTCCACGCGGCCTGAATGCCGCGCATGGCCGGTCGCGATGTTTCGCCTGCGGCGTTGCACTGGGTGTGCGAGATCTCGTCCCGGTTTTTTCGTGGCTCGCTGCACGTGGGGTGTGCCGTCATTGCGGCGCTCGCATCTCCGGGCGCTATCCCGTCATCGAGGCCGCGACGGCGGCGTTGTTTCTTGCGGCCGCGCTCGTCATCGAGGATCTGGGACGTCTCACCATCGTTGTGTTCATTACGGTCGTGTCTGTAACGTTGGCTGTCATTGACATCGAACATCGCAAGCTTCCCAACAGCCTCGTGGCGTCGCTGGCCGTTGGAGCTATCGTCTGGCGCGCCTTAGGGGACGGCGATTTTCTTACCGCCGCCGTCAGCGCCGCCGCCGTCGGGGGAATAGGGGCTGTGCTCGCCTGGCTGACTCGTAAAATCTCCTCCGACCGGTTGGGTACAGGGGATGTAAAACTTATGGGCGTAATCGCGCTCGCCTTCCCGCCCTTTGAGCTTTCCGTTGTACTCATCGCGGCGGGTCTCGGCGGCTTGGCTGTTGGGTTTGTGTACCGCGCCGTCCGTCGGTCCAGCCCTGCGGTCTTTCCCTTCGGCCCCCCCCTTTTGGCCGCCTTTTGGGTGGGTTTGCTGACGGTGTAATCCTCCCTTCTTTTTCTCGTAATCCGATCCACCCCTCTGGTTTAAAACACTTCGTCGTGGTACCTGTGGGAGGGGCTGAAACGCTGTGTGCAGCGACATCTGCGGATGTTTCTAAGAATTGGCGCCGACGTGGGTTGCGGATGCATGTCCGCAATCCAAAAGTCATAAGATAGGGCGACGGGGGATTTCGATGACTGGGACCGGAATTTTCAATGCGGTGGCGAACGCGCAGCGTTTGCGCGCGGGCGCGGCGGCTGTGGCGATTTGCGCCGTTCTCAGTTCCTGCGCGGGGTCGGTGGCCTACAACGATTTCGACACTAAATCCAACATCACCAAGAAGGACTATGAAAGCCTTCTCGGACGCCGCGGTCCGGCGGCCGATACGGAAGCCTCCGCCGCCGCAACGCCGGCGGCCGAGCCGCCGATTCCGAATTTCCAGTCCGTCATCGCCGCGCCCGCGGCGCCCGAACTCGCCGATACGCGGCGTGTTTCGATCGCGGTGACTGAAACCACGCCCGTACGCGACATCCTGATCGAACTTTCCCGGAAGGCGGGGGTTGATCTTGAGATGGATCCGCGTGTTTCGGGCGGCATCATCATGACGGCCACCGACCGTCCGTTTATCGACGTCGTCGAGCGGATCGCCGAACTTGCCGAATTGCGCTTCCGGTTCGAACGCAACACCTTGCGCATCGAGATCGACGATCCCTACATGGAGCAATACCAGCTCGATGTCTTGAACCAGTCGCGGAGTTCGACATCGACCGCGACTTCGTCGACCGACGCACAAAGTGCGAGTCAAGTTCTCGGTGGCGGTGGCGGTGGCGGTGGCGGATCGAATAAGTCCGAAACCGCGGTCACTTCAACGACGACGGCAAGCTTCTGGGGGGACATCACCCGCAATATCGGCGAGATTTTGGGTGCGATTCAAACCCGGCGGACCACGACAAACGAAGTTATCTCCGCCAGTTTTGTTCCCGCGGCGGAAACGCCCGTAGCGCCGGCCCCGGCGACCGCGGCCGCTCCGGCGGCAGGGCCGGGCGTCGCCACGCTCCAGCGCGCGATCGGTCTCGCGCAAGGCCAGCGGCAGGGGCAGGCGCAGATCGACGCCAATGTCGCTGAAGCCACGGGATCAGGATCGCCGCCGCCACCTTCCGCGCCTACCGTGACTCAGTCCACGGGACCCACCCAACCGCAGGGCGTATCCACCTATAGCGTAAATCCTCAGTCGGGCATCGTGACCGTCTTCGCGTCCATGCGCCAGCATCGCGCCGTGGAGCGCTACCTCCGCACGGTGCGGGCCTCGGTGATGCAGCAGATCCTCATCGAAGCAAAAATCCTTGAGGTGTCGCTTGACGATCAATATCGCGCCGGCATCGATTGGACGGCGTTGCTGGGGCCGAACAACGATCTGGTGGTCACGGGCAACTTCAACCGCAGCGTTGTTCCGCCGACCTTTGCCGATCCGACGATTTCGGCGGCCTGGGGCAATGCGGATGGGGATCTCGATCTCGCGGCGCAACTCGTCAACCAGTTCGGGACGGTAAGGACGCTGTCGAACCCACGCCTGACGGTCACCAACAATCAGGTGGCGATGCTGAAGGTGGCGCGTAACCAAGTTTTCTTCGAGTTGGACGTCACAGATGAGACGGACCAAGTTACCGACCGCCGTACCATCCGTGTCGACAGTCAGATCAAAACCATCCCGGTCGGCATCGTGATGAGCGTGCAGCCGGCGGTCGACTCCCGCACACGCCAAATTAACCTGAGCATGCGGCCATCCATCACGCGCATCACTGGCTTCATCGACGATCCGGGCGTTGCGCTTCAGGTCGCCAGCGTCAATCGCGACAATCCGAACCCGGTCAACGTGACGTCCCAAATCCCGATCATTGAAACGCGCGAGATCGATTCCGTCGTTACCCTGCAATCCGGCCAGACGATCGTGATGGGGGGGTTGATGCAGGAAGAGGCTGCCACCAGCCGTGAAGGTTTCCCGGGCTTGATGGATATCCCGTTGGTCGGGCAGGCCGTGTCTCAGAACATCAAAGAAAACCGTGTCACGGAATTGGTGATCTTCATTCGCGCGACCCTCGCGAACGATGCGGGTACGATCGCGGACGAGGATATCCGTCTTTATAAGACGTTCGGCCCGGATCCGCGTCCAATCGTTTTCTAAGCCCCACGTTTTCATATTCCGCATTTAGGTTGGTTGGCGGATGTTTCCTACAATCCGGTTCGTTGTCGTCACGGCGCTTAGGGACCGCTTGTTCGCTTCTATCCTTGCGGTTGCCGTCGTCGCCCTCGGAATCTCGGTTTTCCTCGGCGGCGCCGCTGTCGCGGAAGGCCGTGAGATGATGGCGGTCTATGCGGCCGGCGGTGTCCGCATTGTTCTGGTCATGGGTCTTTCGATCTTTGTGGCGTTTCATGTCGAGCGACTGCATGAGAGCCGCGAGATCGAAGCCATTTTGTCCCGGCCGATCTCGCGCGAGAAATTTGTCGCGGCCTACTGGCTCGGTGTAACGGCGACGGCGCTGCTCGCCATCGCGCCGCTTGTTGCCATCATCGCTGTCATGAGCCCCTCGCCGGCCGGCGCGCTCTGGTGGGGTGCGACCATCGCGATGGAATGCGTCATTGTCGTCGCCTTCGCCCTGTTCGCGGCCTTGATCATGGAGCGCGCAATCCCAGCGATTTTTGCGACGGCCGGATTTTATATGTTGGCGCGCCTAGTCGGTTTCTTTTTGGGCATCGCCGAAGGCGGGCGCCAGGCGGGCGTCAATTCCATCGCCAATCCCATCTTTGAAGTGATCGCTCTGATGATCCCGCGTGTGGACCTGATGGGTCAGACGCAATGGCTGGTTTACGGGTGGGACGGCATTGGTATCGTCGGCGTGCTGACGGCGCAAACCGTGATTTACGCTTCTTTGCTTCTCGCCGCGGCGTGTTTCGATCTTCGCCGCAAGCACTTCTAGCGCGATGCGGCGCTTTCTACTTTCTTTCCTCCTCGGCGCGAGCGCGCTTGCGCAGTTCGCGTTCGGCTTCACGCACCGCGGTCTGAAAGCGGAGGAAGCCGTTCTTCCTCCCGCGCCGACAGAATACGCGCTGGCGGCGACGGCGTTCGGCGACCCTCAATTCCTCTATCGTCGTTTGGTCTTTGATTTGCAGAACTTCGGCGATACCGGCGGGCGCATTACGCGTATGACCGATTATCCGGTCGAGGGTGTCCTGTCGTGGCTCCGGGCGCTCGATGCGCTCGACGCAAACGCCGGCCACCATCTACTGCTCGCCACCCGTTATTTTGCCCAAACTAAAGACCCGGCGGCCCTGGAAACGCTTGTACGTTATGTCGGCGCCCGCGCCGATGAAAATCCCGAGCGGCACAGTGTATGGCTTTTGGACGCGGTTTATCTTGCGGAAGTCCGTCTGAAAAATCCTGCGCTCGCGTCGCAATTGGCCGATATCATCGATACGCGCGATCCGAAAACGGTTCCTTTGGTCGTGCGGCAAATGCCTGCGTTCGTCCATGAGAAGTTGGGCGACTATGCAGGGGCCGGCGCGGCCATGGCCCGCATTTTGGCGTCGAGGGGAACCGACGTGCCGGCGGACGAACGGGCCTTTATGGTAGCCTATGTTCAGCAGATGGCGGAGTGGGCCGTCACGCCGCCCGGTCCCGACTCGCCGGGGCGTGTTACCCCTCCGCTGCGCACCGGTCGAGCACCTGGCGCTCCCGATTAGACCGCTCACGCGCACTCTACCAATAATAGAAATAGACGCGTTAACCTTTTAGAAAGACCTGCAATCCGAAGTTGCCATTTTGCGGCATCCTATGGGTTGAAGAGCACCCCATTTTGTCTGGCGTTGCAGGGGGCGCTATGGTACCAAACGCTTAGGAATCGGCTGCTTGGGGTGCCTCGGGGGCTAGGTTCGGAACGAGCCAAGATTAGGGGGTCTATATGTCGAACTTTCAGTTGAAGACCAGCGCGGCCCAGAAGGGCTTCACGCTGATCGAAATGTCCATCGTGCTGGTGATCATCGGTTTGATCATCGGCGGCATCCTCAAGGGCCAAGAGATCATCGACGCCAGCCGTCAGAAGAATTTCGTCTCGCAGATCGATTCTTATCGTTCGGCGATGAACACGTTCCAGGATCGCTATGCGGCGCTCCCGGGGGATTATGGCCTCGCCACGACGCGCCTGAATGCCGGCGCCGTCAATGGAAACGGTAATGGTATCGTCGGCGGCGAAGCAACGAACTTGGCGACCATTCTCTCCTACACAGGCGCGCAAGCCGCGGGCGCTGCGGGCGCTACGGTGGCCGCGGATGCCAACGAGAACATGAATTTCTTTTGCCAGCTCTCTTCGGCGAATCTCATGGGTGGAGGATCCACGCAATGTGCGGCGGCCGCCACGTTCTTCGGTAACGGCAGCCCGCTCCCGGCTGTGTCCTATCCGAATGCCGGTGTGACGGTGGTCACGGGCACCTTCGAAATTGCGAATTCACGCAACGCTTTGTGGGCGCGCATTCACCGCGATGCCGATGCGGCGATTGCGGCCGGCACGTCGGGCGCGCTGTCTGGTCGTGTCATGAGCCAGCTCGACCTGAAGTATGATGATGGTACGCCGGTCGGTGGCGTGATGCGTTCCGCGGGGATCGGCGCTGCGTGCCCCGCCGCCAACTCGACCTCGGCTTATTCCGCGCTTAACGAAGATCCCGACTGCGTGATGCTGGTTGAACTCGTCCAGTAGTCGCGAATAATGCGTTAAAGCGAAAAGCGCGGGGCGGCCAAGCCCCGCGCTTTTCCTTTTGTGGTGACGCGATGATGTACAGTTCCAGCATCCGACGCGCCCAGATTGCCCTTACCGGAATGGATAAATGCGTAAGCCGGCATTTCTTGCCAAGGCCTCCCGATCAGAGCGGGGAATGTCGATTATTGAGCTCTCGATCGCGGTCATTATTCTTGGAATTACATTTGCGCTGGCGCTGAAGGGCGCGGCGTTCGTCGGCGCGATGCGCGCGTTCATGACGCAGTATCAAATCGAGCATCTTCAAAACCGCATCTTCGCCTATCAAGCGGAATACGGCGCGCTACCGGGTGACGACCCCCAGGCTTCTCGCCGCTGGGATCTCCCGGCGCCGCTCACACGGGCAGGAGATGTGTTCGGAAACGCAAGCGGCGACGGCCGGCTGCAGGGGCTATTTTTTGACGCCTTGGCCCCGAACGGCGAGCAATTCATGGCATGGCGGCATTTGCGCTCCGCGCATATGTTGGAGGGCGATCCCGAACTCGCCGGTCTCTCTTCCATGCCCGAGCACGCCTTTGGCGGCGTCATCGGCCTCGACGGCGGCAACTTGGGTCAAGGGGCTGGATCTTTGTGCGCCAGTCGTATCCCTGGCGCCTGGGCCCAGCGGATCGACAGGTCGCTGGATGACGGCGTGATTAATACAGGCCGCGTTGTGGCGACGGCCCGTTATTCCGTCGATGTGCAAAACCACTTCGACGCGCCGGACAGTGAGCCTTACAACCTTGAAAAAGAATATATAATTTGCCTTCCGATGCTCCCCTAAAGGCTCGCGTTATCAGCGCCCGTCGTATAAAATTTGGGCGCAAAAATACATGGGGACGGGGGTTCTCGGATGGACGGCGATAAGGGCGGCGCGCCGGGCGCGAAGCCGGCACCAACGGCACGTATCGGTGACCTTCTGGTCGAACGCGGACTGATCTCGAAGGATCAGCTTGAAGTCGCGTTCCAGGAGAAGGCCAAATCCAACAAGCTGCTCGGCGAGCTGCTTGTCGAGTTGGGCTTTATCACCGAACAGGCGCTGTCCGCCGTTCTCGCGGAAAGTTCCGGGTATCAGCGTTTCGTGCCGGGGGCGACCGTCGTCGAGGCAGAAGCGCTCGCGCTGTTGCCGAAGGAAGCCGCGCAGCGTTATCGCGCGTTTCCCGTGGCCTTTGATGGCAAGACGCTCCGCCTTGCCATGGCGGACATCTACGACGTTCTCGCCATCGACAAAGTTAAACGCTTCTTCCCCGCGGGCACCAATGTCCAACCGCTCGTGTGTTCGGACACGGAAGTCCAGAAAGCGATCGACCAATATTACGGTCATGAGCTTTCCATCGAAGGCATTCTGAAGGAACTTGAGTCTCTAGAGTCGGGAGAGGACGAGGAAACCCAGTACGTCGAACAGACGGAAGGCGGTTATCTTCATCCCTTGGTGCGCCTTGTGAACGCGCTGCTGCTCGACGCGATCAAAAGCGGCGCCTCGGACGTGCACTTCGAACCGGAAGGCAACTTCTTGCGCCTGCGCTACCGCATCGACGGAGAGATGACGCAGATCCGCACCCTGCACAAGCGCCACTGGGCGGCGGCCTGTCACCGCATCAAGCTCATGGGCGGTATGAACATCGCCGACCGCCTGAACCCCCAGGACGGCCGCTTCACGCTTGAAATCGGCAACCGCAAGGTCGACTTCCGCGCCTCGTCGTTGCCCACCATTCACGGCGAAAACGTCGTCTTGCGTATTCTCGATAAATCACAAGCGCTCGTCACCATCGACAAGCTGGGCTATACGCCGCACAACTTCGCGCTGATCAAACGCATGGTGCAGAAGCCCGAAGGCATCATCATCGTCACCGGCCCGACGGGTTCGGGGAAGACGACGACACTGTACGGCATCATGGCCTATATCAACTCGCTCGACGTCAATATCATGACGCTCGAAGATCCGGTTGAATACGAGCTACCGCTGATCCGCCAGGCACAGGTGCGTGAAGGAAGTTCGCTGAGCTTTTCGGAAGGGATCCGTACGCTCCTGCGGCAGGACCCCGACATTATTCTGGTCGGGGAGGTGCGCGACGCCGGCACGGCGACCATGGCGCTACGCGCTGCGATGACTGGCCACCAAGTTTATACGACTCTGCATACCAACGACGCTGCGGGCTGCATCCCGCGTTTGTTGGATTTGGGCCTAAAGCCAAACCTGATGGCGGGCAACGTGATCGGGATCATCGCGCAGCGCCTCGTCCGCAAGCTGTGCGAAGACTGTAAGGAGATGCGGCCTGCGACCCCCGATGAATGCGCGCTACTTGCGGTCGATCCTGCGAACCCACCCCAGATCGCCCACCCCAAAGGTTGCGATGCCTGCCGTAAGAGTGGGTATCGCGGGCGTATCGCGGTGACCGAAATCTTGCCGTTCAACGAGGATGTCGACGCATTGGTCATTGAAGATGCGCCGTTGCCGCAAATCAAGAAGGCCGCGCGTGGCGCGGGTTTCGTGCCCATGGTTGAGGATGCGACGACCAAGGTGCTTGAAGCCAAGACGAGCCTGAAGGCCGCGATGAACGTGGTCGACTTCACCGATCGCTTGGCGGTGGAAGCCTAATATATGCCGCAGTACGCATACCGCGCGTTGAACGAGGCCGGTCGTACCGTTCGCGGCAAGTTGTCCGCGAACAACGAAACCGACCTCTATCAGCAGCTTGAACAGTCCGGCCTCATGCTGCTCGACAGCAAGGCGGTCAAGGAAAGCTTGCTGACGCAAGGCATGGCGCGCGGCATCAATGCGCGCGAGAAAATACAGTTTTTCGTTCACCTAGAACAACTCCAGGCGGCCGGCGTGCCGCTGCTGGACTCCCTCACGGACGTGCGCGATTCCACGGATACACCGCGTCTGCGCGATATGACCACGTCCATTCTCAACGACGTCAGCGGCGGAACCCCATTGTCGGAGTCTTTCGCGAAGCATCCGAAGGTGTTCGGCGATCTCTACTCGGCCCTCGTCGCGGCCGGCGAGGAAAGCGGGAAATTGACGGAAGCCTTCCGCCATCTCACCAAACACGTGAAGTGGGAAGACGCGATCAAGACAAAGATCAAGAAGGCCGCGCGTTATCCGGCGGTGGTCCTTGTCCTGATCACCGGGATGCTGATGTTCATGATGGGTTTCGTGGTGCCCGGCATTGTCGAATTCCTGCAATCGACGGGGAACGCATTGCCGCCGGTGACTGTGGCCCTGATCGTGACGTCCGACTTTATTGTCGGCTATTGGTGGCTGATCCTCGCGACGCCGATCGTCATTACGTTTTCCATCGTCGCCCTCAGCGCTAGTTCTGAAACCGCGAAGTACGCGTTGTCGTGCCTCGCGCTGCGCCTGCCTGTGGCCGGGCAACTCATCACCAAACTGGCGATTTCCCGCTTCGCGCACTTTTTTGCCGTCATGTTCCAGAGCGGTGTTCCCATCCTGCAATGCCTGGAAACCGCGCAGCGCGTGGTGACGAACCGTTGCCTGGAAGAAGCGATGCGGACGGTGCGCCAGCAGGTTCAGAACGGCGAGCCTTTGTCTCAAGCCATGCGCAATTCGGGACAATTTCCCAGCCTCGTTTGCCGCATGGTCAAGATCGGCGAAGACAGCGGTAACCTTGGCGGCGTGATGGATAACGTGACCGGTTTCTACGACAAGGATGTGGACGAGGCGATCGACGGCATGATCGGAATGATTGAGCCGGCGATGACTGTCGTGTCGGGTGTGATCATGGCCTGGATCGTCATTGGCGTCATGGGCCCGATCTACGACAGCATTTCAAATCTCTGACGGGATAGGACGCGGACGATGGCCCGGGGCGAGTTCGTACTTAACATCGGCGACGACAACGTTGTCCTGACGCGCTTTGTCGATGGCAAGGTTGCGAACGCATGGTTGGGATCCCCCGACCCCGCGCTTGCCCATGAGGAACTGGGCGAAGCCTTGGCGCAGGATACAAAGGGCCGTATTTCCGTCCTCTTCGATACGCTCGACCAATCGTTCAAGGAAGAGGAGATCCCCAAGGTCGGTGTGCTCGATCGGCGCAAACTGCTCGCGCGCCATATCAACATGGCCTTCCCCGGTGCCAACTTGCGCGGGGCGCGGCTGGTCAAGCAGACCGATAAAAAGACCTTGATCTACGAGATGGCGTCCGTGCCGCTCGACGGGCGCGTTCCCGGCTGGCTCGATGTCCTGCAAAGCCTTCCCAACGAGAAGGGCGGGATTTACACCATCGCCGCCGAAAGCGTCGATATCGTCGCCGCCCTTGCCCCGAAGGATGCAACGGCTCCGGAAACCGGGAACCATTGGCGCCATTTCATCGGCATCAACGTTACCGGCGGTCTGCGTCAGATTATTGAAAAAAACGGCCGCCTTTCCCTGACGCGTCTCACACAAGCGCCGCCGGCGGAAACCTCGCCGGAAGATTTTGCCGACATGATCGTGCGGGACTTCAAGGCCACCATCACTTACATCCGCCGCCTCGGGTATCAGGTCGGTGACACGCTCGATCTCATTGTGTTGACGACGGCCGACAACAAGGCGGCGCTGGAAGACATAACTTGGGATGGTGCGCGTTCCGTCTCGGTTTATACCCCCTATGAAGCGGGCCACTTGCTGAACCTCGGATCTCTGGGCCGTGAAGATCAAGCCTATTGCGACGTGCTGCTTGCCGCCTGGTTCGCGTCCAAACGCAAGGGCGTTCTTGCGCTGACGCGCGCGGCGGCGATGGGCGACACCACGGACGATATTCGGGATTTGGCATTTTTCCTCTCCCCTTATGCGGCGGCCGCGGCCGTTGCTGGCCTCGTTTTGTGGAGCGGGTGGACCGGGTACGAGCTCTATGACTACAGCGATAGGAATTCCGCGCTGCAAGGGCAGCTCACGCAAGTGCGATCGTTCCTGGACGAAGAAAGAGGTCGCCTTGGCGCCTTGCCCTATGACGTTGACCGTGTGCGTAATGTCATCCAAGTCGCCGACACGCTGGATGCCGGGAAGGTGGACTTCATTCCTCTTGTTCAGCGTGTGGCGAATTCCCTCGACGGCGATGCGGTCGTCTTGAACCTTGAACTCGTAAATACAGTCCAGCAATCGACAGCGGCACGAGGCGGCAATGCGACACGACAGCCTCCTGTGCAGGTCAAGGTCGATCTTCGTTTGGCGTCGGTGATCTCGACAGCCGACGAGGCGGTGCAGGTCGCTCGGCGCTTGGAACAACGGCTGAATGCGCAATTCGCGCCCGATTATAAGGTCACGATGACCTCGGAGCCTGTGGGCGCGCAGGCGGCCGAGGGATTAAGCGGCAGCCTGACCGGCGCCGCGAGCTCGGAAACCAACGTCTCCGAAGATTCCTCGGCTACCGGCGAAAGTTTCTATGCCGCATTCACCATGGAAAAGGTGGGATCATGAGGCGCTTTATCCCCGATCTCCCGCGCAATGTTGCGATTGCCTTCGCCACACTTGCGGCTTCTCTCGTTCTTATCGCCTTATCGGTTGTCTTTCTCGGCGGCGCCCGCGACGCGGCGATCGCCGAGAATGGCCGGCTGACGAATGAAGTTCAGGCTGTGCGTGGTTCCATCAATACCGCGCGGCAGGATCACGAGTACGTGGTGGCGAATCAGGAGAAATATGAAGTCCTTCTGAAAAGCGACCGACTGATCCCGCATACGCGCCGCGCGGCCGTCGTCGAACTGCAGCGCATCGCGCAGATGCGCGGGCTCACGACCTTAAACTATGAATTTGCCGGAGTTGTGAGCGATTCCCTTGAATCTAAGCAAGCCCAGCCCGCGAATGCGGCCTATCGTCTTTCGGTCGAGCAGGTCACGTTGACGGTTGGGGCCGTGATCGATGGCGCTATCTACGGACTGGTTTCCGATATTTCGGAAAAGTTCCCCGGCGCCGCAGTGGTGGAGAACGTGACCCTCGCGCGAGCGCCCGTTGTTACGGAAGAAGCGCTTCTGGCGGTCGCCGCGGGAGCGGAGGCGAAATTGGTTGAGGGCAAAATCCTCTTCCTGTGGCGGACGGCTCAGGCGAATGAACCTGCCGCGAATGGAGCGAAGTGATGTACCGCGCAATATCTCTCGCTGTGATGCTTCTGTTTCCCATGACGGTTATGGGAGCGGAGCAAGGTGCTGCCGCTCCCGCACCCCCGGAGTCACCAGCGCGTACGATTCCCGATACCGTGATGTTCTCGATTGATGAAATCAACGATGTAAGATCGCGTGCGTCTTCCAACACTGATAACGACGCCGGAACAGGCAATCGCGACGCTATAGAGAGTGCGACGCTCTATCTTTCCACGATTCTCTTCTACGGCCCCAACGATTGGACAATCTGGGTAAACGGCGCTCCAATTACCCCGCGTCAGGATTTCTCGTCATTCCAAGTCACGAGCATCGGTCCGGATTTCGTCGAACTTCTGGTGCCCCTGAGCGCGCGGGGTATGAGCCCCGTCCGCCTGTCGCCCAACCAGACTTTTGTCGCGCGGTCAGGCGCGATCGTTGAAGGAAAATGGCAATAAACGCGCTGCCTCTTTCCGTCGGCAACGTTTCCACGTCCTACGGCGCAAAACAGGTTCTGAACGAGGTCACGTTCGACGTCGGCCCGGGGGAGGCGTTTGGTCTCATCGGTCTGAACGGCGCCGGCAAAACCACTCTTATTCGATCTATTCTGGGATTGCGCGCGGCAAGCGGCACGCTTCAGCTTTTCGGTGAGGTGAGCGGCCAGCCATCGGCGCGGCGCAATCTGGTATATCTGCCGGAAAAATTCCAACCGTCGTCGCAGCTAACGGGGTGGGAATATCTTGCGATAATGCTCGCATACTTCGCTCAGAAGCTTGATCGCGCACGCGCGAAGAAGATCGCGAGTGATCTCGATCTCGATCCCGCCGCGATCGACCGGCGAATCAGGACCTACTCCAAAGGGATGAGTCAGAAGCTCGGGTTGGTCGGAACGTTCCTCGTGGAAACGCCCTTGATGATTCTGGACGAGCCGATGAGCGGGCTCGACCCGCGCGCGCGGGCTTTCCTCAAGGACCGCTTGAAAGAAAGCCGTGCCACCGGCCGCGCCATCTTCTTCAGCTCTCATATCCTCTCGGACATCGAGGAGATTTGCGATCGGATCGGTATCCTGCACGGCGGGCGTATCGTATTCCTCGGCACGCCGCAGGAGCTGATGACCCAAAGCGCGGCCCCTTCGCTCGAACGGGCCTTTCTTTCCGCGATCGACGAAAATCGGGTGTTCTAGAGAAAGCCGCGTTAACTTGGAATCGGGCGACTTGTTCTAAGTTATTGTTTGGTCGCGTCGTTTTGCGAAAAACCGGTTCCCACTTTTTCGCACGACGCTCCAATTAGCCGAGCGAAAGCTTGGACGTGTCCATGTCCTTGAGGCCGCCTTTGCCGCCGCCTGCGATCTGCTCTTGTTTGATTTTCATCTTCAGGTCGCCCGCGTTGTCGGCTTCCGCAAGGGCCGTGTCCTCGCTGATCTGCCCAGACTTAAACAAATTGAGAAGCGCCTGATCGAAGGTCTGCATGCCGAGGTGCACGCTTTCCTCCATGATCTTCTTCACTTCCTTGACCTCGCCCTTGGCGATCAGATCTTTGATGTAGCCCTGGTTCAAGAGAATCTCGAGCGCGGCGCATCGGCCTCCGCCGATTTTCGGAACCAGACGTTGGGAAATGATCCCCCGCAGATTCAAGGACAGGTTCAACAGAATCTGGTGGTGCATCTCGTTCGGGAACAAGTTCACGACACGTTCGATCGCCTGGTTGGCGTTGTTGGCGTGCAAGGTGGCCATGGCAAGGTGTCCCGTTTCGGCGATGTTCAGCGCATGCTCCATCGTTTTCATGTCGCGAATTTCACCGATGAGAATGAGGTCGGGATGCTGGCGTAGGGTATTTTTCAGCGCGGCGTCGAACGAGTCTGTGTCCACGCCCACCTCGCGCTGCGTGACGATGCATTGCTTGTGATCGTGGACGAATTCGACGGGATCCTCGATGGTGATGATATGTCCTGGCGCGCTTTCGTTGCGGTGCCCGATCATCGCCGCAAGCGATGTCGACTTCCCCGAGCCCGTGCCGCCCACCATGAAGATGAGGCCGCGCTTCTCAAGGACCATGTCTCCGAGGAGCGCGGGTAGTTTCAGATCGGCGAGGGTCGGAATCTTCGCCCGGATGATGCGGGCGACGATCCCCGGCATGCCGCGTTGTTTGAACAGATTGAGACGAAACCTCCCCACGCCTTCCATGACGGTCGCCATGTTGAATTCGCCGGTGGTCTCGAATTCCTTGTACTGCTTCTCGGTCATGAACGACTTGACGATGCGGGTAATCTCCTCCGTCGAGAGCGGCTTCTCGCGCAGGTTCTTGAAGCCCGTATCGCCACGCCATGCGGGCGGGGCGTTCACGGTGACATAGAGGTCGGATCCACCTGGGCCCGCCAATTCCTTCAACCAGCCCTGAAACTCGGCGTCGATCATGCGCGGTACTCCGTATGCGTCTTGAGGGGGCGGGTGGGCTAGAACAGCGAGCGAGACTTCTTTTCGCCTGCGGCTGGGGCCGGGGCTGCCGCCGGTGCCGCGGGCGCTGCCGCAGGCCGGGCGCCGCCCGCGGGCGCGGCTGGTGTGCCTGGATCGTCGCTGAGCTTCGACATCATCGCGGAGACTTCGCTTGCATCGACGACGCCCGATTCAACAAGTTTGCGCATGGAGTCTTCCATGGTCTGCATACCGTAGCGCTGGCCCACTTGGATCATGGAATAGATCTGCGGCACCTTGTTCTCGCGAATCAGGTTCCGCACTGCGGAGGTGCCCACGAGGATTTCATGGGCCGCAGCGCGACCGCCGCCTTTTCGCTTGAGCAGAACCTGGCTGATCACCGCTTGCAATGAGCCCGCGATCATTGCGCGGACCATTTCCTTTTCGCCGGCGGGAAAGACGTCGATGATGCGGTCGACCGTCTTCGCGGCTGAACTGGTGTGCAAGGTGCCCATCACCAAGTGTCCGGTTTCGGCCGCCGTCAGCGCCAGAGAGATCGTTTCGTGGTCACGCATTTCGCCGACCAGGATCACGTCCGGATCTTCACGCAGAGCGCTCTTAAGCGCGCGCGAAAACGACTTGGTGTGCCGGCCTACTTCGCGGTGGTTGATCAGGGCGCGCTTTTTTCCGTGAACGAACTCCACGGGATCCTCGACCGTGAGGATGTGGGTATCCATGGTCTCGTTCATGTAATTGATCATGGCGGAAAGCGTGGTCGATTTGCCTGAGCCGGTCGGCCCGGTGACAAGCACCAATCCGCGTTCGAACTCCGCAAACTGCTTGAAGATTTCAGGGGCGTTCAATTGTTCGAGCGAGGGGATTTTGGTGGGAATTTCGCGGAAGGCGGCGGCCGGACCGGTCGTCGTCGTGTAGGCGTTCACGCGAAAGCGCGATTCCGTGCCAAAAGCGACGGCGAAGTCGATTTCCTTCTCCGCTTCGTATTCGGCCCGCTGCTCTTCCGTCATGATCGAATAGAGCATGGTTTTGACGGTGTCCGCGGAGAGGTCGCCGGTCTTGATCGGGCGCAGGCCGCCGTCGATGCGGACCATCGGTTCCTTGCCGCCCACAAGGTGCAGGTCGGAGGACTTGTTCTTCTGCGCGAATGACAACAGTTCAGTGATATCCATGGCGTCCCCCGTTTTTATTCGTGACGATTTAGAGCAAGCCGCGTTAACTTTGAGTCAGACGGCTTGCTCTAATTTATTGTTTGGTCGCGTCGTTTTTGCGAAAAACCGGTGCCCACTTTTTCGCACGACGCTCTCAATCGTTATAACTTAGCCCGCAGGAACCTGATGCGGTCGCGTACGCCGTCGACGGAAGCATCCAGATACGTCGGACGCCGTTCGAACATCGAAATGAATTGCTCGTAGAACTGAACGGCCGCGGCCGGCTGGTCCAGTTTGTCGGCAATCACACCGGCGTTCAGATAGTAGGTGGGGACGCCGGGAGCATTGTTGATGGCGTCTTTGGCGTAGGTGAAGGCGGCCTCGTCGTCCCCCAACGTGCTGGCGACCTCAGCCAACGCCGAATAGACGTCCGATTGCGCGACGCCCGCCTTCACGAACCCTTCGAGATCAGCGCGCGCCGCCTCGGGCGTCTTGGCGCCGGCTTTCTGGATGACCTTAGAGAGGATGTTCTGATTGTTGGGCTCAGCCGCAAGGTAGCGGCCGTAAGCTTGCATCGCCTCGACGTCGCGGCCCAACTCCTCGTAACTCATCGCAACGCCTAGAAGGCCGATTTTATCGGTCGGATTCCCGTCGACAATGGCCTGATATTTGTCGAGCGCTTCGGGGTAGCGCTTCGCGACAAAGTCCTTGATCGCGCGATGGTAGGGCGTATCCGTGTCCTCGGCGAGCACCGCGTTCATCACAATATTGCGGGCCTCGGTGTTCCACAGCGTCAGCACGCGCTCGCGATACTGTTCGCGGCGGCCATCGTCGGACGAGTGATAGCGTTCCACCGCCTTCGACCACGATCCCTGCAGGCCGTGGAGTTCGCTCAAAAACTTTGCGCCATAGGCAACGTTGGTCGCGGGATCGAACGCGTCTTCCATGGTTTGGAATGCATTCGGGTGGTACCGCAGATTGACCTGCATGCAGCCGACGTCGATGGAGCGCTCGCCGGCATCAAGCAGGCGGCGCGTTTCCGCGATGGCTTCGTCCTTTGTTTCAAAGAAACGTCCGCGGCCGTTGACGTTGATGGTCCATGGCCACGCGTGCAGTTGATTGTCGGGGCCGGCGGCGCGTCCGGATTCGGCAAGGGAAATCGCGGTTAGCAGGCCCTGTGGAATGCGATACGCGCGTTCCTGGCTCTGGATGAACCGGAGACATTCAAATTCGGCGCCGATATCCGCGTTTTGCGCGAACGTGGGCGCCGACATAACGATCGTCGCCGCAGCCGCAATGCCGGCCCAAATGTTCTTAGCGTTCACGTTCAAGTTCCCCCAGAGCCGCCCGCCTTTAGGCGGGGTTTCCGCACGCATTCGTACCGCAGAGTTGGATAATCATCGGCGCCGTCCGCCACCGCACGACATCGTCGAATTTCGTCGCGCCGTCGACGTCGATAGGCATGTCTTGGTGGCAGGGTGTGGCGCCGCAGACCCCGGCCGCATTATTGTTCTGCGAAGTATTTCCAGCCGTGGTTGCCATTTGCGTGCCGGCTTGAACCCAAGCGCCGCGGCGGTCGTTGCCGTGGCTGATCAGGACATAAGCCGCCGCGCTGGTGATTGCTCCGCTAGCCGCTGTCTGAACAACGAGGTCTCCATCCGGATAGTCTGATGGCGGTGTGCGCACCATGCTCGTTGAGTTTTCGACCAATTCGTCGTCCACAACGTAAGTGATATATCCGCCCCACGCATCCGTCACGTCGTCGCGGGTCAGGCCCAACGCGCCCCACGGTACAACCGCTGTGCCATCGGTGACCTCGCAGTCGCCTCCTCGCGTGTCAGCGCAGCCGTTAGCATATGTTGCAGGGGTATCTCCTTCCGCAAGTCCCTCGGTGTTCGTCGTATCGCTTCCATCCGTCGGGCACGGCAAACAGCCGTTCTGGATCACGTAAAGCGTCAGCGCCTTTTCGATCGTGTCCAGTTTGGCGTTGGTTTGGGTGACCTTGGTGCTGGCCAAGATCGGCGATACAGCCATCAGGCCGCCGGACAGGACGAGTCCGATCACGACCAGCACAATGGCCATTTCGATGAGGGTAAATCCTCTCGTCATGGCGCGCGCGAAACTCATGAAATAACCCCTCCGCGACCCCACATTCCGGGCTCGCACCAACCCCTGGCCCGCCACGCTCGGACGGCCCAACTGAAAGTACCTGATCCGCGCGCCCCGCGCACGTCTTAAGAGCCTTCGCGGGTAGGGATGACTTATCCACAATCTGGCCGCGTCGATCAATATTTATCATTATAGCACAATGGCTTAATATCGCCCTCCATGTGGATCGACATCATCGACCTCAGGGAGTTCTACGCCCGCCCCATGGGGCGTACCGTACGCCGCCTGATTGGGCAGCGGCTGAAGGCCCTTTGGCCCACCGGCACGGCGTCGCGCCCGGGGCAGCGGACGCTCGGGTTGGGCTTCGCCACACCCTATCTCGGTCCTTTCGACGGCGATGGCGCGCGCGTGGTGGCCGCGATGCCCGCCGGGCAGGGGGTGATGTCCTGGCCGGACCCCGCCGCCAATCGGGTGACGCTGGCCGACGAACAGGCGTTGCCGTTCCCGGACCGCGCCTTCGACCGTGTGCTGCTGGTGCACTGTGTCGAGAACAGCCCAGCCTTGCGGCCCATGATGCGCGAGTGCTGGCGCGTGCTGGCCGACGGCGGGCGGTTGATCGTGGTTGTCGCCAACCGGCGGAGCCTATGGTCGCGGGCCGAGGCCTCGCCCTTCGCCCAGGGGCGGCCCTATTCCATGAGTCAGATCACCCGGCTTTTGCGCGAGAACCTGTTTGTGCCCCTGCAAACGGCCACGGCGTTGTTCGCGCCGCCCGTGGGTTGGAAACTGTTCGGCCGCTTTGCCTATGGGTTCGAGCGCCTCGGCGTGCGTTGGTTTCCCACCTTTGGGGGCGCGCTGGTGGTCGAGGCGGAAAAGCAGATCTACGCGCCGCTGAATGCGACGCCGGCGCCCAGCGGCGCGCGGGCGGCCGTGAAAGTCGCCGTGAAGGCCGCGGGTTCGGGAATCAGGCGCGCGTGAGCACGAACAGCGCCTGATCGCTGAGGAGGTTGGCGCGCGCCGCCGTCGCGGTGAAACTTTGCCGGCGGCCCAGATGATCGAGGGCGTAGCTCTTCTCGATCCGGATATTCATCGCGCGTGCGAGCGCCAAGAAGTCGGCCACCGTGCACAAGTGGATGTTCGGCGTGTCGTACCAGGGGTTCGACAGCACGCCCGTCATCGGCATGCGACCGCCGAACAACAGCGAAAGCCGCACCCGCCAATGGCCGAAATTCGGGAATGAAACGATGGCCCGTTTGCCGATGCGCAGCAGTTGCTCCAGCACCACCTGCGGATTGTGCGTGGCCTGCAAGGTCTGGCTCAAGATCACATAATCGAACGCGCCGGCCGGATAATCCGCGAGGTCGGTCTCCAGATTGCCCTGGATCACCGGCACCCCATGGGCCACCGCCGCGCGCACCTTGCTCATGGACAGCTCGAGCCCGCGGCCGTCGACCTGCTTGAAAGTCTTCAAATACGCCAGCAGCGCGCCGTCGCCGCACCCGACGTCGAGCAGGCGGCTTTTCGGGGCCACCAGATCCGCCACATGCTGCAGATCGACGCGAATGTTCTGCGGAGGGGTCATCGCGAGGCCGGCCGGTAGGGAATGCCGCGCGCGTCCGCCGCGCCCGCCAGGAACCCCTCCATCGTCTGATGGAATTCGGTTTCGTCCAGCAGGAAGGCGTCGTGTCCTTGATCGGTAGTCACGTCGACAAAGCTGACGTTCGCCGCCACGGAATTCAGCGCCCGCACGATGGTCTTGCTTTCTTCCGTCGGGAACAGCCAGTCCGACGAGAACGACACGATGCAAAAGCGTGTCGGCGTGCCGCGGAACGCGTCGGCCAGCACACCGCCGTTTTCGGCGGCGAGGTCGAAGTAATCCATCGCGCGCGTGATGTAGAGATAGGAATTCGCGTCGAAGCGCTCGACGAACGTCGAGCCCTGATGGCGCAAATAGCTTTCCACCTGGAAGTCGGCGTCGAAGCCGTAGGTCCAGGCGTCGCGGTCCTGCAGGCGGCGACCGAATTTGCGGTGCAGCGCCATCTCCGAAAGATAGGTGATGTGTGCCGCCATGCGCGCGACCGCAAGGCCGCCCTTCGGCTTGCGGCCCTCGGCGAGATAATTCCCGTGCGCCCACTCCGGGTCGGCCATGATCGCCTGGCGGCCCACCTCATGGAACGCGATGTTTTGCGCCGAATGCCGGTACGAGCCGGCGATGGGGATGCAGGAGAAAACGCGGTGCGGGAACCGGTGCGCCCATTCCAGGGACTGCATCGCGCCCATCGATCCGCCCAGCACGCAAAAAACGCTGTCGATGCCGAGATGATCGAGCAGGCGCGCCTGCGCCTGCACCATGTCGCGGATGGTGATCACCGGGAACGAAAGCCCCCAGGGCTTGCCCGTCGCCGGGTTGATCTCCTTCGGCCCCGTCGATCCCATGCAACCGCCAAGCACATTCGCGCACACCACAAAAAATTTGTCGGTGTCGATGATCTTGCCGGGTCCGACGATGTCGATCCACCAGCCGGGATTTTTGGTGATGGGATGCGTGCTCGCGACGAAATGGTCGCCGGTCAGGGCGTGGCACACCAGGACGCAGTTGGAGCGGTCGGCGTTGAGTGTGCCGTAGGTCTCATAGGCGATGGTCACCGGGAACAGCACGGCGCCCGATTGCAGCGCCAGCGGTTCGCTCAGCGTCAAACGTTTCCCCGCAGCGGGAACGTTCGTCTGGGTTTCCAAGGAGGTACCGGGGTCCATGCGCGGCAACTCACCGCCTAGAGGCCTATATGTCAACGTTTTCTTTGATTTTGGCGGGGTGGCCCACTATAGGGTGCCAGTGTGACAAGGGCCGACATCCCGGCCGTTTCAGCGATGACAAATGAGGCGTCCATGGCGTTGCCGACACCCCGACCCGGGATCATGGAAATCGCGGTCTATCAGCCGGGCAAGTCCCAGGCGGATGGCGCGGCGCGTGTCGTGAAACTGTCGTCCAATGAGGCGGCCTTGGGACCTAGCCCGAAAGCCGTCGCGGCGCTGGCGCAGTCCCTGGCCGAAACGCATCGTTATCCGGCGGGCGACTCCGGCGACCTGCGCGCCGCCCTCGGGAAATTCCACGGGCTCGATCCGGCGCGCATCATTTGCGGCGCGGGGTCGGACGAACTCCTGGGGCTGGTGATGCGCGGGTTCGCCGGCGTGGGCGACGAGATCATTCACACCGCGCACGGTTTCGCGATGTACAACATCTACGCCAAGAGCGTCGGGGCGACCCCGGTCATCGCGCCGGAGAAAGAACTGACCACCGACGTCGATGCGATCCTGGCGCGGGTCACGGCGCAAACGCGCATCGTTTTTGTCGCCAATCCCAACAACCCGACCGGCACCTATATCTCCGGCCTGGAAATGCGTCGCCTGCGCGCGGGCCTGCGCGAGGATATCCTGCTCGTCTGCGACGACGCCTATGCGGAGTACGTCGACGCGCCCGATTATGAGTCCGGCTTCGCGCTGGCGTCCGAAACGCAGAATACAATTGCGCTGCGCACGTTCTCGAAAATCTATGGCTTGGCGTCGGTGCGCCTCGGCTGGGGGTACGCCGCGGCGAATATCATCGGCGTGATCGAGCGCGTGCGCTCGCCGTTCAACGTCTCGCGTCCCGCGCAAATCGCGGGGCTGGCGGCGCTGGCCGACCAGGACCATGTCGCGCGCACGAAGGCCCACACCAAGAAGTGGCTCGAGATCGGCCTGCAGCGCCTGCGCGGGTTGGGGCTGAAAGTCGCGGTCTCCCACGGCAACTTCCTGTTGCCGGAGTTCCCGACGACGCCGGGCAAAACCGCCGCCGCGTGTGACGCCTTCCTGCAGGAGCGCGGGATCATCATGCGGCCGGTGGGCGGATACGGCCTGCCGAACCATCTGCGCATCACCGTCGGCGACGACGAGGAGATGACCATCGTCCTCGACGCCATCGCCGCCTTCATGGACCGTCCTTAATGCCCAAGAAAGCGCCCCGCAAAAAAGCGCCAACCAAAAAAGCGCCGCCGCAAAAGGCCGCCCGCGCCGCTAAACCTCTTTTCGCGCGCGCGTGTTTCATCGGTATTGGCCTGATCGGCAGTTCGATCGCGCTGGCGATGCGCCGGGCCGGGTTGGCGGGCGTCTATGTTGTGTGCGACCGCGATCCGAAACATGTGAAAGCGGCCGTAAAACTCGGCATCGCCGGTGAGGCGACCCGCGATTACGCACGCGCGGTGGCGGACGCCGACATCGTCGTGCTTGCGACACCCGTCGGCGCCAACGGCGAGGTCGCGCGTCTGATCGCGCCGCATCTCAAGAAAGGCGCGATCGTGACGGACGTGGGTTCGGTCAAGCGCATGGTGATCGACGCCGTCGCGCCGCACCTCCCGAAGGACGTCCACTTCGTTCCGGCGCATCCCATCGCGGGCACCGAGCATTCCGGTCCGGAAGCCGGGTTCCCCGATCTGTTCCAGAACCGCTGGTGCATCCTGACGCCGGGCAAGCGCACCTCGGCCAAGGCGACGGCGAAGGTCGCCGAGCTATGGCGCAAGATCGGCGCGCGCGTCGATACGATGGATCCCGATCACCATGACATGGTGCTGGCCATCACCTCGCACCTTCCGCACCTGATCGCCTACACCATCGTCGGCACCGCTACCGATCTGTCCGGCGACCTCAAGCAGGAAGTCATCAAATACTCTGCGTCGGGTTTCCGCGATTTCACCCGCATCGCGGCGTCGGATCCCATCATGTGGCGCGACGTGTTCCTCAACAACCGCGAGGCGGTGTTGGAGATCCTGCAGCGTTTCACCGAAGACCTCACCGCCATGCAGCGGGCCATCCGCAAGGGCGACGGGCCTGTGCTCGAGGACCATTTCACCCGCACCCGCGCCATCCGGCGCAGCATCATCGACGCGAAGCAGGCCTAATCCGCCGCGCGACACAAGGAGAGGATCACATGTCGGACCTTCACCTCGTCATCGGCAACAAATCCTACTCCTCCTGGTCGTTGCGCCCGTGGATCGCCATGCGGGTGCAAGGGCTAAGCTTCCGCGAGACGGTCATCGGTCTGCAGCGGCCGGACACGATGACTGAGATCAAAGCGTATTCCGCCGCGGGCAAGGTGCCGATCCTGATCCACAGGACAATCACGGTGTGGGAGTCCCTGGCGATCCTGGACTATCTCGCCGACACGTTCCCGGAAAAGCCCTGGTGGCCGAAAGCGCCGGACGCGCGCGCGCTGGCGCGAGCCGCCGCGGCGGAGATGCACGCCGGTTTCTCAAACCTGCGCAACCATATGACGATGAATCTCCGTGCGTCCGTGCCGCACAAAAGCCGGCCGGAGGCCGTGAACGCCGACATCGCCCGGATCGCGGCGCTTTGGGGCGAATGCCGCGCCCGGTTCGGGAAGGAAGGCCCCTTCCTGTTCGGCGCGTTCTCGAACGCCGACGCCATGTATGCGCCGGTGGTCACCCGCTTCAAAACCTACGGCGTGATCCCGACGCTCGACCCGGTCGCCCAGGCCTATTGCGGCGCGGTCCTCGCGCACCCCGCCATGCAGGCGTGGTATGCTGAAGCCCTTGCCGAGGATGTTGAAATTCCGCTCTACGAGAATTTGACGTTGGCCTAGGCGTTTATGGGACGCGGGCGTTTTCGTCCCACACGACTTCGGGCACTTCCATCAACATGACCGGCCCCACGTGGAGTTTGCGGTCCTGCAAGGACAAGGGCAGGGCGAGTTCGCGCTCGCCGGTGGCCGATGGTTTCGCGAGGATGGCGAGAACGACCTTGGCCACCGAAGCCTCCCGTTCATGCACCAGGCCCTTTTCCTGAAGCGCGGCGACGATTTCAAAGAAACCCTGGAATTTGACCGTGCCCGCGCCGATGGGTTGCCGCGCCGTGTCGAGGGCGAGGGTGCCGGTGCCGGTGGCGCGCGCGGGTGGCCAGTCGAGCGTCAAAGCGCGCAGTTCGACCGCGCCGCCGCCGTCGCGCCACGCGTCGAGCGAACCGAGCAGCGGGCCGGGCGGAAGCTCGCCCGTAAGATCGAGGATCATGTCCACGGCTGCGATGTTCTCCGAAAGGACCGGCACCGCCCGTGGGAGGGCGATCTCGCGCATCGACAGCACGGCATGGCGCGCGGTGGACGAGAGGTGGAGTGCGCCTTCCTTGAAGGAGAACAGGCGCGTCTGTCCGGCCGCGCCGATGATCGCTGTGTCGTTCAGCGCGAGTTCGATCTCCGTTAGTCCTTTGTTCTCGGCGTCCGCTTGCTCGGTGAAAGTCAGGCGCGCGGTCCCGTGTCCCACGGCCGCGGTGAACCCTTCCTCGGGCGCCGACAGCATCCCCATCACGCGGTGCGTGCCGGCGAGGTCGACGACGGGGCTCGTGGGCGCGGTGAGGGTGACATTCGCCACGACGGCGGCCGTTTCCCATCGCCAGCCGCCGTGTCCACCCGGCGCTTTGATCGCGAGGTTCGGAATCCGTAAGCCCACCGTTCCCGGAAAGCCGGTGAACCGCGTTTCATCGTGCGCGACGCTATACCCTTGCGCCGTAAGATCGGCGGCGAAGCTGTCGAACGCGCCACGCAGCCAGAACGCGGCGGCGGTCCAGACGGCGCCGTAGATCACGGCGAGGGCGGCGATAAGACCAATAAGTTTCTTGATCATGATGACCGAAGACGGCAGGTGGAAGACCGCACTCTAGAACTTCCGTGGCGTGCGTTTCGCCTTCAAGTTCAAGAATACCTTCTCGATCAGCACCCAGAAGGCCGCGAAGCCGAGCACGAAGAAAGCGACGTCCGCGGCCGAACGAATCCGGATATCGCCCAGGGCCAGGAGGATGAAACATCCGATGGCGAAAGCGAAGGCGCGAAAAGCCGTGAGAAGCTGACGCTTCACGACCACCTCCCCCTCTTGGTCACGATTGCCGATAGCGCAGTTTGCCTTCCTCGCGCGCGGCGATCAAGAAATGCGGCGCGCCCGCGAGGAACGGCCGCCCTCGAAAGTGCGAAGGCCTCACCCGTACTTCGACGAGTGAGGCCCTCAGCGACCGGATCAGCGGGGGTGTGGGGTGAGGGATCCGATCGTTTGTTCGTGTTTGACGAGCGGGATATCATCAGCCGAATAAGGCGGATGAATGGCGCGATTGTGGCGCGGTTTCAGTGCCAGAAGTTGCGCAACTAACGCGCGCGAATTGAGTCTTGTTAGTTGCGAATCCCTACATCCCGTTGCCCTGAAGGTAAGGCCTGTACACCGCCTTCGGGGTGGCCGGCACGGTCTCCTGCGGCCGCTTTCGCGAATCGCTCTTGTCATGGAAGAACACGGCGGCCGCGAGCAGCGCCGGACCCAGGAGCGCGTAGCCCAGCGTCAGGACGAACGTGATGACGCTGGATTTCAGGCCCTCGGCGGCGCCCACCTGCAAAATAAGGGCTTCGGCGCCGCTGACGGTCAGTCCCGTTGCGATAAAGACGGCCAGGATGAATACAAGTTTCTTCATGCTCCTAGTCTAGGGGGCGGATTTGACCGTCGTAGGGCAAGGTTGAGGCAAGACCGGGGCGCGCATCCCCTGCTAAACTCGCCTTATGATCGACCTCGCGCTCGCGGCCTTCGTCAATTTCATCGTGATCATCGATCCGATCGGGGTGGTGCCGTTCTTCATTGGCCACACCAGCCATCTCGACGCCGCCGCGCGCCGGGCGACGGCGCTCAAAAGCGTGACCATCGCCGCCGCCATCCTCCTGGTCTTCACGGTCGTCGGCCAACCGCTCCTCCATTATCTGGGCGTGTCGGTCGCCGCGTTCCGGATCGCCGGCGGCGTCCTCCTCCTGCTCCTGGCCGTGGACATGGTGCTGGTGAAGGAAAGCGGGATCCGCGTGACGACGCAGAAAGAAGAAGACGAGGCGACGCATCGGCCCGATGTCGCTGTGTTCCCCTTAGCGGTTCCCCTGATCGCCGGGCCCGGCGCTATCGCCTCGGTCATTCTGCTACAGTCGCAGAACGCGGGATCGCTTGCCGGTCAGGCGGTTGTCGCGGGCGTGATGCTGGCCGTTCTTATGCTGACGGGCCTGTGTTTCCTGGTGGCCAGCCGGATCATGCATGTGCTCGGCGTCACCGGTATCAATGTGATGACCCGGGTGCTCGGCATCATTCTCGCCGCGCTGGCGGTCAGCAATATCCTCGAAGGGCTGCGGGCCAGTTTTCCCGTTCTCGGTCAGGGTTGATCTTTCGGTGCGCGGCCCGGCGTGGCACAAGTAGGCGATCGCTCCCGTCGGCTCCAATCCGTAAATGACCGCTTTCTCCGCATATCTTAAGTCGCGCGCCACCGGCAGAACGGTGGCCGGTCTGGTGATTTTCGCGCTTCTCCTGGGCGTGGTGCAGTATGCGGTGCTGATCCCGAATTTCCAGGCGGCGACCACCTTCAAGCCGTTCGACGTGCAGTCGCCCTTGACGCGCTACATGATCGCGATCCAGCTCGGCGCCTACGAGGACGCCGCCGCGCCGGCCTATCTGCCGTTCATCCTGGTCGACACCTTATTGGCTTTTGTGAGCGCGGCGGCGCTCATGCTGTTGTGGTCGTGGCTGTTCGCCGCGCAGTCGACGCGCGTTTTCACTTTCCTGGAACGGGGTCTGGTGGTGCTTGTCCCTGTCTATACGCTCCTGTGCAACATCGCCGAGAACATCGCTTTCGCCCGGTTGATCGGCGGTCTGCCGGCGGAATCTTACGTCGGCACCCTTGAATTCGCCGTCACCATCCACAGTGTTCACACCGCGTTCCTGGACCTGCAGATGATTTTGACCGTCGTGTTCGTTGTTCTTTTCGCTCTGGCGGCGGGCGCGCAGGCGCGGTCCGGCGCGCTGCGGGGGGGAATGGCGGCCAATGGCGAATAGCGCCTTCTTATGGGACTACGCTCACATCGTGCTGTTCGCCGTATGGCTGGCGGCCGAGATGGGCGTCTTCCTCTGGACCGCGGCCGCCAAGAACACGCATTTGAGTTTCGAGAAACGGGCCGCGTCCGTCCGTAAGGCGCGGGCCCTGCATCTCGTGCCCCGCATGTGTTTCGCCCTCATCCTGCCGGTGGGGATCGAGCTGACCGGCGCGCTCAATGTCTATCCGCTCTCGCCCGGCCTCAAAGTCCTGTTCTGGAGCGCGGGCAGCGCGTGGCTCGTGCTGATCCTGGTGATGGTGCGCAGCCAGGACACGCCTCTCGGCACGCTTTTGGGCTACATCGAGATCGCGTTCCAGGCGCTCGCGGGCGCCGGATTCGTCGTGTACGGCCTTAATTCGCTGGCGACCGGCGCGCCCATCGACGAGCCGTGGTTCGCGGCGAAACTGGCGATGTTCGGCCTCGCGTTCTGGATCGTCATCGCGATCGACGTCAGCTTCCGCCCGTTTTTCGCGCCTTTCGCCGAGATCGCCGAAGAAGGCTCGACGCCCGAGCGGGAGGAAGCCGTGGCCCGCGCCGTCAATCACGCGCTGGGCTATATGGTCGTGTTATACCTGCTCATCGCGGGGATCGCGTTCCTGGGCCGTGTGAAGCCCCCGTTTTAAACGCCCCTTTTAGGCCTAGCGCCCCCATGCTATCGCGTCTGCCATGAGTGAAATCCTGTCCCGCATCACCGACCGCTCCGCCACCGTGGCCGTTATCGGCCTTGGCTACGTGGGCCTACCGCTGGCGCGCGCCTTCGCCGAGAAGGGGTTCCGGACCCTTGCGCTCGATATTGATGCCGCGAAGATCGATAAGCTCAAAGCCGGCCGGTCCTATATCGACCGTATTCCCGATAGCGCGGTCGCCGCGCTCGTCGCCGCGAAGACCTTACAGCCGTCGGCGGACTTCGCGCTTCTGAAGGACGCCGATGCGGTGTTGATCTGCGTCCCGACGCCGCTGACGCGTCAGCGCGAGCCCGACATGAGTTATGTCGTGGCGACGGTCGAGCAGGTCGCGGCGCATCTCAAGCCGGGGCAATTGATCGTGCTCGAGTCCACGACCTACCCCGGCACGACCGACGGTTTGGTGCGTCCCATTCTGGAGAAGCGCGGCCTGCGCAGCGGGACGGATTTTTTCCTCGCCTTCTCGCCGGAGCGTGAAGACCCCGGCAATCCCGCGTTTAACGTCGCGAATACCGCGAAAGTCATCGGCGGCGACGGCGACCAGGCGTTGAGCCTTGCCGTGGCCCTCTACAGCGCCATCGTCCCCAAGGTCGTGCCGGTGGCGAACGCCGCGACCGCCGAAGCGGTGAAGCTCACCGAGAACATCTTCCGTGCCGTGAATATCGCCCTCGTCAATGAACTGAAGGTGATTTTCGACGCCATGGGCATCGACGTCTGGGATGTGATCGAAGCCGCGAAGACAAAGCCCTTCGGCTTCATGCCGTTTTATCCCGGCCCCGGCCTCGGCGGGCATTGCATCCCGATCGATCCGTTCTACCTGACCTGGAAAGCGCGCGAGTTCGACGTCGCGACGCGGTTCATCGAACTGGCGGGCGAGATCAACACCGGCATGCCGCATTATGTGGTCGAGCGCCTCGCGCGCGCGCTCGACGAACGTTTCGCGCGTGGCCTCAACGGCGCGCGCGTGCTTCTTCTTGGCCTGGCTTACAAAAAGAATGTCGACGACACGCGCGAAAGCCCGGCTCTGCGCTTGATCGAGCTGTTGGAAACGCGCGGCGCAAAAGTCGATTATCACGACCCTTTCGTCGCGCGCATTCCGCCGACGCGCCACTACGGGCCGATCGCCGGCCGCGCCTCGATCGATCTGTCCAAGGATGCCCTCGCGGCCTACGACGGCGTGGTGATCGTGACCGATCACGAGACCGTCGATTACGATCTGGTGGCGCGTGCGGCCCGCCTCGTCATCGATACACGCAACGCGTTGCGCGATGTGCGGGACCGCGCCAACATCGTGAAAGCATAGGGCTTTTTTAGCCTACACATTCGTGTGAGCGCGCCCGCCGGCGACGTGAATTCGACGTTGTTACAATTCTCATAAGTATTTATAATAGCGCGAAAATTCGGGCTGCCCGCGAAGCTTCGCGCGCCCGCGTCGACGAACTCTAGTGTCGTGATCGCAAAACAGTTTCGGCGCAATTGGATCACAATTGTAACCGAGAGTCTTTGTGTGCCTGTGGCGGGTACGCAAAGTGGTTTGACGTCATCGAAAAGGGAGGAACCGACGCTATGACTGAATTCAATTTTTCCCGGCGTAAGTTACTCGCACGCGGCGCGATGTTGCCGCTGGCGGGCCTCGCTGTTCTCGGGACGGCGCGCGCGGCCGTGGCGGCCGATGCGCTCTGCGCGGATCCCGCGAAACTCGACAGCGGGCAAATGAGTATTCGTGAGTCGCTCAACTATGTCGAACAGTCCAAGGATCCCGCGAAGACCTGCGGCGGCTGCGGTTTCTTGAAGGACGTGCAAGGCGGCTGCGGGAACTGCGACATCTTCAATGGCCCCGCGAACGTCAACGGCCATTGCGATTCGTGGGGCGCGAAGGCCTGACATTAAGACTTCGCGACTCTGCGGCGTTTAAACGCGAAACGGCGGCGCCTCATCGAGGGCCGCCGTTTTTCTGTTCCGGCGAGGTTGGTTAGATCAGCCCGCGCGCCTTCAACTCATCCTTGAGGTAGGCGTAGTAAATCGGCGCGGCGATCAAACCGGGAATGCCGAACCAGGCTTCCATCACCGTCATGGCGGCGAGCAGTTCCCACGCCCGTGCCTTGATGCGGGTGCCGATGATGCGCGCGTTCACGAAGTACTCAAGCTTGTGAATGATGACGAGGAACGCAAGCGAGCCGGCCGCGACCATCGGGCTCACGCTCAAACTCACGATGACGATGACGGTGTTGGAGATCAGGTTGCCGATCACCGGCAGAAGCCCGGCGATGAACGTGACCGCGATCATGGTTTTCAGGAGCGGCAATTGGATGCCGAGCAGCGGCAATACCACGGCGAGGTAGATCGCCGTCAGGAAGGTGTTCAGGGCCGAAATCCGGATCTGCGAGAACACGATGTTGCGGAAGGCGTTGCTGAGGAACTCCGCGCGATCCTCAAGCGCCCGCGCCAGCGGGCCAAGGGCGGGGTTCTGGGTGCCGCTGTAGAACGCGACCAGGCCGCCCACGATCATGCCGATGACGATATGGAACGCGACGCGGCCCGCGTTCTGGCCGAACGTACCCAATTGTCCGGCGTTCTCGCGCAGCCACTTGGCGCCCGCGGCTTCGATGTCGCCGACATTGCCCGGCAGGTACTGTTGCGCCCATGCGGGCAGGTATTCCCGCGCCGTGCCGACGACTTCCGCCATCCGGTGCATCAGTTCGACGAAGCTGTCCGGCCCGGTGACCAGGTCGATGACTTCAAGCACACCCAGGACAACGGCGACGGTGACGATAATGAGGGGCACGGCAAGCGCGATGGTGCGCCCGGCGTCGTGCGTCAGCCCCATGCGCAGGAACACGGGCGCGATCAGGTGGACGACATGGAAGATCAAAAGGCCCGGCAGCAGCGCGCCCAGCATGCCGATGTCCAGCACCATGTACAGCGCGAAGCCCGCGATGACGAGGGACGCAATTTCGACCTTGGATATTTCGCGCATCGCCCAGCTCCCAACTTCGCCCCGAAACTAGCCCGCTGGGGTGGTTTGGCAAATGAATATTCTCGCGAATTGGTCTTCCGCTCCGGCGCCTGTTACGGCTAAGACACAGGGGACAGTGAGAGAGCCGACAATGACAGAACCAAACACGTTCACGGCCCATAACATCCGCTTCGCGGACGGAACCGAGACCATGCCGGGTTTCGCGGGCGGGCTTTTGGCGGATGCCGACTGGTGTCGGGGCGCCAAACGTGTGCTCGATCTCCTGTATCGTGGCGCCTTCGCCGGCAAGCGCATCGCCGACCTCGGCTGCCTCGAAGGCGGATACGCGCTTGAATTCGCCCGCATGGGAATGAGCGCCCTCGGCATCGAGGTGCGGCAATCGAACTATGACAACTGTCTTGACGTGCAGCGCCGCGCGGGCCTTCGCAATCTCGCGTTCGCCAAGGACGATGTGTGGAACCTCGCGCATTACGGCGTCTTCGACGTCGTCTTCTGCTGCGGTCTCCTCTATCACCTGGACCGGCCACGCGAGTTCATCCATCTCTTGGGCCGCCAGGCGCGCGACGCCATCATCATCAACACGCACTACGGTCAGCCGGACCATTATCCCGAAACGGTGTTCGAGAAGGTGCTGGGTCCGATCGAGACCCATGAAGGCTATCCCGGCCGCTGGTACTTCGAGCACGACGGCGGCACGGTCGAGCAGCTTGAACAGATGAAATGGGCCTCGTGGGAAAACCGGCGGAGTTTCTGGCCCATCAAGGAAGGTTTGCTGGAGGCGATGCGCGAAGCCGGGTTCGATCTGGCGTTCGAGCAGTACGACACCCTCGGCAATATCCTTGCGAACGGCACAGACCGCGAGACCGTGCGCCATCACCGCGGCGTGTTCGTGGGGATCCGCACCGCCAGCCTTAACCGGTCGCGGCGCCGACCGGCGTGGCTGGCGCGCCTTCTGGGCGCTTAACTCCTTAGTGCTCGGCCGCCGCGGCCACGACGGGCTGGCCCGCCACGGCCGGTCCTTGCTTGGGCAGACGCAGCAGGAAAATCAGCGGCGTCACGATGAGGATGGCGTAAGCCATCACGCGGTAATCGTTCAGGTACGAGATCATCATCGCCTGGCGCGTCAGCTCGCCGTTGAGTTGCGCGATCCCGGCGGCGCCGTCGATCGACCAGCCCGCCCCGGGGATGAGGGTCTGGAGCGCACGGCTGAACGGCGTGATGTGTTCGGACAAGGACGCGTGATTGATCTGCGTGTTCTGCGCCAGCAGCGCGACCATGATCGAGATACCGACACTTGAACCCATGTTGCGCGTCAGGCTGAAGAAGGCCGCGGCTTCCGTGCGCAGGTGCGCCGGCAGCGTCATGTAGGCGATCATGGACAGAGGCGGGAACAGGAACCCGATCCCCACGCCCTGCAGGACGCCGGTTGCGATCATCTCGAACTCCGAGACGTCGACCGTCCAGGTCGACATGTGCCACAGCGCGGCCGCCGTCAACATGAGGCCGGTGAACATGATCAGGCGGGCGTCCATGCGGGTGATGATGCGCCCCACGATCGCCATGGCGAACATTGTGCCGATGCCGCGCGGCATCAGAACCAGCCCGGTGTCGATCACAGAATAGTGCATCAGATTCTGAAGCATCATCGGCATCAAGGTCATCGTGGCGAACAACGTGACGCCGAAGGCCGCGCCGATGACCATGCTGACGGCGTAATTCACGTCGCGGAACAGGCTCGGCGTGATGAAAGGTTTGTCGGTGGTCAGCACGTGCGCGAGGAAGGCGTAGAACGCAAGGCCGGCGAGGACGGCCTCGATGATGATTTCGTGCGACGAGAACCAGTCGAGGGTTTCGCCGCGGTCCAGCATGAGCTGGAACGACGTCAGCGCAATCGCAAGGAGGGCGAAACCCAGCATGTCGAAGTGGGTCTTCTTGTTGGGCGGCGTCTCCGGAAGAAGCGCCATCACGGCCAAGGTGCAGATCAGGCCCAAGGGCGCGTTGATGAAGAAGATCCAGCGCCAGTTGTAGTATTCGGTCAGGTAGCCGCCCAGCGTCGGACCCAGGATGGGACCGAGCATTACGCCCATGCCCCAGATCGCCATCGCGGGACCCTGTTTCTCCCGCGGGAACACATCCAGCATGATCGCCTGGGACAACGGCAGCAGGCCCGCGCCGAACAGGCCTTGCGCGACGCGGAACAGGATCATTTCCGGCAGGCTCTGCGCGATGCCGCACAGCATGGACGCGACGGTGAACCCGACAATCGAGATGTTGAGAAGGTTCTTGGTGCCGAGGCGCGCCGCGAGGAAACCCGTGAGCGACATGCCGACCGCCGAGGCGATCATGTAGGACGTCAGCACCCAACTGATCTGGTCCTGCGCCGCGCTCATGCTGCTTTGCATGTGGGGCAGGGCCACGTTGGCGATGGTGGCGTCCAGCGTCTGCATGATCATCGCCAGCGTGACGACGATCACCAGAGCCGAGCGCCGTCCGGGATGGGCGTTGAAGTATTCGTGCATCTGCGCCATGGGCGGCGGCCGTCTTGCGAGGGGTGTGCGGTGTGGGCGTGCCGGAGTGAGGTCTTACGGGGTTTGCTCGCCGGCCTGCGCGCCGAACCACTTTGCGCTGCGCCGCAAGCCGGTATCGACTTCGGCGATGACGCTCATGCCGGCGCGCAAGGTCGGCCCGCGCGCGGTGTCGTCGAAGGCGATGCGCACGGGCACGCGCTGCACCACTTTCACCCAGTTGCCGCTCGAGTTCTGCGCGGGCAGGACCGAGAACTCGGCGCCCGTCGCCTGGCTGATGCTGGCCACACGTCCGTGGAAAGTACGGTCGGGGTAGGTGTCGACCTCGATCGCCACCGGTTGCCCCGGCTTCATCTGGGTCAGGTCGGTTTCCTTGAAGTTGGCTTCCACCCACACGCCGGAGGTGGAGACCAGCGACAGGATCGGCGCGCCCGTGCGGGCGAAGTCGCCCACCTTGGGCACCTGACTCACGACGCCGTCGAAAGGCGCGATCATCGTCGAGCGGTCGAGCATCAACTTCGCGCTCTCCCGGCCCGCGCGGGCCTGCTGGTAGGCCGAATGCGCATCCGGCGCGATGTTCGGGTCGCCTTCAAGCGTCGCCAGGATCTCCGCCTTCTCCTGTTCGAGCAGCGCGAGATTCCGCTTGGCCGATTCCAGCGCGTGCTGGGCCTGATCGAGTTTGGCGGCGGCCACGAAGTTGGACGACGCGAGCTGGGCCTGACGCTGATATTCGCGTTCGGCGAAACGCACGTTGGTGCGCATCAGGGCGATCGATTCCTCTTTCTGCCGGTAACGGGCCTTGGCGCTCTCGATATTCGCCACGGCCGAGCGCATTTGTGCTTCGGCGCCTGCCAGCATCACTTTGTAGTTGGTCGCGTCGATGACGAGCAGCGGCTGGCCCTTCGTGACCTTCTGATTGTCGGTCACCATGACCTCCAGCACGTTGCCGGCGACTTCCGGCGACAGCGAGGCGATGTCGGCCTTCACATAGGCGTTGTCGGTCGAGACGAACCGTCCACCCGCGAGATACAAGGCGCCGCCCGCAAGAACGACGGCGAGCGGGACGCCCAGCATCAGGACGCGGCGCAGACCGCGATTCTTCTGGGGGGATGGGGTGGTGGTTTCAGGCTGTGCGGTCATGGTCGTTTCCCTAAGCGACGCTCGTTGTTGTGTCTTGTTTGTCCAGATTGGCGCGCATGCGGCGCAGAAGATCGGTCGCGAGCGCCAGTTCGTCGCCGCTTAAGCCGGCGACGGCGGTCGCGCGAAACGCGTCGAGGATCTCGCTCAGCTTCGCGATGACCGGCGCGGCGTTCTCGGTCAGGTACACTTGGCTCGCGCGGCGGTCGTTGGGCGAGGGCCGGCGCTCGATCAGACCCTGCTCGGCCAAGCGGTCGAGGGCGCGGGTCAGGGAGATGGGCTGCACCTCCAAGAGCGCCGCAAGATTGGTTTGAGTCAGCCCTTCGTTGCGCGACAGGTGCCACAGCGCGCGCCACTGCTCCTGGCTGAACCCAAGCTCGCGCGTCGCGCGGCCAAGGTAATGCCGCATGGTGCGGGACAGTTCGTACACTTCCAGGGGAACGGAAAACGGCGCGCAAGCGGTCATCGGGGTCTCCAGCCTTGACGCCGCTGTTATAGGAGATGGATGATATTATATACCATGTATATAATTGCATTCCTGCTTTGCGGAAATCCATTTGGGGCCACCGATTTGGGGTCAGAGTAAATTAAAAAAATGGAGTCTGACCCCATATGTTGCCCCATACGTTGGGTGCCTTTGTGGAGTTCGCCCAGGTAAGGTGTGCGCCTTCCAGGAGGTGCCAGATGGCTAAACGTCCCGCGGCGAAACGTGCGTCCGTGAAAAGCGCGCCCAAGAAAAACGCGCCCGAGAAAAACCGGCCTGTAAAAAGCGGAGATTCCCGCGTCCTGGTCGGCATCGGCGGATGGACCTATGAGCCCTGGCGGGGCGTGTTCTATCCGAAGGGCCTGTCCCAGAAGAAAGAGCTGGAATTCGCCAGCCGCGCCCTGACCTCCATCGAGATCAACGGCACCTATTATTCGTCCTTCAAGCCCGCGACCTGGGCCAAGTGGCGCGAGGAAACGCCCGACGGTTTCGTCTTCGCGGTGAAGGCGTCGCGCTATTGCACCAACCGCCGCGAGCTCGCGGGCGCGGGCGAGTCCGTCGACCGCTTCATTCACCAGGGCTTGAGCGAACTCAAGGATCGTCTCGGGCCGATCAATTGGCAGTTCATGGGCACGAAGAAATTCGATCCCACGGACTTCGAGGCGTTTTTGAAACTGCTGCCGCGCGAGGTCGACGGTTTGGAGCTGCGCCATGCGCTTGAGGTCCGAAGCCCCACCTTCATGGACGCGCGCTTCTACGACCTCGCGCGCAAATACAACGCCGCGATCGTCTTCGCCGACGATGACGACTTTCCCGAGATCGACGAGCCCACCGCCGACTTCTCCTACGCCCGCCTGATGCGCACCGCGCCCGACGTCCAAACCGGCTACAAGACGTCCGCGCTCGACGGATGGGCGAAGCGCGCCAAGGACTGGGCCAAACGCGGCGACGCTTTCGTCTATTTCATCTCGGGCGCCAAGGAACGCGCGCCCGCCGCCGCGCAGGCGTTGATCGCACGCGTATAACAGGAAAGGCGCGCCGCATGCGTATGCCTGCTCTTTTCATCGGACATGGTTCGCCCATGAACGCGATCGCCGACAACGCCTATACACGGACGCTGGGCGCGCTTGGCGCGCGTCTGCCTCGTCCGCGCGCGGTGCTCTGCGTCTCCGCGCACTGGATGACCGAGGGGACGTGGATCACTCATCAGGCGCAACCGCGCACCATCCACGATTTCCATGGGTTCCCGAAAGCCTTGTCCGAGATTCAATACCCCGCGCCGGGCGATCCCGCGCTGGCCGAGGCCATCCAGTCGCAAATCGCGCGCCCCAGCCTCAATCTGGACGACGAGCACTGGGGCTTCGACCACGGCGCATGGTCGGTTCTGCGTCATATTTTCCCGAAGGCGGACGTTCCTGTCCTGCAACTCAGCCTCGATATGGAACGCCCGGCGGAAGATCACTTCGCGCTGGGGCGGGCCCTCGCGCCGCTGCGCGATCAGGGTGTGCTCATCGTCGGCAGCGGCAACATCGTTCACAACCTCCGCCTCATCACATGGAACGAGACCGCGCCGCCGTATCCCTGGGCGGTCGCGTTCGACGCGTGGGTCAAGGATCGGCTTGAAGCTCGAGATTCATCGGCGTTGGTCACCGAGGCCCTGGCCTCTGACGCGGGCCGGCTCTCCATTCCGACGCCGGAACACTGGTACCCGTTTCTCTATGCCCTGGGCGCGGCCGCGCCGGACGAAACCGTGGAAACGGTGTTCGACGGCCTGCAGAATGCATCGATCTCCATGCGCTCGGTCGCGTTCGGTCTCTAGAGGAGAAGCGCGGCCAGGGCGATGTAACGCCCCGCCTTGGCGACGGTCACCAGCGCGAGAAATACGGCAAGCGGCTCGCGCATGATCCCGGCGACGACCGTCAACGGATCGCCGATGAACGGAACCCACGACAGCAGTAGCGACCACTTGCCATAACGCCGGTACCAGCCTTGGGCGCGGTCCAGGGCGTTGGGTTTGGCGGGGAACCAGCGCCGGTTCTTGAAACGCTCGATGCCCCGGCCGAGCCCCCAATTCACCACGGACCCCAGAACATTGCCGACGCTGGCAACCGTCACCAGCGCGACCACCGGATAGTCACCGGTCATGATGAGACCGGCGAGCACCGCTTCCGACTGCGCGGGAAAGATCGTCGCGGCGAGGAAGGCCGCCGCGAACAGGCCGGCGTAAACGGTCACAAGGCTCATCGGGGTCCGGGGGTTGATCTCATGTGCGTCAGCTTGCGGCAGGCCCCCTATGCCTGTACACAAGGGGCCATGACAACGGCTCGCACCACTGTCGTTCATTTTCATGCGCACCACCATCATGTGATGAGCGGGCCATGACGCACGGCTGATCTTCAGCGTGCACAACCAGGCCCCGACGACGGATGGGGCCTTTTTCATGTCCTCCTTTCGCCGTCCGGGTTCAACCCAAGGAAAGGAAAACACCATGTTGCGCGGCACCAAGGTTCTGACGGGCGAAGAGGCCCGCCGTTACGTCGAGACGATCTCCATCCTGCGGAGGGTGGTTCATCGAGTCCGGATATTCTGAAGTCGTCCTGCCCTCGATCTGGGAGGCCGACACCTTCAAGGGGACGATCGGGTCCGAGAAAGAGACCCAAATGTGGACGTTCCGCGACCGCTCGCGGGTGAACGCCTGCCTTGTTCCCGAAGCGACCGCCATGATCCAGGAGATGTGGAACAACGGCTGGTCGGCGACGATGCCGAAACCGGCGCGCCTGTTCTATGTGGCCCGCTGCTATCGGTTCGAGGAACCGCAGGAGGGCCGTTACCGGGAGTTCACCCAGTTCGGCGTCGAAGCCCTCGGCCAGAACATCGCGCGCGACGAGGTGATCGCGCTCATGAAGGCCTGCCTGGAGGAACTGGGCATTCCCTACACCTTCAACGACAAGGTCCGCCGGGGCTTGCGGTACTACATCGATGCGGGCTTCGAGACGGAGTGCGCGGCGTTGGGCGCGTCCAAGCAGTTGGGCGGCGGCGGCCGTTACGCCGAGGGGATCGGTTGGGCCCTTGGCGTCGAACGGTTGATGATGGCGCAGGATTTGAAGCGTGTCGTACCGCTTACGGCGCGAAAGTCCGGTTCAACATCAGGCCAAGCCGCACCCCGGCTTGAGAGAGGCGTCGCAGAACGGCGAGCTGGTTCTGCCTAACGTAGATCTCGCCGAATTCGAGGTTGCCTGGGTTGCCGAGATACCCGGTCGCCGGCGTGCGCATGATCCACAGGCTTTCATTGGCCCAGTCGGTGACCGCGCCCGCCGGCCACAGGCGCCGTTCGAGGTAGGGAAAACGCGCCTCGTAACTGTCGGCGAGTTCGCGCCAGGTGTCGGGCCGGGCCCGCAGGAGTTCCCGGTCCCAGAGGTCGCGCAAGGTCATGGTCCGGGCGTGAAACACGATCGGAATGGCGTCGCCGCCGCGATCCTCGGCAAAGCCGAGGTTGAGCGGCTGGTGCACGTCGCCCACAAGGTGCATCAGGAACTTCAGGGCCTCGGCTTTGACCGCGTTCGGCGCGTCGCTCGTCAGAATCTGATGGTTGTATTCGATCGCGGAGGTCAGACAGCCCGTGGCCGGACAGTCGCGCGCGGGATCGACGGCCTGCGCATCCCTGGGCACGTACATGCGGTGCCAGGCCGCCGTCTCCGGACGGGTCCGGGCAATGTCGTCCGCCCAGACACAGGCCTCGGCAAACTGCTCGCGGCTGTCCAGCGCCAAAAGGGCTTTGACCGCGCCGCGCGCTCTTTCATTCATTTCGTAGGAGGCCACGGTGCAGACGAACCGATGTCCGTCCGCATCCCAGGACCATGCGGGCCGCGCAAGCGCCAGGGAGAGAATCCCGGCGAAAAGTCCGCCGAAAAGGAGAACCCGGGTCATGCCGGAAGGTGCGGCCACTTAAGGGGGCGCGTGTGCGCCCGCGGAAGACCAAACCCCCGCGGGCGGAAACGTCTAGAAGCCCAGAACGCCTTGCGGCTTCGCTTCGGCAACGGCGTCGGCCGCGCCTTGAGCAACCTGCTTGGCCTTTTCGACGGCTTTGCTGACGCTGCGCGAGACTTTTTTCACCGCGCGCTTCACGGCCTTCTTCACGCTGCTGCCGGTCTTGCGAGCGGCTTTCTTCGCGGCCTTCTTGGCGACTTTCTTCTTGGCGGTTTTCTTTTTCGCCGCTTTTTTGGCGGTCCGCTTCACAGCGGCTTTCGCCTTTTTCTTAACCTTGCCGGCGGCTTTCTTAGCGGTCTTCCGCGCGGCTTTCTTCTTAGCTGCCATATGTCCCCTCCAGAGTGGATCAAGGCGTTGAACGCGGGCGCAACGCTAGACCGATTCCGTATCGGAACGCTACTCGTTTCGGCGACGGCGGCCGAAGTTCGTCGAAATGATCCCCGCGATGATCAAGACGAAGCCCATGAGGCGAAGAAGGTACGCGTTCGCCTGCTCTTCCGCCTCGGCGACGCCGACCCCGACCCCGAGGATGGCTTGATTGGCGGCGAACAGGACGAACGCCAACGCGAACAGAAGCAGCAGGCGCTGTTTCGTGCGCAGGTAAAACCGCAGGAAGAACGCGGCGGCGACCAGGTGGACGGCGGTCAACAGGCCGTATGCGAATGCAGCCATTGCAGTCCCCTAATCCGCTTCCCAGATAAAGCCGTAGAGCAGCACACTCAGGGCGGCCAGGGTCGTTCCCTGGCGCAGATATAACAGGCTGATTTCGGTCGGAAGCAGCACGAGGTCGATGAACAAAAGGAGGTTGTTGAGCGCCAGGCCGACGAAGCACAAGGCGCTCCACAGGAGAAGCTTGACGCCCGTGCGCCGGTAACCGCGCGCCAGAAGCACAAGACAAATCAAGCTTGTGACCACGCAGAGGAGGTAAATCCCCGATTGAACGGTCATGACGGCCTAGTCCTTCTTCAGACGGAACGCGTCCACGAACGAGTGGATCTTCTCGTTGGGCGCGGACAGGATTTCCTTGATGATGGCGACGGGGCGCTCGGCGTAGAGCCGCACGAGTTCGCCCGCGACCGCGTCCATTTCCGCCGACGCTGGCGTGTAGGCGTAAGTGTCGTCGGCGTTGGCGGTGACCAGCCCCTCGCGGGTGAAACCTTTGAGGATTTCCTCAACGAGGGTCGTCGAGGCCCGCAAGCGGTCGTTGAGGGCGCCGACCGTCCACGCCCGATCCGGCGCGTTCTTCATCAATACAAGAAGGTCCAAAGCCCACACGCTCTTGATGGTCGCGCGCAGGAAGGCGCGGACGCGCTCGGGGATCATCGGGCGCTCCATCCACAGGCGCCCCATCCACAGGCGATCCATTCAGAAGGGCTGTCGAACACGCTCATTCTGTCACGGGAACCACACGGGGACTGGGCCGACGGTCTGCGGCTTTCATCCCGCGGATGATGGACCCGCGCGCCATTGATGGGAAACAATTTCTGCCGGGGAGGATTTTGCCCGAGTGAGGGTGACGCCGTATAATGATGGTTCGTGCAACGTTTGAAAAACCCGGATTTGGTTCCCTTCTTGGATAATCCGTTTTCCCTTTTTTCCCGTGCTGGCCGTCTTCTCACCTATCCGGAGACGGAATCCATCGTGCATCTGGGGGCGGCCTCGAACGCCGATTTCGGCCCGACGATCAAGATGATCAGTTGGAACATGTTCAAGGCGCGCAAGAAGGGCTGCATGCCCGACCTCACCAGCATGAGTTCCGGCGTCGAACTGGTCCTGCTCCAGGAGGCCGTGTTGCACGGAGGAATCGCCCAACCGTTCCATTTGGCCAGCGGCCTCGAATGGATCATGGCGGAGAATATCGGGGTCGGCGCCGGCATCACGACGGGCCCAAAGACCGGCAGCAAGGTCGCCGCCTTGTCCAGCAGCGTCGTGAAGTCTTTGGATCGGGAACCATTGGTCTCCACACCGAAGACATTCCTGATTACCAGGTATCCTTTCGCGGGACATACGCTCCTCGTCTTGAACGTCCATGCGATCAACCTCGTCTCGACGGCGAAATTCGCCCGCCAACTGGAGCAGATCATCGGTCCGGTCCACGACCATAAGGGGCCCTGCATCGTCGCGGGGGACTTCAACACCTGGAATGAATCGCGCTGGCACCTTCTGCAGAAAGCGATGAGCGATTTGGGGCTGTCACGGGTGCCGGCCGCCGCGCCCCAATGGCGCCACTTCAACCAGGTGCTGGACCACGTATTCTATCGGGACCTGAAGCTGGTGACGTCGCGCGCCATGTTGAACGTCAAAAGCTCGGATCACGTCCCGCTCTGGGCGGAATTCGCTGCGCTTTAAACGGCGCGCCTTAAAATCACGTATCGAGGAAGTCCTTGAAGGCGCGGGCGGCCGCGTCCGCGCCCGCCGCGGGGAATCCGCCGATGTCCAACGCAAGGGTCGGCTGACTGAGCAGACCTTCCGGCGGCGGCGCGGAAATCAGGACGATCTTGCGGACAACGTCGGGCTGCTGGTGCGCCATCTCGAGCGCGACCGCACCGCCGTCTTCGACCCCAAGGACGTCAACCATGGCCAGGCCAAGGTCCGCGACCAGGTCCAACATCGCGCTCGCCCGGGCCGCAACGTCGTTGCGACCGTTTAAGGGATCCGACATGCCCGTGCCCGGCAGGTCGGGCGCGATCACCGACCGCTCCCGCCCCATCTCCGACATCAACGCCTCGAAGTCCGCCGCACGCCCTTTCGCGGCGTGAAGCATCAGGAGGGGGCTGCGCGCCCCGTCCGGGCCTGAACGCCGGTAGTGGATCTGGCCGTCGCCGCTCCATGCGTAGGCGCGGTGAACCCGCCCCTGCAGATCTCCCATGCGCGCCATCTCGCTTCCCCAATCCCGCTCGTCGAACATCGGTTTAGTATGACCCGGACTATTCCAAGCGTCATCCAAGCATTATCCTGGGTTGGGTCTTCGGAAGGGGTTGTTTCCATGATGTTACATCGGCTTTGCGCAAGCGCCGTCGCGCTGGGTTTGCTCGCCGCCTGCGGTCCGGCCTCCGACAGCGAAAAGACCCTCAACCTGTACATCTGGTCCGACTACCTCGCGCCGGACACGCTCGAGAATTTCACCAAGAAGACCGGCATCGCCGTGAATATGGACGTGTTCGACTCGTCCGAACTGCTGGAAGCCAAGATGCTGGCGGGCGGCTCCGGCTACGACGTCGTTGTGCCCAACGGCCCGGTGCTCGCGCGGTTCATCAAGGCGGGCATCGTGCAACCGCTCGACCGGTCCCAGCTTCCGAACTTCGGCAACCAGGATGCCGCGATCGCCGTACGCGCGGCGGCGTCGGACCCGAGCAATGCGCACGGCCTCATTTACATGTGGGGAACGTCCGGCATCGGCTACAACGTGGCGAAGGTGAAGGAAGTTCTTGGCGAGGACGCGCCGGTCGACAGTTGGAAACTCCTGCTCGATCCCGCCTATGCCGCGAAGCTCGCGACGTGCGGCGTGTATGTGTTCGATTCTCCAGCCGATGTGTTTGAACTCACCTTGGCCTATCTCGGCAAAGATCCGCATTCCGCCGATCCGGCGGATTATGAAGCCGCCGCCGCCGCATGGACGCAGGTGCGCCCCCACATCGCGAAATTCCACAACTCCGAATACATCTCGGCCCTGGCGAACGGCGACATCTGCGTAGCGATGGGTTACTCCGGCGATATTTTCCAGGCCGCCGACCGCGCCGAAGAGGCCGGCAAGGGCGTCGAAATCGCTTACAGCATCCCGCAGGAAGGCGCGGTCATGTGGTTCGATTTCCTCGCCATCCCGAAGGATGCGCCTCATCCCCAGGCCGCACACGCGTTCCTCAACTACATTCTCGAACCCGACGTGATGGCGGCGATCACCAACGAAGTGTTCTACGCCAACGCCAATGCGAAAGCGTCGGCCTTCGTCGACAAGGACATCCTCGACGACCGCAATGTCTATCCGGCGCCGGAGATGATGCAGCGGCTGTTCCCCGAAACCGTGCCGTCGCCCGAGATCGAATCCCTGCGGACGCGGCTGTGGAACGGCGTGAAGACCGGCACCTGACCCTCCAATGACGCCGCTCATCTGCGTTGAAGGCATCGTCAAGCGATTCGGGTCGGTCCTGGCGGTCGATCACGTTTCGCTCGATGTGGGCGCCGACGAGTGTCTCGCGCTCCTCGGTCCATCGGGGTGCGGCAAGACGACGCTGCTGCGGCTCATCGCCGGCCTCGAGCGGGCGGACGTCGGCGCGATTGCGATCGGCGGGGCCGACGTCACGCGCGCGCCGCCGTACGCGCGGCCCGTGAACATGATGTTCCAGTCCTACGCCTTGTTCCCGCACATGACGGTGGCCGCCAACGTGGCTTTCGGCCTGAAGCAGGACGGCCTGCCATCCTCGGAGGTCGATCTGCGCGTGAAGGAAGCGCTTGGCATCGTCGAGATGGAAACGTTCGCCGCCCGCAAGCCCGACCAGCTCTCCGGCGGGCAGCGCCAAAGGGTTGCGCTGGCCCGCTGCATCGCCAAGCGGCCGAAGGCGCTGCTCCTCGATGAGCCCTTAGCGGCGTTGGACAAGCATTTGCGCGAACGCACGCAACTGGAATTGCTCGCGCTGCGCCGCCGCTTAGGGATCAGCTTCGTGATCGTCACACACGATCAGGATGAAGCCATGGCGATGGCCGATCGCATCGCGGTCATGGAGCGCGGGCGTATCCTACAGATAGATGCGCCGCGCGCATTGTATGAGAAGCCCGCCAGCCGGGCCGTCGCGCGCTTTTTCGGTGACGTCAATCTGTGGCCGTCCGGCGTTGCCGTGCGCCCTGAACGCATCACGATCTCCGCCGCCTCGGGAACGATAAGCGGGGTGGTCGCCGACATCATCTATCGCGGCACGGCGACCACATATCTGGTGCAGACTGATCAGCTTATGGTGCGCGTCCTGCGCCAGAACGCCGACGGCGAGCCGGTCTTCCAAAAAGGCGAGCGCGTCTTTCTAAGCTGGCCGCAGGACGCGGCGCGGATGCTGCCCGCATGACGCCGCAGGCCAGAACGGCGCTCGCCCTGACGTGGCTGTGGGTCGGCCTGATCCTCCTTTTGCCCTTCGCCATCGTCTTGAAGATCAGCATCGCGACCGCGCAGCTGGGCGTGCCGCCTTATGGCCCCCCATCCACGTTGGAGAACTACGCCGCGCTCTTTCAGGATGGGCTTTATCTCAAGGCGTATCTCGGTTCGATCCAGATCGCCTTCGTGTCGACCGCGATCGCGCTTCTGCTGGGCTATCCCATGGCCTACGGCATCGCGCGCGCGCCGGTGCGCTGGCGGTCCATTTTGCTCCTGCTGGTGGTGTTGCCGTTCTGGACGTCCTTCCTGATCCGCATCTACGCGTGGATCGGTTTGTTGCGGCCGACAGGGTTCATCAATTCCCTGCTTGCGGGCGCGGGGCTTATCGACGCGCCGTTGCGCCTTATCAATACGGACGGCGCCGTCTATCTCGGCATCGTTTACGCCAATCTTCCCTTCATGGTGTTGCCGCTCTATGCGCGGCTGGAAAAACTCGATCCCGCCCTCCTGGAGGCCGCCGCCGATCTCGGTGCGAAGCCGTGGCGGGCGTTCCTGCAAGTCACCTTGCCGCTCTCCGCGCCCGGCATCGTCGCCGGATGCCTCTTGGTCTTCATTCCCGCGATGGGTGAGTTCGTCATCCCGGAACTGTTGGGCGGGCCCGATACGCTGATGATCGGCAAGGTGCTCTGGAGCGAATTTTTCACCAGCCGGGATTGGCCGATGAGCGCCGCGGTCGCCGTCGCGCTGCTGGTGATGGTTGTCGCGCCGATCGCCTGGCTTCAAACCATAGACAGGCGCGAGGTCCGCTCATGACCGCGCGCATTTTTCTGGGTCTCGGGCTCGCCTTCTTGTATCTGCCGCTGCTCGTGGTGATGGGGTATTCCTTCAACGCCTCGCGGCTGGTGACGGTGTGGACCGGCTTCTCGACGCAGTGGTACGGCGAACTGTTCGCCGATCGGCAGATCATGCGCGCGGCGGGCATCAGTCTTCTCGTCGCCGCCGTTTCGGCCAGCCTTGCGACCATGTTTGGTACCGCCGCCGGCTACGCGCTCGCGCGGTTCGGGCCTTTTCGCGGCCGCGCGCTGTTCGCCGGAACATTGACCATGCCGCTCGTGATGCCCGAAGTGATTTTGGGGCTCGCGTTCCTGCTTTTGTTCGTCGCCGCGCAGAACGTCATGCCGTGGTTGCCGGGGCGTGGTGTTTTCACGCTGGTGCTGGCGCATGCCGGCGTGACCATGGCCTATGTCGCGGTGATCGTGCAGGCGCGCATCGCCGGGATGGCGCGCGACGTCGAGGAGGCCGCGGCCGATCTCGGCGCGAAACCGGCGGCGGTGTTTTTCCAGGTCACGCTTCCCTTGATTGCCCCGGCGCTGATCGCGGGTTGGCTCTTGGCCTTTGTACTGTCGCTCGATGATCTTGTGATCGCGAGTTTCGTGTCCGGCCCGCAGTCGACCACCTTGCCCATGGTGGTGTTCTCGAGCGTGCGGTTGGGCGTGAGCCCAAAGATCAACGCCCTTGCGACGATCATGATCGCGGCGACGGCGGTGTTGCTGATCCTGGCGGCCTTGGTTGTCCGGCGCCGTACAAAGTAGAACGCGCAGGCGCGCGTAAAATGAAAGCGCCCCGCTTGGGGCAGGGCGCTTACGCTGTATCGAATTTCTTTTGCTCGTTCTGAACCGTGTTTCTCGCCGAACCTCCTATCGCTTTCCGTCGATCGAAACTTCGCCGCGTTCGATCTTTACGGTCGCATTTCCTTTCACTTCGACGGACGATGTCTCGGTCAGGACCACGCAGTCGCTGCAGATGTCCGAGAGGCTCTGGCCCGCGCCGACCGTGATCGTTTCGCTTTTACCGTCGCTATGATTGATGGTGATTTCGCGCGGCATGCGGTCGCGGTTCCTCAGATCGACGGCATGTGCCGCCGAGAGCGCCGTGGCCGTTGTCGCGATGATCACACCCCACAAGAGTCCAGCACTGCTCACGTTGGCCGGCTCCGCCGCTTTCTTTAGGTCATCTGTTGTTTGCAGTGCACAATGTTCCACGGGGTCAATCTCCGATCAAACGAATTTAGGCGTGCGGTATGTTCGAAAATTTCGATGGATAGCGGCGTCGCGCGTACCGGGACTAAACCCAAAATCCACCCTAAGTATTTGCAAATTATGATAATTATGCATCAATCGTGTTCTGGAACAGGGGAGACGCACGGTGACCATTTTACTGCATGAATTGGCCCTCGATCAGGGGGTTCTGTCGTCGCCCTTTTGCTGGATGGTGCGGTTTGCGCTGGCGCATAAGGGGCTCGACTACCGCACTGCGACCACAAGCTTCACGGGCATCCCGTCGATTTGCGGCGGTGGCCAGAAAATGGTGCCGGTCCTGGAGGACGCGGGCCAGGTGATCGCCGACAGTTGGGCCATCGCCGAGCACCTGGAGGCGGCTTATCCGGAGCGCCCTTCTGTGTTCGGGGGTGCGGTGGGACGAAGCTTCGCCCGCTTCGTGCTGGCGACATTCGCCACCCATATCCTGCGCGCGGGCGTCAAAGTCGTTGTCGCCGAGGTTTACAAGAAAGTGCAGCCCGAGGACCGCGACTATTATCGCGACAGCCGGGCGCAACGCTTCGGTATGCCCATTGAGGCCTTCACAGCCGCGCCGGTGGCCGAACGAATCGCCGCGTTGCGCGCGACCCTCGATCCCTTGCGCGCGGTGCTGGCGGATCAGCCGTATCTATCGGGCGCGGCGCCGCTCTACGCCGATTACGTCGCGGCCGGCTTCCTGATGTGGTGGCGCGCCGTCTCGCCCGAGCGTGTCCTTGAGCGTGACGATCCGCTGACGCCCTGGTTTGAACGGATGCTGGCGCTCTATCCGCGGATCGCCGACGAAAGCACCCGCGCATGGGACGGCCCTTGAAGAAGTTCCTGTCCCTCATCTTCGGCGCAACGCCCGAATGGATGACACGAGGACTGCTGCGCGCCATTACCCCGTCCTACCGGATTGGGGTGGCGGGCGTGTTCTTTACGCCCACCGGCGAGGTTCTCGTTCAGCGTCACGTTTTCCGCCACCGGTATCCGTGGGGTCTTCCCGCCGGGTTCTTGGACGTAGGGGAAACCCCGGAAGCGGGGGCCTTGCGCGAGCTTCAAGAGGAAGTGGGGCTGAAGGCCTCGGTGGACGGGATTGTCGGGTGCTATTTCATCCATCCGCGTCACCTGGAAATCGCGGTGAGGGGAACAATCGATCCCGCGCAACCGCCGTGCCTGAACCACGAGATTTTTGAACTGGCCTATGTGAGGCCCGACAGCTTGCCCGAGGCCATGCCCGCGGATCAGAAGGTGATGGTTTTAAGGGCCGCGGGCGCTCCGGTCATAAAAACCTTGTCCCTCTGACGGGCGGGCTTTAGAAGCCCCGCATGGCAAAAATCAACGTCACCACCCGTTCCGGTCAACAGGTTGCCCTCGACGGCAAGATTGGCCACACCCTGATGGAAAACCTGCGCGACAACGACCTCGACGTCGAAGCCGCGTGCGGCGGGTCGTGCTCGTGCGCGACCTGTCACGTCTTTGTCGCGGACGCCTGGTTGGACAAGTTGCCGACGCGCACGCCCGATGAAGAGGAACTCGTCGAGCAGACGACGTTCTACAAGGGCAAAAATTCGCGGCTGTCGTGCCAAATCAAATTTACCGAAGCCCTCGACGGCATCGACGTCACGGTCGCGCCCGCCGAATAAGGCTTTAGTTTTCCCGCCAGCGGCGGTGCATCCATAGCCACTGATCGGGCCGTTCGCGGATCCATCGTTCCAAGCGCTGATTGATCGCCGTCATGGCGGCGTGGATGTCCGCGTCGTGATCGTCCGTCGGCGCGAAGCGCCACGGCTCTTCGATCGTGATCTTGAAGCGGGCGCCGCCCAGGCGCTCCACGCGGATTGGGAAAACCGGGCAGTCAAGTTTTAGCGCGAAGGTGGCGATCGCCGGGGCCGTCGCGGCCGGCCGGCCGAAGAACGGCACGTCGATGCCTGAACTCAGTTTCTGGTCGACCAGCATCACCACGTGGCCGCCCTGCTTCAATTCGCTAAGGACGATGCGCGCCCCGGCGGGGCCCTTCGGCGCGAGCCCCGCCACGCCGCGGCGGCGGATCTCGGCAATCATCTCGTCGACAAGCGGGTTGTTGGCCTTGCGGTAAACCGCCGTGATCGGTTTTGTGTGAAGGCGCAACGCGTCGAAGATCAACTCCCAGTTCGCGAGATGCGCGGTCATCAAGAGCGCGGGTTTGCCCTCTTTCGCGCGCGCGGCCAATTCTTCGTGGCCTTCCAACGTCACGCGATCCTCGAGGCGCGGGATCACCGCGTATTCCGTCATCGTGCGCCCGAAGTTGTCCCAGGCGCGGCGCAGGATTCCCGCGCGCGCCGTCTCATCGTGTTCCGGCATCGCCCGCGCGAGATTGCGGTGGGCGATCTTGTGGGCGCGGGTCAGCGGCCCAACCGTGCGGCCCAGCCATGCGCCGAACGCCGAAACCCTGTCGACCGAGAACAGGTTCAGCAGAGCAAACAGAAGGCGCGCAGCGCCGGCCTCGACGCGATAGCGGATCGGATGCTTTAAAGGGACGGTCTGATCGGACATTATGCGCGACTTATAGCCGCTCTTACGGAGTTAGTAACGTGCGCCTGTTGCAAGTCCTTGCCGGCGGTCTGCATGGCGGGGCCGAGCGCTTTTATGAGGATCTCGTCGTCGGGCTGGCCCGGACCGGCGTCGATCAGGCCTGCGCAATCCGGCCGTTTCCGTTGCGCGCCGCGCGCCTGTCGGCGGTCGGCTGCCGGGTCAGCCAGTTCATGTTCGGCGGATTCTTCGATATCGTGACGCGGCGGAGGCTGGCGAAGCTCGCGAAGCTGGAGCGCCCGGACGTAATCCTAGGCTGGATGAACCGGGCCTGCCACATCCTGCCGGAGGGCGATTGGGTCAACGTCGGACGCCTGGGCGGCTACTACAGCCTCAAGTACTACCGGCGCTGTCATCATCTGGTGTGCAACACGCCCGATATCGCCGATCACGTGGTGCGCGAAGGGTGGCCCGCGGCGCGCACCCACTACATTCCGAATTTCACGCCTGTTGACGACGGTCCTCCGGCGGATCGGAGGGCGCTCGATACGCCGCCCGCCACCAAAGTGCTGCTCGTGCTTGCGCGCTTGCACAAGGTCAAAGGCATCGACGTCGCCATTCGGGCGCTCGCCGATATTCCGGATGCTGTCCTTTGGGTCGCGGGCGAAGGAACGCTGGAGGACGCGTTGCGCGACCTCGCGGCGCAGTCCGGCGTCGCGGACCGGGTACGGTTCCTGGGATGGCGCGACGACCGCTCGGCGCTGCTCAAGGCGGCGGACGTCGTGTTGGTGCCGTCGCGCTACGAGCCGTTCGGAAATGTGGTCGTCAACGCCTGGGCGCACGGCGTGCCGCTTGTCGCCGCCGCGAGCCAGGGGCCTGGCTTCCTTGTGCGGGACGCCGAGGACGGTTTGAAGGTTCCGGTGGATGACGCCGCCGCGCTCGCGAGGGCGGTGAACGCGCTCCTGGGCGATCCCGGTCTTGCGGCGTCGCTGAAGGCCAACGGGTTAGAGCGCATCCGTAAAGAGTTCTCCGAACAGGCGGTCGTGCAACAATATGTGGACCTCCTTTCAACCGTGAAGCGTTAAGAGGGCATGAAGCGTTAAAGGTGTGAGCCCCTTCGATTGTTTGACCCCGAGATACAGGGCATAGTGGCGCCCGCATGCAGGTTTCACCGGCCAAAAAGGATGACGGGACGTCTCCCGACGCGGACGCCCGGCCGCAAGGCGAGGAGCGCGATCATCTTGGCTTGATTGCCGAAATGACGCGCGAATTCGCCGCCGCCAACGACTATAAGGCGGTCGCGCATACGGCGCTGGAACGCATCACCAAGTACATGAGCGCCCAGGCCGCGTCGCTGTTCCTGCTCAGCGACGCGGGCGACAATCTGGTGTGTGTGGCCTGTTATGGGCCGGTCGACATCACCGGCCTCAATATTCCGGCGGCCGCCGGCGTCGTGGGCCGGTGCGTGATTTCGCGCCGGGGCCTCCTGGTGCGCGATGTGTCGCAGGATGGGGACTTCGGCAAGGCGGTCGACGAAAAGACGGGGTTCACCACCCGCTCGCTTCTGGTGGCGCCGCTTGCAATCGGCAAGGAGTGCCTCGGCGCGATCGAGATCATTAACCGCGCGAGCGGCGACGGCTTGTTCAGCGATGAAGACCTGATTTTGCTGGAGACTCTTGCGCGCGCGGCCGCGCTCGCCATCAACAATTTCCGCCTGACCCACAAGATCGTTCAGCAGGAACGCGACCGGCACGAGCTTGAACTCGCCGCCGAGATTCAACGCGATCTTTTGCCGCAGGCATCCACCCGCGATTTCCCTGTCCATGGGGTCAATATCCCCGCGCGCGCGGTGTCGGGCGATTTCTTCGACATCATCGTGCTGCCCGACGGACGCATCTGGTTCAACGTCGCTGATGTCTCGGGCAAGGGCATGAACGCGGCCTTGTTGATGGCCAAGACGTCCAGTTTGTTCCGGTGCCTTGCGAAAAGCGCCGAGCATCCGGGCCAGCTTCTGAACGCCATCAATAACGAGCTCTGCGAAACCAATTCCCACGGAATGTTTGTGACGATGGTGGGCGGCTTGTTCGACCCGGCCGTCGGTGTCGTGCGCTTTGCCAACGCGGGGCACGAGCCGCCGCTGTTGTTCGACGCCCGGACAGAACGGTTCACCGCGGTTCCGGCCGACGCGCCACCGCTCGGCATCGCGCCGAATATCGCCGGACCCGAAGGGTTCCCGGTCCGCGAACTGTTTCTGGCCGGCGGAACACTCTATGTGTTCACCGACGGCCTGACGGAGGCGACGACCTTCGGCGGCGGCATGCTGGGGATCGATGGCGTGCGCGCCTTGATTCGCGATCACGCCGATCAGGCGCCGGACCTGCGCCTGAAAAGCATCGCCGGGGCCGTGAAACTGCCCGGCCAATCCTTGCGCGACGACCTGACGTTGCTGGTGGTCGAGGATATGGCGATCGCGCCGATGGGCGCGAAGCCCCCGACGACGGCGCTCGATGCGCCAGCCGACGAACAGATCCTGCGGATTCGCGTTCCGGCGCGGGCCGATCGTCTGAAGCTCATCCGCGCGGCCACCGAGCAGGCGGCTGTTTTCTGCGATGCGCCGGAAGCCTGGGTCTTCGACCTGAAGATGGCCGTCGACGAAGCCTGTCAGAACGTGATCCGTCATGCTTACAAAGGGCGCGACGACGCCGGCGACATCGTAATCGATTTCGCGCGGCGCGCCGGCGCGCTGGAAGTCGATATCATGGACTTTGCCGATCCGGTCGACCCCGAGACGATCCGGCCCCGGGACATTACCGAGGTGCGGCCCGGGGGGCTGGGGGTTCATCTCATCAAATCAGTTTGTGACGAGGCGAAATTCATTCCGCCGCCGCCTGGAGTCGGCAACTTATTTAAATTGACCAAACGCCTCCCAACCAAGGTATCTTAGAGGCCGGGGAACGCATCGAAATGTCTTACGAAGTCAAAAATGTGAACGGCGCCGCCGTGGTGGCGCTCACGGGCGATGTCGATTTGCAGACATCCCCCACCGTGCGTCAGAAGCTCCTGGAGAGCCTCGAGCAGTATAAGCAGATCGTCGTCGATCTTTCCGCCGTGAATTATATCGATTCGTCCGGTGTCGCTTCGCTCGTCGAGGCCTACCAGGTTTCGCGCAAGAAAGGCGCGGCCTTCAGTCTGGCCAGCGTCTCGGCGGCCGCCATGCGCGTGCTGTCGCTCGCGCGTCTCGACAAGGTCTTCACCATCCATCCGTCCGTCGAAGCGGCGCTCGCCGCGCAAGGATAGCCATGTCCGAGGCGGGGGATCGCGCAACGCCGACGCGGATCGCGGAAACCCTCGATCGTATCGGCCGTGCGGCGGTGGCGGGCATCGCCGAAATCGGCCTCGGCGCGGTCCTCTTCGGCCAAAGCCTTTATTGGATCGCCCTTGGACGGCGTCGCGAGCAACCGGTCCGCATCGCGGCGACCTTCGAGCGCTGCATGGAAGTGGGGATCCGCGCGCTGCCGATCATCACGATGATGTCGCTGACCATCGGCATCATGCTCGCGATCCAAGGCCTCTATACCTTGCGCGTCTTCGGCGCTGAGGAGCAGGTCACCATCGGGATCGGGATTTCGGTCGTCCGCGAATTCGGCCCGCTTATCACGGGCATTCTCGTCGCAGGGCGCACGGGATCGTCGCTCGCCGCGCGAATCGGGACCATGCGCATCAGCCAGGAGGTCGACGCGCTGGAAGTCATGGGCATCAACCCCGTGCGCTTCCTGGTCGCTCCGGCCCTGATCGCCATGGCGATCATGGTGCCGCTCTTGGCGCTGTGGGCGGACATCATGATGCTGGTCGGTGCGGGATGGTACGTCTCCGTTGATATGGGCATGAGCTTCGCCGCCTACACTGACCGCATTATCGAGGTGGTTGAACTCGAGGACCTGATGCATGGCCTTTATAAGGCATGCCTGTTCTCGGTGCTCATCACCCTGGTCGGGGTCATCAACGGCGCGAACGTCCAAGGCGGCGCGGAAGGCGTCGGCCGCATGACCACGCGCTCGGTTGTCCTGTCCATCAGCGCGATCATCGTCACCGACATGATCTTCGCTTTCATCACGACGCGCGCATGAGCCAGGCCGCCGCAAACCGGGACGACCGCCAGCGGCCGGACCTTTCCGGGGCTCCGCTCGTGATCGACGTCCAGAATCTCGTGACGCACTACGGGTCGCGCGAAATCCTTCACGGCATCGACCTCGGTGTGCGTGAAGGCGAGATCATGGTCATCATGGGTGGGTCGGGGTCAGGCAAATCGACGCTCTTGAACACGTTGCTCGGCCTTTTGCGGCCGACGTCGGGCCAGGTGCACATTCTTGGGGAAGACCTCACCCAAGTCTCCGAGGTGGAAAAAACCCTCCTCCGACGCAAGATCGGCGTGGCGTTCCAGGGCGGCGCGCTGTTCGGATCGCTGAATGTTCTCGAAAACATCATGTTGCCGCTGCGCGAGCATACGAAACTCGACGTCAACACGATGCGGATCATGGCGCGGCTTAAACTGCAGGTCGTGAATCTGGCCGGCTTTGAACACCTGATGCCGTCCGAACTCTCCGGGGGGATGATCAAACGCGCAGCATTTGCGCGCGCGGTCGTCATGGACCCCAAGATACTGTTTTGCGACGAACCTTCCGCCGGCCTGGATCCTATCGTGGCGTCGGCGATCGACGATCTGATCTTGAACTTGCGCGACGCCATGGGCATGTCGGTGGTGGTCGTCACGCACGAATTGGAAAGCGCCTTCCGGATCGCCGACCGCATTTGCGTGCTGGATAAGGGCGATATTCTGATGACAGGCACGGTGGATGAGATACGATCAAGCACGAACGAGCGTATCCAGAACCTATTGAACCGGCGCACCGAGCAAGAGACGCTGGATCCAGAGGAATATCTGCGACGCCTGACGGCGGCGAACGACTAGGAACGTCGCCGGGGGGCGAGGGGACCGAATGCAGGACAGCCGTATCAACTACGTGGTGGTGGGGGCTTTTGTCACGGCGATGCTCGTGGCGTTTGTCGCGATCATCTCGGTGCTCGCGGGAAGCAGCGGCGACACCGACGAGTATTATACGGTTTACGACAACGTCGGCGGTGTGAAGATGGGTACGCTCGTCTTCTACGAAGGCTACCAAGTCGGCCAGGTGGACGAAGTCACGCCGATGGGCGAAGGCGCGCAAGTCCGCTTCAAGGTGGTCATGGCTGTTGAGGAAGGCTGGAAAATCCCCGAAGACAGTATCGCGCGCGCGCAGGTTTCAGGCCTGCTTTCGGCGATCGCCATCGATATCCAGGGCGGCCAGAGCGCGACCATCCTGAAGCCGGGGTCGGAGATCGAAGGCGTCGAAGGCACCAACATCTTCGCGACCTTGGCCGACATCAGCGCCGAATTCAGCGATCTTTCGGCAAATTCCATCAAACCGCTGATCGCGAGCCTCAATAGATATGTCGACGAATTCGGCGCCACCACCATGCGACACCTACCGGCGCTGATGGCGAACCTGGAAAACCTGAGCGGAAGCCTTGAGCGCACCTCGGGCATCGTCGAGAAGGACCTGCTGAAGCCCGAGAACCGGGAGCAGTTCGACGCCATTATGACGAACCTTGCCGTCATTTCCGCCGACCTCAAGGAAACCAGCGGGCTTCTCAACAAGTCGATCACCAATATCAATGCCGTGGTGGAAGCCAACGCCGGCAACGTCGACGAGTCGATGCGGAGTTTGCGCTACACGCTGGACACTTTCTCGCGTTACGTCGACGACATCGCCCAAAACGTGGATTCCACGGCGCGCAACATGAGCGAGTTCAGCCGCGCGATCCGCGCGAATCCCGGCCTCCTGCTCGGCGGCTCCGATCCGCCCGACCCGCCGCAGGGAGCGCCGAAATGAGCACGCTCAAGATTGATCGGCGCGTGTTCGTCGTGGGTCTCGCGGCGCTGGCGGCGTGTTCCTCGGATCCGCCGCCGCCGGAGGTCTTCTACCGGTTGGGCGCGCCCGCCGACGTGCAGCCGCTTGCGGGCGGTCCGATCCACGGGATCGTGGACGTCGGTCAGGTGCGCACCCACGGAGCGGTCGGCGGACGGGCGATGCTCTATCGCAATGCGCCCGATCAAGTGATCGCCTATCACTACCACGCTTGGCAGGAACCGACCGGCGTCATGCTGCAGCGCGCGTTGGTCGAGGCCTTGCGCGGCGCGCAGACGTTCGAGACCGTCGCGACGCCGGAGATGCGGCTGGACCGCAACTACGAACTGATGGGCGATCTGCGCTTGCTTGAACACGTTCTCACCGGCGCCAACTCCAGCGTCGTGGTGGAGATCGAAATCACGCTCCGGCGCATCAGCGGCAACCAGCAGCTTCTCGCAAAGACCTACCGGGCCGAGGAGGCTGTGCCTGGGACCGCGGTATCCGCCGCCGTTCCCGCCTTCACCCGCGCCGTCGATAAAATTATCGCGGGCCTTCTGGCCGATATCGCGGCTCTCCCGAAATAACGTTAGGCGAGTGCGGCCTGTAGCGCCGCGACTTGCGCCGGTGTCATGCCGGCGATTTGCGCCTGCGTGAACGCGGCAATCTGCGTCGGCACCAACGCGTCGATCTGCGAGGTGGTCAACACATCGATGGCCGTATCGGGGAGGCTCGCGATCTGCGTCGACGTCAGACCGTTGAGCTGGTTTTCCGTCAAGGCGCCGATCTGTTGCGGTGTGAGGCTCTGGATCTGGGTCGCCGTCAAGCCGCCGATATGGGCGGGGCCGAGGCTCGCGAACTGTGTCGCGCTGAGTCCGACGATCTGCGTGACGGGTAGATTGCCGATTTGCGAGGCGGTCAGCGCGCCGATCTGGGTTTGGTTCAGCACCGCGAACTGGGTGGCGGTCAACGCGCGCACCTGAAGGCGCGACAGGACGCCGATCTGATCGGGTTTCAAGGCCGCGATTTGCGACACGCTGAGACCGCCAATGGTGTCCGGCGCCAATCCGGCGATCTGGGTCGCGGACAGGGCGGCGAACTGCGCCGTGCTCAGGAGGGCGATCTTATCGGGCCCGAAGCCTGAAATCGCTCCAGCGGACAGTGCCGTGATTTGCGTGACCGTCAACGCCGCGATCTGAGTCTCCGACACCGCGCTCATCTGCGTAGCGGTCAAGACGCCGAGCGCTGTGGCGGACAGGGCCGGCATGCGGGTGGGGGTAATCCCTGCGATCTGCTCGCTTGTCAGCGCGCCGGCGCTGTTGCCGATGCCCGCGATCTGGGCGGCGCTTAAGAGTGCAAAGTCCTCCGCGGTGAGGCCGGAAATGGCCGCGGGCGAAATGCCGCCGATCTGCGCGCCGGTTAAGGCCGTTAGCTGCGTTGTCGTGAGACTGTCGATCTGGCTGGCGTTCAGGCCGCCGACCGCCGTCGGCGACAGCGCGGCGATCTCGCCGGCATCCAAGCTCGCGATTTGGGTCAGACTCAATCCGAGCGCCGCGTCGGCATTCAACGCGGCGAGTTGCACGGCGCTCAACGCGTCGATTTGGCTTGTGGACAGGAAAGCGACCTGACTGCGGCTGAGGCCGGCGAGAGCCGACGGCGTCAGGGCGCCGATCTGCGCCGACGTCAGGCCGCCGATGAGGGCGCCGTCAAGCGCCGCGAGACCGGTGGCTCGCAGGCCCGCCAGTTGCGCAGAAGACAAGGCGGTGAACTGTGTGGATGTCAGCGCTGCGATCGTGGTGGTCGACAACATGCCGATCTGCGCCGACGTGAGCGCGCCGAATTGCGTGGCGGTAAGGCCCGCGAGTTGTTCCGGCGTGAGAGACGCGATCGCCGTCGAATTGAGGGCCGCGATTTGCGGCGCGCGCAAGGCGTTCATCTGCGCGGCGGACAGGGAGGCGATGGCCGTCTCGGAGAAACCGGCGATTTGACCAGGGCTGAGCAACGCCACCTGCGCGGTCGACAAGGCATCGATCTGGGCCGGCGTGAGCGCGCCGATTTGGGCCGCCGTCAGGGCCGCGAGTTGCGTCGATTTCAGATTGGCGATCCGGTCGTTGGTCAGGCCCTTGATGGCGCTGGTTGAAAGGCCGGCGATCTGCGCTCCGCTCAGTCCGGCGATCTGTGTATCCGACAGGCCTGCGATCTGTGTGCTCGAAAGCCCCCCCAGCGCGCCGCCGCTCACCGTCGCAAGTTGGGTGGAACTCAGGGCCGCGAGTTGCGTTTCCGAGAGGCCCGCGAACGCCGTCGCGCTGAGGGCGCTCATCTGCGTCGCCGAGAGCGTCTCAAGCTGGGTCACCGAAAGCCCGGCGATGCCGGTCGCGTTAAGGCCAGCGATTTGCACGGCTTTCAACGCGGCGAGCTGCGCCGTTCCCAACGCACCGATCTGTGCCGCGGACAAGGCGCCGAGTTGCGTCGCCGTCAGAGCGGCGATTTTCGGGGCGGTCAGGGCTTGGATCTCGGTCGCCGTCAGGACGGCGATCTGGGTCGTGGTCAAGGCGCCGATCTGGGACGAGGTGAGCGCGCCGAACTGTGTGGCGTCGAGGCTTGCAATCTGCGTCGGGGTCAGGCCGCTGATGGCGCTGGTCGACAAAGCGCTCACCTGCGTCGCCGTCAGGGCGTCGAACTGCGTTGTCGAAAGCGCGGCCAGGGCGCTACCGCTCAAGCCCCGAATCTGCGCAACGCTGAGGGCGGCGATGGTCTCGGGAGGGAGGCTCGCGGCCTGGGTGGCCGACAGCGCCCCGATCTGCGCCGGTTTCAACGCGGCGAACTGGGTCGCATCGAGCGCGGCCAACTGCGTCACGGACAAGGCGCCGATCGCGAGCGCGGACAAGGCGCCGATCTGCGTTGCGGAGAGGGTGTCGATGTCGGACGCGCTGAGCCCGGCGACCGCGCTTGTGGAGAGGCCCGCCAACGCCGTCGCGGGCAAGGCAGCGATCTGCGCGTCGTCCAGCGCGGCGACCTGGGTCTGCGAAAGGCCCGCCATACCCCCGGCGGACAGGGCCGCGATCTGGGACGGCGCCAGGGCCGCGATCTGGGACGTGGTGAGCGCCGCAATCGCCGTGGCCGCCAGCGACTTCATCTGCGTCGAGGTGAGCCCGGTCAGTTGTGAATCCCGAAGCGCCTGGAGCTGGGTCGCGGTGAAGCCCGCGATCTTGGCGATGGCCGGGATGTCCTCGGCCTCGATCCCGGCGATCTGCGTGGCTGTGAGGCCTCCCAGTCCCGGCGGCGCCAAGGCCGTCCATTGCGTCGCCGTCAGCGCGGCGATCTGATCCTCACTGAAGCGTCCGATGGCTTCGCTCGTCAGCCCGGCGATATGTGTGGCCGGCAACGCGGCGATTTGGGTGGCGGTGAGGGCCCCGAACTGCGTGGTGCTCAACGCGGAAAGCCCCGTCGCCCCCAACGCCGCGATCTGGGACGGATTGAACGCGGCGATGTCGCCGGCCGAGAGGCCGGTCAGTTGGGTGGTGTTCAGGCGCGCGATCTGGCTGGCCGTCATGCCCACGATCTGCGAATGGCTGAGATCGCCGATCTGCGTGGCGCTTAAGGCGCCGAGCGCCGCGGGCGAGAGGCCTGCGAACTGGGTGGAGGTCAGCGCCTGGATCTGCGTGCCCGTCAGCGCGGCGACCTTCAATCCCGGCAACTGCGTCGCCGTCAGCGCGCCGATTTGCGCCGTGGTGAGGTACTTCACTTGGGTCGCGGTCAAAGCCGCAACGCCGCCGGAGGTCAGGGCGCCGAACTGGGTCAGGCTCAGTGCTTCAATTTGCGTTGCGCTGAAACCGGTCATGCCCGACGGCGTCATGGCGTTCATCTGCGTCGTCGTCAGCGCCGCGATCTGGGTGACGCTGAGCGCGGAGATTTGAAGGCTCTTGAGCGCCTTGATCTGCGTGTTGCTCAGAAGGCCGATCTGCGTGGCGGTCAGAGCGCCGAGTTGCGAGGACTCGAGCGCTCCGAACTGAACGGCAGTCAACAAGCCCAGTTGGCGCGACGACAGCGTCGACAGTTGTTGGGATGTCAGGCCTTTGATGTGGGTCGCGTTCAACGCGGCGAACTGGTTGTTGCTCAACGACGCCAGTTGGTTGGCGCTCAAGGCGGCGACGGCGGTCGCGCCGAAACCGGCGATCTGCGCGGGGACCAGCGCGGCGATCTGGGTGGTGGTGAGCGCCTCGATCTGATCGGGTCCGAGTACACCCAGTTGGGCTCTCACAAGGCCCCTGATCTGGGTCGCGGTAAGGCTGGTGTCGTCGCGCGCGAGCAGGGAGCCGAGTTGCGTGACAGTAAGGTTGCTGATCTGCACGCCGCCGAAGGCGCCAAGCTGCGCGGCCGACAGGCCGGCAAGCTGCGTCGTCGTGAAGCCCTTGATCTGCGGTCCACTGAGGGCGCGCACCTGCTCCAAGGACAGGGCGGCGAGCTGCGCCGGGCTCAAACTCGCGATGGCTGTCGTGTTCAATCCTTTGATGGTCGCCGGGCTCAAGGCTGCGATCTGACTGGGCGAAAGAGAGTCGAGTTGGGCCGGTGTCAGCTTGCCGATGTGGGCGGCGCTCAGACCCTTCAATTGGGCGGCCGACAGGGCGGCGATGTGCGACGCCGACAAGGCGTTCAACTGCGTCGGCTTGAAGGCGGCGAGTTGGTTGCCGGTCAACGCCGCGAGCTGGGTTTGGTTCAAGGACGCGATCTGCGCCGCCGTCAGGCCGCCGATCTGGGCGGCGGTCAGCAGCGAAAGGCGTTGTGTGCTGAGCGCGTCGATCTGCGCCGCCGACAGCGCGGAAATCTGTGTACCGTTGATCCCGCGCAGTTGCAGCAGCGACAAGCCGCCGATCTGGGCCGCGGAGAACTGGCCGATCTGCGCCGTGGTGAACGAGGCGATCTGGGCGGGAGACAAGGCGCTGAGACGTTCCGGCGTCAGCGCGGTGATCTGTTCGGCGGTCAGGCCTTTGATTTGTTGCGGGGTGAGGGACGCAAGCTGGGTCGTCGACAGGGCCGTGAACTGGGTGATGCTCAGCTCGGCCATGTCCGACACCGCGAGGCCCCGGACTTGCGCGGTAGAGAACTGCGCGATCTGGGCTTCGGTCAGCACGTCGATCTGTTCGGAGGTGAACGCGGCGATCTGCCCGAAGCTCAGCGCCTTCAACTGCGCCGGCGTCAATGCGGCGACCTGGGTGGTGATGAGGGCCGCGATCTGGGTCGGGGTGAACCCGGCGATCTGCGAGCCGAGGGCGGCGAACTGCGCAGGCGACAGCGAACTGATCGTTGCAGGCGACAGCGCCCTGATCTGTGCGGCGGTCAGCGCGGCGATCTGCGAGGCGCCGAAGGCCGCGAATTGATTGGAATTGAGGGCGTTCACCGCGGCCGGGCTCAGGACGCGGACCTGGCTGAAGGTCAGCGCCGGGATTTGCGTGGCGGAAAGGCTTTGAATCTGTGTGACGCTCAGCGCGGACACGTCGCCGGCCATCGCCACGACCTGGTCGCGGTTGAGGCTGGCGATCTGCGTGGCCGTGAAGGCCTTCACCTGCGCCGCGCTGAAGGCCGCGATCTGGGAGGGCGCGAAGGCGGCGATTTGCAGCGTATCCAGGGCCGCGATCTGCGAGGAGGTGAAGCCGTAGATCTGCGCCGAGGCGAGCGCGCCGAGTTGTGCCGGGTTGAGGACCGCGAGCTGTTCGGTGGTCAGCGCCGCGATGTCGCCGGCGTCCAGGCCTTTGATCTGCTGCGTCGAGAGGCCGGCGATCGTTTCCACGTCGATCGCCTGTATCTGGGCCTTGAAGAGGACGGAGAGTTGCGACGGGCTGAAACTGATCTGGTTGGGCCCAAGCGCGGCGATATGCGCCGGGGTGAGGACCGCGAGCTGTTTGGCCGACAGCGCCCCGATCTGCGTGCCGCTGAACTCCGAGATCTGGCTGACGGAGAAGGCGCCGATCTGATTCGGGGAAAAGGCGGCGATGTCGGACGCCGACAACGCCCGGACGTCGTTGGCCGACATGGCCGCGATCTGCGCGAGGCTGAGGGAGGCGATTGACGACACGTGAATACTGACTTTCGTTACGCTTAGGGCGCTAAGGGATCGAGACCTTCAACCCGCGCCTGCAAGCCCTATGCCTCTTCGTAAATCTTAATTAACGGACTGTTAAAATTAAGGATTTCGAGGGTAACCCCGTAAGGGTAACCCGGTTTTTCGCCGTTTCGAGGCGAAAAATGCCGTCCAGCTCGGCAAAAATTGCCGATATCCACCACCGTTCGGGACTCGGTTGCCCCGGCGCGGGGGCCGCGCGTAGTATCCGCGCGCCTGCCGGCCGGGTCAGCGGAAGGGACGCCGTTCCGCCTCCGATCGCGGCCGCCACACAGGCATTAAGGAGCTTTGGTTTTGCGCTATGTGAGTACCCGTGGCCGGGCCCCCGCGCTCGGCTTTGACGATGTCCTTTTGGCCGGCCTCGCCACCGACGGCGGCCTTTATCTGCCGGAGACCTGGCCGCAGTTTTCCGCCGCCGATCTCGCGTCCTTCGCCGGCCTCGACTACCCGGCGCTCGCCGCCAAGGTAATGGCGCCCTTCGTCAAAGGCTCGGTGCTCGAACATAAGCTGGAAGACCTGACGCGCCGGGCTTACGCCTCCTTCGGCCACGCGGCGGTTGCGCCCATGGTGCAGACCGGCGCCAACGAATGGCTGCTCGAACTGTTCCACGGCCCCACCTTCGCCTTCAAGGATTTCGCCCTGCAGATGGTGGGGCTGATGTTCGACGAGGTGCTGAAGGCGCGCGGCGCGCGCATCACCATCGTCGGCGCGACCTCGGGCGATACCGGCTCGGCGGCCATCGAGGCGACCAAGAACAAGGACGCGGTGGACATCTTCATCCTTCATCCGGCGGGCCGCACGTCGGAGGTGCAGCGCCGGCAGATGACGACGGTGGATGCGAAGAACGTCCATAACGTCGCCATCGAAGGCACGTTCGACGATTGCCAGAACATGGTGAAGGCGCTGTTCGCCGACGCCAACTTCCGCGACACGTTCCATCTGTCGGCGGTCAATTCGATCAACTGGGCGCGCATCATGGCCCAGATTGTTTATTATGTGTGGGCGGCCGTGCATGTGGGCGCGCCCCACCGTAAAGTCGCTTTCGCGGTGCCGACGGGCAATTTCGGCAACGTCTTCGCAGGCTACGCCGCGCACCGTATGGGATTGCCTGTCGCGCGCTTCGTCGTCGGATCGAACGCCAACGACATCTTGACCCGCTATTTTGAAACCGGCGCGATGACCGCGGCCGGTGTCGTGCCGACCCTCAGCCCTTCGATGGACATCCAGATCTCGTCGAACTTCGAGCGTCTGTTGTTCGAGGCCGTGGGCCGCGACGGCGCGGCGGTGTCGCGCCTCATGGACCAGTTCAAGCAAAGCGGCGGCTACACCGTCGATCCCAAGGCGCATCGCGAGATGCTGGCGCTGTTCTCGGGCTACCGCCTGGACGACGCGGGCACGCTGAAATTCGTCGGCGACGTCCACAAGGCGAGCGGGTATGTGCTCGATCCGCATTCGGCGGTGGGCCTGTTCGCGGCCCGGCAAGCCGGGATCGAGTCGGCCATCCCGCGTATCGCCCTGGCCACCGCCCACCCGGCCAAATTCCCGGACGCGGTGGAAAAGGCAACCGGAACAAGACCTTCCATGCCGCCCGCGCTGGCCGAGGTTTTCCACCGCCGCGAGCACTTTACAACGCTTCCAAATGACTTAGATCAATTGCGGCGATTGATCCGCGATCGCGTCCAGCACTGAGTCCAGCACTGGTCTGAAAACCCTTTCCGGGAGCCTTGATGTCCGTTCAGGTCACTACCCTACCCAATGGCTTGCGTGTCGTGACCGACCGCATGACGTCCGTCGAAACGGTCGCCGTTGGCGTGTGGGTGGCGGCGGGAACGCGCCATGAAACGGCCGACGTGAACGGCATCTCGCACCTTTTGGAGCATATGGCTTTCAAAGGCACCGCGCGCCGTTCGGCGCAGGCCATCGCCGAGGAAATGGACAACGTCGGCGGGCAACTCAACGCCTATACCAGCCGCGATCACACGGCGTACTTCGCGAAAGTCTTGAAGGAGAACCTGCCGCTCGCGATGGATATCCTGTCGGACATCCTGCTCAACTCGACCATGGACCCGGAGGAACTCGCGCGCGAACAGCATGTCGTGGTGCAGGAGATTTACCAGGCCGACGACACGCCCGACGACATCATCTTCGATCACTTTCAATCGACCGCGTTCCCGAACCAGCCGATGGGCTGGCCGGTGCTGGGCAAAGAACCGATCGTGCGCTCGATCACGTCGGATCGCTTGAAAGCGTATATGGCCGGCAACTACGCCGCCGACAACATGGTCGTTTCGGCGGCCGGCAACGTCGACCACGATATCTTCGTGGCATTAGTCGAACAGGCGTTCGGAACGCTTCCGCGTACATCGGCGGTGCATGAAACGCCGAGCGCTTACAACGGCGGCGACTTCCGCGAGAGCCGCAAGCTGGAGCAAGTACACCTTGTGCTCGGCTTCGGCGGTCTCGCCTTCGACGATCCGGATTTCTACAATCTCGGCGCGCTGTCGACCCTGCTGGGCGAAGGCATGTCCTCGCGCCTGTTCCAGGAAATCCGCGAGAAGCGCGGGCTGGCCTATTCGGTCTATTCCTCGACGCAGTCGTTCTCGGACTCAGGCCTGTTCACGATCTACATGGGCACCGGCCGCGCCGATGTGCCGAAGCTGATCCCGGTCCTGTGCGACGAGATCAAGAAGGTCCACGACGGCGTGACGCAGGACGAAGTGAAGCGCGCCCGGGCGCAAATCAAGTCCGGCCTCCTGATGTCCCTCGAAAGCCCGTCCAGCCGCTGCGGCCAGCGCGCCCGCCAGATCATGATCTACGGCCGTCCGATGTCGACCGAGGAGATCATCGCGAAGGTGGAGGACGTGGACGCCGCCGGCATCACGCGCACGGCGGAACGCATCTTCGGCAGCGCGCCGACACTGGCCGCGCTGGGCGAACTCAAGACGCTTGAGAAGTTCGACGCGATCAAAGCGCGTCTGAATTGACGGCCGAAGGCCGTCATCCTGGGGCTTGTCCCCAGGATCCAGGGCACGACATTCCTAAGTAATTGGCCACCCTGGACCCTGGGCATTCGCCCAGGGTGACCAAGAAAGGAGTTGCGCTTAAGCGTGCCCCGCGACGGTGGACAGGCGGTGCGCCGCGATGCCGAGGCGGGCGAGGGCCTGATCCCATTTATGGTCGTAGCCGTCCGAGAACAGGATACCTGAATCGGCGGGCACGCAGAGCCAGGCGTTGCGCTTGATCTCGTCGTCGAGCTGGTTCGGGCCCCAGCCCGCGTAACCAAGGGCCATCAGGTTCTGGTGCGGGCCATAGCCTTCGGCGATGTCCTTCAGAATCTCGGTGGTGGCCGACAGCGCGATGTCGTCGTTCACGACCACGGTGCCGGTCTTTTGATAGTCGGACGAATGCAGCACGAAGCCGCGCTGCACCTCGACCGGCCCGCCGCGATGCACGTGAATCTGCGAGCACGTGTCCGAGCGCGGCGTGATCTTCAACTGGCCGAGGATGTCGGTGAAGCGCAGATCGTTCAGCGGTTTGTTGACGATGAGGCCCATCGCGCCCTCGGCGGAGTGGGCGCACACATAGATGACGGTGCGGTGGAACCGGGGATCGGCCATCGTCGGCATGGCGACGAGGAGCTGTCCCGTCAGGTAACCCGAGGTCTCGATATATGCACTACCCATGACGTCCTCTAAAATCGTTCCAACATACTAACGACAGAGATGGGGCCTCGGTTCGCGGTTGTGGCGAATATCAACATTTTACCTTAATTGGGGCCGGTTTTGTTCAGGAGATTTGTGTCGCCGGCTCAAAATAGCGCGACCTAAAGACGGAATTTTTCCGCTTCCGCGCGCGCAAGCACGTCGACTCGCTCGTTTTCGATGTGACCGGCGTGGCCCTTGACCCACTTCCACGTGACATCGTGTCTCAATCTGGCCTCATCCAACGCCATCCAGAGATCGGCGTTCTTCACGGGCTTTTTATCGGCGGTCTTCCAACCTTTGCGTTTCCAGCCGTGGATCCACTCGGTGATCCCCTTTTGCACATATTGGCTGTCGGTGAAGACGACGACGGTGCATTCCCGGGTCAAGGTTTTCAACCCTTCGATGACCGCCATCAGTTCCATGCGGTTGTTGGTGGTCAGCGCCTCGCCGCCCGCGACTTCCTTCTCCGTGCCCTTGTAACGCAAAAGCGCGGCCCAGCCGCCGGGACCGGGATTTCCAAGACAGGCGCCGTCGGTGAAAAGTTCGACCGTGTTCGGGTCCGCGCCGCCGACGGTCATTACGCGAGGCCGCCCATCATGACAGACCGTAAGCGCTGATGTCCTTCACACGGCGGTGGAAGTTCAGCTTCTGCATGTACTCGCGCGGATCCTTGGGCTTCACCATCGCGCCGGGCGGCGTGTTCACCCAGTCATAAAGACGCGTGAGCATGAAACGCAGCGCCGACCCGCGCGCGAACAAGGGCAGCATCTCCTTCTCCTTGGCGGTGAGCGGACGCACCGCTTCGTAGGAGGTGAGCATGCGCTTGGCTTTGGTGATGTTGAACGCGCCGTCGGGCTCGAAGCACCAGGCGTTCAGGCAGATCGCCACGTCGTAGGCGAGGAAGTCCGTGCAGGCGAAATAAAAGTCGATGAGGCCCGAACACTTGCCGTCGAGGAAGAAGACGTTGTCGGGGAAAAGATCGGCGTGGATCACGCCCGAGGGCAGATCGGGAGCGGTCCCCAGCGCGGGCCATGCCGCGGCGATGGCTTCGAGCTCGGTGCGCATCAGGCTGGGCAGGGTGATGTCCACCTTCGCCGCGGTGTCCTTCGCGATGCGTCCGGCCAACTGACGCCAGCCCTCGACGGAGAGGTTGTTGGGGCGGCTGCCGGGATAGCTGAGCCCGGCGTTGTGGAGCTTCGCCATGGCCGTGCCGAGTTCGGCGCAATGCTCGGGCGTGATGCGCCGGGGCCAGATGCCGCGCAGGAAGCTGATGATGGCGCCCGGGCGGCCGGCGATGGTGCGCAGGGCCTCGCCGTCCTTGCCCCGGATCGGGACCGGGCAGGCGACGCAGCCCATCTTGGACAGGTGCTCCATGAAGCCGAGGAAGAACGGGAGATCCTTCGGGTCCACACGCTTTTCATAAAGCGTGAGGATATAGGGCCCCTTCGCGGTCTCGATCAGGAAATTGGAGTTTTCGACCCCTTCGGCGATGCCTTTGCAACTTACGATCTCGCCGATGTCGTAGGCGGCCGAAAGCGCCAGGAGGTCGTCGTCGGAAACTTCAGTATAGACAGCCATTGCACTCGAACACTTTTCCCGATTGTACCCGTCCGGGTTCCTGCATCCCAACCGTTTTTCTGCCGAAACGGCCGGGCGTTATTCAATCTCTGACGCTTGCCTCACGGGGCGCGCCGTGCAAGTTTCGCCCCACTTTTTAGGTTTTTCCGGGACCGGCTCTGGTATGGACACGTTGACCTTCTCTCGCGCTTTTCTGCCCGCTGGGGCCGCCGTCCTGATGGCGGCGCTGCTGGCGGGCTGCGCGCCCGACCGCACCATCCCGCCGTGCCCGAGCGTACGCGTCGACAATGCGACGGCGAACCTGACCCAGTTCGGCCCCGGCCCCGGCCGCGAGGTCGGCGATATCGCCTATCAGGCCGAGATCGTGAACTACACCGGTTCCTGCACCCAGGATCTGGAAGACGACGGCACCGGCGAAGCCGAGATCGAGATGAACGTCGAATTCGCCATGGCGACCGGCGCCGCCGCGCAAGCCGGCGATGTCCCGCTCTATTACTTCGTCGCGATCCCGCGCCTGGCGCCGGATCCGGCCGCGAAGCAGATCTTTGAAGTCCGCCGCAAGAGCCAGGGCGGCGCATCGAAGGCCGAGCGTTGGACGGAAAGCATCAGCATCACCCTGCCGATCATCAAGGATCGCCCGGCCGCCGCCTTCGACATTTATGTCGGCTTCCAGCTCACCGACGAACAACTGGCGTTCAACCGCACGCGCCTGCGCTAGGTCTCGACTGGGGCGCTCCCTGTCGCTGTAACATTACCTACGCGACAACGCGACGCGCGACATCTTCCGAATCACGCCGCCGTGGCAAGACCTTAGCGGTAAAATAGCCGTGCGCGACATCACGCGACGTCGCGCGACAATTCGTTAACAACCGATACTTCATTCCAAAGACGTATAACGATACTCGCCGCCGTGGCCCGGGCGTTTTCGCTTTCTGATTCACGATGTCAAATCAACTCGTCCGCCTTCCCCTGCTTCGCAGGGTTCGGCGTGACAAGCAGAACCACGGGCGGTACGTGGCGCGGGTATGCTGCGCCGGTGTGGGATTTTTCGTCATGCGATATTTGCGGACGTGACGAATTTCATGATTCAAAAAATCGGAAACGTGCCTTACCGCGAGTCCGTTCGCGGTTAGCTACAGCCTTCGACCCATTGCACGGGGTCGGCGTTGCCGGCCTGGAAGCTCGTGATCTTTCCGCCGGATGTGGTGAAGCGCAAGGCGCGCGTCTTGTCGGGGCTGAAGACCGTCAGATATTGCGCGCCCGACTCCCATTCGTATTTGTGCGGCTGAACGTCGACAGAATCGCCATAAGCCGCGTGGACTTTCGCGGCGGTGTCGCCGATGCGCAGGCCCGTGTCGGTCGGGGTTGCGCCGGCGCGGACGTCGATGCGTTGCAGGGCGTCCTCCACCATCATGAACAGAACGCCGGGCCGATCGGCGCGCGACAGGTAGAAACAAGACGCCGCATCGGCGTTTTCGGGAACGGGTAGCGGCCCGGCCGCCGCCTGGAGTTCATCGCGCGTCATCCCGATCCGCACCGAGGCGAGGTTCTCCATCGTGAGTCCGGCCATCGCAAGTCCGGCCATCGTAAGTCCGGCGGCGTCCGATTGCGCGGGCTCGTCCGAGCAGGCCCCAAGCGCCGCGATGGCGAAAATGACGATTCCAATACGCATGTCTGACTTATCCACAGGTGGAATAGCTATGTGGGTCTTCGCGCGGGTGTTTTCCACAACATTTAGTGGCTCGTCCGTTGACCGCTTCCCGCGAATCAGCCCACACTCGCCTCACCTTATCCCCCCGTGGAAGAGACCGGCTTAGCACGTTGGCCGGCGCCGAAGGAGCAACCGCCCTCGGAAACTCTCAGGCAAAAGGACCGCGGGGGATTGGTACTCTGGAAAGCAGATGATGCGTTTTTCGCGCAGCATCTCACCGAAGATGTAAGCCGGTTTTTGTGTCCGCACATGACGCCGGTGAATCTTTCAGGTTTTCCGACAGAGGGGGGCGCCGCGGCGGGAGGATTCTCAATCCTTCGGTCCGCGTGAGGCGTTGAACCCTTTTTGGAGACCTTGCGTGGCAGATCCCTCGCATTCCGCCGGACCTTTGAAGCATACGCCGCTCGACGCCCTGCATCGTTCGCTGGGCGGCAAGATGGTGCCGTTCGCCGGCTACGACATGCCGGTGAACTATCCCTTGGGCGTGTTGAAGGAACATGTGCACACGCGCACGCACGCCGGCCTGTTCGACGTTTCGCACATGGGCCAGGGCGAATTGAGCGGCGCGGACGTGGAGGCGGCGCTTGAGACGCTGGTGCCCGGCGACCTCAAGAGCCTGAAGCCCGGCCAGATTCGTTATACGGTGTTGCTGAACGAGGACGGCGGCATCCTCGACGATCTGATGGTGACCCGTCCCGCCGAAGCGGGGAAAGAGAACACGCTGTACCTGGTGGTCAACGCGGCGTGCAAGGATCAGGACTTCGCGCATATCGCGGGCAAGCTGCACGGCCGCGCCATGCTGGTGCGGCACGAGGACGCCGCGCTGTTGGCGCTGCAAGGCCCGGCAGCGGCCGCGACCCTCGCGCGCTTCATTCCCGCCGCGGCGTCCATGGGTTTCATGACCAGTCTCACGGCGGCCTTTGAAGGCGTGCCGGTGCGGCTGTTCCGCTCCGGCTACACGGGCGAGGACGGTTATGAAATCTCCGTGCCCGCGGGCCAGGTGGAGCAGGTGGCGCGCCGTCTTCTGGGCGAGCCCGGGGTGGAAGCCATCGGCCTGGGCGCGCGCGATTCGCTGCGCCTGGAAGCGGGCTTGTGCCTTTACGGCAGCGATATCGATACCGCGACCACGCCCATCGAGGCCGGTCTCGCCTGGGTGATCGGCAAGCGCCGCCGCGCCGAAGGCGGGTTCCCCGGCGCGGCTAAAATCCTCGCGCAACTGAAAGAGGGCGTTTCGCGCACCCGGGTCGGCCTCCGGCCCTTGGGCAAAGCGCCCGCCCGCGCCCACACGGAAATCCAGGACGGCGCCGGCAACAGGATCGGCGAAATCACATCGGGCGGTTTCGGGCCGTCGGTGAATGCGCCGGTTGCGATGGGATATGTCGATTCAAAGTTCGCGGCCGCCGGCACGAAGGTCAATCTGATGGTGCGCGGACAGGCGCTGCCGGCCGAGGTCGCGCAGATGCCGTTCGCGCCGCACCGCTATTTCAAAGCTTAAGAGAGAAGGGGAGTCTTATGAGCCTGCATTTCACCAAGGATCATGAGTGGATCAAGGTTGAGGGCAAGATCGGAACCGTCGGCATCACCCAGTATGCGCAGGCGCAACTGGGCGACATCGTGTTCGTCGAAGTGCCCGCCGCCGGAAAGACGCTGAGCGCGGGCGGCGAAGCGGCCGTCGTCGAGTCCGTGAAAGCCGCGAGCGAGGTTTATACGCCGGTGAGCGGCACGGTGAAGGAAGGCAACGCGGCGCTTCCCGACGCGCCGCAGACCGTGAACGAGGACCCGCAAGGCGAAGGGTGGTTCTTCAAGATCGAACTGACGAACGCGAGCGAGTTGGACGGGCTGATGGATCAAGCCGCGTACGACACGTATGTGGCGGAGTTGAGCGCTTAACACCGCCGCACCTTTCCTCCCTCCCCCTTGCAGGGGGAGGAAATGAAAACGAGAAAAACCTAGAGGACCGAACGCATGCGTTATTTGCCTCTTTCCGAGACCAATCGCCGGGACATGCTGGCGGAGATCGGCGTCGGCAGTGTCGACGAGCTGTTCCGCGATCTGCCGAAGAAGGCCCTGGCCGCCGCACGCATCGATCTGCCCGGCACCATGAGCGAGATCGAGGTGGAGCGGGCGCTGGGCGCGATGGCCGCGAAGAACATGAACTGCGCGGCGTCGGCGGCGTTCCTCGGGTGCGGCAATTATCGCCATCACACGCCGGCGTCGCTCGATTACATCATCCAGCGCGGCGAGTTCCTGACGGCCTACACGCCCTATCAGCCGGAGATCAGCCAGGGCACGCTCCAGGCGATCTTCGAGTTCCAGACCCAAGTCGCGCTCATCACCGGCATGGAGATCGCCAACGCCTCCATGTACGACGGTGCGACCGCCTGCGCGGAAGCCGTGGCGATGGCCTGCCGCGTGACCAAACGCAATCAGGCGCTGGTCTCGGGCCGTGTGCACCCGCACTACCGGGACGTCACCAAGACGCAGATGAAGTTCCTGGACGTCGACGTGGAGTGCCTTGCGCCGGACCCGTACGGCATCGAGGATCTGATCGGCCGCCTATCGCCCGATCTTGCCTGCGTGGTTGTGCAGACGCCGGGTTTCTTCGGTCATCTGTCCGACTACACGCCGCTGCGCGAAGCGTGCCATCGCCTCGGTATCCTGATGGTGGTGTGCGTGACGGAACCTGTGTCGCTCGGCCTCGTGAAATCGCCGGGGGAGATGGGCGCGGACATCGTCGTGGGTGAAGGGCAGTCTCTGGCCGGGCCGATGAGCTTCGGCGGGCCGGGCGTGGGCCTGTTCGCCACGCGCGAGAAATACCTGCGCCAGATGCCGGGACGCCTGTGCGGCGAGACCACCGACGAGGACGGCCGTCGGGGCTGGGTGCTGACGCTCTCCACGCGCGAGCAACATATCCGCCGCGAGAAGGCGACGTCGAATATCTGCACCAATTCGGGCCTCATCGCGCTGGCCTTCTCGGTGCATATGACGCTGCTGGGCGAAGCGGGCTTCACGCGGCTGGCCGAATTGAATCATGCCACGGCCTGTTCGCTGGCCGATAAGCTGGAACGCCTGAAGGGCGTGAAGCTCACGACGAGCGCTTTCTTCAACGAGTTCACGCTGGCCTTGCCGAAGCCCGCCGCGGAGGTGGTCGAGGCTTTGGCCAAGAAGGGCGTGTTGGGCGGTGTGCCGGCCTCGCGCTTCTATCCCACGTACCCTGAACTCCAGAACCTCCTGATCCTCGCCGCGACCGAGACGAACACCGAGGAGGATCAGGTCAAACTTGTGAAGGCGCTGACGGAGGTGCTGTCATGAGCGCGCAATCCCTCTCCGCGACGACGGCCAGCGGCCACAAGGGCCTGCAGTTCGAGCAGAACCTGATCTTTGAACAAGACACGCCGGGCGCGACCGCCGTGGACCTGCCGGCGGCGCCCGCCGCCAACACGCGCCTGGGCGATATGAAGCGCAAAGGCGCGATCGGGCTGCCGGGCCTTTCGGAACCGGAAGTCGTGCGCCACTACACGCGCCTTTCGCAGAAGAACTATTCGATCGACTCCGGGTTCTATCCGCTGGGCTCGTGCACCATGAAACACAACCCGCGCCTGAACGAGAAGATGGCGCGGCTGCCGGGCTTCGCGGAGGTCCATCCCTTCCAGCCGGTCTCGACCGTGCAAGGGGCGATGGAGCTGATCGACACCTGCGCGCATTGGCTGATCGAACTGACCGGCATGGCCGGGGTGGCGATGTCGCCGGCGGCGGGCGCGCACGGCGAATTCTGCGGCCTGATGTGCATCCACGCCGCGCACGACGCCAACGGCCAATCGCAGCGCAAGGTGATCATCGTGCCGGAATCCGCGCACGGCACCAATCCGGCCACGGCGGCCCTGTGCGGCTATGCGGTGGAGTCGATCCCGGCCAACGCGGACGGGCGCGTCGATCTCGGCGTCCTGAAAGCGAAACTGGCCGAGCACGGCGACACGGTGGCGGCGGTGATGATCACCAACCCCAACACCTGCGGCCTGTTCGAGAAGGAATGTATCGAGATCGCCGACGCGGTTCACGCCGCGGGCGCCTACTTCTATATGGACGGCGCGAACTTCAACGCCATCGTCGGCCGCCTGCGTATCGCGGACCTGGGCGTCGACGCCATGCACATCAACCTGCACAAGACCTTCTCGACGCCGCACGGCGGCGGCGGTCCGGGCGCAGGGCCGACGGTGCTTTCGGAAAAGCTGGCCGCCTTCGCCCCCGTGCCGTTCGTGGTGAAGTCCGCCGGGGGCTACGCGGTGGAGGAACACGCCGGCTTCGGCGCGGCCAAGCAGGCCCTGGGACGCATGAAGGGGTATCACGGGCAGTTCGGCGTGTTCGTGCGCGCGCTCAGCTACATGATGAGCATGGGCGCGGACGGCCTGAAACAGGCCTCGGGCGACGCGGTCTTGAACGCCAACTACCTGATGGCGCGGCTGTCGGCCGAACTCTCGCCCGCGTTCCCGGGCCCTTGCATGCATGAATGTGTGTTCGACGACCGGTTCCTCAAAGGAACGGGCGTGAGCACACTGGATATCGCCAAGGCGCTGATCGACGAGGGCTTTCACCCGCCGACGATGTATTTCCCCCTGGTGGTGCACGGCGCGCTGTTGATCGAGCCGACGGAGACGGAAAGCAAACAGGCGCTGGACCAGTTCGTCACCTCGCTGTTGTCCTTGGCGCGCAAGGCCAAGGAAGGCAACGCGCCCGCGTTCCAGGCCGCGCCGCACTTGAGCCCGCGCCGGAGGCTGGACGAAACGAAGGCCGCCCGCCGCCCGGTGTTGCGCTGGACACCGCCTGCGAAAGACGGGGCTCAGCAGGCGGCGGAGTAGGCGCGCGGTCAACGAGGCTGGTGTATCGCGGCCCTGGACCCTGGGCATGCGCCCAGGGTGACAGGAAAGCAAAAACAAAAAAGCCCGCCGGTTTCGGCGGGCTTTTTCGTGTCTTGTTTGGAACTCTTAGTGCAGCTTGCCGGCGAGTTCGCCGATGGCCTTGTCCGTCAGGGCGTCGCGCTTGGCGCCGTCCATGCTCTTGGCGATCAGGGCCTCGGCGGCCGCGAGCGCCGCGTCGACGGCGGTGTTGCGCACCTGGGCGAGGGCCTGGGCTTCGCTTTGCGCGATGCGTTCCAGGGCCTGTTCCTTGCGGCGCGCCAGCGCGTGCTCAAGGTCCTTTTCGGCCTGCGCCTTCAGGCGCTGCGCTTCGTCCTTGGCGGCCGAGATGATCTTCTCGGCTTCGGCCATGGCGTCGCGCTGCTTGCGCTGGTACTCGGCCAGGAGGGCCTGGGCGTCTTCGCGCAGCTTGCGGGCGTCCTCGATCTGCGTGCGGATCTTGGCCGCGCGCTCGTCCAGGCCTTTCGTCATCGCGCCGGCCACCTTCTTGAAGGTGAGCAGCACGACGAGGACGAAAGCAAGGCCTACCCAGAATGTAGGATCGGCGAACATCTTACTTCGTCTCCTTCAGGGCCGTGGCCACGGCGGCGTCCACGTCGCCGGCGGACGGCGACAGGTTGGCAAGCTTCGCCACCACGTCCTTGGCCGTCTCGGCGGCGATGCCGCGCAAGCTCGCCAGGGCGTCGTCCTTGGCTTTGGCGATGCGGGCTTCCGCGTCGGCCACCTGCTTGGCGACTTGCGTGGCCAGTTCGGTGGTGCGGGCGTCCGCGATCGCCTTGGCTTCGGTGGTGACGACGCGCATGTGTTCGCCGGCCTGGTCGCGGGCCGCCGTCATGGCGCGTTCATACGCCTGGACCGCCTGATCGGTTTCCGCCTTCAACGCGAGCGCCCGGTCCAGGTCTTCCTGGATGACCCGGGCGCGCTGGTCCAGCACCTCGCCGATCCGGGGAATGGCGAGCTTCGACACCACCCAGTAAAGGACGATGAAGGTGATCGCCAACCAGAACAGTTGGGATGCAAATGAGGCGGGATCGAACTGCGGCATGGCGCTTTCGCCTTCTTACTCTGTCCTGATTAGGTGAACAGGATGATGAGCGCGATGACGAGGGCGAACAGCGAGGTCGCTTCCGAGAGCGCGAAGCCCAGGAAGGCCGGGGTGCGCAGCTTGTCTTCCATCGACGGGTTGCGGGCGACGGCGTTCATGTACTGCGCCCACACCTGACCCACGCCGATACCGCCGCCGAGCACGCCGATAGCCGCAAGGCCCGCGCCGATCATCTTCGCTGCTTCTGTTTCCATGGTTCGTTCCCCTTTCTTTGGGTGTGTTGGAATGGATGAAAAAAACGGTGAGTGATTTCTAGTGCAGGTGGATCGCGTCGTTCAGGTAGATGCACGCGAGCAGCGCGAACACATAGGCCTGAATGAGGGCCACCAGGATTTCGAGGAGCGTCACGCCGAACACGGCGAGGAACGGCACCCAGCCGAACACGAGGCCGAGCGAGATCACGAAGCCCGCCAGCACCTTCAGGAGAACGTGGCCGGCCAGCATGTTCGCGAACAGTCGCAGGCTCATGCTGATGGGGCGGATCAGATAGGAGAAGACTTCCAACGGCACCAGGATGAAGGCCATCAGGAGCGGCGTGCCGGGCGGTACGAACAGCGAGAAGAAGTGCAGGCCGTGGCGGGCGAAGCCGATGATGGTGACCGCGAAGAAGATGAAGAAGGCCAGCGCCGCCGTCACCACGATGTGCGAGGTGAAGGTGAAGGCGTAGGGCATAAGGCCCAAGAGGTTGCCGAACAGGATGAACAGGAACAGCGTGAAGATGAAGGGGAAGTACTTCATCCCTTCCTTCCCGGCGTTCGACACCACCATGTTGGCGACGAATTCATAAAGGACTTCGGCCGTCGACTGGAGGCGGCCCGGGACCATCGTGCGCGCCCGCGTCGCACCCCAGAACAGGAGCGCCGACAAGGCGATGGCGAAGGTCATGAACAAGGCGGAATTGGTGTACGACAGATCGAGGCGCCCCACGTGGATGGGGATCAGCGGCTTCACCACGAACTGCTCCATCGGGCCGTGCTGTTCGTGACTCGCTTCGGCGAGTTCTAGTGCGTCGTGGGCCGCGTCCTGTGCCATCGTTCTCGTCTTCGCTTTTGATTCGTTACGTTTTTTGTCGTTACGCTTTAAACGTCCTGCACCGCAGGCCTATTCGTCGTCATCGTCCCAGGCGTTGGGCGGCGCCTTCGGCGTCTCGGTCCCTTTGCCCGCGGCGGCATCCGCCGCCTGTTTGTCCCGCACCGCGCGGCCCAAGCCGATCTTCTCGTCCAGGCCGCGGCTCACGCGCACCACATTGACCACACCGGCCGCGAACCCGACGGAGACGAACGCCAGCGTGAAGATCGGCGTCGTGTCCAGCCAGTTGTCGAGAAGCAAGCCGATCCCGACACCCGCGAGCACGGAGGCCAGAAGCTCGATCCCGATCCGCATGCCGAGGCCGAGACCTTGTCTCTGGTTGGCCTGGCTCGCCTCACGGGCGGCCTGTTCCGCGCGCTCCCCGCGCACCTTTTCAAGCCTCGCCGCGACACTTTCCAGGGAAGGTGTAGCGGCTGGGCCTTTCGGATCGTTCTCCGCCATGATCAGGGTCTTTCAGATTGAGCGGGCGACGTTACAAGCGCCCGCGGTCAAACCCCACAAAAACCACGGAAAATCGGCCCTCGCGGCGCGATAAGCGCGCGGAACATATGGGGTGGGGTGGGGGGTGTCAAGGCCGGAGGTGGCATAGCTAAGATGTTGAAATATCATTCAAATTATATCCCTGACCCCTGGAAACGCCCGGGTGAAATGGATCGTGCTAGCATCTAGCGGTATTCGCGGCGGCGGGGAGGCGGGATGGCGCGCAATATTGTTGTTTGTTTCGACGGCACGAATAACGAGTACGGACCGAATAACACCAACGTCGTGCGCCTGTATGAGTGGCTGGAACGCGACCTGAATGCGGGCGGCAGCACCCAGATCGCCTTCTATGACCCCGGGGTCGGCACCTTCAGCATCTTCGGGCCGAGTTGGATCGCGCAGAAGATCAGCACCGGCATCGGCAAGATGCTCGGCTCGCTGTTCGGCTACGGCCTGCATCAGAACATCGAGGACGGTTACGAATACCTGATGAACAACTATCGGCCCGGCGACCGGATCTTCATTTTCGGTTTCAGCCGGGGCGCCTTCACCGCGCGATGCCTCACGGGTCTGATCACGACCTACGGGCTTTTGCAGAAAGGCAGCAAGAATCTGATCCCGTACGTGATGGCGATGTATCACCAGGGCAAGCACCGCAAGCCGGATCAGAAAGAGGTCGTGGACGGCTTCAGCGACGCGTTCTGCCACGACGTCAAAGTCCACTTCATGGGCGTCTGGGATACGGTGGCCTCCATCGGCTGGCTGTGGCGCAAGAAATTCCACGATGAACGGCTGTCGCCGAAGGTGGCCTTCGCCTATCAGGCGATGGCCATCGACGAGCAGCGCCGGAAATTCCCCGTGAGTTGCTGGACCGCGCCGAACGCGTCTCCCGGCGACGAACAGGCCGTGCTGGGCGAGCTTGCCGCGCATCGACCGCTCAGCCGCCAGATCGTGCAGCAGGTATGGTTCGCCGGCGCGCATTGCGATGTGGGCGGGTCTTACGCGGATCGGGGCCTGTCCGACATCGCCTGGGCCTGGATGATGGACAAGGCGGCGGCCTGCGGGCTGACGTTCGCCGTCAATCCGCGTGGACTTCCGCTCCACTGGCATGACGACACGGCCCAGAACGTCGCGGGCACGCTGCACAACGAACGCGTCAAATGGAAATGGTGGTGGATGGGACGCAAGGATCGCGTCATCCCGGAGGGCGCCTCTCTTCACGCCAGCGTCGCGGAGCGCGCGGCGCTCGACCGCACCTACCGTCCCGTCAATCTGGATCCGCGCGACCTCTCCACGACATACGCGATTGTCGCGAACCCGAGTTATGCGCCGACGCCGGAAGCGAGCCAGCAGCGCATGAGCGCGTGAGGTTTATTTCAGGAACGCGGTCACGGCCCCGACAAACTGGTCCGGCTCCTCCAGATAGAGGAACTGCCCGGCCTCCAGGACGAGATCGACCCGCACGTTGCGCATGCGCTCCTGCATGGCGCGGGTGACGGCCTGGGTCCAGGGATGGTCGACGCTGCCGATCATGATGAGGGTGGGGGCGTACACTTCCCCCAAGCGCAAGGCGGTGTCGCCGGAACGGCGCTGATAGGGATGCGCGCCGAGGTCGGCGGGGTCGGCTTTCAGGATCTCGGCGAGTTTCGCGCGCGCCGCCGTGCTCTTGGGGTCCATGAAATAGGGATCGGCATTGATGGCCGCGACGGTCGCGTCCATGTCGCCCGCGCGGATCAACTCATCGAGGGCCTGCAGGCGGGCCAGCATCGAATCGTTCGGCTGGAAGCCGGTGATGGCCGGCGAGACCAGCACCAGCTTGTCGATGGCTTCGGGATATTCAAACAGGAAGTCGATGGCGATCCCGGCGCCGATGGACGCGGCGACGACATGGGCGTGGCCGATGCCGACGTGACGCAGGAGCGCCGCGACATCCTCGGCCGGGGAATGGGCGTCTGTCGCGGCCGGGGATTTCCCATAGCCGCGGCGGTCGTAACGCACGGCGTGGAAATTCTCGCACAGCTTCGGCCAGACGAAATCCCAGAGCGCGGAATTCGCGAGGCCGTCATGCAGCAGCACGAGGGCGGGCGCTGTGTCCACGCCGCAGACTTCGTAGGAGAGTTCGGCGCCGTTGATGGTGGCGGATTGCGCCTTCGCCTGCGCGAGCGAAGGGCATAACAAGGCCAGCAGCACAAAGAAAAATCGCACGTTTGCCTCCCAGCGAACGCGCGATTGTTTCATCCCTGAGATCGGAAGGGAAGCTACGCCGCCACCGGCGTATCCACCATATCCCCCGCCGCTTTCAGGTCGACCGAGACGAGGCGTGAGACGCCGCGTTCGGCCATGGTGACGCCGAACAGGCGGTCCATGCGGGCCATGGTCATACGGTGGTGGGTGACGACCAGCACGCGGGTTTCGGTGATCTTGATGATCTCCGACAGCAGCGTGCAGAAGCGGTCGACGTTCGCGTCGTCGAGCGGGGCGTCCGCTTCGTCCAGCACGCAAATCGGGGCCGGGTTGGTCATGAACACCGCGAACAGAAGCGCGATGGCGGTGAGCGTTTGCTCGCCCCCGCTCATGAGGCCCAGGTTGCCCAAGCGCTTGCCGGGCGGGCTCGCCATGATTTCGAGACCGGCTTCGAGCGGGTCCTCGGCTTCGGTGAGTTCGAGGTGGGCGCGGCCGCCGCCGAACAGCTTCGTAAACAGGTTGCGGAAGTGGCCGTCGACTTCCTTGAACGCCTTGGTGAGGCGGTCGCGGCCTTCCTTATTGAGGGTGGCGATGCCGTCACGCAGACGCGCGATGGCTTGGACGAGATCGTCGCGCTCGGTCACGAGGCCCTGGATCTGCGCGGTCAGTTCCTCGCTTTCCTGCTCGGCGCGCAGGTTGATGGCGCCCAGGTTGTCGCGCTCGGAAACGAGGCGCTGGAGGCGCTTCTCGCCCTGCTCGAGCGTCGGGCGCTCGTCGCCTTCGTCGAGTTTGGTGTGGTTGCGGATCTCTTCCGGCTCGCAGTTGATCTTCTCGCGGATGGCGGCGTCGACGGTCTCCAGGGTCTGTTCGCCCTGGTGGACGGAACCTTCGCGGCGCACGCGTTCCTCGCGCGCGGTGGAGAGCGCGTGTTCGGCTTCCTTCAGCGCCTTGTCGGCGGCGGTCAGCGCGCTTTCGCCGACCTGGAGCGCGTCGGCGGCTTCACGGCGCTGGGCTTCGGCGACCTGCAACTGATCCATGAGGGCGTTGCGCTGTTCGGCGATCTCCTCCGGACGGGCGGCGAGGACGGCGAGTTCTTCTTCCTCGGCCGTGAGGCGCTGGCGCAGGGCGGCGTCCTGTTCGGTCGATTGTTGCTTGCGGCTGTTCCAGGAGGCGGCGTCCGCGTTCAACTGGGTGAGGCGCTTCGCGCGTTCCTCGGCCTGACGGGCGAGGCTGTCGTACACGGCGCGGGCTTCCATCAACTCCTGGCGGAGCTGACCCAGACCCGAGGCCTTGTTCTCGGCTTCGGCGCGCAAGGCGGCGCCGTCGCCCAACTCGGCGAGACGGTCCTGCGCGGCGGCGACGGTGCCCGCGGCTTCCTCGTGCTCGGCTTCCAACTGGCCACGGTTCTCGTCGAGGCTGTTGATCCGGTTCTGCACGGCGGCGGCCTTGGTGCGGACTTCGGCCAGCGCGTCGCGGGTCTTGTTGCGCACGTCTTCAGCGCCGCGCACGGCCTGGCGCGCGGCTTGTTCGGCGCTTTGCGCGACGCCGATGGCGTCCTTTGCCGCTGCCGCGGCTTCCTCGGCTTCCTGCGCGGCGGCGCCGGAGCCTTCGAGAGCGGCTTGCAGTTCTTTCAGGCGGTTGCGCTGACGCAGCGTGGTGGCGGCGGCAGACGGCGCGCCCGCGACGGCGACAAACCCGTCCCAGCGGAAGAGATCGCCGGCGGCGGTGACGAGACGCTGGCCGGGCTTCAATTCGCCTTGAAGGCTGGCGCCTTGCGCGGCGTCGTCGACGAGGCCGACCTGCGACAGGCGGCGCGCGAGGCGGCCGCTGGCGTTGACCACGTCGCCCAAGGACCGCACGCCGCTGGGCAGCGGCGCGGCTTCATGCAGCGCGGGCAATTCCATCCAGCGCTTCGGCGAGATGTCGTCGCCGGCGGCGGAGAGATCGTCGCCCAGCGCCGCGCCGAGGGCGGCTTCAAAGCCGGATTCGACGGTGACGGTATCGATGATCGGGGCCCACGAACCTTCGGACTTGGGTTCGGCGAGCAGGTCTTCGAGCGCCGAGGCTTCGGCTTGAAGTTTGGTGTGCTCGGCGTTGCGCGCGACGAGGGTGTTGCGCGCCATTTCGTATGCGCCTTGCGCATCGGCGCGCTGACGCTCGGTTTCTTCCCAGGCGGCGCGGGCTTCCGCGAGCGCCTGTTCGGCTTCGGATGCGCTCGCTTCCGCGGCGTCGATCACGTCCTGCGGCATGGCTTGCGCGCGGGCGGTTTCGAGCAACTGCATGACGTCGGCCAAACGGCGCTCGGCGCGCTGGCGGCGCATTTCGCTTTCGTTCAACTGCTGGCGCACGGCGGCGCGCTGGGCGTCGGCTTCGGCGAGTTGCTTCTGGAGGAGGGTGAGTTCCTCTTCCACCACCTCGACGGCTTTCGCGGCGTTGACGAGGGCGATGCGCGTGGTTTCGCGCTCCTCGGCTTCGGCGGCGGTGGCTTCGTTGATCTCGGCGGTTTCTTCCGCGATCGTGAGCAAGGCCGCGTCGGCGTCGGCGAGACGCGCGGCTTCGCGGTTCAAGTCTTCGCGGATGTGCGCGATGCGCATCTCGGCGGCTTCGCGGGCCCGCGCGATGCGCGCGAGTTCTTCATCCAACTTGTCGCGGGTGATGACGAGGTGCTGCAGACGCGCGGCCGCTTCGGCTTCGGTGCGGCGAAGGGCGGGCATGGCGCTCGCGGCTTCGGCCTGCACGGTGGAGGCGTGCGCGGCGGTGCCGGTCAGTTCGTTCACCTGGCCTTCGGTCTCGGTGAGGCCTTCACGGGCGCGGGCGAGGTGGGTGATCGCTTCCTCGCGCTTGATGAGAAGGACCAAGGCTTCCGCCGTGCGGATGCTGTCGGAGATGGTGCGGTAGCGCGCGGCCTGGCGGGCCTGCTTCTTCAGGCCTTCGAGCTGGGCGTCGAGGGCCTGGATGACGTCATTCAGGCGATTGAGGTTGGTCTCGGCGGCCTTCAGGCGCAGTTCCGCCTCGTGGCGGCGCGAGTGCAGGCCGGTGATGCCGGCGGCTTCTTCAAGCAGGTGACGGCGCTGCGCGGGCTTGCCTTGGATGATCTGCCCGATGCGTCCCTGGCTGACGATGGCGGTGGAGCGCGCGCCCGTCGCGATGTCGGCGAACAGGAGCTGGACGTCCTTCGCGCGCACGTCGCGGCCGTTCACGCGGTAGAGCGAACCCTTCTCGCGTTCGATGCGGCGCGTGACCTCGATGTCGTCGCCGTCGTTGAACTGGGCGTTGGCGCGGCGCTGGCTGTTGTCGAGGTGGAGGGCCACCTCGGCGATGTTGCGGGCGGGCCTATCGCGCGTGCCGCCGAAGATCACTTCGTCCATGTCGCCGCCGCGCATCTGCTTGGCGGAGGTTTCGCCCATCACCCACTTCAGGGCTTCGACGAGGTTGGATTTACCGCAGCCGTTGGGGCCCACGATCCCGGTCAGGCCGGGCTCGATCTGAAGCTCGGTGGCGTCGACGAACGACTTGAAGCCGGATAACCGTAGTTTCGTGAAAGTGACCAAAACGTCCTCGCCCCTTTAACATCCTGCGCCCCTCGCGCAGTCCTGATTTTTGTCTGTAGCTTTGAGGCGTCCCCAGGATCCGGGCGGTCGCCGCCCTGGATCCTGGGGACGGGCCCCAGGATGACACCGCTAACGCGGCGTCACTTCGCGTCGGCCAGCGCCTTGTCGATGGCTTTCGCCATGACGTCGTAAGGCTGCGAGCCCGAGAGCTTTTCCTCGCCGATGAAGAACGTCGGCGTGGCTTCCACTTTGTAGGTGTTGGCCGCCGTTTCCTGCACTTCGCGGATCTTGTTCATGATCGCTTCGTTCTTGAGGCAGGCGTCCACGTCGGCGGTGCTCATGCCGGCGAGCTGCGCGTAGCCGCGCAACGGCTCGAGCGGGTTCGGGCTGCGGACCCACTCGGTCTGGTTCTTGAACATGAGGTCGATCATGACCTTGCCCTTGTCGCCGGGCGCGCAGCGGGCCAGGAGGGCGCCGCCGGCGGCGAGGCCGTCCAGGGGGAAGTCGCGATAGACGAAGCGGATCTTGCCGGTGTCGATGTAGTTCTTTTTCAGTTCCGGATAGGTGTCGTCCTGGAACGCCTTGCAGTGGCCGCAGGTGAGCGACGCGTATTCGATGACGGTCACTTTCGCTTTCGGGTTGCCCTGGATGAATTCCCGGTAAACCGGCGCGCCAGCGGCCGGTTTGGCCGCCGGCGAAGAAGGCGCGGAGTCGGCCGCATAAGCAGCGACTCCGAAGCCACTGATGGCGACGGCGGCGAACATCAGGGCAATTTGACGTGTAGCGGTCACTTTAGACCTCCCTCACAACATAATGGGGTTGCATACCAAGTACGACACTATTTGTGGAGATTTTAAGACCCACACCCCTAAGCCACAGGAGAGTCAGGGCTTTTTCACCAATCATCCACAGGCCTCCGGCGGCGCGTTTTTGACGCCGTTCAGAGACTCGGGATTTTACCCCAACTATTGAGGCGGCCCCGAGGCAGGTTTTTCGCTTTTGTGTAAACGTGTTCCGGGCCGGGTGAGGCCGGACGAGAGGCTTATTTAGGCTCGCGGCCGGGCGCTTGCGCCAGCAACGCCTTCAAGGAGGCTTCGTCCAGTTCCACCATTTCCTGGATCAGGCAGCGTTCGGGGATGCCCGGGCCGTTGTCGACGACCACCGAATCCATGGTGCACAGGCGGCGCGAGGAGCCGCTGCGCGAGGCGAAGCCGACGCCGTTGGCGAAGCGCAGACCGTTGCAGGGCGGCGTCAATTGCACATGGTAGGACTGGGTGCGCGAGGCCCAGAGGATCAGGTTGGTGTTGTTGATCGGCGTCCAGTCGTACAGGCGCGCGAAGAAAATACAGGTGGAAGGCGGCTGGTTCTTGGTGATCGCTTCGGGGGACAGGGAATCTTGTGCGAATGCCGGCGACATCGTCGCGGCATTCATCACGATGCCGGCCAACACCCCGGCGTATGTGAAACGTCTCACCCGTCGCGTCATACGTACCATCCCGCGGCCAAGCTCCGCCGGTCTTGCGCCGGCTCCAGCCTCACCGCCACCCCTGATCATCCCCAACCACCCGTCTGCGCTGAGAATCGGGCGAAGTTAGGGCAACTCCCCCCGGCCGCGCGACTGATTCCGCGTTTAGCCAACGAGTGTTGCAGAAGTGGCGCTTAAAATGAGTAAACGAGGAAGGTCTGGAAGGCGAGCTGGTTGGCCGAGCCGCGCTGGCGGACGAGGGGGCTGTCGGCGGCGCCGCCGATCAGGCGCTTGTAACCGGCCGTGGTGACCAGGGCCCACTGGGAGGCGAAGACATAGTTGGCGTTGATTTCCGCGCCCACATCCTTGAAGCCGGACCCCGGCGCATAAACCGGCAAACCCGAGGCGGCCGCCTGGCCGGGGGAGACCCCGAAGTAGGAGCGCATGTAGCTGCCGGTGGCCCAGGTGGAGGTGACGTTCACGCCGAGCGCCACGGGGGCGGCTTGGAACACCGTATAGGCGGCGTCGAGGCGCAAGGTGCCGCCGCCGTGGCCGTCGATGATGTCGTGACGCGCGCGGGCGCGCAGGCGCATGCGTCCCTGAGTGTAGGACACGAAGGCGCCAAGCTCGAGGCTGGTGCCCACGTCGCCGAGACCGGTGAGGTCGGGGCTCGTATCCTCGTCGCGGCCGAAGTCGATGGACACCGTGGGGCCGACGCGCAGATTGCCGCCCGCGACGTTGCCGCTATCGGCATTGAACAGGCGGTTGAAGGCGATCAGGCGCACTTCGTTGTTGTTCACCTCGACGAGATCTTGATAGCGCAGCGAGATCGCCGGGATGATGCTGGTCTTATATTTGTCGTCGCCTTCGTAGTAGGGCGAGAGGGAAGGGCCGAGGCCCAAGCGGATGTTGCTGATCTCCTGCGGCAGGAGATCGATGGCCGCCTGGAGAGTGTCGGTCATGCTGGTCGCGAAGTCGTTGAAGTTCTGCGCCTGCGCAGGACCCGCGAACAGCGCGCCCAGAAGGGCCGCGAAACCCGCGCGGGCGATGGACGTCTTCATATCGGCTAACCCCGTCTTCCCAAATAAATCCCAGATATTAGGCCTAACAGCCAGCTCACTAACGCTTGGCGCGCGTCCGCAGTTCCACCGCGGCGCGCAGCTTGGCGAGGGCGTCGTCCAAGGTGGCGGGCGTCTCGGCGGGCGCAACCGGCGGCGGTGCGGGCCGGGCGCGGGGCAGGGGTCCTTGCGCGACCTGGAGCGACGCAACCGCGCCGTAGCCCATGAACCCGTTCACCCGCGCGAGGATGGTGGGCGTCTTCAAGTGGAGAAGCGTAGCGGCCGCGCCGCTGGCGATGCGCAGGTGGAGTGTGGCGCCCATGTTTTTCCCGCGCGGGAACTTGATCTCGATCGGGACCGCGAAGGCGGCGAGCTCAGGGCCCACGATGGTCGCCCAATGGGTCAGAATCTCGGCGGCGGCGAAGCCGCGTTTGCCCAGCGCCGGTTTGGCGGCGCGCATCGCGAAATGCGAAATGTTCACCGGCCCGCGCGCGAGGCGCGGCGGAGCCGTCGTGTCGGTTTTGGTCGCGGAAGGATTTTTAGCCGCCGGTTTCATGAGCCGGAGCATGGTGCACGCGCCCGCGCGCAGCAAGACGCCTTGAACGGCGCGGGCGGTCATTTCATGGTGCGGATATGGCTTCCTCCCGCGCTGTTGCCCGAAAGTCGCAAACACCCGATCCCGCCCAGCTCCTTGCCTGGTACGACCGGCATCGCCGGCGCTTGCCCTGGCGCGCGTTGCCGGGCGTGACCGCCGATCCTTACGCGGTGTGGCTGTCGGAGATCATGCTGCAGCAAACCACCGTGACGGCGGTGAAGCCCTATTTCGAGACGTTTCTGAGCCGCTGGCCGAGGGTCGCAGATCTGGCCGCGGCCAAGGTGGAGGACGTGATGACCGCGTGGGCGGGACTGGGCTACTACGCGCGGGCGCGCAACCTTCATAAATGCGCGCACGTTGTGGCCGCGGATTACGCCGGCGTGTTTCCGGACACGGAAGAAGGTTTGCGCGCGCTGCCGGGCATCGGGCCCTACACGGCCGCCGCCATCGCCGCCATCGCCTTCGGCCGCCGCGCGGTGGTGGTGGACGGGAACGTGGAGCGGGTGATGGCGCGCCTGTTCGCCGTGACCGAGCCGTTGCCGAAAAGCAAACCCGTCCTTGTCGCTCACGCGGGCCACCTGACGCCCGAAACGCGCACCGGCGACTATGCGCAGGCGGTGATGGACCTGGGCGCGACCGTGTGCACGCCGAAGTCGCCCAAATGCGGTATCTGTCCGTGGGCGGAGCCTTGCGCCGCGCGCCGCGAAGGCATCGCCGAAACCCTGCCCGCGAAGATCAAGAAGGCCGCGACGCCGACGCGCTACGGGATCGCCTTTTGGATGGTGCGCAAGGACGGCGCGGTGCTGTTGCGCCGGAGGGAAGCCAAAGGGTTGTTGGGCGGGATGACCGAGGTGCCCTCGACCGAATGGCGCGCCAAGCGTTGGAGCGCGGCGGAGGCGCAAGACGCGCTGCCGTTCGCGAAGGGTTGGCGCGCGCTGCCGGGCCTGGTGAGCCATACCTTCACGCACTTCCACCTGGAGTTCACCGTGATGGCGGCGAATCTGACCGATGCGCAGGCGAAGACGCTGGGCAAGGATGCGCTGTGGACGCCGCTGACACGCATCGGTGACGCAGGCCTTCCCAGCGTGATGGCCAAGGTGGCCAAGCACGCGATGAAGGCCATGGGTGATTAGTTTCCTTGGTCACCCTGGGCATGCGCCCCGGGTGACGTTGGTGAGAATAACAGGCGCGCTGTCTCACGCGCGATTCCCATTGCGGCGCATACGGGATACTCTGCCGTCATCATCGCAGAGGAAATAAAGATGCCCGATACCGGACCTCCGGGACCAAAAGCCGATTTGAGCGAAGCCGCCCTTCAGTATCACCGCCTGCCGACGCCGGGAAAACTCTCGGTCGTCGCCAAAAAACCCCTCGCCAACCAGCGCGATCTGGCGCTCGCCTATTCGCCGGGCGTGGCGGCGGCGTGCAACGCCATCGTCGCCGATCCGCGCGAGGTGGATACCGTCACGGGGCGCGCGAACCTGGTGGCCGTCATCACCAACGGAACGGCGGTGCTGGGCCTGGGCCCCATCGGGCCTTTGGCCGCGAAGCCGGTGATGGAGGGCAAGGCCGTCCTTTTCAAGAAGTTCGCCAACATCGACGTGTTCGACATCGAGATCGCCGAGAAGGATCCGATGAAGCTGGTGGACATCATCGCGAGCCTGGAGCCGACCTTCGGCGCCATCAATCTCGAGGACATCAAGGCGCCGGACTGCTTCATCGTGGAAAGCGAGCTGCGCAAGCGCATGAAGATCCCGGTGTTCCACGACGACCAGCACGGCACCGCGATTGTCGTGGCCGCGGCGGTGATCAACGGGCTGTCTTTGCTGCATAAGGACATCAGCAAGGTGAGGGTGGTGTCCACCGGCGGCGGCGCGGCGGGGATCGCCTGCCTCAACCAGCTCGTCGACCTGGGTTTGAAGCGTGAGAACGTCATCCTCTCGGATCACCTGGGCGTGGTCTATGAGGGCCGCACCGAGGACATGACCGAGCAGAAGGCCGCTTACGCCGCGAAGACCAACGCGCGCACGCTGGCCGAGGCGATCGTGGACGCCGATGTGTTCTTAGGACTGTCCGCGCCGCGCATCCTGACGCCGGAGATGGTGGCGTCCATGGCCAAGGGGCCGTTCATCCTGGCGCTCGCGAATCCCGAACCGGAGATCATGCCCGCGCTCGCGCGTGAAGCCGCGCCCGACGCGATCATCGCGACGGGCCGGTCCGACTATCCGAACCAGGTGAACAACGTCCTGTGTTTCCCCTACATCTTCCGGGGTGCCTTGGATGTGGGCGCGACCACCATCAATGACGAGATGAAGATCGCCTGCGTGCACGCGCTGGCCGAGATCGCGCGCGGCGCGTCGTCGGATGTGGTGTCGGCGGCCTACGGCGGCGATCAATTGCGCTTCGGGCCGGAATACCTGATCCCGAAACCGTTCGACCCGCGCCTGGTGTCCGAAATCGCGCCGGCGGTGGCGAAGGCGGCGATGGACTCCGGCGTGGCGACGCGGCCCATCGCCGATCTCGAGGCTTATAAGGAGCGCCTGGAACAACTGGTCTATCGTTCGGCCTTCGTGATGAAGCCGGTGTTCGACAAGGCGCGCGCCAATCCGAAGCGCGTGGCGTTCGCCGAAGGCGAGGACGAGCGTACGCTGTTCGCGGCGAAACAACTGCTCGACGAAGGCATCGCCAAACCGATCCTGATCGGGCGGCCCGGTGTGATCTCGCACCGCGCGCGCAAGCTGGCGCTGGGCCTCACGCCCGGCAAGGACTTCGAGGTGGTCAACCCGGAAGACGATCCGCGCTACAACGATTACTGGCGCCACTATCACGCCCTGATGGAACGCAAGGGCGTCGCGCCCGACACCGCGCGGACCATCGTGCGCACCAACGGCACGGTGATCGCGGCCCTGATGGTGGCGCGCGGCGACGCCGACGCCATGATCTGCGGGACGTACGGGGAGTATCAGTGGCACCAACGCTACCTGAGCGACATCATCGGAATGGCGAAGGACGTGCATAAGATGACGGCCTTGAGCCTCCTGATCCTCGACGACGGCCCGGTGTTCATCGCCGACACCTTCGTCGCCGACGATCCGGACGCCGAGGACATGGCGGACGTGACGATCCGCGCCGCGCAGAAGGTGAGCGACTTCGGGATCGCGCCGAAGGTGGCGTTGATCGCGGCGTCGAACTTCGGGGCGCGTTCGACCGCGGCGGCGCGCAAGATGCGCCGCGCCCTGAAGCTGATCCTCGCCGAATGCCCGGATCTGGAAGTCGAGGGCGAGATGCAGGCCAACGTGGCGCTGAACGAGGAGTTGCGCTTGCGCATCTTCCCGAACTCGCGCCTCAAGGGCCGCGCGAACCTGCTCATCATGCCGACGCTGGAGGCGGCCAACAGCGGCCTCAATCTCGTGCGCACCCTGGCGCACGGGCTGCACGTGGGTCCGATCCTGCTCGGCATTGCCAAGCCCGCGCATATCACGACCAATTCCGTGACCGCGCGCGGTCTTGTGAACCTCGCGGCGATCGCGGTGATCGACGCGCAGGTGGCGACGGAGTGATCGCGCGGGCGGCGACACTCGCCGTCGTCGCGCTGTTCGCGGCGATGACGGCGGCGTCCGCGCAGACCTTGAACCGCGCGGGCCGCGCGGAGCCGGGCTCGCTGGACCCGCACAAGGCCAGCACCCAATACGAACAGGCCCTTGTGCTCGATCTGTTCGAGGGCCTGCTGGCGTTCGACGCGGACGGGCAGCCCGCGCCGGGCCTCGCGGATAGCTGGGCGATCAGCCCCGATGGGCGGCGCTATATCTTCAACCTGCGCCCGGATCTCGTGTGGTCGGACGGAAGCCCGCTGACACCCGCGCAGGTGGCCGCGTCCTTCCGGCGTCTGCTCGATCCCAAGACCGCCGCGCCCGCGGCGGCGCAGATGTATGTGATCAAGAACGCGCGCGCGGTGAACACGGGCGCGATGCCTGTTGAAGCGCTGGGTGTGACGTCCGCGCCGGGCACGGTGGCGCTCGAACTCGACGCGCCAGTGCCGTATCTGACGTCGCTGCTGGCGAGCGCCTTCGCCGTCGTGGTGCCGCCGCAAGCTTTCTCGGGCGACGCGTGGACGCGGCCCGGCGCGCTGGTGAGCAACGGCGCCTTCACGCTGGAAGCATGGGAGCCGCAAAGCCGCATCGTGCTCGCGCGCAACCCGCGCTACCGCGAGGCCGATGCGGTGAAGCTCGCGCGGGTCGTGTTCCATCCCGCGCCTGACACGAACGCCGCGCTCGCGCGCTTCCGGGCGGGCGATCTCGACATGGTGATGGAGTTCCCCGCGCAGCAGACCGATCAGTTGCTGAAGGACATGAAGGACGAGGCGCGGCTGACGCCCGCGCTGCTGACCTATTACCTCGCCTTGAACACGCGCGAGCCGAAACTCGCCGACCGCCGCGTGCGCCGTGCGCTGTCGCTGGCCATCGACCGGGACACATTGGTGACGAAAGTGGTGCGCGGCGGCGCGTCACCGGCGCCGACCTTCGTGCCGCCGGCCATCGCCAACTACACGCCGCCGCACCTCGATCTGGATTCCGCGCCCTACGAGGAGCGCTTAAGGGAAGCCCAGCGCCTGATGGGCGAGGCGGGCTATGGGCCGGATAATCCCTTGCGGCTCAGCTACGCGCATTCCGCCAATCAGGAGCTGCGCCGGATCGCGGTGGTGGTCGCGGCCATGTGGAAGCGCATCGGGGTCGAGACCTCGCTGCTCAACACCGAGGGGCGCGTGCATTTCTCCAATCTGCGCCAGGGCGTGTTCGAGGCGGCCTTTGTCGCGTGGCTCGCGGACTTCAACGATCCGGCGAACTTCCTGACGGTGCTGGAGTCCGCCAGCGCGGCGCAGAACTACGCGAAATATGACAATCCCGCGTACGACGGGCTGCTGCGTCAGGCGGCGTCGACGACGGCGCTCGCGGCGCGGGCGAAGATCCTGGCGGACGCGGAGGCCTTGATGCTGACCGATCAGCCGATCGTGCCGCTGTATCACGGCGCGACGCGCAATCTCGTCGCGCGCAAGGTGACGGGATGGCGCGGAAACGCCATCGACGTGCATTTGAGCCGCTACCTCGGTCTGGACGGCGCGAAGCCTTAAGCGTCGTCGTCCTCGCCGCTCGCGTCGTCGTCCGGCTCCTGCGGAACGGGCTTCAGGGCATAGAGAATAAGAAGCGTTGGCGGCAGAACAGCGCCGGCCAAGCCCCAGCCCAGGACGTTGCGATTGCGCGCGATGGCCATGCGCCGGGCAAGCCAGACAAAAACGGCGATAGAGATCAGTGTCAGAAGCGGATAAAAGGCCTGCATATGGATTTCCCCTGGGCCCACGTTCCCGATCTACGCTTTAACTCGCCTCTCGGTTGCCGCGTGTGTGCGGCTCCACTGACTTACCCGTTGTTTTCTGTCCAGGCGAGAGGCCTAATGACCTCCAAGATAGCGTATGGGAGCGGGATCGGGGGCCGCCACCATTCATGAACGCCTTACTTTATGTGCCGCGTACCGTCCGGCACTGGTTTTCGGACGGCATCCTGCGGCGCACCTTCAAGAACGCGGGGATGCTGCTGACGGGCCGGGCCACGAACGGGCTTTTGAGCCTGGCGACCCTCTCGCTCATGGCGCATTCGCTGGGCATCGAGCAGTTCGGCATCATCGTTCTTGTCCAAACCTATGTGCTGGTGCTGATTGCTTTCGCCACGTTCCAGTCGTGGCAGGCGGTGATCCGCTACGGCGCGATCTGCCTGGAGCGCAAGGACATCCCGGCGTTCCAGTCGCTTATCAAATTCACCTGCATCCTCGACGTGGTCGGCGTGCTGTTCGGCTTCGCCCTCGGCTACATCCTCGCGCCCATCGTCGGGCCTTACGTGGATTGGACGCCCGAGGTCATCCGCTACGCGCAGCTTTATAGCTTCCTGATCCTGTTCACGATGATCGCCACGCCCATGGGTATCATGCGGCTGTGCGACCGCTTCGACCTCTTGGCGTGGCAGACCGTGCTGACGCCGTTCCTGCGTCTTGTGGGCGTCGGGGCGTGCGCGCTGGTGGACGCGCCGTTCTACGCCTATCTCGGGGCGTGGTTCGTCGCCGGCGCGGCCGGAGGCACGCTTCTCGTGTACCTGGGCTGGCGCGAGGCGTTCCGACAGGGCTTCCTGAAGGACATGACCTGGTCCTTGAAGGGCATCACGAAGGACCATCCGGGCCTGTGGAAGTTCTCGATCATCTCGACCCTGCACGCCTCGGTGCAGATGATCCCGGCGCAGATGAGCACCTTCATCGTCGGCTGGGTGGCGGGCCCGGCGCCCGCGGGTCTGTTCAAGGTGGGCCGCGATGTCGCCACCGCGCTCTCGAAGCCCGCCGAGCTTTTGAACCAATCGATCTACCCCGAATTCGCGCGCCTCGGCAGCAAGGGAAGCTGGCACGACTTCGCCCGCCTGATCCTACGCGGCGGCGCGATGGGCGGGGGCGCGGCGGTGTTCCTGCTGCTGGTGGCGCTGGCGTTCGGCACGCCGTTCTTGACGCTCTTCTTCGGCGCCGAGTTCGCGGGCGCCTATTGGCCGCTCGTGCTGCTGATCGCTTCGGCGGGCCTGACGATCTGCGGCTTTCCCATGGACCCGGCGTTGTTCGCCATGGGCCGACCGGGGATCGCGTTGCGCATCGGCACGGTGGTCATCATCGTGCTGTACCTGCCGATGCTCGTGGTGCTGACGGATCTCTACGGCGCGATCGGCGCGGCGGCGGCGACGCTGGCGGCCGCGGGCATGACGCTCGTCTCCATGAGCGCGTTCACCGCCGCACAATTGCGGCGTCACGCGGCCGAACAGGATCAGGTCGGCCCAGGCTCCGATTAGCGCGGTTGGTTCTAGCGGGGTCCGGCCCCGCCGACCCGCGGCGGTTTTTGCATCTTCTGGGCGTGCATCACGGCGATTCGCGCCTTAGTCAGCGGCGCGGGATCGAGTTTCCAGTCGCGGTAGCCTTGCGCGACCACGGTGAAATAGTCGATGGCGGGCGGCGCCATGCCTTTGTCGTTCATCACGCCCTCGTTGTTCATCACGCCCTCGTTATTCATCACGTAAGCGAACGCGTCCTTCATCTCGCCGCCCACGTCGACGGTCACGGCGATTTTCCGGTAGAGCGCGGGGCAATCCTCGTAGGCGTCGAGGCTGCGCTCGCAGGCAGGCGTGATCTCATAGACCGCGCCCCAGACGTCGCCGGTTTTTTCCGGCGCGATATCGATGAAACGCCGGAAGACGAGTTTGTATCCGGGAAGGCGCGCGACCCCGATGGGTTTGGCCCGCGCCGCATGACGCTTCATGCGCCGGAGACTCAAGTTCGATCCGTAGGCGAAGTAGAGCATGGGGCGTGTGTCATAAATGAAAAGCGGCGGACCCAACATACAGAGTCCGCGGCGCGCGGTTGGCGCGCCTTCAAAAAAATTGGCGGGTCCACAGGACCCGCCGGAGTGTCGCCGGAGCGTGTGGGGAGGGAGGGATCGGGCCCCGGCGGATGGGCGATCCTTGCGCCGGCTTGTTAACGAATGGTGAATCTTCGTTAACGCGGGGTGTCCCGTTGGGCTGGGGATAAGTTCGAGAAATTATCTCAGAGATAATTATTTTTGCGGATAACCCATTGCGGACAAAAGAAAAGGCCCGGTCTTTCGACCGGGCCTTATGCCGTTATCGTGGTCCTCGCCGCTTATGCCGCGGCTTTGATATCCAGCGGCAGTTCGAGCTGCGCTTCGTTGTCCTGTCTGCGCAGGATGTTCAGGCGAATCGCCATCAGTTCTTCCGCTTCGTTGAGCAGGGTCGCCGTCGCCGGCGCGCCCGCCGTGTGAGCCCGCACGAGGATCGCATGCGTCTCATCAGCGAGGAAACTCAACAAAGCGTGGCGATCTTGGATCATCTTCCCGGTCCTTCCTGTGAGCGCCGTCTCCCTGTGCCGTGCGGCGTCCTATAAGGGGCGGCGTTTCTTGGCGCCGAAGATGCTGCAGCGCACCCCGCCCGACAACTTTGAAGCTTTCATTTCAGACTTGCGTTTCTTGCATGACAAATGAGTCCGCATCGGCGCGACGCGTGGCACGTATAGTTTCCACTATGCGTCAAGGTTCTAAATCTTGTGGTCGGGTACCTTTTTCGCGTTGACCCATCGGCCCCCCTGCCGCACCATATCTCGTAGCAAGGTTGCTCGCGATCCACCGGATTTAGAGCGCCGAGGGGAAATCAGAAACCATCACACCGGCCACGGGCGGTATACCGCCCACTGCTCCAGGCAGTTAAGTCAGTGATATCAAAGACTTAACGTCGGGGCCCGGGAGAGGATTCGGTGCCGCTCGGTCAAGCCATGCAGTGGGGGCTTAGGTCGTACGAGGGGTAGTCTCAGATGAATGTTGCAGTTGAAGTCGCGTCCAAAATTTCCGCCCACCAGTCCACCGCCCAACCCACTCCGCAAACCGCGCCCAAGTCTCGTGAAGCCACCCCGCTTGAGGTGGTGCCGTCGCTGCGCATCGACCGCACGCGCGACGCGCTGCTGACCGACTTCGGCAAGGCGACCCTCGAGGACCGCTACCTGCTCCCGAGCGAGTCGTACCAGGACATGTTCGCGCGCGTGGCGCTCGCCTATTCAGACGACGTCCAGCACGCCCAGCGGATCTACGACTACATTTCGCGCCTGTGGTTCATGCCGGCGACGCCGGTGCTGTCCAACGGCGGCGCCGACCGCGGCCTGCCGATCTCCTGCTTCCTGAACACCGTGAACGACAATCTGGACGGGATCGTCGGCACCTGGACCGAGAACGTGTGGCTGGCCTCCAACGGCGGCGGCATCGGCACCTATTGGGGCAAGGTCCGCTCGATCGGCGAGAAGGTCCGCAACTGCGGCCAGACGTCCGGCATCATCCCGTTCGTGCGCGTGATGGACTCCCTCACGCTCGCCATTTCGCAAGGTTCGCTGCGCCGCGGCTCGGCGGCCGTGTACCTCGACGTGCATCACCCGGAGATCGAGGAGTTCCTCGAAATCCGCAAGCCGTCGGGCGACTTCAACCGCAAGAGCCTGAACCTGCATCACGGCCTGAACATCACCGACGAGTTCATGGAGTGCGTGCGCGACGATACGCCGTTCGGCCTGCGCAGCCCGAAGACCAACGAGATCCTGAAGACCGTCAATGCCCGCGAGCTGTGGCAGAAGATCCTGGAGACCCGCCTGAACACCGGCGAGCCGTACCTGATCTTCTCCGACACCGTGAACCGCCAGATGCCCAAGCATCAGCGCGATTTGGGCCTGAAGGTCACCACGTCGAACCTGTGCAGCGAGATCATGCTGCACACCGGCCCCGACCATAAGGGCGTCGACCGCACCGCCGTGTGCTGCCTGTCGTCGCTCAACGTGGAAACGTGGGACGAGTGGCACACCGACGAGCAGTTCATCCCGGACGTCATGCGCTTCCTGGACAACGTGCTCGAGGACTTCATCAACCGCGCGCCGCCGTCGATGGAACGCGCGATCTACTCCGCCAAGCGCGAGCGCTCGGTGGGCCTGGGCATCATGGGCTTCCATTCGTTCCTGCAGCAGAAGGGCATCCCCTTCGAGAGCGCGATGGCGAAGTCCTGGAACATGAAGATGTTCAAGCATATCCGCCGTTTCGCCGACGCCGCCTCGGTGCAGCTCGCCGAAGAGCGTGGCCCTTGCCCGGACGCCGCGGAATCGGGCGTCATGGCGCGCTTCTCGCACAAGCTCGCGATCGCGCCGACGGCCTCCATCAGCATCATCTGCGGCGGCACGTCGCCTTGCGTCGAGCCGATCCCGGCGAATGTCTATACGCATAAGACGCTGTCGGGCTCGTTCGCGGTGAAGAACCCGTACCTGACGAAGCTGCTCGCCTCGAAGGGCCTCGACAATCCGGCGACCTGGAATTCGATCCTCGAACACGAGGGCTCGGTGCAGCACCTGAACGGCCTGAGCCAGGACGAGAAGGACGTTTACAAGACGGCCTTTGAAATCGACCAGCGCTGGGTTGTTGAATTCTCGGCCGACCGCTCGCCTTTCGTGTGCCAGGGCCAGTCCATCAACCTGTTCATCCCGTCGGATGTGGATAAGTGGGATCTGATGATGCTGCACTGGCGCGCCTGGGAGACGGGCGTGAAGAGCCTCTATTACCTGCGCTCCAAATCGGTGCAGCGCGCCGCGTTCGCCGGCGTGGAAGCCGACAATACGCGCGCATGGCCGGAGAAGGCGCTGTCCAGTGGCCGGACCGATTATGAAGAGTGTCTCGCCTGCCAATAGGCTAGACTGACACGCTTCCGATTCTGCCTGGGACGACGCTCATGAACATCATCACGCCTTCCGACCTGCCCGGCCTCATGACGCCGTCCCACGGATACAAGCCGTTCCGCTATCCGTGGGCGCACGACTATTGGAAGCGCCAGCAGCAGATCCACTGGATGCCCGAGGAAGTCCCGCTCGGCGAGGACTGCAAGGACTGGGCGGCAAAGCTCTCGGACAACGAGCGCAACCTTCTGACCCAGATCTTCCGCTTCTTCACGCAGTCCGACGTGGAAGTGAACGACAACTACATGGAGCGCTATTCGCGCGTGTTCAAGCCGACCGAGATCAAGATGATGCTCGCGTCGTTCTCGAACATGGAAACCATCCATATCGCCGCCTACGCGCTGCTGTTGGAAACCATCGGCATGCCGGAGACCGAGTTCTCGGCCTTCATGCAGTACAAGGCGATGGCCGACAAACACAGCTACATGCAGAAGTTCGGCGTCGACACGCCGGCCGACATCAGCCGGACCCTGGCGATGTTCGGCGCGTTCACCGAAGGCCTGCAGTTGTTCGCCTCCTTCGCGATGCTTCTGAACTTCCCGCGCCAGAACAAGATGAAGGGCATGGGCCAGATCGTCTCGTGGTCGGTGCGCGACGAAAGCCTGCATTGCGAAGCGATCATCAAGCTGTTCCACACCTTCGCGCGCGAGACCAACTCGCTGACCAAAGGTGTGAAGGACGACATCATCGACTGCTGCAAGACGGTGGTGGGCCTGGAAGACAACTTCATCGACCTGGCTTTCGATATGGGCCCGGTCAACGGCATGACGCCGGACGACATCAAGAACTACATCCGCTATGTCGCCGATTGGCGCTTGGGTCAGCTCGGCCTGCCGGCCATCTACGAGATCAAGGAGCACCCGCTGCCCTGGCTCTCGCAGATTCTGAACGGCGTCGAGCACGCGAACTTCTTCGAGGCCCGCGCGACGGAATATTCAAAGGCCGCCACCCGTGGCCAATGGCACGGTGTGGAAGGCGTGTGGTCGCACTTCGACAAGATGATGACCAACCGCCAGAACACCGGCGACAGCGTCGCGGCGGAATAGCCGACGGGACGCTATCGGCGTCCCTCCGTAAAGGTAACAACGCCCCAGGGCCCTCGTGGCCTGGGGCGTTTTTCATGGCCGTTCGACGATGTGACGGTTGGGTGACCCACTGACGAGTTCGGGAAAAATGTGCCACACTCACGCCCGGTTCCCGCGCGCCGCGGGGCAGGATAGGACGCTATGTTGCTCAGAAGAATCCTTGTAGTCGCCGCGCTGATCGGCGCAACCGTTCTGGTGGGTTTTAGCGCGTCGGCGCAGCGCCCGACGGACAAACATCCGCTCATCATCGGACACCGCGGCGCGAGCGGGTACCTGCCCGACCACACCATCGAGGCCTACGAACTCGCGGTGGCGCAGGGCGCCGACTATATCGAGCCGGATTTCGTGCCTTCCAAGGACGGCTACCTTTTTGCTCGCCACGAACCTGAACTCGGCCTTTCGACCAACATCGCCGATGTTTTTCCCGACCGCAAAACCCGGAAAATGATCGACGGGCGCGAGATCGAAGGCTGGTTCAGCGAGGACTTCACCCACGACGAGATCAAGAAGCTGCGCGCCCGCCAGCCGTTTCCGTTCCGCGACCAGAGCCACAACGACAAGTACGGCATCCCCACGCTGGCCGAAGTGCTGGCCTTGCGCGCGAGCCTGTCGCGCGAGCACAAGCGCCGCATCGGCATCATTCCGGAGCTGAAACATCCCGACCACTACCGCGCGCGCTATGCGCCGATGGAAGGCTGGATGGCGCAGATCATGGAAGCCTGGGCGCTGGACCGCGCCGGCTCGCCCCTGATCGTCCAGGCGTTCGACGCCGAAAGCGTTCGGCAGATGAAGCAAAAGCTTCCCAACATCCAGGCGATCCATCTGTTGGAAGGCGACGCGGACGTTTCGGACGCGGCGTTGAAGGCGATCAAAGCCTACGCCGACGGCATCGGACCGCCGAAAAGCCTGATTGTCCCGGTGAAGGACGGCAAAACCGGCCCGACGACCGATCTGGTGCAGCGCGCCAAGAAGATCGGATTGACCGTTTACCCCTATACCTTGCGGCCGGAGAAACAGTTCCTGCCCGCCAGTTATGGCGGCGATCCGGCCAAGGAATACTGCCTGTTCGCGAACTTGGGGGTCGACGGCATCTTCACCGATACGCCCGATCTGGCGTTGAAAGCCTTCATCGAATCCTGTCCAATGCGGAAATAGGCTTATCCGGCGGCGTTCCTTCGTCCTTATCGCTGTTCCCTATCGCCCATGGAAATCGCGCTCGAAATCGTCTGTCATGTGATCCACCGCGCCCGCGAATTGGTGGCGGACTTGAATCCATTGGACGACGAGCCCGGACGCCGCGCGGCCGACGACACCGCGGACGAACTTCCCGAGGAAGACACGGAAGCGCCCTCCGATTCTCCCGAGTACGAGGAGTTGAAGGAGTACATCCACAACCTGAACGAGGATGAGCAGATCGAACTGGTGGCGCTGACCTGGGTGGGACGCGGCACGTATACCTCCGACGATTGGGACGAAGCCGTGGAGGTCGCGCGCGACGAGCATGCCAAGAACGCCGCGCGCTATCTTCTCGGCCAGCCGCTTCTTGCCGACGAACTGGAGCAGGGTCTCGACGAGTTCGGACTTTCTTGCGAGGACGTGGATACATAATCGCTTGCGCGGCGTTGACACTCTCTTTGGGGAGAAAAGTCCTTTAAGGAGGAAGTCCGTGGCGCAAAAAATCGTTACACACCTCTGGTACACGGAGAAGGCCGAAGACGCGGCGCGCTTCTACGTTTCGGTGTTTCCCAATTCACAAATCAACGCCGTGACGGTCATGCCCGGCGAGTCGCCCAGCGGGCCGGAAGGGTCCGTGGTCTGGGTGGAGTTCACCCTCGACGGCCAGGAGTTCCAGGCGATCACCGCGGGTCCGCTCGATCCCTTCAATCACGCGATCTCCCTGATCGTTCAGTGCGACAGCCAGACGGAGATCGACCGCTATTGGCACGAGCTCGGCGCGGGCGGTTCTTATGAGCAGTGCGGATGGCTCAAGGACAAGTATGGCGTGTCATGGCAGATCACGCCGCGTATCCTGGGCGAGATGATGAAGGATAAGGACCGGACCAAGGCCCGCCGCGTCACCGAAGCGATGTTGAAGATGGTCAAGCTGGACGTCGCCGCGCTGGAAAAAGCGTATAACGGCTGAACGTCAGATCAGCATCCCCAACAGACAATCGAAATCCGCATCCTTCGCGCGGCGGGGCAGGGTGGCGACAGGCACGCCCGCGGAGAAACGGGCGATGGCGGCGGCCGTTTCCGGAAGCGGGACCGTGCTCGCATCGGACTCGTTGACGACAATCGCCGCGACGTTCAGTTCGCGGCGCATCACCACATCGAGCGCCGACAAGGTATGACTGATGGTGCCGAGATAACTTCCGGTGACCAGCAGGAGCGGGAGGCGAAGGTTCGTCATCCAGTCGAGAACGGTGTGACGTTCGGTCAAGGGCACCATGACGCCGCCGACGCCTTCGATGAACAAGGTTTCGTGCAAGGCCATCGCCTCGCGGCAAAACCCTTCCAGATCGGCCATGTCGATGGCGCGGTTTTCACGCGCCGCCGCCATGTCCGGCGAAAGGGGCGCGGCGAACCGCCACGGCGAGATGCGGTCGAGGCCGGCGGCCGGCAGGTCCAGGGCTTCCATCAGCGCGTAAGGATCGCTGCTTTCCGGCGACAGGGGATCGAAGCCGCTGGCCACGGGTTTTAGGGCCATCACGGCGCGGTTCTTGCGCCGGCACGCGCGGATGAGGCCCGCGGTCACATAGGTCTTGCCGATGTCGGTGCCGGTGGAGGTGACGAAGAACGCCGTCATATCAGCCTCGCGCGATGTAGGGCGTGACGGCGTCCACAAGACGTTGGACGTCGTCGGCCGAATGATCGGCCGTGAAGGCGACGCGAAGCCGGGCGGTATCCTTCGGGACCGTCGGCGGACGGATCGCGACAACCAGCAAACCGTTGTCCTCAAGGGCCCGCGACGCGGCGAGGGCCTTGTCCGCCGCGCCGATGACGATGGGAACGATGGGGCTTTGCGCCTCAGGCAGATTGAGCGCGCGGGTGAAGGCGCGCGCGTTCGCGAGCGGCCGTCCGATGTAATCCGGGTTCGCGGCGATGAAATCGAGCGCCGCGACGGCGGCCGCGACGGTGGCCGGCGGCAGACCGGTCGAATAGACAAAGGACGCGGCCTTGGTTTTCACGAGATCGATGACCGGTTGCGACGCGCAGAGATATCCGCCGTAACCGCCGATCGCTTTCGACAGCGTCCCCATCTGGAGCGCGACGTCCGCGCGCCCGCCATGCGCATAGGTGGAGCCGCGCCCGCCTCCGATAACGCCGACGCCGTGAGCGTCGTCGGCGAGCAGCCAGGCGTCATACTCATCGGCGAGCGCCGCAAGCGCGGGCAACGGCGCGAGGTCGCCGTCCATGGAGAACACGCCGTCGGTGGCGATCAGCGCGTGCCGGTGCGCCGCGCGCTGCGCCTTCAGGATCGCGCGTGCGTCATCCACATCGTTGTGACGGAACGCCGCGACCGTCGCGCCGCTCATCTCCGCGCCCGCCCAGATGCAGGAATGCGCAAGTTCGTCCACCAGCACGAGATCGGTCTTGGTCGCGAAGGTCGGGATGATTCCGATATTGGCGAGGTAACCCGACCCGAACACACAGGCCGCCGCCGTCCCCTTCAAGCGCGCCAGGCGGGTTTCCAATTCGGCGTAGAGCGGATGGTTCCCGGTGACCAGGCGCGAGGCGCCCGCGCCGACGCCGTGAGACCTGACCGCGGCCATGGCCGCGTCTTTCACGGCCGGGTGCCGGGACAGATTCAGGTAGTCGTTGCATGAGAAGGAGAGCAGGCGCCGTCCGCCGCGCACGACCCAAATCCCGTCCGAGCGGTCGGTCTCCACTAGCCGCCGGCGCAGGTGCTTATGATCGAGCCGCGCCAATTTTTCGGCGGCGAAGGTGTCGAGAGCTGGCATGCACTTTATATATAAAGGCTTCTGACGCGCGGGCTTTCGCCTTGACCCGGGTTGGGAGTAGCTTTACCCCGACCCGATATAAGCCCCTATAGAAGAGGCCGCTCCTTCATGTCTACACCGGTTGCCACCCTTTCGTCCCGTCCCGCCGCCGCGGCCAAATCCGCCCAGCATCAGTTGGGTGTGCTCCGCCACGATTGGACGCGCGCGGAGGTGAAGGCGATCTACGAGCTGCCGATGCCGGATTTGATGTTCCAGGCCCAGACCGTGCACCGCATGAATTTCGATCCGACGGAAGTGCAGATCTCGACGCTCCTGTCGATCAAGACGGGCGGGTGTCCGGAGGATTGCAGCTACTGTCCGCAGAGTTCCCACTACGAGACCGGTCTTTCCGCCTCGAAGCTGATGGAAGTGGACAAGGTTTTGGCCGAGGCGCGCGCGGCGAAGGCCGCCGGCGCAACGCGCTTCTGCATGGGCGCCGCCTGGCGTTCGCCGAAGGACCGCGACATGGAAACGGTGTGCGCGATGATCGAAGGCGTCAAGGCGCTGGGCATGGAATCGTGCGTGACGCTCGGCATGCTGTCGCCGGAGCAGGCGATCCGCCTCAAAAAATCGGGTCTCGACTACTACAACCATAACGTCGACACATCGCCGGAGTTCTACGGCAAGATCATCACCACCCGCACCTACGAGGACCGCCTGAACACCCTGTCCAACGTGCGCGACGCCGGTATCAACGTGTGCAGCGGCGGCATCGTCGGCATGGGCGAGGGCGAGGACGACCGTATCGGGATGATCGCAACGCTCGCGGCGTTGCCCAGCCATCCGGAAAGCGTGCCGATCAACCTGCTGGTGCAGGTCGAAGGCACGCCGCTCAAGACCGTGAAGAAACTGGACCCGCTGGACTTCGTGCGCACGGTTGCGACGGCGCGCATCACCATGCCGCGCTCGATGGTGCGTCTGTCCGCGGGCCGCGAAGATATGAGCGACGAGATGCAGACCCTGTGTTTCCTCGCCGGCGCGAACTCGATCTTCTACGGCGAGAAACTTCTCACCACGCCGAACCCGGGCCAGGACCACGATTTGGGCTTGCTGGACCGCCTCGGCATGCAGCCGATGGCCTAGAGGCGTTCGCCCATGACACGGCGTCCGCCCGCCTGGTTCGAGGCAGGACTGCCGCATATCTGGGCTCCCTATACACAGATGAAAACCGCGGCGCCGCCCCTGGCGGCGACGCGCACCGACGGCGTGCGCATCACGTTGATGGACGGCCGCGAGCTCATCGACGGCATCGCGTCGTGGTGGACGGCCTGTCACGGCTACAACCATCCCCATATCAAGGCGGCGGTGGCGCGCCAGATGGAGGTCATGCCGCACGTGATGTTCGGCGGATTGACGCATGAGCCCGCGCTGACGCTGGCGCGCCGTTTGGCGAGCATCCTGCCCGGCGACCTCAACCGCGTTTTCTTCACGGACTCCGGTTCGGTATCCGTCGAGGTGGCGCTCAAGATGGCCGTTCAGTATTGGCTGAACAAGGGCGAGCGCGGCCGGACGAAGTTTGTCGCCTTCAAGGGCGGCTATCACGGCGACACCACCGGCGCGATGGCCGTGAGCGATCCGGACGAGGGGATGCACAAGCTGTTCGCGGGCCTGCTACCGGCGCATTACGTCGTCGACCTTCCGCGCGATACGGACACCACGGCGGCTTTCCAGGCCTTTGTCGCCGCCCACGCGCACGAACTGGCGGGGATCATTGTCGAACCCTTGGTGCAAGGCGCGGGCGGCATGCTGTTTCATGCGCCGGCCGTGCTGCAACGCTTGCGCTGGACCGCCGACAAACACGACCTTCTTCTGATCTGCGACGAGATCTTTACCGGCTTCGGGCGCACGGGCGCGATGTTCGCGTGCGAGGCCGCGAGTGTCGTCCCCGACATCGTCTGCCTCTCGAAGGCGCTGACCGGCGGCACGCTGGCGCTGGCCGCGACGGTTGCGCGCGATCACGTGTTCGACGCCTTCTGGTCGGACGATCCCGCAGCGGCGCTCATGCATGGGCCGACCTTCATGGCCAATCCGCTGGCCTGCGCGGCGGCCAACGCATCGCTCGATTTATTCGAGGAAGAACCGCGCCTTGCGCAGGTGGCGGCGATCTCGGCGCAGCTTGCCGCCGGCCTCGCGCCCGCGCGCGGGCTTCCCGGCGTGAAGGATGTGCGCGTGCTGGGAGCGATCGGCGTTGTCGAGCTTGCGCGGATCGACGACATGAAAGAGTTGAAACGCAAGCTTGTCGCCGAAGGTGTTTGGGTGCGTCCGTTCGGGAACATCGTTTACCTCGCGCCCGCCTTCACGATCTCGCCCGACGATCTCGCGCGCCTGACAGGGGCGGTGGTCAAGGTTCTTACGCCCTAACGATCGTCCCGTAAGCCACGTCGTACGTGACGGTGAAGCCGTCCTCGAAGCGGCGCAGAAGTTTGCGCATGGCGCCGGGCGTGAGGGGCGGGCGTCCGGTGTCGGCGACGTGCGTCCCGATTTCCTTCCAATGCGTCAGAAACGCGTGGGCGTTGCGGTAGCCGCGCGGGATTTCTTCCGCCTCCACATTCATGCGCGTGCCGGGGGGCGTCATACATAAGAGTTCGTCGACGGTTGGATACGCGCGTGTCGCGGCTTGGGTGCCCAGCGCGCGGTGCGCCGCGCGCCATTCCGGGAAGCTATTGGCGGTGAGTGTGCTGAAGGCAAGCACGCCGCCCGGATTCAAAAGACCGGCCAATGTGCGCAAGGAGCCCGGAAGGTCCTCGAACCACTGGAAGACAAGACTTGCGCAAATGAGATCGAACCGGTCATCCGTAAATGTCGGATGCTCGCCGTCCATGACGGCAAAGCGCGCGCTGTCGCCGATCTCGTCGCGGGCGCGGTTCACCATCGCTTCCGACAGGTCCGTCAGCAGCCACGATGCGCCCGGAAGATTCGGCGCGAGCGCGCGATAGAGAAATCCGGTGCCGCACCCAATCTCCAGCGCATGGGGGCGCGCGAGATTCAAAGCCGCGATGCGCCGCGCGAGACGGCCCGCGACTTCGCGCTGCACGTCGGCGCCGCCGTGATAGGCGTTCGCCGCGGCGCCGAAGGCGGTGGCGAGCGTAGCTTTAAGTTTGGACGGGCGCGTCAACGGCGGCGAACTCCAGGGGCTTCGCGGCCATGTATGTCCCCGGGGGCCGTCTTTGTACAGGCGATATAGCCAAGCTTTCCGCAAGGAGGGCATGACCGGGAGGCCCGAGTTGGTTTACGATTGCCTCTGGAGGTCCCCGTTTCATGGCAAAAACCGCAACCGCGCGCGCCTCGCGCGCGCACGTTCCCGACACGATCTCGGCCTTGCGCGCGTTCCTGGGCGAGCGCCTGTCCACGTCTCCTTCGATCCTGGAACGGCACGGAAGCGACCTCTCGTATCATGCGCCCGCGCCGCCCGACGCGGTCGCCTTCGCGCAGTCGCTTGAAGAGGTGGTGCGGATCGTCAAGATCTGCGCCGCCAACGGCACGCCGATCATTCCGTACGGCACCGGCACGTCGCTCGAAGGCCATGTGATGGCGTCCGAGGGCGGCATCAGTCTCGACGTCACGCAGATGGACAAGATCCTGAAGGTGAATGTCGAGGACATGGACGCCGTCGTTCAACCGGGCGTCACACGCAAGGCGTTGAACGCCCATATCCACGACACAGGTTTGTTCTTCCCGATCGACCCCGGCGCGGACGCGTCCTTGGGCGGCATGGCGGCGACGCGCGCCTCGGGCACGAATGCCGTGAGATACGGCACGATGCGCGAGAACGTGCTGGCCTTGCAGGTCGTCACGCCCGACGGGAATGTCATCCGTACAGGCGGCCGCGCACGCAAATCGGCGGCCGGTTACGACCTCACCCGCCTGTTCGTCGGTTCGGAAGGAACGCTGGGCGTCATCACGGAAGTCACCGTACGCCTGCACGGCATCCCTGAGAAGATCGCCGCGGCCGTGTGCTCGTTCGATACGCTGGCCGGGGCCGTGAATACGGTGATTGCCACCATCCAGTCCGGCATCCCCATCGCGCGCATCGAGCTTCTGGACGATGCGCAGATGAAGTGCGTGAACGCCTACTCCAAACTGACCTATCCGGAACAAGACACGCTGTTCATGGAGTTCCACGGCACCGAGGCCGGGGTGAAGGAACAAGCCGAACTGGTCCAAGCCATCGCCAGCGACAACGGCGGCGGCAACTTCACCTGGACCACGCAGACCGAAGACCGCGCGAAGCTGTGGCAGGCCCGCCATGACGTCGTGTGGTCGGTGAAGTCGGCCCGCCCGGGGTGCGAACTCTTTGTCACGGATGTCTGCGTGCCCATCTCGCATTTGACGGATGTGATCGTGGAGACCAAGCGCGACATCGACGCGAACGGGTTCCTCGCGCCCATCGTCGGTCATGTGGGGGACGGAAACTTTCATCTGGCGGTCGCGGTGGACCCGAAGGACCCCGGTTACATCGAACGGGTGGAAGCCTTGAGCGACCGCATGGTGGACCGGGCGCTCGCCGCCGGCGGCACCTGCACCGGCGAGCACGGCGTCGGCCTGGGAAAAACCAAATTCCTGGCGGCCGAACATGGGCCCGAGGCGGTCGCGGTCATGCACACGCTGAAACGCGCGCTCGATCCCCAGAACATCATGAACCCCGGGAAGATCTTCGCATCCTGAGGTCGGCCCCGGTAATCATTTGGAAACCGGGGGTCAATACCTTCAAACTGGACGCAAATCTCTCGCGTCGCCATCTTGCAGGATAAGTCGAAATGAAGCGGATTGTGATTACGGGCGGCGCGGGGTTCATCGGCTCGCACCTGAGCGAGAAACTGATCGCCGCCGGGCATGAAGTGCTGTGCGTCGACAACTTCTTCACCGGCCGCCGCCAGAACATCGTGCGTCTGCTGGGCAATCCCAACTTCGAGCTTGTCCGCCACGACGTGACCTTCCCGCTCTATGTGGAAACGGACGAGATCTACAACCTCGCGTGCCCGGCCTCGCCCGTGCACTATCAGTTCGACCCCGTGCAGACCACCAAGACCAGCGTGCACGGCGCCATCAACATGCTGGGCCTGGCCAAGCGCACCAAGGCGAAGATCTTCCAGGCTTCGACCAGCGAAGTGTACGGTGACCCGGCGGTCCATCCGCAGGTGGAAAGCTATTGGGGCAACGTGAACCCCTTGGGCCCGCGCGCCTGTTACGACGAAGGCAAGCGCTGCGCCGAGACGCTGTTCTTCGATTATTTCCGTCAGCACAAGCTGCGCATCAAGGTCGGGCGCATCTTCAATACCTACGGTCCGCGCATGTTGCCCAACGACGGGCGCGTGGTGTCGAACTTCATCGTTCAGGCGCTGAAGGGCGATCCCATCACCGTGTACGGCAAGGGCGATCAGACCCGCTCGTTCTGCTTCGTCAGCGACCTGATCGAGGCCTTCGTGCGGCTGATGGAGACCGGCGACGACGTGACGGGTCCGATCAACCTGGGCAATCCGGTGGAATCGACCATCCTTGAGCTGGCCGAAAAGATCATCCAACTGTCCAAGTCGAAATCGACCATCGTCTATAAGCCGCTGCCGCAGGACGATCCCGTGCGCCGCAAGCCGGACATCTCGCTCGCGCGCAAGACCCTCAACTGGGAACCGAAGGTTCCGTTGGAGGAAGGCCTGATGCGGACGATCGAGTACTTCAAGTCCCAGAAAGACTAAGGCCGGCTACTGCCGCTTCACCAAAAACGACCAATGTGCGTCCGACACGCCGTTCGCGGTCGGGAAGGCGAGCGCGCTGTTGCGTTCGACCGCGAATCCCAGCCGCGCGAAGTAGCTTTGCCACAACGGCAGCGGCAGAACGCTCGGGATCTGGGGATTATGCTCGTGGTGGGCCGGCGTATCGAAGGCCGGTAGCTCGACATAGGCGTAGCCGCCCGGTTTCAGGAGGCGGCGGTATTCCGCAAGGGTGAACAGCGGCGCCGGGCTGAAGGCGAGGGCGGTACGGCTCCACAGGACGTCGAATTCGGCGTCCCTGAACCCGGTGAAGTTCTGATCGACGGCGCGCACGTCGAGCCCTTTTCCAAGCACGATGTAGCGCGAGGTGGCCTGCGACAGGCCGACGCCCTCGGCGCCCTTGGCCTTGAACATCTCGAGCGCAAGTCCGTCGCCGCAGCCGACGTCGAGAATCTTCGCGCCGGGCCGCAACGCGCCGATCTGCTCCAACTCGGCCACCACGTTCGCGGTGATCTCGGCATGGGGCGCTTGCGGGAAGGCCGCCAGATAATCCTTCGGCCAAATGTCGAGGAAGCGGTCCATGTATTGGAAGTCGCGCGCGGCGCTGGGCGACACAGGTGGTGGCGTGGCCGGCGCGGCGGGCGCGACGACCTTCTGCACCGGTTTTGCCTTCGGGCGCGGCACGCGCGGAGCTTGCATGAAGGTTTTCACGTCGTCCGCCATCCTGGCGAACACGGCGTTCCAATCTCCCGCCTTCGGCTGGCGGTAGAGGCGCAAGCTCGGGTACCAGGGGGAGGTGGTGTCGGCGATCTGCCAGCGCCAGTCGGGCGTGCTTTTCAAGGCGACCCAAACCGGGACGCCCAAACCGCCCGCCAGATGCGACACCGCGGAGTCGATGGTGATGACCAGATCGAGGTTCTCCATGATCGCGGCCGTGTCGCCGAACGCATCGGGGCCGGTGTCGAAATCGGCCGGAAGGCGCTCGATGGGCAGCGCGGCGATGTCGACGTCGCCTTCGTCCCGATAGACGTCTTTTTGCAAACTGATCAAACGCACGCCGTCGATCCTGGTGAGCGGCAGCAGCGCCGACAGCGGCGACGAACGGGACTTCTGGATGACCGTATCGCCCTTGCCTTGCCAAATGACGCCGATCTTGAAGCCATGACCGCCCAGGCGTTCCTTCCATGCCGCGACCTTGGCCGGGTCGGCGGAGAGGTAGGGCACGTCGCCCGGGATATTGTCGGGCCCGATGCCGAGGATCCCCGGCACGCTCATCAGCGCCTGATATGTGTCGAACGGCGGCGGGGTCTGGAAAATCGGCATCACTTCGGCGACGCCGTCGAGCCTGCGCGCGAAGTGCTGCAACTGCGGATGAATTTCCAGGACGACGCGCGCGCCGCGGGCGGCAAGCATCGGCGCGAACCGCGCGAACTGCAGGGCGTCGCCGAGACCTTGTTCGGCGAAGAGCAGGATGGTCTTTCCTTCAAGCGGGCCGCCGGTCCACAAAGGCTGCGCGGCGGAGCGCGGACGGCGCTGGTCGGCGAGCCAGCGCCACTCGTATTCCTTCCAGCCCTCCACATACTGATTGAGATAGAGCAGGCAGAGGCCGAGGTTCTTGTGGGCCATCGGCAGATCGTGACGCAGCGAAATAGCGTGACGGTAGTACTTCACCGCGTCGTCCATCTCGCCCTTCATGGCGTAGGCGAAGGCGAGGTTGTTGTAGGCTTCGGCGTAGTCGGGTTTGAGCGCGATAGCGCGCTTCGCCGCGGCGATGGCGTCGTCGACACGCCCGACATTCGGGAGCGTGCTCGAGAGGTTGTTGAGGGCCAGGATGAAATCCGGCTCGATGGCGATGGCGCGTTCCAGCATCTCGATCGCCTCGGCGTGCCGTTCCTTGGCGATATAGACCGCGCCCAGGTTGCACATCGACTGCGCGTTGTTGGGCTCGACCTCCAGCGCCTTTTTCAGGAACTTGATGCCTTCGTCGATTTGTCCCTGATCCTTCAGGATCACGCCCAGGTTGCCGTAGGGAAGCGGATGCGAGGGCAGGATCGCGATGGCCTTGCGCATCGCCTGCTCGGCCCCGGCGAAATCGCCCGCGGCATGAAGGCGGCTGCCTTCCTCGACGGCGGCGACAAAGCGCGGCGGCAATTGAGCGGCGATCTTGCTCGCCCCTTTTATTTGTGCGGCGTGCATCGGCGCGCCGCGGTTCTTTCGCGCCATGTCAGGGATTCCGGATCAGTAGGCTTCGTAGGACTTTTCCTCGACCAGCTCGGAGCCGAGAAGGTCGTTGATCTCGCGTTTGACGACGGAGCGCTCGTCGTTGGTGAAGTAAACCGCGCGCGCGAGTTCGATGAAGGTTTTGTCAAAAGACTTCACGCGCTCGCATTGGCGGATGTCGTCTTCGATCACCCACAGTTTCTGATTGATGCCCTTCAGCCTGCCCGAAAGGGCCGCGAGCGGGGCGTTGTTCGGGAACGCCTTATCGACGATGGCCGTCAGCATCCCCAATTCCTTGCGGACGTTGGCGAGCTTGGCCGCGTCCTTCAACTGTTCGTTCTTGATTTCGAGAATCGTGATCTTGTCGATCAGTTCGCCCCAAGACAGCGGGACCATAGCCGTCATCTGAAAAACCCCCGGTACCGGCGAGGGGATGGCCGCGCCCGGCGCGGGCCCCTCGCTCTCCATCAAAAATTAAGCAAATGGCCGTTAAGAATTTATGGCCGGGCCCAGGAAAGCCCGCGCCTTGTTCCGTGACGGCATTATCTGCGCAAGCGCACTATATCATGAATCTTCCGCTGTGTTTTCAATGGGACGTGTCGGCGCTGTCCGGTTGGGGCGTGTATGGCCTGAACCTGCTGCGCTATTGGCAGAAGGCCTCGGGCGCGCCCGCGTTCTGCACGGCGTCGTTCGACGTGCCGAGCCTCGCCTCCATGGACATCCTGCGCCGCCGCGCCCTGATGCCGATCCTGGCCGCCTCGGATCAGTTGAAGGACCATTTCAAGGCCACCGGCGGCAATTACTTCAACGGCGCCCTTCTTTTCGGCCTCGGAAACCGGTTCGGTGAGCAGTTGGGCGAATTCCCGATGAACGGGCGCGCGAATTTCGGCGTGACCTTCTTCGAGAACACGCATCTGGTGCGCGCCGTGGAAGGGTGTTCGCGCTTCGCCCTGGTGGTCGCGGGTTCGACCTGGTGCGAGGAAAGGCTGCGGGCCGAAGGGGCCACGAACGTCGCCACCGTGATCCAGGGGGTCGATACGTCGCAATTCCATCCCGCGCCCCGGGCCGGTTCGCTCGCGGGCCGGTTCGCGATCTTCAGCGGCGGCAAGCTGGAATACCGCAAAGGCCAGGATTTGGTGATGCTGGCGTTCAAGGCTTTCGCGGCGCGCCATCCCGAGGCGGTGCTGGTGACGGCCTGGCATTCGCCGTGGCCGGAACTGGCCGCGACCGTGAACGGCAATCCGGCCATCGCGCCGATGGCTTTCACCGCGGACCGCACCATCGACACGCTGGGCTGGGCGCGGGCCAACGGCGTCAATCCCGACCAAGTGATCGATATCGGCGTTGTGCCTAATCACCTGATGCCCGCGATCCTGCGGGAAATGGACGTCGGCTTGTTCCCGAACCGCTGCGAAGGCGGCACCAACCTCGTCGCCATGGAAACGATGGCGTGCGGTGTGCCGGTCATCGTTTCGGACAACACCGGCCACAAGGACCTTACAGCGACCGCCACGACTTACGCTTTAACCCGGCAAAGCCCCATCTCGGAGTTCGCCGGCATGGGGACGGACGGCTGGGGTGAAAGCGACGTGGATGAGATTGTCGTCGCCCTTGAAGCCATCTGGTCGGATCGGCGCGCGGCGGCAACACGCGGCCTGGCCGGCGCGGCCGTCTTGACCGGATGGAGTTGGGAGAATCAAATCGCCCGCCTGCATCAAACCCTAGCGCCCCATTGCCCCTGACGCACACATGACCGCACACATGCCCGCCCGCGACTTCAGCCGTTTCGATACCTTCCTCAAGCGCTTGGAGGGCGAGGTTTACCCTGAGATTCCGTCGGAGCCGCATCTGTCGATCACCCGCATGATGATCGACGACCTGCAGGCGCAGGGTGTGCTGAAGGCGGGGATGCGTGTCCTTGATGTGGGCTGCGGCCAGGGCGTGGCGCTGGAACACTTTCGCGCGCTTGGCCTGGACGCCGTCGGGATCACGCTGGGGCCGGACGCGGCCGTGTGCCGCGAGAAGGGGTTTGACGCCCGCGAGATGGATCAGAACTTCATCACGTTTCCGGATGCGAGTTTCGATCTCCTGTGGTGCCGCCACGTCCTGGAACACAGCGTGGCCCCGCTGTTCACCCTGTCGGAATACCACCGCCTCGTGAAACCGGGCGGGGCGGTTTACGTCGAAGTGCCGGCCCCCGACACGGCGGCGCATCACGAACTCAACGTCAATCACTACAGCGTCCTGCCCGCCTCGGCGTGGCAGCATCTGTTCCTGCGCAGCAACTTTCGCATCGAACGCAGCACGGCCTTCAACTTCTCGATTCCCGCCGGCGAGGACACCTACTGGTCCTTCCTCCTGCGAACGTGAATTCCGCCGGAAACTCGCATTTATAGCGGTTGTTCAACGGCTTGCCGCGCAAGCCCGCGCCCGCGCCATTAACCAAACCTTAGGCGCGCAGGGGCGATGGTATATTTCGACCCATAGAACCGACCGCGAGCGGGCTTTTGAACCATATCCCTGAAGTGCAGATGGCGCCTCATCTCACGGCGCTACGATGCCTGTTTCTGATGGCATTGCACCACGGCGTGCAGGTGCCGCCGGAGAAGCTCGGCGACGCCGATTTCAACGATACCGTTGGCGGCGTGCTGCGCATCATGCGCGATGTCGGCCTCAAGGGGCAGCTCCTCAAGAACCGCACCTGGGAACAGCTGACGGCGCTGGGCAGCGCCTATCCGGTGATGGCCGAGCAGCTCGGCGGCAACTGGGTCATCGTCGCGGGCGCGGTGGCCGGTGAAACCGGCCTTTCGGTGGCCGTGGTCGATCCTCGCTCCGAACATACCGGCGCGGCGGTGGTGGGCGAGCAAGCCTTCCTGGCCGAATGGACCGGCCGCTTCATCCTTTGCAAACGCGCGCCGAAGCTGACGGACGAGACGCAGGAGTTCGGCTTCCGCTGGTTCATGCCGGAAATCCTGCGCAACGGCAGCCATTTCCGCGACATCGCCATCGCCGCCCTGATGAGCATGGTGATCAGCTTCGCGACACCCTTGTTCTTCCAGGTGTTGCTGGACCGCGTCATTCCGCACCAGAGCTACCAGACCCTGCTCGCCGTCGTGTTCGCGTTCACGATCACGATGCTGTTCGACGCGGCCTTCAGCTATTTCCGCCAGTACCTGATGATCTTCGCGAGCAACAAGATCGATGCGCGCCTGGCCTCGCGCACCTTCGGGCATCTGTTGAAGCTGCCGATGGAATTCTTCGAGCGCTCAAGCGCCGGCGTGCTGTTGCGTCACATGCAGCAGGCGGAATCCGTGCGCGCGTTCCTGACCGGACGCTTGTTTCAGGCGCTGCTGGACACCGCGACGATGCCGCTTTTGCTGGTGTTCCTGACGCTCTACAGCGGCTGGCTGACGCTGGTGGTGCTGGGTTTCTCGCTGGCGATCGCGGGTGTGATCGGCATCATGGTGCCGACGTTCCGCGCCTATCTTGAACAGCTTTACGCGGCCGACGCGTCACGTCAGGCGGATCTCGTTGAAACGCTGCACGGCATGCGCACGGTGAAATCGCTGGCGCTCGAGGGTCAGCGCATCAAGTCGTGGGATGAAAAGGTGGTGGCCTCGATCCGCCGCCGCGCGACGGTGGGCTACTTCAGCACCATCGCCATCGTGATCACGCAGTTCCTGCAGAACATGATGCAGATGAGCGTGCTGGCCATCGGCGCCACCCTGGTGTTCGACGGTCAACTGTCGATGGGCGCGTTGGTCGCCTTCAACATGCTGTCCAGTCGCGTGACGGGCCCCCTGGTGCAGATCGTCAGTCTCATCAACGAATACCAGCAAACGGCCCTGTCGGTGAAAATGCTGGGCCATGTGATGAACCATCCGCCGGAACGCGATCCGAACCAGCGCGGCATCCGGCCGCTGATTTCGGGCGGGATGGAGTTCACGGACGTTCACTTCACCTACAACGGCGCGGCGACGCCGGCCCTGAACAACGTGTCCTTCAAGGTCGAGGAAGGCCAAGTCATCGGCATCGTCGGGCGCTCGGGCTCGGGCAAGACGACGCTGACCCGCATGATCCAGGGCATCCAGACGCCACAGTCGGGGCTGATCCGCCTGAGCGGTTCGGACATCCGCCATATCGATTTGCCGCACCTGCGCCGCTCCATCGGGGTCGTGTTGCAGGACAATATTCTGTTCCGCGGCACGATCCGCGACAATATCGCGGCCGGAAAGCCCGACGCGACCTTGGACGAAGTGATGGAAATGGCGCGCCTCGCGGGCGCCGACGAATTCATCGATCGCCTGCCGATGTCCTATGAATCGCCCATCGAGGAAGGATCGTCGAACCTGTCGGGCGGCCAGCGCCAGCGCATCGCCATCGCGCGCGCGCTCATGATGCGTCCGCGCCTGTTGCTGTTCGATGAAGCCACCTCCGCGCTCGATCCCGAAAGCGAGGCGGTGGTACAGAAGAACCTGGCGGAAATCGCGCGCGGCCGAACCATGGTCATCGTGTCGCACCGCTTGTCGTCGCTTGTGAACGCCGACGCGATCCTGGTGCTCGACAAGGGATCGTGCGTCGACTTCGCGCCGCATGAGGTGTTGTTGGAGCGCTGCGAGATCTACGCGCACCTGTGGAACCAGCAGACGGGACATCTCAAATGAAGATGGACCGCATCACGACGCCGGTGAAAAACCTGGTGCGGCAAGTGCGCAGCTTGAATTTGCGCCTGCCCGAGGACGGCGCGCTCGCCCAGTTCCTGATCTCGCGCGGGTCGACCGTTCCACCCGACGCGATCCCGTTCCAGGATCCCATCGACGAGTTGTGCGCCGAGCCGCCGGCGAAGGCGATGCGCTCGGCGCACTACTATGTCGCTGCCTTGTTCGTGACGATCCTGCTGCTGTCGGCGATCGTGCAGGTGGACGTGGTTATCACCGGGTCCGGCCGTCTCGCGACTGAGACGCCGCCGTTGATGCTGCAGCCCCTGGAGCGTTCGATCATCCGCGAGATGAACGTGAAGCCCGGCGAAGAGGTGAAGAAGGGGCAGTTGCTGGCCACCCTCGATCCCACGTTCGCGCAAGCCGATCTGACGTCCCTGTCGGCGCAACAGCGTCAACTGGTGGCGCAGTTGCGCCGCCTGGAGGCGGAATTCGCGGGCACGCCGCTTGAGGCTCCGCAGGAGCTGAGCGCCGAGAGCGACCTCCAGATGTCGCTTTATAAGCAGCGCGAGGCCCAATACGAGTCGCAGATCAGGGTCTTCGACCAGGAGATCCAGCGCCGTCAGGCGAACATCCACACCATCCGCGACGACCGCGCCTCGCAGGAGAAGCAGCTCGCGGTGGCCAAGGACATCGAGCAGATGCGCTCGTCCATGCTCGAGAAACAGGTCGGCTCGCGCCTCAATTTCCTGAACGCGCAGGCGTCACGCATGCAGATCGAGCAGGTTTACGAATCCTCGACGAACCGCCTGGTCGAGCTTGAGCACGAACTCCAGGCCAAGCAGGCGGAGAAGCAGGCGTTCGTCGACGGCTGGCGCAACGGCATCCTCGACCAGCTCATCGCGACCCGGACCGAGGTGACCAAAATCAGCGAGGGCGTCGCGAAGGCCTCGCTGCTGAAGACCCTGGTGACGGTGACCGCGCCCGAGGACGGCGTGGTGCTGGACGTGGCCATGCGCTCGGTCGGCTCGGTGGTCCGTGAGGCGGAACCGCTGATCACGATCATCCCCGCCCATACGCCCCTGATCGCCGAGATCATGGTGGCCTCCGGCGATGTCGGTTACTCGAAGTCCGGGGAAGAGGTGCTGGTGAAGGTCGACGCTTTCCCCTATCACCGCCACGGTTATCTGAAGGGCAAGCTGCTTTATATAAGCGAGGAGTCGTTTTCCAACGGGGGCAGTCTCGAGCAACCTGCGGTTTCTACGCGAAGTTCTTCAGGGGCTTTTCACCGTGGAGTTGTGGAACTTGAGGATCTTGCTTTAGAAAACCTCCCCGACGGCGCCCGGCTCATCCCAGGGATGACTGTGATCGCCGAAGTAAAGGTCGGATCCCGGAGTGTCCTGTCCTACTTCCTGACCCCCATTACGCGTGGGTTCAGCGAGAGCATCCGCGAGCCTTAGGCGAATCGGGGACAAAACGTCGGACCAGTGGGGACACCCCGGGTGTTCGTTTGACCCGCCGCGCCGAATTGTAACTAACATTTCCGGGCCGGACCGAGTGGTTTGATCCGTTTAACTTTTCCTTAGGAAGATTTGATGAATTTAGCATCGGGCTAAAGCTTTTCGCGTTTGTTGCTTTCCAGACCTGCCTCCTTCAGCTACAACTGCTAGGAACTAAAGGCAGGGCAGAAGCTGGTCCGCCTATTTTTTTTGGGGTCTCTAGAACGGAGATTGGGATGTTGGCTGTATCGCCATTCGCGGGCTTTTTTTGCCGTGCGCAACGGCCAAGCGCCGCTTCGATCTCCGATAGCAGAGTTGAACGTATCGCCCCCGCTATTGTGAGGAGTGCGTAGGAATGGCTACGAGGACATTCATTGAGTCGTTGACGACGACGCAGGTCGCGTCATTCAACACGACTCAGATCGCAGCACTCTCCGCCACCGAGCTCGGCTGGTTGTTCACGACGACGTTCAACGCGTTGACGACGACGCAATTGAACAGCCTCACCTCGGCGCAGATCGTCGGTTTCACGACCACGCAGCTTGACGTTCTGACGACGACGCAACTCGGCGGCCTCGCCTCGACGCACATCTCCGGTTTCACCAACACCCAACAGCGCGCCCTGAACACAACGACGATCGCGGCTTTGAGCAGCACGCAGATCTCGGGCCTGACGGCGACGGAATTCGGCATCCTGACGACGACGCAGCTCGGCGCGCTTTCGACGACCACCATCGTCGGCCTGTCGGTGACCGCGCTCGATGGATTCACCACCTCGCAGATCAACGCGCTTTCGACGACCTCGTTCTTCGCGCTGACGTCGACGCAGCTCGGCAGCCTGTCGTCCGCGCAGTTCCGCGGCATCTCGACGACCGTGATGGGCGTGCTGTCCACGACGGCGCTCGGCGGTTTGACGGGCACGCAGCTCGGCCAGTTCACCGGCACGCAGGTGAACGCGCTGTCGACGACGTCGCTCGCCGCCTTGACCGTCACGCAGCTCGACAGCTTCAGCGCCGCGGCGCTGAACGGCCTGAATACGACCAACTTCGGCGTTCTGACCACCACGCAGCTCGCGAGCCTCGCGAACACGCAGATCGCGGGCATCTCGACCACCGGCATCAACGCGCTGTCGACCACGCAGTTGGCCGGCCTCGGCTCGACCGCCATCGCCGCCTTGACCAACACGCAGCAGAAGTCTCTGTCAACGACGTCGATCGCGGCTCTGACGACGACGCAGCTCTCGGGCCTGTCGTCCAGCGAGTTCGCGCAGTTCACTTCGACGCAGATCGGCGGCCTGACCACGACGCAAGTCGCGGGCTTCACGTCGACGGCGCTTGACGGCTTGACCATCGCGCAGATCGGTGCCTTCACGACCACGGGCTTCTTCGCGCTCTCGTCGACGCAACTCGGCAGCCTGACCTCGACCCAGGTGCGCGGGATCTCGACGACCGTGATGGGCGTGCTGTCCACGACCGCCATCGGCGGTCTGACGGGCACGACGCTCGCCAGCCTGACGGCGACGCAGGTGAACGCGCTGACGACCACCGTCATCGCCAGCCTGTCGGTCACCCAGCTCGACAACTTCAGCGCCGCGGCGCTGAACGGCCTGAACACGACCAACTTCGGCGTTCTGACCACCACGCAGCTCGCGAGCCTCGCGAACACGCAGATCGCGGGCATCTCGACCACCGGCATCAACGCGCTGTCGACCACGCAGTTGGCCGGCCTCGGCTCGACCGCCATCGCCGCCTTGACCAACACGCAGCAGAAGTCTCTGTCAACGACGTCGATCGCGGCTCTGACGACGACGCAGCTCTCGGGCCTGTCGTCCAGCGAGTTCGCGCAGTTCACTTCGACGCAGATCGGCGGCCTGACCACGACGCAAGTCGCGGGCTTCACGTCGACGGCGCTTGACGGCTTGACCATCGCGCAGATCGGTGCCTTCACGACCACGGGCTTCTTCGCGCTCTCGTCGACGCAACTCGGCAGCCTGACCTCGACCCAGGTGCGCGGGATCTCGACGACCGTGATGGGCGTGCTGTCCACGACCGCCATCGGCGGTCTGACGGGCACGACGCTCGCCAGCCTGACGGCGACGCAGGTGAACGCGCTGACGACCACCGTCATCGCCAGCCTGTCGGTCACCCAGCTCGACAACTTCAGCGCCGCGGCGCTGAACGGCCTGAACACGACCAACTTCGGCGTTCTGACCACCACGCAGCTCGCGAGCCTCGCGAACACGCAGATCGCGGGCATCTCGACCACCGGCATCAACGCGCTGTCGACCACGCAGTTGGCCGGCCTCGGCTCGACCGCCATCGCCGCCTTGACCAACACGCAGCAGAAGTCTCTGTCAACGACGTCGATCGCGGCTCTGACGACGACGCAGCTCTCGGGCCTGTCGTCCAGCGAGTTCGCGCAGTTCACTTCGACGCAGATCGGCGGCCTGACCACGACGCAAGTCGCGGGCTTCACGTCGACGGCGCTTGACGGCTTGACCATCGCGCAGATCGGTGCCTTCACGACCACGGGCTTCTTCGCGCTCTCGTCGACGCAACTCGGCAGCCTGACCTCGACCCAGGTGCGCGGGATCTCGACGACCGTGATGGGCGTGCTGTCCACGACCGCCATCGGCGGTCTGACGGGCACGACGCTCGCCAGCCTGACGGCGACGCAGGTGAACGCGCTGGCGACGACCGCCATCGCCAGCTTGACGATCACGCAGTTCGACAACTTCACGCCGCAGGCGCTTGGTTCGTTGAACACGACGAACTTCAGCGTCCTGACCACGACCCAGTTGGCCAGCCTGACGACCTCGCAGATGGCCGGCATTTCGACCACCGGAATCGGTGCGATGACCACCACGCAGTTGGCCGGCTTGAACGCCACGGCCATCGCGGGGCTCACGAATACGCAACAGCGCGCCCTGACCACGACAGCGGTCGCGGCTCTGACGACGACCCAGCTGTCCGGTCTGTCCTCCAGTGAGTTTGCGATGCTCAACACCACTCAAATCTCGGCGCTGACCACGACTCAGGTGGCCGGGTTCACGACCACGGCGATCGCCGGTCTGACCACGGCCCAACTGAACGCCTTCTCAACCACGAACTTCTTCGCCCTCTCGTCAACCCAACTGGGCGCCCTTTCGACCCAGCAGGTGCGCGGCATCTCCACCACCGTGATGGGCGTGCTGTCGACCACCGCGGTTGCGGGTTTGACCGGTACGACGCTCTCGGGTCTGACGGGCACGCAGGTGAACGCGCTGTCGACGACGGCGATCGCCAGTCTGTCGATCACGCAGCTCGACAACTTCAGCACCGGCGCGCTCGGCTCGCTGAACACGACGAACTTCAGCGTTCTGACCACGACCCAGTTGAACAGCCTGACCACGTCGCAGATGGCGGGCATCTCGACGACCGGCATCAACGCGATGACGACGACCCAACTCTCGGGTCTGTCGGCCACCGCGGTCGCGGGTCTGTCGAACCTGCAGCAAGCGGCGCTGTCGACCACGTCGGTCGCCGCGCTCTCGACAACGCAACTCTCGGGTCTGTCGTCCAGCGACTTCGCGGCCTTCAACACGACGCAGATGGGTGGCCTGACCACGACGCAAGTCGCGGGCCTGACGCTGACCGCGCTCGACGGCCTGACCT
>CAZNUW010000004.1:337393-368255 GCA_964576515.1 uncultured Rhodobacterales bacterium
CGACCACCGGCATCAACGCGATGACGACGACCCAGCTCGCGGGTCTGTCGGCCACGGCGGTCGCCGGCCTGTCGAACCTGCAGCAAGCGGCGCTGTCGACCACCTCGGTCGCGGCGCTGTCCACGACGCAACTCTCGGGTCTGTCGTCCAGCGACTTCGCGGCCTTCAGTTCGACGCAGATGGGCGGTCTGACCACGACGCAAGTCGCGGGCCTGACGCTGACCGCGCTCGACGGCCTGACCTCGGCGCAACTGAATGCGCTGAGCACGACGAACTTCTTCGCGATGACCTCGACGCAGCTCGGCAGCCTGACAACGCAACAGGTCCGCGGCTTCTCGACGACCATCATGGCGGCGCTCTCCACCACGGCGCTCGGCGGCCTGACCGGCACGACCCTCTCGGGCCTGACGGGCACGCAGGTCAACGCGCTGACCACCACGGCGATCGCGAGCCTGTCGATCACGCAGCTCGACAACTTCAGTAACGCCGCGCTCGGCTCGCTGAACACGACGAACTTCAGCGTGCTCACGACGACGCAGTTGAACAGCCTGACGACCTCGCAGATGGCGGGGATCTCGACCACCGGCATCAACGCGATGACGACGACCCAGCTCGCGGGTCTGTCGGCCACCGCGGTCGCGGGTCTGTCGAACCTGCAGCAGGCGGCGCTGTCGACCACGTCGGTCGCGGCGCTGTCCACGACGCAGCTCTCGGGTCTGTCGTCCAGCGACTTCGCGGCCTTCAACACGACGCAGATGGGTGGCCTGACCACGACGCAAGTCGCGGGCCTCTCCATCACCGCGCTTGACGGTCTGACCTCGGCGCAACTGAACGCACTCAGCACGACGAACTTCTTCGCGCTGACCTCGACCCAGCTCGGCAGTCTGTCGACCCAGCAGGTCCGCGGCTTCTCGACGACCATCATGGCGGCGCTTTCGACCACGGCGCTCGGCGGTCTCACCGGCACGACCCTCTCGGGCCTGACGGGCACGCAGGTCAACGCGCTGACCACCACGGCGATCGCGAGCCTGTCGATCACGCAGCTCGACAACTTCAGTAACGCCGCGCTCGGCTCGCTGAACACGACGAACTTCAGCGTGCTCACGACGACGCAGTTGAACAGCCTGACGACCTCGCAGATGGCGGGGATCTCGACCACCGGCATCAACGCGATGACGACGACCCAGCTCGCGGGTCTGTCGGCCACGGCGGTCGCCGGCCTGTCGAACCTGCAGCAAGCGGCGCTGTCGACCACCTCGGTCGCGGCGCTGTCCACGACGCAACTCTCGGGTCTGTCGTCCAGCGACTTCGCGGCCTTCAGTTCGACGCAGATGGGCGGTCTGACCACGACGCAAGTCGCGGGCCTCTCCATCACCGCGCTTGACGGTCTGACCTCGGCGCAACTGAACGCACTCAGCACGACGAACTTCTTCGCGCTGACCTCGACCCAGCTCGGCAGTCTGTCGACCCAGCAGGTCCGCGGCTTCTCGACGACCATCATGGCGGCGCTTTCGACCACGGCGCTCGGCGGTCTCACCGGCACGACCCTCTCGGGTCTGACGGCGACGCAGGTCAACGCGCTGACCACCACGGCCATCGCCAGCCTGTCGATCACGCAGCTCGATAACTTCAGCAACCTGGCGCTGAACGGCCTGAACACGACGAACTTCAGCGTCCTGACCACCACGCAGCTGGCCAGCCTGACCACGTCGCAGATCGCGGGTCTGTCGACCACCGGCATCAACGCGATCACCACGACCCAGCTCGCGGGTCTGTCGGCCACGGCGATCGCCGGTCTGTCGAACCAACAACAGGCGGCCTTGTCCACGACCTCCATCGCGGCGCTATCCACGACGCAGCTCTCGGGTCTGTCGTCCAGCGAGTTCGCGGCCTTCACCTCGACGCAAATGGGCGGCCTGACCACGACGCAAGTGGCGGGTCTGACGCTCACCGCGCTCGACGGTCTGACGACCGCTCAGTTGAACGCGCTCAGCACGACGAACTTCTTCGCGCTGACCTCGACCCAGCTCGGCAGCTTGTCGACCCAGCAGGTCCGCGGCTTCTCGACGACCGTTATGGGCGCCTTGTCCACAACGGCGCTCGGGGGCCTCACCGGCACGACCATCTCGGGTCTGACGGCGACGCAGGTGAACGCGCTGACCACCACGGCGATCGCCAGCCTGTCGATCACGCAGCTCGACAACTTCAGCAACGTGGCGCTGAACGGCCTGAACACGACCAACTTCAGCGTCCTGACCACCACGCAGCTGGCCAGCCTAACCACGTCGCAGATCGCGGGTCTATCGACCACCGGCATCAACGCGATCACCACGACCCAGCTCTCGGGTCTGTCGGCCACGGCGATCGCGGGCCTGTCGAACCAGCAGCAGGCGGCTCTGTCCACCACGTCCATCGCGGCACTGTCGACGACGCAACTGGGCAACTTGTCGTCCAGCGAGTTCGCGGCCTTCACCTCGACGCAGCTTCAGAGCTTCACGACCACCCAGGTCGCGGGCCTCACGCTGACGGCTCTCGACGGCCTGACCACGCAGCAACTGAACGCGCTCAGCACGACCAGCTTCTTCGCGCTGACCTCGACCCAGTTGGGCAGCCTGTCGAGCGCACAGGTGCGCGGCATCTCCACGACCATCATGGGTGTGCTGTCCACAACGGCGCTCGGCGGTCTTACCGGCACGATCCTTTCCGGCCTCACGGGCACGCAGGTCAACGCGCTGTCCACGACGGCCATCGCCGGTCTGACGATCACGCAGTTGGATAGCTTCAGCAACGCCGCGCTCGGCGCGCTGAACACGACCAACTTCGGCGTCTTGACGACCACGCAGTTGGCCAGCCTGACGACGTCGCAGATGAGCGGCATCTCCACGACCGGCATCAACGCCATGACCACGACGCAGCTCGCGGGTCTTGCCGGGACGGCGATCGCGGGTCTGTCGAACCAGCAACAGGCGTCCCTGTCCACCACGGCCATCGCGGCGCTGTCGACGACGCAGCTTTCGAGCCTGGCGTCCAGCGAGTTCACGGCCTTCACGTCGACGCAGCTCCAGGGCTTCACGACCACCCAGGTCGCGGGCCTCACGCTCACGGCTCTCGACGGCATGAGCACCGCGCAGTTGAACGCGCTCAGCACGACGAACTTCTTCGCGCTGACCTCGACCCAACTGGGCAGCCTCTCGGCGCTGCAGGTCCGCGGCATCTCGACCACCGTAATGGGCGTGTTGTCGACCACCGCGCTCGGCGGCCTCACCGGCACGACCCTCTCGGGTCTGACGGCGACGCAGGTCAACGCGCTGTCGACGACGGGGATCGCCAGCCTGACGATCACACAGCTCGATAGCTTCACCCGCACCTCGCTCGGCGCCCTGAACACGACGAACTTCAGTGTTCTGACGACGACCCAGCTCGCGAGCCTCGCGTCCTCGCAGATCTCCGGTATCTCGACCACCGGCATCAATGCGATGACGACGACGCAGCTGGCGGGCCTGAGCACGACGCAGATGACGGGTCTGACGACCCAGCAGCTGCGCGCGATCTCGACCACGGGTATCGCCTCCTTGACGACCACCGCGCTCGGCGGTCTGACCGGCAGCGATCTCGCGGCCCTGCATGCGACGCAGTTCGAGGCCCTTTCGACCACGGTGATCGCGGGCTTGACGACCTCGACCCTCTCGGGCCTGAGTTCGCAGGCGCTGGCGCGGCTGTCGACCACCCAAGTGGCGGCCCTGACCACCACGCAGATCAACAGCCTGTCGATCATCCAGATCCGCGGTCTCGAAACCACCGATCTGCCGGTGTTGTCGACCACCCAGTTCGCCGGCCTCTCGGCCACGCAACTGGGCGCCCTGACGACGCCGCAGGTCCAGAGCCTGAGCACGACGGACATCTCGGCCTTGAGCTCGACCCAGCTCTCGGGCTTCCGTTCGAGCGCCATCGGGGCCCTGACCACGACCCAAATCGTGGCCCTGACCTCGACCATGATCGGCAGCTTCAGCACGACCCACATGAAGGGCCTGGAACGCACCGATATCTCTGCGTTGACCACCACGCAGATCCAGGGCCTGACGACGACCCAGCTCAAGGCGCTGACCCAGACGCAGATTGGCGCGTTCACCACGACGCAAATCGGCGCAATGTCGGCGACCCAGTCCGGCGCCCTGCTCTAGCCGGGACGTTTAAGACAAAGTAAGGACCAGGCCTCTAAAGTAGGTCTGGTCCTTATTTTTTTGAGAGTTGAGATGCTGAACGACCTGTTCGCCGACGCCCTTCAGCGCGCGACCGAAAAGCGCCTCCCTGTCATCGAACTTCTTGCGCTGGTCCATCAACTTGAGACCGCGGGCCAGACGGCGCTTGTGCGGGCGCTCTATCTCGCGTGGTTGGAGAACAACAAGCAGGACCCGCTGCTGTACGCGATGTATTTCAATTTCGGGGTCGTCCTCAGCAACGCCAATGACTTCGTCGGCGCCCGTGGCGCGCTGGAAGAGTCCATCCGTCTGAACCCCGACTTCATTCCGCCCTATATCAACCTGGGTCATCAACTGGAGCGGGCGGGCCGTACCGGCGACGGCGTCCAACAGTGGTATGCGGTCGTCAACAAATTGGCCGCGATCAACGGCGAGAACATCGGCTTCCGCACCGAGGCCCTGAAACAGATCGGCCGCGTGCTGGAGCGCGCCTATATCGACGCGAACGCCGAGGAGGCGCTGCGCCTCAGCCTCGACATCAACCAGAACCAGTCCGATGTCGTGCAGCACTATATCAGCTTGCGGATGCGCAACCTGAAGTGGCCGGTCATCGAGCCATGGGGGAAAATGACAAAAAAGGCCCTCCTGGAGGGCATTTCCTCACTCTCGCTGGCCGCCTACACGGACGATCCGTTGCTCCAATTGGCCAACGCCTATCTGTTCGCCAAGCGTACTATCGGACGCCCGAAAATCTCCTTCGCGGCCCATCACGAAGCGCGCAAGGCCGAGCCGGCGCCGCGCAAATTGCGCATCGGATACCTGTCCTCCGACCTTCGCGAACATGCCATCGGCTTCCTGATGTCCGAGATCTTCGAGCTGCATGACCGCGGCAAGGTCGAGCCGATCGCCTACTATTGCGGTCACGAGGTCGACGACCGGGTGTACAAGCGTTACCGCGCGAGCGCCGAGAACTGGGTGAATGTCTCGCCCATGTCGGACGCCGAGGCCGGGGAACGTATCGTCGCCGACAAAGTCGATATCCTTGTCGACATCAACGGCTATACGCAGATGGCGCGCACCGCGCTGCTCGCGACCAAACCGGCGCCGATCATCGTCAATTGGCTGGGATTCCCCGGCACGCTCGGGACGCCTTACCATCACTACATCATCGGCGACGATTTCATCACGCCGCCGGGCACGGAACACTATTACTCGGAGAAGGTGGTGCGGCTTCCCTGCTACCAGCCGAACGATAGAAAACGCGAAGTCGCCCAGCACGTCCCCGTCCGCGCGGAAGCCGGATTGCCGGACGACGCGGTGGTGTACTGCTGTTTCAACGGCATCCATAAGATCACCAAGTTCGTCTGGCTGCGTTGGATGGAGATCCTGAAGCGGGTGCCCAACAGCGTCTTGTGGCTGCTCGACAGCTCGGAGCCGATCAATACGCGGTTGAAAGCCCTGGCGGCCGAATACGGCGTCGCTCAGGAGCGCATTATTTTCGCGGCAAAGCTCCGCAATCAGGAGCACCTGTCGCGCTATCCGCTGGCCGATATCTTCCTCGACACCTCGCCCTACGGCGCGCACACCACGTGCTCCGACGCCTTATGGATGGGGGTTCCGGTCCTGACCCTGCCGGGACGCTGCTTCGCCGCCCGGGTGTGCGGAAGCCTCGTGACCTCCGCCGGCGTTCCCGAGCTGATCTGCAAAACGCCGGACGACTATGTCGCGCGGGCCGTGGAATTGGCGAACGACCCCGCGCAGCGCGCCGCCCTCAGACAGAAGCTTCTGGCGAACCGGGCGACTTCGGTGCTGTTCAACACGCCGCTGCTCGTCTCCAGCCTTGAAGGCCTTTATGCGGGCATGTGGCAGGATTTCGCGCAAGGCAAGCTGCCGCGTCCCGATCTCTCCAATCTCGAAGCCTATTCGGATGCGGGGATCGACATCGACGACGGCAATGTCGAACTGCTGGGTGTGCCCAATTACGAGGACATGTACCGGCAGCGTCTGGCCGATATGGATTCGTACAGCTATCTGCCGCCGGACATCCGTTTGTGGCGGGGAACCGGTGGCCGATAAACCGGGCTCCCGGTTTAAGCCGGCGCGCGGTGGCTCGCGAGGATTTCGTTCATCTTGAGAAGCGCCGCGCCGCTGGTGGCGTGGCCGGTCACGGCCGCCCCGATCACCATCTGATCGTAGGGCGTATGAGGTTGCTGAAGTTCGTGCTTCATATGGAAGTCGTCCCAGGCGTGCTTGAACGAGACGCGCTCTTCCCAAAAATAGTAGGTGTTGCTGAGCGTCGGTGTCTGGCGCAGCGTCTGCACGATCACTTCATCGTTGAAGGTCATGAATTCGACCCGGGGGATCTTGGCCAGCAGCATGAGGTCGCCGTTCTCCTGCCACACGAAGCTACGATGGTGCCAGTAGCCGCGCCACGACGGCGATCCGCCGTCGATGCCACGGCAGAGTTCCGCGAGCGGGGAAGGGGTTTCGATATACCCGCGCTTTCCGACCCGGCTGATTTCGCTCAGCAAATGGGTTGCGTCGTCGAGGTCTTCGATGGTGTGCCGGCAATAGACGTAATCGAAGAAGTTGTCGTCGAAGGGAAGGCGATCTTTACGGAAATTGACGCAGACCACTTCATATTTTGACTGCGGCCGCGGGACGACGTCGACAGTGTGCGTCGCGTAAGGAAACGGATTGGCGCCCGCGCCGACGTCCAGCACGCGCTTCGCGCCGCGCATGTCCAGGCGAACGGCCTCGACAACTTCCGGGAACGCGCCCCACGGCTTGAAATCGGTGTCGTTGAGTGCGGTATCGCCCATGGCGGCTCCGATCAATGAGTGTGCAGGCTTCCGCTGCTATCCATCACGAATTGATTAATTAAGGTTGAAAGTTAAGCTTTTCGCGCAAATTACCTTCAATTGCGGGAGGCGCACGAGAGCGTTAGTGTTACGTAACACGCGCGTCATTGCTTTCGCACGAAGCGCGATCTGGGGCCAAGACAATATGAATACTGATCGTCTCTTCATCATCCTCCGCCTGGCGGAGGACAATTCGCTACGCGCGATCTTCGACGACTTTCTCACCGACAACCGGGCCTTTCTGATGTCGCTCGCCGGGGCTCTGGCGGCGCAACGGCGACCGGACGAGGCCTTGACGATGTGCGATCAGGTCTTGGCCCTGGACCCCCGGCATACGGGGGCATTGAAGTTGTCGGCGAGTATTCTCGGCGACAAAGGCGATTGGGTGCCGGCACTTCAACGTCTCGACGTGCTGAAAAACATTTATGGAGACCCCGGCAAACTGTTCGGAGAACTTCAGGCCGAGATTGGGCGCGCGGCCGGGGCCTTTAACGAGCATCTGTCGGCGGGACGGCTGGAGGACGCCTATAAGATCGTCAAACAGCTATCGCTGCTGGTCCCTGGCGCAGAAATGTTCGCCGAAAAGGCCCGCGAAATCGCCGGCGCGCTCAACATTCCTGAACATGAGCAAGCCGCTGGCGCTTCACGCCTTCCACAGAGCCCGCCGGTGATCGCGAAGCTGGAGGAAGTGGTGGCCGGGGCGCATGCCCGTGGGGACATCGAGGAAGAAATAAAACTGCGGCTTGAGATCTACACAAGCCCGGAAGACTTGCGGCGTCATAGCGCGCTGCGCCTGGACAACATCGAGCTTATCCTGGGACGGATGTTCGCCGGAAAGATGGACGCGCCCAAGATCGCGCTGGCCCATGAGCTCGCCGCGGCGGCGGTCCGGATACCGCAGTCGCCCGGCGATCCGGCCGACTACCTCATGTTGTTCGACCGGTTTTACCGTTTGTCTCTGGGCGCGACCCGCTTCGATAAGGTTTTTGGCCCCCCTTTGCCTGCCCGCGCGAAGCCCGAATTGACCTTCATGACCGCGGCCGGAAAGCCCCTGGAGGTTGCGCGGCTGCGCGAGGTTTTCACGGCCAACAAGACGGAAGCCACATTCTTCACGGCGGCCTCGGAGGCCTATTTCGGCCGCTACGCGAAGGCCTATATCTCGACGATGCTCAAATACTGCGACGTCAACTGTACGGTGATCGTGTGTATCTCCGGGCCCAAAGAGCGGTTGGCGCAGCATGTCGAGAGGCTGGGTCTCAACGACCCCCGGGTGATCTTCTGCTCCGACGACCTACAAGGTGCGGACGGTGTGGAGGTCTATCTCAATAGTCAAACAGAGCCCCAGCGATTCCCCGGACCGTACTACGCGTCCGTCGGATTGCTGGCGCTGCCGACGCTTTTGCTTCATCTGACGGCGCCGATCTTCATTTCCGGCGTCGACACGGTCTTGCAGCGCGGCGTGCGCGATCTGTTGGACGAGCACCGGGACAAGAGCGTCGTCATCAACCGTATGACGGACAACTACACGATGGAAAGCCGTTGCGTGAACAGCCTGGTGCTGGTCTATCCGACCAAGGAGGCGCGTACCTTCGGCTCCTTCGTGAACAACTACCTGGGCGAAGCGTTTGACGCCCAGACGCAGCCGGGATTTTTCGATCAACTGGGTCTTTTGATGTCCACCCACCACCTGACGGTCAACGGGTTGGAACATGTGATCGGTTACTTCGGCCCTTACGACATCAACAACTCGATGTTCACCAAGGAGAACGTCGTGGGGCATCGCGACCTTCTGGCGAAGTTCCGCTTTGTGAATATTTTCAGCGGCGGCGTCGGCGAGAAGGCGATGGAGCCGGACGAAGTCACCGTGAACTAGGGTCGATGAGAGCCTCGGTTTCCATCATCAGGCCGTCCAGGGACGTCAGCGTCGGCGTATATCCGTAGGCCGCCGCCGCACGGTTCGTCGAATAGTAATGCGGTTTTACGCCGGTCGCGTTGACGGTCTCCGTCGGCGCGATCCGGTAATGCAGTCCGAAGCGCGCGGCGAAGGCGTCCAGAAGCGCCACTTTTTCAACCGGGGCCCGCGTATAACAATCGACGGCGGCATTGCCGGGCGGCGCGGACGCCAGGCATCGGACCATCGCTTCAAAATCACGCGGATGCAAAAAGTCGCGCACCATCGGTGTGGCGTTCGCGGTGAGCGTCTCCTTCCCTTTCAAGGCGCGCACGACGTCCGACATGAAGAAACGCGCGCCGAGATCCTGGCTGCGGCTGAAATAGTTGAAGACGCGGATATCGAAGATCGCGAGATCGGGCAGGGCGCGGTGGCGTTCTTCCGCCGCCCGCTTCGCCCGCGCATAGTGTTCGCCGGGCCCCAGAGGGTGCAACTGTTCATCCCCCGGGGTTGTAAACGGGCCGCCATAAACCGCGCCGCTGCTCATGAACAGGTAACGCGCGTGCGGTGCTTGCCGCAGATAAGCGATCGCCATGTCGTCGTAGAAGCGGGTGAGGGCGTGGATATCCTCGCCGATGGCGGCAACTTTGACCGGGTCGCCCGCGCCGACGAAGTTCATCACCACGTCGTAGACGCCGGCGGGGAAGTGTTCATAGTGCAGCGCCTCGATGCGCGCGGGCCCGACGCCTGATTGTAGCAACGCCCCGGGAACGCGCCCGAACAGCGACAGGTGGACCCCAGGGTCGTTCGCGAGGGTTCGCGCAAGATCCCCGGCGATCTGGCTGCTTGCGCCAAGGATCGCGAAGCGCGTCAAGGGGCGCCTAGACTTCATCTACGAGCAAGTTGGACCTGTATTCGTCGCGATCAAGGAAAGGCGCCATATCCTCGAGCGGGCGCGACGACATGGACCCGTCCGCGTTCACGCGCGACGAGACGGTCGGGATGATCGGCTGGTTGGGCGGGCACACCACGTCCAGAACGTAGGGGCCGGGATGTTCCAGGGCCTTTTTGATCGCGGCCGGCAGAAGGGCGAGGTCCGACACACGTTCGGCAGCGATGCCGTAGGCTTCGCAGAGCTTGATGGTATCGGGCAGGCCGACCCCGGACGCCGGACTTTCACCGATGAAACGCTTGGAGAAGTAATTGTTCTGGGATGTGCGGATCGAGAGATAACCGTCGTTGTTCAGGACGAACAGTTTGATGGGCAGGCCGTAGCTCAGGAACGTCTGCAGTTCTTGCAGGTTCTGCTGCAACGATCCGTCGCCCGTGACGGCCAGAACGCGCTTATCGCCTAAAGCTGCCGAAACGCCGATGGACGCGGGCACGGTATAGCCCATGGTGGCCATGGCTCCGGACGGAATGTAGCGCTGCCCGTCCTTGGTCAACTGGATGCCCTGCGACACGGCATAGAAGGCGGAACCCGCGTCGGAGACGAACACGTCGCCGGGCCCGGCCTGATCGGAGAGCCTATCGACGAACGAATAGATATTGATAGCGTCCTTGGTGTCCGCGTACTCGGGCAGATTGACCGGGTAGCGTTTTTTCCAACCGACGCAGCGGTCGAGCCAATCCCGCGGAACGCCGTTGAAACCCGCCTGCGCAAGTTGGCCTAAGAGGCCGCCCAGGAAGTGTTTGGCGTCGCTTTCGATCAGGTGATCGATCGCGATGGTTTTCTTCAGATGCGAGGTCGCATCGATATCGACGACGACTTTACGCGCCGCGCGCGCGAACTGATCGTAGTCGTAGCCGATGACGGAGACGTGCAAGCTGGTGCCCACCGCGATGACCAGGTCGGCGTTCTGCATGGTGAAATTGGCCGGACGGTCGCCCTTCACGCCGGTCTTGCCGATATAGGCGTCAAGGTCATGGCGCATGTTGTCGATGCCGAGATACGGCGTCACGACCGGAATAGAGTAGCGCGTGGCCAGTTCGGTCAGTTCCGCCCGCGCGCCCGCAAGGCGCACGCCGCGGCCGGCGATGATCACGGGGCGTTTCGCCGCCATGAGAAGGTCGCGCACCGTTGCGATTTCGCCGGCTTCGGCCACGGGAACGCCGTCGGTGGGCGGGCTGAAACCTTCAAGCGTTGTGGCGTCGATCTGCGCGGCCTGCACGTCCATCGGCACTTCAAACCATACCGGCCCGGGCCGGCCGGCCTTGGCGATATAGATGGCCTTTTCCAGTTCGTAGCGCACGCGGCGCGGATCGGCCAAGTGCACCACGTATTTGCACACGGACGACACCATGGGAACGATATCGAGTTCCTGCACGCCGAACTGGCGCAGGCGCGGCACGCCCGCGGTATAGGATGCTTCCGCCCGTTTCACCTGACCCGAAATGAAAAGGCAGGGCACGCTGTCCTGCCAGGCGCCCGCGAGGCCGGTGATGGCGTTGGTGGCGCCCGGACCGGTGGAGAAGTAGCCGACGGCGAAGTGTTCGTTGGCCCGTGCGTAGGCTTCCACCGCCATGGAGGCGCTTTGTTCGTGATGCGTGCAGATGGCGCGCAGTTTCGGATTGCAGGCGACGCCGTCGGTCAGATGCATGATGCCCGCGCCCGTGAGCATGAAGACGTCCTTCAGGCCCAATTCGTCGGAGATGTAGGTGGCGATGAAGTCGGCGACCCGCATCATGCCTTTTTTGCCTTCTGGTGCCATCAGAGTGCCTTTACCGCGGCGCGGATACGGGTGAGGGCTTCGGCGATATTGTCGCGCGAGGCCACATAACAGATGCGGGCGAACCCTTCGCCCATGGCGCCGAAATTGGACCCGGGCAGGAGGGCGACGCCGGCCTTGTCGAGGATGTAGTCGGCGAACGCGTCCGACGAGAGGCCGAACGACTTGATGTTGGGAAAGGCGTAGAACGCGCCGCCGGGCAAATGACACGTGATGCCCGGAATGTCGTTCAGACCGTCCACCAGGAGATCGCGGCGCAGCATGAACTCGTGCATCATGGTCTTGATCTGCAACTGATCGCCACGCAGCGCCTCGATCCCCGCGCGCTGGATGAACGGCGAGACGCAGGACGATGTGGTCTGCAGGAGCATCATCATGCGCTCGGCCACTTCGTCGGGCGCGATCAGAACGCCCAGGCGCCAGCCGGTCATGGCGAAAGCCTTGCTGAAGCCATTCGACAGGATCACGCGCTTGCGGCAGGCGTCCATGCCGGCGATGGAGAAAAATTCGCCCGGGTTGTAGATCATCCGGGAGTAGATCTCGTCGGAATAGACGTAGAGGTCGTGTTTCTCGGCAAGCTCGAAAACCTCGCGCAAGGCCTCCGGTTCCGTAACGGTCCCGGTTGGATTCTGCGGCGAGTTGACGATGAGAAGACGGGTCTTCGGCGTGATGTAGGGCTCGATGTCGGCGGCGCGGATCTTGAAACCGTTTTCCTCGCGCAAGGGATAAGGTACGGCCTTCGCGCCGCACATCTTGATCGAGGACAGGTAGGTCGGGAATCCCGGATCCGGAACCAGCACCTCGCAGCCCGGATTCACCAGGCAGAAGATCGCATAGAAAATGCCGATATTCGCGCCGGGCACCACAAGGATCTGGCTGGGCGTTGGCGCGAACCCACGCGAGCGTAGCGTCGCGGCCGTGATGGCCTCGACAAACTCGGGAAGGCCCCAGGAACTCACGTAATGGGTTTCACCGGCCGCGAGGGATAGTGAGGCGGCCTTGACGATGTTCGACGGCGTGGCGAAATCGGGATCGCCGATCTCCAGATGAATGATGTTGCGTCCCGCCGCCTCGAGCTTACGCGCCTTGTCCAAAAGCTTGAACATCGGCTGCCCGTCGATCTGGGTCGCGTTGAAGGAGATTTCACGCATGAAAGGGCGTCCGTTGCGGCTGAAGCGCCATGAAAGTCGCGATATGTCGGTCCACGATCCCGGCGGCGCCGTCCTCGACGTCCGCCGCGTACCATTCCATCGTCATATCCAAGGTACGGTGGAAGTCGAGATGAGAGCGCCAGCCCAGCCGTTCACGCGCTTTCGTGGAGTCGACGTGTAGATAATGTGTTTCATGCATGTCCGACGGCGCGATCCGCCAGGCCGTCTTGCCCGGCCAAACGCGCGCGGCATATTTGACGATGTTCTCGACGGGCTGGGCGTTGTCGATCCGCGGTCCGAAGTTCCAGGCGCCGGCGAATGCCGGGCCCGCTTCGACCAGGGCCCGCGCAAGCATCAAATAGCCGGCGAGCGGTTCGAGGACGTGCTGCCACGGCCGCACCGCCTTGGGCGAACGGATCACAAGTTCCTCGCCTTGCGAGAAGGCGCGCACGATATCCGGAATCAGGCGGTTTTCGGACCAGTCGCCGCCGCCGATGACGTTGCCCGCGCGCGCGGTGGCCAAGGCGACGCCGTGACGGGCGTGGTCCTTCACGGGAAAGTAGCTGTTGCGGAACGTGGCGGCCACATGTTCCGTGCAGCACTTACTGTTGCTGTAGGGATCGAAGCCGCCGAGGACATCGTCCTCCGTATATCCCGCCGCCTGGGCGTGATCCTCGTAAACCTTGTCCGACGTGACAACGACGACCGCGCGCACGCCCGATTGTCCGCGCACCGCCTGCAACAGGTTCGCCGTACCCATGACGTTGGTGCCGTAGGTCGTCAGCGGATCGTCATACCCGGCTTTGACCAGGGCCTGCGCCGCGAGGTGTAAGACGACCTCCGGCTTGGCGTCTTCCATGGCGCGTCGCAGCGCGTCAAGGTCGCGCACGTCGCCGCGGGTGTCGCGGAGCATGCCGCCGATCCCTTCGGCGTCGAAGAGATTGGGGCTTTGCGTCGGCGCGAGGGCGAAGCCCGTCACCTCGGCGCCAAGGCGCGACAGCCACGCGGCCAGCCAAGCACCCTTGAACCCGGTATGTCCTGTCAGGAACACGCGCCGGCCTTTCCAGAACGCCTGATCGATCGCCGGAATATCCATCGCGCTTCCTGTCGGTGCCGGAGGATTCATATTTATCAGAAAGCCGCTAGGGTGTCACGAATCGGCGCATTTAAAGGGTTTGTGAGCCCACTTTCCGCGGCTACCGGCGCTTGTCGTTCCAGACTTTCCAGGGCGCCTTGCCGTCGTTCCACAAGCCTTCCAGCAATTGGCGGTCGCGCAAGGTGTCCATCGGTTGCCAGAAGCCGTCGTGGAACCGGACCATCATCTGATCGCGCTCCACCAGGGTGCGCATGGGTTCTTGTTCCCAGACCGTCTCATCGCCCTCGATCAGATCGAGCACCTCGGGCTGCAGGACGAAGAACCCGGCGTTGATCGGATAGCCGTCCGTCTTCTCGCCGAAGCCCGTCACGCGGTTGTCATCGGTTTTCAGGACCCCGAAACGGCCCGCGCTCATCACCGAGGTCACGGTCGAGAGTTTGCCGTGGCTTTTATGGAAGGCGATCAGTTTTCCGATATCGACGTTCGAGACGCCGTCACCGTAGGTCATGCAGAACGGTTCGCCCGGCGTGAGGTAGCGTTGCGCGCGCTTCAGACGTCCGCCCGTCATGGTCTCGAGGCCGGTGTCGATCAGCGTGATGCGCCACGGTTCGGCGGCGTTGGTGTGCACTTCCATGGTGTTGTTGCCGTGACGCATGTCGAACGTCACGTCGCACATGTGCAGGTAATAGTTCGAGAAGTATTCCTTGATCAGGTGTCCCTTGTAGCCGCAGCAGATGATGAAATCGCTGAGGCCGTAGTGGCTGTACATCTTGATGATGTGCCACAGAATCGGCAGGCCCCCGATGGGGACCATCGGTTTGGGAAGACGGTCGGTTTCCTCGGCGAGGCGTGTGCCCAAACCGCCGGCGAGCAATACGGTCTTCATTTCACGAGCTCATGGGTTGTGCGCTTCAGGGTGTCGATCATGTAGGCGATGCGCTGATCGTCGATGCCCGGCCACAGGCCGATCCAGAAACTGTCGTTCATGATCTTGTCGGTGACCGTAAGATCGCCCACGACGCGGAACGGCTGGTGGGCGTGTTTCAGCGCGGGCTGTTTGGTGAGGTTGCCGGCGAACATGAGGCGTGTGCCGACGCGGCGCTTTTCCATGGTGTCCACGAGGCTGCGGCGGGCGATGCGCGCGCCGTCGCGGATGGTCAGGAGATAGCCGAACCAGCTCGGGTCGGAGCCGGGCGTGGCTTCCGGCAGGACGTAGAACTCGTCCAGCCCTTCGCGCTTCATGGCCGCTGTCAATTTGGCGTAGTTCGCGCGGCGCGCGGCGACGAAGCCGTCGACCTTCTCGAGCTGGCTCATACCGAGCGCGCCCTGCATGTCGGTTGCCTTCATATTGTAGCCGAGATGCGTGTAGATGTACTTGTGGTCGTAGCCCGGCGGAAGATCACCGAGGTTCCATTCAAAGCGCTTGCCGCAGGTGTCCGACACGCCCGGCGCGCACCAGCAGGCGCGGCCCCAATCGCGGAACGATTCCACGAATTTCATCAGCATCAATTTGTTGGTCATCACCGCACCGCCCTCACCCATGGTGATGTGGTGGGCGGGATAGAAGCTTAACGTCGCGAGATCGCCGAAGGTGCCCACCGGCTTCGCGTTGTAGGTGGCGCCGAAGGCGTCGCAGCAGTCTTCGATCAGGAACAGGTTGTGCGCCTTGGCCAGTTCGACGACGCGGCCGAGGTTGAACGGATTGCCCAGCGTATGGGCGAGCACGATGGCGCGCGTCTTCGGGCCGATGGCCGCTTCCAACCGGTCCACGTCGACGTTGGCGGTCGCGAGGTCGGCGTCCACGAAAACGGGCACGCAGCCGTTCTGGAAGATCGGCGCGATGGTCGTCGGGAAACCGGCCGCGACCGTGATCACTTCGTCGCCGGGCTTGAGGCGCTTGTCGCGCAGCTTGTAGGAGGTCAGCGCGGTGAAGGCGAGCAGGTTGGCGGCCGAGCCGGACACGGTCAGGCGCGAATGTTTGGTGCCGAACTTCGCGGCGAGGGCGCCCTCGAAAGCTTCGCAATAACGCCCGGCGGTCAGCCACATGTCGAGCGAGGCGTCGACAAGGTTATGCAGATCGTCGGCGTCGACGACTTTGCCGGAGGGCGGAATGTAGGTTTCACCCGGAACGAAGGGCGCTTGTTGTTTGGACTCCTGATACTCGCGGCAAAGCGCGAGGATCTTCGCCCGAAGGCGTGCTTCTTTGGTGTCGTGAGCGACTACGTTCATCCGCCTATTCTCACCTGTGGTGACCGCCCACACTATAAAGGCGCGGTTAAGAATGCCTTCACGTCTAGGAGCCGGAATCTCCTTGAATTAGGATGGTTTAGCGGGGAATTGCCGGCGGCGCGCGCGCCGGACACGAGGGACCGTATTAATAATGATTAATTTCGCTCCGCGACCGGTGCTGACGGCCATGTTCAAGGCCGCCGTGCGCGCGGCCGCGGCCGATGCCGCCCTGCCACCCCATCTGCCGCCGCCGCCCAAGGGCCGTACGGTGGTGATCGGCGCCGGGAAGGCCGCCGCCGCCATGGCGGCCAGCGTCGAGGCTCATTGGGACGGACCGCTGTCGGGTGTGGTCGTTGCGCCCTATGGCCACGGCGCGCCCACGTCGCGTATCGCGGTCATGGAAGCCGCGCATCCCGTGCCTGACGCGGCGGGCCTGCAGGCCGCGCAGCGGCTGTTCGACGCCGTCCATGGTCTGACCACCGACGATCTGGCGCTTTGCCTCATGTCCGGCGGCGCGTCCGCGCTGTTGGCGATGCCGGCGCCGGGCCTGACCCTCGACGACAAACGCCAGGTCACACGCGCGCTTCTGCGCTCGGGCGCCGCGATTTCCGAGATGAATTGCGTGCGCAAACACCTCTCGGCCATCAAGGGTGGGCGACTGGCCACCGCCGCCGCGCCGGCTCCGGTGGTGACGCTGGTGATTTCCGACGTGCCGGGCGACGACCCCGCGACAGTCGGTTCCGGCCCGACGGTGGCCGATCCCACGACCTTCGCCGACGCCGCTCGAATCCTCGCCAAATACCGGATCGATCCGCCGGCGGCGGTTGCACGGCATCTGGCCGCCGGGGCCGACGAGACGCCGAAACCGGGGGATGCGCGCCTCGCGGCGGGCCGCGCCGTGATCGTCGCGGATGCGAAGCGGGCCCTGGCCGCGGCGGCCACTGTCGCCCGCGACCATGGAATCACACCTGTCATGCTCGGCGATGACATCGAAGGTGAAGCGCGCGATGTCGCGGCGGCGCAGGCGGCGCAGGCGCTGATCGCGCGGCGCGCGCGGCCGTTCGTCTTGATCTCCGGCGGCGAAACCACCGTCACGGTACGCGGAAGCGGGCGGGGCGGTCGAAACGCAGAATATCTTCTGGCGTTGGCCATCGCCTTGAACGGTGCGGCCGGCATTCACGCCGTCGCGGCCGATACGGACGGCATCGACGGCGTGGAAACGAACGCCGGCGCAGTGATTGCGCCCGATACCTTGACGCGGGCGAAGGCCATCGGCCTCGACGCCGCCGCGATGCTGGCGAACAACGACGCTTTTGGGTTCTTTTCGGCCCTGGACGATCTGGTGGTCACCGGCCCCACCCGCACCAACGTCAACGACTTCCGCGCGATCCTGGTGACGTAATCGCGGCGCGGAACGGCCGCCGAAATCAAGGCGTCCGTTTTTCGCGCGCCTTCTTCATGGTCTCGGCGGGGACGCGGCTGCCGTAGGCGTTGGCGCGCGCAAGGCGGCCGTAATAGTCGAAGCCGGCGGCGGAAGCTGCGCGGACCGCTTCGGCGTTGCTCGCGCCGAAACTCGTCATGATGGCGAAGACGTAAGGCCGGTCGGGCAGATCGACGATGGCCCAGGCGTTGGAGACGCCTTCCAGGCCGCCCCACTTGAAGGCGATCGGAATATTGTCCGGGATCGGGTCCTTGCCTGGATGCGCGGGTTGGGGAATCTCCAGGATCGCGCGGAGCTGCGCGCAGGACTCCTTCGTCACGGGCAGGTCGCAGCGCGCGATGCGCGTCATCAGCGCCGCGCCGTCGGCGGCGCTGGCGACGTTCTCGCGGCCCACGGCCTGGGCGTCGCGGTCCAGCATCTTGCGTTGAAGGCGCATGGTTTTGAGGCCCATCGCGCCGGTCATTCTGTTCACCGCATCCATGCCCACTTCGTCGATCAGGATGTTGGTGGCGTTGTTCTCCGACAGGTTGATCATCAACTTCGCGGTGTCCTCAAGCGACAGTGACGAATCCTTGCCGATCAACCGCGCCAGCCCGCTTGCGCCGCCGCCGCCGGAGACTGCATGGGGGCGCTGTTCCTTCAGGAATCCCGGTTTCGCGTCCTCGCGCCGGAACAGCTCGACGAGGATCGGGACTTTGATGGTGCTCGCGGTCGCAAGCACCATGTCGGGGTTCACCCGGACGACGCTTCCATCGGTGAGGTCGACGAACACCGCGCCGAACGCGCCTTCAAAGCCTTTGTCGATCTCGCCCAACCGCGTTTCAAATTTCGCGCGTAAGACCTTGTGCGCATCGGTTTGATCTTGCGCAAGGGTGGGCGCGGCCATGACCAAGACGGCGGCGGCAATGACGGTTTTTCGCATGTGGTCTCCCCCTGGACGGCGCGCGCGGCGGCCATTGAAAAGCGTATCGGGGAATTTTCCCGGACGCCACTCCTAGTCGAAGGCGGGTCTCTCGATTAAAGTTCGATGCGCCATTGCGCATTGAACTTAAAAGGATTTCGGCGAGATGAATTTCGAGACCGTGTCGGAGCAGCGATGCTTTGGAGGGGTGCAGGGCGTCTATCAGCATCAGTCGCGGGAAACCGGCACGCCGATGCGCTTTGCGGTGTTCACGCCGCCGCAAGCGGCCACGCAAAAAGTCCCCGTCTTCTGGTTCCTCGCGGGCCTGACATGCACCGAGGAGAATTTCACGGTGAAGGCCGGCGCCCAGAGGATCGCGGCGGAGTTGGGGATGATGCTGATCGCGCCGGACACCAGTCCGCGCGGCGAGGGCGTGCCGCGCGATCCGGACAACGCTTATGACTTCGGGCTCGGCGCGGGGTTTTATGTGGATGCGACGGAAGCCCCATGGGCGCGGCACTACCGTATGTTCTCCTACATCACGCAAGAACTGCCCGACGTGATCGCGCAGTTGCCCGCCGACATGAGCCGGCAGGGGATTTGCGGACACTCAATGGGAGGCCACGGCGCCTTGACCATCGCGCTCAAGACGCCCGGGCGCTTCAAGGCGGTTTCGGCCTTCGCCCCCATCGTCGCGCCGACGCAAGTCCCGTGGGGACAAAAAGCCTTCGCGGGCTACCTCGGCGGCGTCGAGGCCGGCCGCGCCTACGACGCAACGGCCCTCGTGCGCGCCGGCGCGCGCGTGCCGGATGTTTTGATCGACCAGGGCGAGGCGGACAAGTTCCTCGCGAGCCAGCTTAAGCCCGAGGTGTTCGCGGCGGCGTGCGCCGATCACGCGATCCCGTGCACCTTGCGGATGCACCCCGGGTACGATCACAGCTATTTCTTCATCGCGAGTTTTATCGAAGAGCACTTGCGGTGGCATGCCGCGCGATTGAAGGCGTGATCTTGGTGTCCCCTTGCGCGTGACGCGGGACTGCAGCGTGATGAGGCTGGGCGGTCCCGCCCGCCCAACATCCCCGGCGTCGCACTTATTTTCATGCGACGCTGCGGGTCCGTAAATCTTGCGATGAATCGGAAAAGAAGTTGGCTGTGTTGCCAGTCTCGTGCGGACAATTCTCCGATGAAAAGCCCGGTTAACAGCGGAAATTAAGCAAACGAACCCCCCAGGCGGCGTTTGTTGCTCAGCAACATGCGCAGAAGGGCTATGCTATCGGCATTTCCTGGTGTTTCGAGCTATGGCGCGGGCCTCGGTAGAACAGGGGACTTTAGCCCTAGAACAGCGGAATTTGCCCTATGGAACAGGGGAATTTTGGTGAGGCGTGAAAAGGCGAAATCCAGCAAGGGGATGGGAGCTCCTGAGGGCTGGCCATTAATTAGTGGGCAAGCCGCCCTGAGTGCGAAAGACGTCCAGCGGTGGTTTCGGGATGCTTATGGGGTTATTCCCAGTGCAGCGGACGTTGCCCCTATCGCCGAGGCCCTCAATCATTGCCGTTTCTTGGAAGGCCAGTGGAGCGACAAACCTGAATTCAAGAAAGCCCGGAGAGGCAATCCGTCAAGATTACGGATGCAGCGGATTGGGGAAGCTCTGAGGTCATTGCAAACGGACTTGGCCGATTATCTCAAGGACACTCGAAAAGTCCGCCCGAATGATAAGCATGAGGAACTGAAAGCCCTGATTAAAGCTGTGGATAGTGTTGTACCAGGGTTTCAGAAATTCACGCGATCACGCCGTGGCCCTGAACCTCTCCTTTGGCATCGCATTGCATGCAGCTTGAAGCCACTCATCGTTGCGGCACTACAGTCCTGCGGCATCAAGCGAGCTGGATTCGGAAAGCCCACAAGTCCGGCCATCAAAATTGTGCAGGCAGCTCTCAGTTATATTGGCGTTGAAGAATCTGTAGACACCATTTGCGACGCGCTACGGGGACGAAAGAAAAAGGGGAAATTAATCCGTTAATTTCCCAGACTTCGCTCCCTGAGCCACGCTCCAAGATTTTGGCGAGTTCAACTCTCCAGAGGTGGTGTCATGTATTCCCGTAACCGAAGCCAATTGCTTGCGCAGCAAGGTAGTACGCTGACCGGGCGGCCCGCTCCTTCCAGCCCGAAGGCACTGCGGCTCTCAGTGTCCTACATCACTATTGAAAGGATACTGCTCGATCCGCGTAATCCGCGCAAACACACAAAGCAGCAAATTGAACAGATCAAAACCAGCATCGAAGTCCATGGATTTCTATTTCCCATCGTGGCCGATCGTAACTGCAAAATCATCGCTGGCCACGGACGCTATGTGGCGGCGAAGAAGCTCAAACTTCCCGAAGTGCCGGTTATCTTGCTTGACCACGTAAGTGAGCACCAGGCGCGCGCTATCAATCTGGTAGATAACCGCCTGGCTGAAAGATCCACATGGGACGACAAGCTTCTCGGCGAGATTCTATTGGAGCTGTCAGAGCTCGAGCTCGATTTCTCGCTGGAAGCAACAGGATTTAGCCTCCCCGAAATCGACTTCCGCATCGAAAACGCAATATCGGCTTCCGAGGTCGATCGCGAAGATGCGGTGCCGATTCCATTTCAGGGACCGCCGGTTAGTAAGTTAGGAGACCTCTGGCTTTTATCCGATCGTCATCGCGTGTTTTGCGGCAACGGTCTCGATCCCGCGGCTTACGAAATCTTGATGCGAGGGGAAAAGGCTCAGATCTGCTTTGTCGATCCTCCCTATGGCGTGAAGGTCGCCAATATCTCGGGCCTCGGCGCGGTACAGCATCGCGAATTTCCCATGAACTCCGGCGAAATGGCTCCAGCGGAGCGCAAAGCGTTTCACGTCCAACTGTGTCTGCGGTTGGCTGAGAACGCGCTTGATGGCGCCATCATCTACATTTGCATTGATGCGCCGCACCTTCCCGAAGTGCTCGCCGCCGGAGAAGTTGCGTTTAACGAGCTAAAAGCCGTCTGCACATGGGTAAAGCACAACGCCGGTATGGGTAGCCTTTACAGGTCGCGTTCGGAATTTGTCGCTGTTTTTAAAAGCGGAACCGCCCCGCATATCAACAACATCATGCTCGGCAAGCATGGTCGTAACCGCGACACTGTCTGGGAATATCCAGGCATGAACTTATTTGGTCGTGGCAGTGAGGAAGGCAACGTCGCTTCAGCTCACCCTACAGTCAAACCTGTCCGGCTTGTGAGCGACGCCCTTCTCGACTGCTCGCAACGCGGCGCTATCGTTCTCGACGCGTGCCTAGGTAGCGGCACCACGGTCATTGCGGCAGAGCGGACCGGACGCCGTTGCTACGGGCTAGAACTCGATCCCGGCTACTGTGACGTCATCGTTCGCCGATGGCAGGCCTATTCCGGTGAGCAAGCAGTGCATGCCATCACAGGCGAGACGTTTGACGAGGTGGCCGCGCGAGGCCGCCGTGTCTAAAAGTCAGCGCAGTCGCCGTCGCAAGGCGCCAAAGCCAGAGAGCACCGTCGAAATCATTGACCGCCTGCTCGTTGAGCAGGTGGAAATGACCATAAATGGCACGCCCACACGGATTACCGTCCTGGCAGCGATCGTGTTCCAGCTTTTCCAGAACGAACTCGCAGGCGATGTGCATGCGAGCCGCGTCTTATTGAAGTATCAGCAGCTCGCCCAACGCGCCGTCGACAGACAGGTGCTTTTAACGTTCGCCGACGCTGGCACTGCCTCTTCCGTCGGGTCTCCGCCAGATGAGCGGCCCAATGGCTGACTACAAAATAGGCTTCGGGAAACCGCCGGAGGGCAAGCGATTTAAGCCGGGCCAGTCTGGCAACCCGCGCGGACGGCCTCCGCGCGCGACAAATCCGTTGGGAGAAATCGTGAAGGAGGTTCTGGATGGCTCCATGGCTTTCCGTGAGAAAGGCCATGCCAGGACCGCTTCGCGGCGCGAAATCGCGATTAGGGTGCAGATCGAGCAAGCGCTGAAGGGTAATGTCAGGGCAGCCGAATTGCTCCTTAAGAAACGGGCTCACGCCGTAAGGCATGGCGAGAAAGACACCCGCCACCTGACCGTTGTGAACTGGCTCCCGGATTTTGTCGGGCAGACTGCTGAACAGAAGCTCCAGGATTTGCACCACAAGGGCGTGGTCCCCAGTGGATCGCAGTCGCAAATCGAAACGGGGGATCAGCAGGCCCATCGTTCCAAGGAAGACGGGCCTCCTGAAGCTGGAGAGGCCTGATGGCGTCGAAGCGTTTAGCCGTCCATCAGGAAACCATTGTGCTGCCGGCCCTACACGCCGGCCAGGTGAGGGCCTATCAGGCACTCATGCCCCATCGCTTTAAGGCTCTTCGTTGTGGTCGGCGGTTCGGAAAAACAGAGCTTGCAAAGGCCTGGATTGCAGACGGTGTGTTGCAAGGTGAGCCCTGTGCGTGGTTTTCGCCGCAGCACAAGCAAGCTGGCGAAGTTTTTGAAGACATAGCTCGCATGCTTGCGCCGCTCCTCATTAAAAGCGGGCGAGGCGAGGGGGTCATGCGGTTCGTGAACGGCGGACGCATCGACTTCTGGTCCTTGGAAAACCCGAGCGCCGGCCGTAGCCGCGGTTATCGCCGTGTCGCCATTGATGAGGCTGCATTCGCCAAAGGCGGGGACAGCGCCGTCGGACCTATGATGGAGATCTGGGAGCGGTCCATTAAACCGACACTGCACGATTACAGTGGAAGTGCGCTGGTTTGTTCCAATTCGGCCGGCAAGAACCCGGAAAACTTCTTCTACAATATTTGCACGGACCTCAAATTTGGGTTCCACGAATACCACGCGACGACCATGGACAATCCGTTGTTGCCCATGCGGCTTCGGAACGAAACGGAGGACGCGTGGATGCGGCGCCGTGCGGAAGAGCTGGAGAAGCTGGAGCGAGACAATGCGCCTCTGGTGTACGCCCAAGAATTTAAGGCTGAATTTGTCGATTGGTCGGGCGAAGCGTTTTTCAGTCGCGCGAAGTTGCTCGTTGATGGTCGGCCGGTTCCGTTTCCGATGCATTGCGACGCAGTCTTCGCGGTGATCGATACCGCATCAAAAACCGGCACCGACAACGATGCTACTGCGGTCGCTTACTTTGCCCTAGATAGGTTTTCGGGAGGAGCGCCTCTGAAAATCTTAGATTGGGACGTCACTCAGATAGAAGGCGCTCTGCTCGAAGTCTGGTTGCCAAGCGTATTTGCACGACTTGAGGAACTATCGCGACTATGTGGTGCGCGCAGGGGCTCCTTGGGTGCCTTCATTGAGGACATGAATTCCGGCACGGTCCTATTGCAGCACGCAAGTCGGCGCGACCTGCAAGTCCATGCTCTGGACACAAAGCTGACAGCGCTGGGTAAGGATGGACGCGCGTTCTCGGTGTCCGGCTATGTCCACACTGAGAAAGTCAAATACACCGCGCACGCTTTCAATAAAATGGTCGTTTACAAGCAGCGCTCCGCCAACCACCTGCTGGACCAGGTAGAAAGCTTTCGAATTGGCGATAAGGACGGCAAGCGCGAGGACGATCTTTTGGACGTGTTCTGTTACGGCGTAGCGGTTTCGCTCGGGAATGCCGACGGCTTTTGACCGCTTAGTCGCTTCACCTGATCGCCTTTCAGGCCACCGTATTCGTTACGCCAGCGGTAGTACGTGAATTCCGTAACGCCGATTGCACGGATCGCATACCCAAGGGCCTTGCCCTGGCTGCACAGAACTTCAACCTGCCGCAGCTTCGCGACGATCTCTTCCGCTGTATGTCTCTTTCTTCCCATCGTGGTCCTTCTTGCAAAAACAATACCTCAGGATGGACCACTTCAATGGGGCCGGCCAATCAACAATGCTTGACGAACAACCTGGAACGCGGCCGCGAGTTTCGCTCCAGATCTAGACAATTAAGCTGGCGGCGGAACCACAAGAACATCGGCGGGCGCTGACGCCATCATAAGCTCCGCCGTACTGCCAAATAGTGCGCGGGAAAGCGCGTTCTTGCCTTGCGAACCGATCACAACGAGGTCCAGCGGTTTTGATTTGAATCAATGACGCTGGTGTCAAAGTTAGATGCGTCACGCTGCCTCCGAAATCGCAGCGGAGAAAGCTAAGACAACCGAGGTCCTTGATGCTTCAGGAGACGTACTCGCGGACGGAGACTCCGTTATTCTGATCAAGAACCTAAAGGTCAAGGGGGCCGGGCAGACGCTGAAACAGGGCACAGTCATCCGCTCGATCCGGCTCACGGACGCCCCAGAGGAGATTGACTGCCGCCACGATACGATCAAAGGCTTGGTCTTGCGCACTGAGTTCGTACGCAAGAGATAACCGCAAATCACGTTCATCGACGCGCCAATTTTCCGCACAATACGGCAAAGGCCAGGGCCGATTAACCGCAGGGCAACCCGCCACTTCGCGGTCTTTCATTTACGACAAGGCTCTCACGCCCCGAAGACTCATCTTGCATTACGATCCCCGTGTACTGGCACGGGGATCGTAATGGACAGCTACAGTTGATGACTACGTATGAGACTAGATTGTTAGGTGAAACACCCGCGCTCCGTGGCTCTTAAATCACCCCTAAAGCTCGCATAGCTTCCGCTACCCTGACAAAGCCCGCTACGTTAGCGCCTAGGACGTAATCGCCGGGAGTTCCATATTCGTCAGCTGTCGCAGCGCAATCATCGTGAATATTACGCATAATTTCTGCTAGACGGCCTTCTGTTTGCTCGAATGACCAACTATCGCGGGAGGCATTTTGCTGCATCTCAAGTGCTGAGGTCGCGACACCGCCAGCGTTTGCCGCCTTACCTGGCGCGAATAGAACGTCCGCTTCTTGGAACAGCCGGATCGCTTCGGGGGTAGAGGGCATGTTTGCGCCTTCGCCAACCGCTCTCACGCCGTTTTTGATCAGTTCACGAGCATCTTTGCCCGTGAGTTCATTTTGGGTCGCAGATGGCATCGCTATATCGCAAGGAACGCTCCAGACAGAACCACCTTCAATGTAATGAGCTCCCTGCCCTTTTAACCGAGCGTATTCTGAAATCCGCTCGCGGCGGACCTCCTTAATCTCCTTCACGAGGTCTAGGTCGATACCTTTTTCATCGACGATATAGCCATTGGAGTCCGAGCAGGCGGTGATCGTTGCTCCCATCTGTTGGAGCTTTTCCATAGTATAAATTGCGACATTCCCAGAGCCTGAAACAACTGCTCGCTGCCCGCTTACTCCCAAATTCTTAGTAGCGAGCATACGCTCGACAAAATAGACCGCGCCGTAGCCCGTCGCTTCCCTTCGCGCACGCGAGCCTCCGTAGACGAGTCCTTTGCCCGTAAGGACGCCAGCCTCGTAACGATTGGTGAGACGTTTGTACTGGCCGAACAAAAAGCCAATTTCGCGACCACCAACACCAATGTCTCCAGCTGGTACGTCGGTGTACTCGCCAATATGACGATGAAGTTCGGTCATAAAGGATTGGCAAAACCGCATGATCTCGCCGTCTGAACGACCGCGAGGATTAAAATCAGAGCCCCCTTTACCGCCGCCAATCGGCATACCGGTAAGAGCATTTTTGAAGGTCTGCTCGAAGCCGAGAAACTTGATAATGCCCAAGTTTACTGAGGGATGAAAACGTATCCCTCCCTTATACGGCCCCAAAGACGAATTGAACTGTACGCGAAACCCACGATTGATCTGTACTTGCCCCTCATCATCGACCCAAGGCACGCGAAAAATGATTTGCCGTTCCGGCTCACAAATTCTCTCGATGAGGGCATCGTTTGCGTAGTCCGGCTTTTTGGCAATCACGCGCCCAAGGCTCTCCAGCACCTCCCGGACTGCTTGGTGAAACTCATCTTCACCAGCATTGCGGCGCAGTACTTCATTGAGCACAGGCTGAAGTTTTTCATCGATGACAGACAATTTGCGAACCTCCCCAAAGCGACGTGTCAAAATCCCAACGTCACGATTTAGCCCGGGGATTACTCATTGCCCGGCCATCGAGTCAAACGGGATTCAAAAAAAGCGCTTTTGAGTCGGTGGCACAATCTCTGAGCGCGTAAAAACAGTGCAGATAAATTCGCGAAAGACTGCAATGCTGTTATTTTGAGCGAAAGTCAGCAACGCACGTAAGCAAACATGAAAACTAGTTGCTGATTATTGTGTGTACCAATTAAGCTAGTTATGAATTTCAGCACTTACTAGCCAACAGGTTGAGCCAAAAATGTCAAACACTCCACATACTCTCGCGGAAGAATTTCCAGGCCAAATGGAAGCCATCCATAATTTGAAAATCTCCGACCCGCGCTTTGCAAATCTGCTCAGAGAATACGACGATGTGAATGATCAAATTCACCGTGCTGAAACTAAAATTGCCCCTGTCGATCAATCTGTGGAGACCGATTTGCGAAAAAAGCGGCTGCAAATTAAAGACGCAATTTCGCAAGCACTGACCCGCTAGTAGCTACATATCGAAGCTTCGAAGCCACCCTACCGGAGTGGAAAAATTGCTAAATCGTGGCGAAAGCGATTACGCATCTCCCGATAATCGCTCCACCGCGCCCTTGGCAAAATGAGGCCGCACTGTCTCGACGAATTAAGTCTCCTTTGATTGGAGAGTTATAACAGGAGTTCACAGACAGTAGCGGTCAGCAGCGTTGCGGAGGAATAAGTTCATGACTGATTACAGTTCAGTTGCCGTTGGTCTTAAATCGCGCATTAAGGAGCTAACCAATCGCGCCGAAATCATCGAAGATGATTTGCGCCATCCGCTAGATGCAGACTCATCTGAGCAAGCCGTTGACCTTGCTGATGATGAAGTATTGATAGGCGTCGATGAAGTGGTGCGACAGGAAATCCTTCAAGCCCGCGCTGCGCTCAAGCGCATCGAGAACGGAACGTACGGAATGTGCTCTTCCTGCGGAAATCCTATAGATGCCGAACGCATCAAGGCTCTTCCGACGGCCTTACGCTGCATTAAGTGCGCATAGGATAATCAAGGCATTTAGGCTCCATCATGGGTGTTGGTGGGCTCCCTGGAGCTTCGCCGCACAGGTTGCTCACATACTCTTAAACGATGGACATCAATTACTGAAGCGACCGAATGACCACGTACTATATCGCACGAAAACTTGCTGTCGGGTTTGATGAGGCAGTAACGCGCGCCATCGCTGCTCTAACAACCGAGGGTTTTGGGGTCCTCACTGACATTGATGTGAGAGCTACAATGAAGCAGAAGATCAACGCCGACATTCCCAGCTATAGGATTCTAGGCACCTGTAATCCGGCTCTGGCTTACGAAGCCCTCAAACTTGAAGCCCACGTGGGAACCATGCTGCCCTGCAACGTAATCGTTCGGGACGTTGGTAACGGTGAGACCGAAGTAGCGGCCATTGATCCTGTCGCCTCAATGCAGGCCATCCACAACCCAGCTCTGAAGACAGCCGCCCAGGAAGTTCGCGCCAAGCTCGAACGTGTCATTGCGGCATTGTGATCCGCTATATCGCAGACCGATATAGCTGTAAGGCCGCGGTCCCTGCCTGAGCGGTTTGATGGGGATCAACCCGTGCCGTTATCCATACTTGTAAGGTAGACTTTCGGGTCATTCGTCACTTCTAGAGCCAGCACTTAAGGGGGCAGAGTTTTCCGATGTTGGTTATGCAGCGACTGCGTTCCTACCACGCGGTACTCGCCCTTCTGGTGGTGCTCGCCTACGCCACCGGCGACGACAGCATGTTTCATGCCTGGCTGGGGTATGCGGTCGCGGCGATCATTCTTATGCGGCTCGCATGGGCGCTGACCGGCGTCCCGCAGTTGGGCCTGATGCGGTTCTATCCACACTTCGAGGGCTTGCAGCTTTCCACGGCCATGACGCACCCGGCGATAAGCCGGACACTTCTGCTGGGCATTGCGACGTGTCTAATCGCCGTAACGCTGACCGGCATTGCTATGGATCGGGGCCACTCCATAGGCATGGCGGACCAAACGATAGGCAGCCAGGCCCTTGCAGACAGCGGATCAGGTTCGGAACGAGATGATCACGACGAAGATGGTGATGAGAGCTTTGTGGGAGAGGTTCACGAAGTCCTGGCGAACCTGCTCATGCTTCTCATAGTCACTCACGTTTCCTATCTCGTGCTCTTCAAGCGACCGCTCGCGCTGTTCATGCTATTTTTCCATACTTCTACAAAAAAGGACGGGGCTCCGTGAACTTACAAGAATACAAAGTGTGGGATGCCACCACGCGCATTTTCCACTGGCTGAATGTCCTCTGTGTTCTGGGCCTCATCGCCGTCGGCACCGTCATCCTCAATGCGGACGCGCTCGGCGTGCCAAATGATGGCAAAATCATTTTGAAAACGACGCATGTGTGGATTGGCTACGTCTTTGTGCTCAATCTGCTCTGGCGACTGGTATGGGGTTTTATCGGCGGACCTTACGCACGTTGGCGTGCCGTTCTTCCCTTCGGGCGAGGATACGGAACGCAATTGGCTGGAGAGCTTTCAGCGATCCGAGAGGGCCGTGCCGTGAACTACGTCGGCCACACGCCGCTCGGACGTATAGCCGTCACGGTGTTGCTCGGGGCGCTGATCCTCCAAGGAGCCACTGGTCTTATCCTGGCCGGAACCGATCTCTATATGCCGCCATTCGGTAAGACCATCGCGGCGGACGTTGCCGCAAGTGGGTTGGATCCCAGCCAAGTCCGGCCTTACGCGCCGGAGACAGTTGATCCCGAAGCCTACAAGGCAATGCGAGAAATGCGGGCTCCTGTCGTCGAAACACATGAGATCATGTACTTCGTTCTCCTCGGGCTCATTACGCTGCATATCCTGGCCGTCGTCCTGACCGAGCTGAAGCACGGCGGCAATATCGTTTCTGCTATGTTCAGTGGCCGTAAAACCTTTTCTAATCCTCCGGCTGATAGGCCGAAGTAAGTGAGCCGTCTTCATACGGAACGGCATCGGGTTGAGCGTATTGGCTGGTTACGCGCCGCAGTGCTCGGTGCGAACGACGGCATCGTTTCCACAGCAAGCCTGATCGTTGGTGTCGCGTCGGCCTCTGGAACTGGATCATCAATACTTGTCGCAGGTGTAGCCGGTCTTGTGGCGGGTGCCATGTCTATGGCGGCGGGCGAGTATGTTTCAGTTAGCTCTCAGTCGGATACCGAACAGGCGGACCTTGCTCGGGAACGGTCTGAGCTTGCGAGCCAACCGGCCTTCGAGCGTACCGAATTGGCGGAGGTCTATATAAAGCGAGGCGTTCAGCGCGACCTCGCCCTGCAAGTTGCCGATCAGCTCATGGCAAAAGACGCCCTTGGAGCGCACGCCCGTGACGAACTGGGGATTTCTGAGATAACAACCGCACGTCCCATCCAGGCCGCACTCACATCAGCCGCCACCTTTTCCGCAGGTGCCGCGCTCCCGCTTGTGATGGTCATCGCCTCGCCAGCGTCACTTCTCGTGCCCGTGGTTTCAATCACGTCTCTCCTGTTCTTGGCCGCGCTTGGAGCCATAGGTGCCAGAGCCGGTGGGGCTAATATGTTCCGAGCTACGATACGTGTTACTTTCTGGGGCGCACTTGCCATGGCCTTGACGGCAGGCATTGGTGCTCTTGTCGGAACGGCGGTTTAAGTCAGGCTGCGATGGATAGATGAGAAATCGAAACCAGGGAGAAAGTGTCATGCGTTATACGTCGTTTTATCCAATGGTTGCTTTGGCTGCTGCGATAGCCCTCGGCGTTGCGGCGCAGGCCGCAGAACCTGAAGAGATGTGCGGCAAAATGGCAGGCACTGAAAAGGCCGCCTGCATGGAGAAGATGGGTAAGGCCAAAGGCATGGGAGCTAAGGAGCACGACCATATGAAGGGTCACAGCTCAGAGATGAAAGGCATGGGCGCTCAGGGAAAGGGCAAAGGTGCCGAGATGAGGGAGAAGGCCGGTGATGCGGCAAGCAAAGCGAAGCCGAAATAGTTAGTACAACTTCGTCACGCGGCGGCTACGGCTCGATGGCTTAAACCGGGCTATGCCGATATCGGATACTGGCGCTCGACATGTATGAGTGCCCTTATCACGCGGATTATGGCGCGAGAACCGCGGCTGACGTTGACGCTTTCATGGGAGCGATCAAATGATCGAACATGGATAAGCTGTACACACAACGCCGCACATGAGGTGAAGAAGTGGCATATCTGATAGTCAAAGCCCTTCTTTCCGGCATCATCGTGATGATCGTTTCAGAAATCGCGCGGCGCAGTCCGAGTATTGGAGGGCTAATTGCCTCGTTACCGCTGACCTGCACCCCTGAAACGCCCCCGATTTTGGGTTAGGGTTCTGTTCTCCCAGA
>CAZNUW010000005.1:0-264832 GCA_964576515.1 uncultured Rhodobacterales bacterium
CCGTCCGGCAAAATTGCCGGGACGGCTTGGCCGACCTCGCTCATGCCGATCATCGCCGTGAAGGCGATGTTGGGCAGAGCGGTGCGGTCGGGGACCAGCACCATCCGCGCCTGGATAGTGCGGGTTGAGATAATGCCGACGAAGCCTTCGCCGTCTTTCATGAGCGTGCCGATGGTGGCCATGTGAAGTCCTCCTTTGAGGGTTTCCGGCTGCACCTCGCAGCCGTTTCACGGCGTGGCTCGGCAATGACGAAAAGACCCAGGCACCCCCTGTCTGCGACAGGGGCCTGACTGCCCGCTCCTATGCTTCGCATGGAGCGGGTCGGTTGCCGGGGTCTTTGAAATTGACATAACGCAACGTGAACGGCCTGCGGGGGCGGCCCCTCAAAGGGGCCATGCCCACCGTCGGCCTGTTCGACGGCGGAGGCGTCGGCGGCTCGGCTCCCGCATTCGGGCTGACGCCCTGTGCGGATTGCCCTCGCCCCGACCACACCGCCCGGAGGAATTCCTCCATGAGCGAGAGTCGTGCCGGTCGTTGCCGCTTGCGCGGCGTCCCGACCTGGCCCGTGCAAGACGACGTAGGCACGCCTCCGGCGACGCCGTGTCGTGCGCTATCGCTGGATAGCTCGACTATAATTCCCAACACATCGCCCCAGCTTGCGCGGGGCATCGTCGGCTCGGCTCCCGCCAGCGGGCTGACGCCCTGGCGGTTTGCCCTTGCCTCCGTCCTCACCCCTTCGGGGTTTCAGGCCTTCGGTTGACTCGTGCCGGTCGCCGCCGCTGCGCGGCTTCCGACCTGGCCTCGGTCAACCTGTCGCCAAACGCAATAGGAAGCGTTTTGGTGCATTCGTTCTCGGCGATGGCTGCCGCACGCCTACGGCGGCGGTGACGCCATTAAAACCCGCTGCGCTTTCGCCTGCGGTTTCTGTCTCAAATTGCGACGCTGCGCCGCGCTACCTCTCGCGAGGTAGCTGCGCGAGCTGCCGCTGGCGTTTCAGCTGTTGGTTTTTGTTGGCTATTGTTTGTGGGTTTTGGTAGGTTATTTATACGGTTGGCTTTTGTAGCAAGCCTCTGGAATTGCAATTAAATCGCGGTTATCCCATATATCTAGGGTAAGATAACAAACTCTAGGGACCCGCAAGATGTATTTTCGCCTACAAAAACGCTTCACCCCTTTCACCGTGCCGGTGAAATTGGCTCGTGTTTTCTTCGGCGAAAAGAAACAGGCATTCGACCCACTGCGGGGCGCTCAAGCCGTTTCATCTTGCACCTTCGGTGGTCCCAACCCATCAACTGTCACCATGCCAGAAGCCGGAGGCCACCATGCCCCGGCCACGTAAGAAGGCGTCCGAACGTCGCCGTCATGTCGTCAATCTGCGGATGACGGACGCCGAGTTTGACCAGCTCAAGCAGCTCGCCCGTGATGCCGGCGTTCCCTATGGGCGCTACATCCGGGAGGCCGTGCTGGGCCGCCGTCCCAAGGCGCGACCGGCGCAGCAACTGATCTTCCAAAAACTGCTGTACGAGCTTCAGTCCATCGCCACGAATTTCAGCCAGCTCGCCAGCGCCACCGGCGACGCTCTCTACGTCCCTTGGGCCAAGTACGTCGGCGGCCAATTGGTTGAACACCTCATGGGCCGGGACGATCTGTCGGATGTGATAGACGGGCAGCTCGACGCCCTGAACACCGCCGGGCATCAGGTGAACATCATCGCCCGCAAGGCCAACGCCGAGATCGGCTTCAAGGCCGCGGAACGCAGCGCCGCCATCCGCGCCGTAAAGAACGCCCTCGACCCCATAAGGCTGGCCCTCCAGCCCAAGAACAAAAAAGCGGTCCTGGAGTTTCCGGCGGAGGCATGAGGCATGCGCTTCAAGGTTCACCCCAGCCAGCCAAAAGGGTTTGGACGCCTGGCCAAGTATTTGGCCGGGCGCACCCAGCAGCTTACCCCTGACCGGGTGGAGTGGTCGTTTGGCGTCAACCTTCAGACGATCGAGCCCGACGCCGCAGCGGCCATCATGGAGGCCACCGCCGCCCGCAATACCCGCTGCCAGGCCCCGGCCTATCACTTCATGGTCAGCTTTGACCCGGAAGATGCCCGCAAGGGCAAGGTCAGCCCGGAGGTCATGCGCGAGATTGCCGAGGATGTCGTCAAGCGCATGGGCCTGACCGAGTATCAGGGCCTGGTCTATGCCCATAAGGACCGAACCCACCCCCACATCCATTTTCTCATGAACCGGATTCACCCGGAGCATGGCAAGGCGTTCAGCCGCCACGAGGACGGCAAGCGCCTGCATAAAATCTGCCGGGAGATTGCCCTTGAGCGCGGCCTCAACATCCCCAAGGAACGGGAGCCAGAAAAATCCAGGTCAATCGTGGAAGACCTGGATACCTATACGCCGACAGATGGCGAATACTGGCAGGCCAAGCGCGAAGGCCGTGACCCCAAGCGGCTCTTCACCAAGGAGCAGATTCTTTCCTACCGGAAGGATCTGCGGCCGATCTTCCATGACGCGAAGTCCTGGAGCGAGGTAAGCGCCCAGCTACGAAAAAGTGGGCTTTACCTCCAGACAAAGGGACAGGGGCTCGTCATCACGGACGGTGACAGTTACCTGAAGCTATCAGACCTCCACGACCGCGCCCTGCGGCTGCCGGAGTTGAACGTCCGCTTCAAGCTGCATTACGAGGAATATGCCTCCCAGGATGAACTGGCAAAATTCCTCGCCCATGAAAGCCGAGACCTGCCGCCCCCGCCCAATCTGGACGGCCTGAGCAAGGAACAACAAAACAGCGCCCTCGCTCTCCACAAGGCAAAAGTGCAGGCGATTAAAGGCCGCCGGAGGTTTGAGCAGCAAAAAGACCTGATGACCGAGTTCGATGCCACCGATGGTGACATGCGGTACTGGATGCTTGTGCGTGAGTCCTACCAGCGCGCCGAAAAGCGCATAGACACGGAGAAGAACAGGGAATCACGGCAGGAGAGCATTGCCACCAGAGCCGGCGGCAACCTCAGTGTGGAAGAAGGCCGCATGTTCGGCTCCATGGCCAAGGTCTACATCAATTCGGAAGAAGCCCACGAGAAGTGGCAGAAGTTGGAGAAGGAGAAAGGCCACGTCATGGCGGCGGAAATGGTGCTCAAGAAGCCGCGCCTCCTGGGCCACATGCACATCACGCTGTTTTCATCCTACAAAGATCGCCTGGCGGCCCAGCGAGCGTTGGATACCATGCTCAAGCGGCGCAAGCGTTGGTTTCTGGCGCGAGAACGTCTTGAGGGCGTCAGAAACAAGCAGCAGGAGCATTACCGGATGCTGCAAAAGCACCAAAGGGACTATGAACTCCTTCAGCGCGTTGCGGGGCCAAGCCATGTGGTCCAGGAGATTCTTCTGGAAAAAATCAGCCTTCGCGCCAGAGCCATAGACCGTCTGGACTCGCGTATGTTCGAGCATTCCAAGATTGCCGATGAACGTCTGCGGCAGCTCAAGAAGTCATACCGCGATTATCACGAGAAGAAGATGCACCGTGACCGTGCCCTTAAGTTAGACCGCGACTTGTGGGGGCCGGATCGCTGATTTGTTGAACTTTATGCACGAGAACACCAATATTATTGATGCTTTCGTGCATAAATCTCAACCTTGGCCGCTTTAGAAGCGCCGGTCGCGGATGACAGCGTCCAGGTCTGCCGGAGTGCGTATCAGCAACGGCCTTACCCTCTCTCAATTGTCGCCGTTCGTTTACATTGCACATTTGTCGCCGTTCGCTGACTTTTTAGAGAACCATGCAAATTGTCCAAGTCGTGGATAAATTGCCAGGATGACTGCCAGACGCTTTGCCATTGATAGTGACCGCAACGGCAGCCCTGTTGGCAGGCTTGGACCGCTTATTTCAAAGCAAGCTGGAGGTCTTTGTGTTCAAAGGCCGACGCCATGCGGTCAATTTCGGCGGCTGACAGGTGTTGGGCGGCTGCTTCCTGACGCCAGGTCGCAACCACTTCGCCCACTTCGCGGGCAATACGCTTTGCATCAGCAGCGGATAGTCCGAATTGCCGCGCTACGCCAAAGGCAAGGGCCAACGAAGCCGTTGTGTCTTCCTCGTCAATCGCGGTTGAAAGAATGCGCGGCTTAATGTCGGTCGGCACGGGGTTCAAGTCATAGGCGGGGGAAAGCCGCCAGCCCTCAGACCCGGCGTAAAGCAAGCCGTGGTTGCGAAGATGGTCGTCGGTATTGGAAATAAGCACGTTAAAAACAATGCGCCGCCAGAGTTGCACCATATCGTCCGGCGTCGCCGAACCCCATTGGCGCAGCGTATCGGCAATTTCCAAATAACTCCTGGTCTCGTTGTCGTTCGCGCCGAGAAGGCTCATCGCTGATAAAAACGGAATGCGCTCACCGCCATGGCGGTCAAACCGTTTGACCAGAAGCACCGGGCGGTCAGCCACCGTTTCAACCCACCACTGCGGTACGGGAATGTCGGCTTTATGCGCAAGGGCAAGTGCCGTGGCCTCCCATAACACCGCATTCGTCTCATCGTTCTTATGCGGAAACTTTGCTATTGCAAGATCACCTTCAACCGTTCGCACGGACGCCTTGGGGCGCGCACCGCCCAGCGATGAACCGGGCGCCAGCAGCAGCCGCAAATCCTCGTCGGTATCCTCTTCGTCAATGACCCGCTGGGTTATGGCGAGAAGTTCTCCCAGCCTGATCAGCGGCGGTATCGGGTTGGCGTGATGATCTGCAAGAAAAGCGCCACCCTCCACTTCCGCAAATCTCAAGGCACCCTGGCGGGCTTCATCGTTGACCATAAGCAGGTAGTCAATTTCCATCAGCGTTCGCGGCGCGGTGTTGGCTTTTTGTGCCCTGCGCCGCTCCGCACGCCGCATCAGTGCCCTGCCCCACCTGTCCGGGGCAGAGTCTCCCAGCGTGCCGAACAAAGCTTTATCCGCATGGGTATGAAATGGCCCAGGTGCCAGCATCAACGCCGGCTCAAGAGCAAAATGCTCGGGATTATCCAGCCAGGCCTTGTCGTACTCGAACGTCGCGCTTTCACGGCCTTTGCGCGTGTGCGACCACAACCGCCCGACGAGCTGCGACCGGCCTTTCAGATCAACATAAACAAGCACCGTACGATCCATTATGCGGTGCCTTTCGGCTGACGCTTATTAGATGTGCGGATGCGCTTAGGCAGATTTTGTTCTTCAAGCTGCAATCCCACGCGGTCATGCGCGACATCTGCGAGATCAGCAAGACGCTCGCCCAAACCGAGAATGAACAGAACCGTGGCGTAGGTTCCCATCGACACGCCCGCGTCGCCCTTTTCGATTTTGACCAGGGTGGTGCGGCTGATAAGGGCGCGCTGCGCCATTACTGTCGTCGAGATACGACGGCGAAGGCGGGCATCCTTGATGTCCTGGCCAAGCTTCCTGAGCCCTTTTCGGACTGGAATAGGTAGGGGTTGTGACGAGCCTGTTTCCATAATAGCGTCCATCTTTATGAACACTATATGACTTAGTGTTCAATATAATGAACATTATATGATGGAAAAAGGCTGTTTTCAAGGGCAACCTGAAAGGCCGGCAAAAGCCAGCCAATCAGCCGCGTCCAGAGAATCACCGAGCATATCATGCCGGGAACATCGCGGGTTCCCACCGCCCAAAGCGGCCCTTGAAAGCCGTTTCGTGCCAGTAATGCACTTTGCGGGCACGAACAGGCGGGCAAGCCTGAACGAAGATAAGCTGCTCGCCCTTGGGCATCGTCATGATTTCGTCCGGTGCCATCAGCGGCCGAGCCGTTTCGTTCGTATGGCTGCTGAAGTTGTCGGGGATAACCGCCAGCGCCCCGTTATGCGATGCTCCCTGGCCGCTGACTTCAATGGTGCGATTGCCAAGCATGGCCGACAACTCCCGCGCCGTTTGCACGTCCGCCACGCTGAAGGCCTGCCGCACATTGCAGTTGGCAATCATCGAGCGCCACTTTGGGTATGTGGATTGAAGCTGGCCCAAATCCTGGAAGAACAGCCACAAGCTCACGCCGTAACCGGCCAGATAGGCAATGCCGGTTTCAATCGGCGCCATCCGGCCCAGCGAGGCAACCTCATCGAGCAGAAAGAGGACGCGATCCATCGGCCTGCCACGAACACGGGTCATGGCAGATACCGACAAGCCCACCATTAGCCGCACAAACGGGCGATAAACCTCCAGCAGTTCCGGCGGAATGACGATGTAAAGCGACATCACCGACCGCTTAAGGTCTTCAAGCTGAAAGTCGCTTCTGTCGGTGGCTTGGGCTAGAAGGCGGCTCTTCCAGATTTTCAGGTGAGTCTGCGCCGTGGAAATAACGGCGGAACGCTCGCGATCTTCCTTCTGGGTAAACGCATTGCCTGCCCGGCGCACGGCAATGTGCTCGCTTGCCTGCAATTCAAGAATAAGCTGGTCCAGCCCTTCCCTGTTCTGCATCAGCAGCGACCAGACATGGTGCAGGTTGCGTTTCTCGTAGGGAAGCTCGTTCACCACATACAGCAGCAGCGCAGCGATAAAGCTTTGCGCCTCACTGTCCCAGAAAGTTTCCTGGCCTTGGGGTACGACCAGCAATTCCGCGATCAACGCAGCGTCGTCCACGTCCTCCGGCAACCCGGCACGGATAAAATCCAGCGGGTTATAGCGAGAGCCCATGATTGAGCTGTCGAACGGCGCGATGGCGTGAACAGGCCCAAGGTTCTTCCGCCAGCGCCCGGTGACTGCCAGGTTCTCGCCCTTGATGTCCGTCACAACGACGGAGCCAGGATGATCCAGCAGGTTCGGGATAACGCACCCCACACCCTTCCCTGACCGTGTGGGTGCGAAGGTAAGCAGGTGGCCGTCGCGGTCAAACCGCAGATAGCGCCATGCCTTTCGTCCGATAATCAGACCTCGGTTGTTGAGCAGGCCGTTTTGATAAAGCTGACCGATAGAAGCGAAGGCCGCTGAGCCGTAGCTGTTGCTGGGCTGACGCTTCGAGAACCGCGCGACAACAATCACCATCGCAATCAGCACGCCAAGGGCTGCCGTCAGTACAATTGCTGGAAGCCAAGCGCTGCCTATGATTTCTGTGATCACCGCAAGCACCAGCCACGCCAGCGGCAGATAAAAAAACAGCATTTTGGAAATGCGCCAGAAGCCGCGAATAAGATTCATCGGAAACCCTCCACTTTCGTTTTGCCGAAAGCTTATGGAGAGGCCGCCGATTGAATATTCTGACGTAGGGGGATGGAACTATTGCCGCCCCAACCCCACAATATCCGTCAGGGGCTGACAGCAGCATCCGATACCTCGGACTTTCGTTTTGCCAACGACTGACTGTCAGCCTCCGGTTTCCTGACAGGCTTCCCGACGGCTCAACTCCGCAACACTCGTCAACAGCAGAGGTGTTCGGCTGATTGCCGTAAGTTGGTAATCCGCCTTTGCTGGCGGCCTAATTCAGCCGACGCCGGTTTGGCCGTCGTCCCTTCCGCAGCGGCTCATACCAATCCTGATACCCCAAGTCCTCAATGGCCCAAATCCAGGCCACATCAAATGATGACTTCGAGACTTTGAGAGCGAGCATGGCTTCAGCGCGCAGGTCATCTTTTGAGCGCGTCTTGACGGGCGACGCCCGCATGATCTGGAGCAGCCATTCCCTGCACCGCTTGCGCTCAGCTTCGGCTCTTTGGCTTTCCGCCAGTTGACGTGGTGAGAGCTTATCCATGTCCTGGGCCTGCATATCGAATAGGCCAAGATTAAGTCGCGGGCCGACAAAGGTCGATCATTGGGGGCGGCGGATTTCGCGCCGGGAAATTGTTGGGGGTGGTTGATGGCAACTGTCCCCAAATTGCCCCCAAACGGGGATCTTGGGTCACCGCCAAATTTCCGCCAGCTCATAATACGCTGATTTTATTGGGTAAATTTGGTGGGCGCACCAGGACTCGAACCTGGGACCCGCTGATTAAGAGTCAGCTGCTCTACCAACTGAGCTATGCGCCCTCGGGGCTTTTGGAGATGGCCGATCCTGGGTCGAAGGGGCCGGCCGTGGCCCTCGGAAGGCGGTCCTTATAGAGGGTTGGCCGGGCCGTGACAAGCAGGGCCGTAGGTCCGGAAAATAGAGGTTTTCCAAGGGACTTAAGGGACCAACGGACTTGAGAGGGATTCGCCGTCCTTGGCCGGGGCGGGCCGCGGTCAGGCGGCCAGCAGGCCGCGCATTTCGTCGGCGACGTTGTTCCAGACCCGCAGTTCGGCGAAGTTGATGTCCACCAGCGCATGCACGGCGAGCAGGCCGACCACGGCCATCGGCTCGACATCGTGGCGGGAACTGAGACGGATGATATGAGCGCAAATGCCGACAAGGTCGACCATGGCGAAGCCCCCAGTATTTCTTTTTTATTGCGGCCTTTTTTACACGCGTCCACGACGCTTGCACGTGAAATGAGACTTCGACCCGAATTGATGTGAAGCAAACCTGGAGCGCGCCTTGTTTTTTCGCAGAGCAAAAAATCCGGCGGGTAAATTGTGGGTGCCGCCAGGGCACTATTACTCGCCCATCGCCAACCTCGAGGATTTGAAGGCGCGCGAGGCGATCATTTTCGACGTCGATGCGCCGCTGCCCGACATCGACCTTCAGCCCGACGCGCAAGTCCGGTTGTTCGCGGCGCTGACGCGGCACGCGGCGACACTAACTCTGGCGGCGACGGAAGCCGACGCGGACGCCGCCGGTCAGCGTTATTACAGCGAAAACGACCAGTTCGGCGCGGGCGACGCGCTGGTGTACGCCGCGATGCTGTTGGAGTTGAAGCCCGCGCGGCTGATTGAAATTGGATCGGGCTTTTCGTCGGCTCTGATGCTGGACGTCAACGACCGCTTCTTCGATAGCGCGATCGCGCGGACTTTCATCGAACCTTTCCCCAACGACCGGCTGACGAAGTTGTTGCGCGGGCCGGACAAACAGGCCGCGCGCGTCATTTCCGCGCCAGTTCAGGGTGTGCCCCTGTCGGTCTTCGCGGAGCTGCAAGCCGGGGATGTGCTGTTTGTGGATTCGACGCACATCGCCAAAGCGGGCAGCGATGTGAACCACATTTTCTTCCGGGTGCTGCCCGCGCTGGCGCCCGGCGTCGTCGTTCATTTCCACGACATTTTCTACCCGTTCGAATATCCCCGGGAGTGGTTCTTCAACGGGAACCGGTCGTGGAATGAACTGTACCTGTTGCGGGCGTTCCTGATGAACAACCGCGATTACCGGGTGATGTTCTTCAACAGCCACTTCGCCCACGCGAACCCGGAGCACGCGGACGCGCTGCCGGCGTTCAAACAAAGTCCGGGCGGCAGTTTCTGGATGCGCAAGGAACGCTAAAACCGGCTCTAGAGCAATCCGCGTTAACTTGGAATCGGGCGGCTTGCTCTAAGTTATTGTTTGGTCGCGCCGCTTTGCGAAAAACCGGTTCCCACTTTTTCGCACGACGCTCTAGAAATCGTTGAAACCGCCGCGGGCGCCGATCTGGGTATCGCGGTGCACATACACGTTCATGAGCAGCCCGACCGAGAACATCAGGGTGAGCAGCGCCGTGCCGCCGTAGGAGACAAAGGGCATCGGCACGCCGACCACCGGCAACAGGCCCATGACCATGCCGAGGTTGATGAAGAAGTAGAGGAAGAAGCTGGCGGTAAGACCAATCGCCACGAGGCGGCCGAACTGGTGACGGCAGCGCAGGGCGATGGCGTAACCGTAGGCGATGAAGATCATGAAGATTGCCAGCAGCGCGAGCAGGCCGATCATGCCCAGTTCCTCGGCCAGCATGGTGGCGATGAAGTCGGTCTGGCGTTCGGGCAGGAAGTTGAGGTGCGCCTGGGTGCCGCCCATGTAGCCCTTGCCGAACAGGCCGCCGGAACCGAAAGCGATTTTGGATTGCAGGATGTGATAGCCGGTGCCCAGGGGATCGCTTTCCGGATTGAGGAAGGTGAGCACGCGGTTCTTCTGGTAATCGTGCAGGAAGGTCCAGGCGATGGGAAGGGCGGCGAGCCCGCACACGCCCACCACCGCGAACTTCCACATGCGCACGCCGGCCATGAACAACATGATCGTCGCGCTCATTATGATGAGCAGCGAGGTGCCGAGATCCGGCTGGAGGATAACGAGAATCGCGGGCGCGAGGATCATGCCGATCGGCACGGCGAGGATCAGCGGGTTGCCGATCTCGTCCTGCGTCACACCCTGGAAGTAGCGGGCGAGCGCGAGCACGATGGCCGGTTTCATGAGTTCGGACGGCTGCAGGCTGATGAAGCCAAGATCGATCCAGCGCTGCGCGCCCTTGCCGACGAAGCCAAGAACGTCGACCGCCACCAGCATCAGGAGCACGACGAAATAGAAGGCGTAGGAAAAGCGCATGATGATGCGCACGTCGACGACCGCGACGACGGTGATGACGCCGAGGCCGAAGACAAAACGGGCGAGCTGCGGGCCGGCCCACGGGTCGAGATTACCGCCCGAGGCGGAATACAGCATCGCGAAGCCGAAGGCGAAGATGCCCGTGACGATGAGCAGGAGCGCCCAACTCATCTGCCAGACCTTCTCCAGGGGCGACATGTCGCCCCGGCGCAGACGGGCCGAATTGAAACCGAGTTCGCTCATGGGGTTCCGCCCGCCGGGCCGCCCGTCGCCCCTCCCGCTGGACCCCGCGGCGAAGCGGTCCCCGGGAGCGGCGCCGCGTCGGCCACGATCTGTTCGTCGACGCGCGGATTGCGCGCGGGATCGAGGCGTAAGACCTCTTCCATGATGTCGCGGGCGATGGGCGCGGCGAAGGCGCCGCCGCCGCCCAGGGCATGATCGACCACGACCGAGATGGCGTAGCGCGGCGCGTGGCTGGGCCCGAAGCAGATAAACAGCGCGTTGTCGCGGTGCGCCCAGGGAATAAGCGTCGGATCGCGTTTCTGGGCCTCGCGCATGGCGTCGGTCCAGCGGCGCACCGCCGCCGTGCCGGTCTTGCCGCTCATGGTCCAGGACTTGCGTTCGGGATCCTTGAAACGGAGTTTGCCGTTGGACGCCGCGGTGGTCGCGCCGGGCGGGCCGTTGATGACGTCGTACATGCCGGCATGGACGGAGGCCATGTGCTGCGGCGGGATGCCTAAAGACGGGATCTGGTCTTGAGCCTCGCCGGTTCCGGACTGCGCGGTGCGGATGAGCCGCGGTTTTACCGCGAGGCCGCCGTTGGCGATGCGCGCGGCCATGACGGCGAGCTGGATCGGCGTCACGAGCACATCACCCTGGCCGATACCGACGTTGAGGTTGTCGCCCGGCGCCCAGCGTTGCCCGCGCACATTCTTTTTCCAGGCTTCAGTGGGCACAAGGCCCGACTGTTCGTTGGGAAGGCCGATGCCCGACGGCGCGCCGAGGCCCAGGCGGCGGGCCATTTCGGCGATCTTGTCGACGCCGAGGCGGCGCGCGACTTCGTAGAAGTACACGTCGCACGACACCGACATGGCGCGCTGCATGTTCACGCTGCCGTGGGTGCGGTGACAGTGCTTCACATAGTTGCCGAGGCGGTAGGAGCCCGAGCAATGCACTGTCTGGTCGGGGCTGATCACGCCGTGCTCGAGCGCGGCGAGGGCGACCACCGGCTTGAAGGTGGAGCCCGGCGAATATTGGCCGGCGACGACCTTGTTGATCAGCGGGCGGTGATCGTTGGTGGAAAGATACTTCCACTCCTCGGTCGTCAGCCCGCGGCTGAAGGTGTTGGCGTCGAAGCTGGGGTTGGACACCAGCGCAATGAGATCGCCGGTGTGCACATCCATCACGGCGACCGAGGCGCTGTCCTCGCCTAGACGTTCGCCGGCGAACTTCTGGATGCGCTCGTCGATGGTGAGAATGATGTCGCTGCCGGGAACGCCTTCCTCGCGCTTCAGTTCGCGGATGGTGCGGCCGTAGGCGTTCACCTCCACCTGGCTGGTGCCGCCCTTGCCGCGCAGGGTGAGGTCGTAGATGCGCTCGACCCCGTCCTTGCCGATGCGGAAACCCGGAAGCTGAAGCAGCGGATCGCCGGTGAGGTCGTCCTCGTCCACGGCGGCCACGTAGCCGAGCAGATGCGCGGCGTTCTCGTGCTGCGGATAATAGCGGGTGAGACCTTCGTCGATGATGACGCCGGGAAGGTCGGGCGCATTCACCTGGATGCGGGCCATTTCGTCCCAGGTCAGGTTCTCGCGGATCGTGACGGGCACGAAGCCGCGCTTGCGGCCTACTTCCTTCTTGATGCGTTCGCGGTCGTGGTCGGAGAGTTCGACAATGTGCGCCAGATGATCGAGCGTCGGGCCGAGATTGGTGGCCTGTTCCGGCACGACGAGCACGCGGAATTGCTGCTTGTTGATGGCGAGCGGCTCGCCGAACCGGTCGAGGATGCGTCCGCGCGGCGGCGGCAGGAGCTGGATATTGATGCGGTTGTCTTCGGCGAGCGTGCGGTAGCGGTCCGCCTCGATCACCTGGAGATAATACATGCGCCCGATCAGCGCGCTGACGAGGACGCCCTGCGCGCCGCCGAGGATCATGGCGCGGCGATTGAACATCTTGGTCCAGTCGCTGTCCCTAGTGATCATCATGGGATGGCGGCTCCCATCATCATGGCTACATGTTCCCCATGAGTTTCACCTGGGCCTTCGCGAGGATCCATCCGACCAGCGGATAGACGGCCACGGTGATGAGGAAACAGGCGAACATGGGGCCCGCGGGCGTGAAACCGGAGTCCGCGATCAGGCCGACCGCCAGCCAGCGCACGAAGGCCGCACCCGCCGCAACGAACAGGAAAGCGAACCAGGTGACGATGAAGGGCTTCGCGTTGAAGAACTTGTGTTGGCGGATCACAATCCACTGGGTGACCAGGAACACGAGCGCGGTGGAGCCGATCGGCGCGCCGGTGAGCAGATCCTCCAGCAGGCCGAAGACGAACACGGCGCCGTAGCCCAGGAGTTCGGGCCGGTAGATGGACCAGAAATACACCGACATCAGCGCGAACATCGGCATGACCGGCGACAGACCGGGCACGTTCGTCGGCGTGAGCGCGAACAGCATGAGGATGAGCGTGAGGGCGGCCGGCACCGCCTTGCGCGCAGCGGTGTCGAGGCTTTGCATGAGCGTGGGCTGCATCATGGTCGCCTACTCCGCCGCCGGCTGCTCGGTGAGGATGCCCGCGAGGCCGTAGTCGGCGACGCGGACGTATTGCAGCTTGTCGCGCGCGACAAACAGCTCGACCGCCACATCACCGTCGCCCACTTCGGCCACCTGGCCGATGGGGATGCCGGGCGGGAAGGCTTCGGCGTCGCCCGAGGTGACGACCTTGTCGCCGGGCGCCGCGGCGCTTTGGTTGAGATAAAGGAGCTTCGGCCGGAGACCGTTGTCACCGGCGAGGATCGCGCGGTTGCCGGCCTCGCCCACCAGCACCGGGATGCGCGAGTTGATGTCGGTGATGAGCAGGACGCGCGAGGAGTTATTGCCCGCCTGGGTGACGCGGCCGACAAGCCCCTCACCGGTCATGACCACCTGGCCCTTCTTCACGCCGGAGGAAAGCCCGGCGGTGATGATGACCGACTGCGCGAAGGCCCCGCCGACGTCGCCCACAACGCGGGCGGAGACGAACTCCGCGCCGGGTTCGGGGACAAGCGCCAGCAACGAGCGCAGCGACTTGTTCTCCGCCTCCAGGCGCTGCGCGAGCGCCTGCCACTGGAGAAGGCGATCGTTGCCTTCGCGCAGATCGGCGTTCTGTTCGCGGATGGAGGCGAGCTCGCGGACGTTGCCGATCACCTGGGCGATCATGCCCGCGGGCTCGGACATCACGCGCAGGATGGGCGCGACGGCATCTGTAACGGCCGAGCGCGCGCGCTCGACAAGGACGGTGTCGGCCTTGCCGATGAGCATCAGCGCGAAGGTGACGCCGATAAGCGACAGAAACGCAAACCGCTGCAGCAGCGATTTGAGCGTCCCGAGACGGGAAATCTGTCCTGTCGGACCGCGCACCTGTTTGTTTCCTTCAAGCCCCTCGTGGTTAAACCTTCAATCGCTCCCGCCTAGTACATCGTGGTGAGAGCGTTGCGGTGGATCTTCATTTCCTCGAGCACCTTGCCGGTGCCGAGCGCCACGCACGACAAGGGATCGTCGGCGATGGAGACCGGCAGGCCGGTGGCGTGGCGCAGCACGAAGTCGAGGTTGTGCAGCATCGCGCCGCCGCCGGTGAGCACGATGCCCTTGTCGACGATATCGGCGGCGAGTTCAGGCGCGGTGTGTTCGAGGGCGACTTTCACGGCGTCGATGATGGCGGTGACCGGTTCGGCCAGGCTCTCAGCGATCTGGCGCTGGCTGATGACGATTTCCTTGGGCACGCCGTTCATCAGGTCGCGGCCCTTGATCTCCATGGTTTCGCCGTCGCCGGTTTCCGGCGGGCAGGCGCAGCCGATTTCCTTCTTGATGCGTTCGGCCGAGCTTTCGCCGACCAAGAGGTTATGGTGGCGGCGGATGTAGTTGATGATCGCCTCGTCCATCATGTCGCCGCCGACGCGCACCGAACGGGCATAGACGATGCCCGAGAGCGAAAGCACCGCGACTTCGGTCGTGCCGCCGCCGATGTCGACCACCATGGAGCCGGTGGGCTCGGTGACGGGGAGACCGGCGCCGATGGCCGCGGCCATGGGTTCCTCGATCAGATAGACCTTGCGCGCGCCCGCGGCTTCGGCGGATTCCTGGATGGCGCGGCGCTCGACCGCGGTGGAGCCGGACGGCACGCACACAATGACAAGCGGGCTCGCGAAGCTGCGGCGGTTATGCACCTTGCGGATGAAGTGCTTGATCATCTCCTCGGCAACCTCGAAGTCGGCGATGACGCCGTCGCGCAAGGGGCGGATGGCCTGGATGTTGCCGGGCGTGCGGCCCAGCATCTGCTTGGCCTCGTTGCCGACCGCGAGAACCTGTTTGCGGCCCTTGGATTCGGCCAGCGCGACCACCGAAGGTTCGTTCAGCACGATACCGCGCCCCTTCACGTAAACCAGGGTGTTCGCGGTGCCGAGGTCGATGGCCATATCGGCGGAAAGCCAGCCCGTCAGTCTCGAAAACATGTAATCCTACTCGTCCTTATTTTTTTGTGATCCGCGACGCGGGCGCACGAAGCCTTATCGTGTCCGTGCGCACCCGCATATTCGTGATCCCCCGCATAGTGACGCCGCGCGCGGCTTCTTGCCGGCGGACGCTTCTCCCTCATTTCGCGCGGCGCTCACGCGCCGCGTGTTCGTGAATACCGTGGCGCAACTCCGCGCGTGCGAAGCGCGGCGATGCGAAAGCGCGAATGGCGAAAGCGCGCGAAGCGCGAATGTCGTGGAAGCGCCGATGGCGCGCGCCGCGGCGCATGGTGGTGTCGAACTTCAAGTCGCAATCGCCCGTCATCTCTCGTTCTCGGCCTGCGGGGCCAAAAGCGCGCCGCCGTCCTCGGGCGTTCCGCCGCATGCGGACGCCCAGGGCAGATCGCCCGGTCCCGCACGTCGCGCGCCCCTCCGGTCAGGAGAGGCGGCCGGCCGTCACAAACCCCGAACCGCGTCGCAAAGGGATGGGCCCCCTGTGGATAAACGCCCAGAAAGGTCCCCGCGTCGCATTCTCGGAGTCGACAGGAAGCCCTTGGCTGTTATCCACAGACGCGGCGCCCGACCGCCTTCGTCTTTTTTCCCGCAAATCAATGACTTACAAACACTTGTTCAACGGCCTCGAAAGGTCGAAGTCACCGATTTTGCTGCAGCCGCGGTTAATGTCTCATGAAGGCGGGCTTGTGGGAAGGGGCGCGGGCAAAAATATCGAGATTTATCAGGGCTGAAGAAAACCCCAAGATATAGGGTCAGAGTAAATAAGTTAAATGGAGTCTGACCCCAATTAGAACAGGGTGCGGGGGGCGTCGAGGCTGGCGTCGGCGGCGCGGCAGGTGGGCGCGGCGTCCGAGTCGGCGGCGAGCATCTGGTAGGCGCCGGCGGGGTCGTTTTTCACGCGGAAGAACGTCTCGCCCGACGCGAAACGCACGCCGACCTGCACGACGCCGCCTTGGTCTTGTCCTGAGACTTCCTCTTTCCCTGGGCCTTCTGTTTTTTCGCAGCGCTGCGTCGCGCCGCTGAATCGCGCGCGCGACGATTCTTTCTGCACACGCGCATGAACGGCTTCGAGCGGTTTGCGTTGATCGTCTTGCGTCCATTCCGCCGCCGTGCGCCACGGCGCGCTCAGCCACTCCTCGACAAAGTCGCGCGGCGAGAGCGCGAGCGGCGCCATGCGGCGGAAGCTTTCGTTCTCGAAGGTGAAGCGGCGCACCGCGACACGCGCGTGCCGCGACGGATCGATGCTGCCCACGTCCATTTCGACGAGAAGATCGTCGCCTTCAAAACGCGCGGAGACGGGCGGATCGCGGCGGCCGGTGAAAGCGTTCAACTCGCGTCCATCGATGTGAAGCGTCGCCGCCGTGCCGGGACGCGCGGTCCAGACGCGGTAGTGCACCGGGCGGAACGAACCGGCGCACACCGGTTGCGCGCCGCCGACGAGGAAAATCGTGGCGTCCGTGGGCATCTTGGGCGAATGCGTGAACGTCAGAATCTGCACCTGCTCGGGGATATAACGTCCGTTCGCATCGGGCTTTTGCGCGGTGTCGAACAGGCGGCGCCATCCGGTCTTGGTGCGCTCGAAGATGTAAGCCGTTTCATCGAAACCGCAGGCGATGCCGACTTCGGCTTGCACGACCAGGAAGCCGCGGATCATGCCGCCGTCGATCGCCCCCAAATATCCACGCGCATCGAGATCGCCGGGGCTTGCGCAGCGGTTATACCCGGGCGACGCAGCTTCCTTGCACGCAAGATCGGCGGCGGCGATCTCGGTGTTGAGTCTCGCGAGGAATCCGTCCACCTCGCCGGTCGAGCGCAGGTCCTCCAGCCGACTTTCGATCCAGAGGCCAAGCTGGTCGCGCGCGGTCAGGAACTCCGGCCGCAAGGTTCGCGCGGGCGTCTCGGCGCGATCTCGTAAAGCCATGAGCGGCCCCCGCACCGTATCGAGATCCGCCGCGTGGGCCGCCTGCGCCCCAAAAGACAAAAGCAAAGCTAGAACGGCGCGTGTGAGCGTCACGGAAACTCCTTCAGAAAAGCGGCCACGCCGGCTTCGACCTCCGGCCGCGCGTCCCCGGTATAACGCGCCTCCAGGGTCAAATCCGAATTAAACTGATGTCGGAACCAGTTCGCCTGGCGTTTGGCGTATTGCCGGGTGGCGATCTCGGCCGCCGTCACGGCGTCCGGCAAACCGCTCTTTCCTTCGAGGTGCGCGCGCAGGTCCTTCGCGCCGAGGGCTTGCATGGCGGGCGCATCGACCGCGACGCCGCGCGCCATGGCGCTTTGCACCTCGGCGAGCGCACCGGCGGCGATCATTTGCGCGAACCGCGCGGCGCAGGCCGTGATGGTGGCCGCGCGCGCAGGGTTCACGAGAATACGGAAGTACGCCGCATCGATCGCCGGGCGCGCGGGCGCGTCCTGCCATGCGCTGAGCGGCGTGCCGGTCGCCTCGATCACCTCCCAGGCGCGCGCGAGGCGCTGGGTATTACCGGCCGGAATGCGCGCTGCGCTGCGCGGATCGCGCGCGGCGAGACGACGATGAACTTCGGCGTTGCCGAGGTCGGCCACCAGCGCGCGCGCGGCGGCGCGCACATCGGCCGGGACCGGCGGGATGTCGGAAAGCCCCTCCATCAGGACTTTGAGATATAGGCCGGTGCCGCCGACAACGATCGGCAGGCTCCTTCGCGCGGCGGCGGCGCGAATCTCGGCCGCGGCCGCGGCCGCCCACACGACCGCTGTTCCGACATCGTTGGCGTTCATGTCGCCGAACAAGCGATGTGGCGCGCGCGCGCGATCGGCGGCGCTCGGTTGCGCGGTCAGGATGGGAAAGTCGCGGTAGCGCTGCTGGCTATCGGCGTTAATGACGACACCGCCGAACCGCGCCGCCAGATCAAGCGCAAGATCGGACTTTCCGGACGCGGTCGGACCGGCGATGACGACGACGCGGGGTCTTTCCAGCGTCACTCAGTCCAGCACGTGACTGACGAGCCCGTCGGCGAGCTTAGGCTCGAACCACGTGGACTTCGGCGGCATCACCTGGTTCGCGTCCGCCACCGCCATCAACTGATCGAGGGTGGTGGGATGCAGCGAAAAGGCGACTTTCATCTCGCCCGAGTTCACGCGCTTCTCCAACTCGCCGAGGCCGCGGATGCCGCCGACAAAGTCGATGCGCTTGTCACGGCGCGGATCGCCAATACCCAACGTCGGCGCGATCAGATTGTCCTGGAGGAGCGAGACGTCGAGACGCGCGACCGGATCGGACGCCGGGATCAGCGCCGGCTTGATGTCGAGGCGGTACCAGCGTCCGTCCAAGTACATGCCGAAGCGCGTCGGCGTGTCGGGGCGCACCTGGGCGTCGGCCGCCGTGACGTCGAACCGTTCAGCGATTTTGGCGAGGAACGCCTCGGCGCTGAGACCGTTCAAATCCTTGATCACACGGTTGTAGTCGAAGATGCGCATCTGATCGTGGGGGAACGCGACCGCCAGGAAATACTCCGCCATGTCGTGCGCGGTCTTGCCCCGGCGCGCGGCGGCGACGCGTGAAGCGGCGGCCGAACGATGATGGCCGTCGGCGATATAGAGCGCCTGCATCGCGTCGAACAGAAGCGTGAGGCGATCGACCGTCGCGGCGTCGGCGATGCGCCACAGGGTGTGCTGGATGCCGTCGTCGGCGGTGACGTCGTAGAGCGCCGCGCCGGCGGCCGCGGCCTCGACGATCGCATCGACCGCACCGTCGGCCTTATAAGCGAGCAGCACAGGACCGGTCTGCGCATTCAGCGCTTCGATCTGGCGGACGCGGTCGTCTTCCTTGTCGGGGCGCGTGAACTCGTGCTTGCGGACGCGATTGACGTCGTAGTCGGCGACGGAGGCCGCGACGACGAGGCCCGTTTGCACGTGATCGCCCATCTTCAGACGATAGACATAGTAATGAGGTTCGGCGTCGCGGATGAGCACGCCGTCGGCGATCAGACGCTTGAGGTTCTTCGCGCCCGTCTCATAGACGATGGCCGCGTAAGGGTCGGTCGCGGCGGGAAGATCGATTTCGGGCTTCGAGATATGCAGGAAGCTGTTCGGCTTTCCCGCCGCGCGCGCGCGCGCTTCCTCGGTGTTGAGCACATCGTACGGCGGCGCCGCCACGGCGCTTGCGTGCTGAGGCGCGGGACGAAGGCCTGCGAAGGGACGGACAAGGGTCATGGCGCGAACTCTTTCTCTGAAAGCGTCTTTCTCTCAAGCGAGCCGCTATTTAGCGGCGATGGCGGGCGTCAGCAATGCAGGAAACGCCACGCGCGCCCGAGTTATCCACAGCTTGGTGAGAGTCGAAATAGCATGTGACACCTCCAAAACCTATGGTTATGGTTTGCCCTTATTTCTCCCGTATCAGGGGCATCCGATGGCCAAGACCAAAACCGAAATCCTGAACGACTTCCAGGAATTCATGGGCCGTCACGGCGCGAACTACCGCGATTGGTACGTCGGCACCGCGGCCGATCCGAAACAACAGATGTTCGGCACCCATAAATTCAAGAACGGCGACAAAGGCCTGTTTCGTCAGGCGCTGTCCGAATTACAGGCGGCCGAGGTGGCGGAGTTCTTCACCAACCTCGGCGCGAAGGGCAACGCCAGCGTCAGCCGCGACGCCGAGTTCGTGTACGCCTATAAGCGCGCGAGCCACACAAAGCCGTAGCCTTCACCCGAGCCGCAGCGGCACAAAAAAAGGGCGTCCCGCGCGGACGCCCTTTTTCGTTACATGAAGGTGGCGCTATTTCTCGAAGTTGTCGGCGACGAACTGGTTGAGCAGACGCACGCCGTAGCCGGTCGCGCCGGGCGCGGACAGGACCGTGCCCTTCTCGTTCCAGACGACACCGGCGATATCGAGGTGCGCCCAGGGCACGTTCTTCTGCACGAAGCGCTGAATGAACTGGGCCGCCGTGATGCTGCCGCCCTTGCCGCTGCCGATGTTCTTCATGTCGGCGATGAGCGACTTCAGTTCGCGGTCGTACTCCTCGCCCATGGGCAGACGCCACAACCGCTCGCCCACCGTCTTGCCCGCCGCTGTCAGGCGCTGGGCGAGATCGTCGTCGTTGGAGAAAAGGCCGGCGTAGTGATCGTTGAAGGTCTGGATGATCGCGCCCGTCAGGGTCGCGAGATCGACGACGGCGGACGGTTTGAAGCGCTGCTGCGCGTACCAGATGACGTCGGCGAGCACGAGGCGACCTTCCGCGTCGGTGTTCTGCACTTCGATGGTCTGGCCCGACATGGAGGTGACCACGTCGCCAGGGCGCATCGCGCGGCCGTCCGGCATGTTCTCGACCAGACCACACAGGCCGATCACGTTCACCCGCGCCTTGCGGCGCGCGAGCGTGCGCATGAGGCCGGTGACGACACCGGCGCCCGCCATGTCCCACTTCATGTCCCACATGCCCGGCGGCGTTTTCAGGCTGATGCCGCCCGTATCGAAGCACACGCCCTTGCCGACGATGGCAAGCGGCGCGGCGGATTTCGCGCCCCCGTTCCAGTGCATGACCAGAAGCTGCGACTCACGCTCGGACCCCTGGCCCACGCCCAGCAGCGATCCCATGCCCAGTTTCTTCATCTGCGCTTCGCCGAGAATCTCGACCTTGACGCCGTCCTTGGCGAGGTCCTTCGCGCGCGCGGCGAACGAGGCGGGATAGATCACGTTCGCGGGCTCGCTGACGAGATCGCGGGTGAAGAAGATGCCGTCCACCACGGCCGAAACGGCGGCGAAGCTGCGTTTGGCTTCGGCGGCGGCCGCGGTTTGAACGACAAGGGATTTCAGCTTGGGTTTGGCGTCGGCCATATCCTTCGTGCGGTACTTCGCGAAACGGTAAGACTTCTGCAGCGCCCCGCCCGCGATATGCGCCGCCACCGCGCCGCCCGCGACGCCGTCGAAGAGATCGAGCACAATCGCCGCCTGAGCGTCGGCCGCCACGACGTCGAACATCATCGCGCCCAAACGTTCGGCGGCCATGCCGTCGATGGACTTCACCTCGCCGACGCCGACCAGCACGACGCGCGACAGTTTCGTGCCCGCCGGCACAACGATGGTCAGCGTCTTTTCGCGCTTGCCGCGGAAATCCGCGGCCTTCATGGCGCGCGTGAAGGCGCCGCCCGCGCGTTTGTCGAGCGCGGCGCCCGCTGACCCGAGACGGCCGCCGTCGGCCACGGGAAGAATGACGGCGCCTTGGTCCGGCGCGGCGATCTTGGCGAAGGTGATATTCATAGGGTGTGCTTTCGGGGCCTGGAAAAGGAGCATGAAAAAGGGATTGGAGACTGTGAATTAACCTAGGCAGGTCGCGGAATCGAATCAACCTGCCTGGATGGACAATCCCGCGACCGCCTCATACGGTGACGGACACCCGGCGCCCTCAGGACCGCCGGCCATTTCAAGGATGCATCATGGGAAAGTTTGGCGTCGGCCAATCGATCCGCCGGGTCGAAGACGAAAGGTTCCTGACGGGCCGCGGCCGCTACACGGACGATATCGCGACGCCGGGACAGGCCTATCTTTATGTCCTGCGCGCGCCGCACGCCCATGCGGAGATCGTTTCGATCGATCTGAGCGAGGCGCGCGACGCGGCCGGCGTCGTGGGCATCCTGACCCACGACGACCTGACGGCCATGAACGTCGGTCCCATCGCGGCGGGCGCCGCGCCGCGCGGGCCGGACGGGAAAGCGCCGAAGCCGCCGCCAAGGCCCGTGCTGGCGCATGGACGCGTCCGGTATGTCGGCGAGCCGGTCGCCGCCGTGATCGCGGAGACCTATGCGCAAGCGCGCGAGGCCGCCGAACTGATCCAGATCGACTACAACGACCTGCCCGCCGCCGTCGCGCTGGCCGACGCGCCGCAGGCCGCGACGATCCATCCGGAAGCGCCGGGCAACGTGCTGACCACCTGGACCCTCGGCGACAAGGCGAAGACCGATGCGGCCTTCGCGGACGCCGACCACGTCGTCGCCATCGACCTGCGCAATAGCCGCCTTCTCCCGACCGCGCTGGAACCGCGCGGCGCGATCGGCGCGTATGACGCGACAACCCATCGCTTCACCCTGACGCAAGGATCCCAAGGCGTCCATTCATTGAAAAACTGGTGCGCCGCGGTCTTCGGCGTGCCCGCGGAGAACTTCCATGTACTGACGCCCGACGTGGGCGGCGGCTTCGGCATGAAGAACTTCCTGTTCCACGAACCGCTGCTGTGCCTGGCCGCCGCGCGCGCTTTCGGGCGGACAGTGAAGTGGACGGCGGACCGCGCCGAGAGCTGCCTGAACGACACGCACGGCCGCGATCAGGTCACCCATGCCGAACTGGCGCTGCGCAAGGACGGGACGTTCCTGGGCTTACGCGTGTCGTACCTGGGCAATGTGGGCGCATACCTGTCGCAGTACGGCGCGTATGTGCAGACCAGCGCCGGCGGCGGCATGTACTGCGGCGCGTACCGCATCCCCGCGGCGCACCTGAGCGTGAAAGTCGTCATGACGAACACCGCGCCGCTTGACGCCTATCGCGGCGCGGGACGCCCGGAGGCTGCGTATCTGATCGAGCGTCTGGTGGAGAAAGCAGCGCGGGAACTGGGCATGTCCTCGGTCCAGCTTCGGCGGCGCAATTTCATCGCGCCTTCGGACTTCCCCTACCAGACCGCGCTGGGCCCGAAATACGACACGGGCCGCTACGCCGAGCTGATGGACGCCGCGTTGTTGCGGGCCGACGCGCAGAATATCGCGGCGCGCAAAGCCGACGCCCGGGCGCGCGGAAAACTGCGCGGCCTGGGTTTGAGCTACTACGTCGAGGCCTGCGCCGGCGGCAACGGCGAAACGCCGCAGGTCTTCTTCGGCGAAGACGGCCGGCTGTCGATCTTGATCGGCACACAATCGAACGGACAAGGCCATGAAACGGTCTATGCGCAGATCGCCGCGGACGCGTTCTCCCTCCCGCTCGACCGTATCACGGTGCGGCAAGGCGATTCCGACCTGATCCCGACGGGCTTCGGCACCGGCGGCTCGCGCTCGGTGCCCGTCGGCGGCAGCGCGGTGATGGTGAATTGCGTGAAGATGATCGACCAGGGCAAGGAGATGGCCGCGGCGCTTCTGGGCGCGAAGGCCGCCGATATCACCTTCGACGACGGCACCTTCCGCGCGACAGGCACCAATCACAGCATCGGCCTGAAAGAGGTCGTCGCGGCGTCCTTCGACGCAAAGCGCCGCCCGTCCGGCGTCGCGGCGGGCTTGAAGGCGAGCGAAAATTTCTCGCCCTCGGGCGCAACGTTCCCCAACGGCTGCCACATCTGCGAGGTGGACGTGGACGAGGATACCGGCACGATCGCGTTCGTAAACTACACCATCCAGGACGACCTGGGCCGCGCGCTCAATCCCTTGCTGATGGAAGGCCAGATCGTCGGCGGCGCGGTGCAGGGCTTAGGCCAGGCGCTGCACGAGGAAGCGGTGTACGACGAGACCGGTCAGTTGCTGACCGCCTCGTTCCTGGACTATTGCATGCCGCGCGCGGATTCGACGCCGCCATTCAACTTCGCCTATACGGAAGTGCCGACCGACCGCAACGCGCTCGGCCTAAAGGGCGCGGGCGAAGCGGGCACCATCGGCGCAACCCCGGCGGTGGTGAACGCGGTGCTTGACGCGCTTGCGCCCCTGGGGATCACGCACCTGGACATGCCCCTTACGCCGCTGAAAGTGTGGGAGGCCATCACACACGCAAAGACGGAAGCCGCCGCGCGATGACCGATCCGATTTCCTTTTCCCTCCTCAATACATGGGCCGACCGACTGATCGCCGTTGCCGACGATGCGGGCCGCGCGATCCTGGACGTGCGCGCGCGCGGTTTCGAGACCTTCACCAAAGCCGACGCCTCGCCTGTGACCGAAGCCGACCGCGCCGCGGAAGCCATCGTCATCGCGGAAATCGACCGGCTGTCGCCGGTGTTTCCCATCGTCGCCGAGGAACGTATGGCCGAAGGCACGGTGCCCGCGTTCGACGGGCGCACCTTCTGGCTCATCGACGCCCTGGACGGCACGAAAGAGTTCGTGAAGCAGGGCAACGATTTCACCGTCAACGTGGCGTTGATCTGGGACGGCGTGCCGGTGATGGGCGTGGTCCATGCGCCGGCGCGCGGCGAAACCTACCTCGGGGTCGTCGATCCGAAGGACGGCGCGCGCCGCGCGGAAGTGCGCCGCCACGGCGAGACGCGGCCGATCCAGGTGCGTGCGCGCCCGGCGAAAGTCGTGATCACCGGCAGCAAGTCCCACGAAATGCCCGAACTGATGGGGCCCTTCCTCGACGCCTACGATGTCGCCGACAAGATCGTGGTGGGGTCGTCGTTGAAGTTCTGCATGGTGGCCGAAGGGATCGCGGACATGTATCCGCGCTTCGGCCCCACGTCCGAGTGGGACACCGCGGCCGGTCATGCGGTGCTGCGCGCCGCCGGAGGGAGAGTCCACTGCTTCGACGGCGTGGAGTTGGCCTACAAAAAACCGAGCTATATCAACGGACGATTCCTGGCCGAGAGCCCAGCGTGACCGACGCCGTCAAAAACGCGGCGGAGATCCTACGCGCGGGCGGTCTGGTGGCGATCCCCACGGAAACGGTTTACGGCCTTGCGGCCGACGCGACCCAGGGCAAAGCGGTGGCGCGCATCTTCGAGGCCAAGGGCCGCCCGTCGTTCAATCCTTTGATCGTGCATGTGGGCGCGCGCGACTGGGTCGGCGATCTGGCGCAAACGGACGACCGGTTCCACCGCCTGGCGAAGGCCTTCTGGCCGGGCCCGCTGACCTTCGTGCTTCCGCGCGCCGCGACGTCGCCGGTGTCGGACTTGGTCGCGGCGGGTTTGCCGAGCCTCGCCTTGCGCATGCCGGCGCACCCCATCGCGCAAGCGATCCTGCACGCCGCGCAACGGCCGCTGGCCGCACCGAGCGCGAATCTTTCGGGCACCGTGAGCCCAACGGAGGCCACGCACGTCGCGGCGTCGCTGGGCGGGCGGGTCGACCTGATCGTCGACGGCGGGCCGTGCGCCGTGGGCATCGAATCCACCGTGCTCGATCTTACGGGCGCGACGGCGACGATCCTGCGGCCCGGCAGCGTCACCCAAGACGAGATCGCCGCCGTGATCGGTCCGGTGACGACATCGGCGGGAGACCCTTCAGCGCCGAAATCGCCGGGACAACTTGCGGCGCATTACGCGCCCGCGATCCCCTTGCGCATGAATGCGCCCAACGCCCGCGCCGGTGAAGCGTTCCTCGGATTCGGCCCCGTGCCGGACGCCACGCTCAACCTCAGCCCGGCGGGCGACCTGCGGGAGGCGGCGGCGCACCTGTTCGGCATGATCCGCGCCCTGGACGACGCGACGCTCTATACGGGAATCGCCGTTGCCCCAGTGCCGCTTACGGGCATCGGCCTGGCCATCAACGACCGCCTGGAGCGCGCGGCCCGCGGGCGCGGGTAAACGAGCCCCCCTGCTGCCCCGTGTTGCGCGGTGTTGCGCAGCCCCCCGGCTTTGCTCCATATCACTGCCGACCCTGACCAGTGAGAGACGCCCCAGTGCCCTTGGATCAATCCCTGCTCGACCGCCTGATCGATATCGTCGGCCCCGCCGCATGCATCCGCGACGAGAGCGCCATGGCGCCCTACCTGCATGAGGAACGCGGGCTGTACCACGGCAAGGCGGCGCTGGTCGTCCGGCCGGCGACGACCGCCGAACTCGCGCAGGTTGTCGCGACATGCGCCGCGGCGAAAGTCGCTATCGTGCCGCAGGGCGGCAACACCGGCCTTTGCGGCGGCGCAGCCCCCCATGAGGACGGCAGCGAGATCATCGTGAGCCTCGGGCGCATGAACAAGGTGCGCGCCATCGACCCGACCAATTTCACCGTCACCGTGGAGGCGGGCTGCATCCTGGCCGACGTGCAGCGCGCCGCCGCCGAACAAAACTGCCTGTTTCCCTTGAGTCTGGGCGCCGAAGGCAGCTGCCAGATCGGCGGCAACCTCGCGACCAACGCGGGCGGCATCAACGTGCTGCGGTACGGCAACGCGCGCGATCTTGTGCTGGGCTTGGAAGTCGTGCTGCCGGACGGACGCATCTGGAACGGCCTGCGCGCGCTCGGCAAGGACAACACCGGCTACGCGCTGCGTCAGCTTTTCGTGGGCGCGGAAGGCACGCTCGGCATCATCACAGCGGCGGTCTTGAAGCTGTTCCCGCGCCCGACCGAGACGGCGACCGCCTTGTGCGCGTTGAACAGCCTGGACGACGCCTCGAAGCTTTTGAACCGCGCGCGGTCATTGTCCGGCGACGCCGTGACGGCGTTTGAACTGATCCCGCGCATCGGTCTTGAGATGTGCATGCGCCATATCGCGGGCGTCAGCGATCCCTTGCAGAACCCGCACCCGTGGTACGTGCTGATGGAGTTCTCGACCTCGCGCCCCGACGCGAGCGTGCGCACCAGCTTCGAGACGCTGCTGGAAGCCGCGTTCGGCGAGGAGATCATCGCCGACGCCGTCATCGCGGAAAGCCTGGAGCAGCGCAACAACCTGTGGCGCATCCGCGAGTCCCTGCCGGAAGCGCAGAAACACGAAGGCGGCAGCATCAAACACGATGTCGCGGTGCCGGTCTCGCTGGTGCCGACCTTCATCCGCGAGGGCATGGAGCTGATCGCGAAACACTTCCCCGGCGCGCGGCCGGTGCCATTCGGCCATCTGGGCGACGGCAACATCCACTTCAACATCACGCAGCCGGCGGGCGCAGACAAAGCCACCTACCTCGCCCAGTGGACGGAGATGAACCGGATCGTGCACGACCTGGTGGTCGGCATGAACGGGTCGATCTCGGCCGAGCACGGCATCGGCCGCCTCAAGGTGGACGAGATGAAACACTATAAGGATCCGGTCGAACTGGACCTGATGCGCCGCCTCAAACACGCCATTGACCCGCAAAACCTGATGAATCCGGGCAAAGTCGTCGACTAGACGACGCCGTCCCCCGTCTTATTGAAGATTCGTTAGGGAAGCCGTGCGATGAAGGCTCCTATCGTCATGGTTGCATCCGCGCGGCGAGACTCATCTTGCGCCGGCCGGACCGTGACGGCCAACCATTGGGGTGAGTCATGAAAAAAATCGGTTTTGTCCTTGGCCTGGGTCTCGCGACCCTTCTGTCCGGCGCCGCGAGCGCCGCGGACTCGGGGCCGTACGTGTCCGGCGCGGCCGGCCTCCACTTCGCCGAAGGAACGGCGTTCGATATCGAACAGCCGACCCTTCCGACCACAGTCGGCGCCGTCAAATTCGAGACGGGATACAACCTCGTCGCCGCGCTGGGTTACCGCTTCGAGAATATGCGCGCCGAACTGGAAGTCGGATACCGCACCGCCGGCGCCGATACCGTCGACGGAAACCAGAGCGCGATCTCCGGCAGCGTGAACGTGCTGTTCAATGTCGGCATCGCCCAGGGTATCTATCCCTACATCGGCGGCGGCGTCGGCATCGCCAACAACCGCTGGGATAGCGTGCAGAGCGGCTTCGGCCCGATCTATCACGACGAGAGCGCCAAGTTCCAATATCAGGCCATCGTCGGCGCCGAAATGGATGTCGGCCCGCGCACGACGCTGTTCGTCGACTACCGCTACATCGGCTCGACCGACAACAGCTATCGCGCCGGTCCCGCGGCGACCGCCGTGGGCGCGGACGCGATGAGCCACAACGTGATGGTTGGCGTACGCTACAATTTCATGAACTAGAGCGCCGCTAAAACGAAGAAGCGCCGGCCTCACGGCCGGCGCTTTTTTATTTGCGTCTCTGCGGAAGCCCTAGTCGACGGGGAACGCCGGCGCCGGCGCGGCGGCCTGCACGACGGTCCCCGCATCCGCGGTGATCGGGGCGGGGACGGCCTGCGGCGCCGGCACGGCGCACGCCGCCGGATAGCCGGCGGCTTCAAGCATATGGGCGACAGACGTCGCCACCAGCTCATGAGGCCGTTCCTGCAACGCCAAAAATACCGTCCAGGTTTGCTGGCAGAACTGCTCCGGCGCTTCGGCGCGATGGAGCCCCGCGACGTTGGCGAGTTGGGTGATATGACGATTGAGCGCCGGCTGGCCGCCGCCCGTGCGCTTGAAATAGCTGATGAGATCGGCGCCGCCGTCGGCGAGCGGCGCGCGGAACGCTTCCACGAAATTATTGTAAGCGTCGCGCTGGTTACAGGCGAGCGCGGCCACCATCAGGCGGCTTTGCAGATGCCGGAGGCTGAACGCGACCGCTTCCTCGGCCGTCACGCAAGTGGCGAGATCGCTCGCCGCGCGCGCCGGCACCGCAGCCGCCGCGACGCCGCAGACGGCGGCCACGCCACACGCCGCGCGCAAAAACCCAGCTTTCATGTGCAACCCTTCCCTCTGCCGCCCGACCCTTGGCGCATAATGGTATTTTACTGTTAGACGCCCGATGCGGCAAAACGTTTCGCTGTCACGGGATATTTTTTACAACCTCGTCCCGGGGTCGAACGCGTAAGGGTTGTTCCGGGGCGATCCCGGGCACAGCCCTGGTTCCCGCGTAAGGTGCAGCGCTATAGTCGCCCCCCACCCGGCCCTTCGGCTTTTCCAGCGCCCGCGAAGGATCGGAACCCAAGAGGCACGATGACCGGCATCACCTGGTACATTTTCCGGCAACTGATCATCGGCACGAGCCTTGTGAGCGTGGCGCTCGCCTTCCTCGTATGGCTGACCCAGTCGCTGCAATTCCTGCAGTTCATCGTGAACAAGGGGCTGGCCCTGGGCGCATGGCTGAAGCTGACGGTCCTGCTGCTGCCTTGGTTCCTGTCGGTGATCCTGCCCGCGGCGTTGTTCTTCGTCGTTCTGTTCGTTTACAGCAAGCTTTCGGTCGACCGCGAACTGGTCGTGGCGCAGGCCGCCGGCATGAGCCGCTTGCGCATCGCGTCCCCGGGCCTGTTGAGCGCCGGCGTCGCCGTGACCATGGGGCTTGTCTTCACGCTGTATCTGGTCCCGGAAAGCATGCGGTCGTTCAAGGAACTGCAATGGACCATCCGCAGCGACGTGTCGCAGGTGTTGCTGCGCGACGGGACGTTCAACCAGATCAGCGAGAATTTGACCGTCTATGTCCGCGGCCGCGATAGGAACGGCGATCTGATCGGCGTCATGGTGCACGACACCCGCGACGCGGACAGCGCGATGACCTTGATGGCCGAGCGCGGCGCGATCGGCGACGGCGCGGGCGGATCGAGCGTCGTGCTGTACAACGGCAGCCGGCAGGAGCTGCGCCGAGACACGGCGAATCTCTCGGTGCTCTACTTCGACAGCTACACGCTCGATTTCGGCAATGTCGGCGCCGCGGGCGACGACCGTTACGCGGACATCCGCGAGCGCCCGACGCGCGACTTGTTCACGCTGTCCGAGGCCGATGGAATCTCGCCGGCCAATGTGGTGCGGATGCGGGCGGAGGGGCATCAGCGCATCGTGGGGCCCGTCGGCGCGCTGACCTTCACGCTGATCGCCCTCGCGTTCCTGTTGACCGGCGCTTTCGACCGCAAGGGGCAGACCAAGCGCATGATGGGCGCGGTGGTCATCGTCGTGGGCCTGCAGGCCGCCGCGCTGGGCGTCATGAGCCTCGCCTCTAAAGATATTGCATATGTGCCCGCGATGTACGCTGTGGCGTTGCTCCCGGTACCCGTGGGCCTGTATATCCTTCTGGCGCCGCAGTGGCCGCTGCGGCGATCGGCGCCGGTCCGGGCTCGGATAGCTTAGTCGGGACGGCATAATCAGGACTGCGATACCGCTTGATGACGACCCCTTTGTTTCCCGGCCGCGTTGCAGGCCGCCCGGCGCGGGCCCATCGGCGCGCCACAGGTCATTGCATCGGGGGCAGCCGCGCGGGTATCCGCATCACGGGGATCCACATCCTGACGGCGCTGGGCCTCGCATTCGGCCTGATGTCGGCGCAAGAAACAAGGGCCGCGGCCCTCGACGGCGCCGAGACGGCCGCGCCCGACGAAAGTTCGCTGCTGCTCGCCGACGACCTGACCTACGACGAGAGCGGCGACATCCTGACCGCCAGCGGGTTCGTGGAAATCCAGCGCGGCAACCTGATCCTCTTGGCCGACAAGATCGTTTACGACCGCCGCGCCGACGTGGCGACCGCGACCGGCAACGTCTCGATCCTGGAGGCCAACGGTTCGGTCTTCTTCTTCGAGAGCATCCAGGTGACGGGCGACCTGAAGGAAGGCCTGGCCCAGGAAGCGCGCGTGCTGCTGTCCGACAAATCGCGCCTTGCGAGCCGCGCGATCCGCCGCGTGCCGGGCGGCGTGAGCGAACTGTATTCCGCCGTCTATACCGCCTGCGACAGCTGCGGCGACCAGAATCCCTTGTGGCAATTGAAAGCCGGCCGCGTGCGTTACGACGCGGAAGCGGAGATGGTCTATTACCGCAACGCGTGGCTTGAGTTCGGCGGCGTGCCGGTGTTCTACACGCCGTACCTCGCCCACCCCGATCCCACCGCGGGACCGAAGAGCGGACTTCTGCTGCCGACCATCGGCGCGGGCCGCAACCTCGGCCTGTCGTACCAGCAGCCCTATTACATCCACCTGTCCGACACGCGCGACGCGACCATCACGCCGTTCCTGACGACCGGCGCCGGGAACGGCGCCACCGGCGAGTACCGCCAGAATTTCCAGAAGGGCCAGATGCGCCTGTTCGGAAGCTTGATGGCCGGCGACCCGGAGCTTTCGGAAGACGTGCGCGGCCACATCCAAAGCTGGGGGCGCTGGGACATCAACCAGCATTGGCGCTCGGGCACCGACATCCACCTGGCCACGGACCGCACCTATCTACGCCGTTACGGCTTCGACGCGCCGACGTGGCTGACGACCAACGTGTTCGCCGAACGATTCAGCCAGAGCACCTACTTCTCGGCGAACGCCTATTACTTCCAGCGCCAGCGCCTGCCGCTCACGAACAATTCCGTTCCGATCGTCACGCCGCTTCTGGCCTATAACTACACGAGCCAACCCGACGATCTGGGCGGCTACTGGACCATCGACGGCAACGGCCTCGTGCTGGTGCGCGAGCGCGGCAACGACACGAGCCGCCTGTCCAGCCGCGTGGGTTGGAACCTTCCGTTCACCAGTCCGCTCGGCGACGTCTATACCTTCCGCGCCGGTGTGCGCGGCGACGGGTACTACGTCCGCGATTTGGAGCGGCCGTCGCGCGCGGATACCTTCACCGGCACGACAGGGCGTTTCGTGCCGGAAGCCTCGCTGGAATGGCGCATGCCGTTCGTGAGCAACGAATACGGCTTCCATCAGATGTTGGAGCCCATCGTGCTGGCCGCGGTCAGCCCCATCGGCGTGAACCCGGAAGAGATCCCGAACGAGGATTCACTCGATCTGGAATTCGACGACAGCAACCTGTTCAGCATGCACCGCTTCTCCGGCCTCGACCGGGTGGAGACGGGCGCGCGCATCAACTACGGTTTGAAATGGGCCGCGTTCCGGCAGAACGGCGGTTCGATGTCGGTGCTGCTGGGCCAGGTCTATCGTTTCCACGACGATCCGATCTTCTCGCCGCTTTCGGGCCTGCGCGGGAATTTCTCGGACATCGTCGGCCGCATCGATTTCACGCCCAACCCATACATCGACCTGCAGTACCGCTTCCGCCTGGACAAGAAATCGCTGGTAAGCCGGCGCAGCGAGGTGAGCATGTCGACGGGCACGGACCCGTTCCGCATCGGGGGGACATATGTGTTCGTGACCTCGGACGGGAGCCTGCCCGGCATCCCGAACAACACCGAGGAACTTTACGTCTCCGCCTCGAGCCGCCTGACCCGCAACTGGAGCCTGGTCGCGGGTCACCGGCACAATCTGGGGCCGGGCGGCGGCCCGATCCGGACCGATATCGGCGTCACCTACGAGGACGAGTGTTTCATCATCGGGCTGGATATCGCTCACGATCGCACCGAGGACCGCGACTTCAAGCGGGGCGTGGGCGTCATGCTGCGCATCAACCTGAAGACCCTGGGCGACCTGCGGTTCAACACCGACGTCAATTCTCCGCGCTAGGGATGGGGCGGAAAGCCTGAAATCCCTGTAATTCCCGGGGATTAGATGTCGCCACACAACCGTTTACGCGGCTGGTTTTCGCGATCGCGTTCATTGCGTCGAAACTGAACGGCACGGCGCCAAATATCTCTTTTATTTGAGCCGGTTCCGACCGGAAAACCGCGCACACTTTTCTGGAACCGGCTCTCGTTCTTGCGTATGTTACCGCCCTTCCCGTTTGAAGACCGGTAACGACGACAATGAACACCCGCTTTGCAGTCCTGGTTTGCGCCTCGGTTGGACTTCTGACTCAGGCCGCGAGCGCCCAGATGCAGCCGCAGCGCCCGAACGCCACGCCCGCCATGAGCATCGCCGCCGTGGTGAATGACGAGATCGTGACCTTGCGCGAAGTCCAGAACCGCATGGGCCTGTTCATCGCCACCGCCCGTATCGAGAACACGCCGGAGGTCCAGCGCCGTCTGGTGCCGCAGGTGATCGATTCCCTGATCGACGAGCGCCTGAAGATGCAGGAAGCCCGCCGCCAGAAAGTGACCGTGACCACGGAAGAGGTCCGCGCGGCCGTCAACACCATCGAGGACCGCAACGGCATGCAGCCCGGCACCTTGCGTGCGATGATGGACGAACGCGGCATCGATATGGACACCCTCTATGCGCAGATCGAAGCCGACAGCGTGTGGGTGAAGGTGGCGCAGGAGCACCTCGCCCGCGAAGTGGTCGTGACCGCCGCGGAAGTGAAAAGCGTGATCGACCGCGCGAAGGCGAACCAGGGCAAGCCGGAATACCTGCTGTCGGAAATCGTGATCCCCATTTCCTTCACGCTGCCGGAACAAGCCGCGCGCGAACTGGGTCAGCGCCTCGTCCAGCAGATCCGCGGCGGCGCGCCGTTCCAAGCGGCGGCCCAACAGTATTCCCAAAGCGCCACCGCCGCCGTCGGTGGCGATCTCGGCTGGGTGATCCAGGGCGACCTGGAAGGCGACCTCGCCAAGGTGATTCCGGCAATGCAGCCGAACGACATTTCGGAACCCGTGCGCGTAGGCGAAGCGTTCCGCGTGATCGCGCTGCGCGCCAAACGCGCCTCGGGCGAACCCGACCCGCAGGCCGCGGCCGTCACGATGAGCCAGATCTACCTTCCCACCGAAGGCGGCCGCGCGCTGCCGTCGGACAAGCTGGAAGCCTTCGCCCATCAGATCACCACCGACGTCGCGAACTGCGACGCTATGAACGAACTGGCCGCCGAGATCGGCACGCCGGGCTCGGGCCCGATCCCCCCGGTGTACGTCGGCGCGCTGCCGGAGAAGGTGCGCGACGCCGTCGTGAACCTGCCCGTGAATAAAGTAAGCGATGTCATCTCGGTCGGCGGCGCGCGTCTCTATGCGATGGTGTGCCAGCGTCAGGCCGACACGGGCGTCCCCGGCGAAGGTCAGGTGCGCAACATGCTGGAGAACAGCAAGCTGAACAACATCGCCCGCCAGAAACTGCGCGATCTGCGCCGCCAGGCTCTGATCGACGTCCGCCTGTAAGAACTCCTTTGAGCGCCCCCATGCGCGCCGCGCCGCTCGCGCTCACCATGGGGGAGCCCGCCGGCATCGGCGGCGAGATCGCCCTGAAAGCCTGGATGCGGCGCGCTGAACTGCCGCCCTTCTTCATCATCGACGATGCCGTACGGCTCGACGCGTTGGCCAAGAGGTTCGGCATCGCATGCCCCATCGCGCCTATCGCCGACGCCCGCGAAACACATGATGTTTTCGCCCGAGCTCTTCCCGTTCTCGCCCTCGCGAAACCTCTGCCGCAAACGGTGACGCTTGGCGCGCCAAGCGGCGTCAGCGCGCCGTCGGTCGTGAGTTCCATCGATCAAGCCGTGGCGTTGGTTAAAGCGGGCGCGACCTCGGGCCTCGTGACGAACCCGATCCAGAAGGCGACGCTGCAGAACGCCGGCTTCGCGTTCCCCGGCCACACCGAGTATCTGGGTCACCTCGCAGGCGGCGCGGATGCTGTGATGATGCTGCTGATCGAGGAATTGAAGGTCGTGCCGGTCACCGTACACGTGGCGATCAAGGATGTGGCGGCAACATTGTCCACCGCCGCCATCGTTCACTGCGCGCGCGTCACGGCAACCGCGCTCGCCCGCGACTTCGGCGTCGCGCGGCCACGGCTCGCCATCGCCGCCTTGAACCCGCACGCGGGCGAGAAAGGCAAAATGGGTGGTGAGGAAACCAGCGTCATCGCCCCGGCCATCGCGCAACTTCGCGCCGACGGGATCGATGTGAGCGGCCCCGCGCCCGCCGATACCTTGTTCCACGCGGCCGCCCGGCGCGGTTACGACGCCGCGATCTGCATGTACCACGACCAGGCGCTCATCCCGCTCAAGACGCTGGATTTCGCCGGTGGCGTGAACATGACGCTGGGGCTTCCTTTTGTGCGCACCTCGCCCGACCATGGCACGGCCTGCGACATCGCCAACCAGGGGATCGCCGATCCATCCAGCCTGATCGCGGCATTGAAGGCCGCGGGCGCCGTCGCGGCGCGGCGGGCCATATCACAGGCCCCAGCCTCATGACGCCGCCCGAGCTTCCCCCGCTGCGGGACGTCCTGACCCGCCACGGCCTGATGGCGACGAAGGCCCTGGGACAGCACTTCCTGCTCGACCTCAATCTCACCGGACGCATCGCGCGCGCCGCGGGCGACCTCACCACGGGAACCTGCATCGAGGTCGGTCCGGGGCCGGGCGGGTTGACCCGCGCGCTGCTTGAACAAGGCGCGCATGTGATCGCCATCGAGAAGGACAAGCGTTGCCGCGAAATCCTGGAAGAACTGCGGCAGGCTTATCCGGAGAAACTGGAGCCCATCGAAGCCGACGCGCTGACGGTGGACGCGGCCAGCCTGGGCGCGGCGCCGCGCCGCATCGTGGCCAACCTTCCCTACAACGTGGGCACGGAACTTCTGCTCGGCTGGCTGAAGACCATCACGGCCTTCGAGACCTTGGTGCTGATGTTCCAATCCGAAGTGGCTTTGCGTTTGAGCGCGCCGCCGGACACCAAGGCGTACGGCCGCCTGAGCGTGCTGACACAATGGCTGTGTGACGTGGAGCTTCTGTTCCACGTGAACCCGAAAGCCTTCACGCCGCCGCCGGCAGTCAATTCCACCGTCGTCAGGCTGACGCCGCGCGCAACGCCGCTGGCGCCCGCCCGGCGCGAGACGCTGGAGCGCGTGACGGCGGCCGCTTTCGGACAGCGGCGTAAGATGCTGCGTCAGAGTCTGAAAAGCGTAGCGCCCGACGCCGAAGGGCTATGCCGCGCGGTGGGCATCGACCCCACGGCGCGCGCGGAAACGCTGACGGTCGAACAGTTCTGCGCGCTCGCCACCACACTCGATGGCGCCTCAGCCCGCTAGATAGGCGTCCAGCACGGAAAGGTGCGCGGTCACCTCGGCGTCGGACAGAAACGAACCCAGGAAACTGTTGCGCGCCAACGTCGCGAAAGCGGCGCGATCAAGGCGGCCCGTGGCCGCCATGGCGGCGTAGTTGTCGTTGATGTAGCCGCCGAAATAGGCGGGATCGTCGGAATTGATGGTGGCCCGCAGACCTTGCGCGAGCATCGCTGGCAGCGGATGAACGTCCAGGGACTTCACGACACAGAGTTTCAGGTTCGAGAGCGGACAGACCGTGAGTGTCATGGCCGAACGGGCGAGACGCGCCGTAAGGTCCGCGTCCTCAAGCGACCGGTTGCCGTGATCGAGCCGGTGGATTTTCAAGACATCCAGGGCTTCGCGGACGTAGGCGGGCGGCCCCTCCTCGCCCGCATGCGCCACCAGCTTGAGCCCCCGGCCCGCGGCGGCGGCGAAGACCCTGGCGAATTTGCCGGGAGGATGACCCATTTCCGACGAGTCCAGCCCGACCCCGACGATCTTGTCCAACCACGGACCGGCGTCGCGCAACGCCTTGAAGGCGTCGTCCTCGTCCAGATGACGCAGGAAACAGAGGATGAGCTTTGATGTGAGCCCGTGACGTTGCCGCGCGTCTTCCATCGCGGCCAAGAACCCGCGGATAACGACGTCGAAGGGAACGCCGCGCGCCGTGTGGGTTTGCGGATCGAAGAAAATCTCGGCGTGACGGACACCATCGGCGGCGGCGCGGGCGAAGTAGGCGGCGGCGAGATCGCGAAAATCCGCTTCGTTCAGAAGCACCTTCGCGCCTTCGTAGTAGATATCCAGAAAATCCTGAAGCCGGGTAAAACGATAGGCCGCGCGGACGTCCTCGACCGTTTTGAACGGAATCGCGACGCCGTTGCGCTTGGCGAGCGCGAACATCAATTCGGGTTCGAGCGTGCCTTCGATATGGACGTGAAGTTCGGCTTTGGGCAGGGCGGATGTGAACGCGACAAGATCTTGCCTGGTGCTCACGGTTTCCCTCCCGCTTTAAGACTCGCCTCGCATGGCGTTGACGAAGGCGACCAGCCCCACCGCGCGGCGGCGCTGTTTCAACCGTTCGGCCGTGAGGATCGCACGCACCTGCGCGATGCTTTGATCGACGTCGCGGTTGACCACAACGTAGTCGTATTCGGGCCAGTGGCTCATTTCGTCGGAGGCGCGGCTCATGCGCTTGCGCACGACGTCCTCCGAATCCTGAGCCCGTCCGCGCAGGCGGCTTTCCAGGTCCGCGATGGACGGCGGCAGGATGAAGACGCTGACAAGATCCGGCCCGGCGCTGGCTTTCAGTTGCTGCGTGCCCTGCCAATCGATATCGAACAGCACATCGCGGCCGGCGGCCAATTGGCTTTCCACGTAAGCGCGCGGCGTGCCGTAGAAGTTATCGAAGACGCGGGCATGCTCCAGCAGGTCGCCCGCCTTCACCATCCGGTGGTATTCCGGCTCGTCGATAAAGAAGTAGTCCTTCCCATGCTCCTCGCCGGGACGCGGCGGGCGCGTGGTGACGGAGATCGACATGGTGAGATGATCGTCCGTTTTCAGGAGCGCGCGCGAAATGGTGGTCTTGCCCGCGCCGGAAGGCGAGGACAACACCAGCATAAGCCCGCGGCGGGCGATGGGCGTGGCGTCGGACGTCATTCGATATTCTGAACTTGTTCGCGAAACTGATCGATGGCCGTTTTAAGGGCCAGACCGATGTTCGTAAATGTCACATCGGCGGATTTCGAGCAGATGGTATTGGCTTCCCGGTTGAATTCCTGTGACAGGAAATCGAGGCGGCGGCCGCAGGGCTCGCCTTTCGCCAGCAATTCGTGCGCCTGGGTGACATGCGCCTTCAGGCGGTCGAGTTCCTCGCGTACGTCGGCCTTAGCGGCCAGCAGCGCGGCTTCTTGCGCGATGCGGTCGGGCGCCAGCGCCGGGACATCGGTGGAAAGCTCGCGCAGTTTGGCGATTAAAGCCTCGCGCAGCGCGGCCGGCTGCGTGACGGCGTGACCTTCGGCTTCGTGGCAAAGCTTGGCGATGGTTTCGAGATGGCCGCGCAGGACCGGCACGAGACGCGCGCCTTCTTCCTTGCGGGCGCGGTCGAGCGCGGCGAGCGCCGTCTTCAGACCGGCCAAAAGCGCCCCGTCGCGCGCCGCGACGGTTTCGGCATCGAGGATTTCCGCCGCGCCGCGACCCTTGGCCATCGCCATCAGGCCATCGAGACTGGCGGGCGCGATGCCCTGCCCCACCACGCCGAACTGGGCCGTCTTGCGGGTCGCCAGCGCGATCAGGGAATCGAGAAGCGCCTCGTCGATCCCGACGTCCGCGCCGCCGGACTCCACCGCCACGGTCAGATTGAGCGTGACGGACCCGCGCGCGAACGCCGCGGTGACCGCCTGGCGGGCGGGGATTTCAAGGGAGTCGAAACCGTGCGGCAGGCGAATCCGGACATCGAGGTTCTTGCCGTTGACGCTGCGCGCCTCCCAGGTCCAGGCAAAGGGCGCAGCCGCCGCGGCCTGGCCTTCGGCGCGCGCGAAGCCCGTCATACTGGAAGTGGCAGCCATACTTTGAAACACCCCGGATCGTTCCCCTGGGGCGTGTTTATATCGGGGGACAGGGCGCGTGCCTAGAAAGGAACGGCCCCGGGGTGCGGGTCACCCCGGGGCCACGCGGGCCGGCCATACAGGCGCGAAAGGAGCTCGGGCGCTTTGAGAGGGGTGATTCTAAAGCGGGCCGAGGATCCTCACGCGGGGCAACTCCCTAGATGGCCGGGCACGTAAAGGTTTCGACGAAACGGCGGAACTCGGTGGGCGGCAGCGGCTTCGAGAGCCAGTAACCTTGAATCTCATCGCACGCGCGGTCCTTCAGGAATTGGAGCTGCGCGATGGTTTCGACGCCCTCGGCGACCACGGTCAACCCGAGGCTCTGGCCGAGACGCACCACCGCTTCGACGATCTTCTCGTCGTCCTTGGTGCGGCCGATGCCGCGCACGAAGGAGCCGTCGACTTTCAAACGGCTGACGGGAAACGCCTGCAGGTTCGAGAGGGACGAGTAGCCTGTGCCGAAATCATCCATCGACATGGAAACGCCGGCGGCGGTCAGCCGGTCCACGTTCTCCTGCACCCGGCCCGTCCCCTCCATCGCGACGGTCTCGGTGATTTCGATATCGAGGCTGGCGGGCGACAGACCCGCACGCTTCAAGGCCGACGTCACCTGCGCGAAGAGATCGCGTTGCCGGAACTGGACACCGGAGACATTGAAGCCGAGGCGCAAGTCCGGCAACCCCAAGGCGTTCCAGATCTGACGCTGGCGGCAGATCTCCTCGATGATCCAATCGCCGATGGGAAGGATGAGGCCCGACGCCTCCGCGATCGGGATGAATTCGCCCGGCGAGATCAAGCCGCGCTCGGGATGGTTCCACCGCAGGAGCGCCTCGGCGCCGACGATCTTGCCGGTCGCAAGATCCATCTGCGGTTGATAGGCGAGCCACAACTGGTTCTGATCGACCGCGTGCCGCAGGTCGTTCTCGATGCGCGCACGGCGGCGGATATCGGCGTCCATTTCCTTGTCGAAATAACGGAAGGCGTCGCGGCCCTCGGCCTTCGCCTGGTACATGGCGAGTTCGGCTTCACGCAGCAATGCGAGCGGGTCGGTGTCGTCCTTGGGATAGGCGGCGATGCCGACGGAAACGGTCACCTCGATGGGGTGGCCATCCGCCACGACAGGCTGGTGGAACGCGTTGACCAGGCTGCGCACGGTGCGGCTGGCGGCGGCCATGTCGGTGACATCCTCGAGCAGGATGCCGAACTCGTCGCCGCCGAGGCGCGCAAGCGTATCCGTGGTGCGCGTGATTTTTTGCACCCGCTGGGTGACCGCGCGCAGAAGCGCGTCGCCCACGTCGTGGCCCAGCGTGTTATTGATCGTCCTGAAATTATCGAGGTCGAGGACCAGCACTGCGACCGCGGCGTGCGCGCGCGCCGCGCGGTCGATCGCAAGCTTTAAGCGGTCCATGAAGACGCCGCGGTTCGGCAGGCCGGTGAGAACGTCGTACTCGCTCAAGCGCACCAGTTCGTCTTCGGCCTTGAGACGATCCGAGATGTCTTCAAGCACCGTGACGAAGTGCGACAGGCGGCCGGTCGCGTCGCGGATCGGCGTGGTTGTCTGTTCGGCGGTGTAGAGCGAACCGTCCTTGCGGCGATTCACCACCCGTCCCTTCCACGTCTCGTTCATGGCCGCGAGGTGCGTGACGGCGTCGGCGAGCGGATCGTCGCCGGCGTCGGCCTGCAACGCGGCCGCCGCGGTCCCCACCACCTCGTCGGCGGTGTAGCCGGTGATCTTGATGAACGCCGGATTGGCCCAGGAGATAATGCCGTCCCGGGTGGTGATGACGACACCGTTCGCGGTCGCCTCAAGCGCCTTGGCCTGCATCCCGAGCTGGATTTCCGTCTCGCGCCACTTCGTGACGTCGCACAGATGAATAACCGTCGCCTCCCCACCGTGCCAGGCGATGGGGCTTGCGCCCATCTCGACGAAACGCGGCTGACCGCCGGTGAAGACCTCGATCGCGGCCGTCTCGCCGGCGCGCGCGTAAGGGAAACCGAACTCGCGGCCCGTGAGATCGTCCGGCGTGCTGGCGAAAAGCGCCGCCGCGGCGGCGTTGCAAAACACGATACGGCCGTCGCCATCAACCACCACGAGGCCTTCGCGGCTGCCTTCAACGACCCTTCGATAAAGCGCCGGGTCGTCGCGTAAAGCCGCGCCGACGGGCGGCGCGGCGCGGCGGTCCCAGGACGAAAACACCCTGATCCGGTTCGGCGGCACACTCGCGGCTCTGCTGCTCATCGGCGGTCCCCACTTCCCACACTCGGCGGCCGCTACGTCGGCTCTTTGTTGTTTTTAGTATATATTGTTTTTGCTCAAAACCATGCTAGGCATCGGCACCAACGGTTGCAAGCGCCGGGCGCCGATGCCACCGAGCCGTAAGCGCCGGAATCCGGAAAAATCTTCATAATCCATTGTAAAACAACAATATTGAGATGAAGCGCATTCTCATCATCGACGACGACGCCAGCGTCAGAGAGACGTTTCTGGCGGCATTGTCGGACCGGAATTACGAGCTGGAGGCCGCAGCCAGCGGGGCGGCGGGCGTCGAGTCGGCCGCGCGCCACCGGCCCGATCTCATTTTCCTCGACCTCAAAATGCCGGGAATGAACGGCGCCGAAGCGCTTGTTCATCTGAAGGACGTCTGTCCGGGCGTACCGGTTTACATCGTCACCGCGTTCTATGCGGAGTTCCTGAAGCCGCTGCAGGAGGCCCGCGCACGCGGCCTCGCGTTCGATCTGGCCCGCAAGCCGCTCACCCTTTCCGAGATCCGGGCGATCGCCGACGGCGCGCTACGCAACGCCGTCGACGCCGCGTCCCCTCATCGTCTGTGAATCAAAGCGGGCGTGACCGATATGAACGTGTTTACCCTACGCCTTTACGTGACAGGCCAAACGCCGAGCGCGGCGCGCGCCATCGCGGCCTTGAACGATCTGCAAACGGATTTCGGCGCACGGCTGATTGTGGAGATCGTCGACGTGCTCGACGATCCCATCGCGGCCCTCAACGACGACGTCTATGCGACGCCGACCGTGTTCAGGATGAGCCCGCTGCCGGTTAAGCGGCTGTTCGGCGACCTGTCTCGCAAGGAAACCCTGATCGCGGGGTTGGACCTCGTCTGACTAGTCCCCGACGCCGTCCACCTGCTGCGCCTGAGCAGCGCGCTTGGCCTCCCGCGTCCGCACGAGAGTGTTCAAGGTCTCGACCGCGATCGAGAAGGCGATCGCGAAATAGAGATAGCCGCGCGGGATATGGAAGTGGGCGGCGTCGGCGATCAGCGCCGTGCCGACGAGAATCAGGAACGCGAGCGCCAGCATCTTCACCGTCGGGTGGCGGTTGATGAAACCCGACACGCCGTTGGCCGCGAACATCATGACGAGGATCGCGATGACGATGGCGATGATCATGACAGGCAAATTGTTGGTCATGCCGACCGCAGTGATGATCGAGTCTAGCGAGAAGACAAGGTCGAGCATCATGATGGTCGAGATCACGCTGAAGTAGGACGCCGGTGGACGCGGTTTCGCATCCGGCCCGTGGCCGCCTTCGACGGACTCGTGGATCTCGATCACGCCCTTGTACACGAGATAAAGGCCGCCGACGCCAAGCACCACATCGCGCCAACTGAGCGCGAAGCCGGAAATGGTGACGATCGGCGTCGTCAGAGCCGCGATGAACGTCAGGGTCGACAACAGCCCGACGCGCAGAAACAACGCCATGAACAGGCCGATGCGCCGCGCGGAGGCTTGTTGATGCGCGGGCAGCCGGGCCGATGTGATCGCGAGGAACACGAGGTTGTCGATTCCGAGCACGATCTCGAGGATCGTCAGAGTCGCAAGTGCCGCCCAGGTCTCGGGGCTAAGGAGGAACTCCATCATTTGGCGACTTGTCCTTTCTTCGCCTCGCGCGCCTTCTTCTTCCGGGCCGCGGCGACGAGATTAAGGCTTTCGATCAGGATCGAGAAGCCGATCGCGAAGTAGAGGTAGCCGCGCGGGATATGGAAGTGCGCGGCATCCGCCATCAGCGCCATGCCGACCAGCAACAGGAAGCCAAGGGCCAGCATCTTCACCGTGGGATGGCGCGTGACGAAGTTGGAGACCGGCTCGGCGGCGAACATCATGACAAGGATCGCGATGACGATGGAGGTGATCATCACCGGCAAATTGTCGGTCATGCCGACCGCGGTGATAACGGAGTCGAGCGAGAAAACAGCATCCAGGATGACGATCTGCAGGATCGCGGCGGCGAAGGTGGTGGTGCCGCGTGTGGCGGTATCCTCTTCGCCTTCCATCGAGTTGTGGATTTCGTGCGTCCCCTTGTAGATGAGGAAAAGACCGCCGAAGCCGAGCACCACGTCGCGCCAGCTTAAGGCAAAGTCGCCGACCGTCATGATCGGCGCCGTCAATCCGGCGATCCACGACACGCTGGTCAGGAGCGCGATGCGCATCACCAGCGCAAGGATCAACCCGATGCGGCGCGCCTTTTGCTGCTGGTGCGCGGGCAGCTTACTGGAAACGATCGAAAGAAAGATGACGTTGTCGATCCCGAGCACGATCTCGAGCGCGGTGAGCGTGAGCAACGCCGCCCAAAGATCGGGATTCGTCAGGAGTTCCATCATGATGATGCTTTCTTTCGTTCGTTTGCGTTAGGGAGCGGCTTTCATGTCGCGCTCGATCTTGCGCCAGCGTGCGACGTTCCTGTTGTGCTCATCGAGCGTCGCCGCGAAGGCGTGTCCCCCGGTGCCGTCGGCAACGAAATATATCTCGTTAGACTGGATCGGATTCAAGACCGCCGCGAGGGCGGCGCGTCCGGGATGACAGATCGGTGACGGCGGCAACCCTGTTACAATGTAAGTGTTGAACGCGTTCTGGGCGTTAAGATCGGCGCGCGTGATGGGACGGTCCAGCCGGCCCGCCTCCGGCGCAACGCCGTAAATGACCGTAGGATCCGATTGGAGCTTCATGCCCCGCCGCAAGCGATTGATGAAAACGGCGGCGACGCGCGGGCGTTCGGACGCAACACCGGTTTCCTTCTCGACGATCGAGGCCAGGACGACCGCTTCCTCGGGTGTGGAGATCGGAAGATCGGCGGCCCGGGCATCCCATAGTTCGGCGAGCGCCTGATCGTGGGCCGCGCGCATCCGGCCAATCACGGCCGCGCGGGTATCGCCCCATTCGTAGCGATAGGTCTCGGGCATCAGTTCCCCGTCCGCGACACCCGGGGCGATGTCGCCGACGAGGCCCGGCGCTTGCGACACGATAGCGCGGATATCGGCTGTCACCAGCCCCTCGGGCACCGTCACGAAACGGATCACAACATCGCGCCGCACGATCTTGTCGAGGGCGGCCACAACGCTGACGCCGGGCTCGAACCTGTATTCGCCGGGCTTCAGGGCGCCCGCCCGGCCGCTGCGGCGGGCTTCAAGTTCAAAGAAACGCGCGTGAGCGACGACGCCGGCTTCTTCCAATTGGCGGGAGATCGCCCCCAAGCCCGTGCCGGGAGACACGATGAGGGTCGTCGCCGCGGTCAAAGGTCCGGGCGCCTGCACGGCGCGCGCGAACCAAAGGTACGCGCCGCCTGCGACCGCGCCGCTTACTACGAGAAGGAAGAGGAACGCGGCCGAGAGCCGGGCAATCATGGGAATGAAGGCGTTTAGGGAGCCGGTCCGAGGACGACGGAGGCGTTGGTGCCGCCGAAGCCGAACGAGTTCGACTGCACGAAGCGAATCTTCCGCTCTTTTGCCTTATGGGGCACGAGGTCGATGTCGCAACCGTCCGACGGATCATCGAGATTGAGCGTCGGCGGCGCGATCTGATCGCGCAGCGCAAGAATGCTGTAGATCGCCTCGACGGCGCCGGCCGCGCCAAGCAAATGGCCGATCGCCGATTTGGTCGACGACATGGAGAGTTGGTAGGCGTGCGCGCCGAACAGGCGTTTCACGGACCCCAGTTCGATCTCGTCGCCCTTCGGCGTCGATGTGCCGTGCGCGTTGATGTAGTCGATCTGGTCCGGCGTCAGCTTCGCGTCCTTGAGCGCGGCGGTCATGGCGCGGAACCCGCCCGAACCGTCTTCCGCCGGGGCGGTGAGATGGTAGGCGTCGCCGGCAAGACCGTAGCCCAGCACTTCGCCGTAAATCTTCGCGCCGCGCTTCTTGGCGTGTTCGTAGTCTTCCAGAATGACGATGCCGGAGCCTTCGCCCATGACGAAGCCGTCGCGCCCCTTATCCCACGGACGCGAGCCTTTGGTCGGCGTGTCGTTGTAGCTGGTGGACAAGGCCTTCATCGCCGCGAAGCCCGCGATGCCCAAGCGGCAGAGCGCCGATTCCGCACCGCCCGCGACCATCACGTCGGCATCGCCGTACTTGATGAGACGCGCGGCGTCGCCGATCGCATGCGCGCCGGTGGCGCAGGCCGTGACGGGCGCGTGGTTGGGACCACGGAAGCCGTACTTGATGGAAACCTGGCCCGACGCAAGGTTGATCAGGCTGGCGGGAATGAAGAACGGCGACACGCGGCGCGGGCCTTGCGCGGCCAGCGTTTGCGACGTGTCGTCGATGGTGGCGAGACCGCCGATGCCCGAACCGATCATGACCCCGGTACGGTCGCGCGCTTCGTCGGTGGGCGGAACCCAGCCGGAATCCTTGATCGCTTCTTCAGCCGCCGCCATCGCATAGACGATAAAATCGTCCATGCGGCGGCGATCCTTCGCCGCGACGAAATCGTCGGCGATGAATTTAAACGGGTGATCGGCCGCGGTCGGGACCGCGCCGCCGATGCGGCACGGCAGGTCGTCGACCTTGAAGCGATCGATGGTCGCGAGCCCGGACTTGCCGGCAATCAGGGATTCCCAATTGCCCTTCACGCCCATACCCAACGGCGTGACGAGTCCGATGCCGGTTATAACGATACGCTTCGGTTCAAAGCTCATGATGCCGTGGTCCCGGACAAGAAAAGGAGGATCGGCCTGCTGTTCCCCGAAATCCGCTTCAGGCGAATTCCGGGGCGAGGCGCGCTGGCCCGTTGCACTGTGCTAATCACGCGGCAGTGGACGATATCCACCGCAATTCCAGTAAACTATTTGGCGTTCGTCTGGATGAAGGCGATCGCGTCCTTCACGGTCAGAATCTTTTCCGCCGCATCGTCGGGGATCTCGACGCTGAATTCTTCTTCAAACGCCATCACCAGTTCGACGGTGTCCAAGCTATCGGCGCCCAGGTCGTCGATAAAGCTCGCGTTGTCGGTGACCTTAGCTTCGTCCACACCGAGGTGCTCTACGACGATCTTCTTCACGCGTTCGGCGACGTCACTCATTCTTTTCCTCAAATCGTTCTTGTTGGTGATGATGTCTGCAGTTGATGTCTATCACGAACTTTTGTTCGCGTCAGACCCGCGGCCCGAGCTCCCGGCCCCCATCAAAGTGAGGTGTCAGTAGCATATTACCTTTTTCTTGGAAAGGGCTACGGCAAGCGGGTTTTGATCCAAAATTCCCTTTTAAATCATGGCCATACCGCCGTTTACGTGAAGGGTCTGCCCCGTCACGTAACCGGCTTCGGCGCTGGCGAGATACACCACGGCACCCGCGACGTCGGCGCCTTCGCCGATACGGCCGACCGGCACATTCACAAGCATCCGGGCCCTCTGTTCGTCGTTCAACTTGTCCGAGATCGCGCTGGTGATGAGCCCGGGGGCGACGGCATTGACGGTGATGCCGCGGCTGCCGACCTCCTGCGCCAGGGACTTTGTGAGGCCGATCAGACCGGCCTTCGAGGCGACATAGTTGGTCTGCCCGGGGTTTCCGGTGACGCCGACGACCGAGGAGATATTGATGATGCGGCCGAAGCGGCGCTTCATCATGCCCTTCACCGCGGCGCGGGAAAGGCGGAACGCCACGCCCAGGTTGATCTCCATCACCTGCAGGAAGTCTTCGTCCTTCATGCGCATGATGAGACCATCGCGGGTGATACCGGCGTTGTTGACGAGGATGTCGAGACCGCCCATCGCGGCTTCCGCGTCGGGCACGAGTTTTTCAACGACTTCGTTACCTTCGGCGAGATTGGCGACAACGACGTGCGCGCGCTCTTTCAGTTCGGCGGCCAGCGCTTCGAGCGCATCGCGGCGCGAGCCGTGCAACGCAACGACGGCGCCTTGCGCATGCAACCCGCGCGCGATCGCGCCGCCGATGGCGCCGCTGGCGCCGGTGACCAGCGCTTTCTTCCCCGAAAGATCAAACATCGCCCTCTCCTCTTCTTTTTGCCGGTTCTATTTTTTCTTGGCGAATTCTTCGATGTCCGCCGGCGTGCCGATGCTGATGCCCGTCAAATCGCCGTCGATGCGCTTGGTCAGGCCCGACAACACCTTGCCGGCGCCCAGTTCGATCAATGTATCGACACCGGCGTCCTTCATCAGATGGACGCTTTCGCGCCAGCGCACCATGCCGGTGACCTGTTCGACCAGGAGGCGCTTGATTTCCTCAGGGTCGATGACGGTGCCGGCCGTGACGTTCGCGATCACCGGAACGACGGGCGCGGAGATGACGACGCGCGACAATGCGTCGGCCATCGCATCGGCCGCGGGCTTCATCAAAGGGCAGTGGAACGGCGCGCTCACGGGCAGGAGCATCGCGCGCTTCGCGCCCTTCTCCTTGGCGAGTTCGATCGCGCGTTCGACCGCGGCCTTGTGACCGGAGACGACCACCTGGCCGGGCGCGTTGTCGTTGGCGGCGGCGCAAATCAGCCCGTTGCCCGAGGCGTCGCTGGCGACCTTCTGCGCCTGATCGACATCGAGGCCTAACAGCGCGGCCATGGCGCCCTCGCCGACCGGCACGGCCTTTTGCATGGCCTGGCCGCGAATCTTCAGGAGCCGCGCGGTATCGGCGAGGCTCAACGAGCCCGCGGCCGCGAGCGCGGAATATTCGCCCAAGGAATGCCCGGCGACATAACGCGCGGTTTTGCGGATCGCGATGCCGGCTTGTTTCTCCAGCACCCGCACGACGGCCATGCTGACGGCCATCAGGGCGGGCTGGGCGTTCTCGGTGAGCGTGAGTTCGTCGGAGGGCCCCTCGAACATCAGCTTGGACAGGTTCTGCTTCAGGGCCTCGTCGACCTCGCCGAAGATTTCGCGGGCTTCGACGAACGCGGCCGCCAGCTCCTTGCCCATGCCGACGGCCTGGGATCCCTGGCCCGGGAATACGTAGCTCCAACTCATGGTTTGCCCCTTCTCCACCGGGTTTTGCGGCGGGGAGAGGTGACGGACTCGGGCCCTCCTGTCAAGAAAGCCTGGGGGAGTCGGCCGGGATTATTTTATTAGTATATTGATTTATATAATAAAATTAGGTCAGAACCCGCGTCCCATCAAGGCGGGCGCGGGGCGCGTGAAAACCGCCCCGTCCGGGGCATCTTCCCTTGTGGGGGGCCTGCAAACGTGTATATTCCGCGCCCTTAACATAGCTCCTTGCCGGCCTTTTGGGGTCGGCTATGCCGGAGAGCGCCGATGGTCGGTGTTCATCTGGACGAGACAAGCCATAAGGAGAACTACCCTCATGCCTCTCTATGAGAGCGTCGTGATCGCGCGTCAGGACATCGCCACCACCCAGGTGGACACCCTGGCCGACGAACTGACCAACATCCTCGCTGAAGGCGGCGGCAAAGTTACCAAGCGTGAAAGCTGGGGCCTGCGTTCGCTGACCTACCGCATCAAGAAAAACCGCAAGGGCCACTACGTTCTGTTCAACATCGACGCCTCGCCGGCGGCGATCAATGAATACGAGCGCCGCATGCGCATCAATGAAGATGTGCTGCGCTATCTGACCATCCGCGTCGAAGAACATGAAGAAGGCCCGTCGGCCGTTCTGACGAACAAGGACCGTCCTGCTGAGCGTACCGGTGGCTTCGGCGACCGTGGCGGCTTCGGCGGCGGCCGTGGATTCGGCGGCGGCGGTCGTGGCCGCCCGCGTGATGACGACCGTGGCGGCGACCGCGAAGGCGGACGCTTCAGCTCGGGCCGTCGCCCGCGTTCTGACGACAGCCAAGGAGAAGTATAATGGCACCTCCGGGCCGCAAACCGTTCTTCCGTCGGCGCAAGACCTGCCCGTTCACCGGCAGCAACGCCCCGAAGATCGACTACAAGGATACGCGCCTTCTTTCCCGCTACATCTCTGAGCGCGGCAAGATCGTGCCGAGCCGTATCACGGCCGTGTCGACCAAGAAGCAGCGTGAACTGGCGCGCGCGATCAAACGCGCCCGCTTCCTCGCGCTGCTGCCTTACGTCGTCGCGATCTAAACACCTGTCGTGACGCGGACGAGCGCAATCGCGGTCGTCGCCGGCGCGTTAGGTGGAGCTTTACTGATCGCGGCGTTGCGGCAGTCGTTCCTGGGGGTTCTCCTGGGCGCGATGTTATCGCCGCTACCGCTCGCGATGACGGCTTTCGGCCTCGGCGGGGCATTCCTGCCGGTGGCCGTGGTCGGCGGAACAGTGACAGCGGCGGTGCTGGGCGGTTCGTTCGCCTTCGCCGTCGTCTATCTGATTGTCGATGCCGCCCCGGCCGTGGTGCTTTCGCGGTTGGGGCTCGCCGCCGCCAAGGCGGATCCGAACACCGGCGCCTCGGGCCGAGCCCTGGCCCGCACGGTGTGCGGTCTGGCCTTGGGCGCGGTGCTTGTCGTGGTCGGCGGCCTTTTCCTGTTGCCCATCGGGCCCGACGGGATCGAGGCTGCGGTTCGCGCGAGACTCGACGAAGTGCTGACGGCGGTTCCGGTCGATCCGGCCGCCGGCGCCGAACTGCTTAAGGCGCGGGTGCAGATCGTCGACAGCTTGGCGGCGGTGCTGCCGGGCGCGGTGGGATGGAACTGGTGCTTGCGCGCGCTGTTGAGCGCCGTGCTGGCCCAGGCGATGTTGAAGCGGATGGGGTTGGCCTTGTGGCCGACACCCGCGTACCGCGACTTTGAGGTGCAGCGCTGGTTCTTCCTGCTGTTCGCGGGAACGTCGGCCGCCGCACTGATGTTGAAAGGCGACGCTGGTTTCGTCGCGGGCAATGCGGCGGCGGTGCTTTCTCTTCCGCTGCTTTTGCAAGGCCTCGCGGTGGCGCACAGCGGCGCGCAAGCGGTGCGGCAGGGCCCAGCCCTGCTTGTGCTGTTCTATATCGTGACGTTGGTGACTGTCCCGGCGTCGTTCGTCCTGCTGATCGGATTGGCGGTGGCGGATCATGTGTTGCAGTTACGCGCGCGCCTCGTTGCGCCGCGTGAGGATTAACAACCAGCCGCATTTCAACGAAATGCGTTTTTGAAGACCAGGAGGAAATCATGGAAGTCATTCTGCTCGAGCGCATCGACCGATTGGGTCAGATGGGCGAAGTCGTGAACGTGAAGCCGGGTTTTGCCCGTAACTTCCTGTTCCCGCAGAAAAAGGCGCTGCGCGCCAACAAGGAAAACCGCGCTTTCTACGAATCGCAGAAAGTGGAACTTCAGGCGATCAACCTGAAGCGCAAAGGCGAAGCCGAAGTCGTCGCGAAGAAGATGGACGGCGTGAAGGTCATCATCGTGCGTTCCGCCGGTGAAGGCGGCCAGTTGTACGGTTCCGTCTCGGCCCGCGACATCGGCGACGCCTTGAAGGAACAAGGCATTGTCGTCGACCGCACCGCCGTGCTGCTGAATGCGCCGGTGAAGACCCTGGGCACCTTCAAGACCGCCGTGCGCCTGCACCCGGAAGTGAAAGTGGACGTCGAGTTCACCGTTGCCCGCTCGGTCGAGGAAGGCAACCTGAAGATCGCCGAAGCGGCGCAGCTCCTGGAGCGCGCCGAAGACGCCGAGAAGCTCATCGGGGAAGACGCCGGTGAACAGGCCCCGGCGGAAGAAGAAGAAGCGCAGGCCTAAAGCCCCCGCCTTCCGTCACAAGCGTTACAGTCGAAGCCCGATCCCCTTGGATCGGGCTTCTTCTTTTTACGCCGATTTCTCATACCGGGGTGATTTGCTTTTGTGGCGGAGCCACACCTATATAATCCCACCCCACACTCCTTTGTCGTTCGAGGTTCCCATGGCCGAAGCCGCGCCCCCCAAGCAAATCCCCGTCACCGTCCTGACCGGCTACCTCGGCGCAGGCAAAACCACCCTTCTCAACCGCGTGCTCACCGAGAACCACGGCAAGAAGTACGCCGTGATCGTGAACGAGTTCGGCGAGATCGGGATCGACAACGACCTGGTGGTGGGCGCGGACGAAGAAGTGTTCGAGATGAACAACGGCTGCATCTGCTGCACCGTGCGCGGCGACCTGATCCGCATCATCGCCGGCCTGTTGAAGCGCCGCGACAAGTTCGACGCGATCCTGGTGGAAACGACGGGCCTGGCCGACCCGGCGCCGGTGGCGCAGACGTTCTTCACCGACGAGGACGTCCGCCGCAAAACGAAGCTCGACAGCATCGTGACCCTGGTGGACGCCAAACACATCGCGCAGCGCCTGGCCGACAGCGGCGAAGCCAAGGAACAGATCGCCTTCGCCGACGTGATCCTCCTGAACAAGACCGACCTCGTGGACCCGGCGACGTTGCGTGAGGTGGAGGCCCGCGTGCGCGGCCTCAACCCGTTCGCGACCATCCATCACACCGCGCGGGCGAATATCGAACTGGAGAAGGTGCTGGACCGAGGCGCGTTCGACCTGGACCGTATCCTGGAACACGACCCGTGTTTCCTGCACGGTCACGCCTTCGACCCGACGCACGATCACAGCCATGGCCATGACCATGATCATCACCACGACCATCATCACGGACATGATCATCATCATGACCACGGGCACGGACATGAGCATGGACATGAGCATGGGCACGATCATCACGACGCGGCCAACCCGGTTCACGACGCGGAGATCCGCAGCATCTCGTTGACCCTGGACGCGCCCGTCAGCGAGCAGAAATTCGACGCCTGGATCGGCGATGTCCTGCGCACGCAAGGCCAGGACCTCCTGCGCGCGAAGGGCATCTTGAACATGGCGGGCAAGGACGAGCGCTTCGTTTTCCAGGCCGTGCATATGGTGTCGGAAGGCAACTACACGGGCCCATGGCCCGCGAAGGACAAACGCAAGAGCCGCCTCGTCTTCATCGGCCGCAAGATCGACCCGGAGGTCGAGAAGATGCTGAAGGCCGGCTTCGACTCCTGCGCCGCGTAAAGACGAACGACAGTGGCGCATAAAAAGGCAGAAGGCCGCCTGGCCTCGTGGAATTTCGGCGACTATGCGGTGGCCGCCGCACAGAACGGCCGCCTGATGGCGATGGCTTTCGGGGACGGCTCGGTTCGCCTGTTCGACAGCGAAACGCCCGACGCCGCGCCGACCGTCGTCGGCGTCCATAAGGGGGCGTGTCTCGCCCTCGCGGCGGACATCGAAAAAGGCGCGTTCCTCTCGGGCGGCGACGACGGCAAACTGGTGAAGATCGCGGCCACGGGCGCCACCGAGACCCTGTGGGAAGGCAAAGGCAAGTGGATCGAGCACGTCACGGCCCACGCGGGCGCGGGCGTACGCGTCTTCGCCGCAGCCAAGACCGCGTTCATCCTGAACAAAAAGGGCGAGCTGCGGGAATTGGCGCACGCGACGTCCGTCGGCGGGCTTGCCATCAACCCGAAGGGCAAACGCCTGGCCGCCACGCACTACAACGGCGTGAGTTTGTGGTGGCTGGGCAGCACGGCCGCCCCGACGGTGCTGGAGTGGCGCGGCTCGCACCTCCAGGTGGTCTGGTCGCCCGACGGCGACTACGTCGTGACCGGGATGCAGGAGAACGCGCTGCACGGCTGGCGTTTGTCGGATTCGGAGCACATGCGCATGACAGGTTATCCGGGCAAGGTCCGGGGCCTGGCGTTCACACGCAAAGGCCACTTCCTGGCGACGACGGGGTCCGACAGCGTGATCTGCTGGCCGTTCAGCGGCAGCGGCCCCATGGGCAAACCGCCGGCCGAATTCGGGGCGGCGAACGGCGCCTTCGTCAGCGCCTTGGCCGCCAATCCAAAACTGGACATCATGGCGGCGGGCTTTGAAGACGGCAGCGTCCTCGTGGGACAGGCGGGCTCCGCCAACACCATCGGCATCATCGACGCAAGCGGAAGCCCTGTGACCTGCATGGCCTGGAATCCCGACGGCGACCGCCTGCTGATCGGTAACGAAGCGGGCGAGGTCCATTTCGCCGATTTCCGCGGGTAGACCCGAATGAAGCCGTTCGTCAAAGCGATCCTGTTTGCCGGCCCCATCACGGCGGCGGCTTTGGGCGCGGCGGCGATCTGGCTGATGCCCGCGCGCCCCGCCACCAGCGCCGACCATACCGATGCGAGGCTGGTGGCGCACGGCAAGCAGCTTTACGTCGACCATTGCGCGGTGTGTCACGGCGCCAACCTCGAAGGGCAACCGGAGTGGTGGCGCCACAGGCCCGACGGAAAGCTGCCCGCGCCGCCGCACGATCCCAGCGGCCATACCTGGCACCACTCGGACCCGCGCCTGTTCCTGATCATCAAGGACGGCCTGGACGCCACCTACGAAACCGACATGCCGGTGTTCGGCGGCGTGCTCACCGATCACGACATCTGGGCGGTGCTGGCGTTCATCAAGAGCACGTGGCCGGAAGAAATCCGCAAGAAGCAGCCGCAACCCCGGCCCGCGCCGAAACCACCTATGGATTAAGCGCGCGGCGCACGGATTAGGCGCGCAGCGTCAGTATCGCCAGCATCACGACGCCGATCACGATCCTGTAGATCGCGAACGGCGTATAGCCGTGTTTGGAAATGAAATTCAGCACGGTGCGCACGACCGCGAAGGCGACCACAAACGCCGAGATGAACCCCACCGCGACAATGGTCATATTGTCGGCGGTGAGCACATCACGGTTCTTGTAGAGGTCGTAGACGGTCGCCGCGAGCATCGTGGGAATGGCGAGCAGGAACGAAAACTCCGCCGCCGCGCGGCGCTCGACGCCGACGAGCAGCGCGCCCATGATGGTGGCGCCCGAGCGCGAGACGCCGGGGATCATCGCGAGGCACTGGAAGAATCCCACCGCGAGGGCGCGCCGCCAGGGTATCTCCTCGGGCGCACGATAGCGCGCGACCTTCTGCATCCGTTCGATAATCAGGATCGCGACGCCGCCCACGATCAGCGCGACGCTCACCACCCAGGGCGAGAAGAGAACCCCTTTGATGAACGAATAGGCGAAAACGCCGATGACCATGGCCGGGAGAAAGGCCAGGAGCAGATTGATCGTGAACGTCTGGGCCGCGGGGTCATGAAAGACGCCCCGCACGGTGGTGAAGATCTTCACCCTGTAAATCCATACGACCGCGAGAATCGCCCCCAATTGGATGACGATCTCGAACATCTTGCCCGGCGGGCCCTGGAACCCCAGGAGGTCGATGAGAAGGATGAGATGGCCCGTGGACGAAACGGGCAGGAATTCCGTGAGACCTTCGACGAAGCCGAGGAAGGCCGCCTGGAGCAGAGTGATGAAATCCATGGATACCGCACGCGAGAAAGACGCGCGGCATCACGACAGACGCCCCGGCAAATAGCAAGAGGGGCAAAGGGGAAGAGGCTGGACGGTCCGCGAGCCTGCACGAAACGCGCGTACAGACGCCGCGGACCGCGCCTAAAACCCGCGCCGCCGCTTGTCGGACAGGATCAACGGCGTCCGGCGGGCTTTTTCAGGGCTTCTTCCATCTGTGTGGTCAGATCGGTGACCCGGGCCTGGCAATTCGCGAGCGCCTGCGAGTCATCCTTGCTTTGGCTTGCGTATTGTTCGAGCCGTACTTTGTAGAGATCGCGATCTTTCGCGATGTTGTTGAGTTGCACTTCCGCGGCGCTCAGGTCGCTTTTCAGCACCACGGCGTAAAGACCAGCACCTACAATGACGAAGAAAGCCAGCGCGAGCAGACGCGCGGCAGCACCAGCACCACCCATCTCGATATCCTCCCGTTGAGGAGGGGCGAAACAGCCCCTCGTGAACTCTCCTCCGCACGGGACGCGACTCACACAGGCAGTTCGGAACGATCGCCCGCATCAGGCACGTACCGATCATGATGCGGACGAAAAACCGCATCGAGTCAAATATACGCGTGTTGGCGCGGGGAACCAAGGCGGATAGATATTTCGCATCGCACACTTAACGCGGAAAGCGACGTGTAACAACGCGGCCTAAGATCGCCGGTTAAAATCCCGGCGCGCGGGGCGCGAGCGGGGCGGAAACGAGCTGCGCGCGCAGCGTCTCCACCTGGGCGCTGCAGGTGTTCAGCGACGCCGATGCGGTGTCGATCACGCCTTCCGCCCGCTCGGCCTTGGACTTCCAGACATTACGGTCTTGCTCAAGCGCGCCGATGGACTCCAACGTCGCATCAAGCCGATCTTGCAGTGTGTAGGTGTAGAGCCCGACGCCGGCGACGACGATCAACGCCACGGCCAGCGCCTGGGCAAAGAGACGCGTGCGCTTCTCCATGAATGTTCTCCTTGGTCGACGTTCTCCCTGGTCAACGTTCTCCTCGGTCATGGACAAGATATAGCCCGCAATAAGGGCGGAACTTTTTCGCCGCATAGGCGAAACTGTGACCGGGTGATGGTGAGGTCGTGTGCAACCTCGCCGCGATATAGGAACGCCCCCGATATCCACGTTATCCACAGATTGTCCTTGCGCGTGGATATCTCTAAGACGAGACTCTTAGGGGACATTCTCATTATATGGCCACACCACTTCGCGTCACAGATCCGGCGGACGCCGCCGGCCAGGCTCTTCGCACGCCGCCGCACAATTACGAGGCGGAGCGGGCGCTGCTCGGCGCCATCCTGATGAACAACCGCGCCTACGAGCGCGTCCAGGAATTCCTGCGTGCGCCGCACTTCGCCGATCCGGTGAACGGGCGCATCTATGAGTCGTGCGCCAAGTTGATCGAACAGGGTCATCAGGCCAACCCGGTGACCTTGAAAACCTACCTGGAGCGCGACGACCTCGTGGTCAGCGCCGGGGGCATGAAGTACCTCGCGAGCCTTGCCGCGGGCGCGGTGACCGTCATCAACTCGGCCGAATACGGCCGATTGATCTACGACCTTTTCCTGCGCCGCGAGCTGATCGAGCTGGGCGAGAACATCGTCAACAAAGCCTACGACGCGACACCCGAGGAATCGGCGGTGTCGCAGATCGAGGACTCGGAACAAGTTCTGTTCAACCTGGCGGCCGAAGGGACGCTGGAGGGCGGGTTCCAGAGCTTCGGTACGGCCCTTGTGACCGCCATCAACCTGGCCGAGGCCGCGCACCGCCGCGAAGGCGCGCTGGCCGGCGTGACGACGGGGTTGACCGACCTCGACAAGAAGCTGGGCGGTCTGCACCCTTCGGACCTGATCATCCTGGCCGGCCGTCCGTCGATGGGAAAGACGGCGTTGGCCACAACGATGTCCTTCAACGCCGCGCATTACTATCGCAACACCGACCGCGCCGAAGACCGCGGCAAGATGGTGGCGTTCTTCTCGCTCGAAATGTCGGCCGAACAGCTCGCGACGCGTATCCTGGCCGAACGCTCGAAGATCAACAGCCACATGATCCGCACCGGCGGCCTGTCCAACGACGACTTCAGCCGCCTTGTGGTGGCGAGCCAGGAAGTCAACGAGGTGCCGCTGTACATCGACGACACGCCGGCCGTGACGGTGTCGACCATCCGCACCCGCTGCCGCCGTCTCGCGCGCCAGAACAAGACGGCCGATGGCGGGAACGGACTGGGCCTGATCGTGATCGACTACCTGCAGCTCATCGCGCCGAGCCGCAGCGAGAAGACCGAGAACCGCGTACAGGAAATCTCGGCCATCACCCGCGGCCTGAAGGCGCTGGCGAAAGAGTTGAACGTGCCGGTCATCGCGCTGTCGCAGCTTTCGCGCGCCGTCGAACAGCGCGAAGACAAGCGGCCGCAACTGTCCGACCTTCGTGAATCGGGCACCATCGAACAGGACTCGGACGTGGTCATGTTCGTGTACCGCGAACAGTACTACCTGGAGCGCGCGGAACCGAGCCAGCGGCCCGACGAAAGCAGCGAGAAGTTCCACGAAAGAATGCTGAAGTGGCAGGAGCGCTGCGAACAGGCCCACAACGTCGCCGAAGCCATCGTCGCCAAACAGCGTCACGGCCCCATCGGTGCGGTGCGTCTGTACTTCGATGCGAACTACACGCACTTCAGCGACCTCATCGACCAGAGCCATCTGCCGCCCCCGATCGAGGACTAACGGTCGGCGGCCAAGGGCGCTTGCTCTTGGAACGGCTTCCAGCCATACCGGGGCCCATGCCAGCCACCGTCATCTCCCGTCCGGAAGACCGCGCCGGCGCGCTGCTGTCCATCGATCTGGCGGCCGTCGCCGAGAATTGGCGCATCCTGAAACGCCAGGTCGGCCCGACGTGCGAAATGGGCGCGGTGGTGAAGGCCGACGGCTACGGAACAGGCGCCGCGCAGGTCGGCAAGGCGTTGAAGGACGCGGGCTGCGCCACTTTCTTTGTCGCGCACCTGGACGAAGGCGTTGCGCTGCGCGCCGCCCTGGGCGATGGGCCGCGGATCGTCGTCATGCATGGTCCCAACAAAGGCACGGAAAAGGACTTCGTCGCGTTCCGGCTCGTACCCGTGTTGAATTCGCCCGCGCAGATCGGGCGCTGGCGCGGGTTCGCGCAGGCCAACGACATCCTGATGGAAAGCCTGGTGCACGTCGACACGGGCATGAATCGATTAGGGTTGAGCGCGCGCGAATTCGAGACCTTGATGGCCGATCCCGACGGTTTCGCCGGCCTACACCCGCTCGCGCTGATGAGCCACCTGGCCTGCGCCGAAGAACAGACCCCGATGAACGAGGACCAGAGGCGGAAATTCGCCTCCGCCCTCGAGACGTTCCGGAGCAAGTTCCCGGACGCGAAGGGCAGCTTCGCGAACTCGTCCGGCGTGTTCCTGGGCCCGGCCTTCCACTATCACTTCGCGCGTCCGGGCGTGGCCCTTTACGGGGCGAACCCCCTTTCCGGAAAGCCCAACCCGATGATTCCCGTGGTGCGCCTGTTGGGAAAAATCGTGCAGGTCCGGCGCGTTGACGCTGCCGCACCCGTTGGATATGGTGCCACCTACACGGCGCGGGATGGGGCAAAATTGGCAACGGTTTCAATAGGTTATGCCGACGGCCTGCTGCGCTCCTTCTCCAATCGCGGGCATGGGTATATCGACGACATCAAGGTGCCCGTCGCGGGCCGCGTCTCCATGGATCTCACCATTTTCGACGTCTCCGAGGTGCCGGATTCCAGCCTCGGCCCCGATGCGACCATCGAACTCCTGGGCAGCCGCCGGACGGTGGACGACCTGGCCGCCGACGCCGGGACCATCAGCTATGAAGTGCTGACCAGCCTCGGCGCGCGCTACGCGCGCCAGTATCTCAGCGCGCCGCGGTAGGGTCGCGCACCCATGAACGCCCTCGCCTCCATCGGCGCCGTTGTCCTCGCCTTTCTCGGCCACCTGGGACGCCTCGCCATCTTCACCGCGACCGCCGTGTCCCACTGCGTGCGCCCGCCGTTCTATCCGCGCCTGATCGGCCGGCAGATGATCGACATCGGCTACTACTCGCTGCCGGTCGTCGGGCTGACGGCGATCTTCTCCGGCATGGTGCTGGCGCTGCAGAGCTATACAGGCTTCGCGCGCTTCTCGGCTGAAAGCGCGATCGCCAACGTGGTGGTGATTTCGCTGACGCGCGAACTGGGCCCGGTGCTGGCCGGTCTGATGGTCGCCGGACGCATCGGCGCCTCCATGGCCGCCGAGATCGGCACCATGCGCGTCACCGAGCAGATCGACGCGCTCACGACGCTCTCGACCAATCCGTTCAAGTATCTGGTGGTGCCGCGCTTGATCGCGGGCGTCTTGATGCTTCCCGCCCTTGTTCTGGTCGCCGACATCATCGGCGTGTTCGGCGGATATATGGTGGCGGTGTACAAGCTCGACTTCAACGCCGGCATCTATCTCAGCAACACCATCAACTTCCTGCAACCGTTGGACGTGATCTCGGGCCTCGTGAAGGCCGCGGTGTTCGGCTTCATCATTGCGCTGATGGGCTGCTTCTCCGGATATCACTCGAAAGGCGGCGCGCAAGGCGTGGGGGCCGCGACGACGAACGCCGTGGTCTCGTCTTCCATCCTGATCCTGACGTTCAATTACGTCATCACTGAACTGTTCTTCGGGACCTAACATGACGGACGCCCCGAAAATCCGCCTTAAAGATGTGAAGAAAAGCTTCGGCTCGAAGGCCGTGCTGAACGGCGTCACACTCGATATCGCCAAGGGCGAGTCCGTCGTCGTGATCGGCGGATCCGGCACCGGAAAGTCGGTGCTGCTGAAGTGCATCCTGGGCATCCTTGTGGCCGATACCGGCGCCATCGAGGTCGACGGCGAGAACGTGACGCACCTGCGCGCGGCGGACCGCGAAGAAACGAACAAGAAGTTCGGCATGCTGTTTCAAGGCGGCGCGTTGTTCGACAGCTTGCCGGTCTGGGAAAACGTCGCCTTCGGCTTGATCCAGGGTGCGCACATGGGCCGCAAGGACGCCAAGGCCCGGGCGCTGGAAGCGCTGGGCCAAGTGGGCTTGAGCAAGGACGTCGCCGAACTTTCGCCGTCTGAGCTTTCGGGCGGCATGCAAAAGCGCGTGGGGCTCGCGCGCGCCATCGCGGGCTCGCCCGAGATCGTGTTCTTCGATGAACCGACAACCGGCCTCGATCCCATCATGGGCGACGTCATCAACGACCTAATCGTGAGTTGCGTGCGCAAGCGCGGCATCACCGCACTGTCGATCACCCACGATATGGCGTCGGCGAAAAAAATCGGCGACCGCATCGCCATGTTGTATGAGGGCAAGCTGATCTGGGTCGGCGACGCGAAGAACGTGGACGCCAGCGGCAACGACTATGTCGATCAGTTCGTCAACGGCCGCGCCGAGGGGCCGATCAAGATGCAAGTGCGCAGGTAGATGGCCAAGTCCTCCGCCTCCTTCGTCTGCCAGAACTGCGGCGCGACCTATACGAAGTGGGCTGGCAAATGCGACGCCTGCGGCGAATGGAACACCATCACCGAGGAAGCGCCGCGCGAAAGCGCCCCAAAAGGATTGGGCGGAAAAGCCGGACGTAAGATCGCGTTCGTTGATCTGAAGACGCAAGGCCAACCGCCGCCGCGCCGCGCGACGGGCATCGGCGAGCTGGACCGTGTCTGTGGCGGCGGTCTTGTGCCGGGCTCAGCCATCCTCGTCGGCGGCGATCCCGGCATCGGCAAGTCGACTTTACTGCTGCAAGCCTCAGGCGTGCTCGCCGCCGCCGCCAGCGTCGCCTATATCACGGGCGAGGAAGCCGTCGATCAGGTGCGCCTGCGCGCCGATCGTCTGGGCTTGAGCAAGGCGAACGTCCAGCTCGCCGCGGCCACCAATGTCCGCGACATCATCGCGAGCCTTGAGGCCGGCACTCCGCCGGACGTGGTGGTGATCGATTCCATCCAGACGATGTACGCCGATACGGTGGAATCGGCGCCGGGCACCGTGACCCAGGTGCGGACCTGCGCCCACGAACTGATCCGGGTTGCCAAGCGCCGGGGATTCACGCTGTTCCTGGTCGGCCATGTCACCAAGGAAGGCACCCTGGCCGGTCCGCGTGTGCTGGAGCACATGGTGGACACCGTCCTTTATTTTGAAGGGGACCGCGGCCACCAGTTCCGAATCCTCAGGGCCGTGAAGAACCGTTTCGGCCCCACCGACGAGATCGGCGTGTTCGAGATGACCGATACCGGGCTGGCGGAGGTCTTGAACCCCTCGGCCCTGTTCCTCGCCGAGCGGCGTGGCAACGTCAGCGGGAGCTGCGTCTTCGCAGGATTGGAGGGAACCCGGCCCGTTCTTGTGGAAATTCAAGCACTTGTCGCCCCTTCCGCCCTGGGCACGCCCCGGCGGGCCGTGGTGGGCTGGGATATGGCCCGGCTGAACATGGTGATCGCGGTTTTGGAGGCCCGGTGCGGCCTTGCCTTCACCGGGTATGACCTTTATCTGAACGTCGCCGGCGGCCTCCGCATCCAGGAGCCGGCGGCGGACTTGGCGGTCGCCGCGGCCCTGGTTTCGGCCTTGAGCGGGAGCCCGGTGCCGGCGGATATGGTGGTTTTCGGCGAGATCGGCCTGTCGGGCGAAGTCCGCGCGGTGGCGCAACGGGACGTGCGCCTTAAGGAAGCCGCGAAGCTGGGATTTAAACAAGCCTGGGTGCCGCGTCCGGCCCGCAAGACGGACACGTCTGGGACAAAGCCGGGCGGGGCACAACCGGACGACACGAAGACGGGACTTTCGATCAAGAGCATGGGTCACGTGCAGGACGTAGTGAGCCAGTTTGCAGACGCCATGGCCGCACCCGGCCAACGCGCAAAAGCGGGTGCGTCCTGATGCAGGGCTTGCCGGTCAACGGCCTCGACCTCGCCGTTGGCGCCATCCTTCTCATTTCCGCGCTCATCGCCTTTGTCCGGGGCTTCGTTCACGAAGTCCTGTCGATCGCGGCTTGGATCGGCGCGGTCGTCGCGGTGATCTACGGTTTCCCCTTCATCCAACCGCACGCGCGCGGCCTTATCCCCATCAACTGGGCCGCGGACGCAGCGGCGGCTGTCGCAATTTTCTTGATTGTGCTTCTCATTCTCTCGATCGCGACCCATGCCGTGGCGCGCGCGATCCAGAAAAGCGCGCTCAACAACCTCGACCGGTCCTTGGGTTTCGTGTTCGGGATCGCGCGCGCGATCGTGATCTTGGCCGTGGGGCTCATCATCACCGACTGGCTGACGGAACGTGAGCGTCCGCGCTGGGTGGAAACCGCCAAGACGCTGCCCGTGATCGAGATGGCGGCGGAGGGCCTGATTTCCGTGCTGCCGCCCTCCATCACGCCGCCCACCCTTGCGCCGAAATCGGAAGCCTTGATTAAAGCGGAAGAAGCCATAAATACCGCCAAGACGCTGGAGCGGCTGAATCGGCCGGCCGCCGAGGCGAAGGAAAAAACACCCGAAGCCGGGTACCAAAATCAAGAACGCCGGGATATAGAACGGCTCATGGACAGCATCGCGAGCCCGGAGGCCACCAAACCACAATGAGTGACCGGCTCAGCACCCATCCATTCGCCGCGCACGACGAAGACGTCGACGGCGACCACCTGAAAGAAGAATGCGGCGTGTTCGGGATCATCGGCGATTCCGACGCCGCCGCGCATACCGCGCTGGGCCTGCATGCGCTTCAGCACCGCGGGCAGGAAGCGGCCGGCATCGTCTCGTTCGACGGCCGCCAGTTCCATAGCCATCGCGGGATGGGCCACGTTTCGGAGAACTTCGCAAGCGACGCGGTGATGGACCGTCTGAAGGGCGACATGGCCATCGGTCATACGCGCTACGCCACCACCGGCGAGACCATCCTGCGCAATGTGCAACCTTTGTTCGCCGAACTGGATTCCGGCGGCTTCGCCATCGCGCACAATGGCAACCTGACCAACGCGCTCACCCTGCGTCAGGAATTGAAGCGCCGCGGCTGCCTGTTCCAATCGACCTCGGACACCGAAGTGGTCATCCACCTGATGGCCATCAGCGAACAGACCACGTTCGAGGAGCGCCTGATCGACGCCTTGCGCCAGGTGGAAGGCGCCTATTCATTCGTCTGCCTGACCGGCGGGGCGCTGTTCGGTGCGCGCGACCCCTTGGGCGTGCGTCCGCTGGTGCTCGGCAAATCGGGCAACTCGTGGTGCCTTGCCTCCGAAACCTGCGCGCTGGACATCATCGGCGCGGACTTCGTGCGCGACGTGGAACCCGGCGAAGTGGTCGTCATCACCCACGACGGCGTGCGCAGCCTGAAACCGTTCCCGAAGCAACACGCGCGTTTTTGCATTTTCGAATACATTTACTTCGCGCGCCCCGACAGTGTCGCCGAAGGCCACAGCGTTTACGACGTACGCAAACGCATCGGCGCGCAGTTGGCCCTCGAGAGCGGCGTCTCGTGCGACGTCGTCGTGCCGGTGCCGGACTCCGGTGTACCGGCCGCGCTGGGATACGCCGCTGCGGCGCGCGTCCCGTTTGAATACGGCATCATCCGCAATCACTATGTCGGCCGCACCTTCATCCAACCCACCGACAAGACGCGTAACCTGGGCGTGAAGCGCAAGCACAACCCGAACCGGGATGTGCTGGAAGGCAAACGCGTGGTGTTGGTGGACGATTCCATTGTCCGCGGCACGACATCGAAGAAAATCGTCGAGATGGTCCGCCAGGCCGGCGCGAAGGAAGTGCATATGCGCATCTCCAGCCCGCCGACCGCGCATCCGTGTTTCTTCGGCATCGACACGCCGGACTACGACAAGCTCCTGGCGCATCAATATGACCTCGCCGCGATGACGAAGCTGCTTGGCGTCGACAGCCTCGCCTTCATCTCGATCGATGGGCTTTATAAAGCGCTGGGCGAAGCGAAGCGCGATCTCGGACATCCGCAGTATTGCGACGCCTGCTTCACTGGTGATTACCCGCTTCCGCTGACGGACCGCAACGCCGGGACGCAGCCCAAGCAGCTCTCGCTGCTCACTGAAAGAGTCTAAGCGTGACACAATCTGGGAAGTTGACCGGCCGCATCGCGCTGGTGACCGGCGCGTCGCGCGGCATCGGCCGCGCCGTGGCCCTGCGGTTCGCCAAAGAGGGCGCGCAGGTGATCGCCTACGCGCGCACCACCGGCGCCCTTGAGGAGCTCGACGACGAGATTCGCAAGGCCGGTGGGCTGCCCGCCATCCTGATCAACGAAAGCCTGGTCGACTTCGACAAGATCGATCAGACGGGCGCGGCGCTGTTCCAGCGATTCGGTAAACTGGACGTGCTGGTCGGCAACGCCGCCATGCTGGGTCAGCTTTCGCCCATGGGTCACTACACGCCTAAGATGTGGACGGACGTGTTCAATCTCAATGTTCACGCGAACTGGCGTCTTATCCGCGCGATGGATCCGCTGCTGCGTCTGTCGGATGCGGGCCGCGCGATGTTTGTGACATCGGGTGTCGCGCGCCGGGCCGCGATGTATTGGGGCCCATACGCCGCCTCGAAGGCGGCCCTGGAACAGATGGTGAAGGTCTATGCGGCGGAAGTCGCCCATACGCCGGTAAAGGCCAATATTATCGATCCCGGCCGCGTGCGGACCAAGATGCGCGCACAGGCCTATCCCGGGGAAGATCCGCTCAGCTTGCCCACACCGGACGCAATCACGGATATCTTCGTCGATCTCGCGACTCCGGGCGAAGTTCGTAACGGCGCCGTCATATCGGCTTAAATCGCCGCTGGAACAGAACGTTACGCGCGATCTACGTTTACGCGTAGGGGAACACTGGAACGCTTGCATCGTTGCATCCCAGCCTCTTATCATTCGAGAGGGGGCTGTGAGTGCACATCAAGTCGCGCGTGAGCCCTTATGCCGTCCACTACTCCGCCATCGCCGCTGTCGCCGTTTCGTGGCCCTTTGACCGCCAATGAGGTCGCCGAAGGGATAAACGCGGCCATCCGCAACGCGCGGCGTCTCGCGGCCGATGCGAAAATCCTTCTCGACGCCAAACGCTACCCGTCCGCGGCTTCGATGGCCGCGCTGTCCGTGGAAGAGAGCGAGAAGATCTCGACACTGCGCGCGATGTGCCTGTCGCGCAGCAAAGGCGAACTGATGGGCGCCTGGAAAGACTACCGCTCGCACCATCCGAAGAACACGGCCTGGATCCTGGCCGAACTTGTCTCGAAGGGCGCGCGCCATCTCTCCGAATTCAAGGACGCCACCAACACCACGGGAGAAACGGTGGAGGTGCTCGACATGCTGAAGCAGCTCGGGTTCTACACCGACAGCTACCGCAAGGGCTTTTGGACCGAGCCGTCGGCGATGATCGACGCGACGATCGCCAAGACGCTGGTGGAGATCGCCGAGAGCATGTGCGCCAAGGCGGAAGTGACGCCGCGCGAGATCGAACTGTGGGTCGAGCTCGTCGGTCCGGCGTGGCTGTCCCGCAAGATGCCGGACGCGCTGATGCGCTGGGCGAAGGCGATGGAAAAGGAAGGGCTGGCGAAACCGCCGCCATCGGTGCTGGAAAAACTCCCCATCGAAGAGCTGATGAGCGCGGACGTCGAACGCCAGAAAAAGTACAAACACTGATCCCTGGCGTCCTGCCCCTTTGGCGCCGAGGATGTTGTGAAATAGGCGTTCGCCGCCTTATCTCCGGCCAGATTCCGGGCTAGCTTTCGCGCATGCCTGTCCTCGTGAAAATCGTGCTGTCCCTCGCGGCGGCCTATCTCGCCGCCGTCGCGGTGCTGTGGGTCATCCAGGACCGCATGCTGTTCCCGGTCGCACTCGCGGCAAAGACCGGCACGCCGCTACCGCCGGACACGCCACGGCTTACCTTGACCCTCCCGAACGGCGATGTCCTCCGGGGCGCGCGGTTGACGCCCCCCGCCGTTCCGATCACGGACCGGGTCATCGTGCTGGGATTCGGCGGCAACGCCTGGAACGCGGAGGATGCGGCGGCCTACCTCTATACGCTTTACCCCCACGCCGAGGTGATCGTTTATCACTATCGCGGATATGCGCCGAGCACAGGGCGCGCCAGCGTCGACGCCTTGTTGGCCGACGCGCCAATCATCTTCGACAAGGTGCGCGAAGAGGCGAAGGACGCGCGGATCGTCGCCGCGGGGTTCAGCATCGGATCGGGCGTGGCGGTCCACCTGGCCCGCGAACGCAAATTGGACGGCTTGATCCTGGTGACGCCGTTCGATTCCCTGGCGGAACTTGCCGCCTTTCATTTCCCATGGCTGCCCGCGGCGGCCCTGATCCGGAATCCGATGCGCAACGGCGAACTCTTACGGGGATTGGATACACCCACCGCGATCATCGCCGCCGAGCGCGATGAGGTCATCCCCCGCGAGCGGACGTCGGAGATGCGCGGCGCGGCCAAACGCATGGTCTATAGTCGGACAATCAAGGACGCGAGCCACAACGACCTGTACGAGCGCGAAGACTTCGCGATCGCTATGCGCGAGGCGTTGAGCGCGCTTGAGATGGCATGGCAAGAGCCGTAAGGATTCAGGCGCGCGGACGGCCGCGGCCACCGGAGATGATGGCGTCGATGTCGGGTTGGCTGAGATCGTAGCCGTCGACGAGAATCGCCGTCGACTCGCGGCGTTCGGCCCCCTTTTCAACTTCCCCGGTGCGCCGGCGCCGGTCGGGTCCGAAGTACTGGCCGACGGCGACAAACGGCCGCGGGCGTTCGACAACCTCGCGAATACGCGTGATAAGCGACTTGGCGGTGAATGGCTTCGCCACAAATTCGGTGATGCCGCTGTTGCGCGCCATCACGATATTCTGCACCCGGGTCTGTGACGTGAGCATGATGATCGGTGTGAAGCGGATGTCCGTCTGTTCGCGCCGGACCCAGCGCACGAGATCGACCCCGCAGGCGCCTTCCAGGTACCATTCCGAGAGCACGATATCGACGCCGCCCTGGGAGATGAACTGAGCCGCGACATTGATGTCGCCGGTATCGACAATCTTGCGGCCACCGAGAAGAAAGAGGATATCGCGCGTAACCTTGCGCATAAGGGGATTCGGCTCGGCGAGAAGAATCCGGAAAGGGCTGAGATAATCGCTCGTTCTGCCGGTGTGGAGCGCCATGACACGACGTGAAAGATTTCCCCCGGCGTCTTACGCGCTCCGTATCGGGTTTTCAAATCCCAACATGGCGGTCGTCGGCCGGATCGTCGGTCGGGGAAACTCCGCCGCCGCGCGTCCACATCTTCGGTTGAGCGCGGACGCCTCAACTAACCGCTCAAGCGCGATGGAGGAGATCGCATGAACCGTTTCTATGTTGTGACAGGCGGACCCGGCGCAGGAAAGAGCACCTTGATCGCCGCCCTTAACGCAGGCGGATACGCCGCGATGCCGGAGTCGGGGCGCGATGTAATCCGAACACAGGTCGCGGCCGGCGGGACGGCGCTGCCTTGGGCCGACCGTGCGGCGTTCGCGGCGCTGATGTTCGCCAAGGATGTCGCGAACTATCGAAACGCCGAGGCGAGCGGCGGTATTGTCATGTTCGACCGGGGTCTTCCGGACACGGTCGGATACCTGACTCACTGTGGCCTCGCGGTCCCCGACGAGATTGCCGCAACCGCCGCATCCATGCGCTACAACACGACGGTTTTTATCGCGCCGCCCTGGCGCGAGATTTTCGACAATGACGCCGAGCGCAAGCAAGACTTCGCCGAGGCGCAAGCGACCTTCACCGTCATGCAAAACACATACACCGCCCTCGGGTATCAGTTGGTCGAACTTCCGCGCGCGCCGGTCGCGGCGCGCGTCGCGTTCATCCATGACAGACTTGTTGCGGGATAACGCCTTTAAAATCGCGAGGGCAGGAACCCGAAGCGATTTTCGACAAGGACGACCATGCCGCCGCGGTCGACAAACGCGACATAATATTCCGACTTCGCGCGCAAGCGCCCACCCGCCATGGCGTATCCATGGGAGATCGCGCTCATGTCATAGCCGGCGCATTGATAAGGCGCCTCGAGCGCCACAACCTGTCCAGGACCGATCCGGAACCATTCCAATTTCGTCGCGCGGACCGCGGCCAGGAATTCGCGCTCCGGCACGGGGAAGCGTAAGTCCGGCGCGTGGCGTTCGCCAAAGGTTTGCTCACCCTCGCCTGCGATCATCGGGCCGAAGTCGTCGCAGGCATCGCGTTCCGCCGTGCAACCCGACAGCGCGGCCGTCGTCAGGATACAAACGAGAAAAGCGCGCCATTTCTCCACTTTCGCACCTCACCGCATCCCGATCCCACGCGCCATAAGGACCGCCATCAGGGGAATCAGGAGAAGCAACGCGGCTTCGATCTTAATGTGACGCCGCACGGTACGAAGTTTTTCCGGCGGCGGCTGAAAGTCAGCATCCAGAATGGCCGCTTTGCGCCACTTGAGCAGATTGATCGTGACGGGAAGAGACGCGCCGGCCACAAGCGCGAACAGCGCCATCTTGGTCCAGAACACATGGTTGCCCATGTAGAATTCCGCCCCCTTGAGCCCATACATCACACGGCCGATCCCGGCGAACAACACAAGGGCGGCGCCGAATCCGACGGCGGCGTCGATCCGCGCCAGACGATAGAACTGGAACTGGGTGAAGGGCCCACGCGCCAGGGCGGCTTCCATGGCGAGCCCGGCGATCAGTATCCCGATTCCCAAGTGATGAAGATAGGTGAGAGCGGCATCGAGGATGACCGCGGTCATGGGCAACTCCATAGCGATATGCACAAGCGCACGCCAAAAATACCATGGCGGGCGGGCCGTGAGGGAGACCATACTGTCTATCGCGGAGGATGGTTTTCACCGGGAGAGGACAAGAGGGGACTATGAAAAGAAAACTGTTTGCCTCGACGCTGTTGACGGCGTCGGCACTTTTGCTTGCGTCTTGTGAACAGGCCGCACCACCGGCCGCGCCTAAAGAGCCCTTCAATGTCGTGGAAGCCTCGATCCCGGACATGCAAAAGGCAATGGCCGAAGGGCGCGTGACCGCCGAGGAGTTGGTGCGGCAATACCTGATCCGGATCGCGACCTACGAGAACGTCATCAACGCAACGATCGCGGTCAATCCGAACGCGCTGGCAGAAGCCCGCCGGCTGGACGAGGAACGCAAGGCCGGCAAACTGCGCGGACCGATGCACGGCATTCCCGTCGCCCTGAAGGACAATATCCAGGAGACCACGATGCCGACCACGGGCGGCACGATCGGTCTTGCGGGTTTCATGGCGCCCTGGGATGCGCCGCTGGCGAAGAATCTGAAAGACGGCGGCGCGATCATCATCGCGAAAACGACATTGACCGAGCTGGCGAATTACTTCGGCCAGGGCATGCCCGCGAACTACAGTTCCATTTCGGGGTATTCCTTCAATCCCTATGACCCGCGCAGAGACCCGCGCGCCGGCCAGAACGACGGACGCCCCGTCATGGGCACGGGGGGATCAAGCTCCGGCGCCGGCACAGCGGCGAGTTTCTGGGCGGTGAATGTGGGCACCGAGACGTCCGGCTCGATCCTGTCGCCCTCCAACCAGAATATGCTGGCCGGGATCAAACCGACCGTGGGACGCATCAGCCGTTACGGCGTCATCCCCATCACAGCGGACCAAGATACGGCGGGCCCCATGGGCAGGACCGTTGCGGATGTCGCGATCATGATGGGGGTCTTGGAAGGCCGGGCCCCGGATCCGAATGACGCGGCGACCACGCGCTGCGCGCCGCCCGCCAACAACGACTATACGCCGCATCTGAAGGCCGACGCCCTGAAAGGCGCGCGTATCGGGGTGCCCCGCCTTGGCTTCGGCGTGACCACCACCCCGCCCGGTGTGAAAGAACCGCGCGGCGAGGTGCCCGCCGACCAGATGAAGGCGTTCGACGAAGCTATCGCCGTGTTGAAGCAGGCCGGCGCAGAAATCGTCGATCCCGCCGACTTCCCGAGTTACAGCGCCAAGGACGCGGAGAAAAACCCCCTGTCCATCGGCGGCTGCGACCGCCCGGGAAGCCAGGCGAGCGCGGCCTGCACGTCCGTCCTGAGCTATGGCATGCACCGGGACTTCAACGCGTGGCTTGCCGCGCAGGACGGCAAGGCGCCGTTCAAGACGCTTCAGGATTTGGTGGACTGGAACGAGGCGAACAAGAACCTGGGGACGTTGAAATACACGCAGAACGCCCTTCTCGGCGCGGTGGCCACCGATCTCGAGAAAGCGAAAGCGAAGTACGAATCCGACCGTCAACGGGACATCGACCTGAACGGCGCCCAGGGAATCGACGCGGCGATGAACGAACATAAACTCGATGCGCTGCTGTTCGCGGGCGCGCGCGGCGCGGGCATTGCCGCCCGGCCCGGTTATCCGACCGTGATCGTGCCATTCGCGATGGTGGAGAACCCGCCGACACCGGCTTACCCGGAAGGCTTCACACCGGCCCCGATGCCGATGGGTATCTCGTTCACCGGGATGGCGTGCAGCGAACCGCGTTTGATCGAACTCGCTTATGCGTTTGAGCAGGCGACGAAGCGGCGGCAACCGCCGCCGAACATGCCGTAGGAGACTCCGCCGAGAACGGAAAGGCCGGAACGCGAGTTCCGACCTTTTTGTTTGCGTGGCAAGCCAATACATCTTCGCCCATACTGTGTCCTTCATCGGGGAGGATGATCATGAAACTCAAGGCGTTCACAGCCGCGCTGCTGACGACGGCGGCCCTTGCGCTGACCTCGTGCGATCAAGCCGCGCCGCCGCAGACGCAGCCGCCGTTCAATGTCGTGGAAGCATCCGTGCAGGACATGCAGAAGGCGCTGGCGGATGGCCGGGTTACGTCCGAAGAGCTTGTGAAGCAGTACCTTGTACGTATCGCCACGTATGAGAACGTCATCAACGCGGCCATCGCCGTGAACCCGCGCGCGCTGGCACAGGCGCGGACGCTCGACGAGGAACGCAAGGCGGGCAAGCTACGCGGACCTCTGCACGGCATCCCCGTCGCGTTGAAGGATAATATCCAAGATACCGACATGCCGACGACGGGCGGCACCATAGGCCTTGCGGGCTATATGGCGCCGTGGGACGCCCCCCTTGCGAAGAACCTGAAGGACGGCGGCGCGATCATCATCGCCAAAACCACCTTGAGCGAATTCGCGGGGTACTTCGGCCAGGGCGCTCCCGGCACCTACAGTTCCATCTCGGGCTATTCGTTCAATCCTTACGACCCACGGCAGGATCCGCGTCCCGGACAGAACGACGGACGCGGCGTGTTGAACACCGGCGGTTCTTCCTCCGGGACGGGCACGGCGGCCAATTTCTGGGCCCTCAACGTCGGCACCGAAACGGGAGGATCGATCATCGGGCCTTCAAGCCTGAACATGCTGGCCGCGATCAAACCCACCATCGGACGCATCAGCCGCTGGGGGATCATCCCCATCACCGCCGATCAGGATACGGCGGGGCCGATGGGCAAGACGGTCGCGGACGTTGCGATCATGTTGGGCGTCATGGAAGGCCGACAGCCGGATCCGAACGATCCGGCGACGGCCACTTGCCCGCCACCCGCCAACAACGACTACACGCCGCATTTGAAGGCCGACGCGCTGAAGGGCGCGCGGATCGGCGTGCCGCGTCTGGGGTACGGCGTCGAGATCACGCCGCCGAGCGAGAAGAAGCCCATGGGCGGCATGCCCGACGATCAGCGCAAAGCGTTCGATGAAGCCATCGCGGTTCTCAAGCAGGCCGGAGCGGAAATCGTCGACCCCGCCGACTTCCCCAGCGCCGTCGCAACGGACCCAATGCGCAACGTACTGCTGGCTGGCGAATGCGATCGCGAGGTCACGCCGACATGTCTGTCCGTGATGAATTACGGCATGCACCGGGACTTCAATATCTGGCTTGACGCTCAGGAAGGAAAAGCGCCGTGGAAGACGATCGATGAATTTGTGGCCTGGAATGAAGCCCACAAGAACCTGGGCACGTTGAAGTACGGCCAGGATGCCCTGATCGACGCGGTGAACACGCATCTTGAGAAAGACAAGGCGAAGTACGACGACGACCGCCGTCGCGCGCTGGAGATGGGCGGCGCCAACGGCATCGACGCCGTTCTGAGCGAGCATAAACTGGATGCGGTTGTCTTCATGGGTAGCCGCGGCACGGGGATCAGCAACCGCGTCGGATATCCGAGCGTGACCGTTCCGTTCGCCATGGTCGCGAATACGGCGGGACCGGAACTCCCGGAAGGCTTTGCGCCGCGGCCCATGCCGATGGGCATCACATTCACCGGCACAGCCTGCGCCGATCCGCGCCTGATCGAACTGGCTTATGCGTTTGAGCAACTCACGAAACGCCGACAACCGCCGCCGGGTATGCCGTAAGACCGCCTAGCGGCGATCACTTCTTTTTCTCCGGGCGGCCTTCGTCGGGATGGCGGTGCACGGGATCGATCCACAGCACCGTCTCCGGTTTCTCAACGGGTTCGATCGCGAGGTTGATGGCGACCGCCTCGTTGTCGCTGCGGACAAGCACGCATTCCAGCGTTTCATCGCTCGAGGCGTTGATTTCCTGATGCGGGACGAACGGCGGCACGAAGATGAAGTCGCCGGGCCCGGCCTCGGCGGTGAATTCCAATTGGTTGCCCCAGCGCATCCGGGCGCGGCCCTTCACGACATAGATGACGCTTTCAAGGTGGCCGTGATGGTGCGCGCCGGTCTTTGCCCCGGCGTGGATATGGACCGTGCCGGCCCATATTTTCTGCGCCCCCACGCGCGCGAGATTGATGGCGGCGGCGCGATTCATGCCGGGCGTTTGCGCGGTATTCGGATCGAGCTGATCGCCGGGGATCACCTTGACCCCGTGCAGCTTCCAATCGACGGGTTCGTCGTGGGCGTGATCGTGCGGGTGGTCGTGCATGAGGCCATCTCCTCCCAAAAAGAATAAGGCCTAAAAGTATGGCGCGCCGGGACGAGGAACCTTAGCATGGTTGTTCCATCGCGGAAGGGGAGGTCTGCATGCGTCGCCTGAACCCGGGACTTCTGGGCGGCCTTTGCCTTTTACCGCTACCCGCGTTCGCGCATACGGGCGTGAATTTTGCCGGCGTTGACTTAGCCGGCGCCGGCTGGGGCGGATGGACAGCCGGTTTCCTCCATCCTTTTCATGGTTGGGACCATGTCGTCGTGATGATCGCGGTCGGCCTGTGGGCGACGCTGCAACGCCGCTGGTGGCTTCCCCTTGTCTTCGCCTCTGTGATGCTTCTGGGAGCGGGCGCGGCTTTCATCGGTCTTCACGTACCCGGTGTCGAACCCGCAATCCTTATCTCGACCGTGACGATGGGCGCCTTTGCGCTGTTTCGCGTCCGGTTCGCCGCGGCCGCCGGTTTCGCGGTGGTAGCGCTGTTCGCCTTTTTCCACGGCTTTGCCCACGGCGCGGAGATGCCCGTAGGGGCCCATGCGCTTGCCTACATGAGCGGCTTCGTCACGGGCAGTTTAGTCCTTCACGCGGTTGGATACGCGGCGGCATACGCCGCCGGTCAGCTCCACTTATTGAAGGCGAAGAAGGCCGCGAGCACCAGACACCCGAAGGCGGCCAGGTGATTCCACTTGAGCGCCTCGCCCAGGTAGGTCACCGAGAATACGGCGAAAACCGCCAAGGTGATCACTTCCTGCATGGTCTTCAACTGCGCGGCTGAATAGACGGTATAGCCGATGCGGTTGGCCGGCACCGCCAGGCAATATTCAAAGAAGGCAATCCCCCAACTAATGGGGATGATCATCCAGAGGCTGGTGTTCGGGAATTTGAGCTGGCCGTACCAAGCAAATGTCATAAAGACGTTCGACAGCAGAAGCAGGCCGATCGGCGCCGCATAAGCCCAAGTCATTCGTTCCTCCAAAGATTGGACGCCGGCGCCGCGGAAGCTCCGCGCCGTACCGCTGTCTTTTACCTAAATGCGGGAAGCCCCGCATCGCTTGAATGGAAAATCGCGGCGGTGCGATGATATGATCGCGACCATGCACATCAGAGCTTTTTTCGACCCGGCGACACACACGGTCAGCTATATCGTGGCCGACCCCGCCACCAAGGCGGCGGCGATCATCGATCCCGTTATGGATTACGACCCTTGCGCGGGGCGGACGTCGACAGTGTCGATGGCGCGGCTTTTGGATCATCTGCGCGCGGAAGGTTTTTCGCTGCAGTGGGTCCTGGAAACCCATGTCCACGCCGATCACGTCTCCGCCGGGTATGCCCTACGCGCGGCGACCGGCGCGAAGATCGGGATCGGCGCCCGGATCGTGGACGTCCAGGAGACCTTCGCTAAACTTTTCAATTTGAAGGGCTTCGCGACCGACGGGCGGCAATTCGACCGCCTTTTCGCCGACGGCGAGACCTTCACCATCGGGACATTGACGGTGCGGGTGATCCATACGCCGGGACATACGCCCGCGTGCGTAACGTATCTGATCGGAGACGCGGCGTTCATCGGCGACACGATGTTCATGCCCGACTACGGCAGCGCCCGGGTGGACTTCCCGGGAGGATGCGCTTCAACCCTCTATCAATCGGCGCGCAAGATCCTGGCGTTGCCCGAAGAGACGCGCGTCTTCTGCTGCCATGACTATAAAGCCGAGGGGCGCGACGAATTCGCATGGGAGACGACGGTCGGCCGGCAACGCGACGCCAACCTTCACTTGCACGATGGAATCGACGAACAGGCGTTCGTGGCGATGCGCACCGCGCGCGACAAGACTTTGAAGGCCCCGCTGCTCTTGATGCCGTCCATCCAAATCAACATTCGCGCCGGTGAATTGCCGCCGGCCGAGGACAACGGCATCGCTTACGTGAAGGTGCCGTTGAACGCGCTATAACCGCACCGGCTGCGCCGTTATTTGCCCGGAACTTTCGCGGTGGGCGACGGTGTCGAACGGGCGGGACCAAGCCCAAAGATGGCGATCACGGTTTCCTCGTCCTTCGCGCCGTCCCAATGCACCTGTTTGGCGTGATGCGTCACGTAAGATCCCGCGGGCATCGGCACGGTCGCGTTGCCGGGGTCGAAGACGTCCCCCGTTCCGACCCACCACGTTCCCGAGAGCACGTAAATGATCCTGTCGTTCTCGTGGAAATGGGGCCGGCTGAAGTTGTTGGGCGTCCACTTGTTGAGGACGAGGTACGGCGCGCCCGGCTTTTGCGGATCGCCGTAGAGGATGGCAACTTCCGCGCCCGGCGATCCCGGGCCCCATTTTATGTCTTTGGGCAGGATAAAACTTAGCGCTTTCGGATCGAGGATCGACGGCGCAGGCTCCGCGGCCAATGTCGCGGATGACAGAGCCCCAGCCGCGACGGCCGCGGCGAACAGAATCGCTTTCATGGCAAACCTCCCCGGTGGCAAGCGCCGATGATAGCACAGGAGGGCTAAAGCAGACCCTTAAGACGTGGATGATTCACCACGTCGTCGGGCGTATCCACCAATTGGACATCCCACCCCGCGGCGGCGGCGGCTTTCGCCACTTCATGGTGATCGTCGAAGAAAAGCGGCCTTTCGCCGGGACCGATCGCCAGGGCGGCGTTGATGGCGTGGAAGAACGCCGGGTCGTTTTTAAGGAGGCCGAGCTTCGCGCTGTAGAAGATGTCCTTGAATACATCCTTGAAACCGACGTCGTTCCACAAGTAGGCGGCGCGATGATGTTCCTGACCCGTGGCGAGGTAGATCGACACATCCGCGCGTGTGGACAAGCGTTTTGCGACGCCGAACACGACGGGGTTGAGCTTCGCATCCTTGTCGAACCAATAGCGCAGCATGGCGTCGACAGACCCGGCGTAGCCGGTGAGCGGCAAAATCTCCGCCAGCAGATGTTTCAGATCGCGCTCGCCTTTCACGCAAGTATGCAGCGGCGCGTCGAAAGAGACCCCGTCGCCGAACACAAGCTTGCGGAATATGGCGACATCGATGCCGAGATCTTCGGCGAGGGTCGTATCCCAAGGGTGGCGCCGCGCGGGATTGTGGTGCCATCCGTCGATCAACACGCCGTCGACGTCGAAGAAAACCTTCACCCCTTCTCGTCCTCGAAGGGGTTCTTGGGTTTACGTAAATGGATGCGGATCGGCACACCGTCGAGATCGAAGGTGTCGCGCAAGCCGTTCACGAGATAGCGCATGTAAGCGTCCGGCAAGTCGGCCGCGCGCGTCGAGAAGATGACGAACGTCGGCGGGCGCGTTTTCGCCTGGGTCATGTAGCGCAGCTTGATGCGCTGCTTGTGGATCGAGAGCGGCGGCGGATGAGCCCGGGTCGCGGCGGCGAGCCAGCGGTTCAAGGGGTTCGTGGCGATATGTTTGTTCCACGTCGCGTGAACGGCAAACACGGCTTCCATCAGCGTATCGACGCGTTGACCGGTCTTGCCGGACAAGGTGACGATGGGGATACCGCGCACCTGCGCAAGCGACGAGGCCAGGCGGTCCTCCACCTTGGCGAGGATCGAGCGCTTCTCCTTCACGAGGTCCCACTTATTGACCGCGATGACCAGGGCGCGACCTTCTTCGGCGACGTGGCGCGCGAGGGTCAACTCCTGATTGTCGAGGGGCGCTTCGGAGTCCACGACGAGAACGACGACTTCCGCGAGACGCACGGCCTCGAATGTCTCGCCGACCGACAGCTTCTCGACCGCGTCCGTGATCTTGGCGCGTTTGCGCACGCCGGCGGTATCGACAAGGCGGATCTCGCGAGTCGACCCGTCGGGGGCCCTATATGTCCAATCCACCGGGATCGCGTCGCGCGTCACGCCCGGCTCAGGACCCGTCAGCACGCGGTCCTCGCCGACCAGCCGGTTGATAAGAGTGGATTTCCCGGTGTTCGGCCGGCCGATGATGGCGAGTTGCAAGGGGCGCACAGGCGCGGGCGGCGGCTCCTCCCCTTCGGCAAGCACGGGCGCCTCGATCTCCTCCTCAAGGGCTTCCATATCCTCAGGCGGCGCGAAGGGCACAAGGGCCGCATAGAGCGCATCCAAACCTTGTCCGTGTTCCGCGGACAGCGCGAGCGGCTCGCCCAGCCCGAGACGGAACGCGTCGTAAAGGGCGGCCTCGGTGCCCTTACCCTCGGTCTTGTTGGCCGCCAGCATCACCGGGGTACGGCCACGGCGTAAGAGATCGGCGAAATGCTCGTCGAGCGGCGTTATGCCGGCACGCGCGTCGACCAGAAACAGCGCGACGTCGGCTTCGCTGATCGCTTTCTCGGTCTGACGGCGCATGCGGCCTTCCAGCGTCTCGGCGGCGGCGTCTTCAAAACCGGCCGTATCGAACACTGTGAACGTCAAGCCGCCGAGGGTGGCCACGCCTTCACGGCGATCGCGGGTCACGCCGGGACGGTCGTGCACAATCGCCTCGCGGCGCCCGATCAAACGATTGAAGAGGGTCGACTTCCCGACATTGGGCCGGCCGACGATGGCCACGGTGAACGAAGGTTTCGCTTCGCCGCGCTTCTCCCGCGTCCGGGCAAGCTCCTTGCGCGGAGAACCGCCGGGCTGCTTGCGATGAGTCTTGCGGGGCATAGTCAGTTCCTAAGGGGCGAAGGCTTAAACGAAATGAGGACCGGACGCCATTTCACCGGACGCGAAATGGCGGCTGTCCCCGATTTTCGCGGCAGCTACCGGTACGCGGTCAGATCGCCGTCGTCGTCGAGCACATACATGGTGGCGTCGGCGAAGATCGGCGCCATGGTGGTCGACGCCGGCAAGTCCATCTGTCCCATCACTTCGCCCGAATAGGGCGAGATCGAGACCGCTTCACTCAGCGAATTGACCAGGATGAGGCGATCGCTGGCCAGCACCGGGCCCGCCCAAATCACACGGTCTTCGCGGTCGTTCTCGTCTTCCCAGGCGCGAAGCTGGGTCACCCACAGGATGCGGCCCGAACGCGCGTCGATGCAGACCGCTTCGGCGTCGATGGTGACGGTGTAAAGGAAGTCCCCGGCGATCCAGGGCTGATAGATGCCCGCAACGGGCGCTTCCCAGAGGCGGTTGCCGGTCCGCAGATCGATGGCGACGATCAGGCCGGACTGCCCGACCGCGTAAACGCGGCCACGGTCGATCACGGGACGCGCGGCGATATCGGGCAGGCTGGCGGCGGCTTCCGTGCGGCGGATGGCGACCACAGTTTCACTCCACAGGAGCGAACCGTTGTCGACGCGCAAGGCCGCGAGCTCGCCGGTGGACAAAGCCGCGACCACGACGCCGCCGTCGACAGCGGGGGCGGACCCGCCCAGAAGGATTGTCGGCGTGGATGCGCCGGCGTAAGTCCACAATTGCTCACCGTTTTCGGCCGCGAACGCGATGACCTGGTTCTCGATCGTCGTCACGAAGACGCGCCCGCCGTTAACGGCGGGCGCGGCGCGCACCGGCGTTTCGGTGGTGGAGCGCCATAAGACCTTGCCGTCGGCCGCACTCATGGCCATGACCTCGGCCGCGCCGGAGGTCGCGAAAATGCGGTCGCCCTCGATCGCGATAGCGCCGCCGTTAAACTTGTTGTCTTCTTCCTTTTCCGGCGCGGTGTCCGCGCGCCACAAACGCCGGCCGCTCTTCGCGTCGAAGGCCGTCACGCGGCCGTCGGCGTCCATCGAATAAATCCGCCCGCCGGCGACAATCGGTTCGGCGAACATGCGGTTGCGCAGGCCCGAGCCCTCGCCGATCCCCGCCGACCACGACCGGCGCGGGTCCGCGCTGATGAGCATGTGATGCATGGCATGGTGTGAAAGACCGCCGGCGCCCGGCCACAAGGACGTATCCTCGGGCTGAGGCAATACAATACGGGTATCCGTCGTTTCGATGGACGGGCGCAACTCGCGCTCGAGGGCGAGCACAGAGATGCGGGTCCCCGGCAACACTTCGTCGTTGTCGCTGGAGAACATGCCGCCAATGGTGGAGCACCCCGCAAGGGAGGCCGCCACGGCGAAAATGGAAAAGGCGCGCGCGATTCGCATCATGACACTATGGAATTAAGGTTTTGCGGGCGCCGCTTCCGCTTCGGCGGCGGGCGCAACGAGATCGGTGACGGACGGCGCCTTGCCGGCGTCGACCGGCGGCGGCGGCAGGTCGGCCGGCAACACGCCCGCCTTATACATCGCGGCGAGTTCGGTGGCGCGGCCGCGCATGCCTTGCGGCGTCGTATCATCGTCGACAAGGCTTTGCGCAAGCTGGGCGGCGCGGGCCGTATCGCCCTGACGCGCGACCAGCAACGCGGTCAGTTCAATGGCCGAATGTTTGAACGTGCTGTCCGTCGTCAACGGCGCGAGCTCGCCTTCGAGCTTCTTCGCATCCTCAGTATCGACGCTATGCAGCGCTTTCAGAATCACGGCCATGTCGCGGAACAACACGTCCGCCGTCGCGTCGGCCGCCAGCGCCGTATAGAGCGCAACGGCGCCAGGCGTGTCGTTCTGCTGAAGACGCACGCCCGCGTCCGTCAGACGCGCGAGCGAGGCGTAAGGCTGGCGAGCGCTTTGCGCGACTTCGGCGAACTTGGTCTTGGCATCGTCGAATTTCTCGGCAGCTGCGTCGGCGACGGCCGCTTCGTAGGCGGCCGCGCTTTGTGCATGGGCGCGCGCGTCATAGGCGCGCCAGCCTTCATAACCGGCAACCGCGAGCAGGAAGATCACGGCGACGGTGATGAAGGACGTGCCGTGGCGCTTCCAGATGCGCTTGAGTTCATCTTCACGGAGATCGGATTCGATCTCGGCCATCAGGCCGTCCAGTTCGACGTCCTTCTTCGGTTCTTCGGCGGCCTTGCGGGAGAACAACCCCTTCTTGGGCTGCGGCGCCGGGGTGGCGTCCTTCTCGGTCAATGGAACTCCTTACGCCTTCTCTGGGCGTCGTCTGTTAGGTGACCTCTGCGGCCCTTCGGCCGGTGTCCGGCGGCGGGGGCCGACCGGCCAGGAAATGCGCCGGAAACATAAAGAACCGCGAGAGGTTAGGCAATTCAAAGGGATGGTTGTAACGATCCCGGGAACGTCCCTGAAAAGACTGGCTTTTTTGGGGCGGTCCGGCCCGCCTTTTCTTGCGTTTATTCACGGGAGGCGGGATATAGTAAAGACGGCTTTAAGTAGAAACGAAGGGCCTTTTCATGCGTTTTCCGGTTCTTGCCGCAGGAGCGGCGCTAACCTTGATGCTCGGCGGGTGCGGCAGCGACCCCGACCCGATCTGGGCGCAATCTTTCGGCTTCGTGTGCGCGAACAGCGCGAACCCGGCCTGCCGGACCCGTCCCCCTGAATCCGAAATGGTCAGCCGGTATTGTTATGCCACGCTGGCGGACTCCAACTGTTTCGATCAACCGGACGTGATGAGCCCGAACCAGGAACTCGGCTCCACGGGCAAATAACACCGCCGGCGCAGAGCGGCGGCAGCTTCACAAGACTTGATCGGAGCGCCGTCGTCTGGAAAGATGACGGTTATGCGTCATGGTGTTCCGGTTTAACGGCCCTCATGTCCGCGGTGGTCCGCCTCAACGACTTCCGGCGCCGCGCACCGCACCTTCATTTCACGCGTACTGAACTCAACAGGCTGCTCGGCCTTTACGCCAGCCGCGTCATCCGCGGCGAATGGCGGGATTATGCGATTCATCACGGACCGGAGAGTGCGAGCTTCATGGTGTTCGCCTCCAGCCAGGAACAGCCCCAGTTCGTGATTTCAAAGCAGGGCAAAACGAAAACCGCCGGTCCGCGCTACGTCGTGGCGAGCCGGGTGGAAAAGCTGAAAACAGGCGCGACGCTCGACGATGTCCTGGCCATTTTCGACCGTCCGATCCGGCTCGTGACGGGCTGATATTACATAGTAATTACAAAGAGCTATCGCCATGCGAGCGGCGCATCCCAGGCGTGCGGCGGCGTGCATGGCGGCCCCCTCTCACGCACCCCAGATCGAGGGTCGAAAGGATGGTGCGTCATGACAGAACGTACAGCGCTTTTGGATAATGCCGTTGCCCTTGCGGTTTCGGGCTATCTCACCAGCGCCGTGATCGCGACGGTAATCGCGCTTTTCTAAAAGGGGTTGGACTTTTCTAAAAGGTCGGACCGGCGTGCGGCGACCCGGGCGTCAAATCCCGGCCGCATGCCGGTCGCCCGTTTCAAACAAATCCATCATTGCCGGACGCCACACCACCTCATCGCCGACGGCGATGGGGCCTCCGGCAATGACACGACACCTCACGCCGCCGCGCGCTTCGGGCGTCAACGCCCGGCGCAAGCCGGGATGCGCGGCATCCATGCGGCTACAGGGATCAGCCTCGGCCGTCACCTCAAGCACCACCTGTCCGATCATAATCCGTGATCCCGCCATCGGTTTCAGGGGAATGCCGGACACCAGGAGATTCGCCCGGCGCAGCGTCCACGTCAGCTCGGCGCCCACCGCCGCGCACGCCGCGCGCCATGCCTCCACGCTCAGCACCGTGACCTGCGCGCGGCCGGCCTTGCGGCCGAAATCGCCGTCGATCCCGGCGTCAGCGTGCACAATCGAGGCGGAAAAGACCCGCATCGGGGCCCGCTTCGCGCGACGGCCCGCGATTCCACGCAAACGTCCGGAGACATCCGCGGTCAATCGCCCCTCCTAATCCGACTTGCGCAAAAGATCGACGCGCATGGGAATCTGGAACAGGGCGCCCTTCGGGGTCATATGGCGCTCGAACTTCTTTTGCGCCTCGGCCTTCTGCGCGCCGGTGACACGCACATCGGGGGGGATATAGCCGCGTTCGACGGCGGCGAAATCCGCCAGCGTGACCGGCATCTGAAAGAACTTCTGCGACACAAGCGCGAGGCCGCCCGACGTCACCGTCCCCCGCACCAGGTCGAAAGCCGCGAGCCGCGCCTGTTTCTCGTCCTTGAACACACGGACGATCTCGTTGAACGCTCCGCCGGGCGCCGGCTCGGCGATATAGGCAAGGCCGCCCGGCCGCAGGACGCGGCGCATCTCGCGCAACACGCCGGCGCGGCGGCCATCGTCCACGCGCGACAGAACACCGTTCAGAATGACGATATCGAAGCTTTCGTCTTCCGCGGGAAGGCGATCGGGGTCGCCGCTTTTGTAGGTGAGATTCGACAGGGGCGGCGGATCGAGCGTCGGATCGTTCAACTCGATCACCGTGACGGTCGCCGACTTCACGCCCGCGGCGATGGCGGGCGCGATATCCCCGGCGCCGACCGTCAGGCTGAGAATTTCGGACTCCTTCAGCGGTAACAGGGCGTGCGCCACATCGAGATGAGGACTGGCCTGGGCGCCGCGTGGATCCCAGCTTTGCATCGTATCGGACATCGCGCGCCCTTCATGCCTTCTGCGAAACGGTGGGGGAATAGAGAGGACGGAGGCCGCCCTTGTCAACGCGAGCCGGCGTTAAAAGGACGAAACACGCCGCGGCGCGTTAGAAGGCCTTCTCATACTCCGCGGGTTTGAACCCCACCAGGATCTTGCCGCCGGCGTCCACAACGGGCCGTTTGATCATGGACGGCTGCGCCAGCATGAGGGACATCGCCCGCGCCTCGGTCAGCCCCTCCTTGTCAGCGTCCGGCAGTTTGCGGAACGTCGTACCCGCCCGGTTGAGAACCGTCTCCCACCCAGCGACCTTCATCCAGCGGCCGAGCATCTCGCGCGATACGCCCTCGATCCTATAGTCGTGAAACGCGTATGCGACACCGCGCCCGTCCAGCCAGGCCCGCGCCTTTTTCATCGTGTCGCAATTCTTGATGCCGTAAACAATAACGCCGCTTTTACTCATGATGCCGCCTTCCCTTCGGCGAAGAACGCATCAAGCGCCTCCGTCGAAGTCTGTAAACACTGTGTGAGCGAAGACGCCGCATCGACAACCGTGCGGCCATGTTTCGCTTCCCCTTCAATCAACCGCGCGAGCCCGGCGACCTTGCCAGCGCCGATTTGGGAACTTGCGCCTTTGATCTGGTGAGCCAAACGCGACGCTTGCGCGAGGTCGTTGTCGGCCAGCAGATCGGCAAGCTGAGCGGCATACTGGCGAAGGTTCTCCAGCGTCGAACTCACCAGCGCCGCCAGCACGTCCTTGCCGAGCGCCGCCGAAAGTTCGTCCAGAAGCAAAGTATTGAGAAGCGGGAGATCGCGCCATTCCGCGTTTGCCTGCGCCGCGGGCTTGGGAGCCTCCGGAACAGGCACGGGGGGCTGTGCGGGCCCGGGAGAATCGTGACCCACGAGCGTCGCAATATGATCGGCGAGGACCGACCAGTCGATCGGTTTGGTGGCGACGACATCGCATCCCGCGTCGAGATATATGCGGCGATTTTCGATCACGGCATCGGCCGTCAGCGCGATGATCGGCGCATCGGCCGAAGGTCCGCCGCCCGCGCGGATCAACTCGACGGCCTGGGGGCCGTCCATCACCGGCATCTGCATGTCCATCAGGATGATATCCCAGCGGCGTTCGGACGCCAGCTTCACCGCCTCCTCGCCGTTCGACGCCGCGGACACGGAGTGCCCCCACAGCGACAGCATGCGCGTGACGAGGAACTGTGTCGCCGGGGTGTCTTCAGCAAGAAGGATATTGAGATTGAGACCGGCCAGACGGCGGCTTGCATCCGTACTGGAGGACGACACGCGCGTCATCGCCTTCGCGGGGTCTCCCTCCATCAGCGGGAGCGCGAAATAAAAACACGATCCGCGGCCCTTGGTGCTCGTCGCGCCGATCGTACCGCCAAGGCTTTCGACGATGCGCTTGGCGATACTCAAACCGAGGCCGCTGCCGCCGTACCGGCGCGAGGTGGAGACGTCCTCTTGCTCGAACTCGCGGAACAGGCGTTTCATCGCCTCATCCGAGATTCCATCGCCGGTGTCTTCGACCTCAATTTCCACCATTGTGCGGCCGTCGTCGGCCTGCGACTGGCGGTTGGAAATCGAAACGCTTCCCCCTGACGTGAATTTGATGGCGTTCCCGACGAGGTTCACCAGAACCTGTTGCAGCCTCTTGGGGTCGCCGACAAAGACGTCCTTCGGCCCTGCATTCTGCGCGATCTTGAGCACGAGCCCCTTCTGACTGGCCACCGGTCCGAAGAGCGCCTGCATCTCATCCAAGACGGCCGACAAGCGGAAATCGATGCTTTCAAACGTGAGGCGGCCGGCTTCGACTTTCGAGAGATCGAGGATGTCGTTCAGCAGACGCAGCAGAGATTGGGCGTTGCGGGCCAGCAATTGCGTGATTTGACGTTCCTCGGCCGATTGCCGGCCGGCGAGCAGAAGGTCGGACATGCCGATGATGGCCGTCATCGGCGTCCGCAATTCGTGGCTCATGGTGGCGAGGAAAGCGGATTTGGCTTTGTTCGCCATCGTCGCCGCCGCGACCACGGCCGCCTGACTTTCACGCACGCGCCGCTGTGCGTCGCGCGCGAGAGCGGACTCGCGGAAGACGGTGACCGCGGTCAACAACAAGACAAGCACACCGATGATCTCGGCGCCGCGCACCCAAGCGATTGTTCGACGCAGCGCGGCTTGCTGCTGCGCCAATATTTTTGTGCGTGCGTCGTTGACTTCGGCGACGATCGCGCGGATTTCGTCCATGCGGGCCTTGCCTTCGCCGGACCTGACGAGTTCGATCGCGAGGAACTGCTGATCGTTCCTATAGAGTTTGATGACGTCCGCTAAAAGTTGGAGACGTTCGGATATCAGTTGATCGAGCCTAATCGCCCTGTCCTGGGCGGCGGTGTCGGCAATGGCATGGGTCTTGAAGTGCTCGCGCAATTGCGCAATTTCCGACAAGGCCGCGCTGTAGGGGGCGAGATACCTCTCCTCGCCGGTCAGCAGGAAACCACGCTGGCCGATCTCGGTGTCCTGAAGCAAGGACAGCATGCGCACCGTTTCGAGCTCGCGCTCCTGGGTTTCAAAGGCGGCATTGGCGTAGCGGCTGGCTTGGAACTCGCCCCAGATCGCCGCCCCGATGACCATCACGAGAATGACGAAAGACACGACCATCAACCGGGCATTTACCGGAAGACGTTCGGCGCGGTCGGACATTTCAGGCGGTGATGACGGCGGAAGCATTTCAATCACAGCGATGCGGGCCACCACTGTAGCAGAAGCCGGCTCGGGTCATAAACATGAATGAAAACAAAGCGTTTGCTGCGTTAGCGCATTGCCATCCGTCCCAATCTGTGGTGGATTTCATGAAGCGCCTCAAAGGCCGTTCCTTCGAGCACCTGGACGATGACACCTCCGCAGTCTCCATCGGATACGACCAACGAACGACTGGATAACCTGCACGTTCTTCTGGTCGACGACGACAACGCCTTTCTCGATCTGATCCAGGCGATGCTGAACGCCATCGGTGTGATGCACGTAAGCCGCGCCGCCAGCGGCCGCGCCGCCTTCGAGACGCTCCTGTCCAGTCCCAAGATCGTCGACGTCATCCTGTGCGACTACCATATGGCGGAAGGCACCGGCCTCGAGCTGTTGTGGGTGGTCCGCATGGGACAGGTCAAATCGTTCCGTCCCGACGCCTGTTTCTTGCTGCTGACGGCCGACGGCGATCACGAAACCGTTGCCGTGGCGGCCCGGCTGGACGTTTCAGGCTACCTGATCAAACCCGTCACGCCCCAGAAGCTGCGCACCGCGATCGTCGCAGGACGAAAACGCGCGATCAGGATCGACTTCGCGAAATATAAGCAGGTTCAACTGCCGCAGGCCGAATAAGGCGTCGCCCGCGCGTGATCGTTTAACGCGCGATCCTGCGGATGAAATTGGCGACCTTCGCGGTGATCGCGGTGTCCGCCCCAGGCGAAGTTTCGCCGACAGCGTCGTCGCTGACGATATCCTCCGCATCGCGCCGGTAGGTCAGGAAGGCGCTGAGCTTCTGCATTTCGCCCTCCCGGGTGGCCGGTGCGAAAAGACCCGGATACTCGTTCTTCGCATGGGCTTTCCACCATGCGAGATAACCGCCACCGCGCGTTGCGAAGGGATCGGGATGGGCGCGCTGCACGTCGGTCCGCGCACGATAGACCAGGCGCTGTTCCATCAGGATCGGCGTATCGTCGTCGAACCGGCTGAACGCATACGGCGTGACGGCGGCGGTCTCCGCCGCGGTCGGCGCGGTTTCATCACGATACCAGGCGACAAGTTCCGCCGCGGACGACTGGCCGCCGGTCGTGCGCGCGTCAGGCATGACGCCAAGCTGGCTGAAATGAAAGAAGCCCAATGGCTTGCCGTTCACCGTGAAACCGGAGGCAAGGTTTCCCCCGATCTCGCGATTTGAAAGGTTCCACGGAGCCGTATTCAATCCGGGCGAACGCAAGACCTTCACACGGTCAAAAAAAGCGGGCGCGAAATCGACCCAGCGTTGGTCCGTGTAAATGCCGTCCGGGATATCCTCGCGGCAATATCGGTACGTACGCTCCGCCCACCAGGACGCGAAGGCCTTGCCTTCGTCCCGGGCGGCCACGCCGATAAAACCGAGATTGTAGATGCCGTGCTGCATCGTCGGGATCTCGTTTGCGACGATGCCGGGAATATCGCGCTCAGCCGCCGTGATATGCGGCGTCAGGACGATGTCGTCCGTCTCCAACGCAGCTGTGATTTCGGTCAACGGCGACATCACCGCGATATCGGGGTCGAGATAAAGACAGGCGTCGCAGTCCGCACGGGCCAGGATCTTCTTCAGAACGAAGGGTTTGATGGCCGTCGCGAGTTCAATCAGCGCGTGACAGAACGCCCAGCGGCGAAGGTTGGGGATGCCGAGGTCGTCGAGTTGATGAATCTCGTCCGCGTCGAGACCCGCGAGCGCGTCGGCGGACGGGCTTGCGTCGGACACCGCGAAGTGCAGGCGCCACGTCGGATGCTGACGCCGCAACGAGGCCAGCAGCACACGCGCTTTCGGGAGGTAGTTGCCCGCGGCAACGGTGAAAACATGAACGTTTTTCATTTACAACAAGATCAGCGGCGGAAGAGCCGCATGATCTTACGCAAAGGCGCGGTGACTTTCCATGATGTCGAATTGCGCACCGCCGCGAGTTCCTGTTCGCGATCATGCAGTAAGCGCCGCAACTTATGCAATTCCTGCTGAGCGAACGAGGCCTCCGCCAGGTGCCGTTCGTGATCCGGGCGATGGAATTGCAACGGATCGGCGTTCAATTCCTCGGACGAAACGACGAAATACGCTTCCGCCGCGGCGACATCGTCGATCAGCGTATAAGTGCGATAACGGTTGAGCGCCGACATCTGCAGATCGTAGCGCTGCCCTTCGAGCTGTGAGCGGAAACAGGCGATCGCCGCCTGCTTGAGGTTTTCCACCGGCGAAATATCGACCAACGTATTGGGCCGCTGGAGCGCGCCGATCTCGTAGAAAGCAAGCCGTGTTCCGGGCCTACGTTTCACGGCTTCCACGGCCGCCATCGCGAGAATGCGGTGGTCCGGATGCTGCTCGCCGAGCGAAGGCGCATAGACAAGATCCACGCCGTCCATCGCGCCGAGAATCTTGCCGATCAGCGGTTCGCCGAACGCAAGCGCACGATCCCGGAGATCCCAGAATTCAGGCGCCCCGTAACCGAGCACGGCGGCCGCCGCGCGGCATTCTTCCTTGCGTTGTTCGGCCCGCGCCTGCGTGGTCGCCGCGACATCCATCGCGCCCTTCTTATAGGCGCCGTCCGTCGCGACAATTACTTTTATCGGCGTTCCTGCGGCAACATAGCGCGCGATGGCCCCACCGCATCCAAACACTTCGTCATCGGGGTGCGGCGCCAGGACAAGCACGGACGACGCCGGGATGCGCGCGAGGGCCTTGTGCGGCACGAGGGCATCCTCGGGCGTACTGAAACTGACGCCCGTCAACGCGCCACTGACGTCGCGCGTATAGCTAACGATGCGCGTGTCTTCGCCCCAATAGGAGCCCTGACAGGCCGCGCGGTTGGTCTCGCGAAGCGAGCGTTCCCATTCCAACATCGTCGTCTCGGCGCCCGCGCCGAGAAGTCCCCAGCGTTTCGTGACGACGTCGATGGCGGAGCCGAATACAAGCAATCCGCCCGGCGCAAGTTTCGCCGCGATGCTGTCGACGACACGGCGCAAGGTTTCGTGATCCGGCAGATAACACAGGACCTCGGCCACGACGATGAGGTCAAAGGTCTTGCCCTTGGCGAAATCGTCCGTGACGGAACCGACTTCCCAGGTGACATCGCCCCGGTCCTTAAGACGCGCCGCCGCGCGCTCGATCGCGGCCGGCATGACATCGACGACATGCAGAGTCCCGCAGCGCTGGGCGAGCAGGCTGGTGAAAACCCCGGCCGCGCATCCAATTTCCAGCGCGCTGCCAAAGGACCGGCCATGAGCTTGCATCATGTCCAGAATGATCGCGTAGCGCCGCTGCTCGAACAGATTAGTGCCGAGGCGCCATGGATCTTCGGACGACATCTCGCTCTGGAGATGTTCGGCGACGTTCAGTTTCCCAGCCATTTTTCTTCGGCCCCCACCGACCGAAAAAGCTTATGTTTTTTTCTCACCATAGTCTCGGACTCCCTAGAAGTGGAAATGGAATCATGAAAATAGGGAGACATCGCGCGTCGAACATGGGACAACAGGCTCGATTTATTACTTAGGTTGCAAGGGCCTAGCCTGACATAGCCCGGCGGACGGAATCGAATGGAAGAGCGGCTTGCGATTGTGGTGTTCAGCTTGGGCGGGCCCGACAGCCCCGCGGCCGTGCGCCCGTTCCTGTTCAACCTGTTCAACGACAAAGCCATCATCCCTTTGCGTCAGCCGTTACGCTGGCTGATCGCACGTACGATCTCCGGCCTGCGCGCCAAGAAATCCCGTGGATACTACGCCCGTCTCGGTGGGCGATCGGTCCTGTTGCCCGAAACCGAAGCCCAGGCAACAGCCCTCGAAAAAGCCGCGGCCGGCGCGGCGAAGAACGTACGGGCCTTTGTATATATGCGTTACTGGCACCCCATGGCGCGTGAGGTGGTGGGGCAGCTCAAGGCCTACGCGCCCACGCGCATCGTTGTGGTGCCGATGTACCCGCAGTTCTCCACGACGACCACCGGCACGTCGGTCGCGGCCTTGACCAAGGAAGCCCGCGCGCAAGGACTGGCTACGCCGTTCGAGACCGTCTGCTGTTTCCCGACCGCGCCCGGTTTCATCGCCCCGATGGTTGCGATGATCGGCGACGCCTACGCCAAGGCCGCACACGCGGGAACGCCGCGTGTGCTGCTGACCGCGCACGGATTGCCGGAGAAAACCATCGCCGCCGGCGATCCCTATCAATGGCAGGTGGAGCAAACGGCCGCCGCGGTCGTGAAAGACCTCGGCGTTTCCGGCCTTGATTGGGCGGTGTGTTATCAAAGCCGCGTCGGCCCGGCGAAATGGATCGGACCTTCGATCGAAGAAGAGATCCGGCGCGCGGGCGCCGACGGCGTTCCGCTGATCGTCGCGCCGATCTCTTTCGTCTCCGAACATGTCGAAACGCTGGTCGAGCTGGACGAGACCATGCGTGACCTCGCGAAAGAGTCCGGAGTGCCCTCTTATGTTCGCATTCCCGCGGTGCGGACGGACACGCGTTTTGTGGACACGCTCGCGGGATTCATGGACTTTCTGCGAAACCGCAAAACGCCGTGTTCCGACACGGGCGCGCGGGTGTGCCCCGCGCGGTTCGGCGGCTGTCCGCACGCTTAGGAGGCAACGGCGGCGCCCGCGGTCTGCGCTTGCGGCGCGGCGACGTCCGATCGCGCCGCCGTCGGGAAGATCATCTGCGCGCGGAACCCCGCCTCCTCGTAGGACATGTCGATCTTGCCGCTGAGCTCATGGGTCAACTCGAGCTTGATCAACCGGCTTCCGAAGCCGTTGCGCGTCGGTTTCTTGACCACAGGCCCTTGCCGTTCGCCCCATTCCAACGCCACCGCGCCGCTTTCGTCCCGCGCCCAATCCCATTGCACCGTCACCACGCCGTCGTTGTTGGACAGGCATCCGTGTTTAACGGCGTTTGTCGCAAGTTCATGGAAAACGATGCCCAGGGCGACGGCGGCCTTGGGTTGAATGGCGACCGGCGGACCGTCGAGCACGACCCGCGCCTTGTCCTCCATGATGTAGGGTTCCAACGCCTCGGACGCGACGTCGCGCAACTGCACATTGCCCCAATGCTCGCGCGACAACAGCCCATGCGTCCGACCCAAGGCCTCGATACGCTTCAGGAACTTCTCGACAAAGGCTTCAGGTTCCGGCGTCGAGGCGAGGGTTTGACGCGCCATGGCGTTCACCACGGCCAGCATATTCTTCACGCGATGTGAAAGCTCCTCGATCAAGATGAGTTGCTGCGCCTCGGCGGCGGCCATGGCTTCCTGATGCTCTTGCGAGCGGCGCAAGGCCTGTTCGGTCGCGATCTTCTCCGCCCTGACGCGGAAATTCTCCTCCTGCAGGCGCGCGCGCGCTTCGGCCTCCCGTTGGGCTTCGTATTGCTTGAGATGAAGGTCGACGAACACCGAGATCTTCGACGTCAGGATAAAGGGGTCGACCGGCTTGAAGATCATGTCGACGGCGCCTGCGGAATACGCCTGCAGGAGGTGCGAGTCGTCCCGGAAAACCGCCGTCAGGAAGACGATGGGGATATGGCGCGTTTTCTTGCGCGCGCGGATCAGCGCCGCGGTCTCGTAACCGTCCATGCCCGACATATGCAGATCGAGCAGGATGACCGCGAAGTCCTCGTGCAGCAGGTGTTGAAGCGCTTCCTCGCCCGAATGGGCGACGACGAGTGTCTGATCGAGACGTTCGAGCGCCGCGGTGAGCGCAAGGGATGTGGAGCGGTCGTCATCGACGATCAGGATACGCGCCTTGGGCGCATCCTCGGACGGTGTCTGACGCTCCGACTCTTCGGTACGCGCTGAAGTAACGAGCGAACCCACGTTTCAGTACACCTGGCTATTCGGCGGGAAAGGCGACGATATTGTCGGTCCCGGTGCGCAACACCGGCATCTGTTCGCCGCGCGCGAACCACACACGCAGCACCGAAACGAGCTGTTCGATATCGACCGGCTTGGCGATGTAGTCGGACGCGCCCGCCTCCATGCATTTCTGGCGATCGCCCTTCATGGCCTTTGCCGTCACCGCGATGATCGGCAATGCCGCGAAGCGCGGATTGGCGCGAATCTCCTCGATCGTCTCGTAACCATCCATGCCGGGCATCATGATGTCGATCAACGCGGCATCGATATCGGGGATGCGGTTCAGAAGCTCGATTCCGGACCGGCCGCTCTCGGCATAGTGGAGCTCGACGCCATGCTCCTCAAGCGCGCTCGTGAGCGAGAAGATATTACGGATATCGTCGTCGACCACCGCGATCTTCTTACCAGCCAACACCGGATCGCTCTGACGCAATTGCCGCAGCACATCCTGCGCGTCGGTCGGAAGACTTTCGTAGGCGCGATGCAGGATCACGGCGACGGCATCCTGCAGTTCGGGCGCATTCCGGGCCCAGCGGCCACGGACCATGTGGCTCTGCCGGAAAAACGCGTTCTCATCTTCGGTGAAATCGCGCGGCACGAACAAGATGAAAGGCAGGTCGGCCTCCTGCAGGTCGGCGACGATCTCGGCGATCGGGGTCTGCGACGCGGTTGGGAGGTTCACGACAATACAATCAACGGCGTCCGCATCGATGTCCTCGGGAAGGGCTGCGGCGCTTTCCACCTCGACCCCGCCGCCTTCGATAATGGCCGCCACGCCGTTGTCGGTGCCTTCGGGCTCAATCGCCAACAATTTTTTGGTGCGTTCGCGGTAGGTTTTCACCCGCTGCAGGGTCGCGAGCAGGGTGTCGGGTTCCGCCGGCTTGCCGGTCACGCCCAGAGCGCCGAGGCCGAAGCCCAGCTTGGTCTGCTCGTCCGCGGAAATGATATGCACCGGGATATGACGGGTGTCGGGATTACGCTTCAGGAGATCGAGAAGCGCGAAGCCATCCATATCGGGTAGGCCGATATCCAGCGTGATGGCGTCCGGACGGAAGCGCTTCGCCAACGGAATCGCGCCGACACCTTCGCCGGTCACGACGCCCTTGAAGCCGGCTTCGCGGGCCATCGTCAGCAAGATCGACGCGAAGTGCGGATCGTCCTCCACGATCAGGACGGTCGGATCGCCGCGCTGCACGGTTTCACGGTCGTCAAGCACACGCTCCTCCACCGCTTCGGCGCTGGCCGACATCGCGCGGACCGTGGACGCGGACGGACGGGCGACGGTCTTGGTCGACGGTGTAAAGCTCATCGGCAGATAGAGTGTGAACGCCGATCCCTTGCCTACGCGGCTGTTCACCGTGAGTTCCCCGCCCAGGAGGCGCGTGATCTCGCGGCTGATGGACAGGCCCAGCCCCGTGCCCCCGTATTTGCGGCTGGTGGTGCCGTCGGCCTGCTGGAACGCTTCAAAGATGATGCGTTGTTTGTCCTCGGGGATACCAATCCCCGTGTCCTCGACCGTGAACGCCAACACCTGCGTGGCGCGGCTCAAATGCTCGTTCGAAGGCGACCAGCCGGACGAGGCCGGCGCGATCTTCAAATGGACATGCCCCGCTTCGGTGAACTTGAAGGCGTTCGAGAGCAGATTCTTGATGATCTGCTGCAGGCGTTTGTCGTCGGTGTACATGGACCGCGGCAGGTCGCCGTCCAGGTGAACCTGGAATTCCAGCTTCTTGTCCTGCGCGAGCTGCGAGAACGTGCGGTCCATATGGTCGCGCATCGACGAGAAGAAGGTTTCGCCGACATCGAGTGTGACCGTGCCGGATTCGATCTTCGACAGATCGAGGATGTCGTTGATAAGCGCGAGCAGGTCCGAACCGGCGTGATGAATCGAGCGCGCGAATTCCACCTGCTTGTCGGTGAGGTTACCTTGCGTGTTGGTCGACAGCAGCTTCGACAGGATCAAGAGACTGTTCAACGGCGTGCGCAGCTCGTGGCTCATGTTGGCCAGGAACTCGGACTTGTATTTCGACGTCAGGGCGAGCTGCTCGGCCTTTTCTTCCAGTTCCCGCTTCGCCTGTTCCACCTCACGGTTCTTGGCTTCGACCTGCGCGTTCTGTTCGGAGAGCAGTTGCGCCTTGTCCTCCAGCTCAACGTTGGTGCGTTGCAACTCGTCTTGTTTCGCGCGGAGCAGTTCTTCCGACTGACGCAGCGTATTGGCCTGCTGCTCGAGGCGATCGTTGGTTTTCTTGAGCTCCTCCTGTTGCGCCTGAAGTTCGGCGGTGAGGAGCTGGGACTGCTTCAGGAGGCCTTCGGTTCGCATGTTCGCCGCGATCGTGTTGAGCACGATCCCGATGGATTCCATAAGCTGATCGAGGAACGATTGGTGGGTCTCCGAGAACTCGCTGAATGACGCGAGTTCGATGACCGCGTTGACTTCGCCTTCAAACACAACAGGAAGGACAATCACGTTCAACGGCGATGCTTCGCCTAGACCTGAACTGACCTTGATATAATCGTGCGGAACGTTGGTGAGCAGGATGCGCGATTTCTCGAAGGCGCATTGACCGACCAACCCCTCGCGGATTTCAAAGCGGTTGGCCAAATGCTTGCGGTGATTGAATGCGTAGGACGCGACGAGATTGAGGGCCACATGGCTCTCCTCGTCCTTCTCGGCCACATAGAATAGGCCGTGCTGGGCTTTGACGAGCGGGGCAAGCTCCGACAGCACCATGTTCGACACCGTGGCAAGGTCGCGTTCGCCCTGCAACATCCGGGTAAAGCGCGTCAGGTTGGTCTTCAGCCAGTCCTGCTCGGTGTTCTTGAGCGTCTGATCCTTCAGGTTCCGGATCATTTCGTTGATGTTGTCCTTCAGCGCGGCGACTTCGCCCGATGCTTCGACGGTGATCGAGCGGGTCAAGTCGCCGGTCGTCACGGCCGTGGACACTTCGGCGATCGCGCGCACCTGCGTGGTCAGATTCGCGGCAAGCTGGTTCACGTTGTCGGTCAGATCGCGCCACAAGCCGGCGGCGCCGGGCACGCGGGCTTGGCCGCCCAGCTTCCCTTCGATGCCGACCTCACGGGCGACGTTGGTCACCTGGTCGGCGAAGGTCGCGAGCGTTTCGATCATCCCGTTGATGGTCTCAGCCAGCGAGGCGATTTCGCCCTTCGCGTCCACGGTCAGCTTGCGGCGCAGATTCCCTTGCGCCACCGCGGTCACGACGTCGGCGATCCCGCGCACTTGGGACGTCAAGTTCGCCGCCATCATGTTCACGTTGTCGGTCAGATCCTTCCATGTCCCGGCAACGCCCGGCACGTTCGCCTGACCGCCCAGGCTTCCTTCAGTGCCCACTTCGCGCGCCACACGCGTCACTTCAGACGCGAAGGAGTTCAACTGATCCACCATGGTGTTGATCGTGGATTTCAGCTCTAGGATTTCGCCTTTCACATCCACGGTGATCTTCTTGGACAAGTCGCCTTTGGCCACGGCGGTTGTCACGTCGGCGATGTTACGGACCTGACCGGTCAAGTTCGCGGCCATGAGGTTCACGTTGTCGGTCAAATCCTTCCACGTGCCCGCGACACCGCGCACGTTTGCTTGGCCGCCCAACTTCCCTTCGGTGCCCACTTCGCGCGCCACGCGCGTCACTTCGGATGCGAAGGAGTTCAACTGATCCACCATGGTGTTGATGGTGGATTTCAGCTCCAGGATCTCGCCCTTCACATCGACGGCGATTTTCTTGGACAGGTCGCCTTTGGCGACCGCGGTCGTCACTTCGGCGATGTTACGAACCTGGGAGGTCAAGTTCGCCGCCATGAAGTTCACATTGTCGGTCAGATCCTTCCACGTGCCGGCGACGCCCTTCACGTTCGCCTGACCGCCAAGTTTCCCTTCGGTGCCGACCTCGCGCGCAACGCGCGTCACTTCCGACGAGAACGAGTTGAGCTGGTCCACCATGGTGTTGATGGTGTTCTTGAGATCCAGGATTTCGCCCTTCACGTCGACGGTGATCTTCTTGGACAGGTTCCCGTTCGCGACCGCCGTGGTCACTTCGGCGATGTTACGCACCTGGGAGGTCAGGTTGGTCGCCATCGCGTTCACGTTGTCGGTCAAGTCTTTCCATGTACCGCCGACGCCCGGCACTTGAGCCTGGCCGCCCAGCTTGCCTTCGGTGCCGACCTCGCGCGCCACGCGCGTCACCTCGGACGCGAAGGAGTTCAACTGATCCACCATGGTGTTGATGGTGTTTTTGAGCTCGAGGATTTCGCCTTGCACATCGACGGTGATTTTCTTCGAGAGGTTGCCGTTCGCGACCGCCGTCGTCACTTCGGCGATGTTACGCACTTGGCCGGTCAAGTTCGCGGCCATGAAGTTCACGTTGTCGGTGAGGTCCTTCCACGTACCGGCGACGCCGGGCACCTTCGCCTGACCGCCCAACTTCCCTTCGGTGCCCACTTCGCGCGCAACGCGCGTCACTTCCGAGGCGAAGCCGTTCAACTGGTCCACCATGGTGTTGATGGTGTTTTTCAGTTCGAGAATTTCGCCTTGCACGTCGACGGTAATTTTCTTCGAGAGGTTTCCGTTCGCGACCGCCGTGGTCACCTCGGCGATGTTACGCACCTGGCCGGTCAAGTTCGCCGCCATGAAGTTCACGTTGTCGGTCAGATCCTTCCACGTGCCGGCGATGCCGGGCACGCGGGCCTGACCGCCCAGCTTTCCTTCGGTGCCGACTTCGCGCGCCACGCGCGTCACTTCGGACGCGAAGCCGTTCAACTGATCCACCATGGTGTTGATGGTATTCTTGAGTTCGAGGATTTCGCCTTTCACGTCGACGGTGATTTTCTTGGACAGGTCGCCTTTGGCGACCGCGGTCGTCACTTCGGCGATGTTACGAACCTGCGAGGTCAGGTTTGCCGCCATGAAGTTCACGTTGTCGGTGAGGTCTTTCCACGTGCCGGCGACGCCCTTCACGTTCGCCTGACCGCCGAGCTTCCCTTCGGTGCCGACCTCGCGCGCAACGCGCGTCACTTCCGACGAAAACGAGTTGAGCTGGTCCACCATGGTATTGATGGTGTTTTTCAACTCGAGAATTTCACCCTTCACGTCCACGGTGATTTTCTTGGACAAGTCGCCGTTCGCGACGGCAGTCGTCACCTCGGCGATGTTTCGCACCTGGCCGGTGAGATTCGCCGCCATGAGGTTCACGTTGTCGGTCAAATCCTTCCACGTGCCCGCGACACCCTTCACTTTCGCCTGGCCGCCGAGTTTCCCCTCGGTGCCGACCTCGCGCGCAACGCGGGTCACTTCCGAGGCGAACGAACCGAGCTGCCCGACCATCGTATTCACGGTCTTGCCGATGCGCAGGAATTCCCCGCGCAGCGGACGGCCGTCGATGTCGAGGTTCATCGTCTGCGACAGGTCGCCCTTCGCGACCGCGCCGATCACGCGCGCCATTTCCGAGGTCGGCTGCACCAGATCGGCAATAAGCGTGTTGACGGTCTCGATGCTCGACGCCCACGCGCCCGACGCATTCGCGAGCTTCGCGCGGTGGCCGATTTTCCCGTCTTTCCCGACGAAATCGCCCAAGCGCTGGTATTCTTTGCTCATGCGCTCGTTGAGATCGACCACATCGTTGAAGGCTTCGGCGATTTCGCCGTCGATGCCGATGAGGCTGCTGGGAAGACGAACCGAGAAGTCGCCTTTGCGGAATGCGCGGAGCGCGGCGAGCAGATCATGCTGGTCGAGGCCAGCCGCCGTTTTATGACCCGACTTGCGCGCGCCCAACTTGCCAGCGACCGACTTGCTCATGAGAACGTCCCCTCGTGATGCACGCGCGGAACGGCATGTCCGCCGGCAATAAAGACCCAAAATTTGGAAACCCGCGCGGGGCCCTCAGGCCCTCATGCGCACACGCACGATCGACGCACGCTCCTTCCCCGCCGCCACCGCGGGTCAGGCCCCACCCGGATATCCTCTATGCGGGCCAACGGCGGAAACTGTTCAAATGTTCCGTGTGACGGGTTCAATTTTTCGCGGTTCCGGCAAACCCTTATTCTCCGGTTACGGGAGCCCAATACTTGGGACCCTTCAGAGCACGCGGCACTATATGTGGCGCAGCATGCGGCGCGCGCTTAGCGCGGCGGCGAAGAGCCAGAGGGCGCCGCCGGAAGCGGGGAGATCGGAGGAAGCGGCGAGGCCGCGGGATCGGGCGCGGTGAGATCGGGAACCAAAGGCTTCCCCGCCGGGAGCGCGCCGCCAGGGGTCTTTACCTCGCCCGGCCCTGGGCCCTGACCCGGCAGGGAGGCGCTGGGGCCGATGGGCGGCGCAGGCTGCACGGGCGCGCGCGGCACGGCGGGCCGCTGGGTGTTCGGCACCATCGAAGGCGGCGGAGACGCGGAGGTGAGCGGCGGCGTGATCAACGCATCCGTCGCACGGCGCACGCGCTCCTCGTACTCCTGTTGGGTGCGTTGGCGATCCGCCTCGCCCAAGGCATTCGTGGTGCGCGCCCGGCAATCGATCTGCTCGGCGACGGACAGCCGGATGTTTCCACATATATCCTGCGCCGCGGCCACCCCGCCGAAACACGTCCCGATCACCGCCATCACACCAAGAGGCACACGCATAACGATCACTCCAAGGGAAACATTGTCGCGATCTCCTTGGGTATATGGTCCCGTCACCTAACGCTCACAAGAGTGGCGATGTCTGATCGTTTACGTCGCGAACACCAAAGTGGCGGGCCCGCCGCGTTCGATCCAGACGAAGGCGAATTGATCGAACCGTTGGGCGAGCGCCAGCGCCTCGATGCCGGCGATCTCGAGAACGAAGAGCCCTGGTTCCACGGGCCAGCTGCCGTCGGGCGCGCGGGCCCGCGACGGCAGCGCCGTCTTACCCATTCGCGTAACAGCCTCGTTCAAGGCGCGGTGGGCGGACGCATTCTCCACCGCCGATCTTTTGCGGCTCCGCGGGTTATAGGCTGTGATCACCGCCGCCGTCATCGCGCGATGGACGCGCAAAATCTCGTCGCAAGGCGTGGAAGAATGACCGATCCGCAACGTCACCCAATTCCCATGCCCCGCATCGATATCATAGAGCGCGGCGCGATACGCGGCGATCAAGTCGCTGGGAATGGACATGGGCGCCCCTGCGAGGTGACGGTGACGGCGACGTCGGCGATGACCGGAAGGTGATCGGATGCATGACGGCCCGCGGGGTCGACCCAACTCGCGAGCAAAGCTCCGTCCGGCCTGCAATAGATGCGATCAAGCAGAAAGACGGGCCTGAACGACGGCCACGTGCGGTGATGAGTGCGCGACGCCAGGCTTTTCGCGAGCGCCCTGCGCACCGGCCCGCGCCAGGGCCAATCGTTGAAGTCGCCCAGCATGATCGAGACTTTATGCTCGCTGGCCGCGATGTCCGCCAGTTGCCGGGCCTGACGCCGCCGTTCGCTGAACCACAGGCCCAGGTGAACCGCGGAGAGATTTACCGGACCGAACGGCGTCGCGATGTCCGTCTCGATGGCGAAACGTTTTTCAAAACGGCCATAGGAAATATCGTGTAGTTTTGTCTGCGACAACGGCCAACGGCTGATGAGGGCGTGACCGTAATGGCCGTCTTTCGCGACGATAGTGCGCGCTTCCGCCCGATGCTCCCCAAGGGCCTCACAAAGCGTGGCGAGCGGTGGTGCTTCGCCGGCCGGACGTCCGCGGGAATCGATCTCCTGGACAGCGACAACATCCGGATTGTGCGCCTTGATCAACCGCACGACGCGACCGAGATCGCGACGCCGATCAGGACCGATGCCGCCGTGAATATTCCAGGTCATCACCCGGATAGAGCCGGGTTGCACTGGACGACTGTGCCGGTCCATCGCGCCGCCATCATCCAAGGCAAGGGCCTGCAAGGCACGAGAAACGGACGCCGCATTGCTTTTGTTCCGGCGGAACCGTCAGGTCATCGACCAGCCGTGACTGACGTTCAACGACTGTCCCGTCAGCGCGTTCGTCTCGAAAGCGGCGAAGAATAGGACCGCGTTCGCGACATCATCGACGGTGGTGAACTCACCGTCGACCGTGCCCTTCAGCATGATGTTCTTCACGACCTCTTCTTCGGAAATTCCAAAGGTCTTCGCCTGCTCGGGGATCTGCTTGTCGACCAGAGGCGTTCGCACGAACCCGGGGCAAATGACGTTCGCCCGCACGCCGTGAGCGGCGCCTTCCTTGGCGACAACCTTCGCAAGGCCCATCAGCCCGTGTTTCGCGGTGACGTAGGGCGCCTTGAGCGGCGAGGCTTCCTTGGAATGCACAGAGCCCATGTAGATCACGGCGCCGCCGGTTTTCTGCCGGTACATGTGGCGCAGGCAGGCTCGGGTCGTCAGAAACGCCCCATCGAGATGGATCGCCATCAGTTTCTGCCAATCTTTGTAGGCGAAGTCCTGAAGCGGCGCGACGATCTGGATGCCCGCGTTGCTGACGAGGATATCGATCTTGCCGAAGTGCTTCGCGGCGCGATCGATCCCTTCATCCACCTGGGTCTCGCTGGTGACGTCCATCGCAAGCCCAAGCGCGTTCGGCCCAAGAGCCGCGGCGGTGGCTTCGGCTTGCGCCGCGTTCAAATCCGCGATGACGACTTTCGCGCCGGCTTTCACGAAGGTCTCGGCGATGCCGCGGCCGATGCCACTGGCCGCGCCGGTAACGACCGCGACTTTCCCCACGACACTCATTTTCAGAACTCCGCTTCCAACTCTTCCAGTTCGCTCGGCTCGGCCTTAGCACCTTCGGTCCATTCGACGACCGGCCGCCAGGCAAGGATGGTAGCGCAATAAGCGACACAAACCTCATCGAGTTTAATGCCGTAAGTCGCGAACCGCGTGCAGACCGGGGCATACATCGCATCGGCCATACTCGGTTGGCTTCCGAACAGGAACGGTCCGCCATAGCGCGCGAGACACTCCCGCCAGATCGCGAAGACGCGCTCAATATCCTGCTTCGCGCCGGCCCAGACCTTGAACCCAGGGAACCGCGCTTTCAGATTCATCGGCAGCGCGGACCGCAAGTTATAAAATCCGGAATGCATCTCGCCGCAGATCGAGCGGCAATGGGCCCGCGCCTTGGAATCCTTGGGCAGCAGGCCCGCCTCGGGTTTGATCTCGGCCAGATACTCGGCGATGGAGAGGGTGTCCCAGACCGTGATGCCGTCGTGCTCCAACCTGGGCGTCAGGAAGGAGGGCGACAGGAGAAGGAGTTCCGCGCGCGCGGCCGGGTCATCCAGGGCCACCGCCTGCTCCGTAAAATTAAGGCCGGCCATTTTGCATAGGAGCCATCCACGGAATGACCAGGACGAGTAGTTTTTGCTGGAAATCGTGAGAGTTGCGGTCATAAGCCCCCGGCTCCGGAAACGCCGCCCTATCGTTTAGGTTGGGTGCGCAGGCAAAGGATCATCTCGCACTGCAGCAAAAATTGCACTAGGCTTTTAGGGTACGGGGGGCCAGAAGGGCTGAGCGGCTGGGTTGAGATGTTTTATTCGTTTTATGAACAACAGCGGATGTGGACCGAGCCGGTCCGCCGGATGGCGGGCCTGGCCCGCGACGCCTTCATGCCCCTCTCGGCCTGGCCGGGCGGCGCGGGCATGTCGCATCTCACCGCCGGGTTGGATCTGCTTTCGCGCACCGCGCTGACCCACGAGCATCCCGGATATCACATCGATCATGTGCTGATTGACGGCCGGCCCGTGACAGTGACCGAAGAGGTGGCCGCGCAGTCGCCGTTCTGCACGTTGTTGCGGTTCCGCAAACCAAGCATCGCCGGGCAACCGAAAGTGCTGGTGGTCGCCCCGCTGTCGGGCCATTTCGCCACCCTTCTGCGCGACACCGTCCGCACGCTTCTGGTCGATCATGACGTTTTTCTGACCGATTGGCACAACGCCCGGGACATCCCGTTGAGCCACGGGGACTTCGGTTTCGACGATTGCGTTGAGCACGTCATCAGCTTCATGGAAACCATCGGCGCGGGCAGCCACGTGATCGCGGTCTGTCAGCCTTGCGTCCAAGTTCTTGCCGCGGTCGCCGTCATGGCGGAGGACAAAAACCCGGCGACGCCGCGTTCGATGACGCTCATGGCGGGCCCCATCGACACGCGTATCCAGCCGACCAAAGTCAACGAACTCGCGCACAGCCATCCGATCGAGTGGTTCGAGAAGAACCTTGTCACGGAAGTCCCGGCGCCCCTGAAGGGCGCAGGCCGCAAGGTCTATCCGGGCTTCCTGCAGTTATTCGCGTTCATGTCGATGAACGGCAGCCGTCACATGAAGGCGCACAACGACCTCTATATGCACCTCGCCACCGGCGACACCGAACGGGCGAACGACATCAAGACGTTCTACGACGAATACTTCGCGGTGTTCGATCTGCCGGCGCGCTTCTATCTCGAGACCGTGCAACGCGTGTTCCAGGACGCCCATCTGGCGCGCGGCGTCCTCACCTATAAAAACCGCCTGGTCGATCCGGGCGCCATCAAGAAGACAGCGTTGCTGACGGTCGAAGGCGAGCACGACGATATCTGCGCCGTCGGACAGACGCTGGCCGCGCACGATCTTTGTACGCGCCTGAAACCCTTTTTAAAGCGCCACCACTTGCAGGCCGGCGCGGGACACTACGGCGTTTTCAGCGGCCGCCGGTGGCGCACCCAGATTTACCCGATCGTCCGCAACTTGATGCTGTCGACCTCTTAAGACTTTCCCGCGCAACGCGCGAGAATTCTGCGGGATCGCCCGATCGTGAGCAGAATCCCCAATTCGGTCCATTTTTGTCGCAATTTCTCCTCAAACGGGCGTTTGACTCGTTCGGACGTGACGCACGGCGCGCGTGCACGGAACCGGAGTCCGCATCGCAACGTTTGTAAGAGGACTCAGCACGTTCCGCCGGCACAGCACACCCCGAGTCACACCGGCGATTTAGGAGAACTCTCGTGAAAAAGCTCATTCTGAGCGCCACCGCCCTGTCGTTCCTCGCGTCGTCCGTGGCGATGGCGGCCCCCGTGCCGTCGATTACGCCAAAGGTCGAAACGTCGACCCTCGCGCAAACGGTTCAATACGGCCGCGACCAACGCGAACGGTACGACTTCAAACGCGGCGACCGCTTGCCGCGTCACCTGCGGGACAAGCGATATGTCTATTACGACTGGCGCCAGAGCAATCTGCCGCGCGCGCCGCAGGGCTATCGGTGGATGATGATCGGCGATCAGTACATCCTCGCCTCCAGCGCCAACGGTCAGATTCGCGACGTGCGCCATATCGAACGCTGGGAAGATCGCCAGGATCGCCGCGAGGAACGCGCGGAACGTCGTGAGGAACGTCGTGATCGCCGCGAATACTCGCGCGCGGAACGCGAAGCCCAATGGCGGGCACGCTATGCCCGTCACTACGAACTCAATGACGACGCCTTCTACCGCGAATGCCGCAATAAGCCCGACCCGGCCGGCGCGCTGGTGGGCGCGGTGATCGGCGGCCTTCTCGGCAACGCCGCCGGGAACAGCCGCAATTCCACGGGCACGACAATCGCCGGCGTCATCGCCGGGGGCGCCATCGGCGCGGCGCTGACGACCAAGCTCGACTGCGAGGACCGCAGCTACGCCTACAAGACATACAACACCGGCTTCAACGCGGGCCGCGCCAACGCCTACTACGACTGGCAAAATCCGCAGTCCGGCACCCGCGGACGTCTGCACGTGCTCGACTATTACGAGGACGAGGATAACTTCCACTGCTCGGTGTACAGCCAGACGATCTGGATCGATGGCCGCCCGCAGGAGGCGCGCGGCCGCGCCTGCCAACAGCCCGACGGAGCGTGGGCCATCATCGACTAACAGCCCGTACGTTTGATTCCAGCTAAAACGAGCCCGGCGGAGCGCCATCCGCCGGGCTCGTTGTTTTTGTGCGCTGCAGCATCGCGATCTTGAGGCGTTGCGTCCGCCAAACGCCGCGAATCTTAAGAAAAAGCAGTGTTGCCAATCAAAGCCGCGCGCGTTCGCTTGCTATTTCCGATGGCTTTTGTTTCAGTCCCTGGGTCATCCGACACGGGAGGGGATTCAGTTTATGGGTAAGGTTGCACAACAACTGCTTTGGGTAGGGGTCGCCATACTTGGCGCGGCCTGCATGGGGGTCTTGGCCCTTCATGAAGGTGAATCGATCAACGCGGCGTGGCTTGTCGTCGCAGCGGTCTGTACGTACGCGATTGGATATCGCTTCTACAGCGCCTACATCGCCAACACCGTTCTGGGCGTCGACCCGAACCGCCCGACACCGGCGGTCTTGAAGAACGACGGTCTCGATTACGTCCCCACCAACAAATATGTGTTGTTCGGCCACCACTTCGCGGCCATCGCCGGCGCCGGCCCGCTGGTCGGCCCGACGCTCGCCGCGCAAATGGGCTACCTGCCCGGCACACTGTGGATCCTGGTCGGCGCCGTGTTCGCCGGCTGCGTTCAGGATTACATCATCCTGTTCTTCTCCACGCGCCGCAACGGCAACACCCTGGGTCAGATGATCCGCGACAACCTCGGCAAGGACGCCGGGATCGTTGCGATCGTCGGCATCCTTTCGATCATGATCATCCTGCTTGCGGTGCTGAGCCTGGTGATCGTCAAGGCGCTTGCCGAAAGCCCGTGGGGCGTGTTCACCGTGGCCATGTCGATCCCCATCGCGGTGCTGATGGGCTTGTACATGCGCTACATCCGCCCCGGCAAAGTGCTGGAAGTTTCCATCGGCGGCTTCGCGCTTCTCATGCTGGCCCTGTGGGGCGGCGATGCGGTCGCGCAGCATCCGTACTGGAAGGAAGTCTTCACGCTGTCCGGCACCGCCATCACCTGGTGGCTGATCATCTACGCGTTCGTCTCGTCGGTGCTGCCGGTGTGGCTGATGCTCGCCCCGCGCGACTATCTGTCGACCTTCCTGAAGATCGGCACGATCGTCCTGCTGGCGGTCGGCATCCTTGTCGTGACCCCGGAACTGCATATGCCGGCCATGACGAAGTTCATCGACGGCACCGGTCCGGTGTTCGCGGGCTCGCTGTTCCCGTTCCTCTTCATCACGATCGCCTGCGGCGCCATCTCCGGCTTCCATGCGCTCGTGTCGTCGGGCACGACCCCGAAGATGATGGAGAACGAAATCCAGGGACGTCCGGTCGGTTACGGCTCGATGATCTGCGAAAGCTTCGTGGCCATCATGGCCCTGATCGCGGCCTGCGCGCTCGATCCGGGCGTGTACTTCGCGATGAACAGCCCGGCGGCCGTGATCGGCACGACGGTGGAAAGCGCCGCGACCACGGTTTCCTCGTGGGGCTTCGTGGTGACGCCGGAAATGCTGTCGCAGATGGCGACCGACGTGGGTGAAGGTTCGATCCTGTCCCGCACGGGCGGCGCGCCGACCCTCGCGGTCGGGATGGCGCACATCCTGTCCCAGTTCCTGGGCGGTACGGCGACCATGGCCTTCTGGTACCACTTCGCCATCCTGTTCGAGGCGATGTTCATCCTGACGACGCTGTCGGCCGGTACGCGTGTCGCGCGCTTCATGATCCAGGATCTTCTGGGCATGGCGAGCAAGACGCTGGGCGATACGACTTCGACGGCGGGGAACCTTGTCGCGACCGGCATCGCCTGCGCGGCCTGGGGGTACTTCACCTACCAGGGCGTCATCGATCCGTTCGGCGGCATCAACTCGCTATGGGCGCTGTTCGGCGTCGCCAACCAGATGCTGGCGGCCATCGCGCTTGTGCTGGCCTGTGTGCTGCTCGCACAGATGGGTCAGCTCAAGCGGATTTGGGTCGCCGCCGGTCCGCTGGCGTGGCTGCTGATCTGCACGCTGGTGGCGGGCTGGGATAAGCTGTTCCACGCCGATCCGCGCGTGGGCTTCCTGTCGCACGCCAAGATGATCGAAGAAGGCCTTGCGGCCGGCACCGTCATGGCGCCTGCCCGCTCGATCGCCGAGATGGAGCGCATCGTGTTCAACGACTACCTGAACGCGGTGATCTGCGCCTTCTTCATGCTCATCGTGGTGGCGCTGGTGCTGTTCGGCATCCGCGCGATCCGCAATGGCCAGGGCGTGCCGGTGACGGCCGTCGGCAGCACGCAGCCGGCGGAGTAGGACGTGGCCAAAAGCCGCAATCTTCTCGCGGACCACTTCAAGGAGGAGACGCCCGTCGAGAGCGTCTTCTCCACCATGGTTGCCCGGTTGCGGCAGACGGCCCGGCTGATGTGCGGGGTGCCGGACTACGAGACGTTCATCCGTCATCGCAAAGTGACGCACCCCGACGAGCCGATCCCGACCTACGCGGAATTCTTCGAGATGTGCCAGGTCCGCCGTTTCGGCGGCGCGGGCATGCAGGCCAGATGCTGCTGAGGTCTCGGAAGATTTAAGCGATCCTTCGGGCGGTGCGGGCGAACCCCTCACCGCCCGAAGTCCTTTTTAGGGCGCTTTTTCAAGGGCCTACCCGCAAAACTTTTAATCATTCGGAGTTACGTCTCCTTTATAAGGAGCGCCCCGCATTGACCCGGGGATGCATTTGCCCACATAGACGGCCATGAACATCGCCCTCACCCAGCCGCCGGCCAGCCCAAAGCCGCTGTTCTCGTACAAGAAGTACTGGGCGCACCGGTTCGGCGCCGCGCCCTTCCTGCCCATGAGCCGGGCGGAGATGGACACGCTCGGCTGGGACCAATGCGACATCATCATCGTCACCGGCGACGCCTACGTGGATCATCCCAGCTTCGGCATGGCGATCATCGGCCGCCTCCTGGAGGCGCAAGGATTCCGCGTCGGCATCCTGTCGCAACCCGATTGGCAGAACCCCGATTCCTTCAAGGCGCTTGGCGCTCCCAAGCTGTTCTGGGGCGTCACCGGCGGCAATATGGACTCGATGGTGAACCGTTACACCTCCGACCGCCGCCTGCGTCACAACGACAGCTACACGGCCGGCGGTGAAGGCGGCAAACGTCCCGACCGTTCCGTTATCGTTTACGCCCAGCGCTGCCGCGAGGCGTTCAAGGACGTTCCCATCGTGTTGGGCGGTATCGAGAGCTCGCTGCGCCGTATCGCGCATTACGACTATTGGTCGGACAAGGTCCGCCGTTCGGTTCTGGTCGACGCGAAAGCCGACATCCTCCTGTACGGCAACGCCGAACGCGCGGTGGTCGAGGTGGCGCACCGGTTCGCGAAAGGACAGAAAGCCGCCGAAATGGACGATGTGCGCGGCGTGGCTCTGCTGAAAACGGGCGTGCCCGAAGGTTACGCCGAAGCCAAAGCCGACGATATCGAATCAAGCGACGAAGGCGCGAAGCAGACGAAGACCGGGGAACGGGTCGTCGTGCGCCTGCCGGCGTTTGAACATGTGGAGAAGGATCCCGAGTTGTATGCGCGCGCAAGCCGCGTGCTGCACCGGGAAAGCAATCCCGGCAACGCGCGCCCGCTGGTGCAAAAGCACGGAGACCGGGAGTTGTGGGTTACGCCGCCGCCCATCCCGATCACGACGGCGGAAATGGACGCCGTTTACGAACTGCCTTACGCCCGCGGCCCGCACCCGTCCTACGGCGATGCGAAAATCCCGGCGTGGGAGATGATCCGCTTTTCGGTGACGATCATGCGCGGCTGCTTCGGCGGCTGCTCGTTCTGTTCGATCACGGAACATGAAGGACGCATCATCCAGAGCCGCTCGGAGGGATCGATCCTCCAGGAGATCGAGAAAATCCGCGACAAGACGGAAGGCTTTACGGGAATCATCTCGGACATCGGCGGCCCGACGGCGAATATGTATCGCCTCGCCTGCAAGGATAAAGAGATCGAGAGCAAATGCCGGAAGCCGTCTTGCGTCTATCCGGACGTGTGCCCGAACCTAAACACGAACCATGACTCGCTGATCCAACTTTACCGCAAGGCGCGCGCGATCCCGGGCATCAAGAAGGTGATGGTGGCGTCCGGCGTACGCTACGATCTGGCCGTGAAGAGCCCCGCCTATGTGAAGGAGCTGGTCACCCATCACGTCGGGGGCTACCTGAAGATCGCGCCCGAGCACACGGAAGCCGGCCCGTTGTCGAAGATGATGAAGCCCGGCATCGGCGCTTACGACAAGTTCAAGCAGATGTTCGATCAGGCCGCGAAGCAGGCGGGCAAGGAATACTTCCTGATTCCCTACTTCATCGCGGCCCATCCCGGCACATCGGACGAGGACATGATGAATCTCGCCCTATGGCTGAAGCGGCACAAGTACCGCGCCGACCAGGTGCAGACCTTCCTGCCCTCGCCCATGGCGCTGTCGACCGCGATGTACCATTCGGGCAAGAACCCCTTACGTCCCGTTCGTCGCGGCGCAAGCGAACGCGTCGAAACGATCAAGGGCCTTAAACAGCGCCGGTTGCATAAGGCATTCCTTCGTTATCACGATCCGGAGAATTGGCCGCTTTTGCGCGACGCCTTGAAGCGCATGGGCCGCGCCGACCTAATCGGCCCCGGTAAGCACCAATTGATTCCGACGTGGCAACCTGCGGGAACCGGCTTGACGGGCGGTGAAGGCAAGCGCACCGGCCGCAAGCATCGCGGCCAGACGTTCCTGACCAAGGGCGTGAAGGAACCGCGCCGTCCGGCGAAGTAGATCTCATACAGAGACTTTGTCCCCGCGGCCGCGCGTACTATCGTCGAGGCTCACCGCTGGGAGGTTCGACATGAAATCTTTTCTGATCGCCTTGTTGCTTTCGGGCGCCGCGTTCGCCGCCGATGCGCCGCCAAAACCCGCCACGCTGGGGAAGAGCTACATGAGCCCGGGCGGCGTTATCCTCCGGCCGCTGACGGATCCGGCCATGTACGGCGGCACGGAAGTCGACGTTGGAGAACTGACGTTTCCCGCGAATTCCGATTCGGGCGATCACGTCCACGGCGCGATCGAGACTTTCTATGTGCTCGAGGGCGAACTCGAGCATGTGGTGAACGGGAAAAGCGTCTTTTTGAAACCCGGCATGGTCGGGACCGTGCGTCCGCCGGACCAGGTGCGCCACAAAACAGGCACGGCGGGCGCAAAAGCCATCGTGGTCTGGGCGCCGGGCGGCGAGATGGCCCGGATCGCGGCGCGCTGGAAAGAGCAGTAGTCGAGCCCTTCAGGCGCCGATCCCGCACAAGAGAGAACCCTCGCCTGCGGGGAGCAGGCGAGGGCTGGGATTCTCGTCCGGCGCGCTTTGGGGCTGGGGGCTGGGAGCGGCGTCGAACTCGGCATATACAACGCCGCCGGACCGCGGAGGTTCCCCAGACTTCAAGCGGATTTTGCGTCGCGCCGCGAAATATCCTCGGTCAAAAGACTCATCAGGCTGGAAGTGTCCCAACGCCCGTGCCCCTGGGCCTGAACCTCGGCGTAGAACTGATCGATCAGCGCGATGGCCGGCAGCCGCGCGCCGTTGCGGCGGGCTTCTTCCATGGCGATCCGCAAGTCCTTGCGCATCCAATCGACCGCGAAACCGAAATCGAACTTGCCCTGCAGCATCGTCTTGCCGCGGTTCTCCATCTGCCACGACTGCGCCGCGCCCTTCGCGATAACCCCGAGCACCCCATCCATATCGAGCCCGGCGCGCATCCCGAAGTTCATCGCCTCGGAGAGGCCCTGCACGATTCCCGCGATGCAGATCTGATTGACCATCTTCGTCAGTTGTCCCGCCCCGCTGGGGCCGATGAGCTTGCACATCTTGGCGTATGAAGCGATCACGGGTTCGGCTTTCGCGAAGGCATCCGCATCGCCTCCGCACATGACCGTGAGTTGTCCGTTCTCGGCGCCCGCCTGGCCGCCCGAGACCGGCGCATCGATGAACGCCACCGATCTTGCGCAGCAGGCTTCCGCCAACTCACGCGCGATATCGGCGGACGCGGTCGTGTGATCGACGATAAGACGTCCCGGCGCGATACCCGCGAGCACGCCCTCCGGCCCCAAAATCACATGACGCAAGTCGGGATCGTCGCCCACGCAGACGAACACGATCTCGGCGTCCTTGGCCGCAAGCGCTGGAGTCGGGGCGCTGGCATGGCCGTATTTCGCAACCCATGCCGCAGCGCGCGCGGGCGTCCGATTATAGACCGTGACGTTGTGCGTCTTGCTCAGGTGCCCGGCCATGGGAAAGCCCATCACGCCCAGACCGATGAAAGCAACGTCCGCCATATTCCCACCTCTCTCCAGAACCTTTCGGCGAGTTTAGTCGGATGGCTGTTCGCGGTCAGCAGGCTTGGACGGGAATATTGAGCGCCTTTTGCCTTACCCCTCCGCGCGATATAGTAGAGCCATGACCGCAGACCTCGATCCCTTCCATCTCGCCTTTCCCGTCGACGATCTGACGGAGGCTCGCAACTTTTACGGCGGCGTCCTCGGATTGCCGGAAGGCCGCAGTTCGGACGCCTGGATCGACTTCGACCTATTCGGGCACCAGATCGTCACCCATCTTGCGCCGCGCCCGAAAGGCAACGGTCACACCAATCCCGTCGACGGCCACAATGTCCCGGTGCCGCATTTCGGCGTTGTGCTTTCGATGGAGAAGTGGGAGGCGCTGGCCGCGCGTTTGAAATCGCACGGCGTGAAGTTCGGCATCGAGCCGCATATCCGCTTCAAGGGTCAGGTGGGCGAACAAGCGACGATGTTCTTCCAGGACCCCTCGGGCAACGCGCTCGAATTCAAGGCCTTCCAGGACAGATCGAAGCTGTTCGCGAAGTAAGTCGCCGCGTTGTCCGGGCATATGCCGGCGGCGCGGGCCGCCGATTACAGCGCACGCGCGATGAAAACCGTGGTTTCGCCGGATATCTTCGTGCGGCCTCCAAACCCACGGATTTCCCAAGAAATGTAACAGTTTTGGGCTTTCCGTTGCCTCAAAAGGCTTGCCCGCACCGGCCAGTCGCGAGACAGTTGCCGCTTCACACACATATATGCCCGGAGGGTCCATGATCACTCTCACCGTCAACGGGAAGCCCGTGGAGGTCGACGACAGCGACCCCGCGATGCCGCTTCTTTGGGTCTTGCGCGATTCCCTGGACTTGGTGGGCACAAAGTACGGCTGCGGCGTGGGCCAGTGCGGCGCCTGTACCGTTCACGTCAACGGCGTGGCGATGCGTTCATGCTCGACGCCGCTCAGCGCCGCGGCCGATCAAGAGATCACCACCATTGAAGGCCTCGCGCAGAACGACGGCACCCTGACGGCCGTACAGAAGGCCTGGGTCGATCTCGATGTCGCCCAGTGCGGTTATTGCCAGGCCGGGCAGATCATGACGGCGACCGCGCTGTTGCGCGCGAACCCCAAGCCGAGCGACGAGGACATCAATACCGCGATGTACGGCAACCTTTGCCGCTGCGGCACATACATTCGCATCAAGCAGGCCATCAACGCCGCCGCCGATGCGATCGCCAAGGGAGGCGTCGCATGAACGCCGTCTCTTTCTCCGCCGACGCCTACCTCGCCGAGGTGATGCGTGAAGTCGAGGCCATCCCGGTTCGTCGGCGAGCGCGTCTGTCGCGCCGCTCGATCCTGAAAATCGGCGTAGCCGGCGGCGCGGGCCTGGTCCTTGCGTTCCAACTGAGCGGTAAAGCTATGGCCGCTTCAGCTCCGGTGCGCGGCGAATTCAGACCCAATGCATTCCTGCGCGTCGCGCCGTCGGGCCGCGTTCTCATCTATTCCAAGAGCCCGGAAATCGGCCAGGGCATCAAGACCGCATTTCCGCTCATCATCGCCGAAGAACTGGACGCGGCCTGGACGGATGTCGATATCGAACAAGCCCCGGTGAATCCCGCCGTCTATGGACGGCAAAGCGCCGGCGGATCGCGTTCGATCCCCATGAGCTGGGACCAATTGCGCACGGCCGGGGCCACCGCCCGCGCGATGCTGGTGTCGGCGGCCGCGCGGGAATTGCGCGTGCCGGCGAGCGAGTTAAGCACGCAAGACAGCCAAGTTCTGCATGCCGCGAGCGGCCGCAAGGTCAGCTATGGCGCGCTGGCGACGCGGGCAGCCGCGCTGCCCGTCCCGGATGCGAAGTCGCTGACGCTGAAAACCCGCGATCAGTACCGTTTGATCGGTAAGCGCTTCACCGGCGCCGACAACATGGAGATCGTCACCGGCAAGCCGCTGTTCGTCGGCGATCTGAAAGTGCCGGGAATGTTGTATGCCACCTACACCAAATGCCCGGCGGTGGGCGGCAAGGTCGCCAGCGCCAACCTCGATCACATCCGGTCGCTGCCCGGCGTCAGACAAGCGTTCGTGCTTGAGGGCAACGGACAGGTGTCCGAGTTGATGCCCGGCGTTGCGATTGTCGCAGACTCGACCTGGGCGGCCTTCCGCGCGAAATCGGCGCTCCAGGTGAAATGGGACGAAAGCAACGCTTCCAAGGATAGTTGGAGCGGGACGTCCGCCAAAGCGCGCGAAATCGCCAACCAGGTCGGCGAGCAGGAGATCTTCAAGGGCGGCGACTTCGCCGCGGCTTACAACGGCGCGGCAAAGAAGGTCGAAGCCTTCTACAGCTATCCCTTCGTCTCACATGCAACCATGGAACCGCAGAACTGCCTCGCCCACTTCAAGGGCGACAGCGTGGAAATCTGGAGCGGCACACAAACGCCCGAACGCATCCTCTCGTCGACCGCGAAGATGCTGGGCCTGGCGGAGAACCAGGTGACAGTGCACCAGATTCGCGCGGGCGGCGGGTTCGGGCGACGGTTGGTGAACGACTATGCGGCGGAAGCCGTCGCGATCTCCAAGGAAGCGGGCGGCATTCCGATCAAGCTGACGTGGACCCGCGAAGACGACATGCATCACGACTTCTATCGTCCGGGCGGCTTCCATGCGCTGAAAGCCGGACTGGATGCCAACGGCAAAATGGTCGCCATCAGCGATCATTTCATTACCTTCACCAGCGATGGCAAAGGCCCTGTCGCCGGCGGCAACATCACCAAGGACGAGTTCCCGTTCCCGCTGACGAGCAACGGCCTTTTGACACAGACCATGCTGCCGCTGATGACGCCCTGCGGCGCCTGGCGCGCGCCGCGTTCGAGCACCAACGCTTTTGCTTTCCAATCCTTCCTGCATGAGGTTTCGAACGCAGCGGGTCGCGATCACGTGGAATTCCTGCTGGAGCTGATGGGCGAACCGCGCTGGCTGGTGCCGGGCAACGACGGCTCGTTGAACACCGGTCGCGCTGCGGGCGTGATCCGTCTGGCGGCCGAAAAGGCCGGATGGGGCCGCACCCTGCCCAAGGGGCACGGCCTGGGCATCGCCTTCTACTTCAGCCACGCCGGCCATTTCGCCGAAACGGCCGAAGTGAGCGTGGACGCCGAAAACAAAGTGACCGTGCACAAGGTGATCGTGGTGGGCGACATCGGCCCGATCATCAATATGAGCAGCGCCGAGAACCAGACCCAAGGCGCGGTCATCGACGGTATCTCGACGATGAACCTGGAACTGTCGATCGAGCGCGGGCGCATCGGGGAAGGAAACTTCGACGCCTATCCCATCATGCGCATCACCGGAACGCCCGAAGTGGAAACGCATTTCATCCAATCGGATCACACACCGACGGGCCTTGGGGAACCGGCGCTGCCGCCGGTCGCGCCGGCGGTGGCGAACGCCGTGTTCGCCGCGACCGGGCGGCGTGTGCGCCAGATGCCGTTCTTCAAGACACTGGCCGCGCAAGCTCAGGCATAACCGCGACGACGACGCGTCAAAAAAAGGGGGCCGGTGGCCCCCTTTTTCAGTGATGAACAGGCCCGCGCCTATCTGGCGACACTGCCGTGTGTCTGGAAGCGCGCGACAAGCGCATGTTGGTCGCCGGGATAAGCAAGGCGGACATAAGTGACATTGTAAGCGTCGCGGCGCGTGCGTCGCTCGATACACAAACACGCGGCGTTGCGCCGGATCTTGAGGACGCGCGCGGTGGCCGCGTCGGCGCTTGCGGCGAAGATGCGATGCTCCGCTTCGTTCCAAGGAATTTTCGCCAGAAGCCAGCTTCCCGGCGGGACCTCAAGGAACATCTCCTCGCGCGCTTCAGGCACGGCTTCCAGATTGATCAGGCGTTCTTCATACGCATACGGGACCGCGTCGGCCCAGTGCACACAAGAGATCGCAAGGATCGGCGCGCCGATCTCGGCGCCGAGTTTTTCGGCGTCCTCGCGCGCGGCCTTGCCGACCTTGCGGCTTTGGATATCGAACCGGTAGAGACGGCCGCTTGCCTGCACCTCAGCCTGAATATCGTGAATCTCAAGGACGGTTTCCTGCGAGCGCGGCACGGCGACGACCGTCCCGGCGCGGCGGCGGCGGACAACCAGTCCTTTTTCGACCAGGCTGCCGATGGCCTTGCTGACGGTCATGCGCGCGCAATCGAACTGCGCCGCGAGCTCGTGCTCCGACGGGACCTTCGTTCCCGGCGCCCAAACCCCCGAGAGGATCTGCGACTTCAGATGATTTTGGATTTCCTGGTAACGCGGCAGCGATTCAGAAATCGTCTTCTTGCTGTATTTCATTCTCACTCAACCGCGGGGGAACTATAACTTGTAGACATAATCGCAGTATGTCTAGTCAATTGCAGGATTACCAGGGACGATTCTGGAGGTGTCCTCAAGTGTTGTTTAGGCGATTTACGACGCGACATTCAATCGCCCGCGGCAATTATGTCTAGACAATATAAGGCGTTAGAGCGTTAAATCGGGGGCCGCGAGGAATGCGGACGGGGTGGCGTCACGTAACATGACCGCTGCCGGACTGGGGGTTTTGATGGGTTTGCTGAAGTCTTTCATCCGCGCCGTCGATGCGCTGAACGAATGGATCGGGCGCACAACGTCCTGGCTCGTCCTCGGGGCCGTCGTCGTTTGTTTCCTCGTCGCGACCCTGCGGTACGGTTTCTCCATCGGCTTCACATGGATGCAGGAGTTGTATGTTTGGCAACATGCCGCCGTGTTCATGCTGGGCGCGGGTTACACGATGCTCCACGGCGGCCATGTCGGCGTGGATATCCTGACGAGCCGTTTCACCGAGCGCACACGCGCTTGGCTCGATATCGTTTCCACCTTCCTTTTCCTTTTCCCGTGGCTGGCGGTGGTCGCGATTTTCTCCACGCCCTACATCAGGTCGTCCTGGGCGGTGCACGAAGCGTCGTCGTCCGCCGACGGCATGCCGGGGCTGTACCTCTTGAAATCCATGATCTGGGTCTTCTGCGCGATCCTGTTCTTACAGGGTCTTGCCCTGGTGGCGCGCCGCGTCCTGTTCCTGAACGGCGATAGCGCCGATCCGGATCCGGTCGAACAGAACCCGCCGTCGGCCGCGTAGGAGCACCCCTCATGTCTCACGTTCTCATCGGGGAAATCCTCGCCGTCCTCATGTTCATCGGCACGATCCTCGTCGTGCTGGTGGGCTATCCCATCGCTTTTTCGCTCGCCGGCCTCGCGCTGATCTTCGCGGGCATCGGCATTCTCCTTAACGTCTTCGATCCCGCGCTGCTCGCCGCGCTGGGGCCGCGCTACCTCGGCACGATGTTGAACGAAACACTCGTCGCGGTGCCGCTTTTCGTTTTCATGGGCGTGATGCTGGAACGCTCGAAGATCGCCGAAACGCTTTTGATGACCATGGGCGAATTGTTCGGCACACTGCGCGGCGGGCTCGGCTATTCCGTGGTCCTCGTCGGCGCGCTGCTCGCGGCTTCAACGGGCATCGTCGGCGCAACGGTCGTCACGATGGGGTTGCTGTCGCTGCCCGCGATGCTGCGCACCGGCTATGATCCCAAACTCGCCACCGGAACGATCTGCGCGGCGGGCACATTGGGCCAGATCATCCCGCCGTCGACGGTCCTGATTTTCGTCGGCGACATCATGCAAGGCGCCAATCAGCAGGCGCAGCTTGCGATGGGCAACCTCTCGCCGGATCCGATTTCCGTGGGGCAACTGTTCGCGGGCGCTCTGATTCCGGGTCTCATCCTGGTCGGGCTGTACATGGTCTGGATTCTGATCAAATCGATCATCGATCCCAAGTCATGCCCGCCGCTGGAAATGACCCCCGAATCGCGCGCAGGCCTTTTCGGGCGCGTCATCACCTCCCTTTTACCGCCGCTGCTGCTGATCATCGCCGTGCTCGGCTCGATTCTGCTGGGCGTCGCGACGGCGACGGAGTCCGCTTCGGTCGGCGCCCTTGGCGCGATTGTGCTGGCCGTCTGGAAGAAGCAATTCAATCTCGATGTGCTGCAAAGCGTGATGCGCTCGACCTTGCGCATCAGCTCCATGGTCTTCGTGATCCTCCTCGGCGCTTCGGTATTCAGCCTCGTGTTCCGCGGCCTCGGCGGCGAAAACCTGGTCTATGAAGCCCTCGCCGATATGCCGGGCGGCGCTTTCGGCGCAACCCTCGTCGTCATGGCGGTGATCTTCGCCCTCGGGTTCTTCCTCGACACCTTCGAGATCATCTTCATCGTCGTTCCCATCGCCGCGCCGGTTTTGATCCAACTCGGCGTCGATCCCTTGTGGCTGGGCGTCGCGATCGGCATGAATCTCCAGACCAGCTACCTCACGCCACCCTTCGGCTTCGCGTTGTTCTATCTGCGCGGCGTCGCGCCGCCGACGATCGCGACTGGCACCATCTACAAAGGCGTCATCCCGTTCGTCGGATTACAGGTCATCGGCCTCGCCGCGATTTGGATGTTCCCGCAGATGGTCACCGCGCTTCCGAAGGCCATGTTCTCCAACGATGCGGTCGCGGCGCCTATCGCCGGTCCAGCGGAAGCCGGCGGCGCATCGCCGCCCTCCGGGACCGGAGACGACTTCAGCGATCTGTATGGGCCCCGCAACGAGAACAACAAGCCCGTGAACGACGACTTCCGCGGGCTGTATCCGAACTAAGACAAAGGCCGCGTCCCCAGGGGGAACGCGGCCTTTTTTCTTCCAGCGACGCGCCTGCGCTAACCGATCTTGAGATCGAAGGGCAAGCGCCGCGCGTTCAAATAGGCCTGCTCGCCCACACGCGTCCACGGCGTGACGTCGGCCCGGAACTTCAAGAAATCGTCGATGATCCGGCGCGTCAATTCGTTGCCGGCGGCATGGTGTTCGTTCAACACTTCGTTCGACTTCTGACCAAGCGCGATCAGCACGTCGTCGGGCAGCGGCCGCACCGCGACGCCATGCTTCTGGATAAGCGTCTGGATCGCCGGGCCGGACCGCGCGGTGAATTCGGCGAGGATGTCGTTGTTCGACGCTTCGGCGGCGATCTTGACGATCTCCTTCAGATCGTCGGGCAGCGCCTGCCAGGCCTTTTCGTTGACGATCAGTTCTTCTGATGCGCCCGGCTCCTGATAGCCGTGGCCGTAGTAGTATTTGCAGACTTGATGAAGACCGAGGGCCAGGTCGTTGTACGGCCCGACATACTCGGCCGCGTCGATCGCGCCCGATTGAAGCGCGGGGAATACTTCGCCAGCCGGCAGCGCCACGGTCGTCATCCCGAGTTTCTGAACCACCCGGGCGCTATTGCCCACCGTACGGTATTTGACGCCCTTCAGATCCTCGACGGAGCGGATCTCGTTCTTGAACCAGCCGAACATCTGCACGCCCGGATTCCCAGCGAGGAATCCCCGCACACCGAACGGCGCATACAGCTCGTCCCAGAGTTTCTGCCCGTTGCCGTATTTGATCCAAGCGTCGAGTTCGCCGGCGGTAAAGCCGAACGGAAAGCTGCAGAAAAACGTGAACGCCTCGGACTTGCCGAGATGGAAGTAAGAGCAGTCGTGCCCCAGTTGCGCGGTGCCGTCCGACACGGCGTCGAAACAGCCGAAGGCGGGGACGAGTTCACCGGCGGCATAAAGCTTCACCGTGAGACGGCCATTGCTCATTTTCGTGATTCGCTGGGCGAGGCGCTCCGCGCCGGAACCGGACCCCGGTAAGCCCTTCGGCCAACTGGTCACCATGCGCCACTCGATCATCCCCTGCGACAGGGCTGGGGCGGCGATGGCGGCGGCTGGCGCCGCGAGGGCGGCTTTTTTCAGGAACGAACGGCGCTTCATTGAGATCCTCATGCGGCTCTTGGACACTCACGCTATCCATTATGTCTAGTCAAAAGCAAGAGGTCCAGACATCCCTCACCCAGATTTTAGCCTACCTTCGCGCAGCCGCACTCACGGTAATATCGACGGGCAGCAATCACAGGGGATCACCACATGAGACCGATGACGCGCGCGATCTTAGCGGCCGGCTTGATGTTGAGCGTTGTGTCCGGAGCGGCGGCGCAGGGAACGCCGGACGACGGGAAATCCGCCGGGGGCGGCGACTGCGCGAAGAACACCTTCAACTGCATCGCCACGCCCAATCCGCTGCCGAAGGTCGACACCGTCTGGATGGAAGACATGACCTGGATGGATGTACGCGACGCGATGAAGGCCGGAAAGACGACCGTGATCGTCGCGACGGGAGGCATCGAGCCCAACGGACCTTGGATGGCGCTGGGCAAGCACAATTGGATTCTTGAAAAGAACTGCGAAGCCTTGGCGCGCCGGATGGGCAACGCCTTGTGCGCCCCGGTGGTGAAATTCTCGCGCGAGATGTCCATCGAACCGCGCGTGGGCCACATGCTCTCGGCCGGGACCATCAGCCTTGAGGAATCCACCTACGAGGCTTTGATGACGGACATCGTTCGTAGCTACAAAGCCAATGGCTTTAAGCAAATTTTCCTGATCAGCGACAGCGGCGGCAACGAGAAGGGCATGACGGCCGCCGCGGCCAAAACCAACGGCGGCGGCACGCTGGTCGCCTGGATTCCCGAATACTACGATTATGCGTCCGTTCACGCGATGATGGTGGAGAAAGGCTACGCCAAGAAAGGTTCGCAAGGCACCGACGCCCTCCACGACGATGTGGCCATTTCCACCGAGCTCCTGTCCATCGACCCAAAAATCATCCGCTACGAGGAGCGCAAGAAGATTGGGCGCGCCAGCATCGACGGCAACGCACTCGACAAGGCGAAAGCGGATGCGATCAATAAGGAGATCGTGGAACTGCGGGTCGCCAAGACGCTCGAGGGGATCAAGAAAGCGGTCGCCGCCGGGGGCACCGTTCCGCCGAAAGCGAAATAGCGGCGGCCTCTATCGACGAAAAAGCCCGCGGCACGCACCGCGGGCTTTTTCATTCACGCGCAGACGCGAGCGTTATTTCACCGCCGGCCCGCCCGTGCGGATGAACTTCTGCACCCGCCAGTCCTCAGACGTATAGAGATTTCCTTCGGAATCGAACGCGACTTCGTGGGGGCGCATCAGTTCGCCCGCCCACGATCCATACCAGCCGAAGGTCCCGACGACCGTGCCGTCCGCGCGATTAACGAAACGCACCTGCGAATTGCCCATGTCGTTGATACCGAGCAACGTTTGCTTGGCGTCCGGCCAGAACGCGATCGCGCCGACGGAGCCCGATTGCAGCGTCTCTTTGTCGTAGATCCACTCGGTGACGTAGGTTCCGTCCTTCTTGAATACCTGGATGCGGTTGTTGAGGCGATCGCACACGTAAACCAATCCGTCCTTCGCGACGCGCACACAGTGCGCGATGCGGAACTGCTGGGCCGGCGGCGCCTTGGGATCGTATGCGCCGATGTCGTCGTCGGTCGGTGGTTTTCCATAGGCGCCCCACTGACGCTTGAACTTCCCCGTATCGGCGTCAAACACGATGACGCGGTGGTTGCCGTAACCGTCGGCGATATAAACCTCGTTGTCCTCCGGTACGACAAAGAAATTCGCCGGCCCCGAAAGCTGTGTCGTGTCGCGGCTACCTTTCGACGGGCCGCGGCCGCCGATTTGCATCAAGAATTTTCCGTCCGGAGAGAACTTCAGAACCATGCCATCGGGCTGTTCGCCGTTCTGACCCGGACGCGTGCGGCTGCCGCCAAGCCAGATATTGCCCTTATAATCGACGTAGAGGCCGTGTTCCGAACTCGGCCAATCATAACCTTCGCCCGGCCCGCCAAAACTACGGACCACATTTCCTTGCTTGTCGAACTCGACGACGTGAGGCGCCGCGATACAGCACTTGCCGCGTTTCGGGGTCTGGGCCGCGCTCAAGGCGTAACGCGGGATCTGCGCGGGGCTGTGATAGATGAACAGATGGTCGCGCGCGTCGACGAAGATTCCGCCGATCAACCCGAACGTCCAGTTGTTCGGAAGCGGCAGCTTCGGGAACGAGGTGTCGATCTTATACTGCGGCATCGCCGGACTTGAGTCGGCGGCCTGGACCACCGGCGCGAAGCCGCACAAAGCCACACATAAAATCGCGACACGGCGCGCGGCCGTGAAAGTGCTTGCTAGTCCCATCGATGGTCCCCCCAGCTAAAAAATCCGAGCGCAGAAAATCCAAATGAAGAAGATTTGAACAGACAGTAGGCCGCGGGGCCGCCGCAACGGAGAGCTTTTGGGATTTAATTTAGGTCCGCTAAACGCAGGACTTGGTCCCAATCTCGGGGGCCGGCCAAGCCGGTCGTTTTAGGTTAAGCCAATCCTCTGCTCATAATGCTATTAATTTAGGCAAAACTGATATTTGGTCAGTTTTTTTGCATTTTTTGCCTTCGGGCTGATTGACGACCCTGATTTCTTATGACTACGCTTATGTGCACCGCAGCAATCGGCCTTTGGGGGGAGGACCACAGACCGGAAGCACATCGCTTTCGCGGGTGGCGCTGGACTATTGTTTAAATTCGCTAAACTCGGGGGATCAGATTCGTGGCTCTCATTCCGACCATGCGCGCGGTACAGGCCTTTGAGGCCGTCGCCCGCTGCGGCAGCGTAACCGCCGCAGCCGAGGAGCTTTGTGTTTCGCCCGGGGCCATCAGCCAGCAAATCCACAATATCGAAGAAGCGTTGAGCGCCAGCTTGTTTGAACGGCGCGGGCGCTCGCTGACGCTGACCTCGTGGGGCCGGATGTACTATGAGCGGGTCCGCGTCGCCTTCGACCAGTTGCGCCTGGCCCAAGACACCTTACAGCTTGCCCGTACAAAACCCGGCATCGTCATCAGCGCGCTACCGTCGCTGGCGATGCGGTGGCTGCGTCCACTTGTCCAGGAATGGCGCGCCACGCATCCGAACGCGACGATCCGCCTGATCGGAACCGACGAGGAAGCCGCCCTCCAGAACGACCATATCGATTTCCGTCTGTCCTACGGGACGGATCAGCGCAAATACGATCACTTCGCGGAGTTGTTCACCGATACGGTCGTGCCTGTGTGTTCGCCGGCATTCCTTGCCCAGAACCCCGTGAGTTCGGCGGCCGATATTCTCGCCGGTCCGCTCATCGACATCGAATGGGACGTCAGACACTCGACCGCGCCGTCGTGGGCGGATTGGGCCCAGAGCGTCGGCGAGGCGCCGCCAAAGGCGGCCGGCGAACTCACACTCTCGCTGTCGGCGTCCGGCGTCGACGCCGCGGTCGCGGGCGGCGGTTTTGTCCTCGGGCAGATTTCGATGATCGTGGACGATCTCGCCCAAGGCCGCCTGGTCATACCGGTCGACCGGCGCTTGAGCATGCCGCAGTCCTACTTTCTGGCGTGGGACCGCGCCGCGCTCGACAGGCCGTTCGGGGCCGATTTTCGGGCGTTTCTATTAGCCGCCGCGCGCCGCCAAACCGCGATTTCAGTCGGCCGCGAGCAAGCCCCGGCGCCAGCCATCGTGCGTACGAAGAAAAGCGTCAAGGTCGGTTAGCGCCGTCTCCAGACGCATTTGCGCTGGGGATCGGTAGGAACGGCTCTAGAGCGCGCTGAGCTCGCGCATGGCGCCGGCGAACTTCGCGGCGATCGCATCGCGGCGATAATGACGCCCGCCGGTGACGACTTTCTTGCCCGCGACCCAGACGCAATCGACGAGCGATTCCCCGCCCGTGAAGATCCACGTATCGAGCAGATCGTCGCCCTTGCGGAAAGCGAGCGACGAGTTGTCGCGGCGCAACGTCAGAAGGTCCGCGGGCGCGCCAGCGGACAAGCCGCCAGGATTAGTCCCCACGGCAAGCGCGCCGCCGATGGCGGCGCTTTGATACAGCGCGCGGCCCGTCGAGCGGCCTTCCGCGGCCATGACGTTCCGGGCGCGATGGAAAAGGCGTTGTGAATACTCCAGCAGGCGCAACTCGTCGGTGATCCCGATAAGCACGTTGGAATCGGAGCCGATTCCATAACGCCCACCACGCGCGATGAAGGTCTTCGCATTGAAGACGCCGTCGCCGAGGTTCGCTTCCGTGATCGGACAAAGCCCCGCGGACGCACCGGATTTGGCCATACGCACGGTTTCCTGATCGGTCATATGGGTGGCATGGACAAGGCACCACCGCTCGTCGACGTCATTGTGATCGAGCAGCCAATCGACGGGCCGGCGGCCCGACCACGCCAGGCAATCGTCCACCTCCTTCGTCTGTTCGGCGATGTGGATATGGATGGGCGCTTCGCCCGCCATGGCGGCAACATCGGTGAGTTCCTCGGGTGTCACGGCGCGCAAGGAATGAGGCGCCACGCCGACGATTCCGGTGCCCAGCGGTTTCAAGGCCGTCCGGCAGCCGTTCAACAGGCGTTCAAAACCATGCACATCGTTGATGAAACGACGTTGATCCTCGCGGGGCGCGGCGCCGCCGAAGCTGGCGTGCGCGTAAAACACCGGCAGGAGCGTCAGCCCGATGCCGGTGTCGGCGGCGGCCGCGGCGACATGGCTCGCCATCTCGGCCACATTTCCATAAGGCTTGCCGTCGCGGTCGTGATGAAGATAGTGAAACTCGCCCACGCGGCAGAAGCCGGCCTCCAACATCTCGACATATAACTGGGCGGCGACGGCTTCGACCTGCTCCGGCGAAATCTCAAGCGCGAACCGGTACATCAGGTCGCGCCAACTCCAGAAATTGTCCTCGTTGGGGCCCCGCAATTCGGTCAAACCGGCCATCGCCCGCTGGAAAGCATGACTGTGCAGATTGGGCATCGCGGGCAGAAGCACCGCGTGCTGTTCGTCGCCCTCCCGGGACGGCGTGTTGGACGTCACGGACTGAATACGCCCACCTTCGATGACCACCCGCACGTCGGAATTCCATCCGAGAGGCGTGAGCGCTTGGGCTGCGTGAACAACGGTCATCCGCCGGTCCTTTGAAAATACCTAAACACGCCGACCATGAGATGAGTCGGCTTGCTTTCGGTCTCATTATGTCTATACATTATCTTGGTCGAGGCCACTTGGAAACCGGGATTTCACATGGCAGAGGGCATAAATTCACGCGCCGCGGATCGGTTGTTCCGTAACGCGCGCCTCGCAACGGTCGCCGCCGGTCAGCCGGGACTCGGCCTCGTGGAAAAAGGCGCGATCGCCGTGAAAAACGGGCGGATCGCCTATGCCGGTCCCGAAGCGGACCTGCCGACGGCCTTGCGCAACGGTGAAATCGTCGACTGCGAGGGCCGCTGGATCACCCCCGGGCTGATCGATTGCCACACTCACCTTATATATGCGGGCAATCGCGCCCACGAATTCGAGCTGCGGCTGCGCGGCGCCAGCTATGAAGAGATCGCCCGGGCCGGGGGTGGCATCGTGTCCACCGTCACCCATTCCCGCGCCGCCGATCAGGCGGAACTGGTGCGCCAGTCGCTGCCACGACTCGACGCGCTGATCGCCGAGGGCGCGACAACCGTTGAAGTGAAGTCGGGCTACGGCCTCGACCTTGAGAACGAACGCAAGGCGCTGCGCGCCGCCCGACAGTTGGGTGACGAACGGCCGGTGACCATCCGCACGACCTTCCTCGGCGCTCACGCGCTTCCCGCGGAAGCCAAGGGCGACAAGCGGGCGTATATCGAAAAGATCGTCACGGAAATGCTGCCGGCCGTCGCGGCCGAGAATCTCGCCGACGCCGTCGACGCCTTCTGCGAAGGCATCGCGTTCTCGCCCGAGGAGGTCACGCGGGTCTTTGAAGCGGCGGCCGCCATGAACCTGCCGGTGAAATTGCACGCCGATCAGCTTTCCAACCTGCGCGGCGCGATGCTGGCGGCCAAGTTCAAAGCATTGTCGGCGGATCATCTGGAGCACACCGACGAAGCCGGTGTCGCGGCGATGGCCAAAGCGGGCACGGTCGCGGTCCTGTTGCCGGGCGCGTTCTATTTCATGCGTGACACCCGTCAACCGCCGATCGCCTTGTTCCGTCAATACGGCGTCCCCATGGCGGTTTCGACCGACTCGAACCCGGGCACGTCCCCGCTGACGTCGCTGCTGATGTCGATGAACCTCGCCGCGACCTTGTTCCGTTTATCGGTGGACGAGTGCGTTGCCGGCGTGACGCGCGAAGCGGCGCGCGCGCTGGGCATGAGCAACGAGATCGGCACACTCGAGGCCGGCAAGAGCGCCGACCTCGCCATCTGGAACATCGAGCGGCCCGCGGAACTGGTTTACCGCATGGGCTTCAACCCGTTGCATCAACGAATCTGGAGAGGCCAATGACCGTCGTCGTTATGAAACCCGGCGCGGTCAGTCTCGCGGAATGGCGCGCGATCTACCGCGGCGCCGTCCCGACGCTGGATCCCGCCTGCAGGCCCGCCGTGGACGCGAGCGCGAAAGCGGTCGCGTCCATCATCGCCAAAGGCGCGCCGGTCTATGGGATCAACACCGGCTTCGGCAAACTGGCCAGCGTGAAAATCGAGAACGCCGACCTCGAACAACTTCAACGCAACATCGTGCTCTCGCATGCCGCCGGCGTGGGCGAGCCCATGCCCGTGCATGTCGCGCGTTTGATGATGGCGCTGAAACTCGCGAGCCTCGGCGTCGGCGCGTCGGGCGTGCAGCCGCGCACGCTGGATATGCTCGAGGCGATGCTGAAGCACGGGATCACGCCCGTGATCCCCGCACAGGGATCCGTGGGCGCATCGGGCGATCTGGCGCCCTTGTCGCACATGACGTCGGTGATGATCGGCGTCGGCGAGGCGTTCACGCCGAAAGGCCGCATGGCCGCGGTGGACGCGCTTAAACTCGCCGGCCTCGCGCCGATCACGCTCGGCGCGAAGGAGGGGCTCGCGCTTCTCAACGGCACGCAGTTCTCGACGGCCTATGGTCTTGCCGGCCTGTTCGATGCGGAAGTCCTGTTCCAGGCCGCCGTCGTGACCGGCGCCCTGACCACGGACGGCGCGAAAGGATCGAACACGCCGTTCGACCCACGCATCCACGCCTTGCGCAAACACCAAGGGCAGATCGAAGCGGCGAATACCTACCGCGCCCTGATGGAAGGCAGCGCCATTCGCGCCTCACACCTTGTGAACGACAGCCGTGTCCAGGATCCCTATTGCCTGCGGTGCCAGCCCCAAGTGATGGGCGCATGCCTCGATATGCTGCGCAACGCCGCGCGCTTTCTGGAAACCGAAGCCAACGGCGTTTCGGACAATCCTTTGATTTTCCCCGGCGAGAACGAAGCGCTGTCGGGCGGGAACTTCCACGCCGAACCGGTCGCCTTCGCCGCCGATATGATCGCGATGGCGATTTGCGAGATCGGCTCGCTGGCCGAACGCCGCCTCGCGATGCTGATCGACCCAGCGCTGTCTTGCCTCCCGGCATTCCTGACGCCGAAACCGGGACTCAATTCCGGCTTTATGATCCCGCAAGTCACAGCCGCCGCACTGGTTTCGGAAAACAAGCAACGCGCCTTCCCTGCGAGCGTCGATTCCATCCCGACTTCGGCGAACCAGGAAGATCACGTCTCCATGGCCGCCCACGGGGCGCGCCGCCTGCTCGCGATGGCGGAGACCGCCTATGCCGTCATCGCCATCGAGCTCCTAGCGGCCGCGCAAGCCTGCGATTTTCTTGCGCCGCTGACGTCGAGCGCGCCTTTGGAAGCGGTGCGCAAGCGTCTGCGCGCCGACGTCCCGCGCCTTGAGGACGACCGCTATTTCCACCCCGACATCCAAAAGGCCCTTCATCTCGTGCGGTCCGGCGTCCTCGCGGACGCCGTGAAAGGGATCACGCTGCCGGAGGCCGTCGCATGACGCCGCGCTGGCTGAGCCTCATTCAAGGTGACGCACCGCTGATTCTTTCGATGCCGCACACCGGCACCGACATCGCGCCGGTGGAAGAGAAACTCGTTTCGCCGTGGATCGGGCGCAAGGACGCCGATTGGTGGATCGACAAACTCTACGATTTCGGCCGCGGCATGGGCGTCACCATCGTGCGCACAACCTTGTCGCGCACGGTCATCGACGTGAATCGCGATCCCAGCGGCGTGTCGTTGTATCCCGGACAGGCGACGACGGAACTTTGTCCGACGACAACCTTCGACGGCGAGCCTCTGTACAAGAACGGTCAAGCGCCGAGCGAGACCGAAATCGCCGACCGTCGCGCGCAATTCTACGATCCATATCACGTCGCCGTCGCGCGCGAGATCGCGCGTCTGCGCGCAAAACACCCGCGTGTCGTGCTGTACGATTGCCATTCCATCCGCTCGAACGTCCCGCGCCTGTTCGAGGGCGAACTGCCGAATTTCAACATCGGCACCAACAGCGGGAAATCGTGCGACCCCGCGCTGGAAGCCGCCGTCGCCGCCGCCTGCGCGGGCACCGGCTACAGCCATGTCGTCAACGGGCGCTTCAAGGGCGGCTACATCACCCGCCACTACGGCCGCCCGTCGGACAACGTTCACGCCGTCCAAATGGAACTTGCCTGCCGCGGTTATGTGAAGGAGCCGCTGGGCGCCGTTACGGAAAGCCAATGGCCCGTTCCATACGAAGAGAACTACGCCGCGCCGATGCGCGCGGCGCTCGCGCAAGTGCTGGGCGCTTGCCTGGATTTCGCAACATCAAAACAAAGCCACTAGAAGGGGACCACCCATGAAGCGCCTCGACAACGCCCGCGTGATCCGCGCACCGCGCGGCACCGAACTGAACGCCAAGAGCTGGGCGACTGAAGCCCCGCTGCGCATGTTGATGAACAACCTGGACCCGGATGTGGCCGAGAAGCCCGAGGAGCTGGTTGTGTACGGCGGCATCGGTCGCGCCGCGCGCGACTGGGACTCCTTCGATCGCATCGTAGCGACGCTGAAACGCCTGGAGAAGGATGAGACCCTTCTCGTCCAGTCCGGCAAGCCCGTCGGCGTTTTCAAGACGCACCCGGACGCACCGCGCGTGCTGCTCGCGAACTCGAACCTGGTGCCGCGCTGGGCGACCTGGGAGCACTTCAACGAGCTCGATAAGAAGGGCTTGATGATGTACGGCCAGATGACCGCGGGGTCTTGGATCTATATCGGTTCGCAAGGCATCGTGCAGGGCACGTATGAAACCTTTGTCGAGATGGGCCGCCAGCACTTCAACGGCGACCTCGCGGGCAAGTGGATCCTGACGGCGGGTCTCGGCGGCATGGGCGGCGCCCAGACGCTTGCCGCGACCATGGCCGGCGCGTCTTGCCTCGCCATCGAATGCCGCCCGACCTCCATCGAGTTCCGTCTGCGCACCGGTTACGTCGACGTGCAGGCCAAGGACCTCGACGACGCGCTCGCGATCATCGCCAAGGCCACAAAAGAGAAGAAGGCGCTGTCAGTCGCCCTTCTCGGCAACGCCGCAGAAATCCTGCCCGAGTTGGTCCGCCGCGGCGTGAAGCCGGACGCGGTCACGGATCAGACGTCCGCCCACGACCCCGTGAACGGCTACCTCCCCATCGGTTGGACGCTGGCGCAATGGGAAGAACGCCGCGCAAAGGATCCGGCGGGCGTCGCCAAAGCCGCCCGCGAGTCCATGGCTGTGCACGTGCGCGCGATGCTCGACTTCCACAAGCAGGGCATCCCCACGGTCGACTACGGCAACAACATCCGCCAGATGGCTTTCGAGGAAGGCGTGAAGGACGCCTTTGCCTTCCCAGGTTTTGTGCCGGCGTACATCCGTCCGCTGTTCTGCCGCGGCATCGGCCCGTTCCGTTGGGCGGCGCTGTCGGGCGATCCGGAAGATATCGCGAAGACCGACGCGAAGGTGAAAGAGCTGATCCCCCACGACAAACACCTGCACAACTGGCTCGACATGGCCGCCAAACGCATCAAGTTCCAGGGCCTTCCGGCGCGCATTTGCTGGGTCGGTCTGGGCGAACGCCACCGCCTCGGCCTTGCCTTCAACGAGATGGTCGCCAAGGGCGAGCTGAAGGCGCCGATTGTGATCGGCCGTGACCATCTGGACTCGGGTTCGGTCTCGTCGCCGAACCGCGAAACCGAAGCCATGAAGGACGGTTCCGACGCCGTTTCCGATTGGCCGCTGCTCAACGCCCTGCTCAACACCGCCTCCGGCGCGACGTGGGTGTCGCTGCATCACGGCGGCGGCGTGGGCATGGGCTTCTCGCAGCATTCGGGCATGGTGATCTTGTGCGACGGCACCGAAGATGCCGCGCGCCGCGTCGGACGCGTTCTGTGGAACGATCCGGCGACCGGCGTCATGCGTCACGCCGACGCGGGCTATGACATCGCGATCGATTGCGCGCGGGAAAAGGGCCTCGATCTTCCGAGCCTTGCGAAATAACGCGCGATGCTGATCCTTCGCGCGGCCGACTATAAGCGCATGCCGTGGAAGAACGGCGGCGGCGAGACCACGGAAATCGCGGTCTCGCCCGCCGGCGCCGACTTCGCCGCCATGGACTGGCGGCTCAGTATGGCAACAGTCGCCGCCGACGGTCCGTTCTCGTCCTTCCCCGGCATCGACCGCACGCTCTCGGTGCTTTCGGGCGCTCTGCGCCTCGAGATCGACGGGGCCAAGGTGGATCTGATGGAGATGTCTCCGCCCTATTCGTTCCGCGGCGAAGCCGGCGTGCACGGCGTTGTCCTGCGCGGTCCGGTGACCGACTTGAATGTGATGACGCGCCGCGCGGCGTGGACGCATGACGTACGCCGCGTGTCGGTCTCGGGTGAAAAGACCGTCGCGCTGGCCGGGGGAACGCTGCTTCTGTTTTGCCAGACCGGCGCCGTGACCCTGCCGGGCGGCGAGACCCTCCAAGCGTTCGACACTGCCATCGGCGACGTCGCAGCGGGGAACGCCGTTTTCCGCGCGACGTCTCTTTCCACCCTCTATGTGATCTCCGTGAATCGACGGGCCACAACCAATATCTGATGAAAATGCGGGCAGTTTAGGTCGGTGCGCAAAAATATGGCGTAAGTCGGCCTGTTTCCGCGGAGGCCCATTAGATTTCCTAAAAAATATCCCACCCCAAGCCTCCTTGTGTGACACGGGGTGTTTCCCACAATTGTCCGTCTGCGGAGGCTATTGGGACTGTAACGGACGATGACGAGCATTGAGAGCGGAGGAGACACCCCCGCGTACCTTAAAAATGCGTGGTATGTCGCTGGATGGGATAACGAAATCGGTCATACGCTGACCGCCGTGACCCTCCTCAACGAAAGTATTGTGATGTACCGCGACACGGCGGGAAAAGTCGTGGCGCTGGAGAACGCCTGCCCCCACCGTAAGCTGCCCTTGTCCATGGGGCGGCTGAAGGGCGACGAGGTGGAGTGCGGCTACCACGGACTTACCTTCAACCAGACGGGAGCCTGTACCCGGGCCCCCGGCGGCCAGCGCGTTCCAAAAGCCGCCTGCGTCCATTCCTACCCGGTCGAGGAACGTTACGGCCTGATTTGGATCTGGATGGGAGAGGCCGAAAAAGCCGATCCCGCGAAGATCATGGAGGTGGATCATTGGGGCGATCCGGCCTGGGGCTTGAACCGCGGCGACGCGATGACGGTCGAGTGCAACTACCTCTACATGACCGACAACCTGCTCGATCCGTCCCATGTGGCGTGGGTGCACCAAACGTCCTTCGGAACCTCGGCCTGCGCCGATGTGGCATCGGACACGGTCATCGCCGACGACGGCGTCACCGTCTCGCGCTGGATGCGCAACACCGAACCGGCGCCCTTTTACGCGCCGTTCATGAAATTCAGCGGCAACTGCGACCGTAAACAGCACTACGAAGTGCGTTATCCCAGCCACGCCATCATCAAGGCGATCTTCGTGCCCGCCGGCACAGGGGGCGACGACAAGCCCCTGCACAAGGACGTCTTCTTGATGGACAGCTATAACTTCCTGACGCCGATCAACGAGAACCTGACGCGGTATTACTGGTTCCAGATGCGCAACTTCGCCCCGAATGACGCGGAAGTCTCGGCGGTGATGGCCTCGAGCGTGCGTACCGCGTTCGAGGAGGACAAGGTGATCGTGCAGGCCGTCCATCGCGGCATGCGCAACAGGAAAACCGACAATATCGACCTCAAGATCGATAAGGGCCCGCTGCACTTCCGCCGGCGCCTCGCCGAAATGATCGCCAAGGAAAAGCCGACGCTTTTCGCCGCGGAATGACCCCTTCAGTGACCTTCAAGGGTTCCGGCCGCACGGTGGCTTGGACCGACGCGGACTCCCTGCTCATCTTTGCCGAAGACAATGGCGTCGATGCGCCGTTCAGCTGCGGCGCCGGCGTATGCGGCACCTGCGCGACAGCCCTGCTGGAGGGGGAGGTGACCTACGTCGAGGATCCATTGTATATGCCAGAAACGGGCTTCGTGCTGTTATGCTGCACCAAGCCGAAAAGTTCCGTCGTCCTCGATCTCTAAGCGAGTAACAACATGACATCATCCAAGGGTGCTTCCGGGGCCCAGGCGCAGGGCCCCGCGTTCAATCCGCACGTCGCCGCGCTGCCGTCGTACAACGCAGGCCTGCCCGTGGCTGTCGCCCGCGAAATCAGCGGCCACGACTTCATCGCCCGCCTGGCAAGCAACGAAAATCCGTTCGGCTGCTCGCCGAAAGTGATGCAGGCGCTGGCCTCAAGCGCCTTTGAACCCTGGCGTTACGCCGACCCCGCGGCCCGCGACCTGCGCGCGGCGCTCGGCAAGTACCTGGGCGTCGATCCGGCCGATATCGTTTGTGGAAACGGTTCGGAAGAGATGATCGCGGCGATTTCGCGCGCTTTCCTGACCCCTGGCGCGCTCGCCGTGACCGTGGTGCCGAGTTTCGGCCTGCACGAGATCGAACCTCTCGCGGCCGGTGCGCGGGTGATCAAGGTGCCGATGACGAAGGATCTGACCTTCGACATTCCCGCCATCGAAGACGCCCTCGCGCAAAAGCCTCAGGTCTTCTTCATCTCGACGCCGTCCAACCCGGTGGGCGTGACGCTTGATCTCGCCTCGCTCGAGCGCCTCGCCACCGCCAACGGCCCGTCGTGCCTGTTCGTCCTGGACGAAGCCTACCGCGAGTTCACCGAACCGGGGTTCCCGGACGGTTTGGAGGTGCTGCGCCGCCTCGGCGTGCCGCACGTGATCTTGCGCACCTTCTCGAAAGCCTACGGACTTGCGGGTTTGCGGGTCGGCTACGCCGTGACGTCGAACCCGGAAATGGCCCGTGTCATCAACGCCGCCAAGACCCCGTTCAACGTGAACGCCGCCGCGCAGCTCGGCGCCATTGCCGCCTTGGAAGACGAAGCCTGGATGAAGGATGCGGTTGGGCGCATCAATGCCGAACGAGAACGCGTTCGCAAGATCTTGGACGGGATGGGCATCTGGATGGCGCAATCCCAGACCAACTTCCTGTTCCTGGATAGCAAAGGCGACAGCGCGGAAGCCGCGCAGTTCCTGTTGCGCGAGGGCGTCATCCTCAAGGGCTGGCGCGAGAAAGGCTACGAACGGTTCCTGCGCGTCACCATCGGGACGACCGAGGAGAACGAGAAGTTCATCGGCGCCTTTAAGAAGTGGCTCGCCCGATAAGCGGATAAGTCCACCCAAAGAAAAAAGGCCGGTGTCGTGAGACACCGGCCTTTTTTGTCGTTGCTCGCGCTTTGAAGCGAGAGGCGCGTCCGCCCCTCGCTTCAAGCTTTTTACATGCGGAAACGGATACCCGCGCGGAAGACGCGACCGAGCGAGTCGTAGAGGGCCCCGTTGTACGGCGCGGCTTCATAAGTGTAACCGCCGACACCCGGAGCGATGACCGCCGGATCCTTGTTGAACACGTTCCGGACGTTGAAGAACGCTTCCATATCCGCAGCGCTGACCGCGAACTTGTAGGTCAACGACGTGTCGAAGTAGATCGCGCCGTCGATGTGGTTGTTGTCGATCGTACGATTGTTGACGGTCGAGACCGGACAACCCGTTTGACACTCAACATACGAGTTCAGATAGACGCCGGAGCTGACGCCGCGGGCGACGAGGGTCAGATCGAATGCATCGTTCGAGTAACCCGCCGACGCGCGCCAACGCCAATTCGGCGTTGCAGTCGCCGTATTACCATAACCGCCGTTCTCGCCAGCATACTCGCGCGCGACGCTAACGCCATTGGACTCCCAGCGGCTGATGAAATGCGTCGCCATGAAGCGCAGGTTCAAGTCGCCCGACATACTCGAGAAGATGGCGTCGAGCGGCGTCGTGTAACCGGCTTCGATGTCGAGACCTTTACCGATCTGGTTCACCAGGTTGAACGGCTGCGTTCTGATGAGCGCGATCGTGTTGTCCGGATTAAAGTCGATGGCGTCGCAGAAGCGGTCGGCGTTGGTCGCGAAGCACTGGTCGATCGTCTGCTGGACCGAAAGATTGCCGAGGGCGTCCTTGATGTTCATGCGCCAGTAGTCGGCCGACACGCTGAAGCCGGGCACGAACGAAGGCTGGAACACCGCGCCGATGCCGGTCATGTCGGACTTCTCGGGCGTCAGGTTCGGGTTACCCGTGGTGCGCGAGAAACCGACTTCCGTGGTCGGCGCACCGGTGACGGGGTCCGGACGGAACGGGTTCTGGTAGCCCGGGAAGCCCGAGGTGCCCGTGTTGTAGAGGTTCTGCAGGTTCGGCGCCCGGATGTCGCGCGAACGCGTGACACGGAAGCGGATATCGCTGACCGGGGCCCAGGTCAGGCCCAGCTTCCAGGTGGTGACGTAACCCGAAGCGCTGTAGTCGGTGGCGCGGACGGCGCCGTTGAATTCCAGCGTTTCGGCGAACGACACGTCGGTCGCCAGCGGCACGACGGTTTCAAAGAAACCTTCGGTGACGCTTTCCTTGGCCGTGAAGACCTGGTAGTTGCCGAAGTACCAATCGAAAGCGCGGGACAGCGGATCGTTCCAACCCTTGATGCGGTCGATACGGTGTTCGCCACCGAACGCAATGGACACCGGTCCCGCCCACGATTCGAACGGTGAGCCCGAGAACGAAGCAGCGATCACGTCCTGTTCCGGCGCTTCCGTGCGGAAATCGACTTCACCATTGCCGTGCAGATAGTTGATGGCTTCCGGCGAGTTCACGCCCGTGCCGAAGATGTTGTACGGCACGCAAAGCGGATCGTCGTTGGCCGTGCTCGCGTCGGCGTTGACGCGGCAGACCGGCAGGCCGGTCGTCGGGTGACGGACCGGATCGAGCGCCTTGGCGAAAGCCGACCGCTGGATCACGCCGAAGGTCGATTGCCGAACGTGCGCGAGGCCCTTCTGGTAGTAGGCGCCCCAGGTCCATTCGGTGTCCAGAGCGTCGAAGGCGCCGTCGATGCCGACGACATAGCGCTGTACGCGACGATCGTTGAGACCGCCCGCATTGCGCGTGTCGCCGTGCACGCTGCCCATTTGGAATTGGGTGATGCCCAGCGCGTTGGCGCGCGCCAGCACGTCGGCCGGGATGTATGGGTTGGTGGTCGAGATCGTGAGGCTGGCGTTATCCTCTTTCATACAACACCAATTCTGGTTGGCATTGTGGTTCCAGGACGCCGAGGCGTACACGGTCAGATAGTCGGAAAGGTCGTAGCTGGCGCGGACGTAAACGCCTTGCGATTCCATGCGCGAGGTCAAGCCGTTGGCAAGGCGCGTGCCGCGAATGGTGGCCGACTGCCAGCCGCCGCCTACCATGACCGGGTGCGCGACGATCGGGCCGTAGGGGAATGGATAGGAGCGTCCGCCTTCGCCGAACGCCGTGCCGGCCAGCGCAGTGGAGGTGATGATACCGCCGGCCGTCGCGTTCGAAACCGACGACTGGTTGCGCACGATGTATTCGGGAACCGTGCGGCTTTGGCCGAGGGCGGCGTTGGTGCCGTAGGCGGGATTATTGAGGATTTGCCAACCTTGAAGGTTCCAGGGGCGGTCGTTGATCGGGATCCCGGCGACCTGCGAGGCCTGCGCGGAGATGATGAAATGACCACGGCCTTCCAGGAACGGCGTACCGTAGGTGAGGTCCGTGTCCCAGGATTCGTTATCGCCGTAGGTGGTGATTTCACCGCCGACCTGGCCCTTGAAGCCCGTGAATTCCTTATCGAGAACGAAGTTCACGACACCGGCGACGGCGTCCGACCCGTAGGCGGCCGAGGCGCCGCCCGTCACAACGTCGACGCGGCTGATGAGCGCCTGCGGGATCGTGTTGACGTCGACAAGGCCGTCCGAGCTCGAACCGACGGTGCGCTGACCGTCGATCAGGACCAGGGTGCGCTCAAGACCCATCCCGCGAAGGTTGACCGCGTTCAGACCCGCGCGGCCGTTGGACATGGTCGAGTTGGTGGTCGACGGCATCAAGCTGCCCGAGAAGGCCGGGATCGTGTTGACGTAGTCGGCGACGTTCGCCTGGGCGGCGGCCTGGAGTTCTTCAACGCCGACAACGGTCGTCGGGGTCGGGGCTTCGTAGCCGTCGCGCACGATGCGCGTGCCGGTCACGACGATTTCGTCCGTCGCGACGGGCGCAGCGGCGGCCAACTGTTCTTGCGCATGAGCGGCGAGCGTGGTGGCCAACAGAATTGCCGTGGCGCTCGCCGTGCGCAGGGCGCTTTTCTTCAAGCCGACGCGGAATTGCGTGCCTGACGCAAGATAAGTGGTGTTCATTCGATTTCCCCTTTAGTGCGGACGAAAAGCCGTCCGGACGCCTTAATGATTTAGCCCCTATGGCGATAACGCTGTGGGTGTGCGCTGCAACATGGCTGAGAAAACCATGTCACACTCCGGTAGCACTACAACCGCCCGCCAATTGAAATATTTTTTAGGTCAACTAAAAATTCTAACGGATAGAGGCGGAAAACACTGAAAATATCCGCCGAATCAAATACTTATGATTTTAATTCTACTTTCGAATCGAACGCAGATAGCTGTGTCTTTTCTGCATCGCGCAGCAGAAATCAATTCAGCGGGAGGGTAAATGCGGAATGCGGGTGACGTGTGACGTCAGCCTTCCCCCCATTTGTCGCTATAGGAAATATGACATTTCGGGGGTCGATTCGTCTAGACAAATAGCGGCGCTCGCCGCTCCTGATCCGCGCCGGGGGAGATGCAAATCGGTCCGCCGGCGGGCGGGAGCGCCGGACCGGAGTCCGGGTCGCGCGCGGTTGACCGCGATTACCAGAACGGCTTTGCGTCCCGGAGCGCCGCGACACGCTTGCGCGCGCGCTTGTCGGCCGTGTCGACACGGCTTTCCAGTCGCCTGACGACGGCTTCGGCAACGTCCTTTTGGGGCGAGCGTTTTGCCAGAGCGCCCAGAAGCTCGCGCGCGCGGCTGACATCGTTCAGATGACCAAGGTCGTCTTGGACCGGCTTGAGTTGCGTCAGGAACTTCTCGACTTTGCGTTTGCCGCAAACCGCGCCGAACAGCTCGAGATTGTAGCGCAGGTTCTTGCACGCGATCCGCAATCGGTGCCTGTCGTCCACGGACAGCTTCTCGAAATGACGGGCCCGGCGGCGCACGCGATCGAAAAGCGCCGTCAGGAGCCCGGCCACGGCGGCCTTCGCGGGCATCTTCAGTTTCCGCCCGGCGCGCGAGCCCGGCAGATCCTCGAACCACCGCATGGCCTCGAGCATGATTTTAGCGTTCTTACGCGAGCCGAGCGTATCCACGGCCCGCACGAGCGCTTGGCGTTTCTGTAGAGCGGCGGCGCGCTGAATATCTTCCACCGGCGCATCGGGATTGTCTTCGTCGAGTTCCGACATGCGTTCGGTGACGACCTCCCAATCCCGCGCGGCGCCCAGGGATTGCAGCAGATACTTGAGTTTTAGACGAACGCTCTCGTATTCGGCTTCCGGCAGAAAATCGCGCACCGCATAGAGCGCCGAACGCAGCCGTCGCATGGCGACGCGCATCTGATGAATGCTGTTGGCGTCCTGTTTGAGGGCGCCGGCCATGTTGACCAGGAACTGTCCAAAATGACGCCGCGCCGCCGACCGCAGAACTTCGGCCAGCGTATGCGCGCCGTCGATCGTCGGCGCCACGGCTTTGACGGCCTTCAGATCGGAATCCGGCGTAACGAGTGCATAACCGCGATCCGACTTCGTCAACGTTTCGATGCGAAAGACGCCCATATCCACGAGTTGCAGTGCGACATCGTAAAGCGCACCGGGTGAACCGGACTTCAACTCGATCTCGATTTCGGAGATTTGGATAACGCCGTCGTTGCGGCCGATCGCGCAAATTTCGCCTTCGTCGCGCACGACTTCCACGATCGCGCCGCGCCGCGGGCGAAGAAGAAAGCCGTGGCGCGTCACGACTGTTCTGAAACGAGGCCGGAGGCGAAGGTCTTTCAGGATACGTTTCAGCTTTTGCCCGGTTTTCGTACGCACCAGTTCCGGCGCGGCGGCGGCGATGTCGTCGCTCCATTCGCCGCGCGTCAGAGCCTCGGCGTCGGACGCCGTTTGCTTCAAGGTCTGAACAAAACGCCCATCTTCATCGCGAACACGTAAAGACAACCCCTTGGCGTGGAGATCGTCCTTCGCGGTATCGAAGTAAACCGCCCGCAACTCTTTCCTGAAAGCTGTGGTCTTCCCTGCCGCTTTCCGCAGGCGTGCGGCCGCCGTCTTGAGGCGCGAGGGTGTGTCGCGGAGCTTAAGTTCGATTTCAGACATCGGTGCTAACGGGTGACGTCAGTGAGGTGGGCGCGGGAGTGCTAAAGCTTTTCCCGGACAACCGCCACCCCTTCACATTACTGTCATAATTCGTTCGTCTGACGGTCGCAGCGTCTAGGCGTCCTCGCATCCAACAAGGCCGCCGACCGGGAGAATCAATTCCCATCCGTCGTCGCGCTTGAGGCGCAACGCCCCTTGCGGAATCACCGCCCCGCGCGCGAGCCCTGGACGCTTCTCGAATTTGATCTGAAGCTCGATCGAGAGCGTGTCGTATCTGAACGTTTGATTTTCAAACTGACCGAGCACTTCCGCGCCATCCGCCGACACACGCGCGAGCCTTGCCTCACGGCCGGATAACACCATTTGTCCGTCGCCGCCGCGCGTGTTGAAGAAGACGAGATTCCGCTCGGCGCTCCTGGCCCAGAGGAACATGCCGCACTCGCCGGCCGCCAATTTGCGCGGCGCGAGGGTGCCGACGGTCCTATCGTCCGCCGGCGCGGACTGTAACGTCGATGGCGGCGGCGACCCCGGTGCGGTCGAGCACGCACCGAGCGCCAATACAGCGAGCGCAACGCCCGCAGCGAACATCTTCATCGTGTCACCGGCCTTCTTATTCAAATCCAACGCCCCTTTTGGGTCAGCGTCATTACACCATCGGACTCCTTGAACCCGACCGCCGACAAGGCGCTGAGAAGCGTCTGATTCGGCGTTCGAGCGTCGATGCGAACGCCGAACGCGCCACCGGGATCGAGGGTCAGCGCCACCGTCACGGAATCGGACCCCGATTCACCCTTTAAAGGTATCTCAATCGCGCCATCAACGCACGCGATAGACCCGCCCAATTCCGGGCCGCGCCAGGCAAGGCCGGCGGGCCGATGCACAAGAGCGTCGGTATTGATCGTGCCTTCAATCCGGCGGCAGCCGCCGCGCGAGAGAGCGGCATAGTCGAGATCGAGCGCGACCTTACCCGTCAAAGGCAACAAGAGCGGCAAGTCGGCTACGTTCGCGCTCAACGTAAGATCGTCCGCGACGATCCCCCCCATCGTGAGCGCGATGAAACCCTGACCTGTCACAGCCGCGCCGCTGAGCGCGACGTCCATCCCGAGGCGGCCGAGAAGCAGCGCCGCGGGCTTCAGCGCCACCTTGGCGTCGCCGAGCGGTTGTCCGCGCCACGACAGGTCGGCGACCTCGCCGTTCCAGACCGTTCCCGACGCCCAGCTGTACGCGAGGCCCCTAGCGTCGAGATCGACCGCGCGCAGGGCGGCGGAGAGAGGCAAGGTCGCGACCGCGACTGCCGCGAAGCAAAGGATGAAGATGACCGCGAGTTGACGCGCGCTCATGCCCCCGGCCCTCCCGCGAGCGTGATCTGGGCGCTGACCGTCGCACCGTCGCTCTTTTGAATGACGGCGCGGGTCACAGGGATGCCCTGATCGTGCAAACGGCCGATCCACGCATAAAGCAACGGGGAAGCGACGTCATCGAGCCAAACATCCAACTCGGCGTTCTCCAGGGGCTGTAAACGTGTGATCGTCAGTCCCAGTTCGGTCGCAGTGGCCGCGACGATCGTCCGGGGCGTGCCCTCGGCGCGCTGACCAGCGGTCGCGCGCAGGGCGTGGACCGTTCGCGCACCGGCCTCGACTTCCGCCAACATCGCGAGCGCGGCCTCGTGCTGATCGTGCGCCGAGGCCCGATATTGCGCCAGCGGCACAACGAGAAACTGAAACACGCCAAAAGCCAGGGCGAGCGCGCCGACACTCGTAAGGAGCAGGCGTTCACGCGGCTCGCGATCGAACCACCATTGTTTCATGGGCGTTTCACCATCATATCGGCTAGAACACGGACGCCGTCCTGACGCGCTCCGCCTTCATGAACGATACCCCCGCGGGCCGTCATCTCACCCTTCACGCGTTCGACGGCATCGAATGACGGCAAGGAAAACGTCGCCGCGATCTCATTACGCTTTGAATCGAATCGCAGGTTCGTGATCTCGGCGTCGGCCACCGCGGCGGTCGCGCTCACGACGATATCGCTCAACCCCAGGAACCCGCCGGCACCCGCCAGATTGGCGCCTTGGAGATACGCTCTCATCTGCGCGCGCGGATTGACGACGCGTTTGACATCCGGCAACGCCGCCCGGAAGACGGCTTCCGCGCGCGCCGTTGCGGCGGCGGCCTGACGGTTCAAACGTACCCCCTCGATCCCGGCGCCGAGAAGCGCGAGAACCGCGATGCTTGCCGCCAGAACGCCGGCACGGCGCCAGGGCCGAAGGATCGGCGCCCAGTCCCGCTTCGGTGCGTAACGTCCCTGAAGCAAATTGACCGGCGCTGCATTTGTCAGACGGACACGCGCCTGTTCCAGAAGCTTCGCGGTTGATATCGCGGGCGCATGAACGGAAGGCCCGAGGATCGCCGCCGCGAGTTCCGTTTCAGCCGCAAACCCTGCCTCAGGCGATGTCGCGAGCACGAGATCGCCGTGCTGGACGGGACTGCCGGCGACGGTAAGGAAATCGGGGACCAAAATGTCGGCCTTCGCGCCCAGGGCCGTGAGACGGCGCATCCACCCGTCCATGACCGACAGCCCGACAACCGTGACGAGGCGCTTTCCGGCGCCGGCCGGGCCGAGCGCGAAATGAAGTTCGGCGGGATCCACCGCCAACGCATCCTCGAGCGCGTAAGCCGCCGCGGCGGCAACGCGCCGCCCGTTTGCGTCTTGGGGAAGATCGACGAGATGCGCGGTCGCCGCCGGCCCCGGCACGATGACCCAGCACCGCTCCGCCGCGACGTGCGTCGCAAGGGCGGCCCCGTCCACGGCAAGGCCCGTTTGCAATGTCACGCCGGATGCATCAAACAGAGTCCAAGGCGCCGCAGCCGCGGGATCGATCGGAAGGTGGAGGAGGAGCGTACGCATCAATCCATGGCCCCTAAGCGCCGCAAGTGGGTGGTGACAACGCCGTTGCCGCCGACTTCCATCAACGATGTCATCACAACACGCGCATCCTGATAGCGCACTTCGCTTTGCGCCAGAAAATAGCGGGTCCGCACCCCAAGCTGGACGCGCGCCGCGGGCTCCAGCGCGAGGCCCGCGAAAAGATCCTGCGCCAGAAATTCATCGACGCTGCCATAGCCGCCGGCGGGGCGCGCCGCAATCGCCCGCCGCGCTTCCGGGACGCGCAAGGCGCCGCCGGTCACCATGACCAGCAAAGGTGCGTGGACTTCCGACAAGGTATTGATGTTGATTTGACTGGGCTCAAGCGTGGGCAGCGCGCACACCAACGGCCGTAAGCGTTGGTAGAGGTCTTCGGTGTACCCGGCCATCGCGCGCAATTCGCTTGGTTCTGCGAGCGGCGCGCCGGCGGTGCGGTAGGGGGGATCGAGACGCGCGTAAGTCTCATCTTCCGCGCCGGAAGCGCTCGGGGCGCCATTGCTGTCGATCCAATCCACAAGCACGCCGGCCAGACCCGCCGCGATGTCGGGCGGAATATCCAAGGCGACAAGCAACTGTGCGTAGTTCTTGCGCCCTTCGTCGCTCCGCACGTATTCGCCCTTCGGCCCCTGCGCCACGACACTATTGAGATTGAAGCAATTTCCGCCGTCATCAATACGGCCAAGGATGGAGCCACCGTCGATGGCGAAACTGACGCCCTGCGCCGCCCAGGGATCGCGCAATGTCGACCGCATCGGTGCGGCTTTCCAACTGCGCCAGAGCACTTGGCGTGCAAGCGTTTCCGCGCCGCGCGCATACCATTGGGCCTGCTCGCTCATGCGAATGTTCGCGGTGCGGCGCGCCGCGAACCGGATATCGTCGGTCATCGCGATCGCCATCGTCGACAACACAGTGATCAGAAGCAGCACGACGAGCAGCGCAACGCCGCGTTCCTTCGGTGCCCCTTGATATGCGTACCCACCTGTCATCGTCACGGTTGCCCCACGAGGAAGGCCTGACGGATTTGACTGGACGTCGGGAAGGTCACATCGAAAGCGATGGCGTCCGGCAACGCGGGCTGGGTCGCGGTCGCAACCCAGCGGTCCGACCACTGCCCACGGGAAAGGAAGGTCACGCCGGCCTCCTCCACGTTCGACAGCAGGACCCCCGCCGTGACCGGTGTTTCGGGCGTCGGGTCGAGGTAAGGCCGCGACGTCCGGACAAGCGCGCCGTCAATAATCGCGTATTCCACATATTGCAGGGAGGCCCGCCCATCCGCGCCGCCCGGATTGTCCCATCCATGACGGACGAATGCGAGGAGCGGCTTCTCCGACGCCGCCGGGCCGCCGGTGAACATGGCCGGGCGCGCCGCACCGTAGGCGTCGCGCACCGGTCTGCGCGCAACCTGGGTGAAATCCGCGCGCATGATCGTGCGCGCGATTTGCAATTCGCGCGTCGCGGCGTCGGCCTTGTCGAAAATATCGGCATTGCGCAGACCGACGCTTAAGAGTCCGGACGCGGCGGCCGTGAGCAGCGAAAACACCGTCATCGCCACCAGCATTTCAACCAGCGTGAATCCCCGATCTCTCATCGGCGCGCGCCTTTGAAGCCGGCAAGAGTCGCAAGCACGGCGCCGTCTTCACCGCCGCGCACCGAAATGTCGATACGCGCGATGTCACGATCGCCCGTTTCGGCGACGTCCTGAGTCCAGACCCACGATTGGCCGGCAAGACGAACCTCACCCGTGGTCGTTCCGGCGACGGGCGTTTGAGGTCCGGCGACGGTCTCGACCATATGGTTCTCCGCAACGATTTGCGCCAAGAGGCGCGCGCGCGTCGCGGTCGCCGCCGCCGCGCTTTCGCTTTGGACCTTAATCATCGCGACCACCGCGATACTGAGCACGCTGAGCGCAACAAGCACCTCGATCAGGGTAAAGCCCCGCGTCTTATTCACGGGCGGCCTCCTGAACCTTCACGACACCCTTCGCGTCCGCGGCGACCACGATCCGTGCGCTGTTTTCCGCAAGAGCGACGGAAAACCCGGGAACAATCCCGGTCGGATCGAAAACGATGGCCGGCGCGACAGCGGTTGTTTCCACGCGGCGGTTTCCGGAAGCGACGCCGCCGCGGCTGAGCCGGGGCACGACGCCCTCGCGCCAGACCTGGCGACCGAAGGCGCGTTCATCGTCGACCTCGCGCCAAACGCCTTCTTCCATCCTATAGAAAGCGTAACCGGCGGCCGTAATGTCGAGACCGATGGCCGCGCCGGACAAAACACTCTCCTGCGCCGCCAAAGTCGCGCGCGCGGCCAGCGCGACGGCGTCATCGCGCAAAGCGCTTCTTGCCGGCCACGACAACACAACCGTCGCGGCAAGCAGACCCATGATCACAAGGACCACCAGCATCTCGACAAGTGTGAAACCGCGCTGCGTCACGAATGACCTTAATTCTTGGCCGTATCCCAGTTGCCGACATCGGCATCGAGCCCCTCGCCGCCCAGGCGGCGGTTCGCGCCGAGCGAATAGATGTCGAACGGCCCATGTTCGCCGGGATGCACATATTGGTAGGGCGAGCCCCAGGGATCTTCCGGCAAGCGCCGCACGTATCCGTCCTTCCGATATCGCTCCGGCGCGCCCAGTTCGGCCGGCGCTTTCACGAGCGCGTCCAAACCCTGCTCCACGGTCGGGTACGACAGATTGTCGAGGCGATACATCTCGACCGCCTGTTCGAGCAGCGCGACGTCGGCTTTCGCCTTCTCCACCATGGCTTGGTCCTGACTGGGGAGGACGTTGAGCACGACGAAAGTCGACAGAAGACCGATGATGACGATGACCACCATCAATTCGATCAAGGTGAAACCGGCTTCGGATTTGGAATAGGAACGGCGTTTCATGGTGATACTCACATCAAGGCGATAGAATTGAGCTGGAGGATGGGAAGCAGGATGGCGAGGACGATCATGGCGACCACGCCGCCCATGACGACCACGATCAGTGGTTCGAGCAGACCGATCGCCGCAGTGGTGAACGTCTCGAATTCGCGTTCGAGATGTTCGGCCGCTTTGGTCAACATCATGTCCAGGCGGCCGGTGCTTTCGCCCACCGCCGACATGTAAACGACCATCGGCGGGAACAGGCCTGTGCGCCGCAACGCCTGCGACAGGCTCGATCCCTCGCGGATCGCGGCGCCGACGGCGCCGACGGCGTCGGCAAGCACAAGATTCGATACCGTTGCCTTGGCGGCGGCGAGACCTTCGGTGATGGGCGATCCGCTGGCGACAAGCGTGCCCAGGGTGCGCGCAAGCCGGGCGGCGTACAGGCCGCGCAGCAACTTGCCGATCACGGGCAGAGCCAACAGCGCGGCATCGACACGGCGGCGGAAGGCCGGCTGTTTCAATGCACGCGCGAACGCCGCCGCGCCCGCGATCGCTATCGCGAGCAACAGCAAGCCATACGACGACAAACCTTCCGAGACGAACACAAGGATGCGCGTGAGCAACGGAAGCTCCTGGCCGAGACTATCGAATTGCGCGATGACCTTCGGCACCACGAAGGCCATCAGAATCATGACCACGGCCGCCGCAACCGCGCTGAGCACGATGGGATAGATGAGCGCGGTCGTAACCTTGGCCCGCAGGCGTTCCGTTTTCTCCAGATGGTCCGCGAGACGTTCAAGCACGGCGCCGAGATTGCCCGACATTTCACCCGCCGCGATAAGGGCCCGGTAGAGCGGCGAAAAGGTGTCGGGGTGGTGCGCCATGGCATCGGCGAGGCGCTGGCCCTCCGTGATGCGCGTACGCACCGCGAGCAGGATGCCGCGTACGGCCTTATCGTCGGCTTGCACGGCAATGGTGTGGAGCGCTTCTTCAAGGGGCGCTGCGGCCGCGATCATCGTCGCGAGCTGGCGCGTGAGAAGCATAAGACTCGCCGACGTGATGGCGCGGCGCCGCAGGAAAGACAGCGACACCCCTTCGCCCCGCACGGCAACCGGCGCGACACGGACCGGCATCAACTTGATCTGGCGCAGTTCGCGCCGCGCGAGACGCGCGCTGTCCGCGGAGACAACGCCCGTTCTCACCAGTCCTTTCGCGTCAAGCGCTTCGTATTCAAAAGCCGGCATGCTCAGGCCTCCTGCCGCACGACACGCAGGATTTCCTCAATCGACGTCACCCCATCCCTGACATGGCGAATGCCGCATCCGGTCAGGGTTTCCGTATCCTTGAAGGCGACGGCCGCCAGGGCTTGTTCTGAGGCGTCATCGTGGATCAACGCCCGTAACGCTTCATGCACCACCACAATCTCATAGAGCCCCATGCGCCCGCGGTAACCGGTGCCTTTGCACGACGGGCACCCCACGGCCTTGTGAATGGTCAGCGGCGTTTCACCCACAACCCCGAGCAGCTTGCGTTCGACAGGTCCGGCCGGGAACGGCGCCTTGCAGTCGACGCACAAGCGGCGCACGAGCCGTTGGGCCACAATCGCCTTGACCGTGGGGGCGAGAAGGAACGAATCCACGCCCATGTCGCGCAACCGCGTGATCGCGCTGATGGCGCTGTTGGTGTGCACCGTGGAGAGCACGAGATGCCCCGTGAGACTGGCCTGCACGGCGATCTGCGCCGTTTCGGGATCGCGGATTTCACCCACCATCACGATGTCGGGATCCTGGCGCAGGATGGCGCGCAGACCGACGGCAAAGGTCATGCCGACACGGGTATTCACCTGCGTCTGTCCGACACCTTCCAGCGCGTATTCAACGGGATCCTCGACGGTGAGGATATTGCGCGTCTTGTCGTTCAGTTCCGACAGCGCGGCATAAAGCGTGGTGGTCTTGCCCGAGCCCGTCGGTCCCGTCACGAGGACGATTCCGTTGGGTTCGGCGACCGCTGCGCGCAAAGCCTCCAGCGTGCGCGGGGCGAGTCCCAACTGATCGAGACGCAAGAAGCCTTGCGCTTTGTCCAGGAGACGCAATACGACGCGCTCGCCGTGCTGCGCGGGCAGCGTCGAGACACGCACGTCAAGCGCCTTGCCGCCGATGGTCAAGGACAGACGCCCGTCCTGCGGCAGGCGCTTCTCGGCAATATCGAGCCGCGCCATGACTTTAATGCGTGAAACCAGTAACGGCGCGACACGGCCCGCGAGACTGATGATTTCCTGTAAGACACCGTCGATGCGCAACCGCACCGACAGACGGTTTTCAAACGGTTCGATGTGAATGTCAGAGGCTTTGACCTTCATCGCCTCGGCGATCAGGCCGTTGATCAGCTTGATGACCGGCGCTTCGTCGGTGGCTTCCAGAAGATCCGCCGCTTTCGGGATGCCTTCAACGAGCGCGTCGAGGGCGTTTTCGTTATTGAACTCGTCGGCGATGGCGTCGGCCTCGATGGCCCCGACTGCATAGATTTCCGACAAGCGCCTGTCGAACGCCGCGGGCGTCAATGCCTCCACGACCAAGGGCCGTCCGAGCGCGCGGCGGACCTCGAGCAGCGAGGCGGCGCGCGCCGTGCCCGCGACGCCGATGTGCGCCACGTCGTGCACCTCCAGAACCACAACGCCGTGTTCCCGGGCGAAGGTGTAGCTCAGCAGCGGGTCTTGCCGTTCGGCCATGACGGTCCTTACGGAGATGAGGCCGCCGGAGCGGTTGCCCGGCCCGTGAGATCGTTCACGACGGTATCGAGCGACGATAGGCCCGAGCGGCTGCGCTGAAGCTGTTCGTTCTGCATGAAGTTGTACTTGCGGTCGGTCACCGCGCGCAGATCGTTGGCGCTGTTCACGATGGTCGGACGCAGAAACACCATGAGATTGGTGCGTCGGCGAGAGCGGTCGGTGCTTTTAAACGCGTTTCCAAGGATCGGAATATCACCCAACAAAGGAACCTTATCGACCGAGAGCTGTTCGTCATCTTCGATCAAACCGCCCAGAACGATGATCTGGCCGTCGTTCACCAAGACCGTCGTTTCGATCTGGCGCTTGTTGGTGATGAGTTCGCCGGACTCGCGGGAGACCGGACCGAAGATGCTGGAGACCTCCTGTTTGATGAACAGCTTGATCGCGCCGCCTTCGTTGATCTGCGGCTTCACATCCAATTTCACTCCGACGTCCTTGCGTTCGATGGTGCGGAAGGGATTGGAGTTGTCGGCGCCAAGAGATTCGCCCGTCGTGATCGGAATCTCTTGGCCGACGAGGATCGAGGCGGCCTGATTGTCCATGGTCATGATCGAGGGGGTCGACAGGACGTTGGAGGATACATCGCGCTTCAGGGCGTTCAGGATGACGCCGAAAATCGTGCCGTCGCTGCCCCGGCCCGCGAAACCGCCCATGAAACCGGCCGTTCCCAGGAGCGAGTCGATCGCGGCGGCCTGGAGACCTTTCAAGGCGTCCGAGTCTTCGCCTGAGGTTTCCTGGTCCACCACCACCGCGCCGGTGGCGGCAAGAATGTTCGGCGACCCGTCCGACGGAAAATTGGTGACGCTGAAGGGGATATCGCTGCCCTCGGCGCCGGCGAGCACGTATTGCACGCCCAGTTGCTTCGCCGCGGTGTCGGAGACTTCCACGATGATCGCTTCCACCAACACCTGGTGCCGGGGAATGTCGAGCTGGCGGATGACGTCCATCAGTTCCTGCTGAACATCCGGCGAGGCATTGATGATGAGGGCGTTAGTTCCGGCGTGCACGCCGATCGAGGCGCGGCCCGGAACGCCCGCGGCGGGAGCGCCGCCTTGCGCCGGCGCGGACGCCGCGCCGCGCACCAGCGCGCTGACCCGCTCGAGGATCGGCATCAGCTCTTCTGCCGCCGCGTGCTTGAGATAGACAACCCGCGTATCCGCCGTGGACGCCCCTTCGTTGTCGAGCTTTTCGACAAGCGGCGCGAGACGCGCCAGGAGTTCCGGCGGACCGCGCAAGATGACCGTGTTCGTGCCCTCGAGAGGCACGGCCGCGAAGTTCGAGAGCGGATTATTCGCATCCCCCTGGATGCGCACGAGATCGTTCATCGCGCGCGCGATCTGGTCGGCGGAGGTATTGCGCAGCGGAATAACGGACGTGGCCGACGTGTCGCGATCGATGCTGGCGAGCACCTGGCGGATTCGGGCGACGTTCGAGGCATAGTCGACCACGATCAAGGCGTTGGTGCCCCGGGTCGTGACGACGCGCCCTTGGCGGTGAACCAGCGGCTGCGCCATCTGCAGCGCGACATTGACGTCGATGTTGTGCAGCTTGATGACCTCGGTCACCAGTTGATCGCCGTCTATGCCCCCGGACATCGGCGCGGCATCCTGCGCGGCGCCTTCTTCCGGCACGATGCGATAGGCGCCGTCCGAGGTCGGAAGCGCGGTGAAGCCGTTCGCGCGCAACGTCGAGAAGAAGAGCGCGAAGGCGTCGTCCGCCGTCAGCGCCTGTTGGGAGATCACCGTCACCTTCCCCTGAACGCGCGGGTCGACGATGAAGGTTTTGCCCGTCAGCATCGACACGTCGCCGATGAAGGCGCGGATATCGGCATCGCGCATGTTCAAAACTTGGTTTTGCTGGACCGGCGGCGTCTGAGGAACGCTTTGCGCCAATGCGTCGCCTTCCCACACGCTAAAAAAAGCGAGGAGGATTCCGATCGTCGTGGCCGAGAAAGGTCCACTTTGCGTTGTAGTTTTGGTCATTGCACCCGATCAACCGCGAGTCGATGAAACTTTCGTTGCCCTTTTCGCTCAATTTCGAGCGTGAGGCCTTGTGCGCCGCTCGCCGCCAAGGAGGCGAGCGCACCCATGTCGGCGACCGATGTTCCGTTCACCGACAACAGGAAATCCCCGGTCTCAAGACCGGTCTGTTCCAGCACCGACGGATCGGCGCTGCCTTCGAGAAGAAGCCCGCGGGTCCCGTCGCGCTCGGCCGGCGAGAACCGCAGCAGCATGGCGAACGCCTTCATCGTATCGAGGTCCAGGCGGTACGCCTGTTCTACCGAAGCGACGGGCGAAGCGACGGGCGGAGCGGCGGGCGCCGCGGGGGCGAGCGAAGCTTGCTGGAGCGTCGTCGCGCGGTCGAAACTCAAGGCCTCCGTGACGCCATTGCGCCGGATCGTCACGCGGTCCGGCGTAACGTCTTCCAGGCGGACGCCGGGCATGATGTCCTGTCCGACGAAATAGACGTCCTGCTGATTGTCGGGCGTTCCGATGATCGCGCTGCCGGGTGCGCCGTTTAATCCGGCGCGGATGCCAAACAGTTGCAGGTTCAGCATTGTCTCGGGTGCGTGTTTTGCATTTGAAACCGTTGCGGTGGTGGCGACCGCCCGGTGGAACGGATCGACGTCCGTCAATACAACCGGCAACGCGGCGCGGCGCGGCGGCTGGGACACCCGCGCGATATCGCCGCCCGCGGCCCAGGCCGGCGGCTCAAACACGTCCCACACCAAATTCCCCGCGACCGCAGCGAGAACCACGGTCAACGCGATCTCCGTGCCCGCGATAAGACGCCGGAGATCCGCGGCATGCATGCGCCTGAGCACACCGCCCGCACGCGCATACCCCTCCAGAGCGAGCTGTCGCAGCTCGTGCGGAGATATGGCCGTCAGGCGGTGGCTCAGCCGTTGCATGTTCTTCCGCTTTCGTTCCTGTCGGCTAGAAGCTGCGCTTCAAACTGACCGAGAACGACGTTCCCAACTCGTAGGTGTCGACATCCACCCGGGCGGCGCCGAGCTGCTGCGTCGCCTGGTATTTTTGGTTGAGGATGTTTTCGACGTTGAAGCCAAGCTCGTACTCGCCGCCGCCGATCGTGAACGGACGGTTGTAGGTGAAATCCAGCGAGATCGGCGGCTTCTCATAGATGTCCGGCAGAGAGCCCGGGCCGCCGGCGCCGACCGCGCGGATGCGCTTGCTGGCGTAGTTGACCAACAAGGTGCCGGCCGCGCCGGTTTCCAGATCCTCAAAGCCGAACTGGATGTTGCCGAGGTGTTTCGAGTGCCCCTGCAGCGGGCGGCCCTGGGTCACGACCAATTCCGCGGCGATGGGAACGCCGCTGGCGCGTTGAACGATGTCACCGGCGCGCGTCAGGATCTCCGACTTGCTGTAGGTGTAGTTGGTCGCCACGAAGAAGCTCTTCGTGCTGAGCCAACCCGACTCAGCGGCCGGCAGCGTGTATTTGAATTCGGCTTCCACGCCGTACAACTTCGCGCGCGGCACGTTCTGGAAGGTCGTGCGCAGGTTGTCGCCGGCGGCGTCCACGATTTCTTCGATCGGACGCTTGATGAACTTATAGAAGCCGCCCACGGTCAAATACTGATCGTCGGCGAAGTACCATTCCCAGCGCGCATCCCAGTTGTTGATGAGCGAGTTCGTCAGATACGGGTTACCGATGAATTTGCGGTCGGTGTCCGGATCGGTGAAGTCGGTCGGTGCGATTTCGCGGAACTGCGGCCGGGCGATCGTCTGAGAACCGCCGAAACGCATCTGCATGTTCTCGGCGAAGTTCCAGGTGATGGTGCCGGCCGGAAGCAGATAGTCCTTCTTGATGCGTGAATCGATGCCGGCGTTGGGCAGGTAGTAGTCGAAGGTGTCGACCCACTGTTCGCCCGTCTCATAACGGCCGCCGATGGCCGCGCGGACGTAGTCGATGATTTCCCAATCGAAACCGGCGTAACCGGCCTGGGTCACCAGCGAGCCTTCATAGGCCGGCGGCGAGGCGCTGCCCGTGATTTCGGTCAGTACGAAGCGGTTGGGGTTGATGTTGACGTCGGAGAAGATGTAGTCGACGCGGCTCAAGCTTAGCGCCGGCGGGAACGGTCCACCGAGCGCAAGGAAACGATAGTCGCGCTGTTCGGAGTCGCGCCCGGTATCCTGATAGGCGTAACCGCCTTTCAGGATCAGTTCGCGCCCGGACACGGACGTCGTGTAAACGACATCGACCGCGCCCGACCACAGCGTATCGTCGATCTTGCTGAAGCGGGTGAGGTTCTGCGCGCGCTGGAAGTCGTAACGCAGGAGCCCGTCGCCGAAGTCGCGATACTGGACCGCGCGTTCGTACGGCGCGTCGCGCGTGGCCGTGGAGTAGGAACCTTTCCAACTCAGGACCAGATCGTCGTTCGCGAACCTGTGTGTGCCTTCGAGCTGGTTGGTCCAAAGCTGACGCTCGAACCACTCGAGGAAGTCTTCGCGGGTGAACTGGTCGAACTGACGCGACTCACCCTGCTGAATGCGCGCTTCCTTGGTCGTGTTGCGGATCAGAAGGCTGGTCGCCTTGAGTTCGGTGCTCTCGAAATCGGCGCCGAGGCCCAGAAGGGCGTGGATGTCGACGTCGTTCTGCGTGCTGATGAAGCTGAAGTCGTCGCCGACTTCGAGCTGGTTGCCGGCCCCGAGCACGCCTTCCTGCTGAAGGCCGCGCTTGGTGCTCCAGCCATTGTCGTAGCCGACGTTCAAGAGATAGCCGATGCTGGCGTCGCCGCGCAGCAGGCGGTCGCCGTAGGTGAAGTCGACGCCGATGTTGCCGGGCGTCGTGCCTTCAAACAGAACCCAAAGCTCCGAGTTCGCGAGGCTGCGCCCGATGTTCATCAGTTCGTCGGGGGTGAAGTTCAGCGAGTTGAGGCGCTTGTTGGCGTCGATCGCGTTCTGCAGTGGCTCCGGAATGCTGCGGATGCCGCTGTCGATGCCGAGGAAGTCGACCTTGCCTCCATCGTACATGAGGCCGTTTTTCCAGGTCGTCTCGGTATCGCCGCTGAAGGACACGCCGATTTCGAAGATCCGGGAGTCCGGCACGGCTTTGGTGCGGATTTCCACAAGACCGCCGCCGAACTCGGCGGAGTACTGAGGCGAATAGGTCTTCTGAGCAGCGGCGCTCGCCAAGATCGAGGACGGGAAGAGATCCAGCGGCGCGACGCGGCGCAAGGGTTCCGGGCTGGGCAGCGGCAGGCCGTTCAAGAGCGCGCTGGAGTAACGCTCGCCGAGACCGCGAACATAAATGAAGCGGTTGCCGACGAGGCTGATGCCGGTCACACGGCGCAAGGCCATGGCGGCGTCGCTGTCGCCCTGGCGCTCAAAGTCTTCCGGCATGAGGAAGCTCGAGATTTCCGAGGTCTCGCGCTTCGGTTCCGGGATATAGGCTCCGCGGACCACGATTTCTTCCACCGGCGCGCCGGCCGGCGGCGCCGTCTGCGCGCTCACGGGCGCGCATGTCAGCGCTGTCGTGGACAGCAGCGTGCCCATGAAGATTGATCCAAAACGTTTCATAACTTTCCCCTCTTAGTCCCGTGACGTTGCTCTTTATGGCGAATGGCGGTGAAGGTTCGGGCCCGGCGTAACGGCGCCGGGCCCGAATGGTGTGCTAGCAAGCGGGCGTCGGGGCGCCGAGGCCACACGTCCAGCCTTGCCACCACGTATCCGAAGCGTTCCGCACGGCGCCGATGTAGCCGACGTTCGTGAGGAAGGGGCTGAGGGTCGAGGCGTTGAACGCAGCGCGTCCGTTTTCCGTCGGGCCGTTGACGAAAGTGGCCGTCAGGGTGTTCGCAACGGAGGTTGAGCTGTTGGTGTTGCTCGCCGCACCGAAGAGCTGCGCCGCGAGGCCGTTGGCGTCGTCGCCGTAGGCCGCGCCGCAGTCGAACATGACGGAGCGGTACTGCGGGTTGCCTTGCGCGGTCGAGGTATCGTCGACGTCCAGGCACGCCGGAGAGCCGGTGACGATCCCGTTGACCAGGTAGCCGCCCACGCCTACGCGCTGGTTGATCGAAGAGCTATGCGTCGTGCCGCGTTGACCGATGAACGTGAAGTTCGAGATGTTCGGAGCCGTCAGCGGGGTCTTGGTGTGCTCCTGCGGCAGGTTGTCGGCTTCGATGTTCTTGTCGCCTTCATCGAGGGCCTGCACCGCGAGCAGGAACTGCGCGCTGCCGGTCCAACCCGAGGCCCAGTCGAAACCGTCGTCGCTGATGCCGGTCACGATCAGGTGCTTGGCGTTCATGGTGCCGCCGAACCACTCGAAGCCGTCGTCCGAACCGTTGTGCACCTGGACATAGTCGACCGTCGTACCCGACCCGACGCCGGCGAAGGTGATGCCGTTGAGTTCGTTGTTGGCCGAGACGATGAAGCCGGAGTGCTTGACCTGGACATAACGCAGGCTGCCCGAGCTGTCGTTGGCGACGGCGCCGCCGTAGAAGCCGACCGGCACGCCTTCAACGCTGGTTTCGCAGGTCACGGTGCCGCCGGGCTGGCCGACGCAAGCATTGATCGGGGCGCGGCCGAGGATGACGATCCCGCCCCACAGGCCGCGGGCCGTGGGAGACGCGGTGTTGTTGACGTCCGCCAGCGCCGTGAAGACCACGGGATTGGTGGCCGTGCCGTTCGCGAAGATCTTGGAACCGCGGTTGATCTGGAGAGCGTCCTGGCCGGAGTTGCCGAACACGGTGACGCCCGCATCGATCGTGAGGTTCGCGGGGTCGCCGCCGGCACGGGCGCCGTCGGCGCCGACATCGCGGCCGATTTCGACGATACCCGTCAACTGATAGATATTGCCCGCGCTCAAGTGCAGGTCGGCGGTATGGACGCCGCTAACTTCGCAACGGTTGAGGCCGTTGAGCGTGCCGACGCGGGTCGTTCCGGTCGGGCAGGCCGGCGGCGCGAACAGGCCGAAGGTCCAGCCGAAGGCCCAGTTGTTATTCGCCGTTTCGGTCGGACCGAACGCGCCGACGTAGTTCGCCGCTTCAAAGAAGCCGGAGAGCGTCGGGGCGTTGAACGTCGTCATGCCCTGCTCCGCCGGACCCGGGAAGTAGGTGGACACGAGCGAGCTGGTGCCGATGACGTTGTTGGTGTTCGCCGCATTGGTGAAAACCTGCGCGGCGGCGCCGTTCGCGTCGTCGCCGTACGGTGCGCCGCAAGCAAACATGACCGAGTGATAGCGGAGGTTGCTTTGCAGCGTCGCGGAGTCGTCGATATCAAGACAGGCCGGCGAGCCGGTCACAACGCCGTTCACCATCGTCCCGCCGACGCCGACGCGCTGGTTGATGGCTGAGGTGAAGGTGGTGCCGGTTTTACCGATAAAGGTGAAGTTGGCGAGGGTTGGAGCCGTCAGCGGGGTCTTGGTGTGCTCCTGCGGCAGGTTGTCGGCCTCGACGATCTTGTCGCCCTCGTCCGAAGCCTGGACCGCGAGCACATACTGCATGCGGCCCGTCCAGCCCGAGGCCCAATCGAGGCTGTCGTCGCTGATGCCGGTGACGACGATGTGTTTGGCGTTCACGGTGCCGCCGAACCATTCGATCCCGTCGTCGGAGCTGTTGTGCACCTGCACGTAGTCGACGGTCGTGCCCGCGCCCACGCCCGCGAGCGTGATGCCGTTCAGCTCCACGTTGGCCGCGACCACGAAGCCCGAGTGCTTGACCTGGACATATTTGAGGACGCCGGAGTTGTCGTTGACCTGGTCGCCGCCGTAGAAGCCGACCGGCACACCTTCGACGCTGGTTTCACAGGTCGTGGTGCCGCCGGGCTGGCCGACGCAGGCGTTGATCGGAGCGCGGCCGAGGATGACGAGACCGCCCCACTGTCCACGCGACGTCGCCGTCGCTTGACCGAGGATGTCTTCACGGCTGGTGAAGGTGATCGGCAGGGTCGGCGTGCCTTCGGCCATGATTTTGGAGCCGCGATTGATCTGGAGCGCCGTCTGGCCCGAGGTGCCGAAGATGCGCACGCCCGGCTGAACGGTGAGCGTGACGGCCTGGCCGCCCGCGCGATTGCCGTTGCCGCCGACGTCGACGCCGACTTCCACGATGCCGTTCAACTGATAGATGACGCCGCTGGTGAGCGTGAGGTTACTGGTAATCACGCCGGACAAGGCGCAGGTCGTGTTGTTGCCGACCGAAGCGACCGTCGTCGTACCGGTCGGGCAGGTGCCGGTCTGACCGCCGCCACCATTGTTCCCACCGTTATTGCCGCCGGAGCCGCCATTGTCGACTTGGGCGTTTTCGCCCGGCGACGAGACTTCAGCGTCGCTGCATCCAGCGAGTGCCAGCCCCATACAGAAGGCGAGCGATAATTTCTTGATAGTCGTATTGAGCATGATCCCCTCACGAGTGATGACCGGCGGCCCATGGCGGCACGGCAATTACAACCGGCGCTTGGCGGGCTGAGGGGGGTATATCGGGCACACCGCGACTCATCGGTGTCAGTCTCGTGACGAATAAATGACAATCGGGACTCGTGTGGATTAAGTTCCCGTCTGTGTCCGCGACGACACGCGCGGACACCAGGACCAAACCGTCGTCGCCGTCGCGACGGATCTGGTTTGTGACACCCGCGCGGAGCGCCGGCCGCGAAACGCCGAACGCGGCGGTAACACAGTTGTCCTTATGGAATAGGCATAACTCTCATCCATGACCTCGAAAGATCGGGATGAAATGTCATGAAAGTTTCATATTGACGTCATCATATTTTAATTGTGCCCGCCCACGCGCGGGCTCACACTGTCCTCACATCTAAGGACGTGGAGGTCTTCGTGAGAAAAATTTCTGTGCTGTGTGTCGGGGTCGCGTTGATGGTTGGCGCTGCGGGTTCCGCGATGGCCGACGCGACGGCGCAAACCGAAGGTCTGGCGTTCGAGGCGATTCAAAGCGGCAACTGGAGCCAGGCGGAAGCCGAACTTCGCGCGGGCCTTGCCGAAACGCCGAACGACCCGATGAAGCTTTTGAACCTCGCCTACGTTCTCCAGAAGTCCGGCCGCGGCGACGAAGCCGCCGGCATTTATGGACAAGTGCTGCAGCTCGACCGCGATCCGCTGGTTGCCGTGGGATCTGAATCGAACACCCGGCCGCAACGCGCGAAGCTGGTTGCCCGGAAGGGTATGGCGTCTCTCGACAAATAAACGCTCGTCCACCGTCAGCGAACGAATGCGTTTTTACGGCGCCGGTTCATCCGGCGCCGTTTCTTTTTGTGCGAAAAACAGCCGATTGAAGCGTCGGCTTTAAAAGCGCGGCGTCTTAGAAGCCGCCGGAGATGGACGGGGTATAGGCGCTTTTCGCCGCTGGACGCGCGCGCGTGTCGGCGAGGGCGGCCGCGATATTGCCCTGGTGGCGGGCCAGGACGGGGCGAAGGCGCGCATCCATGGCCGCGCGCATCTCGCCGTTCGGCGAGGCTTCGATCAAGCCTTCCACGGTCAGCTTGGCGAACTGATTGAGCGCTTCCAGCGCCTGGCGGCGCGCGTCGCGCGATTCCACCGCATCGGCGTTGGCGAAACGGTCGCTGAGCATCGCGTCGATTTGGTCGGCAAGCGCGAAAGCGGGCGCCGGAGCCTCCCGGGACAGCGACGAGACCGAAGCGGGCGCATCGCCACGCGCCCAGGCCGACGAGACCGGGATGGAGAAGACGAGGGCTGCAAGCGCGCAGCGCGCGATAAAAGAGATGCCAATGGACATGCGGCTTTCATTTCATGAAGCCGGCTGAAGCGACAAGCCCCGCACCCCTATTCTTCACCGAACTGTCACGAAATCGTTATACGCGACGCCTTCGAGACGGACAGCGCCGGTGGCCGTAAAAAGCATGAAAAACATCCGGTTAGTAGTGACCCCGCGCTTCGGGAGCCGGGTTTGCACATCACCTCTGCATATGGCGTGCAACTTTCATCTAACGATCACAATAGTGTCGCGGCGCTGACGAAAATCGCGATGACAATACGGCGTCATGAAGGGTTGGATCGCCATTGTCGCGCTTGAGGACTCCGTAGGGGCAAGTTACCGCCCCACGGCGGGGTATAGCTTTGGCGATCACACGCCGCATCATCGTCATGTTTCAGCCCACGACATCTTCTTCATCCGGAGCCAAACGCAGCTTCTCGCGATCGGGCGTGTTCAGCGCATCGAAGCCGGTTCGGCTGAAAAATCCGTCCAGCGGTGTCCCACCTGCGGCACGGGGCAACTCGGCTTCCGTTCAACGCGCACCAACAGTTACCGGTGCCTCTATGGTCACGAATTTTCCCAGCCAGCCGCCAGCACGCGCAACGGCACCGAGTACAAGGCGTTCTTCGGCCTCGACTATGTCGAAATCTCGGCGCGCATCGAGTCGGCCGAGTTGCGACCGTTTGAATTGACGAACTCGCGTCAACTGTCGTTGCGCCCGTGCGACGTCGATGGCCTGATGCGCTACATCGTGCGCCGCGACCGCAACGCCGCGACGACATTGAAGGATTGGCTGGCGGCGCGCGCGCTCACATTGGCCGACGACGACGCCGACCTGGCCGAACCGAACGACGTGCTCGACGAACGCGAGCATCGTTATCTCGGCATCCGCTTACGTCGCGGCCGCAAGATCTTTCGCGACGAACTGGTGCGCAGGTACGGCGCCCAGTGCATGATTTCCGGATGCGCGACGCCCGCGCTGATCGAAGCGGCGTACATCCAGCCGGAATCGGTGCCGAAGTTCAACAACCCGACCAACGGACTTCTTCTGCGGTGCGACCTGCACACGCTGTTCGATCTCAATCTTCTTGGAATCGATCCGGATCGTCTCGTCGTAAGCATCCATCCCGATCTCGCCGCGAGCGAATACAAGGTCTTCAACGACGCGCCTTTGCTGGTCACAAGCGGACGCGGTCCCAATCGGCGAGCATTGGCGACACGGTGGGAACGTTTCCGGGAGGCATCGCCGAAGCCGGTAACCGCGTCCCGGGCCGACACCTTCATCACCGGCGGCCCTTAAAAGAAGCGCTAGAGTTCGACGCTGATAATGCGTTCCTGGGAATCCTCGGCCGTCTTCTTCGCGCTGGCGATCAAGGAACTCAAATTGTCGAGGCTCGGGAGCGGCCTGTGCTCCGGCTTGTGCAGCACCGCGCCGCTCATGCTGAGCAACGGGAACTTCTCGCGATGGCCTGAACGCGACACGCCCGTGATGTGGCCGTTGCGCCGGTCCTCCGGGGAATAGAGACTTTCCACGTCGGTTTTGAATTTCTGGACTGCTTGAAGCACTTCGGTCATCGCGGTCGCATGCGGCACATCGCGGAACCCGACAAAGAAGTCGTCGCCGCCGACATGCCCCACGAACCGGCCCTCGCGTGCGAAGGTCGCGCGCAGAATATCGGCGCACATCAGGATCGCGCGATCGCCGGTGCGAAAGCCATAGGTATCGTTGAACGGCTTGAAGAAATCGAAATCAAGATAGGCGAAGTGATAAGCCCCATCGCGCGCGGCCGCGGCGGTGGCCAGATAATCCTGGATCAAGATATTGCCGGGCAACTTGCTCAAAGGATTTTGGTCACGCGCGATCTGGATGCTTTTCTCGTTCAGAATTTTGAGAAGCGAGCGCGCGTGCAGAAAACCGCCATACTGGCTTTCCTTCACGATCAAAACGCCGTCGGACTCCGGCACGGAGTTGAAGATCTCGAGGATCTTCTCCATGGAGGCGTTGATGTTCGCGACCAAACACGGCTTCACGAAGGCGGCGAGCGAGGACGCCATCCTGCGCCGGTTGCGCAAAAGGTCGCGGCCGTACATGGAATAGACGATGGTCTTGAGATCGCGTTCGTGGATCAGGCCGACGGGAAAACCGATATCGTCCACCACCGGGAAAAAGATCCTGTCGCGGTCCGTCATGAACCGGTCGAAGACCTCCTGAATGCTTTGATTGATCTGGATCGGCTGCACGGTATCGAGCTGCGCCATGATCAAGGTGAAATCCGAATCGACACGTCGGCGATCTTGAATGCGCATCGTGCCGATGCTGGCGTAACTGGGCGCGAGTTCCGACAAGGTCACGGTCGGCCGCGCGACCGCGTAGCCTTGCACCAGGTCGCACCCCAACTCGCGACAGACATAGTATTCCTGAGCGGTCTCGACGCCTTCGGCCACCACGAGGCTGCCCAGCAGGTGCGCCATGCGCACGATATGCTGCAGGAAGACGCTTTTCTTCGGATCCGATCCAACCGACGAAATGATGAAGCGGTCCAGTTTCACGATGGACGGCTCGACATGATAGAAAAGTTGGAGATTGGCGTGACCCGAGCCGAAATCGTCCAGGGTCAGGTTGCCGAATCGCGTGCGCAGGTCCAAAAGCGCCGAGAGGGCGTCCGCCGATTCGCTGAAGTCATAACGCTCGGAGACCTCGAGCGCGATATTCGCGTTCGTCAGGCCATAACGATCGCGCAGCGCCGTCAGCATGTTTCCCATTTGACCGGCGGCGACATTGCGACCGTCCAGGTTCACGAACAGCTTGAGTTTGTTGTAATCCGGAATACGGACGAACTTGTCGAAGGCCTGCGTGAGGATGAACTCCTCCACCGCGGCGAGCTGGCCGTCCTCGTAGCATCTGTCGAAAAAATCGGTTGGCGATTCGAAGCCGAGCGCTTGGACATTGCGCGTGAGCGCTTCGACCCCGAAAACGCGGCCGGTATGGATATCCACGATCGGCTGAAAAGCGATATCGAGCGCGCCCCAGCGCACAGCCGCACCGAGATCGGGATGGCGCAACTCTTCATCCGTTCGTGACGGTACGATGGACGGGATCATCATGTAACAAAACCTTATGCGGCTGAATTCTTCACCCAACTGGGACGATAGCCGGCCGAACTTGAGATGCAATCGTTCGGCGTATGGGTCAGTTAAATTTCAAGAAAGAGTCGCGAAGCCGGCACGTACGCGCGGCAACTGGCTTTCAGTATTCTTTGAACTGTCATGAATACTGCCGGACGACGGCAGCGGCGGCATGCGCATCGAACTTTTAAATCAGCGGCGAAAAGCGGCGCCGATATCGAGGGAGCCCCGGCCGGTGTCTTCGGGGTCGCCCACCGCGCGCGCGGATTTCAAAAGCAAGGCGATGGCGTCCCGGGCGTGCAGATCGGGATTCGCCTGCATGATCAAAGCCAGTGCGCCCGCGACATAGGCGGCGGAGACCGACGTGCCGGATACCAGCCGGCAATAGGCGCCGCCGCAGTCCGTGATCACATCTTCACCCGGCGCAAGGATGAAATAGCCGCTGGTGCGCCCGGCCCTGTTCGACCACGGCGCGAGGCTTCCATCCTTCCGCGCCCCACCCGCCACCACGATCCCGCCCTGGTAACGCGTGTCCGAGGCGTACTGCGCGGGCCACGACGGTTGGCGGCTCGATTCATTTCCACTGGAGATGACAACGGCGACCCCCGCGTCGACGGCGCGCTGCAAGGCGCCCTCGAATCGCGGACCGAAGCGTTCGTCGGCGCGGAACGGCAGCACAACGACCCGCGCCCGCTTCTCGACCGCGTAATCGATCGCGCGGGCGATGTCACGCGGATAGAACCCGCATTGTCCGCGCCAGCCGCCGTCGAAGTCGGCGCGAATCGAGATGACGGTGGCGTTGTACGCCACGCCCGCGAGTCCGCGGCCATCGAGCATCGACCCGAGCGGCCCGGCGACCTCATCGGCGTGACGGTCGAGGAGCTGGACCTTGCGTTCCGGATTGAGGTCGGTCGACAACGGCGAAAGGTTGCGTCCGAATTCCTTCGTCTTCTTGTCGATGCCACAATCAACAAGTGCGATCGTGACGCCGCGCCCTGTGAAACCGGCGTCAAAGGCCGGTTGCGCATTCACCGCGCGCAAGCCCGAACTCAACGCGAACTCGATCGTGCCTTTTCGGGGGCCGGCCGGCGCGCATGCGGCAAGTACGCCCGCGCACATACATATGAGCACGCGAAAGGCCGTTCTTGTGAAAGAGGCCATGGCTGGATCTCCCGCCGATGCCGTCGCTCCCTGCCGCGAATTAGAAGCCGAGTCTCGCGCTTCCGCAAGGGCGGCGACGCACCACGCCCCAGCCAAAACATGGCACTCTTTCAAATACTTACGTTCGGCACCCGTCGGCTTGGCGCAATCGCACCTAGACCAGGGTCAAATGGACCGGAGGCATGCCCTCCATCGCGAATTCCAGCACATTGCCCGCACCCAGGAACTGGCTTTGGATAATCGATCCCGTCAGGACGGGCTCACCGGCCTTCAACGTCTTCCCGCGCTTGCCGAGATGCTGAATAAGCCACACCACCGCCTCCAACGGGTCGCCACCCATGGTCTCGGCCGTGGTGCCTTCGTGGGTCAACACACCGTTCACCTTCAACGCGCCGCGAAGATGAGTGAGGTTGGTTTCCTTTGGCGCCGCCGGACCGATGACAATGCCCGCATTCCAGCTATTGTCGGATGCGAGGGATTTGGCGTCGATCCTGGTCATATCCGCGCCACGGTCCTCGATCAGTTCATAGGCGCAGTGAAGCGAACGCAAGTTTCGCCGCACATCGGCGGAGGTGCATGGCCCGCTCATATCCTTGTCGAGCACCGCGCACACTTCGGTCTCGGCGGAGAAACGGACATAGTCGGCAACCCGCACAGTGTGCGGAGAGGTATGGATGCGCGTCGCCAGAACTTGCCCCGCCGCGGGCTCATAGACTTTCAGCCAGTCGCGCGTCTGCTTCGAGGTCAGCGCCACCTTATATCCGCCGACCGTCGTCCGGTGTTTCTTCAGCAGCATCGCGACATACGCCTCCTGCACGTCGTGCGCATCGGAGACGGTCGGGATGAGGTCGGGAATCGGGCGAAACACCTCGCCGCGTTCGTGCTGGGCATAGAGACCGGCCGCAAGGGCCTCGACTTCAGCGGGCGTGAGCAAGGGCGGTTCCTTTCGGGCAAAGGGCGTTCGCCACCTTAGAAAGCCCCCGCGCCGCCTTGCAAGGAAAAGCGGTTTTTGCACCGCGCCGTTCGTCCCTTATAAACGAGGGCATTCATCGGGAGGCTTCGATATGGATCTGGGATTGAAAACACGTCGCGCGCTGGTGATGGGCGCGTCGCGGGGGTTGGGGCGCGCGATCGCGGAAGCGCTGGCCGCCGACGGCGCGACGGTCGGCATCTGCGCGCGCGAGGGCGCCCGTCTTCAGACGGCCGCGAAGGACATCGGCGCACGGGCTTTTGGCGCGGACCTTTCCCGTGACGGAAGCGCCGCCCATGTTGTGAAGACCGCCCGCGACGCGATGGGGGGCCTCGATATCCTGGTGGTAAACACCGGTGGTCCGCCGGCGGGCGCCTTCGACGCCCTGGACGATACAGCGTGGCGGGAGGGCTTCGAGAGCCTGTTGATCAGCGCCATACAGGCGATCCGGGAGGCCTTGCCCGCGATGCGCGCCCAGAAGTGGGGCCGCATCGTCGTGGTGACCTCCGTCACCGCCCGCGAGCCGATCTCGCACCTCATCCTCTCGAACGTGATGCGCCCCGGCTTGCACGGCCTCATCAACACCGTGAGCAAGGACGTCGCCGCGGACGGCGTCACCCTGAACGCCGTGATGCCGGGGTTCATCCTCACCGAAAGAATCACGGAAGCCGGCTTCGATCAGGCGAAACTCTCCGAACAAATTCCGGCGCGGCGTCTCGGCCGGCCGGAGGAATTCGCCGCCCTCGCCGCGTTCCTCTGTTCGGAGAAAGCGTCCTACATCAACGGCCAGGCCATCGCCTGCGACGGCGGCCTTCAACGTTCCATTTAGAGAGCCCAAAGAAAAAGCGCGGCCACCTAGACGGCGGCCGCGCTTCTGTTTCCCGGAAAGGCTGGCGGTTATTCGCGCGAGACCGCCGTCGCCGGAGCCGCTCCGCCTTCACCGCCGCCCGCGACCTGCTGGGGCGGATGGCTGATGTAGGTCTGGCGGAACTTGAGTTCCGTCGTGCCCGAGATCGCAGTGTTCTGCCCCGTCTTCGGATCGGGCTTCGCGTCCGCGAGGCGGCGCATCGCACGATACAGCGACGGCGCGCTGACCTGCCCGTAGCTGAGGTGGTGCGTGCTCCAGCTTAAGACCAGGCGCTTGATCCAAGCGTCGACGTCCGTGTAGCCGGCCATGATGCCGTCGGCGCCGTCGGGGCGCAGCTTCAGACGGAACTGCACGTCCTGCATCGGCAGGATCGTCGACGTGTCGAACGTCATCGAATAGGGAAGGACGAAGTCGTGGGCGTCGGTCGTCAGCACACCGTCTTCGATCTTGCCCTTGAAGCGCTGGATGAACTGCTTGCCCCAGCGCATGTCGACGCGCTGCGTGCCACCGGCGATGTATTCCATGCCCGACGCGTCCGTCATCAGCTCGTCAAGGCCGCGATAGGTGGTCAGCGTCACATCCGGATCATTGACGAGGTCATCGACCTCAGTGATCTCCAGCAACAAGCGGTTCTGGTTGTAGCGCCGCATGTATTCGTTCTCGAAATGCATCTGCGCGCCGTCCGGACCGCGCCAGCCGGCGATGCAGCCGAGGGCGCGATGCATCTGGTTGTCGATGCCCTTCACGCCGTCCGCGCTCGTGAAATCGTTCGCGTCGACCTTGCCGTCGAGGTTCATGCCTTCGGCGATCTTGCCGCCGGCTTCACGGAAAACGAATTGCTCCTCGGTGTTCTCCGGATGCCAGATCTGGCCTTCGCGCTCGAGTTGGCTTTCGGCGAGCAGCGGCTTCTTCGCGCCGTCGGTCGGGTACAGGATCGTGAACTGTTCGCGGTTCCCGTCGTTGAGGCCGTTCGGGCATTCCAGCTTCCCATCCGGCGACTGGGTGACCGACCACTTGCGGCCCGTCAGCACATAGCCGATCGTGCGGTCGCGCAGTGTCGGCTCGCCTTTGGCGGGCGTTTCGGCGCTCGCGGCCGACGCCATTCCAGCGACGATGGCGATCGCGCACGGCGCCGCCAAAAGACGCGCCACATTGGTCGTGACACCACGCTTCATCTCGGACTCCTCCCTAACCATGCCGCCCGGGGCGGCACTCGCTTTCACATAATATATATCAATTGGCCGGTCAGCGGGAGCCGCGACGTTCTGATCCGGATCCCGCCAACATATTGAATTTATTTGTTTCTACGGTAACGACCGTCCGGACGGACAATTATTTTCCCGACGCCGCGGCCTTCAGGCCCGGCGCGACCGGCCACCACTTGCCGAAAGCGCCTTTCCCAAAGCCTTCGACGGCCTCGATCACCTTCGCCAGACCGACCGTGCGCGCGTAGCACATCGGGCCGCCGCGATGGCGCGGGAAGCCGTAGCCGTTCACATACACCACATCGATGTCGTCGAGGCTGCGCGCGATCCCCTCCTCGACGATCCAATACCCTTCGTTCACCAGCGCGAGCATGGTGCGTTCGACGATTTCCGCGTCCGACACCGCGCGCGCGGTTTTGCCGGCGCCGGCGCGAACTTCTTCGATGAACGTCAAAGCCGCCGGATTGGCCGCCTTGGTTCCACCAGCGTAGGCGTAAAAGCCGGACCCGGACTTCTGGCCGAGGTGGCCCGCTTCCACCAGCTTGTCATGCACGATGGTAGCCATCGGTTCAAACGAGCCAGGGGCGGCTTCCTTGCGCGCCTTGTAACCGATGTCGATACCCGACAGATCGGCGACCGCGAACGGGCCCATGGCCATGCCGAAGCCGGTCAAGGCTTTATCGACCTGTTCGGGCGTAGCCCCTTCGAGCAGGAGCAAGCCGGCTTCGCGCACGTAGGCGCGCAGCATGCGGTTCCCGATGAAGCCCGGACACACGCCGGCGATGACAGGGATCTTGTTCGTCGCCTTGGCGACCGCGAGCGCCGTGACGAGCGCAACAGCGCTGGTTTTCTTGGCGCGCACGATCTCCAACAGCTTCATGATATTCGCGGGGCTGAAGTAGTGCAGGCCGATGACGGCTTCGGGCCGCGAGATCGAGGCCGCGATTTCATTGATGTCGAGATAGGAGGTGTTCGTGGCGATGATCGCGCCCGGCTTGGCCACGGCATCGATTTGCTTCAACACCGTCTTCTTCACATCCATCGATTCAAACACAGCTTCGATGATGAGATCGCAGTCGGACAGAGAAGCGTAATCGATGGCGCCGTTGACGGAGGCGATGCGTTGATCGCGCTGCGCTTCCGTGATGCGGCCCTTCGCGACCTGATCCTGATAATTCGACTGGATACGCGCGAGGCCTCGCGCCAACGCCTCCTCCGTCATCTCCAGCATGCGAACCTTGATCCCCGCATCGAGGAAGGTAATGGCGATACCGCAACCCATGGTGCCGGCGCCGATCACGCCGACGGTCTTCACGTCGATGGGTTTTGCTTCGGCCACGTCGTCCGGCGCTTTCGACGAGCCACGCTCGGCAAAAAAGATGTGACGCAGCGCCTTGGCTTCGTCGCTGCCGCGCAATTGCAGGAACAGCGCGCGCTCATCCTTCATCCCGTCGGCGAATGCCTTGCCCGCCGTCGTGCGGATCAGATTGAGCGCCGCGCCCGGCGCGGCGGCGCCCTTGGCCTGTTTTTTCACGGTCGCGGCCAGCGCGTCGAATTTTTCGGCGTCGAGTTGGAAGGTGCGATCCGCTACGCGGCGTCCCTCGGCTGACTTTGTCGTCGCGAGTGTCACGGCTTCATCGACATGATCGTCGGCGATCGCGTCAACCAGCCCCAGTTTCTGCGCCTTCGTGGCGTCGATAGGCTTGCCCGACGTGATCATTTCCGCGGCCGTGACGGGATCGATCAGGCGCGGCAGGCGTTGCGTGCCGCCCGCGCCGGGCACGAGGCCGAGCGTCACTTCCGGTAGACCAAGCTTCGCGCCCTTGGACGCGACGCGGTAATGACACGCGAGCGCGATCTCGAGCCCGCCACCCAAGGCTTGGCCGTGAATGGCGGCGACCACGGTCTTCGTGGAATTCTCGATGGCGGCCGTGACATCAGGCAGGAACGGTTCGGTCGGCGGCGCGCCGAATTCCTTCACATCTGCGCCCGCGATGAAGGTACGGCCCTTACAGGCGATGACGACGCCCTTGATCGCCGCGTCTTTCGCGGCATCGGTGACACCCGAAAGGATCGCGGCGCGCACATCCTGCGACAAGGCGTTCACCGGCGGATTGTCGATCCACAGGATCAAACAGGCGTCGCGGGTTTCGCGTGTAACGGTCATCAAGAACTCCGGGGTCAGGTTTTGGGGCGGCGGTCGATCACGCGCTTGGCTTTGCCTTGCGACCGGTCGAGCGAGCCGGTGGGTTTTAAATCGACGGCGATACTGATGCCAATAATGTCTTTCACGCGGCCGATCAGGCCTGCGGCGGCGGCGGCGCAGTCGGCATCCGTCGCATCCGCGCGCCGCTCGACCAGCACCGTCATTTCATCGATCCGTCCCGGCCGGGCGACGTCGACAACATAGTGCGGTGCGAATTGCGGGAACTTCAAAATCTGTTCTTCGATCTGGCTGGGGAATACGTTCACGCCCCGGATGATCAACATATCGTCGGAGCGCGCCCGGATGCGCGCCATGCGTCGCATCGCCCGGCCCTGCCCCGGCAGAAGGCGCGTCAGATCGCGCGTACGGTACCGGATCACGGGCATCGCCTCTTTTGTCAGCGAGGTGAAAACCAGTTCGCCTTCCTCGCCGTCCGGCAGCGGCGCGCCGGTTTCGGGGTCGATGATCTCCGGATAGAAGTGATCCTCCCAGATGGTCGGACCGTCCTTGGTGTCGGCGTATTCCTGCGCGACGCCCGGCCCCATGACCTCGGAGAGGCCGTAGATGTCGACGGCGGTGATATCGAACGCCTCTTCGATCTCCTTGCGCATCCCTTCGGTCCAGGGTTCCGCGCCGAAGATGCCGATTTTCAGCGACGAGGCGCGCGGATCGCGCCCCTGTCGGCGAAACTCGTCGAGGATCGCGAGCATATAGCTCGGCGTGACCATGATGATTTCGGGCGCGAAGTCCGTGATCAACTGCACCTGACGCTCGGTCTGACCGCCCGACATGGGGATCACCGCGCAGCCGAGGCGTTCGGCGCCGTAGTGCGCGCCGAGCCCGCCGGTGAAAAGCCCATAGCCGTAGGCCACATGCACCTTCATGCCTGGACGGCCGCCGGCGGCGTGGATCGACCGCGCCATCAGATCGGCCCAAGTGTCGATATCGCGCTTGGTGTATCCGACCACCGTCGGCTTCCCGGTCGTGCCCGACGACGCATGGATGCGCACGAGATCGGTTTGCGGAACGGCAAGAAAGCCGAACGGATAGGCCGCGCGCAGATCGGCTTTGGTGGTGAACGGGAATTTCGCGAGGTCGGCCAGCGAAGCGATGTCGGCGGGCGACACGCCCGCCGCATCGAATTTCGCCCGGTAAGCCGGATTGCCCGCATAGGCGCGGGCGACCGAGTCCTTCAAACGTTCGAGCTGAAGCGCGCGAAGGCCGGCAAGAGTCGAGGTGGGATCCATTGTCACGGCAATCGATCCCTCCGGCGTCTACACGGCGTTCATCGTGAGCAGGTCGTAGGTCGCCACCAATTCGCCGGCCTGGTTATGGACCTGCACGGCCCAGCGCACTTCACCGTACTCGTCCTTGCGCGCGGTCTTGGACTTCACGGTCAAGGTCACGGTGATGGCGTCGCCCGGCGAAACCGGCTTCACGAAACGCAAGCTGTCGAGGCCGTAGTTGGCGAGCACGGGGCCCGGCGCCGGATCGACGAACAGGCCCGCCGCGAACGACAGCAGCAAGTAGCCGTGCGCGACGCGGCCCGGGAAGAACGGGTTCGCCTTCGCGGCTTCTTCGTCCATATGGGCATAGAACTTATCGCCGGTGAATTCGGCGAAATGTTCGATGTCCTTGATCGTGACTTCACGCGGCGCGGACTTGAGGGTGTAACCGACCTCCAACTCGCCGAACTTCAAACGGAACGGATGACGCGTGGCCGGCGTCTGCGCCGCGCCCGGCAGATAGGTGCCGACGACGCCCGACAGGATCGTCGGGCTGCCCTGAAGCGCGCTGCGCTGCATGTAGTGTTTGATGCCGCGGATGCCGCCCATTTCCTCGCCGCCGCCGGCGCGGCCGGGACCGCCGTGGACGAGGACAGGCAGCGGAGACCCGTGACCGGTCGACTCTTTCGCGCAGTCGCGGTCGATAAACACCATACGCCCGTGATAAGCGCCCGCGCCCAGCACCGCGTCCTGCGCGACGCGCGGGTCGTGGGTGAACACGGAGATGGCGAGCGAACCCATGCCGCGGTTGGCAAGCGCGATGGCGTCGTCGAAGTCCTTATAGGGCATGATCGTCGAGACCGGGCCGAAGGCTTCCACGTCGTGTACGGCCGCGGCCTTCCACGGATCGTCGGTGCGCAGGAGGATCGGCGAAATGAACGCGCCCTTCGCTGTGCCTTCACCCTGAACCTTCACATTGTTCGGATCGCCGTAAACGATCTTCGCGACCTGCGAGAGTTCCGCGACCTTCGCGCGCACGTCCTTCAACTGGTCTTGGCTGGCCAGCGCGCCCATGCGCACGCCTTCGAGGCGCGGGTCACCAATAACCGTCTTGTCGAGGCGGGCGGCGATGGCCTTCTGCACGTCGTCGATCAGGTGCGCGGGCGCCATGGCGCGGCGGATCGCCGTGCACTTCTGGCCCGCCTTCACCGTCATTTCCTTCACGACCTCTTTCACGAAGAGATCGAATTCAGGCGTATCGGGCGTCGCGTCCGGGCCGAGGATGGAGGCGTTCAGCGAGTCGCGCTCGGCGACGAAACGCACGGACTCGCGCGCGATCACCGGATGCGCCTGCAGCTTCATCGAGGTGCCGGCGGACCCGGTGAAGGACACCGCGTCCTGACAGGTCAGATGATCGAGCAGATCGCCGGCCGAACCGGCGATGAACTGGATCGCACCCGGGGGCAGCACGTTCGCATCGATCATGACGCGGAACGCGGCCTCGGCGAGATACGCCGTCGCGGACCCCGGCTTCACGATGCACGGCACGCCCGCGAGCAACGTCGGCGCCAGCTTCTCGAGCATGCCCCATACAGGGAAATTGAAGGCGTTGATGTGCACGGCCACGCCTTGCAGCGAGGTATAGACGTGCTGGCCCATGAAGGCGCCGGTCTTCCCAAGGATTTCCGGATCGCCGTCCATGAGGATGCGGGCGTTGGGCAGTTCGCGACGGCCCTTCGAACTGAAGCTGAACAGCGTGCCGGCGCCGCCTTCGATGTCGATCCAGCTGTCGGTGCGCGTGGCGCCCGTCGCATAAGAGAGTTCGTACAGTTCTTCCTTGCGCGCCATGATGGCGTTCGCGAGCGCCTTCAGCGCGAAGGCGCGCTCATGGAAGGTCATCTTGCGCAGCGCCGGGCCACCGGTGGTGCGCGCGTAATCCGCCATCTTCTTGAAGTCGATGCCGCCCGAACCGGTTTCGGCCACCTGCTCACCGCTGACGGCGGAGAAGATGGGCGAGAGCTTGCCTTCGCCCGAGATCCATTTGCCGGCGGTATAGTTCTGAAGACGGATCATCGCCATGTCGGTATTCCAATCGCTAGAGTTGAGCGCGCGAGCGGCGCGCGCCGGTACGTGAAGGTTATTCGCCGGTGAAGACCGGTTTGCGCTTGGCCATGAAGGCGGCGACGCCTTCGAGATAGTCGTGGCTGCGGCCAAGTTCACGCATCAGATCGCGTTCAATATCGAGTTCGTCGTGCAGGGACTTCGTCCACGCGGCGCGGATCGACGACTTTGTCGCCGCGAGTCCGCGGGTCGGGCCTTGGGCGAACTTGAGCGCGAGCGCGTCGACTTCTTCCGCAAGCTTCTCGTCGTCGACACACTTCCAGATCAAACCCCATGACGCCGCGGTTTCGGCGGGGATCGGCTCGCCTGTGAGCGCCATGCCAAGCGCACGCGCTTGGCCGACGTGTTTGGCGAGATGCCACGTGCCGCCGGAATCCGGGATCAAGCCGATGTTCGCGAAGGATTCGATGAACTTCGCGCTTTTCGCCGCAATCACGATATCGCAGGCCAGCGCGATGTTCGCGCCCGCACCCGCCGCCACGCCGTTCACCGCGCAGATGACGGGCATGCGCAAACCCGACAGGCGTTTGATGAGCGGGCTGTAGTAATTCTCGACCGAGTGCCCGAGGTCGACAGGCTCGGCGCCCGGCGCCACCGCGCGGTCGTTCAGGTCCTGGCCCGCGCAGAATCCACGGCCGGCGCCGGTCAGCACCAGCACACGCGCGGCCTTATTGGTTTCGACTTCAGTCAATGCCGCGGCGACCTCGCCGTGCATCTTCACGGTGAAGCTGTTGAGCCGGTCGGGCCGGTTCAGCGTTAGGCGCGCAACACCATCCTTGATGTCGAAAATGATGGTCTCGTTCGGCATGCGCGTCCTCCTACAATAATTCGCAGAATGGCCGGTCGGATTATTATTGGCAAGGCGATTTTGGTGGCTTAAATAAGCGCAAAGTGCATAGGTTGTCTTCCAATTTCACATCATAAAAATCAGACATGACTGACGGCCGCACACTGGCTCGGCGCATCGCCGAAACTATGTTGAAGGGCGAAGGCACGGGGCCCTCCTGGGGTCTCCGCGTCGAGGACGCCGACATCGGGTACAGCAAGATTTCCATGACTGTGCGCGACGACATGTTGAACAGCCACAAGATCGCCCACGGCGGCCTGATCTTCGCCCTGGCGGACACCGCGTTCGCCTACGCCTGCAATTCGCGCAACCAGGCCACCGTCGCGCAAAGCGCCTCGATCGTCTTCACGTCGCCCGTGCAAAACGGCGAACGCCTGGAAGCCGAAGCGCGCGAGGTTACGGTCATGGGCCGCAGCGGCGTCTATACAATCACGGTCAGGGGCGGCGACGGACGTATCGTCGCGCAATTTCAAGGACAATCCCGCACTGTCGGCGGGGCCATAGTCGAGGAGTAGAATCAAATGGCTGAAGCTTTCATTTGCGATGGGATCCGCACGCCGATCGGGCGTTACAGCGGCGCCCTCGCCGCGGTGCGCCCGGACGATCTGGCGGCCAAGACCCTGAAGGCACTGCAGGAACGCAACCCCGGCGTCGATTTCGCGGCCGTCGAGGATGTGATCTTCGGCTGCGCGAACCAGGCCGGCGAGGATAACCGCAACGTCGCGCGCATGGCCGCCTTGCTGTCGGGCATCGGCGACGCCGTTCCGGGCACCACCATCAATCGCCTCTGCGGTTCGGGCCTCGACGCCGTCGCTTTCGCCGCGCGCGCCATCAAGACCGGCGAAGCGGACCTCCTCATCGCCGGCGGCGTCGAAAGCATGACCCGCGCGCCGTTTGTGATGCCGAAGGCCGGCACGGCGTTCAGCCGCGACGCGCAGATCTTCGACACGACCATCGGCTGGCGCTTCGTGAACCCGCAGATGAAAAAGCAGTTCGGTATCGATTCCATGCCGGAAACCGCGGAAAACGTAGCGACCGACTATAAAATCTCGCGCATCGACCAGGACAAGTTCGCCGCCCGCAGCCAGGAGCGCGCCTCGAAGGCCCAGGCCAACGGCCGCCTTGCGAAAGAAATCGTCGCGGTGACCATCCCGCAGGCCAAAGGCGATCCGATCGTTGTGGATAAGGACGAACACCCGCGCGCCACCAACGTCGAGGCCCTGGGCAAGTTGCGTCCGATCGTGCGCGAGGGCGGCACGATCACCGCCGGCAACGCCAGCGGCGTGAACGACGGCGCGGCCGCCCTTCTGATCGCGAGCGAAGCCGCGGTGAAAAAGTACAATCTGAAGCCCATCGCCCGGGTGATCGGCGGCGCGGTGGCGGGGGTCCCCCCCCGAATCATGGGAATCGGCCCCGCGCCGGCCACCCAAAAGCTTTTGGCTCGCAACCGCTTAGCGATACCCGATCTCGCCGTTATCGAGTTGAATGAGGCTTTCGCGGCGCAGGGCTTGGCGGTCATGCGCGAACTGGGCATCCCGGATGATGCTGAAAACGTTAATCCGAACGGGGGCGCGATCGCCCTTGGCCACCCGTTGGGGATGTCCGGCGCCCGACTCGCCTTAACCGCGAGCCTGGAAATGCAGGCTAGAAGCGGAAAATATGCTTTGTGTACAATGTGCATAGGGGTCGGTCAGGGGATCGCCGTGCTGTTGGGGGCCCCTTAACGAATTAATTGACCGTCTGTTCGGTTTATTATTATAATACGATACGAATTTACGGGATCATCGCATGTACACGACAGAGATGAGCAAGAACCCGACCCGTCAGGGTCCGTCCGCCGAACCGCCGGAGTTGCTGGAGGCGTTCGAGGCGCGCGTGGCGAATGACGAGTTCATCGAACCGAAGGATTGGATGCCCGAGGCCTACCGGAAGACTCTCGTCCGGCAGATCTCGCAGCACGCCCACTCGGAAATCGTCGGGATGCTGCCGGAAGGCAACTGGATCACCCGCGCACCGTCGTTGCGCCGCAAGGCGGTGCTGCTGGCCAAGGTCCAGGACGAAGGCGGCCACGGCCTCTATCTTTATTCCGCCGCGGAAACGCTGGGCACCAGCCGCGACGACATGCTGGAAGCCCTGCACAGCGGCCGCGCCAAGTATTCGACCATCTTCAATTACCCGACGCTGACCTGGGCCGACATCGGCGCCATCGGCTGGCTGGTGGACGGCGCCGCCATCATGAACCAGGTGCCGCTGCAACGGACGTCTTACGGTCCCTACGCGCGCGCCATGGTGCGTGTGTGCAAGGAAGAAAGCTTCCATCAGCGCCAGGGCTTCGAGATCATGATGCAACTGGCCGCCGGCACGCCGGACCAAAAGGCGATGGCGCAAGACGCGCTGAACCGCTGGTGGTGGCCGTCGATCATGATGTTCGGTCCGCCGGACGACAATTCGCCGAACACCGCGCAGTCCGTGCGCTGGCGCATCAAGCGCGAGACGAACGACGAGTTGCGCCAGAAATTCGTGGACGTGACCGTGCCGCAGGCCGAATCCATCGGCCTCACGGTTCCGGATGCGGACCTGAAATGGGATGAAGCGCGGGGTCACTACGACTACGGCGCGATCGACTGGGACGAGTTCTGGGCGGTGGTGAAGGGCGAAGGTCCTGTCGCCAAGGAACGCGTGAAAGCGCGTACCGAAGCCTGGGAAAAAGGCGCCTGGGTGCGTGAAGCAGCGCTTGCCCACGCCGCCAAGCGCGCCGGTCGCAATCAGAAGGAAGTCGCGAATGGCTAATAATGAATGGCCGCTGTGGGAAGTTTTCATCCGCGCGAAGCACGGCCTGTCGCACCGTCACGCCGGCTCCGTGCATGCGCCTGACGGCGACATCGCGCTGCGCCACGCCCGCGACACCTATACCCGCCGCATGGAAGGCGTGAGCATTTGGGTGATCCGTTCGTCGGACATCGTCGCCTCCGATCCGGCCGACGCCGGCCCGATTTTCGAGCCGGCCGAGTCCAAGGTGTACCGCCATCCGACGTTCTATGTCGTCCCGGACCATATCAAGCACATCTAAGGCTTCGCTGATTCATGACGTCCACTGACGCGAAATTCGATTACGTCCTGCGGCTCGGCGACGACGCGCTCATCCTTTCGCAGCGTCTCGGCGAGTGGTGCGGCCACGCGCCCGCGCTGGAAACCGACCTGTCGCTTGCCAACGTCGCCCTGGACCTGATCGGCCAGGCGACCTTGTTCCTCGATTACGCCGCCGAGATCGAAGGCAAAGGCCGCGACGCGGACAAACTAGCGTTCCATCGCGACGTGACGAAGTTCCGCAACTGCCTTCTGGTCGAGCAGCCCAACGGCGATTTCGGGCGCACCATCGCCCGCCAGTTCATTTTCTCGACCTGGCAGTTCGAGTTCTACAAACACCTGGCGAAGTCCAGCGACAAGCGCCTTGCCGAGATCGCGGCGAAAGCGCTCAAGGAAACGACCTATCACGCCGAACTCGCCGCCGAGTGGGTTGTGCGCCTGGGCGACGGCACGGAAGAAAGCCATCAGCGCATGCTGGACGGCTTCGAGTGGTGCTGGCGCTTCGTCGACGAACTGTTCTCCATGGACGCGGTCGATCCCGCGCTGGTCAGCGCCGGCATCGCGGTCGATACGACGAAACTGCGCGCGGCGTTCGACGCCACGCTGGCCGCAACCTTCGCGGACGCCACGCTGCCGCTGCCGAAATTCCCGCGCCCGGTGACGGGGGGACGCAAGGGCCACCATTCGGAACACCTGGGCCACCTGTTGGCCGAGATGCAGTTCCTGCCCCGCGCTTATCCCGATGCCGTCTGGTAAACCCACCGTCCGCGACGCGGCCCACGGCTGGCGCGAGCACGTCCTCGATGTCCTGTCTCACGTGCCGGATCCCGAGATCCCGGTGGTGTCGGTGGTCGACCTGGGGATTGTGCGCGACGTCCTGGAAGATCCGCGCCGCGTCGTGATCACCACGACCTATAGCGGTTGTCCGGCGACGCAGGTGATCCAGTCGGACATCCGCAAGGCCTTGGACGACGCCGCACTGAACGATGTGAAGATCGAAGTCGCCCTGTCGCCGCCGTGGACCACGGATTGGATCACCGAAGACGGACGCAAGAAACTGCAAGCCTACGGAATCGCGCCGCCGCCGAAAGGCAGTGGAGCGCCCGGACTGAAGAACGCCCAGCCGGCCACCTGCCCGCGCTGCGGCTCCGTGAAGACGCGGGAAGTCAGCCGCTTCGGTTCGACGCCCTGCAAAGCCCTGTGGCAGTGCGAAACCTGCCGCGAGCCGTTCGACCGCTTTAAGTGCCACTAGCTGGCGAGAGGAAACGATGTCCGTAGGATTCCACGCCCTGAAGATCGCCGACGTCCGCCGTGAAACCTCGGACGCCGTGTCGATCCTTTTCCAGGTTCCGGAAGAACTGAAGGACAAGTTCCAGTTCCGCCCCGGCCAGCATCTGACCTTGAAGGTCGATCTGAACGGCGAGGAAGTGCGCCGCAACTACTCCGTCTGCGTGGCGCCGCACGAAGGCGAACTGCGCATCGCCGTGAAGGAAGTGCCCCAGGGGCGCTTCTCGACCTGGGCGAACCGCGAGATCAAGGCGGGCCACACCATCGACGCCATGCCGCCGCACGGCAGTTTCACCTGGTCGTTCGAGAAGGGCCGCAAGCGCCGTTATCTGCTTCTGTCCGGCGGGTCGGGCATCACGCCGATCCTGTCGCTTCTGAAGACGGGCCTGCGCGAGGAACCGGACAGCGAGTTCATCCTGTTCTACGGCAACCGCGCCAGCCCCACGATCATGTTCCTCGAGGAACTCGCCGATCTGAAGGACCGCTATCTGTCCCGGTTTGAGCTGTATCACTTCCTGGACGAGGAAGAAGGCGAGATCGAATTGTTCAACGGCCGCCTGGATCTTGCGAAAGCGACAGAGGCGATGAAGCTTCTTGTGGGCGACCGCGCCATCGACGCGGTGTTCATCTGCGGTCCGGGACCGATGATGACGGCCGCCGAACAGGCCGCGAAGGACCACGGCATCAGCCCCGACAAAATTCTGATCGAACGCTTCACCGCCGACGGCCTGCCGGCGCCCGCCCAGGATCCCTCCGTGGTGGCGCTGGAGCGCAAGGCCCAAGGCTCGAAGGTGCAGGTCCGCATCGACGGCCGTATGCGTACCCTGGCCTACGACGCCACCAAGGGCAGCATCCTTGAAAACGCGCGCGCCGCCGGACTGCCCGCGCCGTTCGCCTGCAAAGCGGGCGTGTGCGCGACCTGCAAGGCCAAGGTCATCGAAGGCGAAGTCCAGATGAAGACCAATTACGGTCTCGCGCCGGAAGACACCGCGCAGGGCTTCGTGCTCACCTGCCAGGCCTTCCCCATCTCGGAGAAAGTCGTTCTCGATTACGACGTCTAGACTCTAGCGGCTCTAGCGGCGCGGGCGCTTCTGCTGAACCGGAAGGGCCTTCAAACCGCTGATCATGATGTCGCCCATCAGCTCGGAAATGGAATCCACCGAGGCCGGTCCCTTGGGATCGAACCAGGTGTGGGTCCAGTTGAGCATCCCGTAGAACAACATGGCGGCCGGACGCAGATGCTCGGGCCGCGACTTCAGGTGCGGTTGAATCTCCGCCACCAAGTCCACCACCAATTGGATCAGCCGCCGCTGGCGGCCGACGATGATATCCCGCCGGTTGGGCGGCAGATGGTACAGCTCGTTGATCAGCACCTTGTGGCGCGCGGCGGCGCCGACATAAAGGTGCATGAAGGCATGGACCAGGGCGCGCAGCTTGTCCGCGGCGTCGGCGTCCATGGCCGCGATCCCGGAGGCGGCGTTGCTCAACGTCTTGATGTGGGAATCCATCGCCTCGAACAGGATGTCTTCCTTCGAGGGGAAGTAGTGATAGATGAGCGACTTCGACGTCTTGCAGGCGTCGGCCAGGTCGGCGACGGACGCGCCGAGGAAGCCCTTTTCCGCATAAAGCTGCAGCGCGCGTTCAATGATGAATTCGCGCCTGTCGTTGAAATCTGAAGCCTGAGTCCGAGCCATGAAATGAACTGATCCGCCTCGGCGGTCCCCCCGCGTCAGGCAGAGTCGTAGGCTATCTCATCCTCGGGAGCAACCCTTGGGTAACAAAGTTACGAGCCGCGCTTCAAATCCGTCAGCGGCACATAACCCTGCGTGCGGGTCGGGCGGTTCGGCTCAACGGCGGCAAGCGGCCGGCATTCCTTGAGCGTCGCGCGGCATTGCCGGGCGAGGTTCTGGTACTCGACGGTTCCTTCGACCTTCCATGCCAGTTCCTGTTCGGTCAGGGGGCGCAGGATCTTGGCGGGAATGCCCGCCGCGAGCATTCGGGCCGGAACCTCGAAGCTCGCTTTGACGAAACTGGACGCCGCCACAAAGGCGTCCTCGCCGACGACCGCGCGGTCCATAACGACGGCGTTCATGCCCACAAGCGCGTTACGCTTCACAAGGCATCCGTGAAGGATCGCGCCGTGGCCGATATGACCGTTCACTTCCACGCGCGCCTCCGCGCCCGGAAAGGAATGCATCACGCAATTGTCCTGGACGTTGGAGCCTTCCTCCATCGTCACGGTGCCGAAGTCTCCGCGCAACGAGGCCCCGGGACCGACATAACAGCCGGGCCCGATGATCACGTCACCGATCAGGACAGCCGTCGGATGAACGAAGGCCGTCGGATCGACGACGGGGATGAAGTTCTCGAACGCATAGATCGGCATGGCGCCTCACACGGAGTTTCGCGCGGGCCCGCCTATTCCGCGTTGTTCCATCCTTCGATGACCTCGACCCACTTCTTCAGGAAGGTGTTGGTCTGATGCCCGTCGATCACGCGGTGATCGATGGTGAGCGAGACGTAGGCCATCGGGCGGATCTGCATTGTATCGTGTCCGTCGATCTCGCGCACCACCACGCGCTTCTCCAGCTTACCGATGCCGAGGATGGCCGACTGGGGCTGGTTGATGATGATCGGGGCCGCGAGCAGGCTGCCCGAGACACCGTGGTTCGAGATGGTGAAGGTGCCGCCCGAGACGTCGGCGCGCTGGAGCTTCCCGGCGCGCGCCCGGTTGGTGAGATCGGTCAACTGACGCGAGATGCCGGTCAACGAAAGCGTCTGGGCTTTCTGGATGACGGGAACCACGAGACCTTCGTCGCCCAGCGCCGTGCCGACGCCGACGTTGATGTCGTCGAAGATTTCGACCGCGTCCGCATGCCAGCGGCTATTGATGACCGGAACGGTCTGCAGCGCGCGGACGCAGGCGAGCACGAAATAAGCGGTATAGGTCAAACCGGCGGCGTCGGGACCGCCAGCGGCCTTGCGCTTGGCCCGGTCGGCGATGATGGCGCTGAAATCCACCTCGAACACCGCCGTGACGTGCGGCGCCGTCGTGACGCTGTGCGACATATGTTCGGCGATGGCGCGGCGGATATTGGTGTGCGGAATGAGACGTCCGCCGGCGGTCGGCGTGCCTTGCGGCTTCGCCGTGGGCGCGGCGGGACGGGCCGCAGGAACGGCGGGCGCTTTGGCGGCGCCGCCCTTTTGCACATAGTCCAACACGTCGGTATGCGTGATGCGGCCGCCGCGGCCGGTTCCGCGGATATTCTTGGGATCGACGTTGTGTTCGGCCAGGAGGCGGCGCACCGCCGGCGACAGGCCAAGGGCCGCGCCGTTCTCGATGGCCGGCGCGCGATCGCGCGCGGCTTGCGGCGCGGGCGGCGCTTTCGCGCCGGGAGGTGCGGCAGCCGGAGTGGCAGCGGGGGTAGCTGCGGGCGCAGCGGCGGCGGCGCCGGACGAAATCCGCCCGATCAAAGCGCCGGGTTCGACATCGGCGCCGACTTCGACGGACAGGTGCTCGAGACGGCCGTTCGCGGGCGCGACCACTTCCATCGTGACCTTGTCGGTCTCAAGCTCGGCCACGGGTTCATCGGTCTTGACCTCGGCGCCTGCGGGCTTCAGCCACTGTTTGAACTTGAAGCGCGTGCCTTCGGTTTGTTCCGCGGGGACAAAGATGTCAGTCATGGCGCACCTTAGAACGTAACGAGGTCGATGATGGTGTCGCGGATCACGTCGACACCCGGAACCGCGGCGGCAAGCAACACCGGGTTATAGGGGCTGGGGATATCCGGCATGGTGAGGCGCTCGGGCGGCGCGTCGAGGTCCATGAAACATTCGCGGCTCACCACCGCGACGATCTCCGCGCCGAAACCGGCGGTCGCGTTGTCCTCGTGCACGACGATACAGCGGCGCGTCTTGCGTACGGATTCAATCACCGCCTCTTTATCCCACGGCATCAGGGTGCGCAGGTCGATGACGTCCGCGGTATAACCCGACGCCTTCGCCGCTTCCTCGCAACGCTCGACCATCGCGCCCCAGGCGACCAGCGTGATGTGCTCGCCGGTCATCGTGCGCGTCGCCTTCCCGAACGGAACGACATAGTCGTCGCCCGGATACGGACGGCGCGACCAGGCGTGGTCCAGCATGGCGCGGTGTTCGAAGAACACCACCGGATCGTTGCCGCGCAAGGCGGCGCGCAGGAGACCCACCGCGTCTTCGGCGTTGGACGGCACCGCGACCTTCCAGCCGACGGCGTGCACCCATTGCACTTCGTTGGTCTGGCTGTGCCATGGATCGCCGCACTTCGAGAAACCGCCCGCCATACGCACGACCATCGGCGCGGCGAAACGGTTGCCGGTGCGCCAGCGCAACGTGCCGCAGTCGTTCAACTGCTCGACGGCGGGCTCGGCATACTTGCGGAACTGGATTTCAGGCACCGGCAGAAGGCCGGCCATGGCCATGCCCACCGCGCGGCCGATGATGCCTTCTTCCGACAGACTGGTGTCGAACACGCGCTGATCGCCGAATTTCTCCTGCAGGCCCATGGTGACGGCGTGCACGCCGCCCTTCGGGCCGACGTCTTCGCCGAACAGCACCATCTTCGGGTTGGTGGCGAGCTCGACTTCCAGGGTCTTACGGATGGCGGTGACCATGTTGATGCGCGGACCTTGCGGGGCCGCGGTCTCGGTCGAGGTCGGGAACGCATGACCGGCCGCGTGCAGGCCGCCGATCTGCTGGAGGTCCGGCGCGCCGTCGGCGTTCACTTCGGCGAACACGTGGCGGCGCAGTTCTTTCGTGTCGAGATTCGGCCGGGCGGACGCGCCCTGGAACGCGGCTTCGACGTCGCGCGCGGCCTCGGCTTCCAGTTCGGCCCATTTCTTTTCCGAGAAAACGTTGGGCACGAGGAAGGACTTCAGCTTCAGGATCGGATCGCGGGTCTTTTCCTCGGCGATGCGCTCGGCGCCCTTATAGGCCTGCGTGTCCTGCCCCGAGTGACCCGCGAGACGCGGCACCGTGAGGCGCAGCAGCGCCGGGCCTTGGCGGTCGCGCACATGGGTGGTCGCTTCGTTCACCAGGCGCGCGGCTTCCACCGGATCGGTGCCGTCGCCGCTGAAGATGGTGAGATTGCGGAAGCTCGCGAGGTTGATGGCGATGTTCGCGCCGGGCGTCTGGAAGGTCGACGGCACCGAGATGCCGTAGCCGTTGTCTTCGATATAGAACAGCATCGGCAGCTTGAGCGTGGTCGCGATGGTCAAGGACGCCCAGAAACCATTGGTCGCGACCGAGGCGTCGCCGCCGAGCACCACAGCAATGGCGTTACCGACTTCACTGCTTTTGAGGACGTTGCGATAGTACTCGATGGCCTGCGCCCAGCCCGCGGTCGGGGTGTATTGCGTTCCGACGCCGCCCGCCATCGGCAGGCCCTTCGCGCCGCCCGGGTTCGGAAAATTGAACACGGTGCCGACGTCCTTACCGTCGCTGTAGCCGCCGACTTTCATCAGCGAGGCGGCCATCACCTCTTCCAGCGGAATGCCGAGGCCCAGCAACAACGGACGCGAGCGGTAGTAGCCGGCCGCGGCGTCGTAAGCATGCGTCAGGCGCTGCGAGAGCAAAATCTGCGCCAGGTCATGCCCGCGCGCCGAGAACTGGTAGAACATCTTGCGCTCAGGCAGCAGCTTCTGTTCTTCGATATCGTCGAGTTTGCGGGAGAGGAACAGCGCGCGGGTCACTTTTTCCCAGTCGACCCCGGCGGTCACATTGTGATCGGCCGCCTTGATGCTGCGTGCCTGCGCCATGACGATGTCTCCCATCTGTAATGAAGGGGAAATCCTACCGGGATACAGGAAACCGATCTCGGCGAAATCATGAGCAATTTCATCATTATAGTGATATAATCACTCCAATTTCATATATTTATGGTGATTTTCACTATGATATCGCTCGATAGTATCGATATCCGCATTCTCAACATCCTGCAGACGGAAGGCCGGATCGCGGTGGTGGATTTGGCCGAGCGGGTGAACCTGTCGGCCACCGCCTGCCACAAGCGGATCGCCAAGCTGGAGGAAGCCGGCGTCATCGCGGGTTACGGCGCGCATGTGTCCTTGCGCGGGCTCGGCTATCAGGTGGAAGCCTTCGTCGCGGTCACCATCGACCGGCAGGCGAAAGTCACCGCGGACGGATTCAAGGAAGCGATCGGCACGCTCGACGGGCTGCGGGCCTGCTATTTGCTGTCGGGCGACACCGACTTCCTTTTGCACGTCATCGCGCCGGACCTCGACGCCTATACACGCGGCGTCCTCAATCAGATCATGATGCTGCCGGGCGCGCAGGCCGTCCGCACCTCATTCGTCCTGGACAAGACCGTCTCCACAACGCCGCTGGCGCCGCCTAAAGGCTAACGGCCGGGCAACGGCAGCGCGGTGGTCATCTTCATCTCCGAAATACTGACGAAGGTGACGGCCTCGCGCACGCCGGGGATGCTTGAGAGCGTCTTGAAGTAGAACGCCTCGTAGGTCCGCAAATCGCTGGTGACCACCCGCAGCAGAAAATCGAACGTCCCGAGCAGGACGTGACACTCCAGCACTTCGGGCAAGGCTTTCATCCGGTCGACAAAATCGCGGATGTATTGGGGATCGTGCTGGACGACATTCACCTTCACAAAAAACTGCGCGCGCATGTCGAGCTTTTCGCGATCCAGCACCGCGATGGTTTTCTTGATGTACCCTTCCGCGATCAGGCGTTTGATGCGGTGACTGCACGTGGACGGGGAAATGCCGACCACGGCCGCGATCTCGGCCGATGGCCGCGACGCGTCCTGCTGCAAGGCGTCGAGAATCTTGAAATCGACTTTATCCGGTCCCGTCGTCATGGCGGCCTAGTAGCCGCGCAGAAGATCGACGGTCCCGGCAACCTGCGCGCCGCGCTCCATGCGCTCCACCGTCCGGAAAATTTCGGGGATGATGGTGTCGGGATTGGAGTCCGCGGCGACATGCGGGGTGATGAGCACGTTGTCCATTCCCCAGAGCGGGCTGTCCGCGGCCAGCGGCTCCGGCGCAAACACATCCAGCACGGCGCCGTGAAGCACACCCGCGCGCAACGCGGCCACAAGATCGTCCTGCACGACCGTCTCGCCGCGCCCGGCGTTGATGAAGAACTTCGATCCGGTTCGCGCCTTGCCGAGGCGGGCGAACACATCGCGGTCCACAAGCCCTGAGGTTTCCGCCGTGCGCGGAAGCAGGTTCACAAGAACATCGATCTCCTCCAGGAAGGCCGCGAAGCCTTCCCTCCCGACCGCGACGGGAAACGGCAAGCCTTCACGCGGCGTGCGCGCCCATCCCGACACCTGGAACCCGACCGCCTGCAAGGCGCGTCCCGAGGCGCCGCCCATCACGCCCGCGCCCATGATCCCCACACGTACGCTGGAGGCCGCCAATTGGTCGGGCGGATCCCACACACGCTGTTTCTGATGCTGGAGGTAAAGCGGAATCTGACGATGCAGAAAGAGGGCGGCGAAGGTCACATACTCGGCCATGCGCGCCGTGAGATCGGGGTCGATCACGCGGAAGATCGGCAGGCCCTGTCGTTCGCGCAAGGGGTGAAGGTGATCGACGCCCGCGCCGAGAGAAAAGACGGCGCGCGGATCCGCAAGCTCCGTATAGAGCTTCGGATCCGCTTTCCACGAACAGATGACGTAAGGCCCCTCGGGAACGAACGTCCCGTCCTGCGGCCAGAAGTGGACCTTGCGTCCAAGCGCGGCGGCCGCGAAGCGCGCGCGCCAGGACGCCGGATCCCACGGTCCGACCGCAACGATGACCGAGAACGCGCTCAGATGAGGCCTTCCGCTTTCAAGGCCGCCTGGGTGTGCGGGCGCGCCGCCACACGGCCCTGGAACGCCTTCAGCTTCGCCCACGGACCGATGTCGATGCCGGTGAAGTTCGACCAGTTCACGACGACAAACAGGTAGGCGTCGGCGATCGTGAATTTCTCGCCGGTCAGATAGGAACGGCCATCGGCCAGCGACTTCTCGATAAAATCGAAACGCGACGCCAGTCTTTCCTTGATGGCCTTCTTCTGGTCGTCCGGCGTCGCCGGATTGAACAGCGGGCTAAACGTCTTGTGCACTTCGCTGTTGGTGAAGACGAGCCACTCGTTCACCCGCGCGCGCTCGAGCGTTCCGGCGCGCGGCGCGAGGTCCGATCCCGGTTTGTTGTCGACGAGGAACTGGCTGATGGCGGCGCCCTCGGTGAGGATCTCGCCGTTCTCGAGACGCATCGCCGGCACATATCCTTTCGGATTGATCGCGTAGAAGTCCGCGCCGTCCTCGGTTTTGTGCTCCCTGACGGAGACCTTCACGAGGCTGAAATCTTCGCCCAGTTCACGAAGGACGATGTGGGGGGCGAGCGAGCAGGCCCCGGGCGCGAAGTACAATTGATAAGCCATCGATGTCTCCTTGGTTCAGCGTTGGGATTGAGCGTTGGTTCTAGATATTGCCGAGGTCGGCCATGAGAGCCGACACCGTGCGATGCTTCAGATTGGGCGCCGACTGGCCGCCCCAGACCGAGACGAGATCCGTGCGGCCTTGCGCGCGCGCCGCGGCCTTTAAGCGGCCGAGGAACCAGCCCTGGATCGGATAGGCGACAACGGGCTTTGGCATCTCATCGGCGAGGCGATTTTGGAGGCCGCGGGCGAGACGGCCGGTGTAGGTGCGCGTCAATACGGTCGAAAACGCGCGGTCGCTGAAAAGAGCCTCGCGGTGCGCAGGGCTCGCTCCGGATTCGTCACAAGCCAGAAAGGCCGTACCGACCTGCGCACCCTGTGCGCCCAGCATGAGCGCGGCTTTCACGCCGCGGCTGTCGACGATACCGCCCGCGGCGATCACGGGCGCCTTGACCCGCGGCGCGACAAGCTGCACCAGCGAGAACGTGCCCATGAGGGAGTCTTCCGCCGATTTGATGAAGGACACGCGGTGACCGCCCGCTTCAAATCCCGTCGCGACGATGGCGTCGACACCCGCTTCATCCAGGGCAACGGCCTCCGCAACGGTCGTGGCGGTCCCCACCGTCAGGATGCCGCGCTTCTTGCAGCGCGCGAGCTGATCCGCTGTGGGAATCCCGTACACGAAACTGAACACCGCCGGCGCGGCTTCCAGCATCGCTTCAAATTGGTCTTCGTAAGGGGCGTGGAACCGCGCCGGACGTTCGGGTTTCGCGACGCCGAGTTCACGGTAATACGGCTCGAACACCACCCACAGGCGCTCAAAGGCCTCGGCATCGAGGCTTTCGCCGCCGGGATCGGCGATCGACACCCAAAGATTGAGATTGAACGGCTTGTCGGTCCGGCCGCGGATGTCGGCGGCAAGCTTCAGGATATCGTCGGGAGCCAGATGCTCGATCCCGTAGGATCCCAAAGCACCCAGATTCGACACCGAGGACGCGAGGAGCGGCGAGGACAGCCCACCCCCGAACGGGCCCTGTACGATGGGATGATCGAGTCCAAGACGGCGGGCCGCTTCTGTCGTCATGACATGCTCCTCTTCCGGCGACAGCTAAGGCATGCGCGATTCTTTGTAAACGTCCCGGGACGAATCCCGCGCGACTCCTCGCGTTGTGGGTGCAAAACGCCAATCCGCCTCAAGCTTTGCCGCCCGTCCGGGCCGGCGATGAGGCGGCGATTATGGCTAAATTATTGAAATATATTAATTAATTTAGACCGCAATCCCGCCTTGAATTATGGTTACAGAAATATGACCTATAGGCCGGGGTTTCGGGAAGGATTGGCGTTTTATGGAATATTCGGGCGCGTTATCGGGGCTGGATCGCGAACTCGCGAAGGTCTCGAAGCGGATCAAGAATTTCCGTTCGTGGACCAGCAGCATCGGCGCCATTTGCGAATCTTCGCAGTGGCTGGCGAAGCGCATGCGCAACGCCATTGGCGAGACCGATCTTCCCATCCTCGAACTCGGCGCGGGGTATGGGTCGGTGACGCAACTGCTGCCCGCGACGACCGTGAGCGTCGAGCGCGACAAGACCCGTTTTGAACACCTGAAGAAGATTTTCCCGGAGCGCACGATCATCGACACCTGCGCGCTGCCGGCGCTCGCGCATCTCAGCACGCCGACCATCGTCGTCAGCAGCATCCCGAGCGTGAACAACCCGGAGTTCGAATTCCTGCGCGACGGCATCGCGCAAGCCTATAAAGCCGGGATGATTGCACAGTTCGTCACCTACACCTATTTCCCGCACGATCCATTGTCGGGCATCTTCGCGAAGAGCGAGATGGCGGGCCTCGAACTCCTCAACGTCCCGCCCGCGTTCGTCTGGAAGTATTCATGATCGCACGGGCGCTGGGCTTGGCCCCAACGTTCGACATCCGGCTGGCGCTTTCCCTCCTCTTCGCGGCGGCCGCAGCCGTCTATTGCTTCCTCTACAACGATCCCTATACCGCGATGCTGGTGCTGCCGTTCTTCGCGCTCGGCTGTGCCCGCGGCAAACATCCCGCCGTTCTTACCGCGCTTTCGTTGCTGCCGGCCGCCGCGTTACTGGCCATCAGCTTTGGGAAGACGATCGCGACCGGCATTCCACTGGTCGCCTACGATCACTTCTTTCTGCGCGGCAACCTCGTCATGCTTGCCTTCAACGATTGGCGTGTGGCCTCCGGGCTCGCGCTGACGGCCGCACTCCTGTTCTTTTATGGAAAGGCGCTCTTGTCAGGCCGTGGCCGGTTCACCTGGTTCGAGAAAAGCGGCGTGGCGGCGCTGGTGATTGTCTCGGGTTACTGCGTATTCCTGATGCGCACCGAGCCGCAGGTCGCGATCTGGGAGCCCGCCTCTCACTTGCCGACGCTGCGCACGTTCGTGAAGTCGATGGCCGCCACGCGTCCGCAGTTGCAAACTCTGACCGGCGCCGCGCCCATGACTCAGATCCCTCCGCAGGCCATGACCGCGCCCGCGGAACGCCCCGATATTTTCTTCGTCCTTCAGGAATCGACGTTCCTGCCGAATGTCCTGCGACCGGACCATCACGCAAAGCGCCTGTTCGCCGAGGATTCGGCGCAATACGGAAAACTGAAGGTCCATACCTTCGGCGGCGGAACCTGGCGCACCGAATTCTCCCTGACGACGCAGATGCGCGCGCAGGAATTCGGCGGCGACGGCCTTTATGTCTTCCACCAGCTCGAAGGACGCGTCCACCGCTCGATCTTCACGGAACTGAAGAAATTGGGCTACCGGACGGTCGTGTTCTATCCGGTGCCGGGTTTCTTCATCAATGCCCAGCCCTTCTACGCGTCCATCGGCGTCGATGAATTCTACGACCCCGAAAGCCTGGGCATCAGCAAGGGCTGGAACTGGAAAACGCCCGACGAATCCTTCTATCGCGCGATGCTGAAGACGCTCGAAGGGTCCGACAAGCCGACGGTCGCGCTTATGCTGACCATCAGCCAACACGGCCCGCATGCGACACAGGACCCGATGGCGGACTATGTCGCGCGCTTCGACAATGCGGACCGCGCCTACGGCGAGTTTATCGACACCCTTGAAGCGCGCGGACGCAAAGCCGGCGTCGTGACGTTCGGCGATCATCAACCGGAGTTCACGCTGCGCTACATCAGCGACGAGAAGGCGCGTTATGTCACGACCTACGACATCCGCTGCATCAATTTCGCCTGCGGCGACGCAGCCAAGCCCACCGTCAAAGACCTGGATATCGTGATGCTCGCCCCGGCGGCATTGGAACGGTTTGGGTTCGGGCTCGACCAACTGTCCCTCGCGCAACGCGAGGCGTTCCGGAATTGCGCGGACGACACCGACACATGCGTCGAGGCGGAGCGTCTCGCGTTCAATACGGCGTTCGCCCAATATTTCGAGTGATTTCTTGTCCGCGCGCCGCATCCTTCTGATCTTCAATCCGACCGCCGGCGGAAGCCGGCGGTCGCGTTTTGAACGCACCGTCGCAATCCTGCGCACCCTGCCGTGTACGCTCACAATGGCCGAGACGACGCACGCCGGGCACGCCGAGGAGATCGCCAGGACGGCCCAACCCGCGGACTTCGACGTCGTCGCCGCGTGCGGCGGCGACGGCACCGTGAATGAGGTCATCAACGGGCTTGCGGGCAAGGACATCGCGCTCGGGGTGATTCCGCTCGGCACCGCGAACGTCCTTGCGCAGGAGATTGGGCTTGCGATCGACCCCCACAAAATCGCGGCCGCGCTGGCCCGTGGCCCCGTCCGCACCGTTCACGCCGGCCGCGCGAATGGGCGACGCTTCATCATGATGGCCGGGATCGGCTTCGACGCCCTGGTCGTGAGCCGGGTCTCCCTCAGGTTAAAGAAGCTTGTCGGTCCGCTGGCGTACGTGTGGGAATCCGCCCGTCAGGTCGCGACATATGGTTTCGAGCGTCACCACGTGACCATCGACGGCGTGGCCTACGCCCCCGTCTCGATGGTCGCTTGCAAAGGCCGGCGCTATGGCGGTCCGTATATCGCCGCGCCCGACGCCTCCTTGAACGACGATAAGTTCCAAGTCGTTTTGATGAACGGGCGCGGCTGGCTCAGCGTTCTGCGGTACGGACTTGGATTGATGCTGGGCCGGGTGACCGCTTGGCGCGATGTGGAGCTGATCGCCGGGCGCGAGGTGATCGTTCAAGGCGCCGCGGGATCGCCGGTCCAAGCCGACGGCGATATTATCGCCACGCTCCCGTTGCGCATCGTCCTCGACCCCGAGCCCATTCGCCTCGTTTACCCCGCCTGAATCCCACCCGGCCGGCGGCGACACCCGTTACAAACCAGGCACACTTTATGCCTTGCACGGGCAGGCGCGCCGTCGTTGACTGCGCCCGCACTTGGGGGAGTTACGGTTTTGCGAAGCGTTATGTACGGCCGCCTGGCAATCGGCCTGGCCGCGTTTTTCACGACGGCCGAAGTTTCGGCGCAGGATGCCGCGTCGTCGACGCAGGTTTATGACCGCGCCTACTTCGAGCGGTACGACACCGTCACCGCGGAAGATATGGTGCGCCGCGTGCCGGGCACGGCGCCCATCCTCGACCAGCTCAACGCCAACAACAACCAACAGCAACGCGGGTTCGGCTCGTCGGGCGACCAGATTCTCCTGAACGGAAAACGCTTCGCGGGCAAGAACCAGATCCTCGCCGCGTTGAAGCGTATCCAGAGCGCCAACGTCGTGCGCGTGGAACTGATCCGCGGCAACACCGGCGAGACCGCCGTCCAAAGCGAAGGCCTCATCATCAACATCGTGCTTGAGGAAGGCGCCAGCACGGGGTCCGGTTCGTGGCAGGCCGCGTTCCGCTTCAACGACGACGACGTCTATGACGGCGACGGCCTCATCTCCTACAGCGACAGCCTCGGCGCGCTGGACTACATCGTGAGCGTGCGGCGCGACGCCTGGAACCGCGGCTATCCCTATTGGCGCGAGCTGACGAAAACCGAACGCTACTTCCATCCGAACGGCGTGATCCGCGAGTTGCGCAGCGACCGCGCAAGCTACATCCAGAACCAGTACACGGTCACGGCGGACCTTACGTACAATTTCGAGAACGGCCACATCCTGCGCCTCAACGGCTCCGTCGAGCCCCGTGAAGCGGACAGCAACAGCGACATTGCCATCACGCGCTACGACACCGCCGGCAACGTGATTCAAACCGGCACCGAATTCAAACGCGGCTACCAAGGCTGGCAGAAGCAGTGGGAGATCGGGGGCGACTACGAAGCCTTATTCGGCGCCACCCGGTTCAACCTGCTGTTCATCCATTCCTACGAACGTGACCCCAACGACGAATCCCGCACTTTCGTCTCAGGCCCGGTCACGACGGAACTTAACCGCAACATCAAGATCCCGACCAACGTCGAAACCATCGTGCGCCCGACATTTGCCTGGGCGCTGTCGCCTGGGCAAAGCTTGGAGATCGGCGGCGAAGTGGCCCGTAACACGCTGCATCAGCGCCTGCGCCCGTTCTTCGACCTGAACGGCGACCGCCTGGTGGAAGAAATCGCCATTCCGACCGGGAACGCGCGCGTGAAGGAGATTCGCGGCGAAGCGTTCGTGAATCATACCTGGCAGATCACGCCCGCCCTGTCGCTGAACTCGTCCATCATCGTGGAAATGTCGCGTATTTCGAACAACTTCCCCGGCAGCGACAAACATACTTACGTTTACCCGAAGCCGCGCGCGGATCTGCGCTACGACCTGACACAGGCCGACCAGTTGCGCTTTAAGATCGACCGGCGCGTCAGCCAGCTCGACTTCGATCTGTTCGTGCCGCAGTTCGACCTGGTCGACAACGAGATCGACGAAGGCAATCCCGGCATCCGGCCGGAGCGCGAATGGCAGTTCGAGACGGGCTACCAGCGCCAATTGCCGAACGACCAGGGCCTGGTGGAGGCCCGCGTGTTCTACAACCATATCGAAGACCACATCGCGCCGCTGTTGTTCCGTGTCGAGCCGGACGGCACGCGTGTCTCGGCGAAAGGTAATATCGGCACGGCGAAACACTACGGGGCCGAGGCGAAAGCCAGCGTGCGCATGGCCGCCATCGGGCTGCCGGATCTGACGATCGACGCCCGGTTCCTGCGGCAGTTCTCGCAGACCACGGATTCCTTCCTCGGGTTCAAGCGCGACATCGATATGACCGAAGCGGTCGGCGATGTGTGGGATCACGAATTTCAAATCGGCTTCCGTCACGATGTGACCGCCTGGGGCTTGACCTACGGCGCCAACTACCTCGAGCGCACCGGCGAAAGGCCCGCCACCGATGTTCGTGTGCAGCGCTGGTACGCGACCGGTCCGCGCCTTGACGCCTTTGTCGAGAAAACCCTGACCGGAAGCCTCACCTTGCGTGTGGAAGCCTACGGCCTGATGCCCCAGCGCACGCGCGAATTCCAGCGCCGGACGGTGTACGCCGACGACGTCATCGCCGGCACGGTCCTGCGGACCGAGAACTATGTGACAGAATGGGATCGCATGTTCGCGATCAGCCTGCGCGGAACATTTTAATTAGGCGACAAGCCAACCGTTCAGGGTGATGCGTTGATCCGCGAGGTCCGGCGACGGACATGCGATCTTTGAGACTTCGTGCTGGATATAGCTCGGGAACACCATCAGTCCGTTGCGGGGCGGATCGATATCCGCCACCAGATCGCCGGCGGAGTGGAACCCTTCGTGAATCACCGTCTTATAGAGCCTCAGGTGGCCGCCGGTGAATCGTTTGGGTTCGCGGTGGACATAATAGACGTAGCTCATGGTCCGGTGCGCGATATTGGGCAGGCCGTTGTCCGTGTGGGTCAGGAAGAAATCGCCGTCGCCATGGACCGAAATCTGGCACTCCATGGTCCTGAATGGAATCGACGGCATCTTCAGGCCTTCAAAGATGCGCGGCATCGTCTCGAAGAGACGCCGGCCGACCAACGGCGCCACGGCCGTGACATCATCGAGAATCCTTGAACGCCGCAACTGGATGTCCGTCGCGTAGCTGTCCTGCTGCGCGGATTGTGACACCGTTGAATCCCGGAACGCCGCCGCGTGCGTGAGCGCGTGATCCATGATGCGGTCGGCATCCGCCTCCGTCATGAAATTCTCGAAGAGGAAATACGGCGGGTCCATCTCGATCCCGACGATCTCACGCGCCTTCACCGAGAGCGGAGCACCGTCCGATGTCCGCAACGACAACGTCCGGTCGTCCACCCCGCCCGGCAGGCTGCCGACGCACTGCCCCAGATAACGCGCGGTGGCCTCGTCGTCGGGCACGACACACGGCTGCCGGCCGCCGTCTCGCAAACGCAGTACCGCCAATTGCACCATATCCTCCCCGGCGGCCACGAGCCGCCCAGAGGGAGGTCTTAGCAATTAGACGTCGCGGGTGTCGATGGTCACGTCGGTGGTCAGGGCGGACTTCGGATCGCGCGGGTCGGCCACGACCCGATACTCCGAGCGCCAAGCCTTCGCGGTCACGTCAAAACGGATATACCCGCGTTGACCACCATTCACATGGTCGACATGGCCGTTGAAATCCTTGGCGTCCCGCAAGGTCTCCCACCACGGACAGTGGGACGAGATCGACGTGCCGCAGAAATTGTGGCCGACGCGAGGCGACGTGGCGTCCCAGGGGTCCTTGTGGATACGCATGGCGGCGGCGCAGTGCCAGTCGCCGCTGACCACAATGGGATTCCGAATCTCGGACAGCGCATGGATAAGGCGTTCGCGCTGCACCGGGTATCCATCCCACTGATCCATGTTCACGTTCGCGGCTTCGCTCGGATTGTTATAGCGATATGGCGCGAACCACGTTTGCGACGCGATCACATTGAAGGACGCCTGGGATCCACGCAGCGCGTTGAGAAGCCAGCGTTCCTGCGCAGGTCCGGTCATCGTCGCATAAGGGTCGGCAAGATCGCCGCAGCTCCGGGGAGCAAGGACTCCGGGCACTTCGCAGACCTGATCCGACCGGTACTGACGCGTGTCGAGCAGGTGCACCTGCGCCGGGCCGAAGCGATAGGCGCCGTAGAGCTGCAAATGCGAGTCCAACCCCGCCACACGCGGCGGTTCCTCCAACGGCATATGCTCATAATACGCTTGCAGCGCGGCCAGCTTGCGGACCTTGAATTCGAGCGGGGTTTGCGCCCACGGATCCTGCGGGATATCCGCAGCCCAGTTGTTGTCGATCTCATGATCGTCCAGCGCGACGATCCAGGGCGCGACGGCATGCGCCGATTGCAGCGCCGCGTCGGTCTTATAGAGCGCATAACGGTTGCGATAGTCCCACAAGGTCACGATCTCGGGACTGTTGTGTTGACGCACCACGCGCGGACCCAGCGCTGCCGTGGGGCCTTCATAGATATAGTCGCCCACGTGGATCACGCAGTCGGGCGACCAGGCCGCGATATCGTCATAGGCGGCAAAGTGACCGGACTCGTAGGCTTGGCAGCTCGCGAGCGCGAGCCTGGCGCCCGCACCGCCGATGTTGGCCGTACGTGTCCGGCCGATAGGACTTTCGTCCTTGCCGTAGGTGAACTGGTAGAAATACTCGCGACCCGGCTCCAAACCGCGCAAAACAACGTGCACGGCATGGGCTTTGGCGTCCGAGGTTTCCACCAGACCTTCACGCACGGTGCGGCGCATCGCCTGATCGGAACACAGACGATAACGCACCGCGACCGTTCCGGGCGCCATCCCGCCGCCACGCAGAGGCTCCGGAGCAAGGCGCGTCCACAAGACGATGCCGTCCGCCCGCGGACAGCCGGACGCGACGCCCAGGGTGAAATGGTATTTATCGGATTGAGCGAAGGCTCTGGGGACGGCGACCGTCACGCCCCCCGCAGCCATGAAGAAACGCCGTGAGATCATGTGGCTCCCCCTCCAGACCCCAAACGATGCGGGACGGATCCTAGCATGGATCCGCCCCTGTCTCGTAGGTCTAGAACTTGTATTCGTACTGAAGGAAGAACGACAGCGGCTTACCGTTCCATTGGTAGGTGTAGTAATAGTTCGGATCGTTCACGTTGAGTTCACCGCGCACGGCGGCTCGGGTGAAGGCCCGGTCGGCGGCGCCGCCGCGCTCGGAATACTTCTTGTCGAAGAGGTTGACGACACGAAGCAAGAAGCGGTGCTCCAACTCCTCGCCCAGGAAGTACTGGACCGAGGCGTTCACGACCATGTAATTGCCGAAGTTCACATCCTCATTGGTGCGATTTCCCGCCGCATCGACGAAGCGCGCGGCGTTGTTCTGCACATACACCCACTCCTTACCCTGCCAGCGCGGATTGACCGCGAAAATCCAGCGTTCGGACGGCGTGTAGGTGATGAGCGCCGAAGCCATCCATTCCGGACGTTCGCCCGACTGACGCATCGGGTTGGCGCCCGCGGGCCCGGGGACGACGGTGGTAAGCGGAGCGCCGGTGCCCGCGCGCACGGCCGTCAAGCCGAAGATCGGGTTCGGTTCAAGCGACTCCTGCTTCGTGAAGCTGAAGTCCGCCTGAATCTGATCGAGATCGATCGATAAGTCGAACGTATAGCCCGTGATCTCCTGCGTCGCGCGAGTATTGAAGAACGCCGTGCTCAGCGGAGTCAGGCCGAAGTTCAGGTAGTTATTACAGTACTCGACCGGTGTGATGATGTTCGGATTGATCGTGCGGGACGGATCGACGCCCGGACACACGTCGCGGATCTGGGCGCTGCCGAACAGGTTGGTGATGTCGGTCGTGAAGTACCCGAGTTCGATGTTGTACGTGCCGTCCCAGATATCGCCGTTAACCCCGGCGCCGGCCGCGTAGGTCTCGACATCCTGCGGCTTGATGGTCGGGTTGTTGCGGGTGTTGGCGAACAGGCCCGCTTCCTGGGCGCGCGGATTGTTGTAGGAGGTGCCGCCGCTGGAACGCGCGTAGAACCCACCACCGAATTCCTGGCGGACGCTGTACTTCCAGATGAAGTTGTCGGCGAACATATTGTTGAAATCCTTACGGCCGGCGACCGAGATCGCGAGACCTTCGAGGACCGGGAAGTCGAGTTGCACGTCGCCGTAGATGCCGGTGCTATTGATCTTCGCGTCCGACACGCCGTATTCCGGCGCCGAGTTGTCGTATGAGGTAGTGCGTTGCACGCCCACGACCGTGGACAGCCAATCCGACCATTCGTACTTGGCGCGCAAGTTCGCGCCGTAATCGATGAAACCGGCTTCGAACTGGGTGCCGTCGCCGAAGCCTTTTACCGGAATGCCGGTGCCGAAGTTGGCCACCGTCTGGATCACGAAGCCCATCGGATCGCCGATACGGAACGGGTTTTGCAAAGTACCCTTCACGTTGCCGTTCTCGTCGACATAGAAGCCGTCGCGCGAGACACGGTCCGCCTTGGTGGAAAGGTCGGGATTGGTGACGCATCCGGCCGGGATATTGTTGGCGCGGGCATAGGCTTCAAATTCGCTCGCCAAGGTGAATGGGCGGCCGGTCGCGGGGTTGAGTACGCTCTGCGGAATGCGGCAGATCTGGGCGTCCACCTCGGTGTTCTTCAACTTCGGCGCCGAATAGTACGCCTCGGCTTCGACGCGCAAGCGGTCGGTCACCTCGGACGTGAAACTGGCCGAATACTTCGGATAATCGGTGAAGTTCGGATTGAAGACGTGATCGTTCGGGAACGAGTCGCGGAAGTCGATGGTCGCGAGTTCGGCGCCGAGGCGAAACTCGGTCTGATCGCCCATCTTCCACAGATACTTCGCGCCGATCAGGTTGAAGCTGTAGGGGAACTCGTGCATACCGCCCAGCTCCAGCACGGTGTCGGAGTAGGCTTCACGGCTGAAGATGGTATGCGCGTCGGTCTCGTAGGACCGGCCGTAGAACATGATGCTGTGTTTGCCTTCGGCGTCGATCGGTGTGGAAATGTTACCGTAAACTTCGCGGGTCTTGAACGAACCGAGGTAGAAACCGGCATCGCCCTTGAACGTGCCGTCGGGCTGCTTGTATTTCACCGACACGACGCCGAGACCGCCGTTGCCGCCGTAATAAAGGCTCTGGCCGCCGCGGAAGATTTCCACCGAGTCGATCACGCGCGGATCAATGGCGGTCGCCCCCCAGAGGTCTTCCAGCGGGGTGCCGCGGTCGAAGGTCGGAACCCCATCGATCAGAAGCAGCGTGTCGCGGTCGGTGCCGCCGTCGATACGGATCGTGAACTCGCCTTCGTCGGGGGAATAACCGATGTTGGCGCCGCGGATGAGGCCCGACGCCAGTTCGCCGAAGTTGGTGAATCCGCCGGTCGCGATTTCGGCGTCGCTGATGACCTGGACTTGCGTGCCGTATTTCGAGAAATCGACCGCCACGGACGACACCGCTTCGCGGTTGATGCGCTGACCTTCAACCATGATGGTTTCGAGACCCGCATCGGCGACCTGCGCCTGAGCAAGTTGCGGCGCGGGTGTGGCGTCGTTTGCGGTCGCGGCCTGTGCGACGGCGATGCCGGTCTGCGGCGCGTCGCCGGCCAAAACTTGGGCCTGAGCCAATTCCGCTTGCGCGCGGTCCAATTCCGCGCGTGCGGCCGCAACGCGCGCCTGCGCGTCCGAAACGTCGCGCGCGACGGCCAGTTCTTGCGCCTGTGCGACGCTGATGCTGCTGACCGACGTCAGCAGAATAGCTGCGAACGATGCGGCGGTGATGCGTGCGCCGGTGCGGGTGCGGATGTTGTTGGAATCCGTTTTCGCTGATTGCCCCAATGACATTGCAGGTCTCTCCTTCATGTATTTCGCCCCTAGTCCTGAAAAAGACGAACCCGCTCCCCCGCTCGTCCTTTCCGTAGGACAGCCGCTATACGCCCCGCTCATGACACCGGCATGAAAACGACATGACTTGAATATGAAACTTGCTCAATTCATGTAGGCACACGAATTGACTTATGTTCATATGCGCCGACTCAAAACGGACTTATTGAACGATGTTTGACAAAAACGACCTTGACGCCCGCGCCATTACCGACGCCGAAGAAGCGCGCAGATGCATCGCGGGCGCGCGCGGAATCCTTTTGGATTGGGACGGCTGCGCCGCCATCGCGAATCGGCCGCGCGAGGACGCGCTGACGTTCATTCGCACACATCGCGCGAATCTCGCCATCGTCTCCAACAACTCGACGGTGATGCCGGAGGATATTTCCGAGATTCTTGCACAGGCGGGCGTTGATTTCCCGGGAACGCGGATATTCCTCGCCGGCGTCGAGGCGCTTGCTTACGCGGCGGCTTTCTCAGGCGCGCGCACCCTGGTTTTGGCGAACGCGCATATGAAGGCGCTGGCCCATCAAGTTGGGATGAATCTGGTTCAGCAAGACGCCGAAGTCGTCGTGCTGTTGCGCGACACCAAATTCTCTTACGCGAAACTTGAGCGCGCGGTGCAATCCCTCGTTCGCGGCGCCAGGCTCATCGTCTCGAATCCGGATGCGACACATCCCAGCGTGGATGGACACGTCATTCCCGAGACCGGCGCCCTTCTCGCCGCCATCGGCACCTGCGTCGATCTGTCGCGGGTCAGCGTTCAGGTCATCGGCAAACCAGCCAGTTTCCTATTCGAGCGCGCCTGCGCGGTCCTGAAGATCGCACCCGAAACCGCGGTCATGGTGGGCGATAACCGCGAGACGGATATCAAAGGCGCGCGAAAACTGGGTATGGCCGGCGTTCTTGTGACGCCGGGATCAAGTCTTTCCTTTAAGGAACTGATGGGCACGGGCCTTTCGACCGCCCGGCCGCATATCGCAACGCTGCCCGAAACCCGCGCGCGTTCGTTGATAGGCTAGAAGCGCTTAATCGACAGAACTTCAAATGTACGCCGCAACGTTTCCGTCGCGCGGTCGTAGTCCGCCAAGGCCAACGCCGAGATCAAGGTATCGATGACACAAAGCTGGGCGATGCGGCTGGTCATGGCTTCTGTGCGAAACTTGGTTTCACGGGCCATGGTGAACAGGGTCACGTCCGCATGGGCGTGGATGGGAGCGCGCGCGAAATTCGTGATGACGATGGTTTTCGCGCCCGCCGCCTTGGCGATCTGGGTGGACGAAACGGTTTCGTGAGTCGCGCCCGAATGGGAGACCGTTAACACCGCAACCTTCGGCCCGGTCCGAGAGGCGCTGATGGCCTGAATATGGCTGTCGGTGACGGCTTTCGCATCAAGCCCGATCCGCAACATGCGGTAGTGCGCGTCCTCGGCGATAGGCGCCGATGACCCGATGCCATAGATCTCGATACGCTGCGCGGCGCGCAAGATATCCACCGCCTGGGCGATGGCGGTCGGCTCCAAAACCGAAAGGGTGTCGCGCAGCGCCTGGATGCCCGAATGGAACATTTTGCGGCACACCGCCGCCGCGCCGTCGTTGCGTTGGAGGTCTTCGTGAATGTACTGGACAGGTTTGACGACTTCCTGGGCCAGACTGAGCTTCAGTTGCTGGAACCCGGACATCCCGAGCTGCCGGCAGAAATTGATCACACTGCCTTGGCTCGCGCCGGTGCTTTCGGCGATTTCGGTGACGGACATCCGCACCACGGCGTCGGGTTGATTGAGGACGAAGTCGGCGATGGCCCGGGCGCTACGGCCCAACGACTTATATTGGCTTCGGATGCGCGGGATGACGTTGTCGAGGGGGGCTTGCTCGGCGGAACGCGGGCGCGCCTTGAGCGCCCGGCTTTTGGCTTTACGCACCATAGTCCTATCGCCTCTCGGGATGCCGCGGTCCGATTACAAGTAGCGTCGCCGCAGCCGGGCGGCAAGCTGGTCGATGACAAAGACCATGACGAAGATGGCGACCAGGATCGTCCCAACGTGCTGGTAGTTGAACATATCGAACCGGCCCTTCAGTTCCTGGCCGATCCCGCCCGCGCCGACGATACCGATGACCGTGGCCGTGCGGACGTTGCGGTCCAGTACATAGAGAGTATAGGCGATATACTGCGGCAGCACGTTCGGGAGGATCGCGTACCGGAGCACTTTCAGGCGGTTCGCGCCCATCGCCCGCACGGCCTCCTGCGGCTTGGGATCGGCGCTCTCGATATCTTCCGCATAGAATTTTCCGAGAAACCCGGCGCCATGCAGCGCCAGCGCGATGACGCCGGCGATGGGGCCGAACCCATAAGCCATCACCAGGAAAAGCGCGCTGACCAGTTCAGGGACGGCGCGCAACCAACTTACGATCGCGCGGGCCGCCACATACATCGCCTTGCCGGTGGTAAGGTTCGCGGCCGAGAAGAACGCGAGCGGTGCGCTCATCACGACGGCAAGGACCGTGCCCCATAACGCAATTTCCAGCGTTTCGACGAGTTTCGCGAGGACATGGAAGAGATACCCGAGGGGCTCAACCAGGACTTCGACTCGTTCGGATTGAGATTCCATTTCCAGCGTTTCGGGATTAAGCCGCTGGGTCACGCTCTCCGCGGTCTCCAGCCGCGAGAAAAGCGGCAGATCGTTGCGGTCGAAACCCTCGATACGGCCGACCTCGCGGCGCTCCTCGATTTGAAGGGGAAACAGCGACGTTGCGATCTTCCCCGCGCCGCGCGCGACCTGGGAGTCGCCCTCGATACCGACCGCCACCATCGCGGCTTCGGCCGTGAGGCGCACCATGCGTCCGATCTCGAGGCTTTGACCGGTTTGAACAAGGATCGCCAGCGCGATCAGAAGGATGACCACCGCGCGCGTCTGAAGCCAGGGCGGGAACGCCCATGCGGCGGCGTCGCGCCTTTCAGGGATTGTCTGCGAATTCATGAGGCCAACTGCGTATGCGCGGTGTAGATCCGCGTCTCGACATTGCTGGTCAAACCGGACGGCGGACCGTCGAAAACAATCTCGCCGCGACGCAGAGCGATAACGCGGTCGGCGAATTCCATCGCGAGGTCCATCTGATGCAGACTGCAAAGCACGGTGGCCTTGCGCTCACGCGCCTCCCGGCGCAACAGCGTCATGATGTCGCGGCTGGTTTTTGGGTCGAGGCTCGCAACCGGCTCATCGGCGAGGATGACATGCGGATCGCTCATGAAAGCGCGGGCGATCCCGACACGCTGCTGCTGGCCACCGGACAACTCACCGACACGGCGGTGCAGATGCTGCGGCTCCAGGCCCACATCCGCAAGCAAAGCACAGGCTTTGCGGCGCGCCACGCCCGGGAAGATCCCAAACATGGCGGGCAACGTCGCGACGGATGCAAGCGCGCCGGCGATGACGTTTTGGGCCACACTGGACCGCGTCACAAGCGCATACTGCTGATAGATCATCGCCACACGGCGGCGCAGCGTCGGCAAGGTTTTCGGCGTCAGGGCAACGCCGCCGATGGAGATCGTTCCCGATTGCGGCGTGACGAGGCCGTTCACCGCGCGCAGCAGCGTCGATTTTCCGCTGCCCGACGGGCCAAGGATGACGCAGAATTCACCGGCGGGCGCCGTGAACGACACATCGGCGAGGGCGTGCGTTCCATCCGGGAAACGCTTGCCGACACGCTCAAAGACAACACTGGCGCCGAACGTCACGGCAAGGCCGCCTTCTTCAGGATTTCGCCTTTCACGCGGTCATTGATGGTTTGCATCATGGCTGCGGGAATATCGAATTGCGCCTCCGGAAAAGCGGAATCATAACCTTCGACTTTCCGTCCGCCGTAACCCCGGATCATCTCCGGTGTGACGCCGGGGGTTTGCGCCAAGGTCGCGAACGCCTCTTTCAGCTTCGCCTTGAGCGCCGGGGCGAGGTGTTTGCCCATGCCCAGCGGCGGATTGGGAATCGGGACGCTGCGCGCGACAAGCTTGACGTCCTTCGCGCTTACAACCCCTTGATTCACGGCCTTCTCGAAGGACTCGAACGACAGACTTGCCGCGTCCACCTGGCCCTGCGTCAACGCCGCGAGGCTGTTCGCGTGACTGCCGGTAAGACGGATGGCGGAGAAATCCTTCACGGGATCGAGCTTGGCGTTCAGGATCATCGCCACAGGAAACACAAACGACGACGCCGAATTGATATCGCCGTAAGCGATTCGTTTTCCGGGAAGATCGGCGAGCGTTTTCACAGGACCGTTCGCGCGGGCAAAGATGCCGGCGTAATAAACCGATTTCCCGTTCTCGATGGCGACGGCGAGCAACTCGGCGCAGCCGCGGTCGCGCGCCTGCACGTAGGCGACGGGCCCGAAGAACGCAATATCGGCCGAGCGATTGCACATCGCCTCCACGACCGCATTGTAGGATTGTCCAACACGTAGGACGAATAATAGACCGGTCGCGCGCGACACCGCATTGAATACGGGCGCGAAGTCGGCCTTGGTTCCTTCCTCGGTACCACCGTCCGCGGGGATCAGCACAACTTCCAACGCGCGCGGCGCATCGGCTGCGGCCACGACACTAGGAAGAAGTAGGACGAGAAGCGCACCTGCGATGACGCGCGCGATCTTGCGCATGAAAACTCTCCGGGCGTTTTCCCTGGAGTATGCGGATGAGGCCCACACATAAAGTGACGGTTTTATGTCGGCGTCACCGTCATGAAAGCGGCATCCGTGCGCGACAACAATGACTTAACCGCACTTTACGCCGTTTTTGTTCAAAAATGGAAAGATGTGAATTGAGAAATATTCATATTCTCTTCATGCCCGCCGACGCCCCGCCTCCCCGACAATCGGAACAACGCATAACCTGAGGCAAGGAGCCCTTTTTCATGGTCGATCAAAACCGGCGTTCATTCCTGAAGACCGCCGCCGGAACAGCTGCCGGCGCGGCCACCCTGGCCGGTCTGCCGATCGCGATCCGCGATGCGCTCGCGGTACAGGCCAAACAAATCACCGGCACGATCAAGGATGTGAAGCACATCGTGATCCTGATGCAGGAAAACCGCTCGTTCGATCACTACTTCGGCACGATGAAGGGCGTGCGCGGCTTCGGCGACCGTCACCCGATCCCACACGAGAACGGCCGCAACGTCTGGAGTCAGTCCGACGGCAAGACCCACACGATGCCTTTCCACCTCAACACCAAAGTCACGGATGCCCTGCGGGTGCCGATGACGCCGCACTCGTACTCCGACGCGCAAGGCGCGTGGGGTCAGGGGCGCATGACAGAATGGCCGCTCTATAAGACGGTGTACACGATGGGACATTACCGGCGGGCCGACATCCCGTTCCAATTCGCCCTCGCCGAATCTTTCACGATTTGCGACCACTACCATTGTTCCGTGACCGCGGGCACGGACCCGAACCGCGTCGTCTTCTGGTCCGGCGCCAGCAACGACCCGGATCTGCGTGCGAAGGGGATCAATGCGACGGACGAACATTCGGAGCCGGACAATTTCCGATGCTGGGTGAAGGGCGCCCTTCCGAACCCCGGCTACACCTACGTCGGCAATTCCCTCAAATGGCCCACGATTCCGGACGTCCTGGAGAAGGCCGGCGTTAGCTGGCGCATTTATCAGGATCCAAACAATAACTGGACGGGCGCGATGCACGGAGGCCTCGCGTTCGAGAGCTTCCGCACCTGCAAGCCCGGCGACGCCCTTTATGAAAAGGGCATGAGCCACTGGTCGCTTGAGCATTTGAAGCAGCACGTCATGGACGGCACATTGCCGGCCGTATCGTGGGTACTGCCCTCGCCGGCCTATTCGGAGCATCCTTACGCCTCGACGCCGGTGGAAGGCGCGGAATTCACCGCCAAGGTTCTCGAGGCTTTGACCTCGAATCCGGACGTGTGGGCCAGCACGGTCTTCTTCCAGACGTTCGATGAGAACGATGGGCTTTTCGACCATCTCGCGCCGTCGGCCCCGCCGTCTTACGACAAAAGTGGCGTGATGCAGGGCAAATCGACCCTGGATCTTTCCGGGCATTATTTCTCGGACCCCGAGCGCAAGCATATCGCCAAAACCGACGAATGGAGCGGGCTGATCCGCCCCTTCGGCATGGGCCCGCGCGTTCCGATGTATGTAGTATCCCCATGGAGCAAGGGCGGGTGGGTCAACTCGCAGGTCTTCGATCACACGTCCGTCGGCCAGTTCCTGGAACAGCGCTTCGGCGTCGTGATCCCGGCGATCACGCCGTGGCATCGCGCGGTATCGGGCGATTTGACGTCGGCCTTCGATTTCGAGACGCCGAACGATCCAGGGTTCCCGAAACTGCCGGATGTCGCCGGCGCTTCGGCGATCGTGCTTGAACACATTCAACGCCCGCGCATTCTCCCGCCGAAAGAACATGAAAGCTTGTTCCAGGAAACCGGAGTGCGCCCCTCGCGCGCGCTCCCGTACGATCTGAACGCCGTGGCGAAAGTGGAAGCCGGCAAGATCACCCTCGACTTCCGCAACAGCGGCAAACAAGGGGCCGTGTTCCATGTTTACGATCGCCTGCACCTGGATCGCATCCCGAAACGCTATACCGTCGAAGCCGGCAAGAGCCTTTCGGATGTGTGGGACACAGGCGCGGACAACGGCCGCTACGATCTTTTCGTCATGGCGGCGAACGGCTTCCGCCGCGACTTCGCCGGTGACGCCACGGGCCCGCAAGCGGAGATCGAGGTGCGTTACCAGCCCAAGACACAGAAAATCCAACTGACCGCCCGTAACACCGGCAAACAATCAGCCACGTTGAAACTTGAACACAACGCTTACGGCGCGGCGGCGGAAGACCTTGTCATCGCCGCGGGCGGGCGCGCCAGCCGTGAGTGGTCGGTGGCCGAAAGCGGCAATTGGTATGACTTCACGGTGAGCGGCGGCGGGCTCGCGCGCCGCGCGGCGGGCCGCCTCGAAACCGGCAAACACGGCGTCAGCGACCCGGCGATGGGAACCTGATCAGACGCCGCTGTAGCGGATCGGACGGCCACGCGTGAGGGACTGAACGGCAGCGACGATCGCTTGTGTATCGATACCGTAGTGACGGTAAAGGTCCGCAAGCGATCCCGTCTGGCCGAACTGATCGACGCCGAGGGCGCGCACACGATGGCCGCCGACCGACCCGAGCCAACCGAGACTCGCCGGGTGACCGTCGATCACCGTAACGATCCCGCAATGAGACGGAAGATCTGCAAGCAGGCGTTCGATATGCGCCGTCTCCACGCCGCCGTTTTCGCGATTCTGATGAGAGGCCGTCCACCCGGCGTAGAGACGATCAGGCGACGTGACGGCCAGAAGGCCGATATCGCGGCGATCCTCGCCCATGAGGCCGACAGCGTTGATCGCTTCCGGGGCAACCGCGCCGGAATAGGCGATCACGACCTGGCAGTTCGGCCCCGGCGCGCGCATCCAGTAGGCGCCATCGATGATGTCCCGGCGCAGATCGGGCGTCATGTGGCGCTTGGGCTGTTCGAGCGGACGTGTCGAAAGGCGCAAATAAACCGAGCCGCCCTTCTCGTCGTCGAGCAGATTCGCGGCCTGCGGCGCGGCGCTTTCGTGTTTCTGGATATGCGCGAAGGCCCACAACATCATGACCATCAGCTCGTCCACATAGGCCGGCTCGAACGACGTAAGACCAGGCTGCGACATGCCGATCAGCGGCGTCCCGATGGATTGATGCGCACCGCCTTCCGGCGCAAGGCTGATCCCGGACGGCGTCGCCACAAGAAGGAAGCGCGCATCCTGGTAGCAGCCGTAATTGAGCTGATCGAGACCGCGCGCGATAAAGGGATCGTACAGCGTACCGACCGGCAACAGACGCGCGCCGCTGATGGCGTGCGCAAGGCCGAGCGCGGACAGTTGGATAAATAGGTTCGACTCCGCGATCCCCAGTTCCATGTGCTGACCGTTGGGCGACGACGACCAGTTGAATGTGGAGGGGACCTTCTGATCCTTGAAGACGTCGCCGCGCATATCCTTGGAGAAGAGGCCGCGGCGATTCACCCAACCGCCGAGATTGGTGGAAACCGTCACATCCGGGGACGTGGTGACGATCCGTTCCGCGAACGGCGTTTCCAGCTTGCCGATACTATTCATGATCGCGCCGAAACCCGCCTGCGTGGAGATCGTGTCGGGGATGGCCAGTTCCACCTCGGGCGGCACGGGGATCGCGGGAACCTCGTGCTGGCGTGTTCCGCCCGGGGCCATCGGCGCTTGCGCCAGAAACGTCGTCAGGCGTTCCGCCGGCACGTCGAGGCCTTCAAACGGCTCCCATTCCCGGCCCTCGGCGATCCGCATGAGGGCGCGGAACTCTTCCATTTGGGCCGGATTCATAAGCCCGGCGTGATTGTCCTTATGGCCGGCGAGCGGAAGTCCATAACCTTTGATCGTGTAGCATACGAAGCAGACGGGACGTTCGTGCGTGACCGCGCCGAAGGCGTCGAGCAGAGTCGGCAGATCGTGACCCGCAAGGTTTGTCATCAGGCGCGCCAACGCCGGATCGTCGTAGCCGCCGATGAGATCGGCGGCGGCATTGTTAGTCCCGAGATCCGCCATCAGGCGCTTGCGCCAGGCGGCCCCGCCTTGGAACGTGAGCGCCGAATAAAGCGCGTTCGGACATGAATCGATCCAGGCGCGCAGGGCGTCGCCTCCAGGCTTCCGGAACGCCGCTTCCAGAAGCGCGCCGTATTTCAGGACAACCACGTCCCAATCGAGATCCCGGAAGACTTGGGCATAGCGCTCCCAAACGCCTTCAAGCGTGCAGGCGTCGAGGCTCTGGCGGTTGTAGTCGATGATCCACCAGCAGTTCTTGAGCCCATGCTTCCAGCCTTCGAGCATCGCCTCGAAAACGTTGCCTTCGTCCATCTCGGCGTCGCCGATGAGCGCGACCATCCGGCCCTTGGGATGAGGCGACCATCCATGGGCGTGCACATAATCCTGCACCAGCGACGAGAAGAGCGTTTGCGCGATGCCAAGACCGACCGATCCCGTCGAGAAATCGACGTCGCAGGTATCCTTGGTCCGCGACGGATAGCTTTGCGCGCCCTTGAAGCCGCGGAAGTTCTGGAGTTTGTCGAGCTTCTGGCGGCCGAAAAGATACTGGATCGCGTGAAGGTTCGGGCTCGCGTGCGGTTTGACCGCGACGCGGTCCTCGGGCCGCAGGATCGCGAAGTAGAGCGCGGTCATGATCGTCGCCAGGGACGCGGACGAGGCCTGATGGCCGCCGACCTTGAGGCCGTCGCCGTTGTCGCGCAGGTGGTTGGCGTTGTGAATTGTCCAACTGGCCAGCCACAGCACCTTCCGTTCCAGGGCCTGAAGGCAGTCCAGATCGGCGCCGCCGACCGGACGTTTGACGTTTTTCTGTTCCATGGGGTCAAGGTAGCCCGGCGGTCCGGCCAACCGCCAGCAAGAATCCTATACGATCCTGGAAATCGCGTTAGATTCGGCAGCGGGCCGCAAGGTCGCGCGCGCCGTGCGCGAGGAGGCCGACATCGGTGCCGGCGGAGATGAAGGAGAACCCGGCGTCGCGCCAGGCTTTCACCTGGTCGGCATCCCTTGCGAAGATCCCTGCGGGTTTCCCCGCCGCCGTGATTCGCCGCAGGGCGTCGAGAATGGCCGCGCGCACCTCCGGATGCGTGGGGTTGCCCAAGTGACCAAGAGACGCCGACAGATCCGCCGGACCGATGAACAGTCCGTCGATCCCTTCGATCGCGGCGATGGCGTCAAGTTCCTCCAATCCCCTCCGGCTTTCGATCTGTACGATGACGCACAAGTCGCGATGGGCCTGTGCGAGGTAATCCGGGTTCCGACCGAAGTCGGCCGCGCGGCTGGTGGCGCTTGCGACACCGCGGACACCCACGGGGGGAAATCGTGTGGCCGCGACAATGCCCTTGGCCTGCGCGGCGGTATCGACCATGGGGACCAGCAGCGTACGCACCCCCATATCGAGATATTGCTTGATGATCGTTGGGTCGCCCACGGGTGGACGCACGACGGGTTCGACCGGATAGGCCGCGACCGCCTGTAACTGAGCCAACAGCGTTTGAAGCGTGTTGGGCCCGTGCTCGGCGTCGAACATCAGCCAATCGAAACCGGCCCCCGCGCAGATCTCGGCCGTATAAGCATTGGCCATCGCCTGCCAGAGACCGATGGTGGGACGCTTCTCGACGAACGCGTGTTTGAGCCGGTTCATGGAGAGCGTCCCGATCTCGGTTAAGGCGTATGCCGCGACGCGACACGCTTCTTGGTCGCCTGTTCAAAGGCGTAGGCGATACCGAGCAGTTTGGGATCCTGGCAATGCGCGCCGACGAAACTGACCCCGAACGGGCGCGTCTTTTCCTGAGAACCTTGCGCACCCTCGGCGTAGTTGATCGCCATGCCGAACGGCACCACCACGATCGGATACCCCGCCTTGGTGGCGTAGTTCGCGCCGTTAGCTTCGGGGAACATGATGGCGTCGAGCTTGTGCGTCGTCAGAGCGGCGTCGAGGCCTTCCTCGCGCGTGAGCACCAGATCCTCGGCGCGGTTGCGTTCATAGCGCGCCTTATCTTTCTCAAGATCGACCGCATCGGCCGCATCCAGGCGGCCCTGACCGTAGCGGATCGCGCCATCGGCCTGGTGCGCGGTGTTCCATGCGCGGAACTCGGCCAGCGTTTTCACCGGCGCGCCCTCGCCCAATGATGCAAGCCACAAATTGAAGTCGCGCTTCATGCCGTAACGCAGCACATTCGAGCAGTAGTCGTCCGCCGCTTTCCCGTCATTGGGAAGCTGACAGATGAAATGCGCGGTGATGTTCTTCGCAACGTCCGTGGCGACGAGACTGGGGAGTTCCACCGGATCGACCACCTCGGCGCCCGCCGCTTTCAGCGCGGCGATCGCGGCTTCCATGGACTCCAATTCATCCGGCTTCAAGCCCGGGAACGGTTTCGCCTTTCCGGGAAACGTGTGCGCCGTGTAAATGCCGGCGCGCGGGATTCCGATACGCATACCCTTAAGCGCGTCGGCCTTCAGGAACGGCATGTAATCGCGGTTGGGCGGCGCCTGGCACTCCGATGTGCGCGGATCGTTCGGGTCGGGCGCGGCGCCTTCCATCGCGCCCAGCATGATGGCCGCATCCGCGACCGTTTTCGTCATCGGGCCGGCCGTATCCTGATCGAGGGTCAAGGGCACAATGCCGTAGCGACTGATGCGGCCCGTGGAGGGACGCACGCCCACAAGCATATTCGCGTTCGACGGCCCTTCGATGGAGCCACCGGTGGAAGTGCCGACGTTCCCGGCCCACATATTCGCCGCCACGCCGACGCCAGAGCTTGAGCCGGCCACTTCGAGGACCGGCGTGCCGTTTTCGTTAGCGCGCGGATCGTACGGGTTATAGCTCTGGCCCGCCGCGCCGTTGTAGCCGCCCGGACGGAACTCGCTGCCGAACCAGCCGGCGAGTTCGCTCAAGGTCGACTTCGCGATGATGATCGCGCCGGCCTCCTTGAGATTCGTGACAAGTGTGGCGTCGTAGGGCGCCATATAGTGTTTGAAGGCCAGCATACCGCCCGTGGTCGGCATGTCGTCCTTGGTCATGATGTTGTCCTTGAGCGCGACCGGAATGCCGTGCAGGGGCCCGCGGATCTTGCCGGCGGCGCGCTCCTTGTCGAGCGCATCGGCCTGCGCGAGGGCATTCGCGTTGATCGAGACGGCGGCGTTGAGCTTGTCCTCGTACATGCCGATGCGCGTGAGATACTGGGTGACAAGTTCACGCGATGTGACGCGCCCTTCGGTCATGGCGGCCTGCATGTCGGGAATGGACGCCTCGACAATGTTGAACGGCGCTTTTGCTTCCTGTTGCGGCGCGGGCTTGTCGCACGCCGACAAAGTAAGCGCGAGCGCGGTCGTGACCGTAAGCGTTTTCAGAAAACGAGAGTGGTTCATTGGACGTCCCCCTTTTAGCCGGCCGGTGAAAAGAAATGGGCCCAATCCAGTATAACCGGATTGGGCCCAAGCAAGGCACGTGTTGTTACGTCAACTTACATCTTGAAGCGGACGCCCGCGCGGAAGACGCGACCGAGTGTGTCGTAGAGACCGACCGAGGTGGGCGGGAAGTCGTATGACGTACCGCCCGGACCGCGCGCGGCGATTTCCGGATCGCGATTGAACAGGTTCCGCACGTTGAAGAACAGTTCCGACGACGCGGCTTCGCCGATGTCGACGTTGTAGCCGACATTGAGGTCGAGGTAGTAGGCCGCGTTGACCCAGTTGCGGTCGGCCGTCATGTTCTGAGCGGTCGACGTGGGGCAACCCGTCTGGCACTCGATGTGCGTCGCGACGTTCTTACCGCCCGAGATATAGCGGAAGGTAAGACCGACGTTGATCGGATCGAGGTTGTAACCCAGCACGCTTTGCAGGCGCCACTTCGGAACGGCGTTGGCGCCCGTGCCGTTGGTGCCGGCGTAGTCGACGATGATCGAGCCGACGGTGCCGTTGTTGATCTCATACTTGAGATAACGCGTGGCGAGCATACGCAGGCTGATATCGCCGTCCGCCGATTCGAAGATATTGGACAGCGACGTGCGGTAGCTGGCTTCGAAGTCGATCCCGCGCGCCTTTTCGGTCGCGAAGTTCTGCGGCTGCTGCTGGATGAACAGGTACGGCGCGCCGTTTTGCGTCGTACGGGTGACGGCGGCGCAGGCCGTTTGATTGCCGGCGAAACAGAGGTTCAAAACTTCGCCCGGCGACGGCTGATTCACCGCATCCTTGATGTTGATGCGGTAGTAATCCACCGAGGCGCTGAAGCCTTCGAACCACGACGGCTGATACACGACGCCAAGGCCGAGGTCGTTCGACTTTTCCGCGGCCAGGTTCGGATTACCTGACACACGCGACGTGTAGTTCACAGTGCTGTTGGTGAACGGATCGTTGACCGCGTTGTTTTGGCTGGTGCCGGCCTGGTAGAGGTCGACCAGCGTGGGCGAACGAATGTTACGCGAACGCGTGGCGCGCAGGCGCAGATCGTCCACCGGAGCATAGGTGGCGCCGACCTTCCAGGTCGCAACCCAGCCGTAGGTGGAGTAGTGCGTGGCGCGAACCGACGCGTTGACGTCGAGCGCGGCGGCCCACTCGGTGTCGTTGGCGAGCGGCACGACGGTTTCGGCATAGACGTCGTTCACGGTGAACTGGCCGGTGTAGGGCTGACCCGCGCCCTGGAACCAAATCGTCGGAACCGCTTGTTCTTCGGGGTCCGAGACCTGACGCATGGTTTCCTTGCGGAATTCGTAACCAAACGCGAGCGAAACCGGACCGGCCCAGGTTTCAAACGGGTTGCCGTTGAAGTTGATGGCGGCGACCTTTTGATTGAGGCGCTGATTGTTCCAGCCGTAGCGGCCCTGGACGTAATCGACCGCGGCCTGGCTGGCGACACCGATCCCGAACACATTGAGCGGCACGCAGCCGTCGCCCGGGTTCGTGAGCGTCGAACGACAGACGATGGCGCCGGTGGCCGGGTTACGCACCGCGTCCACCGCCTGGCGGTAGCGGAGCGTATCGATGGCGCCGATGGACTTCAGCGAGCCGAAGGCTTCGCCGTTGCTGAGATACATATCCCAGTTCCAATCGTCGTCACCCATCTGGAAGCTGCCTTCGGCGCCGACCAGGAAGCGGAGAACGCGGCGATCGTACACGGCCCGGAAGTTATCGAGGTCCCAGTTCATCGTGCCGAAGTTGAAGCCGGTTGTAACGCCGGCCGGCTCAAGCGCGGCGCGCAGGTTGGCCGGCAGGAAGGCGTTGTCGGTGCGCAGACCCAGGTTGCCCGGGAAGAAGTTCGGCGCGCCCGACGAGTAGGAACCGAGGTGGCCCCACGCGGCATGGCCGTACACGGTCGTCGTGTCGTTGATGTCGTAGCTGACGCGTGTGAACACGTCCTGACGGTTCTGTTGCGGAACCAGCGCGGCGCCGCGCACGGGCGCGACTTGTTGCGCTTCCCAACCACCGCCACGCATAATCGGGCCGTCGATGATGTCGCCCGGCGCGATGCGGTACTGCGAGCCGCCCGGACCGAAGGACACGCCATAGAGCGGATGCGATTGCGCGACGTTAAGCGAGCCGCCCCAGCTCATGATCGGGCTCATGCCGACGCGCGTGACCTGGAGGAGGCGCGGCGCACCGTTGGTGGCGGTATACGCCGGGTTATTGATGTAGCTGTGGCCTTCGCGGTTCCACGGGCGGTCGATGATCAGAAGGCCGTCATCCCACACATGTTCGCCGGTGATGAGGAAGTGACCGCGGCCGCCGGCGAACGGCGTGCCGTAGGTCGCGTTGACCTTGTAGTTCGGCGCATCGCCGTAGGTGGTGATGCCGCCCGAGAGTTCGGCTTTGAAGCCGGTGAAGTCCGTATCGAGCACGAAGTTGACGACGCCCGAGAGCGCGTCGGAACCGTACGCGGCCGAGGCGCCGCCGGTCACGACGTCGACGCGTTCGATCAAGCTTTGCGGCAGTTCGCTGACGTCGACGACGCCGGTGAGGATCGAGCCGACGGTGCGCTGGCCGTTGAGCAGCACCAGGGTACGCGTGGCGCCGAGGCCGCGCAGGTTGAGGCCGTTAATGGCCGACTGGCCGGATGTGGTGGTGGTCGCCGTGGTGGACGGCGTCGAACTGCCGACGAGGGTGGGCAGCTGGTTGATGGAGTCGGCGAGGTTCGAGGTCGCGATGTTCTGCAGCGTCTCGACGCCGATGACCGAAACCGGCGTCGGCGCTTCGTAGCCGTCGCGCACGACGCGCGTACCGGTCACGACGATTTCGTCGACGGCGGCAACAGGCGCCTGCGCGGCCTGGGCGAACGCCGCCGAGCTCAAGCATGTCGAACCCATGCAAGCGACCGTCAGCAGCGAAATCACGCGCGCCGAGGTCAAGTTCTTAGAATTCAAATAAGAAGACGTAGTCATGCATTATCCCCTTCAGAAACGCGTGATGGCCGCATCCAACGGCGCTCACGCGGCATGATTGCCGATGAGTGATGTTTGAATAGCCGCGCGCATGCATGCGAACACGCATCGCCCCGGACATCCGGATTTTAGTAGTTCTCCCTCCCGCCCCGCGGCGCATCGGCCGCAACACGGTCATAGTGACTCGAATTAATAGAATGACCGGTCGGCAAACGAATTTCAAGCTCGCGATTCAGTTGAACGCGCGTTGAATAGGAGGGATGCGTTTTTTTGGAAGCCTTACCCAGGGAGTCTAGCAGAATTGGGTGCGACTGAAAAGCATCCGGGCGCCACGGCTTGGCCGGGCGCCCGGGGTCTTGGTTATATCAACGCAGGATTTACATCTTGAACTTGATGCCCGCACGGAAGACGCGGCCGAGAACATCGTAGTTGCCGCCGGCCGGCGTGGGGGCGAAGTCGAAGCTGGAACCGCCCGGACCGCGCACCGCGATCGCCGGATCGGCGTTCGTGATGTTGCGGATATTCAAGAACAATTCCGTTTCCGCCGTCTCGCCCAAGGCCACGGTGTAAGCGGCGTTGAAGTCGATATACATCGCGCTGTCGACGCTATTGTCGCTGACGGTGAGCAACTGCGGCGACAACCCGGTCGGGCAACCCGACGCGCACTCGTAGTTGGTGACGGAGTTGATCCCCGACGAAATCCACCGGAAGTTGAGGCCGACGCTGATCGGGTCCAGCGCGTACTGGATCGACGAGTTGACGCGCCAGCTCGGGACGCCGCTCCCGCCACCGCCAAGACTGCCGCCCGAACCGTTGACGCCGGCGTAGTCGAACACGAGCTGGTTCGGAATACCGGTATCGACGATGTAATCGATAAAGTGGGTGGCGAGGAAACGCAGGCCGAGGGTGCCGTCGAACGAGTCCGAAACGCTCGCCAGCGGCAGCGAATAGCTCGCTTCAAAGTCGATCCCCTTCGCCGTTTCCGTCGCGAAGTTTTGCGGCTGGACGGCGATCTTGATCAGGGCCGATGCCCCACTCCCCTCACGCGTAAAGGCCTGACAGGCGACCTGGTTGCCCTGGAAGCACAGGTTCATGACGTCCTGCGTACCAGGAAGGTTCACCGCGTCCTTGATCTTGATGCGGTAGTAGTCGACCGACGCGCTGAAGCCCTCGAACCACGACGGCTGATAGACCACCCCAATCCCGGTATCGCTGGACTTTTCAGGCCCCAGGTTCGGATTGCCGCGGGTCGTGAACTCGGTGTTGGTGGCGACGTTGCCGTTGAACGGATCGGTCAATGTACTGCGCGACGTCGAACCAGCCTGATAGAGGTCGACCAGCGTCGGCGAGCGGATGTTGCGCGATTGCGTGAAACGGAAGCGCAGGTCGTCGAACGGGCTCCAGGTCGCGCCCGCTTTCCAGGTGGCGACCCAGCCGTAGGTGGAATAGTGCGTCGCGCGAACGGCGGCGTTCAAATCGAGCGCCGTGGCCCAACTTTCATCCTTCGCCAACGGAACGACGGTTTCCGCGAAGAAGTCGTTCACCGTGAAGGCGCCGGTGTAAGGCTGACCGGCCGCCTGGAACCAGATGGTCGGGTTCGCTTGTTCTTCCGGATCCGTGACCTGGCGCATCCGTTCGCGGCGCCATTCGTAACCGAACGCGGTCGAGACCGGGCCGGCCCATGTCGAGAACGGCTCGCCGGTGAAGCTGAGCGCGGCAACCTTCTGATTGAGACGCTGGAGGTTCCAGCCGTAGCGGCCTTGGAGGTATTCGACCGCCGCCGCGCTGTTCACGCCGATGCCGAACAAATTGTACGGCACGCAACCGTTGCCGGGATCGGTCAGCGTCGACCGACAGACAATCGCGCCGGTGTTCGGATTGCGGACTGCGTCGGTGGCCAGCAGATAGCGTGGAACGTCCATGGCGCCGCGGGATTGCAACGTCCCGAAGGCCTGGCCGACGCTGAAGTAGGCGTCCCAGCTCCAGTCGGTGTCCATGGCGTTGAAGTCGCCGTTGGCGCCCGTGAGGAAGCGGAGCACGCGACGGTCATAGACGGCGCGGAAGTTGTCGAGATCCCAGTTGAGCGTTCCCATCGTGAAGGTCGAGCCGGCCGCCGCGAGCGTGGGACGCAGCGATTCAGGTAGATACGCGTTGTCGACCCTGACCACCTGGTTTCCGGGGCGGAAGTTCGGCGCGCCGGACGAGTAGGAGTAGAGGTGTCCCCAGGCGCCCTGAGCATAGACGTTGATGTTGTCGCTGACGTCGTAGCTGACGCGTGTGAACACGTCCTGGCGGTTCTGTTGCGGTTGTGCCGCGACGCCGCGCACGGAGATGACGTTTTGCGCATCCCAACTGCCGCCGCGCATCAACGCGCCGGCGACGATGTCGCCATACGCCAATTGATAGATGGAACCGCCCGGACCGAACGATGTGCCTTTCAGCGGGCCCGACACAATGGTGCCGCCCCAGCTCGCGTTGCCGATCGCGACTTGGGTCGTACGGATAATGGCCGGCTGGCCGTTGCCGGGTGCGAAGGCGGGGTTGTTGATGTAGCTGTGGCCTTCGCGCGTCCACGGGCGGTCATAGATCAAGAGACCGTCATCCCAGGCATGTTCGCCGTACACCAGGAAGTGGCCGCGTCCCCCGGCGAACGGCGTGCCGAACGCCGCGTTGACCTTGTAGTTGGGAACGTCGCCGTAGGTGGTGAGGCCGCCCGAGAGTTCGGCCTTGAAGCCGGTGAAATCAGTGTCGAGCACGAAGTTCACGACGCCCGAGAGCGCGTCCGAACCGTAAGCGGCCGAGGCGCCGCCCGTCACGACATCGACGCGTTCGATCAAGCTTTGCGGCAACTCGCTGATATCGACGGCGCCGGTGAGGTTGGAGCCGACCGTGCGCTGGCCGTTCAACAGAACGAGGGTGCGCGAGATGCCCAGGCCGCGCAGCGACAGGCCGTTGATGGCCGACTGGCCGGACGTGGTATTCGCGGCGGACGACTGCGGCGAGGCGCTGTTGACGAGGGTTGGAAGCTGGTTGATGGCGTCGGCGAGGTTCGACGTCGCGGCGTTGTCGAGCTGCTCGATCCCGATCACGGAGACCGGCGTCGGCGCTTCATAGCCGTCGCGCACAACGCGCGTGCCGGTGACGACGATTTCGTCCACCGCGGCGGCCGGCGCTTGCGCTTGCTGCGCTTGCGCGAACGCCCCACCACTCAGGCACGTGGACCCCAGGCAAGCGAGCGTCAAAAGTGTCAGTTTGGAACGGTGACGGCGCGTAACATAACCCATCGTATTCATAACATTGCCCCCTTTTTGACTCGGCCACGCATCCGGCGGCCGACGAACGTTGGTGAATGATGGCTTTGGCGAGACCTTGTGCGGGCGCGTGTGAACACGGCCCGGCAGAACCTCTTCCGCAGATTTAGGTTTTGATCTCCCCCCCGATGCCGCGGTTCAGCTCCCGCCGCGGAAATCGACCGTAAATTTATTACGTACGGGAGAGAATGAACGCCCTGGCGCACGCTGGCAAGCCGAGGCGTTACGGACGTGCGACACGACGTCAGATTGACCCCAAGTGTGTCTTTTGCGCCGCTGTCATGGGGTCAAAAAAGCGCCGGGCGCCAAGGCCTTGCGGCCCGGGCGCCCGGATATCTATTCGGCTGTGAACGAGCCGGATCTACATCTTGAACTTCACGCCCGCGCGGAACACGCGGCCCATGATGTCGTAGAGGCCCTGGTTGGTCGGCGGGAAGTCCCAGCTGGAACCACCCGGACCGCGCACCGCGATCGCCGGGTCGGCGTTCGTGATGTTGCGCACGTTGAAGAACAGTTCCGTCTCCGCCGTGTCGCTCAGGTGCATCGTGTAGGAGGTGTTGAAGTCGATGTAGAACGCGCTCTCGACCTGGTTGTTGTCGGTGGTCAGGCGGATACCGGCCGAGGCCGGGCAGCCCGTCTGGCACTCGATGTAGGTCGCGTTGTTCAAACCGCCGGAGATGTAGCGGAACGTGAACCCGAGATTGATCGGATCGAGCGCGTAGTTGATCGAGCTGTTGATGCGCCAATCCGGCAAGCCGCCGCCGCCGCCGCCGATGTTGCTGCCCGCGGTGCCGGGAGCGCCGGCGTATTCGATCGGGGCATCACCCGGCACGCCGCTGAACACGGTGTACGAGATGTAGTGCGTGGCGAGGAAGCGCATGCCGAGATTGCCGTCCAGCGATTCCGACAGCGAGGCCAGCGGCAGATTGTAGCTGGCTTCAAAGTCGATCCCCTTCGCGCGTTCCGTCGCGAAGTTCTGCGGCGAGACGATGAAGTTGATCTGTTCGCTGGGCAGGCCGACATCCTGGCGGGTGAACGTGCCGCACGCGATCTGGTTGCCCTGCTGACACAGGGTCAGCAGTTCGACCGTGCCGAGCGAGTTGACGGCATCGTTGATCTTGATGCGGTAGTAGTCGACCGAGGCGCTGAAGCCTTCAAACCACGACGGCTGATAGACGACGCCGATACCCGTGTCGTTCGACTTTTCAGCCTGCAGGTTCGGGTTGCCGCGGGTCGTGACCTGGCTGTTGACCGTGCGGTTGCCGTTGAACGGATCGGTGGTCGAGCTGCGCGAGGTCGAGCCGCCCTGATAAAGGTCGACCAGCGTGGGCGAACGGATGTTACGCGACTGCGTGACGCGGAAGCGCAGATCGTCGAACGGGCTCCACGTCGCGCCGACTTTCCAGGTCGCGACCCAGCCGTAGGTGGAGTAGTGCGTGCCGCGCACCGCGCCGTTCAGGTCGAGCGCCGTGGCCCAGCTTTCGTCCTTCGCCAGCGGAACGACGGTTTCAAAGAACACGTCGTGCACCTTCACCGAACCGGAGTACGGCTGACCGGCCGCCTGGAACCAGATGGTCGGGTTTGCCTGTTCTTCCGGATCCGAGATCTGGCGCATGCTTTCGGCGCGGTATTCGTAACCGAACGCGGTCGAGACCGGACCGGCCCACGTTTCAACAGGGTTGCCGGTAAAGCTGAGCGCGGCGACCTTCTGGTTGAGGCGGTGGTTGTTCCAGCCGTAACGGCCCTGGATGTAGTCGACGGCGGCCTGGCTGTTCACGCCGATGCCGAACACGTTGTACGGCACGCAGCCGTTGCCCGGGTTGGTGAGCGTGGAACGGCAAACGATGGCGCCGGTGGCCGGATTACGCACGGCGTCCACCGCGAGGGCGTAACGCGTGCGGTCCATGGCGCCGATCGACTTCAGCGAGCCGAAGGCTTCGCCGTTGCCGAGGTAGAAGTCCCAGGTCCAATCGGTGTTCGCGGCTTCAAAGTCGCCGGTGGCGCCGGTCAGGAAACGCAGAACACGGCGGTCGATGACGGCGTGGAAGCTATCGAGATCCCAGTTCATCGTGCCGAAGTTGAAGCCCGTCGTGACGCCCGCGGGTTCCAACGCCGGGCGGAGTTCCGCCGGCAGGAACGCGTTGTCGGTGCGCAGCGCGAGGTTGCCCGGGAAGAAGTTCGGCGCGCCCGTCGAGTAGGAGCCCATGTGGCCCCACGCCGCGTGCGCGTAAACCTGCACGTTGTCGCTGACGTCGTAGCTGACGCGCGCGAAGACGTCCTGACGGTTCTGTTGCGGCTGGAACGCAACGCCGCGCACCGGCGCGACCTGCTGCGATTCCCAGCTACCGCCGCGCATCAACTGACCGGCAACGATGTCGCCGATCGCGAGGCGGTACTGCGAACCGCCCGGACCGAAGGAGACGCCGTACAGCGGATGGTTCGCGGGAACGGAGAACGTGCCGCCCCAGCTCGCCACCGGACCAAGCGCCACACGCGTCGTGCGGATCAGGTTCGGCAGGCCGTTGGTGGCGGTGTAGGCGGGATTGTTGATGAAGCTGTGGCCTTCACGATTCCACGGACGGTCGCCGATCAGCAGGCCATCTTCCCACGAGTGTTCGCCCGACAGGAGGAAGTGACCGCGGCCGCCGGCGAACGGCGTGCCGTACGCGGCGTTGATCTTGTACTGCGGCGCATCACCATACGTCGTGATGCCGCCCGAGACTTCGCCCTTGAAGCCGGTGAAGTCGGTGTCGAGCACGAAGTTGACGACGCCCGAGAGCGCGTCCGAACCGTAAGCGGCAGAGGCCCCACCGGTCACGACGTCGACGCGTTCGATCAGGTGCTGCGGCAGTTCGCTGACGTCAACGACGCCCGTGAGCACCGAACCGACCGTGCGCTGGCCGTTCAACAGAACGAGCGTGCGCGACGTGCCGAAACCGCGCAGCGACAGGCCGTTGATGGCGCCCTGGCCGGAGGTGGTGTTCGCGACCGAGCCTTGCGGCGTCGAGCTGCCGAGCAGGGTCGGCAACTGGTTGATGGAATCGGCGAGGTTGGACGTCGCCTGGTTTTCAAGCTGCTCGATGCCGATGACCGACACCGGCGTCGGCGCTTCGTAACCGTCGCGCACAACGCGCGTGCCGGTAACGACGATCTCGTCGACGGCTTCGACCTGCGCCGTCTGGGCTTGCGCAAAGGCGCCGCCGGTCAGACAGGTGGAGCCGAGGCAAGCGAGCGTCAGAAGCGAGAGTTTCGAGCGGCGGCTGAGCGCAACACGACCCATATTCATATAAAGCAGTTCCCTTCGTTGAACGACACAGCCCCCGGAGCCTGAGAGCCGATAGACGTGGTGGATAAAGACTTTTCCGGACGCCGCGTGAAATCACGCCGCCCGTCATTGTCCTTTCGGTAGATAAGCTGGGTCTCCCCTGCCGATGGCCAACGGATGAAGCTCCCGCCGCGGGCCCGGTACGTTTAGGAATTAGCAGAATGACCGGTCGGGAATAGCGTTTCAAGACGAGGCCGACCGACCGCTGCGGATTGCGCGCGGGTGTGTCATTTAGGCCAGCCTTTAGGGCCTAAACGTAACTGAATGCCAATACGATAGGACCGCCCCGCCCCGTTTGGACTCGAAATTTTAAGGCGGCCTTACAGATCGCCGGCGGCCGCTATTCGCGCGACGCACCGGATTCGGCGACGCCCGTCGCGCCCTCGGGCGCGGCGGCGGTCATCGGTTCGCCGTGATCGATATAGACCTGGATCATATTGAACTGCAGCGCCGACGAGATCGCCGTGTTGACGCCCTCGGCATTGGGATAGCCGTCGGCCATGCGGTTGAGCTCGCGGTAGTAACGCGGCGCGTCGTGCTGGCCATAGCTAAAGTGGTGGGTCGACCATGTGGTCGCGTGTGCGTAGAGCTTCTCGACATCGGCATAGCCCGCGAGCACGCCCTCAGCCCGGTCCGGGGTCAGTTTCAAATTGAACTGTGCACCCTTCATGATGAGGTAGTCCGGCACGGGCGGAAACACCTCCCACGGGATGACCATGTTGTCGATGGGATCGGTGCGCAGAGTGCCGGCGACGATTTTGCCGGTCGTGCGGCGGATCAGCGTCTTACCAAAACGCATGTCGGGCCGCTGCGTGCCGCCAGGCAGCACCATCGCGCCCGAGGCGTCCTGCATCAGGGGATCCATACCGCGATAGAACGTGACCTTAACGTCCGGATCGTTCGTCAGATCGTCGACCTCGGTGATCTCGATCATGGTGCGGTTGAAGGTGTAGTCACGCACCTGTTTGGTCGCGAAGAAGAAGATCGCGCCATCCGGACCGCGGTAAATGCGCGCGCAGCCGATGACGCGGAAGAGATTGTTGTCGACGCCCTTCTCGCCGTCCTGGTTGGTGAAGTCGCCGTCCTTCACGTGGCCGTCGAGATTGATGCCGTTGGAAATCTTTCCGCCCGCGTGGTTGTAGGGAAGCTTATCTTCCGTATCCAAGGGGAAGTACTTGAAGCCTTCGCGAGTGAGTTGGCTTTCGACCACCGTCTTGCCCTTGCCGTCGCCGTACAACGACTTGAAGACCTCGCGCGGACCGAAGTCGTTGAGGCCGTTCGGACACTCCGCCTTGGCTTCCGGCGTCTGATAGACCGACCAATGCATGGTGACGGTGGCATAGCTGATCGTGCGATTGCGAATCGGACTTGCGTCGTCGGCCAGCGCGGGCGGCGCGAGAAAACCGGAAGCGACCGCGAAGGCCGCGCACACCGTTTTCAAGCTCTTGTTCATGTGCACCATCGTGATCTCCCCACTCCCTGCCCGCATCACTTAGAACGTATTGCCGAAGAAATCGTCGCGCAGCCAGAACGCGGTGAAGCCGTTCCGGCGGCCGCGATGTTCGCCGCGCGCGACGCCGAACGTATCGCCCGGGTTTTGATCTTTCGCGTAGGTGTAAACGGGCCTGTCGCGATAGGCCCAAACGCGCAGCGCCCCGGCTTGGCCCGGCGCCGCGACCTTGCCCGTCATCGGATCGATTTCGATGACGCTCCACGCGCGGCTGTCGGATTTCGCGCCGGCGGCCGCTGCGACATAAGGCCACGTCTTCAAACAACGTTCCGCGTCGCCGCCGCCGCAGATGGCCAGGCGGTACTGCTGCGGCGCGCCCGGATGATCGCAGGCAAGCTGGTCGGCGGAATCGTCGCCGCAGTTGTAGGTGTAGATGGTTTTGCCGTTCTCGTCGGCGAGCACGATGCCCGCAAGCGTGTCCTGCGCGGTGAATTGCTTGGGCGGCGCGGGCGTGCGTTGAAGATAGACGTTGTGCCAGCCCGCTTCGTCGCTGCCCTTCAGGCTGCGGATGTCGTAGTCCAGTGAATAGCTATAGATCGGACGCTTGCGGAACGCCCACTGATAGACGCCGGGCGAACGTTCAAAGATCGACCAGTCGCCTTGCGGACGCGCCGACGCCGGCGCCAGCATCGGCGGCCACTTACGCGCACACAGTTCGTCGCAGTTCGACTTGTTCGGACCGTCGCGATCGGAAACATAGATCGAGAAATATTTATCGGTGAGCAACTGACGGCCCATGGTCGCGGTCGCCACCTGGAAACCGGGAGGAACAGCCGACGGCGCTTGCGCCGGGCGGCGCGTCGCCGGGCCGTCGTTGCCGCCGCCGCTTTCGCGGGTCGTGCCGCCGAGGACATCGCCGGGCACCTTGTCGAGGCGCGAGGTGTAGAGCGCGGCTTCATCGTAAGCCCACTGCTTCCTGCCGTCCTTGCGCGTGATGAGCGTGAAGTCGCCGACGGGCTTCGCGTCATCGGCGGCGAAGGCCGGCGGCCATTCCTCCGCGCAGGACAGACGCGTGTCCAACTCAGGCAGTTCGAGGCCCGGCGGATAGGGGCTCATCAAACCCGCGGTGTGCGTCGTCTTCTCGAAACCGCAATCGGACTGCTTCTTGGAATCGCCCGTCACGCCGTTACGCAGCGTGTCATGCGGCCAATAGTAGAGCGTCATGCCTTGGGCGTTCGCAAAGACCGGCCCTTCAAGTTCGGTGTGTTGCACCTGAAAACCCGCCGGCATCGGCACGTTCAAGGCGGCTTCACGTTCGGCCGGGATGACCGGACGCATGGGATCGGCCCCGAAGACGGCGGCCGGAACCGTGGTGATGAAGAGTGTGAGGGCAAGGCGCAGCGTCGAACGCATGTGATCGCACATCCGGATATGGTGTTTGACGGGCAGTATGACCGCGCGGCGAGTCCTGGCAAGGCCACGCACAAGAGACCTTATATATTGTGCGCCGCACACAGGTTTTGGGTCCAAACACCGCCGTCCGTCGAAAAATGGGCGACACTGGGCGACAGGCGACACTTTCTGAAAACACTTTTTAATTCATATACTTAGGGAAATTTCCGGCCGGGCGACACTTGGGCGACACTGGGCGACACTTTTCACTGGGCGACACTTTTCCAGGAAAACATCGACGCACGGCCACGCGGGAAACCCTCGTCATTGCAACGCTCCGCATCTAGACCCGACAAATGTACCTAAAATGGGGACTTTTGTCAAAATATGTCGCGGGTTGCGCGCCGCGCCGGGTTCGGGATGATGATGTTCATATTTGGCAAACGGGGCGCATCAATGGCGGCGGAACGCATCAATCCAAAAACACTCTACGATCCGACCAAGTTCGGATTTTCGCACGCCGCGCGTCAGGGCGCGGGCGACGTCATCCATCTGGCCGGGCAAGTGGCCTGGGATAAAGATCTGAACGTGGCCGACGGCGGACTCGCCGGACAGGCGCGCCAAGCGCTTGCGAACATCAAGACCATCCTGGCCGAAGTCGGCGCGGGACCGGCCGATATCCTGCGCCTGCGGACTTATGTGGTGAACCATGATCCGTCGAAGCTTGAACCGGTGACGGAGGCCATCGCGGCGTTCTACGGCGACGTCACGCCCGCGCCGAACACCTGGATCGGCGTCCAGGCGCTGGCCCTGCCGGATTTTCTGATCGAGATCGAAGCGACCGCCCTTATCCCGCGCTGATCAGGGCGCCACCCGATTCAGGTCCAGGCGTTGGATGCGCGGCGGCGTGTCGGGGGACAGCAACAGGTTCCCCCTCACGCGGCCGTGCGTGCAAGACCAGGTGAACGTTCCCGACAATGCACCTGTCGGCGTCGGGTCCGACGCGGTTTCACAATCGCCGACGGCCGCCTTCAGACGCGTTAGTTCATCGGCGAAGGTCAGCGCGCTCTTATCCATCAGGAAGTTCATGGCAAGGACGTCGCCGGCGGCGGCGACATCTCCCGCCCGATAGATTTTACCGGCGGCGTCATAGGCGCCCGCGAGGGCCTTGCTCACCGGCAGGGCTTGCGTCTTTCCAAGACGCCCGGCTTTATGCAGGGCCATCGCCGCATCCCAGAGCGGCGCGGTGGGACCGGCATAGGTGCGGTTCGTGAAAACAAAGAGGCCGACGCCGCGCTCCGGGAAGATCACCATGTGCGAGCCGTAACCCGGATATCCGCCGCCGTGCGAGAGATTGAGGCCAAGCTCACAATCGACCGTGACATTCATGCCCATGCTGTAGGTGAGCGGCTGGGTGCAGGACTGACCCGCCGTACGGCTGGGACGCGAGCGCGTGCGGATGAAGCTTGTGCCTTGGGCAAGTTCGCGCACCGTGGCGCGTTTCACCGGACCGGCCTCGGCGTCGTCGCGCGGCGGCCACGCCGACAAGAGAAAAGCGATCCACTTCGCGTAGTCGTTGGCGCTGACCTGCATCGCACCGATCGAGGAAAAAGCGCCGTGGCCGAGATCGGGCTCGCGCGACCAGGCATCGTTCTCCCAACGATACCCAAGCGCGCGCTTGTCCTGCGGCGCGTCCGTGACGATGACTCCGGACGCGCTCATTCCCAAGGGTCCGAGCAGCGTGCGCTGGACGGCTTCCGCATAAGGACGTTTACCGGCATTGGCGATAATGCGGCCGAGTAGCGCGTACCCGAAGTTCGAGTATTCATAAGCGATGCCGGGCGCACGGGTGAACGGCACGCCGGTTTTCAGGAGCCTCGTGAAATCCGCTTCAGGCAGCGGGGTCTGACGGTCGCCCCAGGGATCGTCCGTGACGAAGCCCCCGGTGTGCGCCAACAAATCGCGCACGCGGATGCGCGGCGAGTCCGCGGTGGGATAGGTCCAGCCCTTCAGTTCAGGGACATAGTCCTCGGCCAAGGCGTCGAGGCGCACCGCACCGTCGTCGCGCAACTTGAGCAGGGTGAGCGCGGTGAACACCTTGGTCATTGAGGCGATGCGGAACAGCGAGTCCGCTGTCACGGGGCGGCGGGCATCGAGATCCTGCACACCCATCGCCTTGACGTGGACCAGCCTACCGTCCGCGACGACGCCGTACACAAGGCCGGGCGCATGCGCGTCGCGTTGGAAATCCGCGAAGATCCTGTCCGTGGCGGCGAAGGGTTCGGGCGTTTCGTCCGCGGCCCACCCGCCCGCGCTGCACAGGACCGCACCGGAAAATGCGGCGGCGAGCAGCGGCATCCTGAAACAGGCCATCCGACGATCCCCCGATCAGATAAATCCCGAGGGACGAGATTACATGGACGGCGCGATCTTGTGGCCTGAAAAGGCGCGGCGCGTCAAAAGAGACGCATCAAAAGATATGCGGCACGAACCGGCTGCGGTTGCTGGTGACCAGGGCGGTATCCTCGCGCACGCCGATGCCCCGGCTGCGGCCCGCGATTACCCAACTGCCGATGACGGCATGATGGGTCTGGCCGGCGGAATCCACGGCCGCCGCGCGCGGCGCCAGCGCCTGATAGACATACCCTTCCTGTCCGTACTGGCCGGGCATGGTCGCGAGGGGCGCGCCTACGACGGCTCCTTTTTCGCCGAGAGTGGCGATAGAGATGTTGGCCCCTTCCCGGCCGAGAAGCGGTTTGGCGACGACGGTCGTGCCCGGCGCAAAAGCGGCGCGGTCCATAAAGGCCGGCAACAGGTTGGGATGATCGGGATACATCTCCCACAACACGGCGAGGATCGCTTTATTGGCGAGCACCATCTTCCAGGCGGGCTCGATCACGGTCATCTCGCCCGCGGACACCTTGCGCGCGAGATCGGCGCCGAACTGATCGGCGAGAAGCCAATCCCACGGCACCAATTTAAACAGGGCGCGGATCGGATTGTCGTCGAGGTCGATGAAATCACCTGAGTCGCGTATGTCGGGCGAGACCGACCAGCCGATATCGGCCGCAGCAACCGCTTTCACCGGAAGTCCCGCCTCGAGCGCGGTATCCATCATATACCGCACGGTGCCTTCATCCTCGGCATGCGGGGCGAGACTGGTGAAATGGACATGCGCGACATCGGCGTGGGCGCGTTTGATGTCCGCCCAGGCCTCCACCAACCCTTCGTGGATCGAATTGAACTGGTCGGCGTCCGGAAAGCGTTCCTGCGACCACGCCCATTGCACGACGGCGGCCTCGTAAAGGCCGGTCGGCGTATCGGCGTTGTATTCGAGCATCTTCGGCGGTTCCGTCCCGCCGTAGGCAAAATCGAAGCGGCCGTAGAGCGACGGGAGATCGCCGCGCACGCGCCAGGAGTCCTCGATCAGTGCGATGGCGCGGGCGTCGAACCCGAAGTGCGGCAGCAGCTTTCCCGCGATCACACGCTCGGCCGCGGCCAGGCACATCGTGTGCAGCTCTTCGGTGGCGGCTTCGAGGGCGTCGATCTCCTCAGCCGTGAATTTCCAGTAGGCGCTTTCGTCCCAGTAGCGGCCGACCGGATCGTCGGCGCTGGGCGCGGAGTGCCAGTCGAATCCCAAGGCCTCGGCTTTCGCCGCCCAATCGGGACGGGGCGCGATCTCGATCCGCTGCAAGGTGTTATGAACCGCCGCTGAAAGCGCGCGCGCTGCCGCCGAAACCGCCGCGCGTGGTGACGCGGGTGGCTATGCCCTGCGGACCCAGCGACGTGGCGCCAGGCGCGAGGCGGCCCACCGGCGCGCCGCCGGCGTGAAGGTAACCCGCGCGGTCGCTGTAAACCGGGCGCGCGGTTGCGGGCGTATTCGGACGGCCGGCCGCACCGGGCTGCGGCTGCATACCGCCGCCGCCAAGCATCCGGCCCATCATGTAGCCCATCATCATGGGCATGAAGAAACCGCCGCCGCTGGAACCGTCGGCGGTTTTCACTTCGGCCTGTTCGCATTGTTGGAAGCCCGCCGCTTCGCATTCGGCCTGGGACGCGAATTTCGGCGCCTGCTGAAGATGTTCAGCCTGCGCCGCCTCGAACGCGGTGTTGCAGATTCCGGCGTCCATGTCCTTGGAACACGTCGAAGGATCTGAATAGAGCACAGCGTCGGTCGTTCCGCTGTTCTGATCGCATGCGGACAGTGTCGCTGCAGCGAGCAGGAAGGTCACATAACGAGATTTGCGCATTTTAATGTCCTTTCCAGACGCGGCCGTCAGGTGCTGAGCGCGCCGGCATTCAAGATGCCCATCGCGATGGAAAAAGCGCCGAGCACAATCCCGTAGCCGACGTTGTCGTCCTCGATGCCCTTGCGAAATTTGGGAATCATCAGCGAAACAATGAGAAACGCCGCCAACTGGCTGAGAAGCCCGATGCTGCCCCAGACGGCCAGTTCGACAACGGCGAACGTGCCCGACGCCGTACTGAAGAGCACGATCGCCATGCCGATCGCGGTGCCACCGAGGCTGCACGCCGCGGCGCGGTTGCCTTGACGGATCAAGGAAATCTCGTGGTAAGGCGTGAGCATGACGTAGATCGCCAATGCCAACGCGAGCAGACCGAGCGTTGTCCCGAGGAAGGCGAAGTAAAGTGGCAGCGCCGCGAGCATGACGTCTCCAATGACGATAAGGCCCGCGCAAAATAACCGATCCGCCAAAGAAACGGGAAACTGATTGAGGTCCGCCGCCGGTTACAAACGCCGCCGCGTTACAAAGAAAGAGGCCGGGACTTCCGTCCCGGCCTTCTTTGTCCCGGTGATGGGACAAGCTTTACATCTCGAAGCGCACGCCCGCGCGGAATGTCCGGCCGTCGTCGCCGTTGATGTTCTGGTAGAGACCAGCCCCGACGGTGCCGTAACGCACCGGCAGGAGATCGTTGAACACATTGTCGACAATCAGGAAGGTCGAGAGCCCGTTGTCGAACTTGTAGTTCAGGCTGATGTCGAACTTCCGGTCGGCGTCGATATGGTTCGTGCTGAGCGTGGGCGCCGTGGTCGTGGAGACCGGGCAACCCGTCGTGCAGACGACCGCCGTGCGACTGTACACCGTGGCGCCGACACCACGCATGGTGATCGTGCCCGAGAACGGCTCGTTGGTGTAGGTCAGCGAGACGATATAACGGAAGTCCTCGGTCGAGAGCGGCGGTGTGGTCTGCACGTTGCCGCCCACGCCCGCGCCTTCCTGCCGCACGCCGTTCTGGTCCGTGCTGTTGAGGCGCAGCACCTTCGTCGCCATGCCGCGCAGTTGCAGATTTCCGTTCCACTCGGGATCGACAACCGCGAGCGGGAAGTTATAGCTGGCTTCAAAATCGATGCCGCGGGCCTGCTGCGCGATCAGGTTGCGCGGGCGGTTGTTGATGCGCGTCACCAGCCCTGTCGGAGAGCCGCCTTCACGAACGACGTAGCCGCACAGGTCGGCTTCGCCGGCAAAACACCGATTGATGATTTCCTGGGTGCTGAGCGTCGCCAAAGCGCCATCGATATCGATGTTGTAGTAGTCGACGGACGCCCCGAAGCCCGGAAGGAAAGTGGGCTGCAGCACGACGCCGACGCCGGTCGTGTCGGCCTTCTCGGGCAACAGCGCGGGGTTGCCCTGCGTGACCGAAACGATCGTGTAGGCTTCGTTGTTGCGGAAGCGATCCGTGATGTTCCCGGTGCCGGAAGCGCCGCCCGAGAACAGGTCGCCGATGTTCGGCGCGCGGATGTCGCGCGACCGCGTGGCGCGGAACGTCAGATCGTCGACGGGGCTATAGGTCGCGCCCACCTTCCACGTCGTGACATAGCCCGACTGGCTATAGTCCGTGGCGCGGACGGCGGCGTTGAGGTCGAGCGAGCGGGCCCACGACTCGTCGCGCGCCAACGGCACCACGGTTTCAAAGGCGCCTTCCGTCACGGTGTATGAGCCCGCCGTGCCCTTGTAGTTGCCGGCGAAGAACACGCCCGCTTCGTCGAAGGAACTGGCGAAGCCGGTTGCGGACTCCTTGCGGTGTTCCACGCTCAGCGCCACCGAGACCGGACCGGCCCAGGTGTCGAGCGGTTCGCCGGTGACCTGACCGGCGAAGGTATTCAAGGCCATCTTCGTGAAGAGATAGCCGTTGAAGTTGGAATACGGATAAGCGCCCGGTTCACTGCTGTTCACGCCGATACCCATCACATTGATGGGAACGCACCCGTTGTTCGGATTGGTGAGCGACGAACGGCAGACGATGCGGCCGTTGGTGTCGTACACGGCATCCGTGGCTTCGAGATAGCGCGCGATGTGATAGTTGTTGGTCGAGCGCGCCGAGATATGCGTGGTCGAGCGGGAGACCGACGCTTCCCAGGCCCAGGTCGTGTCCATCGCGTCGAAGGCCCCTTCGAAGCCCGCCATATAGCGGCGGAAGTGACGCGTGTTCTCCGCGCCCATGCCGATGAAGTCGCCGTTCCAGGTGCCGAGCGAGAAATTCGTCAGCCCCAGAGCCGTCATGCGCGTGCGTACCGAGTCCGGGATGAAGGCGTTGTCGTTGCGGATCGTGATGTTGCCGAGGCGGAAGTAATTGACGCCCTGCTCGTTGTCCGTGAGGGCGTGCGCCCACTGGGCTTCGGCGAAAGCGGTGACGCTGTCGGAGAGATCGTAGCTGGCGCGCGTGAACACGGCCGAGCGCTGCATCTCGAGGTTCAACGGGAGCTGACCGTTCAGCCGTGAATGCCGCCAATCGCCGCCTTGCATATACGGCGCGCCGATGATGTTGCCGTAGTTGAACTGGGACGGACGGCCGCCTTCGAGGAAGTAGGTCCCCTTCAAGGGGCCCGCGGTGATGATGCCGCCCGGCGTCGCCGTGGCGAGACCGACATTATTCAACGCGAGATACTGCGGAACGCCCGTCGACTGACCGGCGCCCGTGCCGTAAGCCGGGTTCGGGACCCAGTTCCACGCGTCGTCGGTGATGTTGTCGCGGTAGTAGGCATGATCGATCGGCGCCGCATAAGAGTGTTCGCCGCTGACGAGGAAATGGCCGCGGCCGCCGGCGAACGGCGTTCCGGCCGTGACGTCGACCTTATAGGTCTCGGCGTCGCCGTATGTGGTGATGCCGCCCTGCACCGCGCCTTTGATGCCGGTGAAATCACGGTCGAGCACGAAGTTGACGACGCCCGCGAGCGCGTCGGAACCGTACACCGCCGAAGCGCCGCCGGTCACAACGTCGACCCGCTCGATCAACGAGTTCGGGATCGTGTTCAAGTCGACCGCCGCGCCCACCAGCGCGCCGCCGATGCCGCCCAGGTTCGAGCCGACGACGCGTTTACCGTCGAGCAGAACGAGGGTGCGCGAGGCGCCGAGGTTGCGCAGATTCGCGAGGTTGATGCCGGCGGTGCCGCCGCCGACGGTGTTGGAGGACCGTTGACCGACGAGGTTGCCTTGCAACGCTGGCAAGCGGTTCATCGCGTCGGCGACGTTGGGCAGACCCATATTGGCGAGTTCATCGGAGCCGAGAACGGAGACGGGCGTCGGCGCTTCATAGCCTTCGCGCACGATGCGCGACCCGGTCACGACGATTTCATCAACGGCCGCGCCGGCCTCCTGGGCCATGGCCTGCGGCGTTAGGAAAAGCGGAAGTCCGGCCAGGGCCGTGGTCACAGTCAAAGCATGAAAATGCCGCGCGCGTGCGCGGCCACGAAGGCGAATCATGGTTCCTCCCCAAGATGTTAGGCGGCATCCCGCGCCGCATTACAACTAGAATGAGTTGATTTTGCAGGGGAAGGAAAGGTGGTTTCTGCCCGGAACCATCGAGTTTTACTGAATTGTTGTTCCGGCGCAACACAACCCTTACGTCGCCCGCGCAAGGGTTGGATCGATAGGATGTTTATTCAACAAAAGAGGCCGGAGCTGACGCTCCGGCCTCCCTTTTATCGAGATATACGATACGAAGCTTACATCGCGAAGCGCACGCCCAGACGGAACATGCGGCCTTCGTCGGCATTCGTGTTCTCGTAATAACCGTTGCTGATCTGGCCGTAACGCAATGCCAGCGGTTCGTTGAAGAGATTGTCCACGACGAAGTACGGCGTGATCATCCCATCCATCAGCTTGTAGTTCAGGCTCAGGTCGAACTGCTTACGGCCCGGGACGTGGTTCATGCTGAGGGTCGGCGCATTCGCCGTCGACACCGGACAGCCCGAATTACAGACGACGGCACTGCGGTGATAGACACCTGAGCCCTCGCCGCGCATCGTGAGCGTGCCGTTGAACGTGTCGGTCACGTATCCGATCGAGACCATGTACTTGAAATCGCCGGTCGTGAGCGGCGCACCGGTGGACACGTTGCCGAGAACACCGGCGCCTTGCTGCAACACGCCGTCGAGGTCGACGCTGTCCAAGCGCAGAACCTTGGTGGCAAGACCGCGGATCTGAACGTTGCCCTCCCAATCCTCGTTGATCGTCGCGAGCGGCATATTGTAGCTGGCCTCGAAGTCGATGCCGCGCGCCTGCTGTACCACGAGGTTGCGGGAGAGGTTGTTGACCTGGGTGATCAGCCCGTACTGTTGACCCGCCGCCGGCGCGCCGCGAATGATCAACCCGCAAAGACTGGCGTCGCCCTCAAAGCAGCGATCCATGATGCGTTGCGAACCGAGCTGCGCCAGCGCGCCCTTGATGTTGATGTTGTAGTAGTCGACCGACGCGCCGAACCCGGGCAGGAACGTCGGCTGGAACACTGCGCCAAAGCCCGTTGTATCGGCCTTCTCAGGCAAGAGCGACGGGTTGCCGGCGGTGTTGGTGAGGATCGGGTACGTCTCGTTGCGGAACCGATCGATGATCGTGCCGGTGCCGGTGGTGCCGCCCGAGAACAAATCGCCGATGTTCGGGGCGCGAATGTCGCGCGAGCGCGTGATGCGGAAGGTGATGTCGTCGATCGGGTTGTAGGTCGCGCCCACCTTCCAGGTGGTGACATAGCCGGAGGCGCTGTAGTCGGTCGCCCGCACGGCGGCGTTCAGGTCAAACGAGCGCGCCCAGCTTTCATCGCGGGCGAGCGGTACGACGGTTTCAAACGCCGCTTCTTTCACCGAGTATGCCCCGATGGTCGGCTGGTAGTTGCCCGCGAAGAAACTGCGTTGCAGATCCAGCGCGCTTGCAAAGCCGGTGGCGGCTTCCTTGCGATACTCGGCGTTGAGCGCCACAGAGACCGGTCCTGCCCACAGCTCGAACGGCTCGCCGGTGATCGTGCCGGCGAAAGTGTTCAGAGACATCCGGGTAAAGAGGTAACCATTGGTGATGGAATAGGGATAAGCGCCGACTTCCGAGGAATTCACCCCGAGGCCCATCACGTTGATCGGCTTACAGGGATGGTTCGGATTCCCGAGCGCTACACGGCAGACCACCCGCCCCGAAGCGGGATCCAAAACCGCATCGACCGCTTCATTCCATCGCGGTACGACGGGGTTCTTGGTCGAGCGCGCGGAAATGTGGGTTGTGCTGCGCGACGCGGACACTTCCCAATTCCAGGTCGTTTCCGCAGCGTCGAACGCGCCCTCGAATCCCGCCATATAGCGGCGGAAAACGCGCCGGTTCAACGCGCCCATGTCGACGAAATCGCCGTTCCACGTGCCAAGCGAGAAGCTCGTCAGCCCCAATGCCGTCATCTGTGCGCGCACGCTATCCGGGATAAACGCATTGTCGTTGCGGATCGTCACGTTGCCGAAACGGAAATACGGAACGCCGTGGTAGTTCTCGGATTTCGTGTGCGACCACTGCATCTCGCCGAAAGCGGACACATTGTCGGACAGATCGTAGCTCACACGCGTGAAGATGGTTTCGCGCATCATCATGATGTTCAGCGGAAGCTGGCCGTTCAGGCGCGAGAACTTCCAATCGCCGCCCGACATATATTGCGAGCTGATGACCGGGCCGTAGTTGAACTGCGCGGGCCGTCCGCCTTCCAGAAAGTAAGTTCCCTTCAACGGGCCGGAGGTGATGATGCCGCCGGGCGCTGCGGTCGCGAGACCGACTTGATCGAGCGCGATGTACTGCGGAACGCCGGTGCTTTGCCCCGCGCCGGTGCCGTAGGCCGGGTTTTGCACCCAGTTATAAGTGTTGTCTTGGACGTTCTGCCGATAGTACGCGTGATGGATCGGGGCGTTATAGGCGTGCTCGCCGCTGATCAGGAAGTGGCCGCGACCGCCGGCGAACGGCGTGCCGGCAGTGAGGTCGATCTTATAGTTCTCGCCATCGCCATAGGTGGTGATGCCGCCCTGCAACGAACCTTTGATGCCGGTGTAGTCCTTGTCGAGAACGAAGTTGAGGACGCCGGCCAGGGCGTCGGAGCCGTAAACGGCCGAGGCGCCGCCGGTGACAACGTCGACGCGCTCGATCAAGCCGTTCGGCATGGTGTTCAAGTCGACGGCGCCGCCGATGAGGTTACCGCCGAGGCCGCCGAGGTTCGAGCCCACCACGCGCTTGCCGTCCAGCAGAACGAGCGTGCGCGCCTGACCGAGCGCGCGCAAGTTGGCGAGGTTGATGCCCGCGGTGCCGCCGCCGATGGTGGACACGGTGCGCTGGCCGACGGTATTGCCTTGCAGCGCAGGCAGCCGCGCGACGGCGTCGGCGACGTTCGGCAGCCCCATGTTGCTGAGTTCCTCGGACCCCAGCACAGACACCGGCGTCGGCGCCTCGTAACCTTCGCGCACGATGCGCGAGCCGGTGACGACGATCTCGTCGACCGCGGCAGGCGCTTGTGTTTGCGCAAAGGCCTGCGGCGCCATGACGAGCGGAATGGCGGTAAGCGCGGTGGTGACGGACAATGTGCTGATGTACCGCACGAGTGTGCGACGGGTTTCGATGGTCATGTTCCCCCCTGAACCGTTCGAAAAAAAACACTGCTGATGATGGGCCGCGACGGCGGGGACTCCCTCCCAGGATAGATCCGCGCCGCTTTAGATAAGGTCGTGTTTAGTCGATCTCATTCTCCGAAGATGGCGACGGGGTCTGCGCCATGAAGCACAGACCCCGCGCATTGTTGACGCGGCTGTTCCGCGAACATCTGCGTTAAGCGAGAAGTTCGCCGATCTCGCTGGAGTTCGCGTTGCTCTTGGTGCCCCACGTGTTGACATCGCAGCCCATGAGCTTGAGCGCGGTGTAACCCAGGCGGCAAACCGTGCTGCCGTTGCCCGGAATGTGCAGGCCGGTCTTCACCTTGCCGCCGGCGCGGCCGGCGGTCATCACGGTGAAGCCGTCCAGCGAGTGGACGCGGGCATAACCGACGTCGGTGTCGGCCATGATGAACACGTTGTCGAGCAGCGTGCCGTCGCCTTCCTTCACTTTCGTGAAGGCGTCGACGAAGTACGCCCAGCCTTCAAACGACCGGCGGGTGAACCACGAGGCGTTGACCTGATAGTTCAGTTCCGGATCCAGACGTTCTTCGTGCGTACAGGTGTGGTGCGGCTTCTCGTAGCCCGGCTTCGTGGTGTTGGCGCCGGCGTAGCTCATGTTGAACACGCGCGTCTGATCGCAGGCGACCGCCATGACCATGATGTCGGTCATCAGCTTGTGACGCGAGGCGATAAGCGAGGATTCGCCGCCCGGCGCGGTTTCCTTGTCGAGCGCCTTGGGCTGCTTGCACGAGGCGATCGGCGTGGGCTTGGTGAGCTGCTGATCGAACTGACGCTCGAGGTGGCGCAGGCCGGTGAAGTACTGATCGAGGCGGGCCCGATCTTCCGCGCCGACGCGGGCGTTGATCTGCTTGGCTTCGTCCATCACGCCGGACAGCACGCTCTTGCGCACCATGATCTTCGGGTTCGGCGTGAACGACGGTGCGTTGGGATCCTGGAAATCCGGCCCGAAGACGCGCTGATAGAACGCGATGGGCGAGAATTCCGGCACCGTTTCGGTGGTCTGGTTCTCGTACGAATGCGTGTCGCGCACGTCGCCCGTCGCCGTGGCGGTCAGGGTCTTGAAGCGCGTGGTGCGGCCGATCTGGTTCGAGACCGTGATGTCGATGGTCTCGCCCGGATTGTCGCCGCCGGCTTTCGGCGCGATGCCCGAACGGCTGATGATCCAGCCCGACGAGTGGCAGAGCAGCGGGCAATCGTCGCGGAACGCGGTGAAGTTCGTGAGCACGTTCATGTGCTGCTTGATCGACGCGAAGGGCAGCGCTTCTTCCTTCAGGTCAAAGTCGGCGCCGATCTTGTTGGGAACGAAGATGTTCCGCTGCATACCAAGGTGCCAGTACCAGGTGCCAAAACGCACCGGCATGGGCGATCCGTCGGCGAGCGCGGTGCCGTTGCCGTTCAGGAATACATTGAGAAGCGGAAGGCCGACCGTAACGGCGCCGCCCCCAACCATGCCGCGAAGGGCCTGACGTCTTGAAAGATCCATAGCGCTTCTCCTCATCCCGGGCTCGAAGGTCTTGGAAGAGGGAAGCGTATCGGAAAAGCGCAACAATTCCCATGCCGAAAGGCCATAGGGTGTTGGAAGATCAATGTTTTGCCGCACCGCACAAAAATCGGCGCGCGGGTTTAGTTTTTTTAATACGCTCTGAAAGTCATCTGAAGTGCCGGGGCACAATCACAATCTAAAGTAGATAATGATCCAGGAAATCACGTCAATTGAAGACGGCCGCCACGTCGGCCGGAGTCATGACGCGATAGGCGCCGGGCGCGAGATCGGCCGGCAGCGCCAGCGCGCCCACCCGGTCGCGGTGCAGAGCCTCCACATGATTGCCCACCGCGGCGAACATCCGGCGCACCTGATGATAGCGGCCTTCGGTGACGCTCACCCGCGCCTGGGTCGGCGAGAGCACCTCCAGCGCGGCCGGCGCGAGGGGCTTCGTTTCGCCTTCCAGCATGAGCGTGCCGGCGGCGAAGATTCCGGCTTCGTCGCCGCGCAGGGGCCGCGCGAGGGTCGCGACGTAATGTTTGCTGACATGATGCTTCGGCGAAATGATCCGGTGCAAAAGCGCGCCGTCGTCCGTCATCAGCAGAAGGCCGGATGTCTCCTTGTCCAATCGGCCGACGGTGGAGATCGCGGGATCGCGCCGCCGCCAGCGCGCCGGCAACAGACTGTACACAAGCGGCCCGGATTCCTTGTGCGAACAGGTCACGCCGAGCGGTTTGTGCAGCATGAGGGCGAGGCCCTGCAGCGGGTCGAGCGGTTCATCGTTCACAAGAAGGCGCGCGGGCAGATCGGGAGCGACCGGGATGCGGGCGCCCGCGTCCTTCACCGGCGCGCCGTCGAGCACGACAACCCCATGACGCACGAGTTCGTGAATATCGTTGCGTGACCCGTAGCCAAGATTGGCAAGCAGGCGATCCAACCGTGATGTCCCGCTCATTTCGTTGCCTCGTACACTTTGAAACCCTGTCCCTGGGCGCGCAGCGCAACGGAGGTGAACATCTCGCCCAAACCGGATTCATAAGGCAGGTGCCGGTTGGCGACGAGCCAGACCGTGCCGCCGGCGCGCACCATGCGATGGCTTTGTTGCACGAAAGCCTGCCCCAGCGCCCTGTCTTCCTGGCCGCCGTCATGGAACGGCGGGTTCATCACGACGAAGTCGAGACTTGCGAACGACAGACGGCGCACGTCGGCCCAGTGGAAGGCGGCGCGCGGGTCTTCGATATTGCGCCGGGCCGCGGCGACCGCGCGGCGATCGATGTCGATAAGATCGAGATGCGCGACGCCGGCATGGGACAACACCGCGCGCGCGATGACGCCGATCCCACAACCGAGATCCGCGCCGCGGCCGGTCAAGGGAGGCAAAACGGACAGAAGGAGCGCCGTGCCGGGATCGATGCGATCCCAACTGAACACGCCGGGCTGCGTCCAATATCCGATGTCCACGCGGAAACGCTGTTCGCCGGCGGCGATGGCCGCCGCGACGGCGGCATCCCGCAGCGCCGCGGGCCGGACCGCGCGGCAGAGGCGTTGATGGCGACCGCTGGAGGCCGCGACGGCGCAGCCAAAGGCTTCCAGCTCTTTCGCGATGCGATTGCCGCCTTTGTCGCGCGGCGCCATGGCGGCAAGGGCCCCCCCGGAGGCGAGCGCGCGCAAGGCCAAGGCCAAGCTGTATTGCCGTTCAACGGTGCCCGGCGGCGCGGCCATCACGAGGTCGGACAACGTCCCCGGCAGAAGATCCTCCAGCGCGCGCGCGCCGGGAACCGACGGAGAAAATTGCGTCGCATCGTGCGGACTTGCCGCGAGATCGGGATTTGGCGCGCCGAAGACGCCGGAGATCGAATCGCCGCTCACGACGAACCAACGTCCATGGCGGTAAAGACCTCGGCTTCGATGACTTTCACCGGATAGGCGCGCTCGCCGACGGTACACAGAGAAACACGCGCATCGAAGGCGACGGCGCTTGGATGAACACGCGCGCGCCGCGCGACGTGATCCTTCGCGACAATCGCGGCGGAAAGGGCGCGGCCGGACAGACCGGCGCAGCCGTAGATCGCCGCGACCGTGCCCGGCAACCAGTCCGACGCCGCGACATCGCGCGGATCCAGGACAGTCGCAGCGCCGTCGGCGCACGACAAACCCGCGCCTTCGACAAACACGGCGTCCGCGAGGAACGCGCGGCGCGACGTCGGTGATAAGCGGCCCAGCGGACCTTTCGGCAGCCCGGTGTAGATGAGGACGCCGTCGGCCCAAAGGCCGCCCTCGCCGTCCGCGCCCAGGCGCACCTGGAACGCGAAACGCGGATGACGGGCGTCCGGGTCGATACAACGGACATCGGCGACCGCGCGAGTCGCCGCGCCCAGCGGCGCATGAACGCGAAGATGCGCGAGACCGGTGGGATAGCCCACATGATCGGCGTTCCAACCGGACACCCACTGTTCGAGGGCGTCGTTGGGGATGATATGCGTCACACCGTCGAGCAGGAGCGCGCGGCGCACGGCCGCGGCCATTCGCGCATCCACATCGAGCCATCCCCTGCCCCCGTCGGCGCCGCGCGTCGCGCGCGCAAGCCCCTGGAACGCGGGACCGTGGAACAGATGGCCGGCGCGATAGAGATCGCGTTCATGCCCGCGTTCATGCACGACGGGCGCGTCGGTGGTGATGACGGAAAGCGCCGGCGCATCGCCGCCGTTTGCGGCGACGGCGACAGCGACGAAACCACCGGTCGGCTTTTCGGTTTCGAGGGTGACACGCGCGCCGTCGACAACAAGGCGCGTACGTTGCGGTTCGGCGCCGAACGCGAGCCAGCGGCGCGCTGTGAAATCACGCACGAGACCCGGAACATCTTCATCACCGTCATATGTGCCCCGACACAATATACGGTCGGCCATCGCCATCAAAGGCAAGGCGGGAATGACGTACGTGGGCGCGTGATCGGCCAACCACGGCTGCGCGTTCACATCGAACACCTGTTCGCCGTGGCCCGCGCGGTCGAAGATCAACTTCGTGCCGAGGGTGGCTTCATAGATCTTGAGACCGTCGACCCATGCACTCGCGCGGGCAACGACCGTTACGCCGTCGGCTTCGATGCGACGTTCCAAAATCTCGGCTTGGGTGACAACGGACGTCGCCCAGGGACGAACCTGACCGCGATACTTCCAAACGACGCGGTCGGTCTCTGTGACGGGCAGGAAAGCGGGTGACGGTGCGCCCTGCGCGTATCCGCGCCGCAGGAGATCGGCCTTCACCACTTGCAACATCGCTTCGACGCCGAGCGAACCGGGCTGCACGGGGTCCTGGAAGAAGTGCGCCTTGAAGAACCAGGATTCCGGATCGACGGCCTTCTCGCCACGGATCAAGCCCTGCTTTTTCGCGCCGCCGTCAGGCCACCACCCCGTGATGCGGTCGACCATGAGCATCTTGTCGCCCGCGACGGCGCGGCCCCATGCGGTGTCCCGCAAAATAAAGGGAAGATGCGCGGGTGCATCGTGCAACGCACGATCGTCTTGCGAGGGCGCCAATCCAGCCTGCGCGGCGAGCGCTTCGGCGGGGAAGAAACCAAAAACGGTCTCCATTTCATGCACCACACCCACCGCGTCAGACGTGGTGACATGGAAGGCGAGGATGATCATGGCGCCGGCGCGCGAAAGGCTGGTGAGCTTTGCGTCCGTTATCAGTCGGCCCGTCGCCGGCGTGACTTCGCCGTGGACCCGCGCCGTGCCGTCGAGATTGCGGAAATAGACCTCGCCCTCGATCTCGCGCGCCGCACCTATATAGGAGGCCAACCAGCCGCATGGCTGGAGCCCCACTTCCATCAAGACCGCGTAAGGCATTGCGCCGCGCGGCGTTTCGGCGAAATACCAGGCGTCGGGCGGCACCGTGTATTCAGCGGAGACGAACGCGCCGGTGGTCATACCGCCGATCGCGCCGTCGATGCGCGCGATGCGCGTCATGAAGTGATAGGGATCGCCGGGCAGGCGCGCGACGCGGGTGCCGTCGTCGAATCGGCGATAGAAGGGGCCAAAGGCTTCGCTGGGCCGCCCGACCGCGCAGGCCATCAGCGAGCGATAGTCGAAGGCGAAACCGTCGACCACGGCGGAGGGCCGCGCGGGTTCAGGGTCGCTCACGGCGTCGGTTTTCGCCATGGGCCAATCGGGCACGAGGCGCAGCGCGAGGCGCGGACAGTGGAACGCCTTCAGGCCGTCGACGGTGCACAGCACGTCCGCCCACAGGACCGGTTGCGGGCCAAGGGCCAGTTCCTCGACATGCACCTCGTAGACGATGTTGCGCGCGCGCGGCGTGACCTGGCCCCGGCAGCGCAGACGGAAGGTTTCCTCCGGCAGCGGCTCGAACCGCCAGCCGTCGCGGTTCAGGGTGAGGCCGAGGCCCGCCATGTAAACGCTCATCGCCTGCAGGCAGGCCTCGAACATCAAGGTGCCGGGCATGCAAGGATCGTTCTTGAAGTGACCGTCGAAGAACCAATCGTTCGGGCTGACGGGCCATTCGGCGCGCAGGTACCCGCGGCCCCAAGGACCGCCCTTTGGCTGGAAGTGCGTGACGCGTTCGAGCAGCAGCATCCGGCCCACGGGCGGGGCGGGCGAGCGGGTGTGGCATCCGCTGAGCGAGAAAGCCGGACCGAAACACGCCGCGAGATCGCCTTTGGCAAAAGCGTCCAGCGCCGCGCGGTCGAAGGCCATGCGGTCGGTGACGACGGTGGGCTTATCAAGACGGCTTTCGGCAAGCGGTTTCGGCTTCGTGGTTTCGGCCGACCACAAGACGCCGTCGGAGTCGGCCAGTTCTTCATCCGTGAAGAACCCGGCCTGGCCGTTGCGCACGGAGATGCGGTGCGCGCCCGCGACGTGGCAATCGTAGTGGAAGAAGAACAGACGCACGTCGCCCAAGGACGTATGGCTGTCGATGGCGATATCGTAGCGCAGGGTTTCACCGACGGCGGGCAACGGACCGTGATAGGTCAGCTCGCACCCCAAGAGGCGGTACACGCGTTCGCCGCGATTGAGGAAGTCGATGCCGAGCCAGGAGATGAGCAGGAGATCCGCCTGACCGGACTCCACGACAAGCCCGGCGGGCATGCGTCCGTGATGCACATACCAGGCGTCGGCGGTGACGTCGGTTTCGGTGACGATGGAGCCTGTGGTCATCGATCCGGCCACGGCGTCGATGGTCATGACCCGGTCAGCGAGCAGAAGCGGCGGCATCGGCATACGCACGATGCGCGTCACATCGTCGAGCACGGCGAACTGTTCGCCCCACACCTCGGACAACCGGCCGGAGGAGAGTTTTTCAAGATCGGCGCGGCCATGCAGGGGCGCGGGCGTGGAGACAGGCGCGGACACCGCACGCGGCGGCGCATCTTGCTGTGGATACGCGATACCCCCGACGATATGGAGGAACGCCGCATGGGCGTGCGCGGCGGTTTGCATATAGGCGAGATGCTGCGCGGTGAGCGATTCATGCAGGCGCGCCGCGGCGGCGGCGGCGCCCGGCATGGGATCGCGGCGCGACGCGCGCGCTTGGTGTGCGGCAGCTTGCGGCCATGCAACTGACTGATCGCGGACCGGCGCGAGACGCGGCGGCAACGGAAGGACGGCCGCCTTATGACGCCCCGGCACCGCCGGCCACCGCGCGGGCAAGCGCAACAACGGCGTCGACGGCGCGGCCTTTTCCTCGGTCATGTTCACGAAACCGTCGAGGCGCATGGGTACGCCCGCCGCCAAAAGCTGAAGCACGGACTCGGCGGCGGCTTCCCACGACGAAGCACCGAAGCGATCAAGGGCGACGGCGAGATGCGGGCGGTCGCCCAACACGGCGCGGATCGCGCGGGCGCAGGTATCGCGCGGCCCGTGTTCGATGAAGATGCGCACACCGTCGTCCCACGCCTGACGGATAGTCGCCGGGAAATCCACCGTGTGCGCGGCTTGATGGGTGAGCGCGTCGGCGACGGACTGTTGTGTGACCTCATAGGCGCGGTTGTGCGCGTTGCTATAGAAGCGAACACCGCCGGGCGCGGCGGTGGAACGGTTGTGCAGCCGACGCCACAGCCCGGCCGCATCGCCGATCGCAGGCGTGTGGCAGGCGAGGCTGATATTGAGCCGTGTCGCGCGATGAGGTCCGAGACGTTTGACCGCCGCCCCGCAGGCCGCCGCCGTTCCGGCGATGATGCAATCGTCCGGCGCGGTCACGATGGCGAGATCGGCGCCGGCCACAAGGGCCGCGCGCACATCGTCCACCGGAGCTAAAATCTGCCACGTCTCCCACGCGTCGTGAGCGATGCCGTGACGATCCCAATAGGCGTGCACGGCTGCGTAGGCGCCGGAGAGGGCGTACGCGTAGAGACCTTCGTCGCGCACCGCGGTCATGAGACCGGCCATGTCGGTCCAGGCGCCGAGGGCAAACAGCGCATTGGTCTCGCCCGACGAGAGCCCGATGGCCGCTTGCGGCGTAATCGCGAGAACATCACGCGTGAGCGCGGCGTGCGCCTGACACAGGAACGACGACGCGGTCAGGAGAGGGTAATCGCCCATATGCGGTTGGGGCGCGAGGTCGTAGATCCAACCGGCGAGTTCGCGCACAAGCGGACATTGTTCATGGACGCGGTCGGCCAAGACCGGCAAACGGCGCAGGAGATCCTGGCCCATGCCGCGATAGGCCGCCGCCGCGCCCGTGAAGACAAAAGCGACGTCGCCGGATAGCGGCGCATGGGCGAGCGCGATGTTAGGGTCGCGCGGCGCGGTCCCGTTGTCGAGACACTCCAGGAGAACCGCGCGGCGTGCGACGATGTCCGCCGGAGCGCCGTGGATCGCCGCGCGCGGGCCGCGCCCGGGGCGCGCGAGATCGGCGGCGGCGAGCGCCCGGTCCGCCGCGACGGCGGCGCGCAAGGCCGCGATATCGTCGCCTTCATAGACCCGGATTGTCGTATCGCGCAGCGAGACATATTCATCTTCGCGCAGATGGATCGTACGCGGTGACGCCATCAGCGGCGTCACCGTCACGCTGATGCGGCGCGGATCCTTGTTCGCGAGCCACGGGAGCGTCTTGCGCCCGGGACGCGGCCATGTCCGGCGCGCGAGCGCGAAGACCGCGGCCGCGACATCGCGCAATCCGGCGGCAACATGGGCATGGCCGAGCCCGGCATCGAGCGCCTGTTGAACGTCCGTCCAGGACTCTCCTTCGCGATCGTCGAGCACCGCGAGCACGGTTTCGCCCGCCGCGCGCGCATCGTCGACGCGTTTCAGGACGAGGCTGACGGCGGCATCCGCAGGCGCGGGCCGGTCGGGGAGAAGCTGCGCGAGGGCGAAACCGGTGACGGGATCGTCGGGCGTGTCGACCGCGCCGACAAGGGCCGCATCGATCTCACCGGTCTCAAGCATCCGCGCGGCGATGCGCAAGGCTTCCAGGCCGGAGGCCTCCTCCGCCGCGACGGTGAAGCTGGGGCCGCGCAGATCACATTGGGCGTTGAGCCGATTGGCGGGCATGTTCGGCATGCAGCCGATCACATGGGCCGCGACCATCGCGCCGACACCCGCGTCGTCGCGCGCCGCGTCCGGCGCGAGGTCCGGTAAGCGCAAACGGTAGGCGTGGCGGCAGGCGTCGGCCGCGCATTGCGCGCCGACGATGACAGCCGTGTTGGCGGGCAAAGTCACATCCGCTATCGACTCGAGCGCGGCGGCCAGCATCAAGGCGTGCTGCGGCACGCTCTGGCGCAGATCGTTGGGCGGGATGCGCAAGCCGGCCATCGGCAGCGTGATGTCGGGGGCCTCGGGAAGCGCCGCGCCGTCGAACAGATGTGCTTGAAGGTCGGTGGCGGTACCGCGTCCGCGGTATCCGACGGCGACAATCCCGACCGCAGCGCGCGCTGTCGGTTGCGTCGCGGGCGCGGGCCGGAAGGTGTCGGGCGATTCAATAATCACGTGTGCGTTGTTGCCGCCGAACCCGAAACTGCTGACGCCGGCGATGCGGCGCGGGGCGTCCGGCCACGGTTCGGCGTGTGTGACGACGCGGAAGCCCGTGTCCGCCAACCCCGGCGTATAGGGACCAGACGCAGGCGAACCAGGCAGGACATCGTGCGCCATGGCGGCGAGGACCTTGAGCACGCCCGCACCGCCGGACGCGGTGACGAGATGGCCGAGGTTCGCTTTCAGCGAGCCGAGACCCAGCGCCCGGTCCGCTCCGAAGACGGCGCGCAAGGCCGCGAGTTCGACAGCGTCGCCGATCTGGGTGCCGGTCGCGTGGCATTCGATGAAACCGACCTCGGCGGGCGCGACGCCCGCAACCTCCAGCGCGCGGCGCAGGGCGGCTTCCTGTCCTTCACGCGCGGGCGAAAGAATCCCGCCGGCGCGCCCGTCGTTCGACAAACCGACGCCGCGGATGACGCCATGGATACGGTCGCCATCGCGCACAGCGTCGTCGTAACGCCTCAGGACGAAGAGGACGGCGCCCTCGGCGGGCAGCAGACCATCGGCGTCACGGTGAAACGGCCGCGATTGTCCGGAAGGGCTGATGGCCGAGAGCGCGGTGAAGCCTGTGTGCAGGACAAGCGGATCGATGGCGTTGATCGCGCCGGCAAGCATCACGTCCGCCTCGCCCGCGTGAAGGCGGTCGCAAGCGAGTTTCAGGGCGTAGAGCGAGGACGCGCAGGCGGCATCCAGCGCGAATCCACCGAGGCCGAGATTGAGCGCCTGACAGAGGATGGAAATGGGCAAGCCGCCGTTGAAGCGGTCGCGCGCACGGGCGGGATCGGGCGTTCCCATCCAGACGCCTTCCGCAAAGCGCGCGAGGGCTTCGCTGGGATAGCCGAGATTTCCGACAACCGCACCGCCGTGAAGGCGCGGCCGCGCAAGGTCCAGCCCCGCGTCCGCCATCGCCGCGCGGCCCGCGTGCAAGAGCCAGCGGGTCAGGCGGTCGGCGGCGGCGATCTCGGCGGCCGGCAGCGCGAACCCGTCAGGTTGAAACTGCGCGTCAAATCCGGTGACGAAACCGCCACGGTCGGTGACCGCGCCTTCGGCGGCCGCATCGCCTTGCCGGCGCAAGATACGCGCGGAGGACGCACGCCAGTGGCCGGCGGGCACGCCGTCGACGGCGACGTGGTCGCGCGCGATCAACGTCCACAGGTCCGCGGGCGTGAAAGCCCCCGGCAGGACGCAGCCGCGGCCGACAATCGCGATCGGCGGGAAAGCGGTCACCACTAAAGCTCCGTCAGGCGGTCACGGCCGCATGGTTTGCGCCAAGGGGCGCGCCCGCGGTTCCGGCGAACAGCGCGACGTGCGGCGTGGCGTTGGAACCGTGGAAGACTTCGGCCACGAACGCCGCCGCGCCCATGTCGAGCGGAATCAGAGGAACTCCGCGCGCGGCGAAGAGCGTGCGCAGGCCGTCGTTGACCATGCCGCCGTCCCACGGGCCCCAATCGATGATGCGCAGCGCGCACGCCGCGCCGCGGCGTTTAGCGTCCGCGGCGGCGATCGCCGCCATGGTGGCGTTGGCGACGGCGTAGTCGGCCTGACCGACATTGCCGTAGCGCGCGCTGACCGACGAGAAGACCGCGATGAGATGGAGCGTATCACCGGCCATGGCCGCGAGCAGATTGCGCAGACCGGTGACCTTCGTGTCGTACACCCGCAGCATCTGGCTTTCGGTCTTCTCGGCGATGAGGGAATCCGCGAGCACGCCCGCACCGTGGATGAGACCGTCGATCCGCCCAAAATGGGCACGGATATCGGCGACAGCGGCCTTCACGGACTGCGCATCGCTCACGTCGGCGCGCACGGGGAGCACGGTCGCGCCCGCGGCTTCAAGGGCGGACAGCGTGCCGCGCAGTTCGCGGCCCGCGAGAATCGCCTGCGCCCGCTGGCTAAGTGCTGCGGGCGGCAAGGTTTCACCGCGCGCCTTGGCTTCGGCGGCGCACGCCGCGATGAGGCCGGTCATATCCTGCGCGGCGGCGATGGCGGGCGGCTCCGCATCGAGCGCGGTGCGTCCCAGCACCGCGAGGCGAAGCTTGCGGCCTTCGGCGAGCGCCTTCAGGCACGCGCCCGTCACGCCGCGTCCGCCACCGGTGACGACCAACACCGCGTCGTCGGGAAGCGTCGCCGTGCGTGCGGGATCCAACGCGGCGGCGCGGTCCTGGCGCACGAGGCGGCGGCCGTCGGTGAGGAGTTTCACATCCGCCGCGTTGCCGCCGGCAAGAAGCTCGGTGACAATCTGTTCGGCGGGCAGGCTCGCGTCCTCCAAGACGATGTTGCGCACGCAAGCGTCCGGCCATTCCTGCGCTGCCGTGCGCGTGAGGCCCGCGAGATCGAGCTCCGCGCCGTCGACGGCGATGACGACAAAACTATGTCCGCCGCGGTCGGTCCGTTTGGCGAAGATGCGCGCGGCTTCAAACGCCAACCGGACACCGGCGCGCCCGTCGACGTCGCGCGGCACGACGACAAGGACAAGGTCCGCGCCGCGTACGTCGGCCACATCGCGCGAGACACGCAGGCCGTCGGCTTCGATCCGTTTGCCGAGCACCGCGACCGTGGCATCGTCACCCGGAGCGAGGAGCGCCACATGCGCGCCCATATCGTAGCCGGGTGTGGCGTCGCGCGACGCGACTTGCGCAATCCAAGTATCGGCGATGCGGGAGAGCGCCGCCACGGGCGCGGCGGCCGCCGGGGCTTGCGCGGGCGGAGCCACGCCCATCTGCGCCGTGACCTGGACGATGATGCTGCGCAAGGTGGGAAGGCTGGCGAGATCGCGCGCGTCGAGATCGCCCAGCACCGGGAGGCGGCGCTGAAGTTCGGAGAGGATCTCCACCCGTTTGATGGAATCGATTCCGAGATCGGCTTCGAGTTCCATGTCGGGCGTCAGCATGTCGATGGAATAGCCGGTCTTCGCCGCCACCACTTCAAGGAACAGCCGTTCGGCGTCGGAAGCCGTGGGAATCTCGACCACCGGCGCGCGGGGCGCGGGCGCGGATTGCGGCGCGACCGGCGCCGGCGCGGCGGCGGGAGACAACGTCGGCGCCTGGCGCGACACATGCTCGACGATGTCACGCAAGGTGGGCAGCGCGCTGAGCTCGCGAGCGTCAATATCCTTCAACGCGGACAGTTGCGACTGAAGCTCGGACAGGATCTCCACCCGCTTGATGGAGTCGATCCCAAGATCGGCTTCCATCGCCATGTCGAGGTTGAGCATATCGACGGGATAGCCGGTCTTCGCCGCCACGATCTTGAGGAAGAGCGTTTGCGGATCGGCGGACGTCACAACAGGCGCCGGTGCAGGCGCGGGCACGACCGGCGCCGGCGGACGCACAACAGCGACCTCTTTTGGCGCAACCGGCGACGCGGCAGGCGGTGGCGGCGGCGCGAACACCGGCGCGGCCGGCATCTGCGGGCGCGGCATCGGCGCGACGCCCGAGGCAGGCGCGCCATGCATGAGGCCGCTGATCTGGGCGATGGCTTGTTCGGCGGCGCGCATGTAGGCGATGTGCGCATCGGCCATGGCCTGTTGCGCGACGCGGTGGGCTTCGGCGGTCTGCGCGTGGATGCGCTCGAGCGCCGAGATGGTCTCGTCGTGGGCCACAGGCGGCGCAGGCGTCTTTTCGGTCGTCACGGGGTGAACCTGTACTTTCTCGGGATTGGGAAGGGGCAGCGCGGCGGCGCCGCCGGACGGCGGATAGGGTTTCGCGTAATTCGCGCCGTCGATCATCAGCGCGCGGGCGGGTGGCGCGACCGGCGGCGCGGCGATCTCGTATCCGTCCCATGCGAAACGCATGTCGACGGCATGACCCATCACGGCCAGACGGCCAAGGGTGTCCCAGAGCGCCGCAAGCGGCGCGCCGGCGCGGCTGTCGACAGCCATGGCGTCATGGGTGCGGCCGCCGAGGATCTGGCGCACGAGATCGGTGAGCACGGTGCCCGGCCCAACTTCAACGAAGGTGCGCACACCGGCGGCATACATCGCTTCGATCTGTTCGACGAAACGTACGCGCGCGGTGATCTGACCGACGAGCGTTGTTCGGATCGCCGCCGGATCGTTCGTGTAAGGCGCGGCGGAGCTATTGGCGTAAACCCCACACGCGGGCGCGCGCACCGCCAAGCCTGCAAGGGCTTCGGCATAGGGCTGCGCGGCGGGCGCGACGATCGGCGAGTGGAACGCGGTGGCGACGTTGAGCCGCTTGGCGGAAATCCCACGCGCCTTGAAGGCTTCGAGCGCTTGAGAGGCCGCCGTCACCGTGCCGGACAGCACGACCTGATTGGGCCCGTTGTGGTTGGCCACTGCGATCTCCGCGATCCCGGCCGCGACGCTTTCGGCCGTGGCGAGGTCCGTCACCGCGACGATCATCGCGCCGGGGATGCTGGCGGCGGCTTCGGCCATGAGGCGGCCGCGGGTCAGCGCCGCGGCGCGGAAATCATCCTCGGTGAACACGCCCGCGGCGAACAGAGCGGTCAGTTCGCCGAAGCTGTGACCTGCGGTGACGTCGGGCCGCACGCCGGCGGCCTCCAGCAGAGCGAGATAGGCGAGGCTGGTGAGGCCGACGGCGGGCTGCGCTTTATCGGTTTCAGTAAGACGCGCGGTTTGCGCTTTCTCATCCTCCGGCGTGAACGCGGGTGGCGGGAAAACGGTGCGGTGTAGGTCGGCGCTGACGCCGTGACTTGCCGCACGGTCCCACACGGCGCGGGCGTCGGGGAATGTCATGACGGCGTCCGCGCCCATGCCGATATACTGACTGCCCTGCCCCGGGAACAGGAACGCAAGCGTCCCGGCGGATTTCGCGCCCGCGCCGACCACAACGCCTTTCGCCGGACGAGATTCGCGCAAGGCGGCACACTTCGCCGCGAGATCGTCGGCCTTGGCCGCGACGATGGCCGCGCGGTGCGGCGCCGCCGGCGTGAACGCGGCGTGGCTGCCCTTCGCGGCGACGGCGAGGCTTTCGGCGCGCGCCGTTTGAAGGGCGGCCTCGGCCTTCGCGCTCAATTGCTCGCGCGTCTCGGCGCTGAGCAGGATCAGTTCGCCGATGTCGGGGCGGATGCGCGCGGGTTGCGAGGGGCCGAGATATTCCTCGACCGTGACATGGAAGTTGCTGCCGCCGAAGCCAAAGGAGCTGACGGAGGCGCGGCGCGGGTGAGCTGCGGCGCGAATCCACGGACGCGCGCGCGTGTTGAGATAGAAGGGACTGTCGCCGATCTTGAGCGCGGGATTGGGCGTGGAAACCTTGCAGGTGGGCGGCAGCACCTTGTGATGCAGCGCCATCACGGCTTTATAGAGGGACGCGGCGCCGGCGGCGGATTTGGTGTGACCGATCTGTGATTTCACGGAGCCCAGCGCGCACCAGGTGCGCGCGTCCGGTTTGTCTTTCCCAAACACCTCGCGCAAAGCGGCGACTTCGGCGGCGTCGCCCGCGACGGTGCCGGTGCCGTGGGCTTCCATCAGTTCGACGGTGCCCGGCCCATAACCGGCCGACGCATACGCGCGCTGCAACGCCAGCGCCTGACCTTCGGCGCGCGGCGCGTAGATGCTTTTCGCGCGCCCATCGGACGAAGCGCCGAGACCACGGATCACACCGTAAATCTTATTGCCGTCGCGTTCGGCGTCGGCGAGACGGCGCAGCGCGAGCATGCCAAGCCCTTCGCCCAGCAAGGTGCCGTCGGCGTCGGCGGAGAACGGCCGGCAGTCGCCGGTGGGCGACATGGCGGGCGTCTTGCTGAAACACATGTACATGAAGATGTCGTTGATCGCGTCGACGCCGCCGGTGATGGCGAGGTCCGACGCGCCGCTCTCCAATTCCTGGATGGCCATGCGCACGGCAGCCAAGGAACTGGCGCAAGCCGCGTCCACAACGCAGTTGGTGCCGCCGAAATTGAAGCGGTTGGCGATGCGCCCGGCGACCACGTTCCCGAGAAGGCCCGGGAACGTCGCTTCCGTCCAATCGCTGTATTGGTTCTCGATCCTGTCGCAGATCGCGATGACCTGGGACTCGGGGATTCCCGCTTCACGCAGGACCTTCACCCAGACTGGGCGCTGGATGCTGCCCGACATTTCCGCAACCAGTTCGGTCGCCGAGGCGACGCCGAGGATGACGCTGGCGCGCTCCAGCCGGGCTTTCGCGAAATCACCGCCGAGCGCGTCTTCCAGCACCTGACGCGCGACCAACAACGCCAGCAGTTGCGCCGTATCGGTCCCCGGGATCGAGGCCGGCGGCATGCCGTATTCCATCGGATCGAAGGGCACCTTGGGTAAAAACGCGCCACGGCGCGCGTAGGTCTTTCCACGCCGGCGGGGGTCGGGATCGTAGTAGTCGTCGATCAGCCAGTGGCCCGGCGGGATGTCGGAGGTGAGATCCGTGCCCGCGAGAATGTTCTTCCAAAATCCGTCGCGCGCCGCGCTGCCGGGAAACAACGACGCCATTCCGACGATGGCGATGGGCGTGTGCAAGGCGCCTGGTGTGCTGGTGGCGTTCATGTTGAATCTCATTCCACCGCGAGGCGGGTGGGCGGAGGTGAAAAACAGATCTCGGGCACATCTACGCCTGCCGCGCGCATCTGTTGCGCCCGGAGCACGATCGCCGCGCCTTCCATCAGATTGAGCCCGATCTGGACGACTTTGCGTTCGGCGGGATCGGCCAGGAAGGAGCCCGCCGTCCAGTCGTTGAAGGCTCCCATGGCCGGGCCGCACCAGATCTGGAAGTCCGCGACACGGTCGGCGGTCCCTTCGAGCGGCCACCGGCTGGAGTTGCCGAGATACCAGCGGAACACCAGCGCCATGCGCAGGCGCGGGTCGCGTTCGGCGCGGGCGAGATGCGCGGGATCGCGCGCGGTGAAATAGGCGCGCGTCTTCTGCCAAATCTCATCGAGCGGCTGGCGGAAAATATCCTTCTCGAGCTGCGTACGCACAGGTTCCGGGATCGCTTCGAGGGAGTCGTAGCCGCGATAAAGATCGTAAAGACGCCCGGCGCGCATCGGGAAGAAGAGGCCCTTGCGCAAGACCTGCACCTTCACGCCCATTTCAAACATATCGGCCGACGGCGCCATGGCCACATCGGTGGACCCGGCCTCGGCGAGGAGTTTGCGGCCCGCCGGCGACAACCCGGATTCGACAGCCGCCTGATTCACGCTGCCGGTGAGCACATAGGCCGCGCCCATCGCAAAGGCCGCGGCGACCGCGCCCGGCGTACCGAGCCCGCCCGCAGCGCCGATGCGCGACGGCGAGCCTAAGCGCGCGCGCAGCGCGATCAGTTGGGGCACAAGGACAGAGAGTGGGCGGTTGTCGGTGTGGCCGCCGGAGTCCGCCTCTGCGGTGATGTCGCCCGCCACCGGAATCTGCGCAGCAAGATCGGCTTCGGCGCGCGAGAGACGGCCCGCCGCCACCAGCGCATTCAGGACATCGGCCGACGGCGGCTGCATGAAGGGCGCGGCGACCTCGACACGCGAGACCTTCGCGAAGACGTGATTGCGTCGCACGATCCGACCATCCGGACCACGCGTAAGACCGGTCGCGGCGTAACGGACAACGGCGGGCGACAGGCTCATGAACGCCGAGGCCGACACGCGCGCAACGCCGCGCGCGAGATAAAGATCGACCAGCGCGTCTTCCAGCGCGAGGTCGTCGGGCGAGTGGATGAGGTTCACACCCCACGGCCGTCCGCCAGGCGAGAGCGCGGCAGAGATGCGATCGATCGCGCGTTCGACCTCGGCGGGCGCGAGCCCGGCCGAACCGAAGAACCCGAGCATCCCCGCGCGTCCGGCGGCGATAGCCATGTCCGCGGTCGCGATCCCGCGCGCCATCTCGCCCACGACATAGGGGAATCGGAGACCATGGGCGTCGACAAAAGCCCGGTCGCCCAGCCACTCCGGGTAAAGTGCGGGCAGAAGCGCATCCGCGCGCTCGGCGCCGAAACCGGGATCGCCTTCCAGGCAGACCGCGTGCAGGCGCTCGTCCGGCAAATGGACGATCTCGGCCCGTTGCCGGAAACGCCGCGCGGCGTCGAGGATGGCGGCGCCGTCGCGGCGCAGGGCGGATGTGTCTGTCTTGATCTGCAATTGGCTCATGATTCGATTGTCGCCAGCGCGCCGAGGAAGCCTTCGGGGCAATCCAGGTTTCTTACAACGATGCGCCGGCCTTCAATACATAAAGTGACGTCGGCGGGATCGTCGCCGACCTGTAACAAGCGCGGGTCCAAGCTGAAACCGGCCCCGAGCGCCTTGAGGGCGGCTTCCTTGCGCGTCCAGGCCCGGAGCAAGCGGTCGTTGCGGGTTTGCGGCGCACCGTGCGACCACGCGGCGTACTCGTCGCCGGAGAGGATTTTCTTGGCGACGCCGTCGTGGACGTCGCGACGTCCTTCGATGTCGATACCGACCGGCCGGTCCGGCGCGATGGCCAGGGCCGCCAGATCCTCGGAATGCGAGATATTGAACTGCACGGCCGAATCGGCGAGCGCCGGTTTGCCGTGCGCGTTAGTCTGAAGAACGATGTCCCGCGGCGGGCGTCCAAGCGCCGCGCCAAGCTCGCGGCGCAGGAATGCGCGCGCGGCGATGAAACGCCGCCGCGCCGCGGGCGCGCGGAAGCGCTCGGCCCGCGCCCGCTCGTCGGCGCTGAGCACGTCGCCGGCGTCGGCCAGATGATCGTCGGAAAGGGCGAGATTCGCCCACGACACCGCCGTCATACGGCCGGCCGCGACAGATCGCCGTTCACCATCGGATTGCCCCCAACCTCAGTTGCAATGATCGACACGTTTTTCCCCGGATTAGAGTATAAACTGTCCTTGCGCTGAGAAAGCGAGCATAAACTATCTCATTGATATTTCAGATAAAATTAAAACGCACCGTATGAACGCCCCGTTTTTGTCCCCCCGGCCCCAAGAGGGCGCCTGGATTCCGGTCGAGAGCCTGAATCCGTGGCCGGCCTGGCGCGGATTCGTAGGACAAACCGGCCCGTGGCCGGGCGAAGACCTGGTCCGGGCCCTTCTCCTGAAGTTCTGCCGCGGGGTGTGGCTGGAAGACGAGGCCAACTTCACGTCACTGGCCGGAACGCCCGTCCTGTTCCTTGCCAATCATCAGGTGGCGGTGGAATCGATCCTGTTCGCGACCGCCCTGTCGCCGTTGATGGGCACGCCCGTCCACGCCATCGCCAAGCAGGAGCATACGGACACCTGGGTCGGGCAATTGTTCGGGCAGCTTTACAGCCATCCCGGCGTTCAACCCCTGGACACCACATTCTTCACGCGGCTCGGCGACCCGACCGCGCTGTTGGAACTGATCGAACGGCTGAAGACCACGATGGCCGCGCGCCGTTGCGGCCTTCTGGTGCATGCCGCGGCGTCGCGGGTGTTGACCAGTCGCGCGGTGGTGCGAACCTTGAGCAGTGTGTTCATCGACCTTGCGATCGGCGGCGGCTTTCCCATCGTGCCCGTGAAATTCCGCGGCGGCCTGCCCGCGAAGCCGCTGGAAGGTTTTCTGGACTTCCCCGTAGGCTACGGCGGACAAGATTTTTGCATCGGCCGCGCGATCACGCCCGAGGATTTGGCCCGCACACCCTTCCGGGAACGGCGCGAACTTGTCCTGGACCGCATCAACACCCTGGGCGGCGATTTGACCAACGAGACCCAAGCCCCAGCCGATCCCGCCTTCGCCGCGGACGTCGCGTCTTTCATGGAGCGGTTCGGCGTGCTGGAGCCCGCCCTGGCCGTGCTATGGGCGGCGCTGAAGCGTCTACCCGCGCCGACCGCGCCGGTCGCGGAAATCCTGGCGGGGATCGCGGCAGGACGCCTGACCACGGGCACGAGCGTACAAGACCGCTGGACCGCGCAGGTCGCGCGGTGGCTGACGGAGAATAGAATGCCCGTCGCCGTCAAAGGTCCATGAAGCGGCTTCTTCATGCGGCCGCGGTCCTGCTGGGGCTGACGGGATCGGTCGCGGCGGCGGACTTCGATCCGCGCGCGCTTCTGAAAGACTTCTCGCTCGATCAGGTTCTGCCGCTGCCGCTCATGCGCCGCGTGACGGATATCGCGGTCTTCAACGCCGAGACAGGACAGGTGCGCTGGCTGAAGGTCTTGAAAGGCGTGGAGCCGGCGCCCGCCGCCGCGCGGCTGAGCCGGTTCCTCGACCGTCCGGTGGAGCCCGACGCGCTGCGGGTCGTGCACGCGGCGGACGACGAACTCACATGCGCCTGCCGGCAATTGCTGGCGGCGAACGAATACCTGGTGAGCGAAGAACCGATCCGGGATGCGGGCGGGCGCTATGTCTCGATCAACGACGAATCGTACAAGGCCATCACGGAGCTTCTCGACTATCCGCTGACAGACGCCACCCTCGTCAACGTGGCGCTGTCGGAGCTCGCCTATGTCAATAACGACGACGCCGTGCGCGCCTTCCTGGAAGCACGCGGGTTCACGGTGCTGTTGACCCACGGCTTCCTCAACGCGGAGAAACGGGCCGTTTCACTGACGCTGCCGGTGATCGTCGCGCGGCACGCGCGCACGGACGCCGGTTATATCGCGATCCGCGGAACGGCCGAGGTGACCGATCTTCAAACCAGCCTTCAAGCCGCCCTTGTGCCGTGGGCGCAGAACGCCGGTCTGGTGCATAAAGGGTTCTACGACGCGGCGGTCGCAACAACGGTCCTGGTGCAGGACACGCTGCGCGGTCTGCGCAATCGCGAGCCGGCGTTGCCGATTTATGCGACAGGCCATTCCCTCGGCGCGGCGGTGGCGACAATCCTGACGTTGCGCCTCGCCGACGATTTCCCGACCTTGCGCGCCGTCGGCTTCGCGCCGCCGCCGTTGGGCAACGACGCCTTTCTGGAGGCGGTGCGCGAACGCGTCCCCTTCATCACCAGCTTCTTCGTGCCGAACGAGGAGATCCGCGGCCTTAGCGACCTGTCGCGCATCAGCGACCTGCAATGGCTGGGCACCGAGCGCGTGCTGGACGACATGGGCGCGACGGCGAATCGCTATCACTACGTGATCAACTATCTGAAAGGCGTGCTTGCCGCGGGCGGCGGCGACGTCAAAGCCTACGAGCAATCGCTGCCGATCTGTGTGCTGTACAAGACGCCGTGTTTCGCGGGCTGGCGCGAGGAAGTCATTCCCCTGTGCGTTCTGGATAAATCCGACTGCGTCGAGAGGCGTTGGCCGGCCATGCGGTCGTGGCTTGCCGGGAACGACCCGCAAAACACCACGGCGCGCGCGGACCTTGCCGATATCAAGATGCGGGTGCTGCGCGGCAATCCGCCCGATCACCTGCGGCCCTTGCTCTATGCGGAAATGGCGCGGGCGGCCGGGGCCGCGCAGGCGCGCGAGGAAGCGGCCGGATACCTGGCGGCCGCGGAACGCATCACCGGGACGCGTCCCTTGTACGCCGAAATTCGGATACGGCTGAACGCACGGCGTGAGTAAAACTAGGCCGTTTTGAGGATCGAGAAGAAGGCTTTGATCCGGTTCGCGATCTGTCCGACGAGGGCGCGCAGGTCCGTTCCGCGCGCGGCATTGGACATTGTCGTCGCCTGTTCCAGCGCCCGCTGGCGTTGAACCATCACGAGCGCCATGGACTCGGCAAGCTCCGGCCGGGATTCCAAAATCGGCTTCATGAATTCGCTGCGCACCTCGAGCACGTAGGCAGGGCAGCGTGCGACCACGTCGGCGCTGCGCGGCGCGCCGGTCATCAAGGACATCTCGCCGACGTAATTGCCGGGCTCGATCCGCGCGAGCGCGATACGTTCGCCGGTAGGACCGGCAACGGAAACTTCGAGAACACCCTCGACAACGATGAAAAGGGACTCGCCCGGCTGACCCTGCTGGCAGATCACCGCGTCGCGCTTGAGATCGAGACCGACCGCGTTGCGGGCGAGACCGCCGCGTTCTTCGTCCGTCAGGGCGGAGAACAGTTCGAGGTGCTGGAAGATCGCCCCAACATTCACCGCCGCGCGGCTGACCGGAGGCTCTTCTGTATAGTACTGCACGGGCATCGCGGCGAGGCCGAGGCCGGCTTGCGCGATGTGTTTCAAGACGTTGCCCGCGAGTTGCGAGCGGATGCGTTCAGCCTCGACGATATCGTCAAGACCGAAGACGAGGCGATAACGCAGGGCCGTCGGCGTGATTTCGTCCAGCAGCACTTCCGGTTCGATCTGGCTGCTGATGCCGGGTGTGGCGAGCGCTGCGCCGATCAGCAGGCGCGTCACGCGTTCGCCGGGAATATCGAGCGGCACCGGGACGATGATGTCCTGGCGCGTCGCGGTGTTCACCACCGCCCTGAGGACATAGCCGCCGTGGTTGAGGGCGGAGTTGCGGATCACGTTGACGCTGCCGTCGGCGCGCACCAGACGAATCCGCACGATGCCCATGTTGACGACCCGCCCGATCCGGCCATCCGCCGTTTCGATCACCATACCGATGGAAAAGGCGGGATCCAGGCTGAGGCTGGTTCCGGCGACGACATCCTCGATCAATCCCCGGAACGGCGCGCCCAGGAGAAGGAGCACGCCCGCGGCCACCGCGAGCACGATCAGGGGCGAGGCGCCGATCACCGACACAAGAATCGTAAAAACGCCCGCGCCATAAAGCATCGCGGTGATGACGCCGCGAATGATGTCGGGGACGCGCCGGCGCAAACGCCGCTCCACCATCCAGGAGACGACGATTTCATCGACAAGCTGCTGCACAGTCCAGGCCAACGCCAGGATGGCGAGGGCGCGCACGGTCACGTCGACCGCCGACAGGAGTTCGATTTCAGCCGGGTAGCTGCTGACGAGCCAGTCGATCGCCGCCGGGTAATAGGCCGCGCCGACCGCAAGGACGACCCCCATGAGCCCGGCGAAAACCACGCGCCGGATATTCAAGCGGCCAATGTCGGTTGAGTTTGTCATTGTTGCACCGCAGCTAGAATAAAATGCGTATCCCGCCGATGCAACGGCGGGACCGGCGCGCCTTCATGCCGAAAAATCAAACCGACACGAGACATGGTTTACGCTCCGTCCGTTCCGAGACCGCGCAACACAGCTTCCAATCCGTCGGCGAGGTCTTCCATGTCGCGCGGCGTCAATGCGCCGATGCAGCCGATGCGAAAGGTCGGCTGACGGGTGAGCTTGCCGGGATAGATGATGAGCCCCCTGTCCGCGAGCGCCTTGTGCAGATCGGCGAACCGGTCCCCCAAGCCCTCCGGCAACGGGAAGGTCATAATTACGGGCGCCTGGATGTCCGCGGCAACGATCGGGCGCAGACCCAAAGCCGCGAGCCGCCGCACGATCGCATCGCGGTTGGCCGCGTAGCGGCGGCCCCGAGCGGCCACGCCGCCTTCTTGTTCGAGTTCGCGTAGCGCGGCCGCGAGCGCGGCGACGACTTGCACGGGCGGCGTGAAGCGCCATTGGCCGGTCTTCTCGAATTCCGCCCACTGAGCATGAAGATCGAGACTGAGCGAGCGCGACCGGCCGACGGCCGCGGCAAAGGTTTCGCGCGGCGCGATCGCGAAGCCAACACCGGGCACGCCCTGAAGCCCCTTATTCGAGGACGCGACAACAATCGCGCCCGTGCGTAAGGCGCCGCCGACATCGAGACATCCGAAGCTGCTCATGGCGTCGACGATCAGCGAAACCCCATGCACCGCCGCGGCGGCGGCGATGGCGTCGAGAGGATTGAGGACGCCCGTGGTGGTTTCGCAATGAACGACAAATACACCGCTGATGCCGGGATCGACCGCCAGCATGCGCGAGACATCCGCCGCATTTACCGCCTCGGTTTCGGGAGTCTCGGCCACAAGATGCGCGACGCCGAGGCGGCGCAGGATTTCGACCGCCCGGCGGCCGTAAGCGCCGTTGACGAGCACAAGGGTCTTTCCGTCGCGCGCACAGAAGGTGTCGAGCACGGCCTCCACCGCGAAGGTGCCGCTGCCTTGCAGCGGGACGCAGGCATGCCGTTCGTCGCCGCCGGCAACCGCAACGAGCGCGTCACGCACAGTGGAGGTGAGCGCGATGAAGTCGGCCTCGCGCGATCCCCAATCGCGGCCGAGGGCCGCGCGGACGTCGTCGCTGGTGGTCAACGGCCCGGGCGTAAACAGGCGTGTTTTCATGAAAGCGGTCCGGTCAGGAAGGCGCGGAAGCGGCTTGCCACTTCGTGCGGCGCGACTTTCGGACGTCCGACGTTCTCCCGCGACCCCGGATGGGTGGGCACGTGGATGAAGACCGGCCCGTTGCCGACGCCCGCGCGCACCGCGCGCTCGAGGTCGGCGGCGCTTATGCAGACATCGGCGGAAACATACCCCGCCCCACGCGCGACGGCCTGCCAGTTCACACCGTTCGATACCGTGGGCTGACCTCCGGTGGAATCGTGCACGCCATTGTCCAACAGAACATGGACGAGATTGGACGGCGCGGCCGCGCCAATGGTCGCGAGCGTTCCCATGCGCATGAGCAAAGCGCCGTCGCCGTCGATGACGACGATGGGCCGCTTGACGTTGAGCGCGGCGCCCAGCCCCACGGCGCCCGCGCAGCCCATGGACCCCACGAGATAAAGATGTTGCGGACGATCGGCGATCGTGAAGAGCTCGCGTCCGGTCATGCCGGTGGTGGCGATGATACCCGCCGTGTCCGGCGCTCCGGCGAGAACCGCTTCCAACGCTTGAAAGCGCGTGAGATGTGGGGTTATCCGGTCGCGATCGGGCGCGACGTTCACGGCGGGACGCCGGCGCGCCTCGCCCGGCGCGGACTCGACGGCGGTAAACAGACCTTTCGGAAGCACCAGCGCACGGGGCAAGCCGTCGGCGTTCATCGCCGCGGCGAGATCGGCGATCTGGGCGTTCAGCGCCGCGACGTCGCCAGCGGCAAGGACCGCGGGGACTTCAATGGCATTCAGGATGTCGAACAACCTGCGTCCCATCAGCTCGTGTTGCGGTTCGTCCTTTTCGCCGGGGCGGCCGCGCCAGGTGACGACCGCGAGCGTCGGAATTCGGAACGGATGGTTCAACGACGTCAGCGGATTGATCATGTTCCCGAGACCCGAATTCTGGGCCATGACGACCGTGCCCCGGCCCGCGAGCCAAGCGCCCGCCGCGATCCCGACCGCGTCGCCCTCGTTGGCCGCACCCCAGTGGGTCGCGACCTTGTCGGCGAGGACAGCGTTCAGGAGCGGCGTAAGATAGGAACAGGCAACGCTGCTGTAGAAATCCAACCCGACGGCCCGCGCCGCCGAGATGAAATCGCGCCCGTGCATCATGCGGCGTTGGGTTTCGGTTTCTTGCGAGGCGAGTCGCTGGGCAGGTAGCGTTTCTCGGCTTCCTGGAGTTCCCATGCGTCGGTGAGCGCGAAGACGGTGGCCAGCGGCGCGATCTTGTCGCCGAGGCCGGCAACGGACCCGGCGGCGAAGATTTCGGCAACCACATCCTGCATGGCGCGAATAGACGCGCGCAGGGTGTGGTTGGCGAAGATCGCCGCCGCGATTCCCGCCGCGGCGAGGTCGGCGGCCGGCACTTGCGCATAGGTGGTCGGCACCACGATCACGGGGCAGCGGTTGCTCCACTGACGCATGAACGCGAAGATCTGATCGGGATTGGGTTGGCGCGAGTGCACAAGCACCGCGTCGGCGCCCGCCTGCCGATAGATTTCGGCGCGGCGCAAAGCCTCTTCCACCGGATACCCGGCGATCATCGCTTCGGTGCGCGCGACGATCACGAAGTCCGGATCGTTAACGCTATCACGCGCGGCGCGCAGCTTGCCCGCGAATTCGTCGGCGTCGGCCAGCGGATGATCGTCGCCGATGAAGGAGTTGGTCTTGGGGAAAATCTTATCTTCGATGCAGATGCCGGCGACGCCGCGCTCGGCCATCTTGCGGGCCAAACGGCGCACGTTGTTGAAGTTGCCGTATCCGGTGTCGACGTCGCACAGGATGGGCCGGTCGGCGGCGTCGGCCATCTGTTCGAGCACGGCCAGCACTTCAGTCCACGACGCCTCGTTGCTGTCGCGCAAACCCATGGCGGCCGAGATCGTCAGGCCTGAGGCCCAGATCGCCTTGAACCCGGCGTCCGCCACGATACGCGCGGAGAGGCCGTTATGCGCTTCCATCAGGATCGCCAATTCCGGCGACAATAGAAGCTGCTTCAAAATACGTGTATGCAAGTTCCCCTCTGACGGCCCCGCGCCATCCGGCCTTTCTGCCCGACGGCCAGACAATAAAAGACAGGTGTCTCAGAAACAAACCTGAAATTGAACTGTTACGAGAATGGTATGTGCGGTGATTCTAGCGGCGGGGCGGGGCAGCCGTTTGGGCGGCCTGACGGAGCATCGTCCGAAGTCGTTGCTGGACGTCGGCGGGCGCACGCTGCTTGCCCATTCGCTGGCGGCGCTGCGAACGGCAGGCGTCACTGAAGCCGTCGTCGTCACGGGCTACCTTCAAGATCGCATCGTCGACGCTCTTGCGGCGCAGGATGAGGCGCCCCGGGTCAGGACAATCCCGTGCGCGGACTGGCTGGAAGGCGGCAGCATGGAATCGCTGCGGCAGGCCGTCGCAACGGTAAAAGGCCCAATTTTGTTGCTTGAATCCGACATTCTGTACGATCCGGAGTTCATCGTCGTGGCGCGCGGCTGCGCGTGCTCGATGATCCTGACGGCGGACCCCAGCGGTTCGGGCGATGAAGTGCACGTCGTGGCCACAGACGGCGGCCGGCTCTTGAGCCTGGGTAAAACACTTTCCGAAAATTTAATGCAACGTTCCGTGGGGGAGCTTGCGGGCATCTCGTACCTCGCAGCCGAAACGCTGGAAGCGTTCGGCGCCCTGGCCGCCCGCTGGCGCGCGGAGGGCCGCATCGACGCGCACTATGAGGAGGGGCTTCTCGCGTTGAACCAAGCCGGGCATCCCATCGCCGTGAAACACTGCGCCGGCCTGGCCTGGACGGAAGTGGACACCCCGGACGATTTCACGCGCGCGCGCGATGTCGTGTGGCCGCGTATCGCGGCTCGGAGTTAGACGCCTTCTGCGCGCGCGGCGCGCCCATACAGCACCGGCTGATCGCAGAGCCATCGGCCGCCTTTGTAGAACAGCAAAAGCGCGACGAACTGGATCACGTGATACATGGCGTTGTGATTGAAGTAGCGCGGATGCAAGCCAAAGCCCGCGAGTTGCACGCCGGCCGCGACGAACGTCAGGATCAAACCGGTCAGTCCAACCCAGGCCATGCGATGGCCCGACTGAAGCGCACGCGCGAAGAAAGCAAAGGTGAGCGCGAGGATGGCGGGCACATAGTGTAAAATCACGACACTGTAGGCCTGATCGATCACCGCCACGTAATAGATGTAGCCCAGCAAGATCGCGCCCGACACCGCGGTGACGACCCGGGCCGGCCGCGGGGCGAACGACGACCAAGCGAACACGGTCCATCCGCCCCACGCGGCGATGCCGAGGAACACAAGCGTCAAGCCCCACAGCGCGACGCCTACAGCGCCGGCATCATAGGGGAAGAATCCGTGACTGGTGCCGCCGAGCCCCGCGCCGACGGCGAGACTCAAGAAAAAGACAATGAGCGCGCGTCGTGTGACGATATTCGCCACCTGCGCCCGCCACAACAAGCCCGCGAGCGTCAAACATTCGACCGTGAGCAAATAATCCGTGAGCGTCACATCGGGTTCAAGCACAGCCGCAGCCCCCTCATCCCAAGCCATCCCCCGATGGCGCCGCCGACACCATACCGGAATTCGCGCCTCGTGGAGCGATTCCGTTATTGCAGGGCGGCCGCACTTACCCGACGCGCCGCAAACGCTCGGCGACGCGCTGCACGATCTGGCGCGAGGAGACGGTGCGGGTATAGGGCACGGTCTTCAGGCGGCCGGTCCCGATCACATCCTTGTACCAGTGGGCCAGCTCGTCCGGCGGAAAGTCGTCGCCATGGACAACGAAAGCCGCGCCGATGGCGTCCAGATGCGCGCGCGTGCAGAACAGGGGTGCATCGGCGATGACGCGGTCGACGTACCGGCACGCCTCGACCATCGCAACCCGTTCCGCCGTACTCATGATGGGGCGCGGCTTGTAGGTCGCCACGGCCTCGTCGCCGACGACGCCCACGATCAACCTGTCGCCCAGCGCGCGCGCCTGACGGAAGAAGGCGACGTGCCCTGGATGAAACAGGTCGCAAACCACATCGACATAGACCCAAACAAGATTGTTTTCGCTCATGCGCCCCTCGCCGCGGTGTCAGTTGTGTGCGGGTTTGCGGGCGATGAACAGGCCCCAGCGGAATTCGCCGCGGCGACAGAAGTCGAGTTTCATGTCCCACCGGCGCGCCAAATATTCGTAATCCTCGGGCGTATAGGTCTCGAGGAAGCGGGAACGGCTTTCTTCCAGCTGGCGCTGTTCGCGCTCCATGCAGGCGATGAATTCAGCGGTCGCGTCCTCGGCCGTCAGGATCTCGAACCCGGCGGCGGCGACGTCGGCGGCGTAATCCTCGATGGTGCGCAGGTGGTAGTCGCACCTTTCCAGATAGCTTTGAAAGTCCCGCGACAAGGTTCCGGGATCCCGGCAGAAATCGGTGACGAACAGATGTCCCCCCGGTTTGAGGGCATTGAAGATCGGCCGCCAGACCCGCGCCTTCTCCGGGATATAGAGGATGCAATCGCGCGACCACGCCAAATCGAACGCGGCCGCCGGCAAGGCCGCCGTCCGGATATCGCCAAGCTGGAACCGCACATCCGTCGCGCCCTGCTCGGCGGCGCGCTCGGAACTGATCTCGATCATCGCCGACGCAACGTCCAGGCCGAGAACGGACGCTTCATAATGTTCGGCGAAATAGAACGCGGCACCGCCGAGCCCGCTGCCAACGTCGAGGATGTTCATGCCGGGCGACATCGGTAAACGCCGGCAGAAGGTTTCCATCATGGGCAGGTAACCGGGGCTTTGGAACCCGCGCCCATACATCCATTCCGAACGGAGGATGTTTCGCCGGGTATAGCGTACGGATTCGTCGTCGGCCTTCTGCGTCGTCACGATATAAAATCCTGTTATGAGGAATGAGATACGGTTGCCCGCGTCAAAGAGCCTGCGCGACCGGCGCAAGACCGTGGCGGTCCCACCGGATCAAACGCATATCGCCGGCATGGGTCTCCACGACGGCGGTGCAATTCTCGACCCAATCGCCGCAATTGGCGTAGAGCATGGCTCCGCGTTGTTCGACGCACGGCGCATGGATGTGGCCGCATACAACGCCGTCGACGCCGGCGGTTTGCGCTTCGGCAACGATGGCGTCGACGAAACTGTCGCGGTATGCGCGCCAGGTCGCCATACGGTTCTTCGCTGCGCCCACGAATCGCTGCAAGGCCTGGCCGCGCTTGATCCGGCCGACATTGAACCAATGTTCGAGCGCAAGCGCGCTGTAATAGAGGTGACAGGCGACATCCACATGCCAGCCGGGGACATCGCGGCGGATGCGTTCGTCCATGGAGTCCCCGTGGGTGACGAGCAAGCGCCGACCACCCGCCGTCGTGTGGATATGATCGTGCTTGAGCACGATGTTGCTGCCTTGAAGCAAAGGAAGACTGCGCAGAATCCGATCGTGATTGCCGGGCAGCATCACGAGATCGGTAGTCGAGACGAGGCTCATCAGCGCATGAAGCGCCTTTTCCTGCGCACGCACCCAGCGCTGACGTTGGGAGATGTGGCGCAGATCGACAATGTCGCCGACCAGGTAAAGCGTGTCGCAGGTGTTGCGGCTCAAGAACTCGACCAGAAGGTCGACCTTGCTTTCCCGCGTGCCGATATGCAGGTCTGAAATCCAGATGGCGCGCAGGTCGGAGACTTTACGCGAAGCGCCGCCTTGAACGGTGGTCATCGGCGCTCCGTGTGCGTTGCCAGGGACTGGACGGCGAGTTCGGCGAGGACGCGCAACGAGAACACCGCGAACAACGCCGCCGGCACGGCAATCAGCAGGCCCGTCCAGGCGGGCGCGACACCGAACAGCGCCCAGACGAAGAAGACCGTACGCGCGGCAGCGGCGATATCCATGCCGCGCGCGGCGAGAAACGGGCCAACAAAACGCGCGCCTACGGCGCTGAACATGCCCGGTGCATCGCCGATGAAACGCCCGACGATCACCTCGGGCGCGATCCGCAGGAGCAGGAAGGCGAGAAGCGCGGGCGTATGGTCGGGCGCGTGGCCCAGCAGGAACGCGGCCAGGAGAATGTCGCACCAGCGGTCCGACAGGAGATCGAGCGTTTCGCCGAAGGCCGAACACCGGCCGAGGCGGCGCGCCAGCCATCCGTCGAGATAGTCCGTGACGAAATATCCGAAAACGAAGACAGCCCCGCCCATCATGGGATCGATCGGCCGCCCGCCCGCGACGGCGGCGACGACGGCGGTGACAATCACGATCCGACCAAGGGTCGCGAGGTTATTGGGCCACGCCAGGATACGTATCAACGCCGAGGCTTTTTCCATCGTCCTGATCCTCAGTTCCGGGCTCCGAGATACACCGTCTTCGTCATGTAGGGAAACACTACAACGCGGGAGACCCTACAGCGCACCTTGGGCGGTCAGGCGCGCGCGAATCTCGCGGGTCAGCCAGCGCACGCCCATGCGGCGCTCCGCGACGTCAAGAAACCGTAACCCGACCTCGGGATCGCTTGCACCGTGCCGCATCGCCAATTCGGCGAGCACGAAGGGATGAAGGTCGGGCGTTATGGTGCGCGCGACCAACCCGCGATGAAGGGGGCGGACCGCGGCGCGGTGCGCCGCCATTCCTCGCTGTGGATCGCCGCCCTGCGGATCGTCCAGCCAGGTCCGCATGGCCGGCCAGGCGCGCGCGAGACACGCCGGATCGTCGAATACGCACAGGGGCAAGAGGCCATGCGCGTCGGCGAAACATGGGAACACCCGCAAGGTACAGATCGGGATCGCTTGCTCGAACGGCTCCACCGGCAGCCCCCGGATCGCCAGCATCCCTTTCATATAGTTGATCACAAGATGGTAGTTGCCCGCCGTCGCGCCGAGATCGCCCAGGTCCACGGGGCGGCCGACCCATTGCAGCCCGCGGCTGCGTGCCACTTTCTCAAGCGACCGGATTTCGTCGTGAGCGACGAAATAGGAGGCGATGCGCGCAATCGCCACCGCCTCGTGCTCGACGAACGGCGCGGTGCCAAGCGGCGGGGCCGCGAGCCCAAGGGTATGTACCGGCGTCAGGTCAGCAAGATTGAGTCCGAGCAGACCTGCGACGGCCGCGCCAAGGCTGTGCCCGGTCGCATAGACGGTCCGGTCCGGCCGTTCGCGCGCGAGTTCGACGATCTTGGGCCGCACAAGTTCGGCCGCGGCGCGCGCCACGGTCTCGTAACCTTTATGCACATGACCGCCCCGCGCCCACGGCACCATGGCCGTGGAAAAATTCGTGACCATGTCCCGCAGGTCGCCGGTGCCGCGCACGGCGATATAGACGTCGCCGGTGGCGCGCTGGTGAGCGACGAACAGATGCAGATTGTGCGGGTTGACTACACCACCGGCGTTCGCCATGCCGTAGGCGTAGTCGAGCGCGAATCCGCGCGCATCGAAGAACGCGCGCAAAGGCCGTTCATTGGCGACATAAGCGAGGTTGGCCATGGCGGCGGCGAGGGGTTCGACGGCCGAGAGCGGATAGCCGGCCATGACGGCGAAGGTCCGGTAGGTCGTCTCGTCGATGGAGACGATGAGTCCCGAGGCGTGATCGCGCACGGGCTCGGCGCTGAGCGGCGCCTCGTCGCCCCGAAGATGCGCCGCGCAATTGCAGACCAGTCCGTCTTTGTCGCGCCAGATCAGAAGCGCCTCGCGAGACACCTCGTGGGAAATCCGACGCAGGTCGACCCGGTCCATGCCGACCATGGCGTCAACCCAGCGCAAGGACAGGTCGCGGGGATTGAACAGGGCGACATCCGTACGATGGCGATATTCGACCATCGACTTCGGGCTGAGCTTTTGAGTTTGTTTCGGCGCGGGCGCAGCGGACGCCGCGAGGACGCGGGCATCGAAACCCGTCAGCAAAAGCGCCGCAAGCGCCAGCACCGACGCCGTCACAGCGATCCGCCTCAACATTCCCGACCTACTCAAGCGGACAGCCCTGTCGCCATTCCGGACAGCACTGACCTAACGGGATTCCGGTCTCTGGACCAACTGAAATTTTCGATCGCGAGCAGGGCAGGCCCGGTGCACGGCATCGCTTCCGGGCAGATCGTCTAAAGCGTGATTTTCTTGCGTAACGGCCGCGCCGCTCGTAGAGAGGGGGCACCGTTTTGAAGGATGTTATTCACAATGACCGAGTCAGTTGCTGTTACGCACAAGTCCCTGTCCAGCCAGGACATGCGCACGCTGGGACTGGCGTCCCTGGGCGGGGCGCTTGAATTCTACGACTTCATCATTTTCGTGTTCTTCGCGACCGTCATCGGACAGTTGTTCTTCCCGGCCGAACTGCCGGAATGGATGAAGCAACTGCAGACGTTCGGCATTTTCGCCGCCGGCTATCTGGCGCGCCCCCTGGGCGGGATCATCATGGCGCACTTCGGCGACAAGATGGGCCGCAAGCGCATGTTCACCTTCTCGATCATGCTGATGGCGGTCTCGACCTTGGGCATGGGCCTTCTGCCCACCTACGCCGACATCGGGATCGCGGCGCCGTTCCTGCTGCTGCTGCTGCGCATGATCCAGGGCGCTGCCATCGGCGGCGAAGTACCCGGCGCGTGGGTGTTCGTGGCCGAGCATGTGCCGCCCCACCGCATTGGGTTGGGCTGCGGGTTCGTCACCTGCGGGCTGACGATCGGGATTCTGCTGGGTTCGCTGACGGCGACATGGCTGAACACAATCTTCTCGTCAGAAGAGGTTCTGGGCGGCGCGTGGCGTTATCCCTTCCTCCTGGGCGGCGTGTTCGGCTTGATCGCGGTGTATCTGCGCCGCTGGCTGTCCGAGACGCCGGTGTTCCAAGCGATGAAGGCCCGCAAGGCGCTGTCGGAAGAACTGCCCTTGCGCGTGATCGCCCGTGACCATCGCGGCGCGGTCGTGGTGTCCATGGCGCTCACGGGCCTCTTGTCCGCCGGGATCATCGTCCTGGTCCTGATGATGCCCACCGTGTTGCAGAAGTTCTACGGGTTCGGCGTGCAGGACTCCCTCAACGCCAACAGCGTCACGACCCTGTTCCTTGCGTTGGGCTGCATTCTCGCGGGCCACCTCATCGACCGGATCGGCAACGCGCGCTTCTTCATGCTGTTCAGCCTGCCGATGGGCGTCGCCGCCTTCGCGATGTTCCAGATGCTGCCGGGCAATCCCGGCCTGTTGATGCCGCTGTCGGCGGTGGTGGGGCTGTGCGTGGGCGTCGTGGGCGCCGTGCCGCATGCGATGGTGCACGTGTTCCCGCCCGCGGTGCGGTTCAGTGGACTGTCGACCTCGTACAACGTCGCCTATGCGGTGTTCGGCGGGTTCACACCCATCATCGTCACCTTGATGCTGCAAGGCAGCCCCGCCGCGCCGGCCTTGTACGTGCTGGCGTTCGGGATCGTCGGGATCGCTTGCGGGTTCGGCCTGCGCCGCCTGAAGCAGTACACGATATAAAGCGGATAAATCTGAAACGGAGCCTGAAGCGGAGCGGCATAATGCCGCTCCGCTTTATTCTTTAGGTGCGCAGCGCGAGCGCGTGGATCGCCCTGCATCGCGCTGAAACCAGGAGAGTTCTACGAAGCGGCGGAACCGTGAAGCAGAATGGCGGCGGTTGCAGTCGCAATCGCAAGAAGCTCCGCCAAATTGCTCCAGATTCCCTGCTAACAGGGAAATAAACAGCGAAAAAACGCGCGTTCCCGACCCGGGCTAACCGGCAACTGCCGGGTATGTCTCGGAAATACATCGATCTTTTGCGGTCGGCATTAGCCGCGGAGAAACCCAAAACAGGGAATTATCAGGGAATCGGACGTTTTCAATGCGGCACTCAAATCCTGACCACGTCCCTGCGCCTCTTCCGCTTTAAACGAATTGCGGTCTCCGGGCTCGAAAATCCAATACGAATGGATCCCCTAAGATTGAGGCGTGTCCGATACCCATCCGAGCCGCATCTCAATGCCATCGCAGTTCCTAGGACTGGAGATCATCCCAGGTCCTTCGACTGGCATTCCGACAGTAGTAGCAAAATCAGAAAACTCGGGGAACCAGGCGCCAGTCGTCGAAAAGGAATGCACAAGCATTGCGCCCCTCTCGTACCTAAACCGCTTTGCCTCGTAGACGCGCATCGGCTGCGCGAGACAAACAGCCGACGCAAAAAATTCGGTGCGCGGAGACCCTCCAAACTGAGCGGCGACCGCGCAGTCGCGGAGACGCGGGAACTGCACGCTTACGCGCTGGAGACTCGCGGTCGAGTACTGACTATTTTCTCCGACTCAGCACTAGTGCGGAGCTTCCCTTGCAACGCAAAAGCCCGCCATTTGCGGGTCTTCTAAGCTACTGGCAGGGACCGATTTTTAGCTGTTTAAGGTGAGTGGCGGTGGGGGCAGTGTAGGCCTAACCCTTCTCTGGGGCCAAATGGCCAAAATCCCAGGTATCAGGGATTTTTGCAGGGATCTAACTGGAGTTCCCCGGACCGACTTTGGGTCCGACCACGGGTTTGTCCCGCATTCGGCGGCACTCAGTTAAAGAGGGAGCGCTCCTCTCGCCCGCGAAAACAGGGAACGATCAGGGATTGCCAGGAAATTCGATCCAAGCACCTATTCCAATTAAGTAAAATCGCTCCGCTAACATTCCGGGCCGCTTGATATCAGGGAATTTTGTTAGGACGGCTGCGATCCATCTCCGCGCTCGTGCTCGAGTACACGGTCTATCATTTGAACGACCTCCCAAACCTTACCCCGAGCATCCGCCAGCCGGCTGGAGACCAGGGGCGTTTCTCTTCCCGCAAGGCGGAGTAGCGCTTCAAAAACCGCCTCCGAGTTACGGAGGAGTTCGACGAGGTGCTCCCCGCTCGGACCAGTCGTGCCTGCAATCCAGTTTTTGACCGTACGCTCGTTGACGCCCGTCCATCGAACGACAGTTTTCGTCGCTCGATGAGTCGAGCCCAATTCATAGCGCAGCGCTTTCGAAATTGTGGAGACGTAATTTTGCTCAGCGCTGCAAATTGGAAAAACCTTGCCCTTTTTCGGAAAAGACATTCCGAGCCCTCCGTGCCTAACTTGAGTTTCAACGACAAGCATCCACCACCGCGATTGCAGTCAGTGGCGCTGCTCATGTGAACATTTGCCGGGGCTTGTTTTCGACCGCGGCCCGGAAGGTTGTGATGGTGGATCAGTACCAAAATGACTGGCAGAGGAGTGATTTCGAACCGAGTAAACCAGTGCGTGCGGCTGAGTACGTCCGCATGTCGACCGAGCACCAGAAGTACTCGACGGAGAATCAGGGCGACATCATTCGGCAGTATGCTGAGCGCCGTGGAATAGAGATTGTCCGAACGTATGCAGACGCGGGAAAGAGCGGCCTGCGACTAGACGGGCGAGATGCTCTCAAACAGCTCATCGCCGACGTCCAGTCCGGCACAGCGGACTTCACAACAATTCTTGTCTACGACGTAAGCCGCTGGGGTCGCTTCCAGGATGCGGACGAGAGCGCTTACTACGAGTACATCTGCAAACGCGCCGGTATAACGGTTCAGTATTGCGCTGAGCAGTTTGAAAATGACGGCAGTCCCGTTTCCACCATCGTCAAGGGCGTCAAACGGGCGATGGCTGGAGAGTATAGCCGGGAGCTCTCAGCGAAGGTCTTTACAGGCCAGTGCCGCCTTATTGAGATGGGATACAGGCAGGGTGGGCCACCAGGGTACGGGCTACGCCGACGCCTGATTGACCAGACCGGAGCGGCAAAGGCCGAACTTGCGCGCGGCGAGCAAAAGAGTCTCCAGACCGATCGCGTCGTCCTCGTCCACGGGCCCGCAGAGGAAATTGAAATCGTTCGTTGGATCTATCAGCAGTTCCTCGACCACAGCGCCTCGGAACGCGAGATCGCAGACGCCTTGAATGCTCGGGGCATTAAGACCGACCTCGGCCGATCCTGGACTCGTGGCACGATCCATCAAATTCTGATCAACGAAAAGTACGTCGGGAACAACGTCTGGAATCGGGTCTCCTTTAAGCTCAAGAAGAAGCGAGTCCGGAACAAACCCGACATGTGGCTCCGGGCGGAAGGTGTATTTGAACCAATCGTCGACAGGACGATGTTTGATGCCGCGCAAGTCATTATTCGCGAACGCTCCCGGAAGCTAAGCAATGAAGAGATGCTAAGTGGGCTGCAAGATCTTTTGCAGGCCCATGGCTATCTATCCGGCTTGGTTATCGACGAACGAGATCAGCTGCCGTCCAGCAGCGCATATGCTGGGCGGTTTGGAAGCTTGCTGCGTGCCTACGAGCTCATCGGTTACGTGCCGGATCGAGACTATCGCTACGTAGAGATAAACAAGAAGCTCCGGAAGCTGCACCCGGACGTCATGACCACCGTGATAGCTGCGATTGAACAGATCGGCGGTACGGTTGCACGAGACAGCGAAACTGACCTGCTCGCCGTCAACGGTGAGTTCACGGCATCTATTGTAGTTGCCCGTTGCGCCGAAACCGCGGCCGGCTCTCTTCGCTGGCATATCCGCTTTGATACGGAGCTTGCACCCGACATTACCGTCGTGGCGCGGATGGACTCTGCAAACGAGCGCGTTCTCGATTATTACCTCCTCCCCCGAATTGACATGACCGTGCCGAAGCTGCGGCTCGCGGAGCACAACGGTGTTTCGCTGGATGCCTATCGCTTCGAGACTCTAGACGCACTTTATGAAATGGCCGCTCGGGCCACATTGCTGGAGGTCGCATGATTCAGGAAGCTGCAGCTCCGAACGTCGAGATGATCGCTGTTGATCAGATCGATGTCATCAACCCCAGGATCAGAAATAAGAAGACGTTCAAGGAAATCGTCTCCAATATCGCGGCCGTCGGCCTGAAGAAGCCGATCACCGTTAGTCGCGCCAATGGCGCTAAAGGAGGTCGGTATAATCTCGTTTGTGGTCAAGGCCGGCTAGAGGCATTTCTTACCCTTGGGCAGAAGGAAATCCCCGCGATCGTTGTGGCCGCGGACGATGAGGATTGCCAAGTTATGAGCCTGGTGGAGAACTGCGCCCGGCGCCAGCACCGGGCCATTGATCTCCTTCATGATATCCGGGGTCTGAAACAGCGCGGCTACTCTTTGTCGGAAACGGCGCGCAAGACTGGCCTGACCGTAGAATATGTCCGCGGGGTGATCAGGCTCTTGGAGGCCGAGGAGCATCGATTGCTGCGCGCGGTAGAGTCCGGCCAAATTCCATTGAGTGTCGCCGTTGAGATTGCAGAAGCGGACGATTCTGAAGTCCAGGATGCCTTGCAGCAGGCGTATGAGAAAAAGCAGCTCCGCGGGAATCGGCTGCTTGTGGCCAGACGGATAATCGAACAACGTCGGAAGCGCGGAAAAGGCCTGCGCAACTTGCCCAACAATAAGGACCGAAGGCCGATTTCATCGGGAGACCTAATTCGGGCATATCGTGAAAATGCCGACAAAAAACGCCTGCTGGTGCGTAAAGCCGAAGCAACCCGGGATCGCCTGGTCTTTGCGTCCGAGGCGCTCAAAACGCTCTTTTCAGACGAAAACTTCGTCACTCTCCTGCGCGCTGAGAAGCTGGACACACTGCCGCGCAACATCGCTGAGCGGCTCCAAATTGCGTCGGAGGCATGAGATGGCGCGCCCTTCACAGACTTATGCCGTCCGCATGGCCTTCGAGGATGCCGCCTTACGCGTCGCTATCGAAGATGTACGGCCACTACGATTGGTCGCCGCGCCCGTAAAGAAGTCGCCAAAGTATATGCAGATTGCCGCGTCCATCCGAGAAGTCGGCATCATCGAGCCGCCGGTGATCGCGCGCGACCGGACCGAGAAGGGTAAATTTCTGCTCCTAGATGGGCATCTGCGATTTGAGGTCCTAAAGGACATGGGTCAGACGGAGGCTGTGTGCCTCGTTTCCACGGATGACGAAGCCTTTACCTACAATCGCCGGGTAAGCCGCATTGCGATCGTTCAGGAACACAAGATGATCTTGAAGGCGCTGGAGCGCGGTGTCTCTGAAGCGCGCCTGGCGAAGGCGCTCAACATCAATATCACAAGCCTCAGAACCAAGCGGCGCCTTCTCGATGGAATATGTCCAGAGGCCATTGAGCTCCTTAAGGATAAGCACGTTCCTATCAACACTTTTCGTGAACTCAAGCGGCTGGCGCCGATGCGGCAGATCGAGGCTTCCGAGCTGATGGTGGCTATGAATCGCTACACTATTAACTATGCGAGATCGCTTGTTGCTGCGACGCCGCAGGATCAGCTTTCTGATCCTGAAAAACCCAAGCAAGTAAAAGGGCTCACAGACGAGCAGGTCGCGCTGATGGAGCGAGAGTCCGGAAACCTTGAGCGTGAATTCAAAATGGCCGAGCAGTCTTATGGAGCTGACCACCTGGATCTCGTTCTCGCCAAGGGCTACCTCGGCAAGCTACTCGCGAACGCGCGCGTGGTGCGCTACCTCGCCCAGAACCACCAAGAGATTTTAGCCGAATTCCAGCGGCTCGTAGATCTAAAGGCCCAGGCGGCGTGAGATCAGGCGCTTCGACAGCCGGCCTTCCGCGGTATGTCAGCGCAGGGGACCCGGACCCGAATAAAGCGCGGGGACCACGGGAGAAGCCGCACGAGGGGCGGATCGAGCGTGGTGGTGGGAATGCCGGCGACCCCGTGCAGCGCCCACTAGGATGGTCGCGATCAGATCATCCGGGGGATGGGGTCATACGGGCGTCATCCCTTCTCGCCTAGCCTGGCGCTTCTGAATCGTGCCACTTTTCCCTTTAGGTGGCCTTGACCATAGGCCGCGCGACACTCGCCCCCGTCTGGGATTGAGCTTGTTCCATAGCGTTAGCCACTGTGACCGGCCCCCATTGAGTGGTCCGAGTGGAATGTTAATTCAGCATCGGGTGTT
>CAZNUW010000006.1:0-234369 GCA_964576515.1 uncultured Rhodobacterales bacterium
CATAACCAGAACAGAGCTTCCCTATAAACGAGGGCATACAGGGGAGCAGGTCAGATTCTATGTGGCGTCGTTGCCGTCTGCAATTCTAGCGATGCCTCTCTTGAGGAAAGCGATGGGGAGAACTTTGCGGCATTGGGTAGCAAACGCACCTAGTGCCTGAGAGGAACTCAGGTGCAAGAGAGCTTAAGACCCGTCATGTGGTGGGTTAGTCTGAAGTGGCTTCAGACACTCGTCATCGGTGTTGTTGTAATTTGTCACGGGGTAATGGCGCGCGCCGAGGTCGTCCCGAACATCGCCGGGGTAGTTGTTTATGATTACCTCTCGGCAGAATTCGGTGCGGTGCCTCGGCGTTCCCGGAAAGACATCGTCGTACTCACACCACCCCCACACCAACAGGGACTCCTTGGGGCGATCTGGATCGTTGCCTCTTTGGTGGGCGGACATCACCCAGCCGTATTCCAATTTGAGAGTGCCGGATTGGAGCGTTTCTCCAGGCCCGATAACTGCGCGCGCCCGTCCGTTCCCAAAGTCCTGATGGGTAAATTCTTTGGGATAGGGAAAGACCCAGAGATTGGTGTTTACGAAGCATCGAAAATTCTTGGTGGGAGTCGGTCCACCGTTTTTGAAAATCACGTTCGCAGTAAACGAAAGAACCTTCGTGCGCTCTTTGTTAGTGACCTGTTCGAAAACGATGTCTTCGACAAATACAAATGCGCGGTCCTTAGCGACGGTGACGGCTGTACTTTCCCGAGTGGCGGCCACCGAATCCTGACCGATGCCGAGCGCCTTTTGCCCCTGCCTAATGGTAACCACCAGCGCAAAGGTTCCACCCAGGGCGACAATGGCCTGAAAACAACTTACGAAAACCATCCAGAACGCCCAGCACGCCATATCCCTTTGGGCATCCAGGTCAGCTATCTCGCGCTCTGTCTTATCTGGGGTATCGGTTGCTCGCTCTATGCCTTCCAGAGAACGTGCCATGCGCTCGAACACATCGATACCACTGGTGTTTTCGGATGGGGCACCTTCTGTATAGGAGGGGCGCTCCTTGGGGCCTGGGGACTTACAGGCTTCATCGTGATGCGTTAGACCAATTAGCCCAATAGCAGCGAGGACTAAAAATCCTGCGAGCGCAACGATTGGCAGCCAATAGCTACGAGACATTGGATAAAAAGCGCCGCTGTTAATCCCCCACGACTGATCTTATTCGCTAGGTTAGGTTCTGTCTCTGGGATACCCGTTCAATGGAAAGCAGTGACTTTGTTTCCAAACCGTAGGGGCGTTTTCTACCTAGCGTCGGTTATTTTCCAATGACGACGCCTTCGCGTCGGGGATCCGCGCCGCCGCTCAAGCCCTCTTTCGTGATGCGGATGGCGTGGATGCCGCTGGCGGCGTTGTTGACGCGCACCGTGTGACCGAGCTTCTCGAGCTCCGGTTTCAATGACCCGAGTTCTTCTTCCAGGGTCACCATATTCCCCATGCCCAGCACGAAGGGCGCGGCGGCGGCCTGGGCGGGCGTCATGTCCCAATCGATCATGGCGACCAGGGTTTTCACGACAAACCCGACGATGGCCGGACCGCCGGGTGAGCCCAGCACCATTTCCAGCGCACCTTCCTTATTGAAAACCATCGTGGGCGTCATGGAGCTGCGCGGACGTTTCGCCCCGCCGACACGGTTGGCGACGCTGCGCTTCTCGGCCACGTCTTCGTAGGAGAAGTCGGTGAGCTGGTTGTTGAGGATGAAGCCGCCGGCGGTCATCAGCCGCGAGCCGAAGCCGCTTTCGATGGTGCTGGTCATGGCGATGGCGTTGCCGTCGCGGTCGACGATGGAGAAGTGCGTGGTGGAAGGAAGCTCCGGACTGTCGGCCGGGGCAAAGGCGCGTTTGGTGGGCACCTTGCCCGCTTCCACCACGGGGATGCGCGCGTCCGCCTGCACGAGCGCGGCGCGCGCCTTGAGGTAGTCGGGCGCGATCAGGCCGTCGACGGGCACAGGCACCACGTCGGGATCGGCCATATAGACGGCCCGGTCGGCGAACGACAGACGGCCCGCTTCGGCGAGCAGGTGATAGGAGGTGGCCGACTTGGGACCAAGCTTGTGCAGATCGAAGGGTTCGAGCACGGCCAAGCTTTGGATGACGCCGATCCCGCCCGAGGACGGCGGGCCCATGCCGCAGACTTTATATGTCCGGTAGGCGCCGCACACCGGCGCGCGCTCGACGGCTTGATAGGCCTTGAGATCGGCGAGGGTCATGTCGCCGGCGTTTTCCGGCGCGGACGTCACCGTGCGCACGATGTCGGCCGCGATGGGGCCGGTATAGAAAACGTCCGCGCCCTTCTCGGCGATGGCGCGCAAGGTGGCGGCGAAGGCCGGGTTCTTGAGGATGACGCCGGGCGCTTTCGCCTCCCCATTGGCGTCGTAGTAAAGCGAGCGCGCCGGTTCGAGGTTGCGCAAGTTGCGTTCGCCCGCCAGCAGCGCGTTCAAGCGCGGCGAGATGGCGAAACCGTCTTCGGCCAGCTTGATCGCCGGCTGGAAGAGTTGCGCCCACGGCAATTTGCCGTGGTTCTTGTGGGCGAGTTCCATCACCCGCACGAGGCCGGGCACACCCACCGACTTGCCGCCGACGATGGCCTGCATACGGCCCATGGGCCGGCCGTCCTTGGTGAGGAAGCGGTTTTCCTCGGCCGCCGCGGGCGCTTTCTCGCGGCCATCGTAGCTGCGGACTTTTTGCGCCTTCGCGTCCCAGTGAATGATGAACGCGCCGCCGCCGATGCCCGACGACTGCGGCTCGACAAGGTTGAGCACGAGCTGAACGGCGATGGCGGCGTCGAGCGCGGAGCCGCCGGCGGCGAGGATGTCCGCGCCCGCCTGCACCGCCAAGGGATTGGCGGCGGCGACCATGTAATCCTTGCCCGTGCCGCTCTTGGGTTCGGACCGGCCGGTATAACCTTCCGGAAACTCCTGCGGCGCGAGCGGCTTCGCGGCCTGCGCGAACGCAGGGCTAGCAAGGGACAGCGCGATCAGCGCGGCGGCGGTGCGGAAGGTTATTGTCAGGGCCGGTTCTTTCATGGGGCGAGTGTAGAGGCGCGCCAGTGGTGACACCAGACGTCATGTCCCGCGCCCGGCTGTTCGCGCGGCGGCGCGGCGTCGGCGCACACGGACGTCGCGCGCGGACAGCGGGTGCGAAAAACGCAACCCGACGGCGGGTTTAGGGGCGACGGCAACTCGCCGGTCAGGACGATGCGGGCGCGGGCGCGCGCCTTCACGGGGTCGGGCACCGGCACGGCGGACAGGAGCGCCTGGGTATAGGGATGGCGCGGCGCAGCGTAGAGGGCGTCGCGCGGCGCGATCTCCATGGTCTTGCCGAGATAAAGCACCATGACGCGGTGGCTGATATGGCGCACGATGGACAGGTCGTGGCTGATGAAGATCATCGCCAGATTCATGGCACGCTGGAGGTCCATGAGCAGGTTGACCACCTGCGCGCGGATCGAGACATCGAGCGCGCTGACCGGTTCGTCGCACACGACGAGTTTGGGATCCAAGATCATCGCGCGCGCGATACCGATGCGCTGACACTGTCCGCCGGAGAACTCGTGCGGGTAGCGGTTGACCATGGCGGGATGCAGGCCGACCCTTGCCATCATCTCCTTCACCTTGGCTTTCATCTCGGCCTTGGACATATGGCCGCGATAGTTGCGCAAGGGTTCGGCGATGATGTCGCCCGCGGTCATGCGCGGATCGAGGCTGGCGAGCGGATCCTGGAAGACGATCTGCATCCGCTCGCGCTCGGCTTTCAAGGCCTTCGCGTCGAGGCCCGTCAGCGGCTTACCCAGCCAGGCGACCGCGCCGCCGGTGGCGGGCAGAAGCTGAAGCACCGCGCGGCCGAGGGTGGATTTGCCGCAGCCGGACTCGCCGACGACGCCCAGGGTTTCGCCGGCTTTCAAATCGAAACTGACGCCGTCGAGGGCTTTCAGGGGCGTGTATGTCCCCACAAGCACGCCGCCGGTGCGCACCGGGAAGTGGACCTTCAGATCGTGGACGTCGAGCAGGGAACCCGTCATGACGCGGCCTTGAGGTCGTCGCGGAAACAGGCTTTCACGCCGCTCCCGATCTGCGTGAGCGGCGGCCGTTCGGCGCGGCAGCGGTCGAAGACGTAGCCGCAGCGCGGATGGAAGGCGCAACCCGCGGGAAGGGCCTGAAGGTTCGGCGGTTGCCCCGGGATGGTGGGGAGCGTTGCCGTGGGCGCGTCGTCCAAGCGTGGCGTGCAGGCAAGCAGCCCTTGCGTATAGGGATGGCGCGGGCGGGCGAAGATGTCGTCCACCGCACCGCTTTCCATCACGCGGCCGCCGTACATGACCGCGACACGGTCGGCGAGACCGGCCACCACGCCGAGATCGTGGGTGATGAGCACGAACGACGTGCCTTGGGTTTCCTTCAGCTCGCGGATGAGATCGAGGATGAGCGCCTGCACCGTCACGTCGAGCGCGGTGGTGGGCTCGTCGGCGATGACGAGTTCCGGCCCGCACAGGAGCGCCATGGCGAGCACCACACGTTGCCTGAGGCCGCCCGAGAGTTCGTGCGGATACATCTGGAAACGCCGTTCCGGTTCGGGGATCTGGACGCGGACCATCAGGGCGACGGCGGCGGCGCGCGCGGCCGCCGCGTCGAGGCCCTTGTGGCGCGCGAGCACCTCGGTCAACTGACGGCCGATGCGCATGTGCGGCGTCAACGAGGTCATGGGATCCTGGAACACCATGGCGAGGCGGTTGCCGCGCACGGTGTTGAGTGCACGTTCATCGGCCTTCAGGAGATCGACGCCGCCGAAACGCGCCGACCCGCCCGCGCGGCCGTTGGCGGCGAGCAAGCCCATCACCGCCATGAAGGTTTGGCTTTTACCGGACCCGGATTCCCCGACGATGCCGAGGCATTCCCCCTTGTCGACGTGCAGCGATACATCGCTGACGGCGGCCACCTCGCCTTCGGGGGTGGCGAACCGGACGTTCAGATTGTCGATCTCGAGAATGCGCATCAGCGGTCCTTGGGATCGAGGGCGTCGCGCAGACCGTCGCCGAGGAAGTTGAAGCAGAACAGGGTCACGGTCATGAAGACCGCGGGCACGATGAGGGTCTGCGGGTTCACTTCGAGTTCCGCCGCGCCTTCGTTCAGCAGCACGCCCCAACTGGTGAGCGGCTCCTGCACGCCGAGGCCGAGGAAGCTCAGGAAGCTTTCCAGCAAAATGACCTGCGGAATGGTGAGGGTGACATAGACGATCACCACGCCGAGCACGTTGGGCACGATGTGGCGTGCGATGATGCCGAAGGTGGACCCGCCCGAGGCCCGGGCGGCCTCGATGAACTCCTTCGAGCGTAAGGTCAGCGTCTGGCCGCGCACGATGCGCGCCATGGTGAGCCATTCGACCGCGCCGATGGCCAGGAACATGAGGATGAAGTTCCGCCCGAACAGGACCATGAGGATGATGACGAAAAAGGTGAGCGGGACGGAGTAGAGCAGATCGACCAGGCGCATCAGGAGTTGATCGACGCGTCCGCCGAGGAAACCCGCCACCGCGCCGACCGTCACGCCGATGGTGAGCGCGACAAGCGTCGCGAGCACACCGACCATGAGCGAGATCCGTCCGCCGACGAGCGTGCGCGCGAGCAGATCGCGGCCGACCGAATCGGTGCCGAGATAATGGCCGAGGTCCGGGCTGGGCGGCAGCGCCTCCACATGATCCCAGTCGATCGCATCGTAAGGCCATGGCAGCGCGTAAGGGAGGATCAGGCAAGCCAGCGCGATGACGCCCAGGATGATCATGCTGGCGAGCGCGGCGCGGTTGGCGCGCAAGCGCCGCCACGCGTCCTGCCACAAGCTGCGCCCCTCTACTTCGGCCGCGGCGTTAAGCGCCGCGCCGTGGGCGGAGGCGAGATTCACATTACTCATAACGCACCTTCGGATCGAGGAGCGCATAGACAAGGTCGACAATCAGGTTGGCGAAAATGATGAAGGCCGCGCCGACGATGGTAACGCCCATCACCAATGTGTAATCGCGGTTGAGCGCACCTTGCACGAAGTAGCGGCCGATGCCGGGGATCTGGAAAATGGTCTCGACCACCATGGAGCCGGTGAGCAGGAACACGGTCGCCGGCCCCAAGAAGGTGACCACGGGGATCAGGGCGGTCTTCATGGCATGGCGCATGACGACCGCGCGGAACGGCAGGCCCTTCGCGCGCGCGGTGCGGACATAATTGGTGCGCATGGCCTCGATCATGCTGGCCCGCGCGATGCGCGCGATATAGGCGATGTAGGGCAGCGCGAGCACGGTGACGGGCAGGATGCGGTTGGTGAACGCGCCGTTGTTCCAGCCGCCGGCCGGGAGTTGGAAGGGCGTGCCCCGCAGCCAGACGCCGAAGGCGAGGATCAGGATTTGGCCCATGACGAAGTTGGGAATGACGATTCCTGTCATCGCGAAGCCCGACACGGCGTAGTCGCGCGCGGTGTTCTGCGACAAGGCCGCGAAGATGCCGAGCGGCAGGCCGATCAAGGCCGCGATCACAATGGCCGCCAATCCGTTTTCGATGCTGACAGGCAGGCCTTGCGCGATGAGCTCGGTGACCGTGAAGTCCTTATATTTGAACGACGGTCCGAAATCGCCCTGCAGGAGATTGCCGACATAGGTGAGGAACTGCTGCCACAGAGGATCGTCGAGGTGGTAGCGGGCGCGCAGGTTCTGGAGCACTTCGGGCGGCACGGGCGCTTCGGAATCGAACGGGCCGCCGGGCGCCAAACGCATCAGGAAAAAACAGAAGGTGACCACCGCGAACAAGGTCGGGAGACCGATGAGAAGCCGCCGTGCGACGTAGGACCACATCCCCCCTTGTTCCCCCTTACACAGACGGTTCCGAAATCACGGTATTGGCGAGTATGCCGATCTTCTCAATCTCCACCTCGATTTTATCGCCCGGCGCGAGCCAGCGCGGCGGCGTGCGCCCGTTGCCCGATCCTTCCGGAGACCCGGTGGCGATGACATCGCCCGGTTCAAGATGGGTGAAGATGGAGATGTAGGAAATGATCATGGCCACGGAACGGATCATCGCGGCGGTGCTGGAGCGCTGCATCACCTCGCCGTTCACGCGGGTGATGAGGGTGAGCGCCTGCGGATCGGGCACGCTGCCCGCGGGCATCAGCCAAGGGCCGCAGGCGCCCGACGAGTCGAAGTTCTTCCCGGCGGTGAGGGAGTGCTTCTGGTAGTCGCGCAAGCAGCCGTCGAGAAAACAGGTGTATCCGGCGACGTGGCTGAGGGCGCGTTCGGGCGGGATGCGCCGCCCGCCGCGGCCGATGACGACCGCCAGCTCGCCTTCAAAATCGTACTCTCGCGAGGCGCTGGGACAGACGATGGACTGGCGGTGGCCGACGAGGGATTGCGCGGTGCGCATAAACAAAGTCGGTGGCGCAGCGGGATCGTTGCCGTGCGGGTTCCCGGCCTTCGGATAGTTGTGGCCGACGCACAGAATGCGGCCGGCGTCGGGAATCACCTGCAAGAGGACCACGTGATCCAGGGCGACGGTCGGTTTACGCGCGGCGGCGACGGCCTCGAGATTGCTCACCGGTCCGCCGGCGAGCACGTCGCGCAAGGATGGACCGACATCCGAAAGATCGACGATAGCGTCGCCGACCACCGCGCCGAAGCTGGGGCCGTGGTCATATTCGTAGCTGACGAACTTGATCGGCGATGAGGTCAAACGTCTCTACTTCCGAACGTCTCTACTTCGTGGCGGGCATCAGGACGGTATCGATGACATGGATGACGCCGTTGTCGGCGGCGATGTCGGCCTTGATCAGCCGGGCGGTGTCGATGGTGACGACCTTGGTGGCGTCGATGAGCAAAAGGGCGCCGTCGGCGGCGGCGGCTTCCATGCGCTTGCCGAGGAAATCGCGCGCGACGATGCGCCCCATGACGACGTGATGCATCACCATGGCGCGGAGCTTGTCGCGGTTCTCGGGCAGCATGAGCTCCTGCACGGCGCCCCTGGGCAGCTTCGCGAAGGCGTCGTCGGTGGGCGCGAATACCGTGATGGGCCCTTCGCCGGCGAGAAGGTCGTTGAGACCGGCGGCTTTCACGCCGGCCAGGAAGACGGAGAAAGTGCCGGCGTCGGTGGCCGTGCCGACGATGTCCTTGGACTGGGATTGGGATTGGGATTGGGCGTGCGCGGCCGGCATCCCGAGAAGGGGGAACAAAAGCGCAAAAAGGAAAACGAACGCACGGATCATCAGAACTTATTCCCCTCCCTTATTTTCCCCTTCGGGACGCCGCCCGAGATTGCCACGCGGAGTCGCGCGAACGGCACAAAAAAAGAGGAATACAAAAAAAGAGACAGGCTTCCCGCGCGCGGGTTACAAAGCCGCCCATGCCACCGAAAACACCGGCGAAGACACCGGGCGACGCCCCCGAAAATCGCGAGATGTACCAAGAGATCGCCGCCTTGATCGCGGCGTTGGGCAAGGCCTTCGCGCGATCCGAGGGCGACATCATCGCCGCCCTGGAAAAAGGCGAGATCGCGCTCGATTTCGGCCAGGACGAGAACGCCAACCGCTTCGTGCTGGCGACCTTCGCCGGCAAGACAGCCCGGGTCTATCAAGGCGCGATTAAACAAGAGACCGGCGAGACCTGACGACGTAGCCCCGCGGCGCATTATGATGTATATACGTCATTAATATGCCTGATCCCGGATATAGTGGCAGCAATCCTGACCAACTGGACCCGAAAGCGGTGCTGGAGGTGTGCTTGTGCCACCATATCCGCCGTGGGGGGCGCGTGGTGACCCGCCTCTATGACGCCGCGCTGGCCCCCACCGGGCTGACCGCCGGGCAGTTCACGATCCTGACGGCGGCCGCCGCGCTGCGGCCGATGCCGACGCCGGTGTTGCGGGAGATCCTGGCGATGGATCGCACCAGCCTGAACCGCACCCTGAAACCATTAGAAACAAATGGATTTATAACCGTTTTCGCCGGGGCCGGACGCCGCCCCGGCCAGGTCCACCTGACGTCCGACGGCGAAGCTGTTTTGCGCGAAGCCGCCCTTTTGTGGCGCGATGCCCAGGTCGCGCTATCACAGCGCCTGGGCGGCGCCCGGACCGGCCAATTGTTGACCCTCTTGAGCGGCCTTGCGGCACTTTCGTCGGATTAATGACGTATATACATCATTATTAGTGGCAACTTCCGCGCCGACAGCCTGTAACAGCACCCCGCCCGCTTAACGTTTATTAAACGTCCCCCCGTCAGAGTGGCATCCGTGGAATCGGCCCCAAAGGGCCCGTTCACCTGCTTCGGGACGGCGGACCATTGAGAACAATCACCAAGACATTCCGTGACGGCGAGACCATCTACCGCCAAGGCGACGAGAGCCATTGGGCGTTCGAGGTTCTTGAGGGCACGATCGAACTCTTGCGGGACGGCCCCGAGGGCGTGACCGTGATGGCGCGCCTGAAGGCAGGCGAACTGTTCGGCGAAATGGGCATCCTGGACAATGCACCGCGCACGGCAAGCGCGCGGGCGCGCGGCGCCGTGACGCTGAAAGCCATCCCCCGCGACGAATTCCTGCGCCAGATGGAGACCGACCCGGACACGGCGCTGAAGGTCATGACCAAGCTGGCCCGGCGCATGAAGGGCCCGGAGACAAACGATCCGGTCCGCGCCGCCGCCTACCGCGCGGCGGCCTCCAACCTGCCGGTGCCGGTGGCCGAACAAACGACGCCGCACGCGCCACCGCCCTTGCGCGTCGGACGTCCGTTGCCGCAGAACCTGATCGGCGACCGCAAGCCGACCTTCATTGAAAAGATTTTCGACGCGGTGGTGAAAGATCCCACGCGCAGTCCCGGCAAGCGCCAAAAGGCGCCGACGCCCGGCGACATCCTGGTCATGGTGAGCAAGCTGCGCGACGACTTCGAGGACATGCAGCACAAACTTCTGCTGCAGGCCCTGGACGGGATCCCGGGCGTGCGCACGACCGTCATCGACCGCGACCTGACCCGTTTCGTGCCGGGCATCACCGAACCGGGCGCGACGCAGAACGACGACCTGATGAAACGCGCGACCCGCGACGCGCGCGCCTGGATGGCCGACCAGAACGCCGACCTGTTGATCTGGGGCAATGTCGATCCGACAGGCCGCAATCTCGAACTGCATTTCACCGCGACCGCCTCGAGCCCCGGCGAACGCCCGGGCCGCTTCACGGCGCTGAACGTCCTGAACGTGCCGGTCGATTTTTATACCGACTGGGTGCCGTTGATCCGCGCGGTGGTGCTTGCCGCCATCGATCCGCGCAGCTTCTCGCAAGGGCGCATCCTGCGCTCGGCCCTGCCCGCCATCGCGGTGGCCGCGCGCGCCATGGGCGCGGAACCCTCGGCGGCGATGGAGCCGGCCGAACGCGCCGCGATCCTGTTCTGCTACGGCAACGTCTGCGCGGTGTGCGCGCAGCTTGAAGGCGACCGGAGCTGGTATCACGGCGCGGTGGAAGCCTGGACGCTGGCCATTGATCTTCTGGGCGGCGATCAAAGCCCCTTAATGGGCCAGTTGTATCAACAACTGGGCCTCGCGCTGCAGATCATCGCCGAACGTTCCAACGATCCGGACGCGCTCGAGCAGGCCGCGGACGCTTATCGCCGCTCGCTGATGCATATCTCGCGCCGCAAGCAGACGGTGGACTGGGGCCTGGTGAAGTACCGCCTGGGCTGCACGCTCTATAAGCTCGACATGGCGGTGGGCGACGACAACGCGCTGCGCGAAGCCATCCACGCCTGCCAGGCGGCGCGCCAGGTGTTCAACAAGTACACCCACCCGATCCGCTTCTCGGAAATCTCGAACGCGCTTGCGCAGATCCTGCAGGTGTACGGCGACAATATCCGCAGCGTGCCGATCCTGGAGTACGCGGTGAAGTCCTGCGTCTCGGCCTTGCAGGTGCGTACGCCCGACACCGCGCCGCTGCAGTGGGCGTCGATCCAGAACACGCTGGGCTCCGCCTTGTTCCTGTTGGCCAAACACACCGGCGAATGGGAATACATGCGCGCGTCCGGCGAGGCGTTCCGCCTGGCGCTCGCCGTTTACAAGGAACACGGCGCGGGCCGCATGGCCATCGTCACCGAGCGCAACCTTGTGCGCGCGGAGAAACAAATCCAGAGCACCAGCGAACGGCGCGCGGCCGATCCGGTGTGGGCGCAGAACTTCAACATCACCGAGGAGCCCTACGACTGGAGCGGCATCCTCGGCGGCAACGATGATTCTGGAATTAACGAAGTCGCCTAAACGCGCGCACTGGGTTTAGACTGCGGCCATGGCCGCGCCTTACATCCTTTCCATCGATCAGGGCACCACGTCGACACGCGCCGTCGTTTTCGACGCCAAGGGCCGCGCCGTCGCGACCGCGCAGAAACCTTTCCGGCAGATCTTCCCTCAGGACGGATGGGTCGAACACGATCCGGAGGACATCTGGACCGCGACGCTTGAGGTCTGCCACACGGCCGTGCGGGAGGCCGGCGGCGCCGCGGCGATCGCCGCCATCGGCATCACCAACCAGCGCGAAACCACCGTCGTCTGGGACAAACGCACCGACAAACCCGTGGGCAACGCCATCGTCTGGCAGGACCGGCGGGGCGCGACACGCTGCGCGGAACTGCGCGCCGCGGGCAAAGCGAACACAATCCAGAAGAAGACGGGACTTCTGATCGATTCCTATTTCTCGGCGACGAAAGTGGAATGGATCCTCGCGCAGAGCGCCGAAACACGCGCGGCCGCCGCGCAAGGCCATCTCGCCTTCGGCACGATCGACACGTTCTTGCTGTGGCGCTTGAGCGGCGGCCGCGTCCATGCGACCGACGCGACCAACGCCTCGCGCACGATGCTGTTCGACATTCACAAAGGCGACTGGGACGACGAACTGCTGGCGCTGTTCAATGTGCCGCGCGCGATGCTGCCGGAGGTGCGCGACACGGCGGGCCCCTTCGGCGAAACCGCGCCCGCGCTGTTCGGCCGCGCGATCCCGATCACGGCCGTGGTCGGCGATCAGCAAGGCGCGCTCGTGGGACAGGCGTGTTTCGAACCCGGCAGCGTGAAGAGCACCTACGGCACGGGCTGCTTCGTGCTGGTGAATACGGGCGCGAAAGCGCTGGCCTCGAAAAACAGATTGCTCACGACCATCGCCTACCGCCTGAACGGCGAAACCACCTACGCGCTGGAAGGCAGCATCTTCAACGCCGGGACGGTCGTGCAGTGGCTGCGCGACGGCCTCCACATCATCGATCACGCCGCGGACAGCGAACGTCTGGCCGCGAGCCTCGACGGCGCCGACGACGCGCGCGTGTTTTTCGTGCCGGCGTTCACCGGCCTTGGCGCGCCTTACTGGGATCCCGACGCGCGCGGCGCGATCCTGGGCCTGACACGCGACTCGGGGCGCGCGCAGATCGTGCGCGCGGCCCTCGATTCGGTTTGCTTCCAGACCGCCGACCTTCTTACCGCGTTGCAGCAAGACGGAATCGCGCCGCCCTCGGCCTTGCGGGTGGACGGCGGGATGGTGGCCAACCATTGGCTGATGCAGCGCATGGCCGACATCACCGGATTGGCGGTTGAACGACCGGTCTATGGCGAGACGACCGTGCTGGGCGCGGCGTTCCTGGCAGGGTTGGGCGCGGGGATTTTCGCCTCGCCCGATGACGTAAAAGCCGCATGGAAATTGGATTTTTCGACACATCCCGGTCTCGCGCCCGCACGGCGCGAAACGCTGCTGGCCGGCTGGCGCACAGCGGTCGGCCGGGTGTTGAGCGACCCGCGCGGCTAGCCGCCGCGATACCCCGACAGAGGGATGCGACATGCGCCGGAGGGATGAACGGCGGGCGCGTCGTCTACCCGGCGGAGGCGGCACGGTTCTTGGAGGCGCGACTCTTTTTGATGCGCAACCGGAACTTGGTGTAAGGTTTTTACGCCTTGGGGTGGGGGTTAGTATTTTCCAATGCAGACGTCTTCTCAGGCGGTATCTGCCAAAGCAGGCATAACCGCGAAAGTTAAGTGGTTCAATCCGGCGAAGGGTTTTGGTTTTGTTGCACCGATGGACGGGTCGGCAGACGCGTTCCTTCATGTCTCTGTGGTGCAACGCGCAGGTCTGCGCACGCTTCGCCAAGGTGCAACAATCATCTGTGATCTGACCGACGGTCCGCGCGGCCCGCAAGTCGCGTTGATCGGTCGCGTGGATGACTCGACGGTCGCCGACGACGAGCAAATGGGCGAGGGCGAGGAGTCCGTTGTGGAGGGCGAGATCAAGTTCTTCGCCGTCGACAAAGGCTACGGATTTGGAATGCCGACGGGCGGCGGCGCCGATGTGTTCATCGGCATCGGCGCGCTGCAGCGTTCAAATCTCGATCGCCTCGAGTCAGGTCAGCACGTTCGCATGTACGTCCGTTCGGGCAAGAAGGGCCCGATGGCGACACGCATCGAACTGCTGGGCATGTCGCTCGCGCACCTGAACGAACAGCACTAACGGCGCTTCCGGACATCCACGGCCGAGAGGGCGGCTCTGCACAGCTAAGTCTGTGCGGAGACGCCGGTATTCGCCTTTGGCGGGATAACAGGATTGTAAGCTCGCAGCCGTAGTTGAACCACATTTGGCCCGCATCTTCGGATCATGGGCGGACCGCTTCGAGGTCAAACGAGAACGCGGTCGAACAACAAAGTGAAGAACCCGTAGAGATAGAGATCCCCTGCGAAGGGATCCTAAGGTGGACCGGCGGGGCTGTTTCCCCTCCCCCTCATCCCCAATGGCCTTACCGGTCCACCACCTTCTTCACGGCCCTTTTCCCCGGAAAATCACCTTATTTCCTTCAAAAACCCCGCAGATGCGTTATGTTTGTAACGGCGGTGGGGCCTCAAGTCGTGACCATGCAGCAGAAAAAAGCGTCCATATCCGATATGTCGGTTCTCGAGAAATTGCGCGCGGTGGGTTTGCGCCCGACGCGTCAACGTCTGGCGCTCGCCAAACTTCTGTTCGGACGCGGCCACTGTCACGTCACAGCCGAAGGCTTGTTCAACGAAGCGAAGGTCGCCGACGTCGATGTGTCGCTGGCGACCATCTACAACGCGCTGCATGATTTCACGGGCAAGGGACTGCTGCGCGAGATCTCGATCGATTCGGCGAGTTCGTATTTCGACACCAACACCGAAGATCATCATCACTTCTATTTTGAAGGATCGGGCCAGTTGCAGGACATCGCGCCCGACAACGTGCGTATCGCGGCGCTTCCCGAAGCGCCCGGCGGCACGACCATTTCACGCGTGGATGTCATCATCCGCGTGCGCAATTAAGAATCCTTCGCAGTTTAGAAATCTTCTAAGCAACTTGACTTAAGAAGCGCGCGCTCGTTACAAAGAGCGCGTCCTATTTCACGGCGTTCGCCCGTGACGCCGTGACGCATTTTATCGGTATCGCGCGGCGCGAGCGCCGTTCCGGTTCATAGAAAACGAAGGAGACACCCATGGCACAGTTGAAAGGTTCCAAGACCGAAGGAAACCTGAAGGCCGCTTTCGCCGGCGAGAGCCAGGCGAACCGCCGCTACCTCTACTTCGCGCAGAAGGCCGACGTTGAAGGCCAGAACGAAGTCTCGGCGCTGTTCCGTTCGACCGCCGAAGGTGAAACCGGCCATGCCTTCGGTCACCTCGAGTACCTGGAAGCCGTCGGCGATCCGGCCACTGGTTTCCCCATCGGCGAAACCAAGGCGAACCTGAAAGCCTCCGTCGCCGGCGAAACCCACGAGTACACCGACATGTACCCGGGCATGGCCAAGACCGCCCGCGATGAAGGTTTCGACGAAATCGCCGACTGGTTTGAAACCCTCGCGAAGGCCGAGAAGTCGCACGCGGGCCGCTTCCAGAAGGCGCTCGACAGCTTGGGCTAGTCGCCAGCGCTTCCGCTTTTACGGCAAACGCCGGCTGGGCCCGTCCGCTCACGCCGGCGTTTTCTTTCCACCATGATCCCCGGCATGACCCCCGGCAGCCTTTGGAGTCCCGACGCATGAGAGAAGGCAGTCTCGAAGCGCCGACGCGCCATATCATCGACTGGCAGAACCCGGACTTCTTCGACGCGGAGAAACTGGACGCCGAGATGCGGCGTCAGTTCGACATCTGTCACGGCTGCCGCCGGTGCTTCAACTTGTGCGATTCCTTTCCACGCCTGTTCGACCTGGTGGACGAAGCGGGCGACGCGGAAGTGCACGGATTGAAGAGCGAGGATTTCGGCAAGGTCGTGGACGCCTGCACGCTATGCGACATGTGCTTCCTGACGAAGTGTCCTTACGTGCCGCCGCACGAATTCAACATCGACTTCCCGCATCTGATGCTGCGCTACCGCGCGGCCGAACGACAGAAGCGCGGCGGCACACCGTTCTTCGAGAAGCAAATGACCGAGACGGACCGTAACGGGAAACTCGCCGCCCTCGCGCCGAAACTCGCGAACTGGGCGTCGGACCGCGACACGACTTTGACGCGCGGACTTTTGGAGAAAGTGGCCGGGGTGGACAAGAACGTGGAACTGCCGAAGTTCCACGGCAAAACCCTGACCGCGCGCGCCAAGGACGCGCCGCCCGCGGTGAACAGGGAAGCCCCCGCCTTCGGACGCAAGGCCGCGATCTTCGCCACGTGCTTCGCCAACTACAACAATCCGCACATCGGCGAAGCGGCCTTGAGCGTCCTGGCCAAAAACGGTGTGGAAACCGAGGTCGTGTATCCCGGCTGCTGCGGCATGCCGCAGTTGGAGCAAGGCGACATCGCGCGGGTGGCGGAGAAAGCCAAGGAAATCGCGCTGGCGTTCAAGCCTTATATCGACGCGGGCAAGGACGTGATCGCGTTGATCCCGAGTTGCGCGCTGATGATGAAATTCGAGTGGCCGCTGATCGTGCCGGACGATCCCAACGTCAAAGCCCTGGCGCAGGCGACTTACGATATTTCCGAATACATCGTCGATATCGCCGGCAAGGAAGGCATGGCGCCGGGCCTGAAAACCGTCGAGGGCGGTGTCGCGTTGCATCTGGCGTGCCATGCGCGCGCGCAGAACATGGGCGCGAAAGGCGCCGAGATGCTGCGCGTGATCCCCGGAACCGAGGTGAGCGTGATCGAACGTTGCTCGGGCCACGGCGGATCGTGGGGCGTGCGCAAGGGCAACTTCGATATCGCGACCAAGTTCGCGCGCCAGACGGTCAGGCGAACAGCGGACGCCAACAAGGCGTTCGTCGCTTCGGAATGTCCGCTCGCGGGCAAACATATCGCGCAAGGATTCGAGAAGCTGGACAACACGTCGCACGAAGGCCAGCGGGCGTTCCATCCCATCGAGATCCTGGCCAAAGCTTACGGATTATAAAAGAAGAAGAGTACGCCCATGCCGAAGGATCAGCGCGTCATCACCCCGGCGGACATCATGCCGATGTTCCAGTATTCCAAAATCCGCGTGGAGCACCGGCGTAGCCTGGTGCAGGTGAAGCGCGCGCGGCGCATTCACATCGGCCCGCACGTGACGCTGTACTTCGAGAACTACGACACCATGTGGGCGCAGGTGCAGGAGATGCTGTACATCGAGCGCGGCGGCGAAGAACAGATCGACGGCGAGCTGTCGGCCTATAATCCGCTCATTCCGCAGGGCGAGGAGCTGGTCGCCACCATGATGATCGAGATCGAGGACGAAGGCGTGCGCCGGCGCACGCTTGCGGGCCTCGGCCATGTGGAGATGATGGTGGCCTTGTCCTTCGCGGGGCACACCGTGAAAGGCGTGCCGGAAGACGACATCGAGCGCACGACGGCGGAAGGCAAGACATCGTCCGTGCACTTCCTGCATTTTGTCTTCACGCCCGAACAGATCGCGGCGTTCCGCGCGCCGGGCACGCAAGTCACCCTCGGAATCACGCATCCCAAATACGGGCATCTCGCGATTCTGTCGGAAGACTCGCGCGCGTCGCTGGCGGGCGACTTCAAATAACTAAAGTAACTAGTCGATCACTTCGTCGGGATAGACGCCCCAGATCGCCTCGCGTTTGATCCAGCCGTTGAGGCCGTCGGCGTCGACGCGGCAGAAGGCGGCCCCTTTGGGGCACCGTTCGACGGCGACGATCACGCCGGCTTCCAGGTTCGCGACCACCGCCGCCGTCTCCTCCATATTCCGCAAGAGCGGCTGCACCTTGCCGGTGACGATGGCCGTGCGGCGGCCCGCGACCATGGTGGAGTGGACCCACCCTTCGGTGCCGGCGGGATCCTTGATCCGGCGCCAGGTGTCGAATTCGGCGACGATCTCCACCGGAAGATTGCGGCGCACATAAATCCACTCGATGGGATAGCGGGCGCTGGGACCGACACGCAGGTTCACAGGGTTCGCCCGGAGCGACACAAACCGCGGGAGCGGCAGGCCGTCCGGCTTGCCGGCCGCTTGTTCATTCGGCGCTTGTTCGCCGGAGGCGGGCTCATCCGTAGGCGGGGCGCTTTCGGCCGCAAGCGCGGCGCCGCTTACCGTCAGGGCCAGGAACATCAAAAGCCAACGCATCACGCCGCCGCCTCACGCACATCGAATGTCTTGTTTTGTGCCTGCATTTTGCGTTCTTGGCAACGGCGTGTCACAAAACCTGCGCCTGCCTGGACAACGCGAAACGCGGCTGGTACGCCTACTTCGCGAATTCCTTTGGCCGAACCTTCCTTTAAGAGATGACGCGGACAAAACCCACAGTCGTCGTCACGCGAAAGCTTCCCGACGTCGTCGAGACGCGGATGATGGAGCTGTTCGACGTTCGGCTGAATATCGACGACCATGATTTCTCGGAAGACGAGTTGATCCAAGCGGCGCAGTCCTGCGACGTGCTCGTGCCCAACCTGACGAACCGCGTCACCGCCGAACTTATTGCAAAGGCCGGTCCGCGCCTGAAACTGATCGCGAACTTCGGCAACGGCACCGACCATATCGACGTGGCCGCCGCGCGAGCGCGCGGGATCGCGGTCACCAATACGCCGGGCGTGCTGACCGAAGACACCGCCGACATGACCATGGCGCTATTGATTTCCGTGCCGCGCCGCCTGGTTGAGGGTGCCCAGATGATCCGCGACGGCGCGTTCAAGGGCTGGAGCCCCACCCACATGCTGGGGCACCGCATCTACGGCAAGCGTTTGGGCATCATCGGCATGGGCCGCATCGGCACGGCGGTCGCGCGCCGCGCCAAGGGCTTCGGCATGGCCGTGCACTACCACAACCGCCGTCGCCTGCGCCCGGAACTGGAAGCGGAGGTGGAGGCCACCTACTGGGAAAGCCTGGACCAGATGCTGGCGCGCATGGACGTGATCTCCATCCACTGTCCGCATACGCCCGCGACGTTCCATCTGCTGTCCGAGCGGCGGCTGAAATTGCTGAAGCCGAGCGCCTACATCATCAACGTCGCGCGCGGCGAGATCGTCGACGAGGAAGCCCTGGTCCGCATGCTGGAGACCGGGCGACTGGCGGGCGCGGGCCTGGACGTGTTCGAGCATGAACCCGCGGTGAACCCGAAACTCCTGACGATGAGCAATGTGATCCTGCTGCCGCACATGGGGTCGGCCACGATCGAAGGCCGGATCAACATGGGCGAAAAGGTCATCATCAATATCCGGGCGTTCTGCGATGGACATACGCCGCCCGACCGCGTTCTGCCGACCTTGGGCTAACGCCCGTTGCGCGACACGGCCGTCATCCGCGAAATCCCATACCGCGATCCCGCGACCGCCTTCGCGCCGCTGGCCGAACGCCCCTTCTCCGTTCTTTTGGAAAGCGCCGACGGCAGTGCGCAAGGGCGCACTTCCTATATCGCCGCCGATCCATTCCGCACGATCCGCTGCACGGCCTATCCCTGGCAGGTGACGGTGGACGGCCGCCCGCGCGAAGGCGGCGCCTTCGATATCGTGGCGGAGGAGTTGTCGAAATTCCCGTGGCGGCCCGACGCCCCCACGCCGTTCGCGGGCGGCGCGATCGGCTTTTTCGCCTACGAACTGGGCGGGCAGCTTGAAATCCTGCCCGCGCCGAAGACCGTGCCGCTGCCGTTCGACATGGCCTTGGGGCTTTACGATGTGATCGCAGCGTTCGATCACCAAGCGGGCAAAGCCTGGGTGATCGCGAGCGGATTTCCCGAGACCGGCGCGGCGCGCGAGGCCCGCGCGCAGGCAAGGGCCGCGTGGCTCGCAGGCACGCTGGGCTCGCACGCCGCGCCGTCCAAAACCTTCGCGCCCATGTTCTGGCGCGCGGAAAGCCGGCGCACGCAGCACGAGGCGCGTGTGAAGGCGGCCATCGCCGCGACCCACGCCGGCGACATCTATCAGGCGAACATCACCCAGCGATTCCATGCGCCGCTGCCGCAAGACGTTCCGCCGTTCGATATCTACCGCGCCCTGAAAGCGCGCTCGCCCGCGCCGTTCGCCGCGTTCCTGAACGCCGGGGACGGCCTGCATCTTCTGTCCGCCTCGCCCGAGCGTTTTCTGAAGTGCGGGCGGGACGGCCGGGTCGAAACACGGCCCATCAAGGGGACACGCCCGCGCGGCAAGACCCCCGCCGAAGACGCGGCCAACGCGCAAGACTTGCGCGCGAGTACAAAGGACATCGCGGAAAACCTGATGATCGTGGACCTGCTGCGCAACGATATCGCGCGGGCCTGCGCGCCCGGCAGCGTGGAGGTTCCGGTGTTGTGCGGGCTTGAGACCTTCGCCTCCGTGCATCACCTGGTTTCGGTCGTGACGGGACAATTACGCGCGGAGACGACCGCGGTCGACCTCCTGAAAACGTGTTTCCCGGGCGGATCGGTGACGGGCGCGCCGAAGATCCGCGCCATGGAGATCATCCACGACCTGGAACCGTCGGCCCGCGGGCCTTATTGCGGCGCCATCGCCTGGCTGGGGTTCGACGGCGCGATGGATTCCTCCATCGTCATCCGCACATTGGTCTTGAACGCGGGCGAGGCGGCGGCCCAAGCTGGCGGCGGGATCGTCGCGGACTCGGACCCGGGGCTGGAGTATGAGGAAAGCCTCGCCAAGGCCGCGCCGCTGCTGGCGACACTGGGGACTCTGCCCGAATGAAAGTCAGCCTGAACGGGGACGTGATGGAGGCGGACGCCGCGCGCATCGCGCCGGACGACCGCGGTTTCACGTTGGGCGACGGGCTGTTCGAGACCATCGCCGTCAAGAAAGGCGCGCCCAAACGCTTGCCCGCGCATCTCGCCCGCCTTCGGGACAGCGCGGCGCTGCTGGGACTTCCCGTTCCTTATACTGATACGAAGATCGCCGCGCTGATCGACGCGCTGATCGCCGCGAACACGCTGACGACGGGTGCGTTGCGCCTGACCCTGACGCGCGGACCCGGCGCGCGCGGGATCGCGGTGCCGGCCGCACCCGCGCCGACCTTCCTGATCACCGCCGGCCCCTTGCCCCCCGACGATCCCATCAGCCTCGCGGTGATTGCCTCCATCCGCCGGGATGAAACGTCGCCGCTCGCGCGCGTGAAGAGCGTGGGGTATCTGGGAAACATCGTCGCCCGCGAGGAAGCCTTTGCCATGGGCGCCGACGATGCGGTGATCCTGAACACCGCCGGACGGGTCGCGGAAACCCCTGTCGCCAACATCTTCTGCCTGGTGGGCGGTGGACTGGTCACGCCGCCGGTGACGGAAGGCGCGCTGCCCGGCGTGATGCGGGCCGAGGTGATCCGCCTCGCGCGCGCCGAAGAACGGCCCATAGAGGTCGCGGATCTTGCGCGCGCGAGTGAGGTGTTTGTGAGCAACGCCTTAGGGATCAGGCCCGTGATCCGTTTGAACGGCCGCGATGTGGGCGACGGCGCGCCCGGGCTGATCACGCAGCTCTTGGCCGTTCGGCTTTAAAAAACTTAGCCCGGCTTTTTGCAGGTATCGCTGATGGCCTTGTAGGCGGCGGTGAAGCCGCTCAAGGAGAAGGTGTCGGTGGTCGCCGTGCCGCGGCTGGAGGTGCCGCGCACCACGGCGGAGTTGCCCTTGATCATGGCCTGGGTGATGGCGCGGTCGATCTTGGAATCGCGCGCCCAGGCGCGGTCGCTGCCGACGGTGAACAACTCGAACTTCTGCGATCCGACGGTCATGAGGGCGTCGGTATCCTGGCGGTATTGATAGCCCGCCACGACGCTCACGACGTCATAGGCCTTTTCGCCGGGACGGTGCGTGACCAGCATGAGGACTTCGTCGCGCGCGGAGTATTTGCCTTCCGAGCGGTCGGGCTTGGCGGCCATGTAACAGACGGGCTGCTTGTTCTCGGTGTAGGTGAAGGCCGTCCACTTGCCGTGTGTGCCGATGACGGTCACATCCTGGGCCGCGGCCGCGCTCGCGATCACACCAAGACCCAGAACCAACGGAAGCAGAAACACGCGCATATATACCCTCGGGAAGACACGAAAGAGCCGATATCCCGGAGGATACCACAAAAATCGCGGCTATTCGATGTCGTCGCCGTCACGATCGGCGAGCGCCACTTCGGAAAGCGGCGGCGCGGTGCGGAAGCGTTCGGGGATCGGAGGACCGCCGGCCATGACGGGGCGATCCGGAAAACGGCCCATGCTGATGAGCCGGTCGTACATCACCACGACCCCGGCGATCCCGACATTGAGACAAAATTTGGTGGGAATCTTGATGATGTGATCGCAGCGCGCGACCAGCCCCGGAGACAGCGAAGCCTTCTCCGGACCCATGACATAGGCGGCACAGCGCGGGTGCGTGAAACTGGGCAGTTCGACCGCGTCGTCCATGAGTTCGACGCCGACCAGCGCGCAGCCTTTGGGCAGCATCAACTCGCCCACCGACGGAAACGCATAGAACGGCAGGTTCCGGAGCGTGTCGGAGGTGTCGGCGAGCGTGCCTTCCGCGCGTTTGTAGGTCGCCGCGACGGTAAAGACGAAACTGGCGTCGAAGGCGTGCGCCGAACGGAACAGGTTGCCGACGTTGAAGGACTTGCTGATGCCCTCGACGCCGACACCGAAATAACCGCGCATGGACAGAGCTACGCCGCTTTGACGCCGGGGGCGATCTTGAAGTCCGGGCCGGTCTTGGCGCGGATTTCATCGACCGTGACGCCCGGCGCGATGTCGGTGAGCGTCAGGCCCGGACGGCCCACTTCAAACACGCAAAGATCGGTGACGATCATATGCACGACGCCTTTGCCGGTCAGCGGGAGCGTGCAGTCCTTCAGGATCTTCTTCTCGTCGCCCTTGGCGACATGCTCCATGAGGACGATCACACGCGGTACGCCCGCGACCAGATCCATGGCGCCGCCCATGCCCTTCACCATCTTGCCCGGGATCATCCAGTTGGCGAGATCGCCGCTGTCGGTGACCTGAAGCGCGCCGAGGATCGAGAGGTTGATATGGCCGCCGCGAATCATCGCGAAGGACGTGGCGCTGTCGAAGAAGCTGGTGGTCGGCAGTTTGGTGATGGTCTGCTTGCCGGCGTTGATGAGATCGGCGTCTTCCTCGCCCTCGAAGGGGAACGGACCCATGCCGAGCATGCCGTTCTCGCTTTGGAGCTGGATCGACATGCCGGCCGGCACGTGGTTCGCCACCAGCGTCGGGATGCCGATGCCGAGGTTCACGTAGAAGCCGTCTTTCAGTTCGCGGGCCGCGCGGGCGGCCATTTGATCTCTGTCCCAAGCCATCTTGGTCTCCTAAGCTTCGCTATACGCGCCGAACGCGCTGCAGTTTTTTGTTTGTCGGCCTTCGCCGACGGCCCACGCCATTTTTCTTACTCCGCCGCCGCGCGCTTGCGCACGGTCCGTTGTTCAATGCGTTTGGTGGGGTTCGCGACGTTGATCATGCGCTGAACAAAGATGCCCGGCGTATGGATGTGGTCGGGGTCGAGCGATCCTTGCGGGACCATCTCCTCGACTTCCGCCACCGTGACCTTGGCGGCGGTGGCCATCATCGGATTGAAGTTGCGCGCGGTCATCCGGTACACGAGGTTGCCTTCGGGATCGGCCTTCCAGGCGTGCACGATGGCCAGATCGGCGAACAGGCCGCGCTCCATGACGTAGTGACGACCGTCGAATTCACGGGTTTCCTTGCCTTCGGCGACCTTGGTGCCGTAGCCGGTGGCGGTGAAGAACGCCGGGATGCCCGCGCCGCCCGCTCGAATTCTCTCGGCCAGGGTGCCTTGCGGGTTGAACTCGATCTCCAACTCGCCGGCCAGGAACTGCTTGGCGAAGGTGGCGTTCTCGCCCACGTAGGAACTGACCATCTTCTTGATCTGCCGGGTGGTGAGCAGCATGCCCAAACCGACGTCGTCGATCCCGGCATTGTTGGAGATGATAGTGAGGCCCTTCACCCCGGATTCGCGGATCGCTTCGATCAGCACCTCGGGGATGCCGCACAGGCCGAAGCCGCCCGACATAATCGTCATATCGTCCCGCAGAAGGCCGGCCAGCGCCGTCTTCGCATCCGGATAAAGCTTGTTTACGGCCACATCGCTCTCCTGATCTGGCGGGCGCCGCCCGCGTTTCTCATCTCTTGTACCCTGGGTCTCTCATACCCGGCTTTCAAAAGCCGGGGTAAGCCTGTTTTTCCGCCCGTCTGCGCGCAGCGCACGGTTCCGAGCGTCAGCCATGCGTCAAACGTATGGCTTGTCCGTCAGGGTATAGGCTAACAGTACCTTATGAGCCAACTCCCCACCGACAATTTGCGCGGCGCCTTGTGGATGCTCGCGAGTTCGGTGTGTTTCGCGACCAGCGGGCTTGCGGTCAAGAAACTGGGGAGCGAATTGCCGGTCCCCATGATCGCCATGGGCCGCGTGGTCTTCGGCCTGATCTTCATCGTGCCGTTCCTGGTGAAACACGGACCCCGGATTTTCTACACCAAGCAGCCGGGGTGGCATCTGCTGCGCCTGGCCGGCTCCACCGGCAGCATCCTGTTCGGGTTCTACGCGATCACCCACCTGCCCTATGCCACGGCCGTTTCGCTGTCGTTCACCCGGCCGCTGTTCATCATCCTGATCGCGGTGATCTTCCTGGGCGAAATCGTGCGCTGGCGCCGCGGGCTGGCGACGGCCGTGGGATTCTTCGGCGTGATCATCATGCTGGGACCGACGGACGTCGGCTTCACGCTGCCCGCCCTTTCGGCGCTGGCGGCCGCGGCCTCGGTCTCCATCGCGCTGGCCGTGATCCGCAAACACGCCGCGACCGAAAGCCTGGCCTTCATGTCGTGGTTCTTCGTCGGCTCCGTGGTGCTGCTGGCGCCCGTCACCGCCATGTACTGGCAAACGCCGCAAGGCGCCCAGTGGGCCTACCTGGTTTTCATCGGCGTGGTCGCGAGCACGGGACAGTACTGCCTCTTGCGCTCGATGATGATCGCCGAGGCCACCGTGGTCTCGCCCATCGACTACTTCCAGATCATCATCGCCGCCATCGCGGGTTTCTATATCTTCGGCGAATTGCCGACGATCTGGACCGGGATCGGCGCGGTGATCATCGTCGTCGCGACCTTGTACATCCTGTTCCGCGAGGCGCGTTTGAAGGTCGAGCCGCCGCCACCGCCTTTAGGAAAGTCGTAAACCTCACGCGCCGCCGAGCAAAGCGGCCGTGGTGTCGATGTAGGCCGCCAGCGCGATATCGCGTTCGGACAGGCCGCCGCAGTCATGCGTGGCGAGCGTGATGTCGACGCGGTTGTAGACGTTGAACCACTCCGGGTGATGGTCCATCTTGTCGGCCATGAGCGCGACCCGTGTCATGAAAGCAAACGCCGCGTTGAAATCCTTGAACGCGAGCGCGCGCTGGATGGCGTCGCGCCCGGGAACGTCGCGCCAGGCGGGAAGCGCATTCAAGGCCGCACCGCGCCGTTCCGCCGTCAGTTTCTGGATCATGGTTTCCGCCTTATGAGCAAAACACCCGAAATTTCGCCGCCGAGCCTGGCCGACATCGACAGTCTAGCGCGCGACGCCTTGCGCGTCCTGCCGGAGGAGTTGCGCGGCTTCACCGAGGGCGTGGTGGTGGTGGTGCAGGAGTTCCCCGACGACGAGGTCATCGCCGAAATGGAACTGGAGAGCCCCTTCGACATCCTGGGCCTTTATTCCGGCGTGTCGCTGGCGGAAAAGCGCATCGAATCCTCGGGCGCGATGCCGGACATGGTGTTCCTCTACCGGCGGCCGATCCTGGACTACTGGTGCGAGACCGGCGAGGACCTGGGCCATGTGGTGCGCCATGTTCTGATCCACGAGATCGGGCATCACTTCGGATTCTCGGACGACGAGATGGAAACCCTGGAGACCATCGCCGACGCCGAGGAAGCCTCACACGCCGGCCAATAGCGCCTTCACGTAAGCCGGGACGATCGTGCTGGCCGGTCCGTAGTGGCTTTCGGCGAACAGCGACGCGCCCGCGGAAGGTTCCAGATTGAGTTCGACCGTATGAGCGCCGCCGTTGCGGCGGATCATCGCGACGAAGCCGGCGGCGGGATAGACGTTGCCCGACGTGCCGATGGAGATGAACAGATCGCAGTTGGACAAGGCCCAGCCGATGCGGTCCATCTCAAGCGGGGTTTCGCCGAACCACACCACATGCGGGCGCATGCCGCCCGCTTCGCCGCAGGCCGCGCATTCATCGCGGATGGACATATCGCCCGTCCAATCGACGACGTTCTGGCAATGGTTGCAGCGCGCCTGGGAATGCAGGCCGTGCATATGCAACAAACTTTTAGAGCCCGCCTGCTCATGAAGGCTGTCGACATTCTGGGTGACAATCAGCACCTCGCCCGGCCAAGCGGTTTCGAGGTCGGCAAGCGCGAAATGCGCGGGGTTCGGCGCGACGTTGCGCGTTTTATTGAAGGCCCGCCGCATGTTGTAGAAGGCGTGCACCCGTTCGGGGTCGCGGGCGAAGGCTTGCGGCGTCGCGACGTCCTCGATCCGGACTTTCGACCAGATGCCGCCCGCGTCGCGAAAGGTATCGAGCCCGGATTCCTTTGAAATTCCAGCGCCCGTGAGGATGACAATACGCGCGTCGCGCGCCGGCATGACCGCGGGCGTTACAGTTTCGATAGAGCCTGCGTCGGGCCTTTCCGTCATAAGGCCTCCGCCTTACCATGCGTCGACCCTTCCCCGCCAGCACAGGCCACCGGCGTATCTGAACAGGGGGGAACCGTTGGAGTGGACCATGAAGCGTGTCCTGTTCGTCTGCACCGGCAATATCTGCCGTTCGCCGACCGCCGAGGGCGTGTTCCGTCATTTGATTCTGCAAGCCGGATTGAGCGGCGCGATCGAGAGCGCGTCGGCCGCCACGCACGGCTATCACATCGGCGAACCGCCCGACCCGCGCACCGTCGAGGCGGCCCGGCGGCGCGGCTTCGATCTGTCCGCGCAGCGCGCGCGCAAAGTGCGTGTGGAGGACTTCCACACCTACGATCTCATTCTGGCGATGGACCGCGACCATCTCGCGCATCTGGAATCGCTCAAGCCCAAGGAGGCGCGGGCAGAGGTAAAGCTGTTCCTGACCTATCATCCCCAAGGCACGCACCAGGACGTGCCCGACCCCTATTACGGCGGCGCAAAAGGGTTCGAGCAGGTGCTCGACATGGTTGAGCACGCGAGCGAAAGACTTCTGGCCGAGATCGCGGCGAGCTTGAAGGCGCGATGACGCTGTCGCCGCGGATCCGCGAACACCTGGGCGCCGCCGTCGCGCACGAAGAAGCGCTGACCGGAGGCTGTATCGCGGACGTCCGCCGCCTCACCTTGACCGACGGCCGCGTTGTCGTCGCAAAAGCGGGACAGGGCCTCGCCTTGGAAGGCTTCATGCTGTCCTATCTCCGGGACCATTCGCGGCTGCCGGTCCCGCAGGTGCTGTTTTGCGCCGAGGATCTGTTGGTGATGGAGTTCCTGCCGACATCGGGCCCGCTTTCGGACAAGGCGCAGGAGGACGCCGCGGATCATCTGGCGGCTTTGCACAGCGTCGGCGCGACTACCTTCGGCTTCGAGCGCACGACGGTGATCGGCGGCCTGAAGCAACCGAACGCGCAAGAGACATCGTGGCGCGATTTCTTCCGCGACCAGCGCCTCATGTATATGACCGAGACGGCGGTTCACACGAAGAAACTTCCCGCCGACGTCGCGTTGCGTCTGACCAAAATCGCGGATCGGCTGGACCGCTGGATCGACGATGCAGTCCAGCCGTCGCTGATCCACGGCGACATGTGGACGGGCAACGTGCTGGTGCAGGGCGACCGTATCGCGGGCTTCGTCGACCCCGCCATCTACTTTGCCGATCCGGAAATCGAATTGGCGTTCTCCACGCTGTTCGGCACCTTCGGCGAGGCGTTCTTCAAACGCTATGGCGAACACCGGCCGTTGCGGCCCGGCTTCGCGGAGCGCAAGGATATCTACAATCTTTATCCGTTGCTGGTTCATGTGCGCCTGTTCGGCGCGCCCTATGTCAGCGACGTGAATCTGATCCTGCGGCGATTTGGGGTGTGACGCGTATGTCCCCTGAAACAGAATTCGAGAATCTTCGCCTGACGCCGTTCCCGTCCAGCGACGTGCCGTGGAAGGATTTCAATGAAGCCCCGCGCTTTCAGTTGCGCTACCGCCATCTGAGCCGCGCCGCGCTGGGGAAAAAGTATCGTGTGGGTGTGGCGGTGGAGGAGTTGGGCGCGGGGATGCAGAGTTGTCCCGCGCACTATCACATCTTCGAGGAGGAGCACGTCTATGTCCTGGAGGGGTCTTTGACGCTGCGCCTCGGCGATAAATTCCACCCCCTGAAAGCGGGCGACTACGCCTGTTTTCCCGCCGGGCAACGCGCGGGACATTGCTTCGTCAACGAGAGCGGTGCGGTGTGCCGCTATCTGATCCTGGGCCATCACAACCCGAACGAGGTCGCGGTCTATACGGACTCGCAGAAGGTCCTGGTGCGCGCGCTGGGCGGCGACGCCATCTACGACCTCGCCGCGAAGCTGAATTATTGGCACGGCGAGAAGACGGGCTTGCCGAACGACGCCTTGCCGCCGTCATGCGCCGCACAGCGCCAACAACAGCCCGCCGATCCGAAGCCGCCGATCTCGTCGCGGGATGTGCCGTGGGACACGGAGGGCGAAGGTTCGGCGTTCGGCGGACAGTCTAAACATCTGACATACGCGGCCGTGGGGCCCGACTATCAAATCGGCGTCCTGATCGAATCGCCCGCACCCGGGATGCGGTTGTGCCCGACGCACTATCATATGGCCGAGGAAGAACACGCTTTCATCCTGGAAGGCGAGGTGACGCTGATCCTGGGCGCGGAACGGCACGCGATGAAGCCGGGCGACTATGTGTGTTTCCCTGCAGGCCGGCGTGTCGGTCATTCGCTGATGAACAGCGGTTCGGGCCCCTGCCGCTACATCATGATCGGCGAACGAAATCTCAACGACGTGTGCGTATATCCGGATTCAAAGAAAGCCTATATGCGCACATTGGACGGCAACTTCGACATGAGCGCGCCCTTGGATTACTGGGCGGGCGAGAAAACGGATTAACCGTTCAGCGGATAATCCTCGAGCGCGGTATAGACCGGCCCGCCTTTTCCCGTTTGGCTTTCAAACAGCGTGAACCGGTCGACGGTGAACGGCCCCGCCTTGAACAGGTTATTGCCTTCGATGAAGGATTGCAGGCGGCCCTCCTCCGGTTTCGTGAGGCGCGCAATGGTGACGTGCGGCGTGAACTTGCGTCCCTCCGGCGACTGGCCGGCGCGCACGACCGCGGACTCCACCTTGCTTTGCAGATGCGCGAGCGCGGGCGTCATCGGGACCGCGACCCATAAGGCGTGCGCCTTGAAGCCCTGACCGAAGGTATTCAAGCCTTGAAGCTCGAGATCGAGCGGCGGCGCTTCGATATGGGACAGATTGTAGTTGATCTCCTCCGCCGCCGGTTCGTCGATTTCGCCGATGAAGCGCAAGGTAATATGCATGTTCGCCGGCTCGACCCAGCGCGCGCCGGGGATGCCGCTGCACATCAGGTTGATGCGCGCGACGACGCCGTCGGGGAGGGAAAGGGCGACAAACAGGCGCAAGGCGTCACTTCGCGGCGGTCTGACGCGCGCGCGCCTGGCCGATGAGTTTCTCGACCAACGGCAGGATGCCCTTCACCATCACCGCGACGCCGTCCGTGGTGGGATGGATGCGGTCCGGCTGGTTGAGGGCGGGCACGCCGGCGACACCTTCCAGAAAGAACGGGTAGAACAGGGTGTCGTTGTCCTTGGCGACCTTGGCGAAGGCGGCGGCGAAGCGCGCGCCGTAATCCTTGCCGAGGTTCGGCGGCGCGTACATGCCCGCGACCAGCACCGGCAGATTGTCTTTTTTGATGCGCTTCACGATCGCATCCATGCTGTCGAGGGTGACGGCGGGATCGACCGCGCGCAGCGCGTCGTTGCCGCCCAGCGCCACGATCACGGCGTCGGGCTTTTCGCCCAAGGCCCATTCAAGGCGGGAACGGCCGCCGGTGGTGGTGTCGCCCGATACGCCCCCCTGGATGATGACAACGTTGTGACCCTTATCCTTCAACGCTTTTTCCAGTTGCGCGGGGAAGGCGTCTTTCAGGTCCGCAAGACCGTAACCGGCCGTGAGACTGTCGCCGAGGGCGAGGATGCGCACGGGCCCATCCGCGGCAAAGGCCGGCGCCGGACCGGCGGCGATCATCATCAGGAAGAGAAGACCGAAAATCTTTCTCACGGGAACGTATCCTTTGTGTAACAGTAGCCTCTCGCTCACCGGGTATTCACCCGAGCGCCCGCTGACAATGCGCGCGCGCGCATGATAAGAAAAGCGCACCCTCATACATATTAAGTCATATGACCCAATTCACCCCCACCGTCCCGATGAACAAGACTTTGGAGACTGTTTCCGCCGACGCGCCCGCGATCGTGCTGGAGAAGGTGCACCTCACTTTGGCGGGGCCCGCGGGGCCGGTCAATATTCTGCGCGGCATCGATCTGAACGTTGCGCAAGGCACCGCGCTTGGCGTCGTGGGGCCGTCGGGCTCCGGCAAGACGACGATGCTGATGATCGTTGCGGGCCTTGAACGCATCTCGCAAGGATCGGTGAAGATTGCCGGCACCGATTACGCGAGCATGGACGAAGACAAGCTGGCCTTGTTCCGCCGCGACAACATCGGCATCGTGTTCCAGTCGTTCCATCTGATCCCGACCATGAACGCGCTGGAGAACGTGGCAGTGCCCCTTGAGTTCGCGGGGCGCAAGGACGCCTTCGACCGGGCCGAAGAACATTTGCGCGCGGTCGGCCTTGGACATCGCCTGGACCACTACCCCGGTCAGCTGTCGGGCGGCGAGCAGCAGCGCGTGGCGCTGGCGCGCGCCTTCGCCGTGAAACCGAAGATCCTTCTGGCCGACGAACCGACCGGCAACCTGGACGGCGCGACGGGCCACAACATCATCGATCTTCTGTTCGATCTGCATGACAAGACCGGCACGACCTTGGTGCTGATTACCCATGACATGGGTCTCGCACAAAAGTGTGACCGCATTGTGCGCATCGCCGACGGACTGATCACCGGCGAGGGACTGCCGGCCACCCGCGCCGCCTTATCGGAGTAAAAAGATGTCGTCCATCGCGCTGCGCTTCGCCGTTCGGGAACTGCGCGGCGGTATGCGCGGGTTCCGCATCTTCCTGGCCTGCATCATCATCGGCGTCGCGGCGATCGCGGGCGCCGCCTCGCTCAATCAGTCGGTGAAAGCCGGGATCGAGGCGGACGCGCGGCCCCTGTTGGGCGGCGACTTGCAGATCGACAACGACACCTATCCCGCCACCGAAGAACAGCGGGCCGCCATGAAACAAGGCGGCGATGTGACCGAACTGATCCAGATGCGCTCGATGGCGCGCGTGGAGAACGACGCGGGCGAGGTGGCGGGGCGCAGCCTCGTCGAACTGAAAGCCGTCGACAACCTGTATCCGCTCTACGGTGAATTGATCCTCGCGCCCGCGATTGCGCTGGAAGAGGCGCTGGCGGAACGGAACGGCGTGTTCGGCGCGGCCATCGATCCCGCGCTTCTGCCGCGCATCAAGGCGCAGGTCGGCGACCAGATCAAGATCGGCGAAGCGACGTTCGAGATTCGCGCCGCGATCACGCAGGAGCCCGACCGGTCCATCAGCTTCACCACCATCGGGCCGCGTGTGCTGGTCTCGCACGCCGCGCTGACCGCTTCGCAGCTCGTGCAGCCGGGAAGCCTCGTGGAACACGAATACAACATCCGCGTGACCGGCGGCGAAAGCGCCGAAGAGATCCGCGCGCGCCTTGAGGCCGATTTCCCCGACGCGGGCTGGCGCATCCGCGGCCTGGACCGCGCGGCGGCAGGCCTGGACCGTTTCCTGGACAACGTCACCTTGTTCCTGACGCTGGTGGGTTTGACGGCGCTGCTCACGGGCGGCATCGGGGTCGCGAACGCCGTGCGCGCGCATCTGCTGGGCCGTTTGAACACCATCGCGACACTGAAATGTCTGGGCGCGCCGGCCGATACGATCTTCGCGATCTACCTGATCCAGCTTTCGTTCCTGGCGGCCGTGGGCATCGTGATCGGCCTTGCGATCGGCGCGGCGATCCCGTTCGGCGCGGCGCGCGCGCTGGGAGACACCTTACCTGTCGCGGCGAAGTTCGGTCTTTATCCCATGGCGCTTTTGCAAGCCGCGGTGTTCGGCGTGCTGACCGCCGCCTTGTTCGCGTTGTGGCCGCTGGCGCGCGCGCGCGACATCCCGCCGGTCGCCTTGTTCCGCAACGTGCTGGCCGACGACGGCCGATGGCCGCGCGGGAAATACATGGTCGCGATCGTGATGGTGGGAATCGCCCTCGCGGCCTTCACCATCCTGACGGCCGAGCGCCAGGATTATGCGGCGGCCTTCGTCGGCGGCTCCGCCGTCGCCATGGTGCTGTTCGGCTTCGCGGCCAAGGGCGTGATGCGTTTCGCCGCGCGCATGACCCAAGGACGCAACAGCCCGACCGCGGGACGCCCGTCCTTGCGCCTCGCCTTCTCGAACCTTTATCGCCCCGGTTCCCCGACGACGTCCGTGGTCCTCTCGCTGGGCCTGGGGCTCTCGGTGCTGGTGGCCATCGCGCTTCTGGAATCGAACCTCAATAAACAACTGGCGGACGGCTTGCCCACCGACGCGCCGAGCATGTTCTTCGTCGACATCCAACCGCACCAGGAAGAGCTGTTCCGCGACACCGTGAGCGCCATGCCGGGCGTGAACAAGGTGCTGACCGCGGCGATGATCCGCGCGCGCGTGACCAAGATCAACGACGTGAGTTCGGAAGAACATCAGGAGAAACACGGCCGGAGCTGGCTGTTGAACGGCGACCGCGGCATCTCGTATTCCGCGACCCTGCCGGAAGCCGCGCGCCTGACGGAGGGCGAATGGTGGCCGGCCGACTATGAGGGCGAGTTCCTGGTGTCGCTGGATTCCGACGGCGCGGCGGACGCCGCCTTGAAACTGGGCGACAGCATCACCGTGTCCGTGCTCGGCCGCGAAGTGACGGGCAAGATCGCCTCATTCCGCGACATCCGCTGGCAATCGGGCGGCATGAACTTCGGCATCATCTTCTCGCCGAACGCCTTGAGGGGCGCGCCGGCCATGTTCCTGGCCACCGTGAACTCGGACGTCGGCACCGAGGAAGGCATCGAAACGGCGGTGCTGAACGCCGCGCCCAATATCACCGTGGTCCAGGTGCGCGCGGCGATCGACAGCCTGAAGGAAGTTCTCGCGACCTTGAGCATCGCGGTGCGCCTCACGGCGGGCGTCGCGCTGGTGGCGGGCGCGCTCGTGCTGGCGGGCGCGATTGCCGCGGGTCATTCGCGGCGCATCTACGAATCGATCGTGCTCAAGGTGCTGGGCGCGACCCGGTCCGACGTGCTGAAAGCCTTCGTGTTTGAATACATGCTCCTGGGCCTCGCGACCGGATTGATCGCCGCCGCCGTCGGCGGACTGGCCGCCTTCGGCGTGGTGAGCCAACTGATGCAGATCGAGTGGACGCTGGACCTGACCGTGATCGTTGTGGTGATCGTCGCCTGCATCGCTGTGACCCTGATCGCCGGTTTCACCGGCACGTGGCGCGCGATGGGGATCAAAGCGGCCCCTCTGTTACGAAATGAATAGTAACGCCCTGTAACAGAAGGGCTTTTTTCGGCCTTTCAAAGGTTAAACTTTCGTCGGCCGCGACCGATTTCGGTTGCAGGGGAAAACTTCTCCCCCAATATAAGGCGAGCCCCGTCTTGGTTCGGGGCGTGTTCTCTTTTGTGAGGAAACAATGGCTACAGAAGCTGATCGCAGAGTTTATGGCCGCACCGCCGCGACCACGGCCGATGCGGTTCAGATCGACGTGGGCCTGCGCCAGTACATGCTGCGGGTCTACAACTATATGGCATCAGGCCTTCTGCTCTCGGGCATCGTCGCGCTGCTCGTGAACAATACCGGCCTGCAAAGTCTTTTCTTCCAGGCGACCGAAACCGGCCGCCCGGGCTACACTGGTCTTGGTCTTGTGGCCGTGCTCGCGCCGATCGGCATGATCCTGGCGATGAGCTTCGGCGCACAACGCATGAAGTCGTCCACGCTGCAGATCCTGTACTGGGCGTTCGTGACCACGATGGGCGTGGGCCTGTCGTCGGTGCTGATGATCTACACCGGCGCCAGCGTGATCCGCGTGTTCTTCATCACCGCCATCGCGTTCGCCTCGCTCAGCCTGTACGGCTACACGACCAAACGCGACCTGTCGGCGTTCGGCACGTTCCTGATCATGGGCCTCGTCGGCCTTCTGATCGCGAGCCTGGTGAACATCTTCATGCAGAGCACGATGATGCACTTCATCATCTCGGCTGTGGGCGTTCTGGTGTTCGCGGGCCTGACGGCGTTCAACACCCAGCAGATCAAGAACACCTACTTCCATGTGAGCGGAACCGGCGCTTATGAGCACGCCGCGATCATGGGCGCGGTGACCCTGTACCTGGACTTCATCAACCTGTTCCAGTTCCTGCTGCAGTTCTTAGGCGCCCGCCGCGAGTAGTAGCGCATAATTGAGAGAAGCCCGGGCCGCGAAAACGTCCCGGGCTTTTTTTATGCTTTGATACGGCGCGGCTTGACGGCGGGCGTGTTTGATACGCGTAATGCCGCTGTTACAACACAGGCGGTATGGCCTTCGCCTGGATGAGGAGCATCGTCCCATGAGCGAAGAAATCCGCTACGAGAACCATCCGCCGATGTTCCGAAACCATCCGATCGGGTTCATCCTGTCAATCCTGCTTATTCCGGCCTTCGGGGTCGGGCTTCTGATCCTGCTGGTCTGGTACGTCAAGTCGAAGTCCGAGAAATTGACGATCACCGAAACCGAGCTGAAGTACGAAAGAGGGATTCTTTCAAAATCCCGCAACGAGTTGCGATTGGCCAACGTCCGCTCGACGCGCGTCAACCAGTCGCTGTTTCAAAGAATGTTCGGCACGGGCGACGTGGATATCTTCACCGCGGGCGATAACCCGGAAGTGACGGTGAAGGGGTTTCCGGACCCCAATATGATCCGCGAACTCATCAAATAAGAATGCCGAACAAAGAAGACATCGAAGACCGGAAACTCACGACCCGGCTTGTCCTGATCATCGCCGGGGCGGCCATAGCACTTGGATTTGTCGTGTATTTCCTCTTCGTGCCGTCGCTCGTCGCAATGACGGAAGAAGGCCTCACCTTGCGCGAGTCCGTCGTTTACGCCTTTGGACTGACGCTTGTGTCCGTGATCGTGATGGCGTTCGCGGCCGGCGACGGACTGCTGGGCGAGCTTCAGTACATGATCGCCGCGTTCGGCGGGTTCTTCCTGATTTCGTGGTTCATGATCGCGTGGATCTTTTGAGATCCCCATCGCCACGCGCGGCGGTCTCCGGATGTTTTTCAGGCGGCGGCGCGTACTTGTAGCCGGCAAGCCGGGATTCGGCATCGACGGCCTTCTTGAAGAACCAGACGCAAAACCAAGCTACGAACGGCACGCTGGCCGCGATGGCGATATCGATGAGGATATCGAGGTGATGTTCGCCCCAATCCATGGGGAGCACGCTGATCGATTCGAGCATCTGATCGCCGATACGCGTGAGGCCGAACACCGTGACGGCGATCAGAACACCGAGCGTGCCGGCAAAAAGGGTTGTGGCCGCGGCGGCGCGGACGGTGGCTCTGGAACGCATCGGAACAAACTCCCCAGGAAGAAGCGATGGGGGGCACTTAAGACGGCCGTTACACAGGCGCAAGGCGCAAGGGCGCGCGAAATGCGGTTTCGCGGGCTTGTGAACAGCCGGAAAACCGCGCGTACACGGCGCCCCGGAAGGGCTTCTACTTTGGAGCGCTGTTTCGGGGGATTTTCTTAAATCGCGGTGCGATTTTAAGAAAATGGTGCCGACGCGCGGAATTGAACCGCGGACCTACTGATTACGAATCAGTTGCTCTACCCCTGAGCTACGTCGGCGCCGAGACGGATCGCCTTAGGGCCGGGAAAACCACCCGGCCAGGGCGGCGGGACCATATGCGTTTCGCCCCCCGGACGCAAGCGCCCAGCCCGCTTGTGAAAGCTTTGAAAAAGAAGGGCTTCGGGCGTATGAACGGGCCGGACGGGTAAAATCGAACTTCCCGGAGGAGCTTCCAGCCGTGCCGGAACCTGAAGGAGCGTTGGACGAGGGTCTTGCCGTGGATGTCGCCGTCGTCGGCGCGGGCCTGGTCGGCGGCACGCTGGCCTGCGCCCTAGCCGCTCACGGCGTGAAGGTGGCGCTCGTGGACCGGACGGACCCGGCCGCCATGACTGTGGACACCTTCGACGGCCGCGCGTCGGCCGTGGCCGCCGGCGGCCAGCGCTTGTTGGCCGCCATCGGGATCTGGCCGCATCTGGCGGCGCAAGTGGAGCCGATCCGCGAGATTCGCGTCTCCGACGGCGATGCGCCGTTGTTCCTGCATTACAACTACACCGACATCGGCGCCGAATTCCTGGGCGCGATGGCGGAGAACCGCCACATCCGCAAAGCCACTTTCGCGCGCATGGCGGAACTGAAGGACACGCTGCGCCTGATCGCGCCCGCGACCGTGTCGCACATGACGCAGACGGGCGACGCCGGCGTGTTGCACCTGACCGACGGCCGCACGATCACGGCCGCAATGGTGGTGACCGCCGAGGGCCGCGAGGCCCGACTGCGCGATCAAGCCGGGATCGCCGTGACGGGATGGACCTATCCGCAGATCGCCATCGTCGCGACCATCGGGCACGAAAAGTCCCATCGCGGCATCGCCCATGAACGTTTCCTGCCGGCGGGACCCTTCGCGATCCTGCCGTTACCCGACGCGGGCGGTGTGCACCGCGCGTCCTTGGTGTGGACCGAACGGGCCGACGCGGCGAAGGCGTACCTCGCACTGGACGACGCCGCGTTCCTGGCGGAGATCGACGACCGCGTCGGCGGATTCCTGGGCAAGCTTTCCCTGATCGGGCCGCGGTTCAGCCATCCCCTGGGGCTGCAATACGCCGCGCACTATACAAAAGGACGCCTCGTGCTGGCGGGCGACGCCGCCCACGGCATTCATCCGATCGCGGGGCAAGGTTTGAACCTGGGCTTGCGCGATGTCGCCGCGCTGACCGAAGTGATTGTGGACGCCCGCCGGTTGGGCCTGGACATCGCTAATCCCGATGCGCTCGCGCGTTACGAACGCTGGCGGCGCGCCGACAATCTTGTGATGGCCGGCGTCACCGATGTGTTGAACCGTCTGTTCTCGAACGACATCGCGCCGGTGAAAGCCATGCGCGACGTGGGACTGGGGCTGATCAATCGGCTGCCGCCGGTGAAACGGCTGTTCATGCGCCACGCCATGGGCACGGTGGGCGATCTGCCCCGCCTGATGCGTCCTTAAAAACGCGCGCCTAACACGGGAATCTTTTCCAGGCGCTTTCCCGCGCGTAAGTAAGAACCAATTCCGGCACGTCCCGCGTTATTGCAGACACCCTTTCCTGCAAGCCCGGGTCGCATGAACGACGTACATCCTCCGCCGCTCACGGCCGACGTTGCGCTTTTTCTCGATTTCGACGGCACGCTGGTCGATCTCGCGCCGTCGCCGAACGCCGTCAAAGTCGCGCCCGGGCTGCATGAACTGATGGCCCAGGTGGCGTGGCACTTGAACGGCGCCGTGGCCGTCATCACCGGCCGGCCGATCGAAACCATCGATCAACACCTGAACGGCGCGGTGCGCGCGGTGGCGGGCATCCACGGCGCCGTGCGCCGCACCGCGCTGGGCCATGTGATCCAAGCCGAGATCCCGGTTTCGATGCTGGACGACGCGCGCGCGGTGCTGTCGGTGTTCTGCCGCGCCCATCCGGGCGTGCTCGCGGAGGACAAGGGCATCAGCATCGCGCTGCATTTCCGCGGCATTCCGACCCTCGGCCCCGCCTGCCGGCGCATTGTGGACGAATGCGCGGCCGCCTCGCACGGCCAGCTTGAGCGCCTGGACGGCAACATGGTGGTGGAGTTGAAACCCGCCAACGTGAAAAAGGCCGCCGCCATGTCGGCCTATATGAACGAACCGCCCTTCGCCGGGCGCAGACCCGTCTTCGTCGGCGACGACCTGACCGACGAGTCCGCGTTCGTCGCCGTGTCGCAGACCAACGGCTACGGCGTGATCGTGGGCGCGCGCGCGCCGACGGCCGCCACCACCCGCCTTCCCACCGTCGCCGCGCTTCACGCCTGGCTTACGAAACTGAACGAACAGAATGATGGCCGCACCGCATCCTAAGCCCGCCCCGCCCGACCTCAACCTTGGCGTCATCGGCAACTGCACCTTCAACGCGCTGATCGATCAGCGCGCCAGCGTGGTGTGGAGCTGCATGCCGCGCCCCGACGCCGACCCTGTGTTCAACGCCCTTCTGGGCGGCATGAGCGCGCAGGACGAAAACGCGCGCGGCGTCTTCGCCGTCGATATCGAGAATTTCGCGTCGTCCCAGCAAAGCTACTTCACCAACACGCCCATCCTGGTCACGCGCCTGCATGACGCGACCGGCCAGGCGGTGGACGTCATCGACTTCGCGCCGCGCTTCAACCGTTTCGGCCGCCGGCACCGGCCGGTCGCCATCGTGCGTATCATCAGACCGGTGACGGGCCGCCCGCGCATCCGTATCCGCCTGCGCCCGAACTTCGATTACGGCGCGGAGGAACCGACCATCACGCGCGGATCGAACCATGTGCGGTATGTCGGCAGCCGGCAGACGTTGCGCCTGACGACGGACGCGCCGGCCACTTATGTCACGCATGAGACGTGGTTCCGGTTGGAGCGCGCCTTGTATCTGTTCCTCGGGCCCGACGAGACGCTGGCGGGATCGGTCGGCACGACATGCGAGGAATTCCTGACCGCGACCGACACCTACTGGCGCGAATGGGTGCGCACGCTGGCGGTGCCCTTGGAATGGCAGGACGCCGTAATCCGCGCCGGCATCACGCTGAAGCTGTGCTGGTACGAGGAGACCGGCGGCATCCTGGCGGCGATGACGACGTCGATCCCGGAAGCCGCCAACACCGGCCGCAACTGGGACTATCGCTTCTGCTGGCTGCGGGATGCCTACTATGTCGTGCGCGCGCTGAATCGCCTGGGCGCCATCGACATCATGGAAAGTTACCTCGCCTACTTACGCAACCTGCCGGAATTGACCGAGGACCGGCACATGCAGCCGGTGTACGGCGTCGGGCTTGAGCAACAACTGACCGAGACCGAGATAACGACCTTGCCGGGTTACCGCGGCATGGGCCCGGTGCGCGTAGGAAATCAGGCCTATGAACACCAGCAGCACGACGTGTACGGACAGGTAATCATGTCGTCGACGCAGGCGTTTTTCGACAAACGCCTCTTGAGGCCCCTGACGCTGCAGGACTTCCGCGCGCTGGAGATCATCGGCGACCGCGCCTACCGCCTGGCCGACGTGCCCGACGCCGGGCTGTGGGAGCTGCGCACCATCGCCAACATCCACACTTACTCCAGCCTGATGTGCTGGGCGGGATGTCACCGCCTCGCGCGCATCGCGGCGCATCTGGGTTTGAGCGACCGCGCGCTGTTCTGGAACGACCGCGCGCGGTCGGTGCGCGACATGATCCTGACGAAGGCCTGGAACCCCGAGACGAAAACGTTCGCGGCGTCCTTCGGCGGCGCGGATCTGGACGCGAGCTTGATGCAGATGGCCGAGGTGGGCCTGATCGCCGCGGACGATCCCAAATTCACCGCGACGCTGGACGCGGTGGGAGAACATCTGCGCCGGGGCAATCATGTGTTCCGCTACGTGGGCCACGACGACTTCGGCACCCCGACCAACGCGTTCAACATCTGCACCTTCTGGTACATCGACGCCTTGAAGCTCTCGGGCCGCGACGACGAGGCGCGCGAGGTGTTCCTCGGCATGCTCAATCACCGCAACCACGTCGGCCTGCTGTCCGAGGACATCGACCCCGTCACCGGCGAACTCTGGGGCAACTATCCGCAGACATACTCCCTGGTCGGGATCATCAACGCGGCGATGCGTTTATCCCGACCTTGGGGCGACATCGTATGAACCGGCTGGTCATCGTTTCCAACCGCGTGCCGCCGGCGAAAGGACGGGGCCGGACGGCGGCGGGCGGTCTGGCGGCGGGTCTGTCGGGCGCCTTGAGCGCCTTCGGCGGATTGTGGTTCGGCTGGAGCGGCGAAGTCACCGACACGCAAGACACCACGGTCGTCAGCGTCAAACAGGACAACTACACACTCGCGACATTGCATCTCAGCAAGGAGAACCACGAGGAGTACTACAACGGCTTCGCGAACAGGGCGCTTTGGCCCTTGTGTCACTATCGCCCGAACCTTGTCGCCTACGACCGCAGTTTCAGCGTGGGATACTACCGGGTGAACAGCTTGTTCGCCGAGGCGTTGCTGCCCTTGCTCCGCGACGACGATACGGTCTGGGTCCAGGACTATCACCTCATCCCCTGCGGCGCGGAGCTGAAGCGCCTGGGCGCCACGCAGAAGATGGGGTTCTTCCTGCATATCCCGTGGCCGGCCTCGGAGCTTGTCGTGACGCTGCCCGAACACCGCGCGCTGGTGCGTTCGCTGTTCGCCTATGACGTGGTTGGATTCCAGACGGACCGCGATGTGCAGTCGTTCCTGGACTATGTGATCCGTGAGGCCGACGGCGTTCTTGAACCGGATGGACGCGTGACTTGTTTCGGCCGCACGATCGTGGTGCGCGCCTTCCCCATCGGCATCGACGCGCACAGCCTCGCGGACATGGCCGTCCAGCCCGAAGCCCACGGCCATGCGGTGCGCTTGACCGAAAGCCTTGCGGGCCGGCAGCTCATTATCGGCGTCGACCGCCTGGACTATTCGAAGGGCATCGATCGGCGTTTTTCGGCCTACGCGAAATTGCTGGAGCACTACCAAGAACATCGGGCGAAGGTGTCGTTCCTGCAGATCGCGCCACCGTCGCGGGTGGAGGTGTCGGCCTACCGCGCCATGCGCCGCGAGCTTGAGCGCCTGCTGGGCCGCATCAACGGGAAGTTCGCCGACTACGATTGGGTGCCGCTCCGATACGTCAACAAGACCTATACGCATATGGCGCTCGCAGGCCTGTACCGCACGGCGCGCGTCGCTTTTGTGACGCCGCTGCGCGACGGAATGAATCTGGTCGCCAAAGAGTATGTCGCCGCGCAAGATCCGGAAAATCCCGGCGTCCTGGTATTGTCGCGTTTCGCCGGCGCGGCGCGACAATTGAAAGATGCGCTGATCGTGAATCCGTTCGATGAACAAAGCATGGTTGACGCCTTACACCGCGGCCTCACAATGCCCTTGGCGGAACGTCAAGCCCGGTGGCGGAACCTCATGACAAATGTCCAAGACGAAAATGTCGATCGCTGGCGGGATACGTTCCTGACCGCGCTGTCCGATTAGACCCGGGCGGCTTATGACCACGCACCCGGATGCGGTCGACCTCCTGGCGGACATCGGCGGCACCAACGCGCGCGTGACGTTTCGAAGCGCGGACCCCGCCGACCCACGTCGGTCGCGGGTCTATCTGCGTCAAACGGCGGACTTCGCCACCCTGGAAGACCTGCTGGGCGATGTGATGGCCGAAGCGCAGACCGCGCCCGCGCGCGCGATCATCGCCGTGCCGGGGCCGGTGACGGGCGAGACGCTGACCTTCGCCAATCTGCCATGGCGGCTGAGCCCGCGCGCCTTGAAGGACAAGCTGGGCGTCGGCGACCTTCGTCTCATGAACGATCTGGAAGCGGTGGCCCTAGCTTTGCCGCATCTCAAATCCGACGATGTGGCGATCTGGCGCGCAGGCGCGCCCGTGCGCGCGACACAGGTGATCGTGGCGCCGGGCACGGGGCTCGGCGTTGGCGCGCTGGCGCGGACCGAGGGCCGCTGGTGCGCGGTGACAAGCGAAGGCGGTCATGCGCTGGCGGCCATGCCGCGCGAAACGCCGCCCGCGTTGCGCGCCCTCTGGACGGGGGCGCCTTGTTGGGAAGACCTTCTGTCCGGCAACGGACTGGTGCGAATCTATCGTGCCTTGAGCGAAGCCACCGCGACCGACCCGTCCGCGATCACCGCGCTGGCAGGGGAGGGCGACGCGCAAGCACGCGCGGCCATCGGGTTTTTCTCTTATCTTTTAGGGGTCTGTGCCGGTGATATGGCGATTGTCTTCGATGCGCGGGGCGGCTGTTACATCGCCGGCGGCGTGGTGCCGGCCCTTGGCGACCTGTTCGACGTGACCCGCTTCACCGCGGGTTTCGCCGACAAAGGATCGTACCGGGCCTATACCGAGACAATCCCGCTCCATCTCATCACGCACCCCTATCCCGCGCTGGTCGGCCTGGCCGCGCGTGCCGCCGCCGCGCCGCGCGTCTAAGATTCGGCCCGACCAACGCAATCTTCGGAATACACCCAATCTGAAGTTGTGAATTATACAATCTACATTCAGTTACGGGGTTGATTTGCATCAAGGACTGCGGGCGGGCTTTCGAGTTGATTTAAGCTTGCGCCCTGGGAGGCCTCAGAATAAGACGCCCAGATAGCACAGCTATTAGTTGATAATCTATGTTAGGTCGGCGAGTCGGATTTCATGAATGACATTAGCGGCAAGAATTTGCCCCGCCATGCCATGCTCATCGATGACGACGAGCTGTTGCGGCGGTCGGTCCGGCGCATTTTGACGTCCATCGGCGTTGAGCGGATCGAAGAAGCGGCCGACGGGCAGAGCGCGCTGGATCTGTTGCGCGGCGCGGCGCACCCGGACGTGGTCATCTGCGACCTGCGCATGCCGAACATGGACGGCATCTCGCTTCTGCGCCACTTCGCGGCCGAAGGATATCAGGGACATTTCGTTATCATCAGCGGTGAAGACGATCGCCTCATCGCGAGTGTCGCGGAACTGGCCCGCGCGCGCGGCCTTTCGCTCCTTGGCGCGGTCGAAAAGCCCGTGCGCCGGTCGCAGCTTGAAACCCTGATGACGCTGGCCGCGAACACGCGACCGTTCACGGCGCCGGCCGGTCATCCCCACCACACCGTATCCGGAGGCGACCTCGCGCGGCTGCTCGCGAACCGGCGCGTTGCGCGTCGCCTATCAGCCTAAAGTCGACGTGCGCTCGCGCCGCGTCGTCGGGGTTGAAGCCTTAAGCCGCCTTCAGGTCGCTCCCACCGTCGTCCTTGGCCCCGCGTCCTTCATCGAGACCGCCGTTGCGGCCGACCTCATGGTGGACCTTTCGACCGCGATGATTATGGAATCCGTGCGCCAAATCTCCGCGTGGCAGCGCTCTTACGGCTTCGATCTGCGCCTGGCCGTGAACATCACCGTCGACAGCCTCAAGAATTCCAACACGCCCGAATTCCTGATCGAGCAACTGGCCGCGGCCGATATCGCACCCTCGCGGATGACTTTTGAAGTCACCGAAACGCAGATCGTCACGAACAGCATGCTGCCGATGGAGATATTCAATCGCCTCCATCTGATGGGCGTCAATCTTTCCATCGACGACTTCGGGACCGGCTATTCGTCCTTCCTGCAATTGAAAAGCCTGCCTTTCAAAGAGCTCAAGATCGACCGCAGCTTCGTTTCAGAGGCGCTGCGCGACCGGGCCGCGCGGGCAATCATCGAGTCCTCCGTATCGCTCGCGCACAATCTTTACCTCAAGGTGGTCGCCGAAGGTGTCGAGACGCCCAGCGAATGGTCGTTCATCGAATCCCTCGGCGTCGATGAGATCCAAGGGTATCTGGTCGCAAAGCCGATGGACGGCGTGGCCTTCGCCGCCTGGATGAAGGCGTGCGCGCCGGACGGGATCTGGCGGCCATGATGTATTATCTCGATAGTTACTTTCGTCTGATCGAGCGCGCGCCGATCGAAAGCGCCATCGACCCCACATACAGCTTCGTTCTTGTGGCGCTGTCGATTTCCATTTCCACCCTCGCCTCTCTGGTCGCGATGTCGGTCGTGGAACGCCTTCGCGACTCAAACGCCCTTGTCGCGCGCGTCCTTCTCATCACGCTGGGCGGCTTGGCGCTGGGCATCGGCATATGGGCCATGCACTTCATCGGCATGCTCGCCTTCAAGATGCCGATGGGCGTCGGGTACGACCCGCTTATTACGATCCTGTCCGTGGTGCCCGGCCTGATCGCCGGGACAATCGCGATCATGCTGCTGGGACGTATGGAAACACCGCGCATTCCGCAGATCATCGTCGCCGGCGTCATCGTAGGCGCGGGGATCGGCACGATGCACTATATCGGCATGGCCGCGATGATGATGGCCGCGGACCTTCTCTATGACATCCCCCTGGTGCTGTTGTCCGTCGTGGTGGCCGCGACCCTTGCGACAGTGTCATTGTCCATCCTGTTCCTCCTGCGCCGCTTGCCGCGTCTCTACCAGATGCGTCTTCCGATCTCCGCCGTCTTCATGGGCTGCGCGGTGGCCGGCATGCACTATACGGCGATGGCCGCCGCCATCTTCGTTCCGTCCGACATGAGCGCCCATGCCGGTCATGACACGCTGAGCGCGCCCGTGCTTTCGATCCTCATCATCATCTTCGTGGCTCTCTTGTTCTCCGCCGTCTTCGCGGTCGTTTTCGCCAGCCAACAGATTCAGACCAAGCGTTCCCTGGAAAAGGAGATTCTCAGCCGCCAGGCGGCCGAAATCACCCGCGCGCGGTCCGAAGCGCAGTTGAACGCGGCCCTGGCGTCCATGTCGGGCGGCCTCCTGGTGCTCGATGGATCGATGAAAGTCATGGTCCTCAACGACCGCCTGCGCGACCTCTACGACCTGCCCAGCGATGTGACGTATGTGGGCGCGGCGTGGCGCGACACGCTGTGTTACCGCGCGCGGCGCGGGGATTTCGGCGACGGAGACCCGGACACCCTCGCCGATGCGGCGATCGACACCATCAAGACGTCGAGTCCTTACCGGAAGATGTCGAGGATCGGCGAATCGCGCGTGGTTGAAGCGCATTGGTCCGCGGTCGGCAGCGGCGGATATGTCGCGATCGTCACCGACATCACGGAAATGACCGAGATGACCGGCGCCTTGCGACAGGCGCAGGTTCAAGCGGAAGGCGCCAACGAAGCCAAGTCGCGGTTCCTGGCGACCATGAGCCACGAAATCCGCACGCCGATGAACGCGATCATCGGGATGATCGATGTGATGCGCGAAGGCGAGTTGGCCAACGATCAGCGCGAAATCGCGGATGTCATCCGCGATTCGTCATTCTCGCTGCTGAAACTCATCAACGACATCCTCGACTTCTCCAAAATTGAAGCCACCGGCGTGCAGCTTGAACGTACGCCGTTGTCGGTCGTGCAGATCGTCGAAGGGGTTTGCGACGCGCTGGCCTGGACGGCGCGCCAGCGTCACATCCAGCTGGTGGTGTCCTTCGGCAACTACGATCTGCGGCCCGTGTACGGCGATCCGCTCCGGCTGCGCCAGATCCTGTTCAATCTGGTCGGCAACGCCATCAAGTTCACCGAAACGACGGTCGAACGCACAGGCGAGGTGCGGCTGACGATCAACACTTTCGACGCCGTCGGCGGCAAGAAACGCATCCGGCTGGAAGTGCGCGACAACGGCATCGGCATGAGCGACGAAGCGCGCGAGTCTTTGTTCCTGCCGTTCGCCCAAGCGGAATCCTCGACCACACGCAAATACGGCGGCACCGGGCTGGGTCTTTCCATCGTCGCCAAACTGCTCGCCGCGATGAAAGGCCGAATCGAGGTTGAAAGCGCGCCGGGCGTGGGATCGGCCTTCATCGTGGAGCTCGACGCCGATCTCGCCCCCGCCAGCGATTCGGCGGAGGTGAAGGTGCCCGATCTTGCCGGGATCGAGGCCTGGGTCGCGGCCGGGCATCCGCAGAACCGCCGCACCGCGCTGGAAATCCTGAAGCTGATGGGCGCGGACGCCTCCGAGATCAGGCTTGAAGCCACGCGCCAGGCGGGCATCGCGGGTTTCTTTTCAGGCGGCAACGGCGCGGCCCGCACCGCGATCGTCGTGCTGGACGATGAGACCGACAGCCTTCGTCCGAGCTTGCGTCGCCTCGCCACGGAGCAAGGCGCGACCTTGCGCTTCGTGACCTTGCGCGCCGACCGGCGCCAAGACAACGACCGCGCGATCGACACTGTCTCCGTCGACGCGAACCCCTTGAAGTTCACGACCTTCGCGCACGCCGCCGCGGTCGCGGCCGGCAAGTCCAGCCCCGTCGCGTCCCAGGTCGCCCCGCGGGTTATTGCTGTTGCGCAACAGAGCCGCGATGAAGCCGTTCGCAACGGAACGCTCGTGCTGGTAGTGGAGGATAACCGCAATAATCAATTGGTGATCATGCGCCAGCTCGCCTTGCTGGGATACGCCTGCGACATCGCATCGAACGGGATCGAGGCGCTGACCCTTATGGCGCAGGCAAACTATGGCGTCATCCTCACGGACTGTCACATGCCACTCATGGACGGCTTCGAGCTGACGCGTCAGATCCGTCAGTCCGAACGCGACAGCGGCAAGCGCCAGAAGATCATCGCCATCACCGCGAATGCGCTGCAAGGCGAGGCCGAGCATTGCATCGCCTGCGGCATGGACTTCTACCTTTCCAAGCCCATCGAACTGTCCAAGCTGGCGGGAACCATGAAGACCTGGCTTCCGAATGCCCGCAAACCGGCGGAGGCGAGCGCGACACCGGCGCGCGCCGAGCCGCCCATCGTCCTTCCGTCCTCCGACGCCATCAACATCGCCTCCATCGTCGAGCTTTACGACAGCGACGACCCCGCCATCATTTCCGCCACGCTCAGCGACTTCATCGAGATCTCGACCACCGACGCCGAAGCCTTATTCGCCGCGGTGCGCAGCGACGACCGCCGAGGCATCCGCGACCTCGGGCATAAACTGAAATCGACCGCACGGTCCGTCGGCGCGTTGGATTTGGCGAAAGCGTGCGAGGACGCCGAAACAAGCGCGTTCTCCGCCGCGGACACGACGATTTTCGCGCGGGTCGAGCCGGAATTCCGCCGTGCCTATCGCTTTGCCGTGGACTATCTTGCGCGCGCGCAAGACCGAGAAACACCCGGCTAAAGGCGACACCCGCACGTGGCGACACCCCCCGACTTCGAGAATAAGAACTTCCTCATCGTCGACGACGAGGAATACATGTCGCGGCTGATCACCCGCATGCTGAAAGCCTGCAACGCGGGCACGATCACCTACGCGGACGACGGCCTCGGTGTGTTGCAGATGGCTCACGACAGCAAGCCGCCGGATTGCATCATCTCCGACTTCAATATGAAGCGCATTAACGGGTTGCAACTGCTGCAAGGCATCCGCGTCGGCCTCAGCAAACATCTGCCGCGCCACCAACCCTTCATCATGGTGACGGGCCACGGCGAACAGGATGTGGTGAAGACGGCAATCAGTCTGGATGTGAGCGGATTCGCGATCAAACCGGTGGCGCAAACGAAGCTCGCCGAAGCCATCGTCAAGGCGTTAAGCCAGCCCGTGGTCCTCAAGAGCGCGGACGCCTACAAGGCCGTTAGGCTCCCAAAACCATAAGCGCCGCCGCGCCGCGCCGAGGATCGATCAAGGGTCGCGGCCGAGGCCTTGCGCCGCCAAGGCCGCCGTATAGGCCGCCCAACGCGGCGCCTGCTCGCGTCCGAGTTCGTGAAGATAACGCCAGGAATAGATGCCGGTGTCGTGGGAATCGTCGAAGACAAGGCGTACGGCGTAATTGCCGACCGGCTCGATCTTACGGATGCTCACGCCGCGTTTTCCGCCCACCGTCTTTTTCTGCGAAGGGCTGTGCCCCTGCACTTCCGCCGACGGGCTTTCGACACGTAAGTATTCGGCCGGGAGCGCGAAATGCGCGCCGCCCTCGAAGCGCACATGCAGCGTGCGCGCGGCCGGATCGTAGTCGAGCGATTCCGGCCAGGCGTCTTCGTCCGCCGCCGCCATCACTCGTCGATGCGCCGCGCTTCGTCCGCCAGCATGATCGGGATGCCGTCGCGGACCGGGTAAGCGAGGCCGGCTTTGCGGCTGACAAGCTCCGCCGCCGCGCGGTCATACTCCAGCGGTCCCTTGGTGAGCGGGCACACGAGAATCTCGAGCAATTTGGGATCGACGTCGGCCGGCGTAGACATGAGAGGCCTCCTTCTTACTGGCGCGGCGTATCGACGCCGCCCGCCTCGAAGGCGGCGATCTGCAACAGCGTGAGCAGCGCATCATAGCGCGCCTTCAGGGTCGGCGCTTCGAGCAACGCCTGCTTCTCCCTCGGATCGAACGGACAGATCATGCACAGCGAGGTGACAAGGCTCGCATCCGGGAGCCCCTTGAGCACGTCGACGCCGATCGGCATGGCGTGGGCTTCGAGGTAGGGCTTCAGGCGTTCAAACAGTTTCTCGCGGTTGATCTCGAAATGCGACGGTGTGTCGAGATCACCCCGATAAGCGTCGTACGACGCTTTGACGCGGCGGTATCCGCGACGCCCCTCGATTTCACTGATGATGGAGAAGCGGCACAAGCCCTTCAGCATAATGAGCAGACGGCCGTCCTCGGTCTCCTCGAAGGAGGCGACGCGGCCCGCGCATCCGACCGAATAGACCGCGGGTTCGGCGCTGTCGCCGGTCCGGTCGTAGTTCGGTTGCACCATGCCGATGATGCGGTTCTGCCCCAAACAATCGAGCGTCATGTTGAGGTAGCGCGGCTCGAAGATATTGAGCGGCAGCCGGCCCCACGGCAGCAGAAGCGCGCCGCTGAGCGGAAAGATCGGAAGCTCTTCCGGCAGATCCTCGAACGTCGATTGAATCGGACTGCGCATGAACCTTGGATCGACTTTAAGCGAACAGGATCGACGACAACTTGCGCCGGCCCTGAATCGTCAGGGGGTCGGCGGGGCCGAGCGCTTCAAAGAATTTCACAAGCTGCTTGCGCGCGGCTTCCTCGTTCCACTTGCGGTCGGCGCGCACCATCTCAAGCAGGTCGTCCATCGCGCGTTCACGCTCGCCCGCGCCGTAGCGGGCCACCGCGAGATCGAGACGCGACTGCATGTCTTTGGGATCCGCGGCGACCTTGGCTTCAAGGTCCGCGAAGTCCGCGCCGCCGGAAACCTCGGCGCTTTGCGCCTTGAGATCGAGAGTGGCCTGTACGCTCGCGACTTCGGGCGCCTTCTTCATCTGGTCGGGCAGATTGTCGAGCACCTGCTTGGCGAGGTCGTCCTGGCCGGTGGCGAGATAGGCTTTGAGCGCACCGCCCAGCGCTTTCACGTGAGACGGATCCTGCGCGAGCACTTCCTTGTAGATCGCAAGCGCGTCCTCGTGGTTGCCTTCGGCGGCGAAGGCCTCGGCTTCCGCGATCGCTTCGTCGAGCGGCGAACCGCCGCCGCCGGTGATGCGGTCGACAAACTGCTTGAGCTGGCTTTCCGGGAGCGCGCCCATGAAACCGTCCACGGGACGACCGCCCTTGAAGGCGTAAACGGCGGGAATCGACTGCACACGGAACTGCATCGCCAGTTCCTGGTTTTCGTCGACGTTGATCTTGGCGAGCTTCACCTTGCCGCCGTACTGCTTCACCAGCTTCTCAAGCGCCGGGGTGAGTTGTTTGCACGGACCGCACCAGGGCGCCCAGAAGTCGACGATCACCGGGGTCTCGTTGGACGCCTCGATCACGTCGGTCATGAACCGTTCCGTATCGGTGTCGACAATCAAATCCTGGGGAGCGGCGCCTTCGGCTTGTCCGATCAACATAAAATCCTGTTCCTAATCCTGGTCCTAATCCGGGCCTCGGGCCGGCCCGGCCGCCGGGCGGCGGACAGGGGCCGGGAGTTTAAGCCGGGGGCGGCGCTGGGGCCACCTTTGGCGGTCCTTTGCCGTTAGATGTGGTGACCCGCCAGGGTTGGCAAGGCTTTTTTCAACGGTGACAGGCGCTTGGGCCTTAAAAAGAAGTCGCGCCCGATGCGTGCAAAGCCTTGCAATGGGTTTTGAAATGGCTATAGTCCCGCCCTCTCCTGAGGGGGCCACACGAGGCCCCCAGCTTTGAGCGGGCGTAGCTCAGGGGTAGAGCACGACCTTGCCAAGGTCGGGGTCGAGGGTTCGAATCCCTTCGCCCGCTCCATTCTTCCAATATTGCCGGAATCCGCGGTCCCTCGGGGGGTCGCGCAAAATTCGTGCGTGCGATTCGTCGCGCGATCGGTTCGACTTCCTCCCGCGTCGGTTTTTTAGGGGGAGTTGCCATGACCGTTCTTTCACGCAGCGATCACGCCGGAGTGGCGACCTTGACCATGGCGCGCCCCGAGGCGCGCAACGCGCTGTCGATGGAATTGATGCGGGCGCTGATCGCCGCGTTGGACGCCATATCCAACGACGCCACGCTCAAATGCGTGATTTTGCGCGGGGCGGGCCCGGCATTCTGCGCCGGCCATGACTTGAAGGAAATGCGCGCCAATCCGGGGCGCGCCTTCATGCGGGACACCTTTGAAACCTGCGCGAAGGTGATGACGACCATCACCGAAATGCGCCAGCCGGTGATCGCCGAAGTCCATGGGGTCGCCACGGCGGCGGGCTGCCAACTGGTGGCGACCTGTGACCTCGCGGTGTGCGCCGACGATTCGCGGTTCGCCACCCCAGGGGTGAATATCGGCCTGTTCTGTTCGACGCCGATGGTGGCCCTGACCCGCGCGGTGGGGCGCAAGGCGGCGATGAAAATGCTGCTGACCGGAGAGATGATCGACGCGTCCGAGGCGGTCAGGATCGGACTGGTGAACAGCCATGTCCCGGCCGCCGCCCTTCCCGAAGCCGTCACGGCCCTGGCCGGACAGATCGCGGCCAAGTCGGGCCTGGTGGTGGCCATCGGCAAGGAAGCCTTCGGCCGCCAGATCGAGCTGCCGCTGGCGGACGCCTATAGATATGCCGGTGAGGTGATGACCGAGAACATGATGCTGCCCGACGCCGCCGAGGGGATCGACGCCTTCCTGGCCAAACGCCAACCGAGATGGCGCGCGTAATCCAAAATATGCTAGCCTTCTCAAAGGCTTTGGCGTGCGCATCACAAACGAGGGCACCCGGAAGAGGCTGCCTTGCGCACCGCCGATTATACTTCGGGGGAGGACCGCGATGGACGTACGGGCGCCGGCGAGCAAAGACGATGGCGACATTGACGGCGTGATCGCCGCGGCGACGCAAGTCGCGCAGCGCAAGGGGCCGAAGTCCGGCGAGAAAGGGGCCTTCCTGCGCTTCGTTGCGCAGTTCTACCGCGGCAGTCCGCCGGAGGAACTGAGCCCCCGCACCCCGCAACAGTTGTACGACGCGGCCCTCGACGCCTGGGAATTCCTGCAAGAGCGCGCGCCGGGCAAAGAGAAAATCAGCGTGCGCGCGGCGGCGAACGGCCGCACCCGAATCCTGATCGCCAACGACGACATGCCGTTCCTGGTGGACTCCGTCGGGGCCGAACTTGAGCGCATGGACAGTCCTGCACTTTTGCTGATCCACCCCATCCTCGCCGTGAAGCGCGATGTGAAGGGCAAGCTGACGCAACTGGGCGACACCGAAGGCGACACCAAAGGCGGCGCCCTTGAATCGCTGATGCATATCGAGATCGCCGACGGCGGCGACGGCGAGATGGCCGAGCGCCTGTCGGATAACCTGCGTTCGGTGCTGGGCGATGTGCGGCTGTCGGTCGTGGACTGGCAGGCGATGCGCCGCGAGACGGCGCATCTGGCCGCCGACTTCGATTCCGCGCGGCCGGGCGTCAGCGCCGACCAGGCCGAGGAGGTCGCCGACTTCCTGCGCTGGCTGCACGACGATCATTTCACCTTCCTGGGCTACCGGCGCTTCAGCTTTGAAGGCAAGGCCAAGGCGCGCATCCTCAAGATCGACACCGCCGACAGCCTGGGCATCTTGAAGAAAAGCCAGCGCATGATCTTCGAAGGCATCGCCGACAAGGCGCCCGTGCCGGCGCAGTTCGCGGCCTTCCTCGATTCCCAGAACGCCTTGTTCGTGGTGAAGGCCAACCAGCGCTCCACCGTGCATCGCCGCGTGCATTTCGACGTGGTGGCGGTGAAGATTTTCGACGCCAAGGGCGCCGTGGCGGGCATGCATATGTTCGTCGGCCTGTTCACCGCCGACGTCTATACCAACAGCCCGAATTTCGTGCCGGTCCTGCGGCGCAAGATCGACCGCATCCGCGACGCCATGGGTTTCCGCAAACACGGTCACGACGGCAAGGCGCTCCAGAACATCATGGAGAACCTGCCGCGCGACGAGCTGTTTGAAAGCTCGGATGATTACCTGCGCCGGACCGCGCTGGGCATCTTGCACCTGCAACAGCGCCCGCGCCCGGCCCTGTTCGTGCGCCTCGATCAGTTCGAGCGCTTCGCCTCGATCCTGGTGTTCGTGCCGCGCGACCGGTTCGACACCGCGCTTCGCGTCGCCATTGGCGATGTATTGGTGCGGGAATTGGACGGCCGCCTGTCGTCCTTCTATACGCAAGTCACCGACAGTCCGCTCGCGCGCATCCACTACATCATCGCGACCAAGCCGGGCCGCGTGCCGAAGCTGGACGCCGACGACCTTGAGGAACGCATCACCAAGGTCGCGCGCGGCTGGAGCGACGACCTGAAAGCCGCCCTCCTCAAGGCGAAGGGCGAGGCCGAAGGCGCGAAGCTGGCCGATGTCTTCGCGCACGCCTTCCCCGCGGGCTACCGCGAGCGCTTCGACGCCGACGCCGCCGTCGCCGACATCGCGCATATCTGCGCGTGCGTCGACGAGAAACGTGTGAAAATCCACGTGTATCAGCCCCCGGGCGCAACCGGCGGCACGGTACATATTAAAATCTATAACCTCGCAAGCCCGATCCCGCTGTCCGACGTGATGCCGGTGCTGGAGAACATGGGCTTCAAGGTGATCGGCGAGGAACCGTTCCACATCATTCCGCGCGGAACGGTCAGCAGCGGCGGCGTGTGGCTGCACGATTTCAACATGACCATCGCCACAAAAACCCCCTTCGCGCTGGCTGACGTGCGCGCAGAAATCGAGGACGCCTTCTGCCGCGTGTGGGCGGGGGACATGGAGAGCGACGGTTTCAACAGGCTGGTGGCGCTGTCCGACCTCGCCTGGCGCGAGGTGACGATCTTGCGCGCCTACGCGAAGTACCTGCGCCAGGCCGCCTTCCCGTTCAGCCAGGCCTATATCGAAAACGCCTTCGCCGCCCATCCGAAGCTGGGGCGCCTATTGTGCGACCTGTTCCTGACCACATTCGATCCGGCGCTGCACACGCCGGCGAAGGCAAAAGCGACCCAGGCGAAGATCGAGACCATTCGCAAGGAGACCGACGCGGCCTTGTATCAGATCACCAACGCCGACGAGGATCGCATCCTGCGGCGCTATCTGAACCTGATCGACTGCACCTTGCGCACCAACTTCTTCCAGCCGTTCCCCGACGGGAAACCCAAGTGGTACATCTCGTTCAAGCTGGACAGCCAGCGCATCGAGGAACTGCCGCTGCCACGCATGAATGTGGAGGTGTTCGTCTATGCGCCGCGGGTGGAGGCGATTCACCTGCGCGGCGGCAAGGTGGCGCGCGGGGGCATCCGCTGGTCCGACCGGCGCGAGGACTTCCGTTCGGAAGTCCTGGGTCTCGTGAAAGCGCAGATGGTGAAGAACGCCGTCATCGTGCCGACCGGCTCGAAGGGCGGCTTTGTCGTGAAACAGCCGCCGGCCACCGGCGGGCGCGAGGCGTTCCTGGCCGAGGGCGTCGAATGCTACAAGACCTTGCAGCGCGGCCTTCTGGACATCACCGACAATGTGGTGAACGACAAGATCGTGAATCCCAAGGACGTCGTACGCCGCGACGCCGACGATCCTTATCTTGTGGTCGCCGCTGATAAGGGCACGGCCACCTTCTCCGACATCGCCAACGGCGTTTCCGCCGAATACGGGTTCTGGCTGGGCGACGCCTATGCCTCCGGCGGCAGCGCCGGATACGACCACAAGGCCATGGGCATCACCGCGCGCGGCGCCTGGGAATGCGTGAAGCGCCACTTCCGCGAGGTCGGCCTCGACACCCAGACGCAGGATTTCACCTGCGTCGGCGTGGGCGACATGTCGGGCGACGTGTTCGGCAACGGCATGCTCATGTCCGAACACATCAAGCTGCAGGCGGCGTTCAACCACCTGCATATCTTCATCGATCCCGATCCGAACCCGGCCAAGGGCTTCGCCGAGCGCGAACGGCTGTTCAAACTGCCGCGCTCCAACTGGACGGATTACGACACGAAGCTGATCTCGAAAGGCGGCGGCGTTTTCGAACGCAGCGCCAAGACGATCAAGCTGTCGGCGGAGATGAAGGGGCTTCTGGAGATCAACAAGGCCGAGGCGACGCCGACCGAGATCATCAACGCCATCTTGCGGGCGAACGTCGACCTGCTGTTCTTCGGCGGCATCGGCACCTACGTCAAAGCCCACACCGAGAACAACGCCGACGCCTCCGACCGCGCCAACGACGCGCACCGCATCAACGGCGGACAGATCCGCGCGAAGGTGGTGGGCGAGGGCGCGAACCTGGGTATGACCCAGCGCGGGCGCATCGAGGCGGCGCGCGCAGGGGTGCGGCTTAACACCGACGCCATCGACAACTCCGCCGGGGTCGATTGCTCCGACCACGAGGTGAACATCAAGATCCTGCTGAACGGCGAGATGCGCAAAGGCAAGATCAGCCTGGAGGCGCGCAACAAACTGTTGGCCGAGATGACCGACGAGGTCGCGCAACTGGTGTTGCGCGACAACTACCAGCAGAGCCAGACCATCAGCATGATGCAGCACCGGGCGCCGTCGCTTCTGGAAGCGCAGCAGCGCACCATGAAGTTGTTCGAGCGCGACGGCCTGTTGAACCGCGACATCGAATTCCTGCCCAACGACGAGGAGTTCCAGGAGCGCCTGACGGCCGGCGCGGGCCTCGCGCGGCCGGAACTGGCGGTGTTCCTCAGCTACGGCAAGATGTGGCTGTACGACAAGATCATCACCAGCGACCTGCCGGACGACCCCCTGGTGGAGGAAGACCTGCACCAGTACTTCCCGGTCCCACTCCAGAAGAAGTTCGCGACGCCCATCGCCAAACACAAACTGCGCCGCGAGATCATCGCGACCGTCATCACCAACAGCTTCATCAACCGCGTCGGTCCGTCGTTCATCAACGCGCTGATGGAACGCACCGGCATGGGCCCGGTGGACATCGCGCGCGCCTACACGGTGACGCGCGCGGCCTACGGCCTGCGCGAGCTATGGAACGGCATCGAGGCCTTGGACAATAAAGTGCCGGCCGACGTGCAGCTGGCGATGCTGTGGGAAGTGGAGCGCATGGTGGTGCGCAGCGTGCTGTGGATGCTGCGCCATTGCACGGTGCCCATCAACATGGCCGCGACCATCAAGAGCCTGAAACCCACGGTCGACACCTTGCGCAAGAACCTGAAAGACCTGTGGTCGGAGGAAGTGGCGGGTTACGTGGAGCGCCAGGCCGCGGGCTACCGCGCGAAGGGCGTGCCGCCGGTGCTGGCCCACGCGGTCGCGTCGCTGTATCGCCTGGCGGCGGCCAATGACGTCAACACCATCGCCGCGGCCACCAAACAGCCTCTCGCCAATGTGGCGAAGATGTACTTCCTGGTGGGCCAGCGGTTCGGCCTGGGGGGCTTGCGCGAACGCACCGAGACCTTCGGCACCGCGAGCCATTGGGACCGCCTGGCGGTCTCGGCGGCGATCGAGGAACTGTTCGCGCACCAGACGACAATCACGACCCGCGTGTTGGATTCGGCGAAAGGCGGAAAGGTCACCGGCGCGAAAGCCCTGGACGCCTGGGTGGAGGCGAACCGCTCGCGCACCGACCGCTTCGATCAGGTGCTGGCCGAGATCAAGGCCGCCGACGCCATCAGCCTCGCGATGCTGACCGTGGCCAACCGTCAGCTCAGCGCGATGACGGCGGGGTAGAAGGATTTAGCGGAAAAAGTTGTAGGTCGCGCACAAGTTGCCCGTGTGAGACGTCGCTAGGATAGGCTCGGCGCCCCTCTCGTAAGCGGCAATGTGCAGTCTGTCGCTGCTCTTTGACACACCGATCGCAAGATAGTTGATGCCATCGTTGCCACATATTGTCGTCCCCTGAAGCAATGGCGGGATATGTGGCGCATCAATGGCATATAGCGCGACACACAAACCGTCGAAGAAGGTAACGCCACCGCTTTTGACACTCGTCTTCACACTCCCCAAGTAGCGGAGCGACGTTGTAACCCCATTTGCAAAGCGGATTTGATCTTTCGTGATTGAGATGTCGCCGGTTATGGCCATCGCGGTTGTCGAGAGGGCTATCCAAGCTTCCGCTTTCTCCGGGACATAGGCTGTTGCTTCGGCGCAACTGGCTGCAGTTCCAGAATCGGAGGCTTCTATTTCAGCGGCGATAACCATGGAGAAAATGAAACCGCACAACGCGGCCGCGAAAGATCTTCTCACCATAACACTCACTGTGTTTTAGGTCGGTCCGGTGGAAGGAGGTGTTTATTCCGGCCAGCAAACATCTCCGCCTCCCAACGCCGTCTACTTGTAAGGCCGGCGAGCGGAACAAGTTTGCCATTTTTCCTGACATTGTCGAACGTCAATAGTTCCGTTGCAGCTCCAGCATAGTCGCCAGCATGAAGTTTCTTGTCTGCTTGTGTTCCAGGAAACTTTGCCGACCCCATATTCATGAATAGGGACGTTAATGCGTCCATCTGACCTTGTGTAATTGGAACTTTCACGAGCTTACGAACGTCCTGCGCAGCTTTGTTCATGTCTCGCCGGAGCTGTTCGGTAGCCTCCGACTCGCTCCAAAACATATTGGGATCGTACTCGCCCTCAAGCTTATGTCCGTATCCTATCGTCGGATAGCCAACTCCAGGATCGGGGTATGGCTTGTTTCTCAAAGCTTCACTTACCTTTACGGCCTCAAACACGGCATCGCTGTAGGACACGTCTGCGGGCATGAATGCCCTTTCGAGCGCCCCATGTGGCCGCCGAACACCTTGAATTTGCATATCGGGTATTGAATTTGCGACTTGAGAGACCTGTGACTTTGTATTTACGAAACCCGCATGCGACACAGGATTGGATGTAAAACGAAATTCGTCGGGAAGAGTGCTTTTGCCACCTTTCATTACGAGTCCTTTCCGGTTCAGGCATGAAAAAAGCCGCCGGACTTACGTCAGGCGGCAGACAAATAAGGATGCGCGATCCGGCCGATCAAAGGCGCATCGAACGCGGAATCCACAGGGTACATTTATAACCCTGCGTGATTCGCCGATTTTTCGTCAACGTCTTTTGTTGACCAAGCCGCGCCATTCGGCGCGGAGCGCGCCGTAGAAGTCCTTGGCGAAGGCGTCGACGTTGCAGACCCGTGAAGCGTGGAAGGCCGCGCGGATCTCGCGGCGCAACGGCGCGAGGCGCGCGGGGTCGGCGGCGAGCGCTTGCGCCTTCGCGATCAGGCCGTCGATGTCTTTCGCCACCCCTTCGGGGTAACCGCCGTTGATGAGATGCGCCGCCGCATGGCGGCCGCAGAAACGATCGCCCGGGACCGTGAGCACCGGCACGCCCATCAACAGCGCCTCGCAGGTGGTGAGGCCGCCGGAATAGGGCGCGGTGTCGAGGATGACGTCGACCTCGGCGTATTGGGCGAGGAATTCGCGATGGTCGCCGCCGGTCTGGAAACGGATGCGGTCGGTGGACACGCCGGCGTCCATGAACAAGCTGATGATGCGCCCCTGGCGCGCGGTGTCCGCCCAGAGATACCCATTGAGAAGGAAGCGCGCGGTGGGAACCGCCTTCAGCACCGCCGCCCATTGCGCGACCGACGCCGGGCCGATCTTCGTCGCCTCGCTGAAAGTGCCGAAGGTGAGCGCGCCGTTGCGCAAGACCGGCGGCGCGGACACCGGCGGCGCGTAATCGGGCGGCGCATAACAGATGTAGTCGGGCGCGAAACGCACCACGCGTTCGACATAGCAGCCGTCATCTTCCGGCGGCGTCTGAATGGGATCGCCAATGAGCACGTCGATGGCGGCGAGCCCGCGTGTATCCACGTAATCGCCCCAGGCGATCTGCAAGGGCGCGGGTTTCATGGCGAAGGTGAGCAGGCGATTGTGCGGCGCGTGGCCCGAAAGGTCGATCAGGATGTCGATCCCGTCGCGCACGATGAGATCCGCCAAGGCTTCGGGCGATAAGGCGCGCGCGTCGCGCCAGTGATCGGCGGTGGACCTGAACGCAATGGTATGGCGGTCGGTTTTGGCGGTCGTGGAATAGCAGATCAGTTCAAACGCTTCGCGGGGCCGCGCCTTGAAAACCGGAAGCGCGAAGTAAGCCATGGCGTGAGACCGGAAATCGCCGGACACGACGCCGACGCGAAGTTTGCGGTCGGGTGAAAAATCATGGGCCGCGGAGAAGAGCGGCGGCGTGGCCCGTCCGTGAATTTCGCCGAAGGCCCTATGCTCGGCCGCGATCTCGGCCCGGGTGAGATGGGGCGCGTATTGCATGCACATGAGCAGGCTGGACCGCACGGCGGCCAGCGACGGGTTGAGCGCCAGGATCGCGCGCCGATGCGCCACCGCGTCCATGCCGCCGTCGTCGGCGAGATCGGCCAGGCCGACATAGGCCGGGGCGAGGTTCGGATTGAGGGCGATGGCGGCGCGGAAACTTCGTTCGGCCTTCACATGCTCCCCGCCTTCCCGCAACACGACGCCGAGGTTCACATGGGCGTCGGCGTGGGTAGGAGCAAGTTCAATGACCTTCCGGTACGCCGCCTCGGCGGCGGAAAGGTTGCCGGTCATATGGAGCGCGTTGCCGAGATTGAACCGGGTCTCCGCCGAGGCCGGCGCGCGGGCGACGGCTTCGATCAGAACGGTGATGGCGGTCTCCGCGTCGCCGAAGGATTTCAGAAGAAGCGCGAGATTATTATAAGCGCCGAGGTGATTGGCCTGGAGCGCGATGCAGGCGCGGTAGCTTTTCACCGCGTCCTCGTAACGACCCGCCTGACGTTCGGCGTTGGCGAGATTGAACATAATGTCCGCCTGGCCGGGCGCGGCCTTCACCGCTTCCTCGAGCGCGGTGACCGCCTCGATGGAGCGCCCTTGCGCCAGAAGACCGTTGCCCAGCGTATTGAGATAGAGCGGCTGACCGGGCACGACCGCCAGCGCCTTGCGCACGAAGGCCTCGGCGTCCGGCTGGCGATGTTCGTCTTGCGCGATCACCGCCAGAAGGTGGAGCGCGTCGGCGTTGTTCGGCGCGCCGTTCAAGACCTCCTCGGCCGCGGCGCGGGCGGCGGCGCGGTCGCCGGATTCATAATGGCTGAGGGCAAGGTCGAGCGTCATCTCAATCGGCCGCCATGGAGAATTGCAGCGCATGCAGGCGCGCGTAGGCGCCGCCCTTGGCCATCAATACCGCATGGGTGCCGGTTTCCGCCACGCGGCCCTGTTCGAGCACGCAGATCTGGTCCGCGCCCGCGACGGTCGAGAGACGGTGCGCGATGACGAGGGTCGTACGCCCGGCTTTCAAACGTTCGAGCGCGTCCTGCACATGACGTTCGGTGGCGGCGTCGAGCGCGCTGGTGGCTTCGTCGAGCAGGAGGATGGGCGCGTTCTTCAGAAGCGCGCGGGCGATGGCGATGCGCTGACGCTCGCCGCCCGAAAGAGCCTGACCGCGTTCGCCGACCGCGGTTTCGTACCCGTCGGGCAGCGCCGCGATGAATGCGTGGGCGCCGGCGGCTTGCGCGGCGGCTTCCACCTCGGCATCGGTGGCGTCGGGTTTGCCGTACCGGATATTGGCGCGGATGGTGTCGTCGAACAGCACGACGTCCTGGCTGACGAAGGCGATGGCGTCGCGCAAGGAGGCCAGGGTGACGTCGGCGATGTTGACACCGTCGATGAACACCGCGCCCGCACTGACGTCGTAGAAGCGCGGGATGAGGCTGAGCACGGTGCTTTTGCCCGCGCCCGAAGCGCCGACGAGCGCGGTCGTCTTGCCGGCGGGGATATGGAGCGAGAGGCCGTCGAGGGCCGGGGCGTCCGCGTCGTAGGAAAAGCCGACGTTGTCGAGACGCACGTCGCCGCGCGTGACCGTCAAGGCCGTCGCGCCGGGTTTCTCGGCAAGCGCGGGCGCGGTGTCGAGCACGGAGAACAGGCGTTGCGCCCCGGCCAGCCCTTCGTTCACATGGGCGTTGGCGTTGGCGAGCGCTTTCATCGGCCGGTACGCCGTGAGCAGCGCGGTGATGAATGAGAAGAAGGCCCCGGCCGTCGTCTCGCCGTTGATGACGCGCCAGCCGCCATAGACGATGACGATGGTGACGGCCGCGCCGCCCAAGGTTTCCATCAGCGGGCTGGCGAGCGCTTTCACGCGCTCGGCCTTCACGGTGAGGTCGCGGATGCGCGTGGTGAGTTCCTCGGCGCGCGCGGCCTCCAGCGCCTCCATCCGGTAGGCCTTCACCAGCCGGATCGACGAAAGGCTTTGCTGCACGATGGTCATGAAGGCGCCGGTCTGCACCTGGGTGTTGGCCGTCACTTTCCGCAAGCGCCGGCCCAAGCGGGCGATGGGAACGACCGTCGCCGGAAAGACAATGAAGGCCACCGAGGCCAGGAGCCAATCCTGGTAGAACATCACGCCCACCAGCAGGATAACCGACAAGACCTCGCGCCCGAGGCCGGTGAGGGCGGTGGAGACCGCCAGCCGCATGGCCGCGATATCGGTGGTGAGGCGCGAAATGAGCGTGCCGGTGCGGTTGGCCGCAAAAAAGCCCAGGTCCATGCGCAAAAGATGCCGGAACAGACGGTTCTGGAAGTCGAGGAGCACGTTCTGCCCGAGGCGGGTCATGAGGACGGTCTGCCCATAGGCGGCCGCGCCCTTGAAGGCGAACGACGCGAAGACCGCGAGGCCCACCGGCCAAAGCAGGTCGGACCGGCGCTCGACGAACACCCGGTTGACCACCGGGTCCATGAGCCAGGCCAGCGCGGCCGTGGAGATGGCGACGACGACCATGCAAAGGCTGGCGGAAATGAACAAACCCAGGTGGGGCAACACCCCCTCGCGCAGAAGCCGCCGGTACAAGCCGGGCGCGGGCGGAGGCGCAAAGGGTGCGGATGGGGTCATGAAAAAAGAAGCTGCGGCAAGAAGGTGGGCCCACTTAACCCCCCGCCTTTCCGAAAGTCCAGAGCGCCGGGCGCCGGTCCGCAAACGCGAGGAAGGGTTGCGCGCCACCGCAACCCATTCCATTTGCATGCGTTATGGTGAGCGACTAGGTTCTGCCTGTCACGTTCGGGTCCGGCCTTCCGCCGGCGATCATATGTTTTATCCCAGCAGGTTTTTCTGATGCGTGAGACGGCCACAGTTCCGGTTGCGGCGACGCCGGTTCCTCTGATTGATCTCAAGGCGCAGCAGACGCGCATCGCGGCGCGCATCGACGCCGCCATCAAGCGCGTGCTGGATCACGGCGCGTTCATCATGGGGCCGGAAGTCCTGGAAGCCGAGCGCCGCCTGGGCGCCATGTGCGGCGCGCAGCACGTCATTAGCTGCTCGAACGGCACGACGGCCATGGTGATGGCGTTGATGGCGTGGGATGTGGGCCGCGGCGACGCGGTGTTCGTGCCCTCGTTCACCTTCACCGCCACCGCCGAAGTGGCCGCCATCGCGGGCGCGACGCCGGTGTTCGTCGATGTGCTGCCCGACACTTTCAACATGGACCCGGACTCGCTCACGCGCGCCATCGCGGTCGCCGAGCAGACCGGCCTGAAGCCGAAGGTCGTCATTCCGGTGGACCTGTTCGGCCAGCCCGCAGATCACGATGCCATCCGCGCCATCGCGGACAAACATCACCTGCTGATCCTGGACGACGCGGCGCAAAGTTTCGGCGCGCGGTACAAGGACCGCAAACTGGGCGCGATCGCCGACATCACCGCGACCAGTTTCTATCCCTCGAAACCGCTGGGCTGCTACGGCGACGGCGGCGCGGTGTTCACCGACAACGAAGAATGGGCGAAACGCCTGACGCAGGTGCGCGTACATGGCCAGGGCCGCGACCGGAACGAGAACGTGCGCATCGGGCTGACGGCCCGCTTCGATTCCATCCAGGCGGCGGTGCTGCTGGAAAAACTCGCGATCTTCGACGAGGAATGCATCGCCCGCGACCGGATCGCCACACGTTATAACGACGCCCTGAAGGATGTCGTGACGACGCCCTATGTGCGGCCCGATTGCACGTCGGTCTGGGCGCAATACACCGTCAGCTCGTCGCGGCGCGACCGCCTGGTGGCCGCGCTGACCGCCAAGCAGATCTCGACCGCCGTGTTCTACGCGAAACCCATCCACCTGCAGACGCCCTACCGGGGCTTCCCGGTGGCCGCCGGCGGCCTGCCGGTGACGGAACGCCTCGCGCAGGAGGTGGTCAGCCTGCCCATGCATCCCTATCTCGCCGACGGCGTTCAAGACGAGATCATCGCGACGATCCGGGCCGCGGTCGCTTAAGGCGACCATCTGCGATCATGACATCGGCCTCTTCATTCGGAACGGACCCCTTCAAACTCGCGCTGGTGGGCGCGGGCGCCATGGGCGCGAATTATGTGAAGGCGGTGCAAAGCGTGCCGGACGTGCGCATCACCGCCGTCGTCGATCCCGTTGTCGAACGCGCGAACGCCGTGGGCGCCGTGATCGGCGCGCGGGCGGCCCGAACGCTGGATCATGCCGGTGATTTCGACGCCGTGGTGGTCGCCGTGCCCAGCGCCGCCCATCGCGCGGTGGCCGAGCCTTTGCTCCAACGCGGCGTGCCCTGCCTGGTGGAGAAACCTTTCGCGCTGACGGCCGAGGATTGCCGCGCGCTCATCGCCGCGGCCGGAAAGACCTGCCTTCACGTGGGGCATGTAGAGCGATTCAACGCGGCTATTCAGGCTTTTCTGGCTCTCAATCTGCCGTACGGCGGCATTCGCGCGCTGACGGCGCGGCGCATGAACGCCGGCAGCGCGCGCGTCGTCGATATCGACGTGGTGCAGGATTTGATGGTGCACGACATCGACGTCGTCATGGCGATCAAACAAATTCCCGTCGTGGAGGTCGCGGCGACCGGCGACAAGGATCACGCCGTCGCCGTGCTGACCTTTGCCGACGGCGCGACCGCCGAGGTGACCGCGAGCCGCATCACCGAAGGCCGCACGCGCGATCTGGCCGTGGAAATGAAAGACGGCGCCGTCTATGCGGCGGATTATATCCAGCGGACCCTGACCCGCGACGGCGCGGCCCTCGAGGTGACCGGCGACGCCAACAACCTCGGCCGCCAGATGACAAGCTTCGCCCATGCCGTGCGCACGGGCGGCCGGACGGCCGTCAGCGGGGATGACGCGCTCGCGGTCATGGAGGTAGTCTGGCGGGTACAGAAAGCGTTGGGGCTTTCGTAAGCCGGGGGATACCCATGAAGAAGGCGCCTGTCGTCGCGTGGTCGCTGTTCGACTTCGCGAATTCCGCCTTCACGACCATCATCGTGACATTCGTGTTCGCCGCCTACTTCGCGGAAGGCGTCGCCGTGGACGCGACCACCGGCGGCGGCCAGTGGAGTCTGGCCATGGCGCTCGCGGGCCTGATCATCGCCATTGTCAGCCCTATCGCGGGCGCCATCGCCGATCAGACCGGACGGCGCAAGCCGTGGTTGGCCGGCGTTTCGGTGATCTGCGTGACGGCGAGCGCAATGCTGTGGTTCGTGCGGCCCGATGCGGCCGATGTGCCGTGGGCGCTGACCTGGGTGGTGATCGCCGCCATTGGCTTCGAGATCGGGCTTCTTTTCTATAACGCGATGCTGCCCACGGTCGCGCCGCCGGCGATGCTGGGGCGCATCTCCGGCTGGGCCTGGGCGTTGGGCTACGCGGGCGGGTTGATCTCCTTGGTCATCGCGCTGTTCGTGTTCGTACAGGCCGACCCCGCGCCGTTTGGGTTGGATAAGGCGTCGGCCGAGCATGTGCGCGCGACGGCCCTTCTCGTGGCCGCGTGGTTCGCGGTGTTCGCGTTGCCCTTGTTCTTCTTCGTGAAGGAGGACGGACCGTCGATGCCGCTTGGACCGGCGATCGGACGCGGGCTGAAACAAATCGCCGAGACGTTCCGCAACGCGCGCAAACACCGCAATACGCTGCGATTCCTGATCGCGGCGATGATCTATTCCGACGGCGTGCATACGGTGTTCGCGCTGGGCGGCGTTTATGCGGCGGTCGTGTTTGGGATGGAACTGGCCGATGTGATCGTGCTGGGCATCGCGCTCAACGTCACGGCCGGGATCGGCGCATTCGCTTTTGGGTGGGTCGACGACAAGGTGGGCTCGAAGCTCACGATCTCCATTTCGTTGATTGGGTTGATCGTAACCACGCTTGGGATCTTGTTTGCCCCGACAGTCACCTTTTTCTGGATCGCCGCGCTCGTGATGAGCACGTTCATGGGCCCGGTGCAGGCGGCGAGCCGCACGATGATGGCGCGGCTTGCGCCGCCTGAGATGCGCGGCGAGATGTTCGGACTGTTCTCGCTGTCGGGAAAAGTGACCGCTTTCGCGGGGCCGGCGCTCGTCGGCTGGCTGGCGCTGACAACCGGCAGCTACCGCGCCGGAATGGCCGTGGTGACGGTGTTCCTGGTGATCGGCTTCGTGATCCTGCGCGGCGTCAAAGAAGGTGGATCGGAAGAAATGGGGTCAGACTCCATTAATTAAATGGAGTCTGACCCCAAATTCTGTGCTCGCAAATTCTTAGTGCCGGAAGTGGCGCATGCCGGTGAAGACCATGGCCAGACCCTTGTCGTCGGCGGCTTTGATGACGTCCTCGTCCTTGATCGAGCCGCCCGGTTGGGCGACGGCGACCGCGCCGGCTTCGGCGGTGACCAGAAGGCCGTCCGGGAACGGGAAGAAGGCGTCCGAGGCGACCACCGACCCTTCGGTGAGGGCGCCAGAAGCGCCCAAAGCCTGCGCGGCGTCCTTCGACTTTGAGAAGGCGATTCGCGCCGAGTCGATTCGGCTCATCTGTCCCGCCCCGATGCCGACGGTGGCGCCGTTCTTCACATAGACGATGGCGTTGGACTTCACGTGTTTGCAGACCGTGAAGGCGAAGACCAGATCGTCGAGCTGCTGTTCGGTCGGCTTCACTTTCGTCACGACCTTGAGATCGGCCTTGGTGATGCGGCCGTTGTCGCGGCCCTGCACGAGATAACCGCCGGCGACATTGCGCACGGTGCGGCCCGCGGCCATCACGTCCGGCAAACCATCGGTGATGAGCAGGCGCAGGTTCTTCTTCTTGGCGAACAGCGCGCGCGCCTCGTCGTCCGCGCCGGGCGCGATCACGACTTCGGTGAAAAGCTCGGTGATCTTCGCCGCCGTGCGACCGTCGATGGGACGGTTGAGGGCGATGATGCCGCCGAAGGCCGAGACAGGATCGCACACGAGGGCCTTGGTGTAGGCGTCGAGACAATCCGCGCCGAGCGCCACGCCGCAAGGATTGGCGTGTTTGATGATGGCGCAGGCGGGCGTCGTGAACTCCGCCACCAATTCGTAAGCCGCGTCGGTGTCGTTGATGTTGTTGTAGCTGAGCTCCTTGCCCTGCACCTGCACGGCGGCGGCCACGCCCGCGCGTTTTTCGCCGGTGACGTAGAGCGCCGCGGTCTGGTGCGGGTTCTCGCCGTAGCGCAAGGTCTGCTTGAGCGATCCCGCGAAGGAGAGCCAGCGCGGAAATTCTTCCTTCAGTTCGCCCGCGAACCAGGTGGAGATGGCGGCGTCATAAGCGGCCGTGCGGGCGTAGGCGCGCGCGGCGAGCGCCTTGCGTGTCGCCTCCGTCACCGCGCCCTTGTTCGCTTTCATGTCGGCTTCGACCACGGCGTAGTCCGCCGTATCGACCACCACCGCAACGCCCGCGTGGTTCTTGGCCGCCGCGCGGATCATCGCCGGGCCGCCGATGTCGATGTTCTCGACGCAGGTATCGAAGTCCGCGCCGCGCGCGACGGTTTGCTCGAACGGATAGAGATTCACGACAACAAGATCGATGGGCGCGATCTTGTGCGCGGCCATGGTCTGTTCATGCTCGGCGTTGCCGCGGATTCCGAGAATGCCGCCGTGCACCATGGGGTGCAGCGTCTTCACGCGGCCGTCGAGCATTTCCGGAAAGCCGGTGACCTCGGACACATCGCGCACGGGAAGTTTCGCGTCGCGCAAGGCTTTGGCGGTCCCGCCGGTGGAGATCAACTCGACGCCCTGGCCGTGCAGGAAGGTTGCGAAGTCGATCAGTCCGGTCTTGTCGGACACGGAGAACAGGGCGCGGCGAATGGCGGTCATGATGTCTCGCGGGTCGGAGGGTGGGGCAATGAGCGCGGTTTAGCATGGCGCGCGCGCCGACCGGGAGGGTGAAATTACTTAATCACCTTAAGATGCGGTCGGCCCGCGACGGGCCCGGCGCGCTGGAGTTCGGGCACCATCTCCTTGACGATGGCGAACGCGGCCGCTTCGTCCCGGCGCCGGCAGGCATCCTCGAGCGCGGCGAACCGCGTCGCCACGGCGGCGTTGTCGAGGGTGCGGGGCTGGGCGAGCAGGATGCCGCCCATATCGGTGGCCACCAGCGGCTCCTGGCCGTGGAACAGCTCTTCCTTCAGCTTTTCCCCCGGACGCAGGCCGGTGATCTTGATGTCGATATCCACGCCGACGGTCTTTCCGGCGAGGCGGATCATCTGCCGGGCAAGGTCCATGATCTTCACCGGCGGGCCCATGTCGAGCACGTGGATCACACCTTCGTCGGAGCGGATGCGCCCAAGGGCCGCGGCCTGCAAGACCAGTTCGACCGCTTCGCGCACGGTCATGAAGTAACGCTCAACCTCGGGATGGGTGACGGTGAGCGGGCCGCCGTCGGCGAGCTGGCGCTGGAACAAGGGCACGACGGAGCCCGCGGAGCCCAGCACGTTGCCGAAGCGCACCGTGATGAAACGTGTGCCGGCGTGACGCAGGTCGGCCGACTGGCAATACATCTCGGCGATGCGCTTGGACGCGCCCATGACGTTATGGGGATTGACCGCCTTGTCGGTGGAGATCAGCACCATCGCCGCGACGCCCACGGCAATGGAGGCCTCGGCCACGTTGCGCGTGCCGAGCGCGTTGGTGAGCAGGCCTTCGATGGGATTGGTCTCAACCATCGGCACATGTTTGAGCGCCGCGGCGTGGAACACGAGATCGGGACGTTCGCGGTTCAGGATGTCACGGATACGCTCGGCGTCGCGCACATCGGCGAGAATGGTGGTGCACGACAGCGACGGATGGCGCTGACGAATCTCAAGGTCGACGGAATAGAGATTGAACTCGCCGTTGTCGACGAGGGTGAGATGCACAGGCCCCGCGTCGGAGATCTGACGCACCAGTTCGGAGCCGATGGAACCGCCCGCGCCGGTGATGAGCACGCGCCGCGCGTTGATCATGTTGGTCATCGCCACGCGGTCGAGGCGCGCCTGCGGACGGCCCAGCAGATCCTCGATGGCGATGGGACGCGGCTTGAAATCGGTCGTGTCGTAGGCTTGCAGGTCCGTCGGCGGCGGCACGCGCACGAGCTGGCACGCCACGTCCTCCGCCGCGGCCAGAAGGCGCTGCACCTCGGCTCCGTCGTGGGTGGGCGTCACCAGGACAAGTTTCTCCGGCTTCTCGCCGCGCCGCGCGAGCGCGTTCACGACCCGCACGATGTCGTCCTCGCGCCCGAGGATCTCGACGCCGTGGATCACCTGGCCGAGGCGGTCGCCGCCCACGCCGTCGGCCGCGGCCACCATGCCGACCACGCGCACCGCGGTCGCGGGATCGCGCGACGCGGCGCGGATGAAGTGCTCGGCTTCGGCGCCCGCGCCGACCAGAAGCACCGGCGTACCCGTGGGCGCGCGGCGCATCAGACCGCGCATCTGGCCGTCGCGCGCGATGCGATAAAGAAGCCGCGGTCCGGCGAGGAAAGCCACGAGCACGAACCAGGCGATGACGGGCATCGAGCGCGGCAGCGATTCCAGGCGCGTCAGCCAGAACCAGACCGGCAGGAAGACCGCGACCACCAGGGTCGCGGTGCGCAGGATGTTGAAGGCGTCCTTCGCCGAGACGTATTCCCACATGTGCCGGTAGATGCCGGTGACGAGATAGACCACGGCCGCGACGGCGGCGAAGACCCCCGCCACCTCGAGGACTTCCGGCCGGTCGGTGAAGAAGGTCCAGGAAAGCTCCTCGAACAGGCGCAGGCCGAAGGCCGCGACCACGGCGAGAAACGCCATGGCGACGTCGAACGCGAAAACGCCCAGGTTCCGCGGCTGCAAAAGATGCAGCAGGGCCAAGGGCGCGCGCTTGCGTGTCACGTCGGTCAAAGGGCGGACTTCTCGTCGAAAAGAGCGGGCAACAGTGTAACCCAGAGTCGGAATCGGCGCAAAATCAGCCGATCTTCTAAGGCGTTACCACCATAACGACTATCGCCGCTTCAAGGTTGCAGCCATGTGGGGCGCTCACCCCCGGTCCGGATGGTCTTGCCCAGGACGGTGGCCCCTTCCGGCACGTCCGTCACCACGGTCGCCCCGGCCCCGATCAGGGCCCGCGCCCCGATACTGACCCCGGGCACCACCACCGCGCCCGCGCCGATGTGGGAGTCCTCGCCCACCACAACCCCGCCGCAGAGCACGGCCGCCGGGGCGATGTGACAGTGGTCGCCGATGCGGCAGTCGTGATCGATCTGGGCGCCCGTGTTGATGATGGTGTTCGCGCCGATGACGCTGCCCGGGTGGACGATGGCCCCGGTGATCACCTGGATGCCTTCGCTCAGGAGCGCGCGGGGGGACACGACGGCGTCCGGGCTGATGACGGTTTCGAAGCGGTAGCCCTTTTCCTTGAAGAGCGCATAGAGCGCGCGGCGGGGCCCAAGGCCCGCGTCGCCCGTGCGCGGCGTATTGCCCAGGGCGTTGAGAAGGACCACGCCGGCAGGGTCGCGCGCGAGCGCGGCCTCGCGCCCGCCGACGATGGGCACATGATCGAGGGTTGTGCCGTGCAAGGCCGCGTCGTCATCGGTCAGAGCGGCAACGGCGCGGCCGGCGCGGCGCAGGATGTCGATCAGCACCCGGGCGTGACCGCCGGCGCAGAGCACAAGAATCTCGGGAGACGTTGTCATCGGCGATGCGGACGCAAGAAAGTGGAGGCCATCATTGAGCGTTAAGACGTTTCGAGACATAGTGCCAGCCAAAATCTCCCGCGTTCTCGCCTCTGGATTCCGCATGGCCAAAAAAACATCGAAAAAGCCGGGACAAAAAGTCGCGCTGATCACCGGCGTCACCGGCCAGGACGGCGCCTATCTCGCCGAATTCCTGCTCAAGAAGGGCTATGTGGTGCACGGCGTGAAGCGCCGTTCGTCGTCGTTCAATACGGGCCGTATCGATCACCTGTACGAGGATTCCCATAAACGCGGCGTGCGGTTCTTCCTGCATTACGGCGATATGACGGATGCGACGAACCTGATCCGCCTGGTGCAGGAAGTGCAGCCCGACGAGATCTATAACCTCGCCGCCCAGAGCCATGTACATGTGAGCTTCGAGACGCCCGAATACACCGCGAATTCCGACGGGCTGGGACCGCTGCGTCTTCTGGAAGCGATGCGTATCCTCGGTCTCAAGGACAAGACGCGGTTCTACCAGGCGTCGACGTCGGAGCTGTACGGCCTGGTGCAGGAGACCCCGCAGACCGAGAAGACGCCGTTCTATCCGCGCTCGCCTTACGCCGCGGCGAAACTCTACGCCTACTGGATCACGGTGAATTACCGCGAGGCGTACGGTTATCACGCCTCCAACGGCATCCTGTTCAATCACGAGAGCCCCTTGCGCGGAGAGACCTTCGTCACGCGCAAGATCACGCGCGCGGTGGCGGCGATCGAACTCGGCCTTCAGGATAAAGTGTATCTCGGCAATCTGGACGCCAAGCGCGATTGGGGCCACGCCCGCGATTACGTGGAAGGCATGTGGAAGATCCTGCAACAGAAGACGCCGGACGATTATGTGCTCGCGACAGGCGAGACCCATGCGGTGCGCGAGTTCGTCGAACTCGCCTTCGCCGAGGTGGGCCGCGCGATCAAATGGAAAGGCAAGGGCGCGGCGGAGAAGGGCATCGACGCGAGGACCGGACAGGTTCTGGTCGAGGTCGATCCGCGCTATTTCCGCCCGACGGAAGTCGATCTCCTGCTCGGCAACCCCGCCAAGGCGCGCAAGGTGCTGGGCTGGAAGCACAAGACCTCGTTCAAGACCATGGTGAAGGAAATGGTCGCCGCGGATCTCGCAACGGTGAAAGCCGAGGCCATGCGCTTCGGCCGGCATGAATAGATGACGGCCGCGTATTCCTTAAACGGTAAGCGCGTCTGGGTGGCAGGCCACCGGGGCATGGTGGGCAGCGCGTTGGTGCGCCGCCTCGCCCGCGAGAACTGCACGGTGCTTTCAGCGACGCGCGCGGAATTGAATCTGACGCGCCAGGCCGACGTGGAGGCCTGGGTGCGCGCGCAGAAACCCGACGCCGTGTTCCTGGCCGCCGCCGTGGTGGGCGGCATCGTCGCCAACGACACCCGGCCCGCGGAGTTCCTGACCGACAACCTTCAGATCCAGACGAACATCATCGCGAGCGCGCACGAAACCGGCGTCGAAAAGCTGTTGTTCCTGGGCTCGAGCTGCATCTACCCGCGCTTGGCCCCGCAGCCGATGAACGAAGACGCGCTTCTGACCGGGCCCCTGGAGCCGACGAACCAGTGGTACGCCATCGCGAAGATCGCGGGCGTCAAACAATGCCAGGCCTATCGGCGCGCCTACGGCCGCGACTTCATCAGCGTCATGCCCACCAACCTTTACGGACCCGGCGACAATTTCGATCTGACGTCGAGCCATGTGCTGCCGGCCCTGATTGCAAAAGCGCACACCGCGAAGACGACGGGCGCGGACAATCTCACCTTGTGGGGGACCGGCACGCCGCGCCGTGAATTCCTGCATGTGGACGATCTGGCCGACGCCTGTGTGCACTTGATGAAGACCTATTCCGACGAAGGGCTGGTCAACGTCGGCGTGGGCGCGGACGTGACCATCCGCGAACTGGCCGAAATGATCGCCGACGTCGTGGGGTTCAAAGGCAGTTTCATCTTCGACGCCACCAAACCCGACGGCACGCCGCGCAAGTTGCTGGACGTGAGCCGCATCCACGCCTTGGGATGGACGGCGAAGACGGATCTGCGCGCCGGGATCGCCGCGACCTACGACTGGTATCGCCAAAACATCGCCACCGCCGCCGAGTAAGACACGTAATGCAGATTTACCTGCCCATCGCCGAGCTGTCCGTGAACATCTTCCTGGTTCTCGGTCTCGGCGGTCTTGTGGGCCTCCTGTCGGGCATGTTCGGCGTGGGCGGCGGCTTCCTGATGACGCCGCTTCTGATCTTCATCGGCGTGCCCCCGACGGTCGCGGTGGGCACGCAGTCGGTGCAGATCGTGGCGTCGTCCGTCTCGGGCATGCTGGCCCACATGCGCCGCAACAACGTCGACTTCCTGATGGGTGGCGTCCTGACCGGCGGCGGGGTCATCGGATCGAGCCTAGGTGTCTATCTGTTCAGCCTGTTGAAGGACACCGGCCATATCGATCTCATCATCGCGCTGGGCTACGTGGTGTTCCTCGGCATCGTCGGCGGCTTCATGCTGATGGAAAGCCTGCCCGGCGTCTTGAAGAAAAAACCGGTCGCCCTTGCATTGGCGGCGCGCGGCCCCGGGCGGCACATCTGGATGCACGGGCTGCCGCTCAAGATCCGCTTCCGCCGCTCGAAGCTTTACATCTCGGCGCTGTTGCCGGCGGGCATCGGCTTCGTGGTCGGCCTGCTTGTGGCGATGATGGGCGTGGGCGGCGGCTTCCTGATCGTGCCCGCGATGATCTATTTATTGGGAATGCCGACGCAGGTGGTGATCGGCACCAGCTTGTTCCAGATCACCTTCGTCACCGCCATCACCGCGCTTTTGCAGGCGATGGTCAATCAATCGGTCGATGTCGTGCTGGCGTTGTTGCTGCTGGTGATCGCGGTGATCGGCGCGCAGATCGGGGCGAAGTTCTCCACCAAGATCAAGGGCGAGCATTTGCGCGTGATGCTGGCCGGAATGGTGTTGCTGGTGGCCTTGCGTCTCGCGATCGGCCTTGTGATCCCGCCCGACGACCCCTTCTCGCTCTCCAGCCAAATGGAGAGCGCACCATGAGCGGCTCGGCCATAAGCGGCTCGCGCTTTATCCTCGCACTCATTCTCCTACTGGGCGCAGGAGCGCCGCACGCGCGCGCGCAACAGCAGCAGGAAGAACGTGTGCCCGAGGTGCCGCTGGTCGCCGACCTTTCCAGCCATCTTGTCGCGATCACCTCGCGCTTCATCGGCACCGACGTGCTGCTGTTCGGCGCGACCGACGGACCCGGCGATGTAGTGGTGGTGGTGCGCGGGCCCGCGCGCGACGAGACCGTGCGCCGTAAATCGCGCGTCGGACCGATCTGGCTGAACACGAGTGAGGTGACCCTGGCGCAAGTGCCGTCCTATTATCGCGTGGTATCCTCGCGGCCCGTCGAGGAGTTCGCGCCCGAGACCTTGCGCACACGCCATCAGATCGGCGTGACCAACATCCGCATGTCGACCGCGGACGAGAACATCCCGCTGCACCAACTGGCGGAGTTCCAGAAAGCGCTGATCCGGATCAAGACCGCCAACAGCCTTTACGATCAGGGCATCGGCGCCATCAACATGATGTCCAACCGCCTGTTCCGCGCTGAACTGCATTTTCCGTCGAACGTGCCGACCGGCACCTATCTGGTGGAGGTCTACCTGTTCCGCGACGGCCAGGTGGCCGCGGCCGAGATCGTGCCGTTGAACATCTCGAAGATCGGCGTCGGCGCGGACATCTATGACTTCGCGCACAACCTTGCGCCGCTGTACGGCCTGCTTGCGGTGCTGCTGGCCGCGGGCGCGGGCTGGGCGGCGAGCGCCGTCTTCCGCAGGGTGTAGGCCGCTTGAGCACGGACACGCAAACGCCCACACCGACGGAAACGCCGAAGCCGGAAGCGGGGCGCACGTTCCTGGTCGTCGTCGACCGTTCGGTGGAATTCCGCGCCGCCTTGCGCTTCGCCTGCCGGCGCGTGTTGAACACGGGCGGAAAGGTCGCCCTGTTCCATGCGGTGCCGCACAGCGACTATCACCACTACGCGGCCATCGAGGAGCTGATGCAGCACGAGGCCAAGACGGAGGCCGAGCGCCGCCTGCAAAGCGTGGCCGCCGACGTGCACCGCCTCACGGGACGATTCCCCGATCTCCACCTGCGCCAGGGCGACACCTTGGAACAGATGCAAAAGGTGATCGCGGAGAACCCTTCCATCGACATGCTGGTGCTGGGCGCCAGCACCGGACCGGAAGGCCCGGGGCCGATCATCTCGGCCCTGTCCGGAAAACTGTCCGGTAAGATCATGATTCCGGTGACGATTGTGCCGGGCGACCTGAGCGAGGAGCGCCTGGACGCGCTGACCTAAAACAGGAGTCCCATATCCTTGGCCGTATCCTTGATCAGGGACCGTTTTAGTCCTATTTAGGCCCCATATTCAGACCCCTTATCGCCGGGCCCTTGTCATGTTCATCCAGACCGAAGAAACCCCGAATCCCGCAGCCCTCAAGTTCCTGCCGGGACGTCCCGTGCTTGAAACCGGCGTCGCGGACTTCACCTCGCGCGAGGCGGCCCAGCGTTCGCCGCTGGCGCGCCTTCTGTTCGAGGTCGACGGCGTGGCGGGCGTGTTCCTCGGCTCGGACTTCGTGACCGTCACCAAGACCAACGAGAAGAACTGGCAAGTTCTGAAGCCCATGGTGCTGGGCGCAATCATGGATCACTTCACCGCCAACGCGCCGGTGATGGAAGACGGCGAGGCGCCCGCGAGCGACGACGCCGAATTCAACGACGAAGATGTGGACGGCGAGATCATCGAACAGATCAAGGAATTGATCGAGACGCGCGTGCGTCCGGCCGTGGCCCAGGACGGCGGCGATATCGTCTATAAGGGGTTCAAGAACGGCACGGTGTATCTGAACCTGCGCGGATCGTGCGCCGGGTGCCCCAGCTCGAGCGCCACCTTGAAGATGGGCATCGAGAACATGCTGAAACACTACGTGCCGGAAGTGCTGCAAGTCGAAGCCGTGATGTGAGCCCACCCGTGACGCGGGGGACCCTAGACGACGCCGGCCTTGATCTGATCTTCCGGAACGCGCGCACCTATAACGGCTTCGCGCCCGAGGCCGTCGCCGAGGCGGTGTTGCACGCCACCTACGATCTTGCGAAGTGGGGCCCGACCAGCGCCAATTCGACGCCCGCGCGATTCTTGTTCATTGTGAGCAAGGAGGCCAAGGAAAAGCTGGGACCCGCCATGAGCGCAGGCAATCGCGCGAAAACCCTGGCCGCGCCGGTAAATGTGGTGATCGGCTACGACACCAAGTTCTACGAGCTTCTGCCGGAGCTTTACCCTCGCGAGGAAGCCAGGGGTTGGTTCGAAGGCAAACCCGACACCGAAACCGTCGCCTTGCGCAACAGCGCGCTGCAAGGCGCTTACCTGATGATCGCCGCGCGCGCCTTGGGCCTTGATTGCGGCCCCATGAGCGGGTTCGATGCCGGTCTGGTGAACAAAACCTTCTGGCCCGACGGCCGGATCAAGGCCAACTTCATGTGCAATATCGGCTACGGCGATCCCGCGCGCGTTTATCCCCGCAGCCCCCGCCTTCCCTTTGACCGCGCGTGTGAGATCCTGTGATGACCCCATCCGACACCGACGCCGCGCCCGAAACCACCGCCGCCGAAACACCGAAGAAGCCGGCGCGGAAAAGGGCGGCGAAGAAGGCCGTGAAGAAAAAGGCCGTGAAGAAAACCGCCAAGAAAGCCGCGCCCAAACGCAAAAGCGCCGTCGGCGCCATGAGCGACGCGGCCGTGAAGGCCAAGACCGGCAGGACGTGGGACCAATGGTTCACGCTTCTGGACAAGGCGGGCGCGGCCAAGATGACCCATGCGGCCATCGCCAAGCTGATCGCCACCCGCCACAAAATCCCCGGCTGGTGGGCCCAGGCGGTGACGGTGGCTTATGAACGCGCCCGCGGCATGCGCAAGGTGAACGAAACCCTGGCCGGATTCAGGACGGGCGTCAGCCGGACCCTGGACGCCGGCATGGACGCCGCCTTCGGCGCCTGGGACAACGCCAAGACGCGCGCGGCGTTCCTGAAAGAGAAGATCGACGTTTCCACCCGCAACCCAGGGAAGAACCTGCGTTTCGGCTGGAAAATGGGCCGGGTGGAAGTGCGTTTTGTCGTGAAGGGCCCGAAGAAAACCCAGGTGACGGTGGATCACACCGGCCTGAAATCCAAGGCCGACGTCAGCCGCCTCAAAGCCCAGTGGTCCGAAACGATGGATAAGCTGGGCGACAAGCTGAAGACCCGGCTCAAGAAGGGCAAATAGCCCGTCTATGCTGCGCTTTTGGGTGCAGCATAAACTGCGGCATCAGGATTTATGCTGCACCCCTTGTTGCAGCAAATTGTGCAGCATGGGGTGCAGCAAAATCATAAATATCAATGATTTAGCTAGGTCCGGGGCAGGAAGCCGACGGCGTCGTAGACTTCCTTGAGCACCGGGGCGGCCAGATCGCGGGCTTTTTCCGCGCCGCGCTTCAAGATGCGGTCGATCTCGGCCGGATCGTCCATCAGGCGCTTCATTTCGGCGTTGATGGGGCCGAGCACGGCCACCGCCGTATCGGCCAGGGTGGCCTTGAACTGGCTGAACTGCTGGCCGGCGGTCTCGGCCACCACCTGCTCCAGCGTCCGGCCCGAAAGCGCGGCATAGATGCTGAGAAGGTTCTTGGCCTCGGCCCGGCCTTCGAGACCTTCCACCGAATCCGGCAGCAGGTTGGGGTCGGTCGTCGCCCGTTTGATCTTGTCGCGGATCGCTTCGGCCGAATCGGTCATGTAGAGGACGCCGAACTCCGAGGGTTCGGACTTCGACATCTTGCGCGACCCGTCGCGCAAGCTCATGACACGGGTGGCCGCGCCCTGGATGACCGGCTCGGGCAGCGGGAAGAGCTCGACCTTGGCGTCGTTGTTGAACTTCTGGGCGATGTCGCGCGCAAGTTCCACATGCTGTTTCTGGTCCTCGCCCACCGGAACGTGAGTGGCCTTGTAGAGCAGGATGTCGGCGGCCATGAGGTTCGGATAGACGTAGAGACCCGCCGAGGCGTTCTCGCGGTTCTTGCCCGCCTTGTCCTTGAACTGGGTCATGCGGTTCAGCCAGCCAAGCCGCGCGACGCAGTTGAACACCCAGGCCAGCTCGGCGTGGCCCGAAACGTGGCTTTGCGCGAAAAGGATATTGGCTTCAGCGTCGACGCCTGAGGCGATCATGCCGGCCGCGACTTCGCGTGTCGCGCGGCGCAGGGCTTCCGGCTCCTGCCAGACGGTGATGGCGTGCAGATCGACCACGCAGAACAGACACTCATAGTCCTTCTGCATCGCGACCCAATTGCGGATCGCGCCGATATAGTTTCCTAGATGGAGATTACCCGTCGGCTGAATGCCGGAGAAAATACGGCCCTTGTCAGACCGCGGAGTGGACCCGCTCATGAAGGTGTCCTCGTATTGAGGGCAAGACGCGGTTGGAGGCGCGTCCCGGCCCATCGGTGATGGGCGGAGCCGGTGGTAGCCCGGTCCTTCGGGAGGGTCAAGTGACGAGGCTGGTTTTGTTTGGTCGCGTCGTTTTTTGCGAAAAACCGGTTCCCACTTTTTCGCACGACGCTCTAAGCGCTGCGCTTGAACTGCTTGAGGTCGCTTCTGTCGGCCGCGCCGAACAGGAAAGCCGCGATCAGGAACACGAGCCCGCCCGCGCCGATGACGGCGGCCAGCACATAGACGCGCATGATCTCCGGACCCGCCGGCGCATGGGGCGGTCCGAACACCGGCCCGGCGAGATCGGTGGCAAGGCGCAACGCGCCCCAGACGGCCGCGCCCATCACGGCGGCGGCGAGGACAAGCCGGGGCAGTCGCGTCTTCAGGCGCGCATCCGGTTTGATATGACCCCGGCGATGAAGAATGACGGCGAGAGTCGCCGCGTTCAGCCAGGCGGAGATGGTGGAGGCGAGCGCGATGCCCACGTGACCATACACCTGGATGAGCGCGAGACTGGCTATGAGGTTCACGACGAAGGCCGCGCCCGCGACCTTCACCGGCGTCGCGGTATCGTGGCGGCCGAAGAAACCGGGCGTCAGGGCCTTGTTGAGCACGTAAGCCGGCAACCCAAACGCAAAGGTGAACAAGGCGGCCGCGACCGCCTCGCGGTCCGACGGCGAGAACTGGCCCCGCTCGAACAAAGTGGCGGTGATGGGTTCGGCGAGCATCCCGATGCCGACCGCCGCCGGCACGGTGAGAAGTAAACTGATCTCGATGGCGCGGTTCTGATTGGCCAGCGCGGCTTCCTCGTTCCCGGCGCGGATCTGGCGCGCGAGCATCGGCAGAAGCACGATGCCGACCGCAACGCCGACGATGCCGACAGGAAGCTGGTTCACGCGATCGGCGTAGTACAGCCACGACACCGCGCCCACGGAGACGAAACTCGCGATGATGGTGCTGGCGAACATGTTGAGCTGATAGACGCCCGCGCCCACCGCGACGGGAAGCATGCGCTTCATCAGAAGCTTCACATCAGGCGTGAGACGCGGGCGGCCGAGTTTCAGCGCCGCGCCCGCGCGCCAGCAGTGATAGCCCAGCCACAGGAATTGCAGGAGACCCGCGGTCGAGACGCCCCACGCCATGGCTTCGGCGCGGTGCGTGTCCAAGGCCGCGGCGCCCAGAAGGAACGCGATGATCGTGAGGTTGAGCAGGATCGGCGCCGCCGCCGGCGCGGCGAAAAGATGCAGCGCGTTCAAGACGCCCGACTGCAACGACGCCAGCGAGATGAAGAAGAGGTAGGGGAACGCGATCCGCGAAAGGTCAACCGCCATGTCCATGAGCGCGGCGTTGTCGGCGAAACCCGGCGCGATCAGATAGACCACCGCCGGCATGAACGCGATCATCAGCGCCGAGAAGGCGGCCAGCACGAGCGCGAGGACCGAGGCCGCCTCGCGCGCGAAGGCCATGGCTTTCGCGTGTCCGTCGCCTTCATGCAAGCTTGCGAAGATCGGTACGAACCCGGCCGAGAACGCGCCTTCGGCGAAGAGGCTGCGGAAGAGGTTGGGCAGGCGGAACGCAACGATGAACGCGGCCGCCGCGTCGCCCGCGCCGAGCAGCGCGGCCTGGAGCATGTCCCGGCCGAAGCCGGTGATGCGCGAGCCGATGGTGTAGAACCCGACCGTGCCGAAGCCTTTGAGGAGCGACGGAGACGCCATGAAATTCCTTGAGGGACGAGGCTATTCGGCGGCCGACGCCGGCGAAGCCGGGCGCGGACGGTGCTGCACGGAGACCGCATCGGCCGCGACGCCGATCGCCTTCCCCAATGCCTCGCGAATCTGGCGGATCTTTGTCTCGTTTTCGACCTTCATGCCGAAAACGTCCTTCACGTAGAACACGTCCACGATCCGTTCGCCGTATGTCGAGATGTGGGCGGAGAAGATTTGAAGGCCCAAATCCGTGAGGGTCTTGGTGACGTCGAACAGGAAGCCCGGACGGTCGTGGCCGTTCACTTCGACCACGCTGCAGACCTTGGACGCGGTATTGTCGATGATGACCCGCGGCGGCACTTCAAGCGCCTGCACCCGCGAGGGCAACCTTGAACTGACCTTGGGAAGTTCCAAGGTCAAGCGCATGCGCCCCTCAAGCGCCGAAACGATGCGACTTTTAATGCGCTGGGCGCGGTGATCGATGGGGATCGCATGCCCCTCGAAGTCCTGGATGGCGAAGGTATCGAGCGCCATGCCGTTGGTGAGGGTGAGGATCTTCGCGTCGGCAACGGACACACCCGCGAGCGCCAGCGCGCCCGCGATACGCGCGAACAGGCCAGGGTGGTCGGGCGTATAGATCGTCAGAAGGGTCGCGTCGCGCACGGTATCGACGGTGAAGTCGATGGCGATTTTCTCGCCCACCTCATCGGCGGCACGCATGAAATGCGCCATGCGTTCGTGGGTGTCGGTGTCCTCGCCCAGCCAGAAGGCCGGCGAGCCCAGCGCCAGGATATTCTCGCGCATATGCTCCGGCCAGTCGTCCAGCCGCTCGGCGAGCGCGGCCTTCGCCGTGGTCACGCGCATGTCGATCCCGGCGTCGGCCTGGCTGCCGCGCATCACCTGATCGGCCCGGGTGGCGAGTTCCTTCAGGAGCGTCGCCTTCCAGTTGTTCCACACCGTCGGCCCGACGGCCCGGATGTCGGCGCAGGTCAGGATCACAAGAAGCTTCAAGCGTTCCGGCGATTGCACCATCTCGACGAAGCGCGAGATGGTGAGCGGATCGTCGAGGTCGCGCTTGAAGGCGGTGTTGCTCATCAGCAGGTGATACTTCACCAGCCAGCTCACGGTCTCGGTCTCGGCGGGCGTCAGCCCAAGGCGCGGGCACAGGTGCAGCGCGATCTCGGCCCCCAAGTCCGAATGGTCGCCGCCGCGGCCCTTGGCGATGTCGTGCAACAGCACCGCGACGTAAAGGGCGCGCTTGGAATCGATCTTGTGGATGATCTCCGACGAAATGGGCAGTTCGCTCTTGAGCTTGCCTTGCTCGATCCGGTTGAGGATGCCGATCGCGCGGATCGTATGCTCGTCGGTCGTGTACTGATGGTACATGTCGTACTGCATCTGGGCGACGACGCGCGCGAAGTCGGGGATGAAGCGCCCGAACACGCCGCACTCGCTCATCAAACGCAGCGTGTTCTCCGACCCGTTCTTGTGCGTGAGGATCTGGAGGAAGATCTTATTGGCTTCGGGATCGTTGCGCAGCGCGGCGATGCCGCGCGCCTGATGGGCGATCGCGCGCAAGACCGCCGGCTGGAAGTCGAGCTGATGCTCCAGCGCGGTGAGGAAGATGGTGAGAAGCCGGATCGGTTCGACCGCGAACACGCCGGCGTCCTTCACGCCGATGCGCCCGCCCTCGACGACAAACCCGTCGATGGCGCGCTGACGCCAGCGGGCGGTGAGACGCGCCATGCCCTTGGGCTTGCCGCCGTCCTCAAGCAGGCTGCAGAAGATGCGGGTAAGATCGCCCACGTCGCGCGCGACGAGGAAATAGTGACGCATGAACCGCTCGATGGCGGTGGCGCCCGCCCGCTCGGTATACCCGAGACGCGGCGCGATCTCGCGCTGGAGGTCGAAGGTGAGGCGGTTGTCGGTGCGGCCGGTGAGATAGTGGAGATAACAGCGCACGGTGGAGAGGAAGTCGTGCGCCTTGACGAATCGCCCGGCGGCGTCGTCGTCGATGATGCCGATGTCGGTGAGTTTACGGATGTCCGAAACGCCGTAGAGGTATTTCGCGATCCAGAACAAGGTGTGCAGATCGCGCAAGCCGCCCTTGTCTTCCTTGACGTTGGGCTCCAGGCGATAGCGTGAATCGCCCAGTTTCTGGTGGCGCTCGTCCCGCTCGGCCAGTTTGGCCTTCACGAATTCCTGCGCGGTGCCGCGCTTCACTTCCTTCTTGAAACGCGTGAGCAGCTCGTCGGCGAGATCCTGGTCGCCCCACACCCAGCGCGCTTCGAGAAGCGTGGTGCGGATGGTGAAGTCGGCCTTGGCCTGGGCGATGTTCTCGTCCACCGAGCGCACCGCGTGGCCGACCTTGAGGCCGAGGTCCCACAACGCATAGAGCATGAACTCGGCGAGCTGTTCGGAGAACGGCGTCTGCTTGTAGGGGAGCAGAAACAAAAGATCGATGTCCGACAGCGGCGCGAGCTCGCCGCGGCCGTACCCGCCGATGGCGAGGATGGAGATGCGCTCGCCTTTGGTGGGCACACCCGACGGCAGCACATGCGTCGTCGCGAAATCGTAGAGGACGCGAATCACCTGATCCATGAGATAGCTGTGCGCCGTGACGGTATCGACGCCGGTGGCTTTGCTTTTCTCGAAACGCTCGCGGATGACGGCGGTCCCCGCGCTCATCGCAGCCTTCAATTTCGCGACGAGCAGCCCGCGCTTCGCGTCGTCGGCCAGATCCGCGACGGCGGCGTCGAGCTCCGCCATCAGCCGGCGGCGGTCGATGATCTCGCGGGGGTGATGAATATTGGCCACGGGAATTCTTGGTCCGGGATACGGGCGCCGGTCAGGGTGTTACATCAGGGCTTTATATAGGTGTCGGCGGCGCGCCGCGGCAACTCATCTCACCTTGAAGCCGGACTGGCGCGCCTGCTCGTCCGGGACATGGATCACGCGTTCCTTCTTGGGCGTTGTAGGTCCCGCCCAGGCGGTATTCGGCGACGCAGCCGCACCGCTTGCGCCCGCCTGCTTCATGGCGCCTTCGATGGCGAAGCGCGATTTCACCCGCGCGCTGATCACCGCCATCTGCTCCATGATCTTGGCCTGCGCGAAGAACACGAGCGCCAGCAGGAAGGCGCCGACGGAGCCCGCGAGCGCATAGATCTCGTTCACCCAGGCGTAGCCGGAGAAGGCGAGCATCATGGACAGCACGCAGCCGACCAGCAGGAACAGCCCCAGGCCCGAGAGGATGCGGGCCAGCGCGGGGATGTTGGGCTTATCGGGATCGATCTCGAACATGGGCCCACTATACCAGAGACGGACGCGCCGGGTTTCAGGTCTTTTCGCCGGCCAAATCCTTGAGGCGATAGAGAATATCGAGCGCTTCGCGCGGGCTGAGGCTGTCGGGCGAAACCTCGGCCAGCGCGGTTTCGAGGGGCGTAGGGCCCGCAGGACGGCTGACCCCGCCCGCGACCGGCTTCGGGAGGGCGGCGAACAGGGGCAGATCGTCGGCGAGACGCGCCGCGCCCCCGCCCTGCTGATCCTTTTCCAGGATGGCGAGCACCTGCTCGGCGCGCGCGATCACCGCGGGCGGCAGACCGGCGAGCCGGCCGACGTGGATCCCGTAGGAGCGATCGGCCGCGCCGGCGGCGACCTCGTGGAGAAACACCACATCGCCCTGCCATTCCTTGACCCGCATGGTGTGGGGCGCAAGTTCCGGTAGGCGCGCGGCGAGCGCCGTCAGTTCATGGTAGTGGGTCGCGAACAGGGCGCGGCATTTATTGATGTCGTGCAGATGTTCGAGGCTGGCCCAGGCGATGGAGAGGCCGTCGAAGGTGGCCGTGCCGCGGCCGATTTCGTCCAGGATCACAAACGAGCGGGCGGTAGCCTGATTGAGGATCGCCGCCGTTTCCACCATTTCGACCATGAACGTCGACCGGCCGCGCGCGAGATCGTCGGCCGCGCCGACACGCGAGAACAAGCGGTCGATCACGCCGATATGCGCCGCCGCCGCCGGGACGTAAGCGCCCATCTGCGCCATGAGCGCGATCAGCGCGTTCTGGCGCAAGAAAGTGCTTTTACCCGCCATGTTCGGGCCGGTGATGAGCCAGAGGCGGCCGTGTTTCTTCACGGCGTTACCAAGCGTGCAGTCGTTGGCGACGAAGGCCGTGCCGCTGACCTTGAGAACGGATTCCACGACCGGATGGCGGCCGCCCGTGACATGGAACGCCGCCGTCTCGTCGATGACGGGCCGCACATGCCCCTCGTCCACGGCGAGCTGCGCCAGCGCCGCGGCGACGTCGAGCCCCGCCATGGCGCTCGCGGCGGCGGCGATCTCGGCGCGACGCGCGAGCACCTCGGCGACAAGATCGGCGAAAAGTTTGAGTTCCAGCGCCAGCGCCTTGTCGGCGGCGGAGCGGATCTTGTCCTCGAGTTCGGACAATTCGACGGTGGTGAACCGCATCGCGTTCGCCATGCTCTGGCGATGAATGAAGATCGCCTCGGGCCCGCCCGCGCGGGCTTTTTCCATCAACGCCTCGCCCGGCTTTCCGGGGGTTTCGATGTAGTAGCCGAGGACGTTGTTGTGACGGATCTTCATCGCGGCGACGCCGCTTAAGTCCGCATAACCGGCCTGGAGGCCCGCGATCAACTTGCGGCTTTCGTCGCGCAAGGTCAGCAGTTCGTCGAGCGTCGGGTCATATCCCCTTGCGATGAAACCGCCGTCGCGCGCGAGCAGCGGCAGATCGGCGGCCAGCGCGCGGGAAAGACGCCCGACAAGCCCGTCATGTTCGCCCAGCGCGGTGAGCTGGCGCGCGACCAGGGGCGACGGCGGCAGAAGACTCGCGGGCAATTCCATCACGGCGGCGCGCATGGAAGGGACTTGGCCGAGCGCGTCGCGCATGGCGGCGAGATCGCGCGGACCACCGCGGCCGAGCGACAAGCGCGAGAGCCCGCGTTCGATATCCGGGCAAGCCGCGAAACTGCCGCGCAGGCGTTCGCGCGCGGGCGCGGCGTTGACGAAGAAGGCCACGGCGTCGAGCCGTTCGTTGATGCGGCCGGCGTCCGTCAGCGGTGCGTTGAGCTGGCTTGCGAGCAGACGCGCGCCCGCGCCGGTGATGGTGCGATCGATTACGGAAAGCAGACTGCCGCGGCGCTCGCCGGTCAGCGTCTGCACCAGTTCGAGATTGCGGCGGGTGGCGGCGTCGATCTCCATCACCGCACCCGCGCTCAAGCGCTGCGGGGCGGAAAACGCGGGCAGCTTTCCCTTCTGCGTCAGCTCAACATAGTCGACGAGCGCGCCGGCGGCGGCGGTTTCCGCGCGCGAGAACGCGCCGAAGGCGTCAAGCGTGCCGACGGCGAACAACCGTTCCAACCGCTTGCGGGCGTTCTCGGAATCGAAACGCGGATTGGGCAGCGGGCTCAAACGCCGCGCCCAGGGTTCCAGCAGCGCCGCCGTCTCGGGATCGAGGAAAAGTTTTTCGGGCAGCAGAAGTTCGCCCGGTTCGAGGCGCGCGAGCGCCGCCGTCAAACCGGCGCGACGCACGGGCTGCAACTGGAAGTCGCCGGTAGAGACGTCGAGCCAGGCGAGCCCGAATTCGTGCGCAGGATCGCCCTTCACCTGGGCGAGGGCCGCGAGGAAGTTATGCGCGCGGGCGTCGAGCAGGGAATCCTCGGTCAGCGTGCCCGGCGTGATGAGGCGCACCACATCGCGTTTGACGACGGACTTCGCGCCGCGCTTCTTGGCTTCGGCCGGGTCTTCCATCTGTTCGCACACGGCGACCTTGAAGCCCGCCCGGATGAGACGCGCGAGATAGGCCTCGTGGGAATGGACCGGCACGCCGCACATGGGAATGTCTTCGCCCAGGTGCTTGCCGCGCTTGGTGAGCGCGATATCGAGGGCGGCGGCGGCCTTCACGGCGTCGTCGAAGAACAACTCGTAGAAGTCGCCCATCCGGTAGAAAAGCAACGCATCCGGGTACCCGGCCTTCACGCCCAGGTACTGGCTCATCATCGGGGTCGGGGCGTCGGCGGCGGACGAAGGCGCCGTTACGGGCGCGGGATCGGGGGTTTCATCCGGCAAAGGCGCACATCCAGAACAGACAACATGTGGAGGGACGGAGAAGGTCTCTCACTATAGCAAGCCGGCGCGCGGCGAAAGGACATTGGCTTGGCAAGAAACCGCTCATGCGCATGTCATGGGCCCGCCCTGTGTGCTGCGATGCAGCGCATTGGTTTCATTGGGATTTTACACCACGGAACCCTATGCTAAACGAAGCCCAAAAATTGGGGAGACACCATGGACAATAATGCGCCGCGCGAACGCGGGACCGACGAGAAGAAGCGCCCGGTGCGGCGGAACTTCGATCAAGAGTCGCTTACATTCCACGCGACCGGCCGGCCCGGAAAAATCGAGATCACCGCGACCAAACCGCTGACCACCCAGCACGATCTGTCGCTGGCCTATTCGCCGGGCGTGGCCGCGCCCTGTCTTGAGATCGCGCGCGATCCGAACACCGCCTACGACTACACCGCGAAGGGCAATCTGGTGGCCGTCATCTCCAACGGCACCGCCGTGCTCGGGTTAGGCGACCTGGGCGCGCTGGCGGGCAAGCCGGTGATGGAGGGCAAGGCCGTCCTGTTCAAACGTTTCGCCGACGTGGACGGCATCGACCTGGAAGTCGATACCCGCGACGTCGACGAGTTCATCAATTCCGTGCGCTTCCTCGGCCCCAGCTTCGGCGGCATCAACCTCGAGGATATCAAGGCGCCGGAGTGTTTCATCATCGAAAGCCGCCTGCGGGAGATGATGGACATCCCCGTGTTCCACGATGATCAGCACGGCACCGCGATCATCTGCGCCGCCGGCCTGATCAACGCCTGCGACCTGACGGGGCGCAAGCTTGCGGACGTGAAACTGGTGCTGAACGGCGCGGGCGCCGCCGCCATCTCGTGCCTCGAGCTCGCCAAGGCCTTGGGCGTGCGCGCCGAGAACGTGATCATGTGCGATTCCAAGGGCGTCGTGTATCAGGGCCGCGCCGAGAACATGAACCAATGGAAAGCCGCGCACGCCGCCAACACCAAGGCGCGCACGCTGGCCGAGGCATTGGACGGCTCGGATGTGTTCTTCGGTCTTTCCGTGAAAGGCGCGGTGACGCCGGCCATGGTGAAGTCCATGGCCAAGAACCCGATCATTTTCGCCATGGCGAACCCGGATCCCGAGATCACGCCGGAGGAAGTGGCCGAGGTGCGCGGCGACGCCATCGTGGCGACGGGCCGCTCGGACTATCCGAACCAGGTGAACAACGTGCTCGGCTTCCCGTTCATCTTCCGGGGCGCGCTCGACGTGCGGGCGCGCACCATCAACGAGGAAATGAAACTGGCCGCCGCGCGCGCGCTGGCCGACCTCGCCCGCCAGGACGTGCCCGAGGAAGTCGCGGCCGCCTACGCGGGCCGCAAGCTGCGCTACGGCCGTGAGTACATCATCCCGGTGCCGTTCGATCCGCGCCTGATCGCGACCGTGCCGCCGGCGGTGGCGAAGGCCGCGATGGACACAGGCGTCGCGCGCAAGCCTGTCGCCGACATGTTCGCCTATCGCAAACAGCTCGCCGCGCGTCTCGATCCGACGGCGGCGACCTTACAGACGGTGACCAATGAAGTGGTGCGGTCGCCGCGCACCGTGGTCTTCGCCGAGGGCGAGGAAGAACGCTCGTTGCGCGCGGCCATCGCCTACCGCAACGCCGGCTATGGCAAGGCCATCCTTGTCGCGCGCCGCCGCAAGGTGGAAGAGCTGATCGAGAGCCTCGCGATCCGGCCGGAGGATCTGGAGGGCATCACCATCACCAACGCGCGCGAATCGCGCACCGTGGCCCAATACGGCGACTTCCTTTACCGCCGCCTGCAGCGCCAGGGTTTCCTGCAACGCGACGCCGAGCGCATGGTGAACCAGGACCGCAACGTCTTCGCGGCCTGCATGGTTGCGTTTGGGCACGCGGACACGATGGTCACCGGGCTGACGCGCAATTACCACACGGCGTTGCGCGATGTGCGTCGCGTGATCGACACCAAAGCCGGAGCGCCTGTGTTCGGCCTGACCATGATCGTGGCCCGCGGCCGCACCCTGTTCATCGCCGACACGGCCGTTCACGAACGCCCGAGCCCGGAGGAACTGGCCCGCATCGCTATCGAAAGCGCGGCCGCCGTGAAGCGCCTGGGCCATGAACCCAAGGTGGCGCTGATCTCCTATTCCAACTTCGGCAACCCGCACGGCACGATGACCGAGACCGTGCGCGAGGCCATGACGCTTCTGAATGAAGCCGCGGCGGCCGGGGATGTGGACTTCGAGTTCGACGGCGAGATGAATGTGGATGTGGCGCTGGACCCGGACCGCAAGCTCTATCCGTTCTGCCGTCTATCCGGCGCCGCCAACGTCCTGGTCATGCCGGGCCTGCATGCCGCCACCATTTCCACGAAGCTGGTGCAACGCTTCACGGTCGCCGCCTCCATCGGCCCGATGCTGATCGGGCTGGAGAAGCCGGTGCAGATCGTCGATACGGACGCGTCCGCCAGCGATCTGGTACAAATGGCGCTGATGGCGGCGCATTCCTGCGCGCCGAGACTCATCTGAGAACCTGTATTTGAGAACCTGTATTTGAGAGCATGGCGCCCAAGACCTTCGCTTCTTTCTCGCGGCTGACCGCGTGGGCCATGGGCCCGTGCATCCCGGCGTGGAGCGTTCTTGCCGTCCTCGCGCTCACGGACCGTTTGACGTGGCCGGAAGCGCTGGTCTCGGCCGCCGCGGTCTTTGTCCTGATGGGGGTTCTGGTCTTCAGCCGGCTCGCGGATTTCGATCTGATGATCGACTACGCCGAACGGATGCTGGTGGATCCCGACGCGCCCGCGCCCAACCTTCAGCGTTCGGCCACCGCGCGGCGGATGCTGGGCGCCATCACCGCCTTGCGCAAACTGTGGGCCGAGCGCCGCGACGAGGCGGGCGCGCTCGCCAAGTCGCGCCAGAACATTCTCGACAGCCTTCCCGATCCTCTGTTCATCCTGGATCAACGCCGGCGTATCGTGAGCGCCAACGCCGCCGCGCGCGACTTGTTTGAAGCGGAACGGGCGACGGGACCGCTGGTGGGCCGCGAGCTCGCCGGGATCATCCGCGATCCGAAGGTGCTGGAATCCGCCGACAGCGCCTTGCAACAGGGTAAGAAAAGCGACGCGGAGTTCTCGCTGCCCTCGCCGGTGGAACGCACCTATATCGCCGCCGTCGTCCCACTGACCACCGCCACCCCGGACGTGCCCGCCGCGCTGGTGCTGCTCCACGACCAGACCGAGCGCCGGCGTATGGACCAGATGCGCGCCGACTTCGTGGCCAATGCGAGCCACGAATTGCGCACACCGCTGGCCAGTGTGCTCGGCTTCACCGAAACCCTGCTGGGGCCCGCGAAAGACGACGAGAAGGCGCGTGGCGAGTTCCTGACCATCATGCTCAAGCAGGCCGAGCGCATGAAGCGGCTGATCGACGACCTCTTATCGCTGTCACGCATCGAACTGCACGAACATACCCGGCCCACGGACGCCGTGGACATCATGCCCACCTTGCGCAGTGTGATCGAACTGGTGGAGAAACAGGCCGCCGACAACAAGGTCGCCATCGCGGTCGCGACGCCGCCGGACATGCCGCGCGTGATCGCCGACAGCAACGAGTTGTATCAGGTGTTCTTCAACCTTCTCAGCAATGCCGTGAAATACGGTGGTGAGAAAGGGGTAGAGGTCGAGGTGACGGTCGCGCCCGCGCGGCCCAACGCCATGCCGGGGCGGGGCCCTTGCTTGAAGGTCGCCGTGCGCGATCACGGCGAAGGCATCGCGCGCGAGCATCTTTCGCGCCTGACGGAGCGGTTCTACCGCGTTGACAACGCACGCTCGCGCCAGTTGGGCGGCACGGGGCTGGGCCTGGCGATCGTCAAACACATCACCATCCGGCACCGCGGCGCGTTGACCATCGAAAGCGACGTCGGCAAGGGATCGACCTTCACCGTGCACCTGCCGCTCGCGGGTTAGGCGTGCAAGCTCGCTTCGGCCTTCAGCGTGCGCCGGTACACGATCAGCGCCACCGGCACGACGGCAAGCCCCATCAGACACGTATAGAAGAAGAAGCCGAAGTATCCCGCGCCCAACGCCTCGGGCGATGCGGCGAACTTCTGCGCGCCCGCCGCGAATCCGTTGGCGGGTAAGCTGGAGAAAAACGCCGTCAGCGGCGCGAAAACACCGCCGCCCGCCGCCGACTGGGTGATGGTTTCCACGACGCGCCCCGACTGGGTCATAATGAGCCGGTCCGGCAGCGCATAAAGCGATGTGAACAGCGCATACTGTGTGGCGGTGAACCCCGCGCCCGTCAGGCTCGACATATAGGCGATGAGGCACACGCCGGCGAAGTTCTGGCAGAGGCTATTCACACCGAGCGCCGCCATGAAAACGGGGATGCTGGGACCCTGGGTCGCCAGCACCGCATACCCCAGATTGCTCAAGGGCGCGATGATCGCGCCCGCCACAAGGCATCGCATGAGCCCGAAACGCGTGATGGCGAGACCGCCCGCGAGGATGCCGATCATATCCATGGCGGCGCCGTAGAATTTTCGCACGCTCGCCACCTCACTGAGGGAGAAGCCAAGGTCGAGATAGAAGGGATTGAGCATCACGACCATGAGGAATTGCGAGATCCGGTAGAAACAGATCAACACGATCATCATCACGGCCGCGCGCCCAAAGCGGGAGAAAAAGTCCTTCAAGGGATCGCCGAAGGCGTGGGCGAGATAGAGGCCCGGCTGCGTCGCGCGACCGGGCAACGGCCAGGCGCATAGCACGATCAGCGCGAAACCGGCGACGACCGCGCCCAGTTGCGCGAGAAGGCCGAGGCTCGGCGCGGACCAGAGCGCGTGAAACGGGCCGGCCCAAGCCTCCGGCATCAAGGCAATGAGCGCCGTATCGCGCGCCGACAGGCCCGAGCCGAGAACGACCGCGCCCACCACAAGGATCGCCAGGCGCACGGCCCATTCGATGCGGTCGGCGGCGGGACGCACCGCGCCGGATGCGCGCGGGATGGGGCGCTGCGCATGCGCGGCTTCCTGCGGCGCGAGCACGGTGGCGAGCAGCGCGAGGCCCATCGCCCCGGCCATGGCGAAGTAACCGACGTTCCAGTTCATCGCATCGGCGAGATAGAGCGGCACCGCGCCCGCGACGATGAACGCCGTGCGATAGCCCCATTGATAGGCCGTGAGCATGGCGCCTTGCTGACTGATGGGCACCACCTCGATGCGCCAGGCGTCCACGACAATGTCCTGCGTCGCGCCCGCGAACCCGATGAACACCGCGACCGAGGCGGTGAGCGCGAAGTTGGCGTTGGGATCCGTGACCGAGATCGCGAGCAGGCCGAGGACGACGAAAGCTTGCGCGACAAACATCCACGACCGGCGATGCCCCATGCGGCGGGTGAGCACCGGCAGATGTGTGCGGTCGAGCACCGGCGCCCACAGAAACTTGAAGGCGTAAGGCAGGGTCGCGAGGCTGAACAGCGCGATGGTGTCGAGCGAAAGGCCCGCCTGGCGCAGCCATGCCGTCAGCGTGTCGTAGATCAGCCAGAACGGAAGACCACAAGCAAAGCCCAGCCCGTACATGGCAAGGGTCGCGCGCTCGCCATAGACCGCGAGTGTTTGACGCCAGGTGCGGGAGGACGCGGTCTCTGCCATGGCCTCGATCGCTTCGATAAGTGTTAGAGGGCGCGCGCCTTCCGGCGCATGAGCATGAAGGTCAGCGCCATGGCCACGAGGCCGATCAGGAACGTGTAGATGAAGAAGGCGACGTAACCCGCGCCCAGGGCGGCCGAGGAAACATCGAGCGCGGCCGCACCCTTGGCGAGCGCGGGCGGCGGGATATCGAAGAAGGCCGTGAAGGGCGCGGCGAAACCGCCGCCCTCGGCGGCCCGCGCGGAGGCTTCCACGATGCGTCCGGACTGCGAGCCCACGAGTTTTCCGGGGATCGCATAGAGCGAACTGAACAGCGCGTACTGTGTCGCCGTGAAGCCGGCCGTGGTGAGGCTGGACATATAGGCGATGAGGCAGGTGGTCGAGTACCCCTCGGCGACGTTGTCGACCATGATGGCGATCATCAGCGCCGGGATATCGTGGCCTTGGGTCGCGATCCAGGCGAAGACGAGATTGCTCATGGGGCCGACGATGGCGCCGATGAAAAACGGACCCATCATGCCCCAGCGCGCGATGGCCGCGCCGGCGAGCGCCACACCCAGCATCGACCACACGAGGCCCCACACCTTGCGGATCTCGGCGAGCTCGGTGAGCGAGAAACCGAGATCGATATAGAAGGGGTTGATGATGTTGAGGGTGAAATCCGAAACGCGGTAGAGGCAGATCACCGCGAGGATCAAGGCCGCCTCGCCCTTATAGCGCCGGAAGAAATCGGCGAAGGGATCGATGAAGGCCTGGCCCAGGAACGCGCCGGGCCGTGTCTTCTTGTGGCGCAGCGGGGTCGCGGCCAGGAAGAACAGGACGAAGCCCACGACGACGCTCGCGAGCTGGATGAAAATGCCGGACCCGGGCGCGCGCCATGCGGCTTTCAAGGCGTCGCCCTCGGCGCTGGGAAGGAAAAAAGCGATCATGTCGGCGCGCGCGGAGAGGCCCGAGCCGAGCGCGGCCGCGCCCACCGCAAGCAGCAACAGCCGCACGAGCCATTCGATGCGGTCCGCGACCGGGCGCACGGGCACGGTCTCGTCGGCGACCGGACGCAACGACACCGTTTTCTCGCGCGGAGCGAACAAGGTGGCCGCCACACCGAGGAACATCAGCGCCGCCATGACGAAGTAAGAGAGCGACCAACTGAACGCCTCGGCGATAATCAGAGGCACGACGCCCGCGATGAGGCGGGCAATGCGGTAGCCCCAGGTGTAGGCCGCGACCATGGCGCCCTGCTCGCGGTCGTCGGAGACCTCGATGCGCCAGGCGTCCATGGCGATGTCCTGCGTCGCGGAGGCGAACCCGGTCGCCACCGCGAAGACCGCGACCATGGCGAGGTTGGCGAGCGGGTCGGAGATCGAGATCGACCACAGGCCGAGGATGATCGCGAGCTGCGCCACGAGCATCCAGGACCGGCGCTGGCCGAGAAGACGGGTCAGGACCGGGATGCGGGCGCGATCAACGAGCGGGGCCCAGACGAACTTGAAGGCGTAAGAGAGGGTCGCCAGCGAGAAGAAGCCGATGACTTCCAGCGACAGGCCCGACGTGCGCAGCCACGCCGACAAGGTGTCGAAGATGAGCATGAACGGTAGGCCGGCCGAGACGCCGAGCGCCAGCATGACGAGCACGCGCCGGTCGAGATAGACCGCCAAGCCCGCCAGACCCGGTTTCGAGGATGCCTCCGCCATGGCTTGTTGTCGCACAGGTCGGGCCCACTTCGCAAAAAGAAGGGGGGCAAAAAGAAGGGTCGCGAAAAGCGAAGGGCCCGGTCCTGTCGGCCGGGCCCTCCGTATCCTTTAAACCGCCGGCCCAATCAGCCGGCCGCCGCCAGTTGCTTGGCGTAGCGCTTGCGGTCGTTCACATCGAGGTAGCGTTTACGCAGGCGGATGTTCTTCGGCGTGACTTCCACCAGTTCGTCGTCCTGGATGTAGGCGAGCGCCTGTTCCAGGGTGAGGACGCGCGGCGGCGGAAGGTCCTGCTTGTCGTCCTTCATCACCGTGCGGAAGTTGGTGAGCTGCTTGGCCTTCAAAGGGTTCACTTCGAGGTCGTTCTCACGGGTGTGTTCGCCCACGATCATGCCCATGTAGACCTTCGTGCCCGGCGAGACGAACTGGGGTCCGCGGTCGATGAGATTGAACAGGCCGTAGGTGTTGGCTTCACCGGTGTCGGTGGAGATCAGCACGCCCTGGCGGCGGGCGGCGATGGCGCCCTTGTACGGACCATAGGAGTGGAACAGACGGTTCATGACGCCGGTGCCGCGCGTGTCGGTCAGGAATTCGCCGTGATAGCCGATGAGGCCGCGGGACGGGGCGATGAACACCATGCGGGTCTTGCCGCCGCCGGCGGGCTTCATTTCCTGGAGCTCGCCTTTGCGGATCGACATCTTCTCGACCACAACGCCGGAGTACTGTTCATCGACGTCGATGACGCATTCTTCCATCGGCTCGAGCTTCGCGCCGTTCTCGTCGGTCTGGAACAAGACGCGCGGGCGCGAGATGGAAAGCTCGAAACCTTCGCGGCGCAGGTTCTCGATCAGAACGCCGAGCTGGAGTTCGCCGCGGCCGGCGACTTCAAAGGAATCGCGGTCGTCGGATTCGGTGACGCGGATCGCGACGTTGCCTTCCGCTTCGCGGGCAAGGCGCGCGCCGATGACGCGGGTGGTGAGCTTGTCGCCTTCCTGGCCGGCGAAGGGCGAGTCGTTGACGCCGAAGGTCATGGCCAGCGTCGGCGGATCGATCGGGCGGGCCTTCAAGGGCTGCTCGACTTCCGGCGCGCAGAAGGTGTCGGCGACGTTGGCGTTTTCCATGCCGGCCAGCGCGATGATGTCGCCCGCTTCGGCGGTGTCCACGGGGATGCGCTCGAGGCCGCGGAACGACAGAAGCTTCGTCGCGCGGCCGGTTTCCAGCACCTTGCCGTCGCGCGAAAGCACCTTCAGCGGCATGTTCACTTTCGCGATGCCGGTTTCGATGCGGCCCGTGAGGATGCGCCCCAGGAAGTTGTCGAACTCGAGCGTGGTGGCCAGCATCGAGAACGGCGCGGTCTTGTCGCGGTTCGGGGCCGGCACATGCTTCACGATGGTCTCGAACAGGGGCGTCAAATCCTTGCGCTCGTCCTTCTCCAGGTCGCGCACGGCCCAGCCTTCGCGGCCAACGGCGAACAACGTCGGGAAGTCGAGCTGTTCATCGGTGGCGCCGAGGTTGGCGAAAAGATCGAAGATCTCGGTGTGCACTTCATCGGGGCGCGCGTCGCCGCGGTCGATCTTGTTGACGATGACGATGGGGCGCAGGCCGAGGCCAAGCGCCTTCGAGAGCACGAACTTGGTTTGCGGGAGCGGGCCTTCGGAGGAGTCGACCAGAAGACACACGCCGTCGACCATCGAGAGGATGCGCTCCACCTCGCCGCCGAAGTCGGCGTGGCCGGGAGTGTCGACGATGTTGATCTTGAAGCCGTTCCACTCGACCGCCGTGCACTTGGCGAGAATGGTGATGCCGCGCTCGCGTTCCTGGTCATTCGAGTCCATCGCGCATTCGTCCATGCGCGCGTTGGCGCGCACGGCGCCGGACTGCTTCAGGAAGGCGTCGACGAGGGTGGTCTTGCCATGGTCGACGTGAGCGATGATGGCGATGTTGCGCAGTTCCATAGGACACATCCACACGTACAGGGAGGCGATCACCTTGCGGCGTCGGCGCTCCACGATAATCACAATGGGTATAAAGAAGCCGGGCTCCACTTCGGGCGGCCCGGCTCGCTAAAGTTGGCGGCTATATATCCTTAGGGCCCCGTTTGATCAAGGGTGCGGCGCAGCAAAAGGCCGTCAATTCGGTGAAATCCTCATGATCGGGAAATTGGGGACAGAGTTGAATGGAGAAAATGGAGTCTGACCCCAATTAGAGGCTGTGTTTGACGAGGAGGTCGCGCAAGGGGACTTCGGGGCGGGCGCCCATGTGGGAGATGACTTCGGCGGCGGCCATGGCGCCGATTCGGGCGCAGCTTTCGACCGGGCGGCCGTGGGTGAAGCCGAACAGGAAACCGGCGGCGAAGAGATCGCCCGCGCCGGTGGTGTCGACCACTTTCGCGACCGGCGCGGCGTCGACCGCGGTGGTGGTCTGGCCGTCGAACACGACGGCGCCCTTGGGGCCCCGGGTCATGACCGCGAGCACCTTCGCGCCGCGCAAGCGTTCGATGGCCGTGTCGAGGTCGCTCGCTTCGTACAACTGAAAAATCTCGTGCTCGTTGCCGAACAGGATGTCGACCTCGTCCTTGATGAGGCCGAGAAGGTCGCCGCGATGGCGGTCGACGACAAAGGGGTCGGAGAGCGAAAGCGCCACCTGGCGCCCCGCTTCTTTCGCGGCCTTGGTGGCCTTACGGATCGCGGCTTTGGCCTGGGGCGTGTCCCACTGGTAGCCTTCGATATAAAGCACGTGGGCGTCGGCGATCTTCTTGACGTCGATGTCGTCGGGGCCCATTTCGGTGCAAGCGCCCAGATAGGTGTTCATGGTGCGCTGACCGTCCGGGGTGACCAGGATCAGGCAGGTGGCCGTCGGCTGCGTGCCCGTGGATCCGTGGAAAGTAACGCCGCCCACTTCGATGTCGTGGCTGAAAATCTCGCCCAGCTTGTCCTTGCCCACCTTGCCGATGAAGGCCGGCGTTCCGCCGAGGGAGGCGATGCCCGCCATGGAGTTCGCCGCCGAACCGCCGGAGATCTCGACCGCAGTGCCCATGCGGTCGTAGATGAACTTGGAGCGGTCCGCGGTGGTCAGCGCCATCGTACCCTTCACCATGCCGTGGGCGGCGATGAAGGCGTCGTCGGTCCGGGACAGGATATCGACGATCGCGGAACCGATACCGATGACGTCGTAGCGGGCGTCAGCCATGGCGCATTTCCTATTGTGAAGACAGGTGGGGGATCAGAGGGGGAGGCCGTGTAACCGGGGCTTTAGATCACAGATGCTTCCGGCCATAAAGCCACCTGTGGTAGGTGTTTCAGGCCTTTTTAACCGTCCAACGTTATCGTTCCTGGCTTCCCGTGACCAACAGGGATCAGTCACAGTGCTGGAACAAGACAAACAAGACGGCGCGGCCGAGGGTGGGGAGACGAGCCCCCGGCTGGATCTGTCGAAGGTCGCCCGGAGCGGCATCCGCCCGCCCGCGAAAGCCTTCATGGCGCGGCCGTTGAAACTCAAGCGTGGTCTGTTCCGGACCAGTACGCTCGCAAGGGAGAGTTCGATGTCGGATAGGTTCAGTTCGGATCGCATGGCCGCGTTCAACCCGCAAATCCCGCGGCGCGTGGCCGACATCCCCAACCCCGCGACCCGCGGCGACGATGCCGAAGGCAAGCGTCTGATCGTCGGCAAACAGGTTCACATCAAGGGCGAGATCTCGGGTTGTGAACGCCTGGTGGTCGACGGCCATGTGGATGCGACCGTCTCGGGCGTGAAGACCCTGGACGTGACCGCCAATGGAACCTTCAAGGGATCGTCGGAAGTCGACAGCGCCAGCATCGGCGGCACCTACGACGGCGACTTGAGGGTGAACGGCCATCTTGAGATCGCCGCGAGCGGCGTGGTCACCGGCAAGGTGAGCTACAAAACCATCGCAGTCGCCAACGGCGGGCGTTTGCAGGGCTCCATCGAAACGCTTTAAGCGCGTTTCTTCCCCGCCACGATTTTTTTCATCGGCGACCCCGGCGGCGGCGTCTTCGGCTTGAAGGCGCACAGGTCGGCGACCATGCAGCGCCAGCAATCAGGCGTGCGCGCCTTGCAGATATAACGCCCGTGCAGGATGAGCCAATGGTGCGCGTGGTGCTTGAAGTCCGCCGGCGTCACCTTCTCAAGCTTCTCTTCCACATGCAGCGGCGTCTTGCCGGGCGCGAGGCCGGTGCGGTTGGACACACGGAAGATATGCGTATCGACCGCGATGGTGGGTTCGCCGAATACAACATTCATCACGACGTTCGCGGTTTTGCGGCCGACGCCGGGCAGCTGTTCCAAGAGATCGCGGTTCGCGGGCACCTCGCCCGCATATTGATCGACGAGAATCTTCGACAAAGCCATCACGTTCTTGGCCTTGGTGTTGAAGAGGCCGATGGTCTTGATGTAGTCGCGCAGTTTGGTTTCGCCGAGGTCGAGCATCTTGCGCGGCGTATCCACCACCGCGAACAAGGGGCCCGTCGCCTTGTTCACGCCGATGTCGGTCGCCTGGGCCGACAGAACCACCGCCACCAGGAGCGTATAGGGATTGACGTATTTGAGTTCGGTTTCCGGCGCGGGCGTTTGTTCGCGCAGCCGGGAATAGAACTGAACGACGGCCGCCGGCTTCATGGTCAGCCGAGGCCGAGCACGTCGCGCATGGAGTAAAGGCCCTTCTTCTTCTTTTTGGCCCACACGGCCGCGCGCACGGCGCCACGCGCGAAGACTTCGCGCGACGAGGCTTTGTGCGTGATCTCGATACGCTCGCCGTCGGCGGCGAAGATCACGGTGTGATCGCCGACCACATCGCCGCCGCGCAAGGTCGCGAAGCCGATTTCACCGCGCGGACGCGCGCCGACCTGACCGTCGCGGGATTTGCGCGCGACCTTCTCAAGCGCGACGCCACGGCCTTTCGCCGCCGCCTCGCCGAGACCCAACGCGGTTCCGGACGGGGCATCGACCTTATGACGATGATGCATCTCGACAATCTCGATGTCGTAGTCGTCCTTCAGGGCGCTCGCCAATTTCTCGGTGAACGCCAGGAGCACGTTGACGCCGGTGCTCATGTTCGGCGCTTGGATGATGACGGTCTTCTTCGCCCCCGTCGCGATGGCGCGTTTGGCCGCCGGGGGAAGCCCGGTCGTGCCGATGACAAGCGCCGTGCCGTGCTTCGCGGCAAGCGCGATGTGCTTTGCCGTGGCCGCGGGCGTGGTGAAATCGATCACCGCATCGCAGGCCGCGAACAGCGCCGCCGCGTCGCCGGTGACTTTCACACCGGCCGCTTTCTGTCCGATCATGACGCCGAGATCCGCGCCGAGGGCGGGCGATTTCGCGGGCTCGGTGCCGCCGCCAAGCGCGGCGCCCTTCGTGCGCAAGACTTCCGCGATCAGCATGCGGCCCATGCGGCCGGCGCAGCCGACGATTCCGATTTTCATAAGAGAGAGTCCCGCCAAAGAATGTGAGCGGGAGTATGTCTTACTCGGCCGCGTCGGTGAAGAACTCCTTCACGCGATCGAAGAACGACGTGCTTTCCGGCGAATAGGTCCGGCTGTCGCTTTCCTTGGCGAATTCCTGGAGGAGTTTCTTCTGCTTGTCGGTGAGGTTCACCGGCACTTCGACCGCGGCTTCGAGGAACATGTCGCCGCGCGCCGCCGAGCGGAGCACAGTCATGCCTTTGCCCTTTAAACGGAAGCGATGGCCCTGCTGGCAGCCTTTCGGGATGTTGACCTTCACGCGGCCGCCGTCGACCGCGGGCACTTCCACGTCGCCGCCCAGGGCCGCGATATGCATCGGGATCGGCAGGCGCATGAAGAGGTTGGCGCCTTCGCGCTGGAAGATGCGGTGCTGCGCGATGGCGAGGAAAATATAAAGATCGCCCGCGGGCGCGCCGTTTAGGCCCGCTTCGCCCTCGCCGGCCAGACGGATGCGCGTGCCTTCCTCGACGCCGGCGGGGATGGTGACTTCGAGGGTCTTGTCCTTGCGCACGCGGCCCGCGCCGTTGCACGAGGCGCACGGGTCGGTGATGACCTGGCCGCCGCCGTGGCAGGTGGGGCAGGTGCGCTCGACCGTGAAGAAGCCTTGCTGGCTGCGCATCTTGCCCGCGCCCCGGCACGTCGGACAGGTCGACGGCGCGGCGCCGCCCTTGCTGCCGGAGCCTTTGCAGGATTCGCAAGCGATGGCCGAGGGCACCTTGAGTTCGGCCTTCTTGCCGAAGAAGGCTTCCTCAAGCGTGATTTCCATATTGAAGCGGGTGTCCTGGCCGCGGCCGGTGTTCCGCCCGCCGCCGCGCCGGCCCATGATGTCGCCGAACATCTCGTCAAAGATGTCGGCGAAGCCGCCGCCAAAACCGAAACCGCCCTGACCGCCGCCGCCGCCCTGCTCGAACGCGGCATGGCCATAGCGGTCGTAGGCCGCGCGCTTCTGCTCATCGCGCAGGATGTCGTAGGCTTCGCTTAAGACCTTGAACTTGTGCTCGGCTTCCTTGTCGCCCGGATTGCGGTCCGGGTGATACTGCATCGCGAGCTTGCGATAGGCTTTCTTGAGATCCTCGGCCGAGGACGCCTTCGCGACGCCGAGAACTTCGTAATAACACTGCTTTACCGTCGTCGCCATCGCGCGTGATGTTCTTTGTGTGCCGTATGTGCCCGCGTGCCGCCCGAGTGTTCCCGCCGGAGCGTTTCAGCCCGGCGCCCGGCCACGCCTTAACTAATTAATGTGCCCGCCTCTGTGTGCAACACCCGGAGCCTGCGACAGCTCCGGGTGTGCCCCTTAAACGCAATATATCAGGTTACTTCTTATCTTTGTCGACTTCTTCAAAGTCGGCGTCGACGACGTCGTCGCTCTTGGCGTCATCGCCGGCGCTTTGGCCTTCACCGCCGGCCGCGGCCGGATCCTGCTTGTACATGGCTTCGCCCATCTTCATGGACGCCTGCAGGAGGGCGTCGGTGGCCGCCTTGATCTTCTCGGCGTCGCCGGAGTCGAGCACGTCCTTGGCTTCCTGGAGCTTGGCTTCGATCTCGGCCTTGTCGGCCGGCGGGATCTTGTCGCCGTGCTCCTTCAGGTTCTTCTCGGTCGAATGCACCACGCCGTCGGCCTGGTTGCGGGCTTCGATCGCCGCGCGCCGCGCCTTGTCTTCCTCGGCGTGAGCTTCGGCGTCCTTCACCATCTGCTGGATGTCGGCTTCCGAGAGGCCGCCGGAGGCCTGGATGCGGATCTGCTGTTCCTTGTTCGTCGCCTTGTCCTTCGCCGACACGTTGACGATGCCGTTCGCGTCGATGTCGAAGGTGACTTCCACCTGCGGCACGCCGCGCGGCGCCGACGGGATGCCCATCAGGTCGAACTGACCGAGCAGCTTGTTGTCCGCGGCCATTTCGCGCTCGCCCTGGAACACACGGATGGTCACGGCCGTCTGGTTGTCCTCGGCGGTCGAGAAGGTCTGGCTCTTGCGGGTCGGGATCGTGGTGTTGCGTTCAATGAGACGCGTGAACACGCCGCCCAGCGTTTCGATGCCGAGCGACAGCGGCGTCACATCGAGGAGCAGAACGTCCTTCACTTCGCCCTTGAGCACGCCCGCCTGGATGGCCGCGCCGATGGCGACGACTTCGTCCGGGTTCACGCCCTTGTGCGGTTCGCGGCCGAAGAAGTTCTTCACCGTCTCTTGCACCTTCGGCATGCGGGTCATACCGCCGACGAGGATGACTTCCTGGATTTCGCTGGCCTTCAAGCCGGCGTCCTTCAGGGCCTTCTTGCAGGGCTCGACGGTGCGCTGGATCAGGTCGTCCACCAGCGCTTCCAACTTCGCGCGCGTCAGTTTGATATTGAGGTGCTTCGGACCCGACGCGTCCGCCGTGATGAACGGCAGGTTCACTTCGGTCTGCATCGAGCTCGACAGTTCGATCTTCGCCTTTTCCGCGGCTTCCTTCAGGCGCTGCAGAGCCAGCTTGTCCTTCTTCAGATCGATGCCGGCTTCCTTTTTGAACTCGTCGGCCAGGTATTCGATGATACGGGCGTCGAAGTCCTCACCGCCCAGGAACGTGTCGCCGTTCGTGGACTTCACTTCAAACACGCCGTCGCCGATTTCGAGAATGGAGACGTCGAACGTGCCGCCGCCCAAGTCGTACACGGCGATGATGCCTTGCGACTTCTTGTCCATGCCGTAGGCGAGCGCGGCCGCCGTCGGTTCGTTGATGATGCGCAGCACGTTCAGACCCGCGATGCGGCCCGCATCCTTGGTGGCCTGGCGCTGGCTGTCGTTGAAGTAGGCCGGAACGGTGATGACCGCTTCCGAGACTTTCTCGCCGAGATAGCTTTCGGCGGTTTCTTTCATCTTCTGGAGGATGAAGGCCGAGACCTGCGAGGGCGAGTAGCTCTCGCCGCGGCTTTCGACCCACGCGTCGCCGTTATCGCCTTTGACGATCTTGTACGGGACGAGCTTCTTGTCTTTCTCCACCATCGGGTCGTCGTTGCGGCGGCCGATGAGGCGCTTGATGGCGAAGAGGGTGTTTTCCGGGTTCGTGACCGCCTGGCGCTTGGCCGGCTGGCCGACGACGCGTTCGCCCGATTCCGTGAACGCGACCATGGACGGCGTGGTGCGGGCGCCCTCGGCGTTCTCGATCACGCGCGCGGTCTTGCCATCCATCACCGCGACGCAGGAGTTCGTCGTGCCAAGGTCGATGCCGATAACTTTAGCCATACTTTCTGTTTCCTTCCGTTGAGGCAGACGGCGCGGACCCATATCGGCGTCCGGGACATCCCCTGCTAATGTTCGTTCTTCTTACATACGTTCAGGGCTTTAGCGGACCGGAGGCGTTCCGGTAACAAAGCCAATCAAACCTGGGGCGGTATATAAGGGGGGGTGAATAGGCCCGCAACGGGCCAAACGACTCTTTCCCAAGGGATTTTCCGGTTTTCGGGCCGCCAAAATCCCCCTTCGGAGGCCTTCGGGTGCCAAAAACCGGGAACCTGACCCTTTTCGAGGACTCGAAGCTCCCTCGGGCACTACCGGAAGGGGTTTTCCATCGCCCGAAGACAGCTTCTTTTGCGCTGCAGCATGAGTTGCTGGCCGCCGTCCGCGACATCGCCCGGGACGCGCCCTTCCAGCATCCCCGCACCCGGGGCGGCGGCATGACCGCGGCGGCCATGACCAACACCGGCGACGCCGGCTGGTGGAGCGATGGCGCGGGCTACCGGTACATCACCCGGCAACCCGGCTCGGACAAACCCTGGCCCGCGATGCCCGCCGTGTTCAAAGACGCGGTGCGCCTCGCGTTACATGGGAGCCCATGGCCGGATTTCCAGCCCGACGCCTGCCTGATCAACTTCTACGCCCCCGGTGCGAAGATGGGCCTGCACCAGGACAAGGACGAGAAGGACGTCACCCAACCGATTGTGACGCTGTCCCTCGGCGACGACGCGGACTTCCTCATCGGCGGCACGGCGCGCACCGACAAGACCACCGCGCTTGTCGTGGAGAGCGGCGACGCGGTGCTGATGGGACCGCCGGGGCGGTTGTTGTTTCACGGTGTGCGGAAAATCTATCCGGGCACGAGCCCGCTCGACGGCCTCAAAGGGCGCATCAGCCTGACCTTCCGAAAAGCGCTGTAGCGTTACTTCGCCGCGCTGACGCGGAAGATGGTCTGCGATCCGTCGTCGGCGATGAGCAGGCTGCCGTCCTTGGCCATGGCGACGCCGGCGGGGCGACCCCACACCTGGGGCCGATCGGCGCCGGTCCAGAAACCGCTGGCGAAAACGGTGTAGGCGTTCGTCGCGGGCTTGCCGTCCTTGAACGGCACGAAGACCACGTGATAGGCGCGCGGCTTCGCGGCGTTCCATGAGCCGTGCAGCGCCACGAACGCACCGCCCCGATATTCGGCGGGGAACGCCGTGCCCGTGTAGAACGCAAGACCCAACGGCGCCGAGTGCGAGCGGAACAGCACGTCGGGCGCGATCGCCTTCTTCACGAGATCGGGTTTCTTGTCGGCGAAACCGGGCTGCGGGTTCTGACCGAGATAGCTGTAGGGCCAACCGTAAAATCCGCCGTCGGCGACATGAGTGAGATAGTCGGGCACCAGTTCATCGCCCATGCCGTCGCGTTCGTTGACGACGGTATAGAGCGCGTTGGAGCCGGGATAGAACGCCGTACCGACCGCGTTGCGCAGCCCGCTGGCGAAGGTGCGTTGGGCGGTCGCGCGCGTGCCCCCGTCGGTCAGCGTGAATTCCTGGATGGTTGCGCGCTGGGCTTCCTCTTCGGCAATGTTGCCGCGCGAACCGACGGCGACGTAGATCTTCGTGCCATCCGGCCCAAGCGCGAGGTTGCGCGTGATGTGGCCGCCCGTCCCGCCGAAAGCGCCGTCGGCGGTGATGCGTGTTTGCGCGGCGCGCGCTTTCACGTCGCCCGCCGTGTAGGGGATACGCCAGATGCCTTGCGTGTCGCCGATGTAAAGCGCGTCCTTCGCCGCGGCGAGGCCGTACACATTGCTGAATCCGTCGGCGAAAGTCTGCGTGAGTTCGGCGACGCCGTCGTTGTTCGCATCACGCAAGATGGTGACCTTGCCCGGACGTTGCTCGGCCAGGAGCACGTCGCCGTTCTCGAGCACAAGCAGATTGCGGGCGTGGCTCAGGTTTTCGGCGAACACGTTGACGCGAAAACCCGCGGGCACCGTCGGCATGTTCTTACCGCGCGGCACGTCGTTGGACGCGTTGGCGCGGCTGGGCGTGGCGTACGGTTTCGCGAGAGTCGACGGCGCAATCTCGATGACAGAACCGGGCGTCTGCTCACGCCCGGTCAAGTCCGCGGTCTGGGCCAAGGCCGTCGCAGCGGCGAATACGCCCACAATGCCGAGAGACGTTTTCCACATCCGCTTCATCGCCTTGTTCCTTTTCGTGTCCGCGACAAAAGATGAAAACGTTTGAAAGCTTAGACCTTCGTGTCGACTCCGGACGCTGCTGGGGACGCCGCGGGACCGCCGGGAGCCTGCGCTTCGCGCTTCGGACCGCCGCGCGAGACGACAACCATCGCCGGACGCAGCAAGCGGTCGTGCATCAAATAGCCCTCCTGGAAAACCTGGACGCAGGTGCCCGAGGGTACGCTTGCGTCTTCGACTTCCTGGATGGCGTTGTGGAGATTGGGATCGAAGGCCGCACCAAGAGACACCACGCGGCGCACGCCCTGGTTCTCGAGAATGGTGTGAAGCTCCTTCTCGGTCAGCTCGACGCCGAGTGCGAGGTTCTTCAACGCGTCGTTGGCCGCGCGCACGTCCTGCGGCGCCGCGAGCAGCGCGCGGGAAAGATTGTCCGCCACCTGCAAAAGCGCCTTGGCGATGTTCGACACCGCGTACTTCGCGTTGTCGGCGATGCGCTTATCGGCGCGCTTGCCGGCGTTTTCGGCTTCCGCGAGGGCAAGGAGCTTGTCCTTCGTCAGGGCTTCGACCCGCGCTTCGAGTTCGGCGATGCGCGGATCCGGCCCGGCCTGGGGGGCCGCGGCGGCTTCGGGTTCTGAGGACGTTGATTCGAAGGGAGGTTCAGCGTTGGTCATAATGTCTCGTTTCTCTGGAAAGATAGTCTTTTAACGGTCAAGGATGCGGCCGACCAGCTTTGCGGTGTAATCGACCATGGGAATGATGCGCGCGTAATTCAACCGGGTCGGCCCGATGACGCCGATGGCGCCGACGATCTGTTCGCGGGAATTCTGGAAGGGCGCCACAACCATCGAACAGCCCGCGAGGCCGAAAAGTTCGCTCTGCGCCCCGATGAAGATCTGCACGCCTTCGGCTTTGCCGACGAGATCGAGCAGGCGCACCATCTGTTCGCGCGCTTCGAGCGCCGAGAAGAGCTGGCGGATACGTTCGAGATCCTCAAGCGCCGTGACGTTGCTTAAGAGATGGGACTGCCCCTTGATGATGAGCGCGCCGTCGCGCTCGCCGGCGCGGTCGCCGCTCCAGGTCGCCAGGCCCGCTTGCACCACCTTCGCGGTGAGTTCATCGAGTTCGGCGCGTCCGGACTCGAGTTCGGTCAGGATACCAGTACGGGCTTCAACGATGGTCTTTCCCGCGAGCCGCGCGGCGAGGAAATTGCCCGCTTCCACAAGGGCCGACGGGCGCAGGTCGCGCGGGACTTCAAACACGCGGTTCTCGACGTTGCCGCTCTCATCGACCATGACCACCAGCGCGCGGCCCGGCTTCAGGTTGACGAATTCGATGTGCTTGAGAGGCGCTTCCAGCTTCGGGGCGAGCACGAGGCCCGCGCAGCGCGCGAGACCGGCCAGCGCACCGGTCGCCTGATCGAGCACGTCCTCAGGGGAGCGCCCGGCCGCCTGGCAATGCGCGTCGATGGCCTTGCGTTCGCTGGCGTCGAGGCCGCCGACCTGCAAGAGGCCGCTGACGAACATGCGCAAGCCCGCGTCCGTGGGCAGACGACCGGCCGACGTATGCGGCGCGTAGAGAAGGCCCGCGTATTCCAGGTCGGCCATGACGTTGCGGATCGTGGCGGGCGATAGCGAGCCGCCGAGCTTGCGCGCGATAGTGCGCGAGCCCACCGGCTCGCCCGTTTCGACATAGGCGTCCACCACGTGGCGGAAGATCTCCCGCGAGCGTTCGTTCAGTGCGACCACGCTGAGGTTGTCGGGCGGCAGCATCGGTATCCGGACGAGGTGAAAAGGATGGCCGGTATGTAGGACGGCCCCCAAGGGGCGTCAATGCATCCTACCGTTGATTTCACTTGTGTTTCTGAGTGTCGCACACCCGAATCCCCCGGGAATCCTTGGCTTTACCCCCTGGCCGGTGTTAGACGGACCGCCCAAAATCAAAGACCTGTTTGGAAGACATATGACCGCAGCACGACGGCCCTCGGGCCGGGCGCCCGACGCCCTTCGCACCATCAGCCTGGAAACCGGCGTCAGCAAACACGCCGAGGGGTCGTGCCTGGTGAAGTTCGGCGACACGCATGTGCTGTGCACCGCGACCATCGAGGAGCAGGTGCCGCCCTGGCTGAAGGGCGGCGGCAAGGGCTGGGTCACGGCGGAATACGGCATGCTGCCGCGCGCGACCAACACCCGCACCGCGCGCGAGGCGGCCAAGGGCGGCCAAAGCGGCCGCACCCAGGAGATCCAGCGTTTGATCGGCCGCGCGCTTCGCGCCGTCACCGAACTGAAAGCCTTCGGCGAAATCCAGATCCGCCTGGACTGCGATGTGCTGCAGGCCGACGGCGGTACGCGCACGGCCAGCGTCACCGGCGCTTACGTCGCGCTGCATCAGGCCTTCGGTGTGATGAAGCGTCTGGGCGCGATCCACCGTATCCCGTTGCGCGAGCCGGTCGCGGCGATCAGCGCGGGCCTCTACAACGGCACGCCGGTGCTCGACCTCGACTATGCGGAAGATTCCAGCGCGCAGGCGGACGCGAACTTCGTGCTCACGGCGTCGGGCGGAATCGTGGAAGTGCAAGGCACGGCGGAAGACGTGCCGTTCACCGAGCCGGAATTTCAGGCGCTTTTGGATCTCGCGAAAAAAGGGATCGGCGAGCTTGTCGTCCTGCAGCGCGAAGCGCTCGCGAAGATCGGGCTTTAAACCATGCCGCGCCGTTTCGCAGGCGAACGTCTTGTCGTGGCCAGCCACAACGCGGGCAAGGTCAAGGAGATCCGCGAACTGCTGGCGCGCTTCAATGTCGAGGTCGTGTCCGCCGCGGACTTGAATCTGCCGGAACCGGAGGAGACGGGCCTTTCGTTCGTCGCCAATGCGGAACTGAAAGCGCTGGCGGCGTCGTTGGGCGCGAAGGTGATCGCGCTGGCCGACGACTCCGGTTTGTGCGTCGACGGGCTGAACGGCGCGCCGGGAATCTATTCCGCGCGGTGGGCGGGACCGGCGAAGGACTTCGGCCTCGCGATGAAAAAAATCGAGACCGCGCTGGGCGACAACCCCGACAGAAAGGCCCGGTTTATCTGCGCGCTTTCGCTGTCGTGGCCCGACGGCCATTGCGACACCTTCGAAGGCAAGGTGGAAGGCCGTCTGACGTTTCCGCCGCGCGGGGGCCACGGCTTCGGCTACGATCCGATCTTCATCCCGGACGGCTACGACATCACCTTCGGCGAAATGGACGCCGCGAAGAAACACGAGATGAGCCACCGCGCCGACGCCTTCCGTCAGCTCGTGGCCGCCTGCTTCGCGTGACGATGAGCGCGCAGGGCGATGAAGGCTTCGGCCTTTATGTGCACTGGCCGTTCTGCCTGTCGAAATGCCCGTACTGCGACTTCAACAGTCATGTGGCGCAAAGCATCGATCAGGACGCCTGGCGCGGCGCGCTTCTGACGGAATTGAATCATTTCGCCGCGCGCACACCCGATAAAATCCTGACCAGCATCTTCTTCGGCGGCGGCACGCCGTCGCTGATGGACCCCGCATCCACCGCGGCGATCATCGAAGCCGCGCGCGGCGCGTGGCGCACCGCCAACGATCTCGAGATCACACTGGAAGCGAACCCCGGCACCGTCGACGCGGACCGCTTCGCCGCGATCCGCGACGCCGGCGTCAACCGGCTGTCGATGGGCGTGCAGGCGTTGAACGACGCGGATCTCAAGTTCCTGGGCCGGCGTCACGGCGTCGCCGAAGCGCGCGCCGCGTGGCGCACAGCGGCGAAAATCTTCCCGCGCGTGTCGTTCGATCTGATTTACGCGCGCCCCGGACAGGACACCGCCGCGTGGGGCGGCGAACTGGCCGAGGCGCTGACGGAAGTTCGCGACAACGGCATCACGCACCTTTCGCTCTATCAGCTCACGATGGAGCAAGGCACGGCGATGTTCGACGCCCATACACGCGGCGACTTCAGACTGCCCGACGAGGACACGTCGGCGGACCTGTTCGAGCAGACCCAAACCTTGTGCGCGGCGGCGGGATTTCCCGCCTACGAGATTTCCAATCATGCCGCCGACGGCGCGGCCTGCCGTCACAATCTGACCTATTGGCGCGGCGGCGATTACGCCGGGGTGGGCCCGGGTGCCCACGGCCGGCTGACGTTGGGCGGCGTGACGCACGCCACCCGCCAGATCAAGGCGCCGGCCCTCTGGCTCAAGAAAGTCGCCGCGGCCGGACACGGCACGCAGGAGGAAACCGCCATCGCCCCCGAGGAACGCGCCCATGAACTCGTGCTTATGGGACTGCGGGTGACCGAGGGCCTGGACAAGGCGCGATTCGCCCGCCTGGCGGGGCGGCCCATCGAGGCGGTCGCAACCCCGGGGGCGATCGGCCGTTTGACCGTCGGCGGGTTCCTGGAGGACGGCCCCGCCGCCTTGCGGGCGACCGCAAAGGGCCGAATGGCCCTGAATGCGGTATTGCGGGAACTATTGGTGTAAGTTAGGACGATCAGCTCGCCTTTAACGTTCATTAATGGTCTTAATAGGCTGATTTTAAAGCAAAATCTGTGTCGGCTCCGACATTTCCCGTCCTCAGGGAGAATCTTAGAAGTTGCGCCGATACCGCTGAAAATCCGAAGCTTTTTGCCTTTTATTTACGCTTTATATACCCTGCCGGGAGAGGATCAGCCTCCGCGATCCCGGATTACGGCACGAGACGATGTATAACGCGCGTTTGGATGGGCTGACGGAGTATCCGTTCCAGCGCCTGGCCGCCCTTCTGGCCGGTGTGGCGCCGGCGTCCGAGCGCCCGCTCATCATGTCCATCGGCGAGCCGCAGCATACGCCGCCCGCCCTGCTTCACGCGGCCCTGGCGCAAAATCAGGCCGACTGGGGCAAATACCCGCCCAACGCCGGGACACCGGCCTACCGCACGGCGGTCGCGGCGTGGTGCACGCGCCGTTTCAATCTGCCCGCGGGTTTCCTCGACCCCGATCGCCACATCCTGCCGCTGGCCGGAAGCCGCGAGGGCCTGTTCATGGCCGCGCAGCTTTGCGTGCCGCCCGCCAAAAACGGCCGCACGCCCGCCGTGCTGATGCCGAACCCGTTTTATCAGGTGTATTTCGGCGCGGCGGTGATGAACGGCGCGGAACCTGTGTTTGTGCCCGCGACCCGTGCGACGGATTTCCAGCCGGATTATGAAAGCGTCGCGCCCGACGATCTTGCGCGCACGGCGCTCGCGTACCTGTGCACGCCGTCCAACCCGCAAGGCACCATCGCGAGCCTCGCGCAACTCAAGGCCGCCATCCAACTCGCGCGCAAACACGATTTCGTGCTGGCCTGCGACGAGTGTTATTCCGAGATCTACGACGCGGAACCGCCGCCCGGCGCGCTGCAAGCCTGCGCGGAGCTGGGCGAAGGTCTGCGCAACGTGCTTGTTTTTAACTCGCTCTCGAAGCGGTCTAGCGCGCCGGGTTTGCGCGCGGGCTTTGTCGCCGGCGATCCCGATCTCATCGCGCAAATGGCGAAGCTGCGCGCGCACGGTGGCGCGGTCCAACCGCTGCCGGTGATGGCCGCCGCCACGGCGCTGTGGAACGACGAAGCGCATGTGATCGAAAATCGCGCCGCCTACCGCGCCAAAAACGACGACGCCGCGCGCATCTTCGGATCGCGTTTCGGGTTCTACCGTCCTGAGGGCGGTTTCTTCCTGTGGCTCGACGTGAAAGACGGCGAAGCCGCCGCGCGCGCCCTATGGCGCGACGGCGGCCTCAAGGTTTTGCCGGGCGGTTATCTCGCGCGCGCCGCCGGGCCGGGCGTGGACAATCCCGGCCACGCTTACATCCGCGTCGCTTTGGTGCACGACCGCGCGCAGGTCGCCGACGCCCTCGCGCGCATGATCCCAATCCTTGAATCCTTATGAGCACACCGTTCATCAAAAGGACTTGCCATGACCGCCGCCGTCCGTAGCCAGAACGCGCCCTTCCTGCCGCCCGCATGGGCCGCGATGCTCAAGCGCGCCGCGCTGTTCGCCGCGGGACTGGGCGTGGTGATGCTGTGCGCCGCGGCGCTCTTGGCGCTGATCAGCTATTCGCCGGAAGACCCGTCGTTGAACACCGCGACCAGCCTGACGCCACAGAACGCTCTGGGCCTCACGGGCGCGATCATGGCCGACGCCCTGCTGCAGACCGTGGGTCTTGGCGCGCTTGCGATCGTGTTCGCGATCGCGGCGTGGGGCGTGCGCCTCATGCGCGGGGAAACCGTCGCGTGGCTGTGGCTGCGCACCGTCGGCGCCATCGCCGCCGCGCTTTTGATGGCGGTGGGATTTGAAATCGTTCCCGCGACCTCGGGCTGGCCCATCATCGCCGGTTTCGGCGGATCGGCCGGTGAAGTCCTGTTGCGCCTTTTGTCCACGCAAGACGGCGCCGCGATGGATCCGCTCATGCAGGCGCTGCGTCTTGTGCTCGGCCTTTGCGCGGCGGCGGCGGGAGCGGCGCTTTTGTTGTGGGCGATGACGGTGCGGTTCGCGGCGGCCGGCGCGGCCGCGGTGATGACCGCACACGGCGTGGCGCGCGGCGCGGGCCTGCTCGCGCGCGTGCCGGGCTGGATCTTTGAACGCATGCCGAAAGCCGCGCCCGCCGAAACGCCCGTGAAGGCCAAGCGCGGACGCGCCGAGCCCGTCGCCGTTGACGATGACGAAGAAGAAATCGAACGCGAGGTGAAAGCCCCGGCGCTCGCGCGCACCATCGTCGACGACGAAGACGATGATGACGCGCCGGAGCCCCAGCGCGCGCCCGCCGCCGTCGTGGAAGTGCGCCCGAAACCCGCCAAACCGTCCAAGCGCGAGATGGCGGCCCGCCAAGGCGACCTGCTGCCGTCGGCAAAGAAGGGCTTCGATCTGCCGCATCTCGACATCCTCACCCCATCGTCGAGCCGTGTCGAAAAAGTGGTGAGCAAAGAAGCATTGGAGAACAACGCCCGCATGCTCGAGTCCGTGCTCGACGACTTCGGCATCAAGGGTCAGATCATCAAGGTGCGCCCGGGCCCGGTTGTGACGCTGTACGAACTGGAGCCCGCGCCGGGCACCAAGACCTCGCGCGTCGTATCATTGGCCGACGATATCGCGCGCTCCATGAGCGCGGTCGCCGTGCGCATCGCGGTCGTGCCGGGCCGCAGCGTGATCGGGATCGAGCTGCCCAACGCGCACCGCGAAACCGTTTACCTGCGCGAACAACTCGCCGCCGAGGAATTTGAACGCAGCGAGGCCAAGCTGATCCTGGCCCTGGGCAAGGACATCGGCGGCGCGCCGGTCTTCGCCGACCTCGCGCGCATGCCGCACCTGCTTGTCGCGGGCACCACGGGCTCGGGCAAGTCGGTGGCCATCAACACCATGATCATGTCGCTCCTGTACCGGAACACACCGAAGGACGTGCGCCTGATCATGATCGATCCGAAGATGCTGGAACTGTCGGTCTATGACGGCATCCCGCATCTCCTGGCGCCGGTCGTGACCGATCCCGGCAAGGCCGTGATGGCCTTGAAGTGGGTCGTGCGCGAGATGGAAAACCGCTACCGCGCCATGAGCCAGGTGTCGGTGCGCAACATCGCCGGCTACAACCAGCGCCTCGGCGAAGCCGCGAAGAACGGCAAGACCCTGACCCGCACGGTGCAGACCGGATTCGATCCCGGCACGGGCAAGCCGATTTACGAAGAACAGGCTCTGGACCTCACGCCGCTGCCGTACATCGTCGTCATCATCGACGAAATGGCGGACCTGATGCTGGTGGCCGGCAAAGAAGTCGAAGCGGCCGTGCAGCGTCTGGCGCAGATGGCGCGCGCGGCGGGCATTCACGTCATCATGGCCACGCAACGTCCCTCGGTCGACGTCATCACCGGCACCATCAAGGCGAACTTCCCGACCCGCATCAGTTTCCAGGTCACATCCAAGATCGACAGCCGCACGATCCTGGGCGAACAGGGCGCCGAACAGCTCCTGGGCCAGGGCGATATGCTCTACATGGCCGCGGGCGGACGCATCACCCGCGTGCACGGTCCGTTCGTGAGCGACAAGGAAGTCGAGGAAGTGACCAGCCACCTGCGCGAGCAGGCGCAACCCGACTATATCGAAGCAGTGACCGAGGAAGACGACCTGGACGACGTGCCGGGCTTCAGCGGTCTGGCCGGCGGCAATACCTCGACCGGCGACACCTTGTTCGATCAGGCCGTGGCGATCGTCGCCCGGGAGCGCAAGGCCTCCACCAGCTTCATCCAGCGCCACCTCCAGATCGGCTACAACCGCGCCGCCAAGATCATCGAGGACATGGAGAAACAAGGCATGATCTCGCGCGCCAATCACGTAGGAAAACGCGAGATTCTGCTGCCGGAACCGCAGGATATGTAACGATTCCGGGGACTGCGGGCCTCGTGAACGTGGACTTGGCCATAGGGCCGCCATAGTGTCCCCCCATGTTGAGCGTTCCAGCTCTCTCGAGGATTTCTATGGCGACAGCCCTTCGTTTCTTTGCCCTTCTCATCGCGGTCACCTTCGCAAGCCCGTCGTTCGCCGCGGACGCCGCCGAGGCCGAGGCCCTGAAACGGGCCGAGGCCTATCTGAACGGCATCACCACCTTGAAGTCGCGCTTCATCCAGGTGAATCCGGACGGCAGTAACTACGAGGGCGATCTTTTCATCTCACGCCCCGGCCGCATGCGGCTGGCCTATGACGCGCCCACGCCGATGCTGATGGTCGCGGACGGGAAATTCCTGATCTACGTCGATACGCAGATGAACGACGCGAGCCACTTGGACCTCAACGAAACGCCCGCCGGGCTTTTGTTGAAGGAAAACCTGTCCTTCAGCGATCCGTCCGTGACGCTTCTGGGCGTGAAGCGCGAGGCGGGCACCTTGGAGATCTCGGCGGCCATGACGAAAGACCCGGCCGCCGGCAAACTCACCATGGTGTTCAGCGAAGGACCGCTGGAGCTGCGTCAATGGCGCGTCCTGGACGCGCAGAACAAGGAAGTCGTCGTGACTCTCGAAAACGCGCAAAAAGGCGTTGCGCTGGACCGGGCGCTGTTCCGCTACGATGCGCGCGCGGCGCGCAGTAAGGAAAATTAATGCGGGGCCGCGAAAAGCGGCGAGTCCCTTCACGCGGGAAGGACGGGCGCTCACACACGCGTGAGCATTAACAACCCTGACGCGCGCGTCATGATGTAACCCCCGTTACAGGCCTGATTTTCCTCATCAACTTCCATGCGCTTTTGCATGGCCGCTATACCGGGCCATCAATTTGCATTTTGGAAAACGCGTCATATATCAGTCTCAACGGCGGTCGTCGCAAAGACGGGCCGCCGGCCGAAAAAGGTCCCCCCTACCTTTCGGCAGACGCTACGGCGCCCGGTGTCCCCCCACATCGGGCGCCATTTCTTTTGTGCTAGATGGTTCCGATGATCACCATCGCCACCTGGAACATCAATTCCATCCGCAAGCGCATCGCACAGATCGAGCGCCTCAACGACCTCTGTGCGCCGGATGTCATCTGCCTTCAGGAAACAAAGTGCGAGGACGCCTTGTTTCCACGCAAGGAGATGGCGGATCTCGGCTTCGTCCATCAGGCGGTGGCCGGCCAGCGCGCCTATAACGGGGTTGCGATCCTCTCGCGCCTGCCTCTCAGTCGGATAGACCTGCACCATCATTGCGGGCGCGCCGACGCGCGCCATGTCAGCGCTGTTGTCGGCGAAGGCGACGCGGCCGTGAAGGTCCATAGCGTCTATGTGCCCGCCGGCGGCCAGATCCCCGACCGGGAGTTCAATCCCAAGTTCGATCACAAACTGAAATTCGTGGATGCGGTCGCCGACTTTTTCGCCGGCCACCACGGTTTGGGCGACGCGGCGGTTGTGGCGGGCGACTTCAATATCGCGCCGTTGCCCACCGACGTCTGGGATCACGCGAAGATGGCGCGCACGATCACCCACACGCCCATCGAGATCGCGGCCCTGGAACGGATGAAACGCGCGCTTTATTTCATCGACGCCTTGCGCGAGGTGCACCCCGCCGAGAACCCGGTTTTCACCTGGTGGAGTTACCGCGCCGCCGATTGGCAGGCCGCCAATAAAGGACGCCGCTTGGATCACATCTGGGTCACACCCGCGCTTAAAGACCGGATCGCGGATGTGGATGTGCTCATGGACGTGCGTCACTGGACGCCCGCGTCGGACCATGTCCCCGTGGTCATGAAGCTCAAGTCTTGAATCAAACGCAGAGTCACCCCATCCTTGGATCTTCGGCGGAGTGGGGTTCGTCCATCTCCGCCGTCTTCTTTAAAGGCTACCCCACGCATGACAACGACACACGATCCCGCCACTTGGTACGGCACAACCATCATCGCCGTGCGTAAGAACAACAAGGTGGTCCTGGCCGGCGACGGGCAGGTAACGCTGGGCAATCAGGTCCTGAAATCCAACGCGCGCAAAGTGCGGCGGCTGTCGGACGGGAAAGTCATCGTCGGGTTCGCGGGCGCCACCGCCGACGCCTTCACCCTGTTCGAGCGCCTGGAAGCCAAGCTCGAAAAGCATCCCGGCCAGTTGATGCGCGCCTGCGTCGAACTCGCCAAGGATTGGCGCACCGACCGCTACTTGCGCCGCCTGGAAGCGATGATGGCCGTGGCCGACCGCGAAGTCTCGCTGATCCTCTCCGGCACCGGCGATGTGCTTGAACCGTCCGATAGCTTGATCGGCATCGGATCGGGCGGTGCTTTCGCGCTGTCGGCCGCGCGCGCGCTGATCGACCGCGACGACATGGACGCCGAGGCCATTGCCCGCAAGGCGATGAAGATCGCCGCCGACATCTGCATTTACACCAATAACGAACTGGTCGTTGAAACCTTATGACGTCTTTCTCTCCGCGTGAGATTGTTTCCGAACTGGACCGCTTCATCATCGGGCAGGCCGAGGCCAAGCGCGCCGTCGCCGTCGCGCTGCGCAACCGCTGGCGCCGCCAGCAGCTTCCCGAAGGTCTTCGGGAAGAAGTGCTGCCGAAGAACATCCTGATGGTCGGCCCGACGGGCGTCGGTAAAACCGAGATCGCGCGGCGGCTGGCCAAGCTGGCCAACGCGCCGTTCCTGAAAGTCGAGGCCACGAAGTTCACCGAAGTCGGCTACGTGGGCCGCGATGTGGAAAGCATCCTGCGCGACCTGACGGAAATCGCGCTGACCATGACGCGTGAACGTCAGCGCAAGGAAGTGACGGCGAAAGCCGAACTGGCCGCCGAGGAACGCGTGCTCGACGCGCTGGTGGGCGACAACGCCGGCACGGAAACGCGCCAGAAATTCCGCAAGATGCTGCGGGAAGGCGAACTGAACGACCGCGAAATTGAAGTGAACGTGCTTGAGCCCGCAACCGCCACCCTGCCGACGATGGATATCCCCGGAATGCCGGGCGCGCAGATGGGGATGGTGAACCTAAGCGATATGTTGGGCGGTATGTTCGGGAACCGCGCGCGGCCGCGCAAGATGTCCGTATCTCAGTCCTACGAAGTGCTCATGCGCGAGGAGTCGGACAAGCTCCTGAACCAGGAAAACCTGGTCCGCGAAGCCATCGCGCTGGTGGAAAACAACGGCATCGTGTTCCTGGATGAAATCGACAAAATCACAGGCCGCGAGGATGCGCGCGGCGCGGACGTCAGCCGTGAAGGCGTGCAGCGCGACCTGTTGCCGCTGATCGAAGGCACGACGGTCAATACGAAGCACGGCCCGGTGAAGACCGATCACATCCTGTTCATCGCGTCCGGCGCGTTCCACCTCGCCAAACCCTCGGACCTGCTGCCGGAACTGCAGGGGCGCCTGCCCATCCGCGTGGAACTGAAGGCGCTGACCCGCGACGACTTCATCCGCATTCTGACGGAAACGGAAGTCAGCCTTATCAAGCAGTACAAAGCACTGCTGGGCACCGAGAATGTCACCCTTGAATTCGGCGACGACGCCATCGCGGCCGTGGCCGACCTGGCCGCCGAGATCAACACCAGCGTCGAGAATATCGGTGCGCGCCGCCTGCACACGGTGCTTGAGAAACTGTTGGAGGACATCAGTTTCACCGCGACCGACCGTTCGGGGGAAACCTTCGCGGTGACGGCCGACTATGTGCGCACGCAGGTCGGCGAACTGGCGAAGAAGGGCGATCTCTCGCGCTTTATTCTCTAGTCCGCTTCAAGAGCACATAAAGCGCACCCGCGCCGCCGTGCTGGCGGCGCGCCTCCGTGACCGCGAGGATCAGCGGCCGCAGGTCGGGGCGATTGAGCCATTCGGGCGTTTCGCGCCGGATGCGCCCGCCGCCCTTGTCGCCCTTGCCCGTCACGACGATCACGCACCTGTCGCCGCGCGCGTGAGAACGGCGGATGAAGGAGGCAAGCGCCGCGTGCGCTTGGTCCAGGGTCAGTCCATGCAGATCGATGCGCCCATCGACGGACATCTCGCCGCGTTTGAAACGTTGGCCGGTGCGCTTGTCCATGGCCGCGACGGCGCCGAGCTTCAGCGGCTGGGACGCGCGGCGCGCCGGCGGCGGCGCGGGCATGGCGAATTCCGTTTCGCGCGCGATGATGGACGCGGGCTCAGCGCCAGTGTCCGGCCCCGACGCGTCAGGGGCAGGGTGACGTTGTGTGCGGTAGGGCGTGACGTTGCGGGTGACGTAACGCCAAAGATCGAGATCGCGCACCATGGGTGCGCTCACATGTGGACGTCTTGCAGCCGCGGCTCGTCTCGATCCTTGCCGCCCTTGTTCTTTGCGTCCTTGTCGTCGAGTTCTTCGCCGCGTCCCATGCGGTTGAACGCGTGGTAGGCGTCGACGCCCTCAAGCTCCATTTCGGGCAGGTAGCGCGTCACAAACGCGCGCCAGTCGCCGTCGGGCGAAACGCAGCGCGTCTTGTTCATGAAGTTCAAGGTGAGCACGAGGCCGCCCAGCTTCCACAGGAGGTTCCAGTTGTGCAGGTTTTCGATCGCGGCCGCGATGGCGCGGCGATAGACCCGCTGGGCAATCCAGGGCCGCACGATGAAAAGATAGAACAGCACGCCCAACACCATGACGGCGGTGCCGAGGATGAGGTCCACGAGGAACATGAGCGCGAGCGAGCCGATAAAGACAATCAACAGCGGTGCGATATTCTCCCACGGGTTCCACAAGGGAGAGCGCGGCGAGTTGAGGCGATCGAAATCGACGAAAATCCCGACGCGGTCGGCCTGGTAGGATTCCACCAGGCGCGCATAGAGCGCGCGGTCGCGGCGCTTTTCTCCTGGCGGTGATTTGCCCGTCGTATTCATCTTCACTCCAGGCCCGCTCGTAATCCCGAGTTGGCCACAGATCCCCGACCGGTGAAGGTAACGAAGTAGTGTTTACCGATTCTAAATGAGGGGTGTCCACTTTTCCCTGTGGCGCAGGCCCCTGTCGCGCGGGTCTTATTGCGGCGGAAACGCCTCGCCGGCGGCATTTTCGCCGGGTTCGGTCTGGGGAATGACCGGCGACGACAGCGATTCAGGCGCTTTGGGCACAAACACCACATAACCGCCCGTGCTCTTCATGCGTGCGGCTTTCATAAAAGCGTCTTCGCCGTGGCCCCAGAAGTAGTCGCCGCGCACCGCGCCGGTGATCGCCGCGCCCGTGTCTTGCGCCACCACCAGACGTTGAATGGCGATGTCGTCGGGATCCTTGGTGTCGAGCCACAGCGGCGCGCCCAAAGGGATATAGCGCGGATCGACCGCAAGCGAGCGGCCCGGCGTCAGCGACACGTTCGACGCGCCGACCGGTCCGTCTTCCGTTTCGCTGGGCGCCAGCTTGCGGAAGAAAATGTAGCGCGTATTGAGGTTCATGTACTTCGCGGCTTCGTCGGGATGCGTCTGAAGCCACTCGCGCACGGCGATCATCGACGCGCCGCCGGGACGCAGCGCGCCGGCTTCGAGAAGGATGGAACCGATGCCCTTGAACGCGCGGCCGTTGGACCCCGCGAAGCCGATACGCATGACCGATCCGTCCGGCAACGTCACACGCCCGGAGCCCTGGATGTGCAGGACATGCGCTTGAACGGGATCGTCGACCCAAACGAGGACGTCGGCCGCGTTTGTGATGGCGCTCGCGCCGTCGATTTCGGCGCGGGTGTAATAAGGGGTCATGCGTAGGCCGCGGCCGCCGTCGACCACGCGGCCAACCAGGTTTGTCGGCGTGCCGGCCGGCGCATTGCCGCCGGCAATGAAATCGCGCACGTCGACACTGACAAGGTCGCGCGGCAGCGCGTAGATGGGGACCTGAAAATTCCCGCCCTGTTCCAGCGAACCGCGAAGGTCCGCTTCATAGTATCCGGTGAAGAGGCCGTGTTCGTTGGGCGCATCGCCGTTGTTGGCGGCGACGCGATAGGCGGCGAACATGTCGGTCAACACGGCGCGTAAGGCGGCGTCGCCACCGTTCACGGCGAGGATCGCATCGCACGCCGTATGCCACGCGGACGCCGGACGCGCGATGTCGCCGGTCCCGATGACGCGGTCGGGCGCCATCTGCTTCAAACGTCCGCACGACCGGCGCAACGCCGGAAGCGCTTCGGCGATGGATTCCTCGCGCCAGCCGGGAAGGCTGTCGGCCGCGACAGGGGTATAAAGAACCGGGCTCGAGGGCTGCTGCGCGGCGACAGGCGGTTGCACCGGTTCGCCCGGCTGCGCCGCGGGCTGTTGCGCGCGCATGAAACTGATGGCGGCCGTCGCGCCGATCACGGCGCCGACGAACACCGCCGCCACGAGGGCGACGATTGAACGCTGGCGCGAAGGAGGTGCGTCCGGATCAGCCACGTGTCTTCAGCCCAGGCAAAACAGGCTTACTCAACGCTCCGGGTCGCAACGAGCGCCCAGTTCGGATCGCGGCTGGAAAGATCGCGCGAGAACGACCAGATATCGGTGACGCTGTCGACATGCTCGCGGTCGCCGTCGATGACTTCGCCGGCGCTGTTTTTGATCACGTTCACCTGTTCGCTTTGGAAACGCACGTCGATGGTGGCGCGCGTGCCGTCCACGACGATGGCTTCGGCCTTGGGCGGCTTCAGGACAACCAGTTCGCTTTCCATGGTCTCGCCGCGTTCCTCGCGCTCCTGGATGGCGGAGGCGAACTGGGCATAGACGTCGGCGCTCAAGAGCGGCTTCAAGGCGTCGGTGTCGTTGCGCGCATAGGCGCCGACAATCATCTCGAACGCCTTGGCCGCGCCTTCGAGGAAGCGGGCGACGCTGAAATTGGGATCGGCCATCTTGATCTGGACAAGGCCCGCCTCAAGCGGCGTGCCTTGATAGGCGGGTTCGATATCGAGCGTGCCCGCGTCGCGGCGGCGCTGACCGGTGGGCGGCAGCGTCACAACGTTGTCGGGAGCGTTGGCCGCGCCTCGCGCGTAGCCTTCCTCCGGCCGCGCGTCGGGGTTCGGTTCATGGCCGGTGCGGCGTCCCAGGACGCTGCGCAACCGCAGCACGATGAACCCGGCAACCATCCCCAGGATGATGATGTCGATAAACTGAAAGCCTTCCATCTTCTACCGTTCGCTTGGTTGGAGGGGACCCCCAGCGTACTCGCCGTCGCGTGTTCTCGCACGATCATGGGCCTGCTGAGCCGGCCGCGCGAGAAACGTCGGCCATTCGTTAAAAATAGGCGCTCAGTGCTGAAAGGGCAAGCGAAGGGGCGGGGATTCCCTGTGACAGACCGTATCGGCCGGACGGGCTTCGTCTTATCCCCCTGCCTTATTTATCTCGATGCGGGCCCGATGCGGGGCCTTCTTGTCATGGCCCGCGGAAGCGTGTTACGTGCCCCCGCCCTGCGCGGTCCGCGCGCAGTAAGAACGGAGAAGACCCATGAGTGAACCGAGCGATCTGCCCCCGGGCGCCGAAACCAGCGGCGAACAAGCGCCGCCGCTCGCGCCGATCCGCATCATGGGCCAGTACATCAAGGACTTGTCCTTTGAAGTGCCGGGCGCTCCGGAGATTTATGGGATCCTCCAGCGCGAGGCGCCGGAAATCCCCATCAGCATCGATGTCGCGGCCCGCAATATGGGCGGATCGTCCTTCGAGGTCAGCCTGACCATCCACCTGGAAGCCGCCCTGCCGGAGCGCAAGGCGTTCATTCTGGAACTGGTCTATTGCGCGGCCGTGGATGTGAACACCCAGATCGTGGCGGAAGAACATGTCCATCCGCTGCTGATGATCGAAATTCCCCGTCAGTTGTTCCCGTTCGCCCGTCAAATCGTGTCGGACATCACCGGCCACGGCGGGTTCCCGCCGCTGCAGCTCCAGATGGTGGATTTCGCGCTTCTATACCGCCAGAAATTCGGTGTTCCCGGCCAGCAACAGCCGGCGCCGGAACAACCCGCGGTCCACTAGAAACCAATTAGCCGGCGGCTTCGGGCGTCCGCAGCCAGATCGGATTCTTCAGCTTTCCGAGAAAGGCGGCATGGGCCGCCAGTTCCTCGGCGCTCGGCGCATGCGGCCGCGCCGCGCGGGACGTGCGCGTCACGGTTTCGGTCGCGGTGACCGCCACTTCGGCGTTCGCCAGCGCGAGGCCCGGTTCGCGCCCGCCAATCAGTTCCAGATAGACCTTCGCCAGCAGCTTCGCGTCCAGAAGCGCGCCGTGCTTGCCGCGTTCCGACAGGTCGATCTGGAACCGGCGGCACAGGGCGTCCAGGCTCGCCTGCGCCCCGGGGAACTTCCGCCGCGCGAGCACAACGGTATCGATCGCCCGGTCGGGGGGAAGCGGTCCGCGTCCGGCGCGGCGCAGTTCGGCGTTGATGAAATTGAGGTCGAAGTTGGCGTTATGGGCGATGATCGGTGAGTCGCCGACAAATTCCAGCAGCTCGTCGGCCAGGGACGCGAACAGCGGCTTGTCCGCCAGGAACGCCGCCGACAACCCATGGACCGCTTCGGCTTCCGCCGGTATGTCGCGCTCCGGGTTCAGATAGACGTGAAACTCGCGGCCCGTCGGCATGTGGTTGAGGAGTTCGATGCAACCGATCTCGACCACTCGGTGACCGCCCAAGGGATCGAACCCCGTGGTTTCCGTATCAAGAACGATCTCGCGCATCGTCAGAACTCTCCGCCGCGCCCACCTTTGATTGGGAGGGCTATTTTAATTTGAGGGATTGGCGCAGGCGGCGCAAGGTTTCGCGCTTCCCAAGACCCGACGGAATGACGGCGTCGGCGCGTTTGCGTTTTTCCGCGTCGGGCATTTGACGGCCCAGGATCGCTTTGAGCTTGGCCGGCGTCATGCCGGGGCGGCGCAATGCGCGTTGGCGCTGCAGGAAGGCGGGCGCGGAGACCACAAGGATCTTGTCGAAGATCTCGTGTTGCGGGGTCTCGAATAGAAGCGGGATTTCCACCGCGACGGCGGCGCGCCGGGACAGGGCGGCCGTGCGAAAAAAGCCAACACGCGTGGTTTTGACCATGGGATGGAGGATCGCTTCCAGCGCGGCCAAGGCTTCTGGATCGCCGAAGACGGCCTTGCCGAGACGGCCGCGGTCGATGGCGTCACCGGACTTTGCGTTCGGAAACACGGCGCCCACCGGTCCGACCGCGCGGCCGCGCGGCCCGAGCAAGGTGTGAACGCTTGCGTCGGCGCTGAACACCGGGACGCCCCCCCGCGCGAGGAACGCGGTCGCCGTGGACTTGCCCATGGCGATCGATCCGGTCAGGCCGATGATGCGTAACGGCCACCGGCGCGGACGGACTTTACGCAAGGCGCGCCCGCGGTGCGTCATGCCGCCGCGCCCAGCACATGGGCCAGCACATGGGCGCGCAAAGCCGGAGTAACCTCGGGGCGCACGCCGAACCATCCCGCGAACCCGGGTTGCGCCTGGTAGAGAAGCATCCCCAAACCGTCGACCACCGGATTCTTACGCGCGCGCGCCGCGGCCAGAAGCGGCGTTTCCAGCGGCGCATAGACGATGTCGTTTACGACGGCGGCGGCGGGAAGCCGCGACAAATCGATCTCCAGCGGCGGCTGGCCTTTCATGCCCAGGGTCGTGGTGTTCACCAGCAGCGCCGCGTCTTTCAAGGCGTCGGCGCGCATATCCCAAGGCACCGTGACAACCGGTTTTCCCAAGTCCGCCGCCAGGGCGTTGGCCCGCGTGAGGGTCCGGTTGATGACGCGGATCTCCGGCACGCCGGCGTCCTGCAGCGCGCAGCACACAGCCCGCGCCGCGCCGCCCGCACCCAGCACCACCGCCGGCCCCGCGTGCGGGACATACATCGGCGCGCCGGTCCGCAGGTTGGTGATGAAACCATAAGCATCCGTATTTGCGCCGTGCAGCTTGCCGTCGGGTCCGACAAAGATCGTGTTGATAGCGCCGATGCGGCGCGCGTCCGGCGTGACGCGGTCGACCAGCGACAGCGCGGCCTCCTTGTGAGGCACGGTCACGTTCACGCCGGAGAAGCCTTCGCGATGAAGCGCACCGAGCGCCGCTTCCAGCGCCTCAGGCGCGACCGGCAGGCGGGTGTAACTTCCGTCGATACCGTACGCCTTCAGCCAAAAGCCATGCAGCGCGGGCGACCGGGAGTGATCCACCGGCCAGCCCATCACTCCGGCTTTCAGGCGCGGGGTCATGAAGCGACGACCCGATGTTCGCGCAAGAACGCCAGCAGTTCGAGCAAAGGCAGCCCGAGGATTGTGAAAAAGTCGCCGTCGACCTTGCTGAAGAGCTGCGCGCCCCGGCCTTCGAGATGATATGCGCCGACCGACGAGGTCACGGCCTCGCCGACCGCCGCCAGGTATTCGTCGAGGAAAGCATCGCTGAAGGACCGTACCGTCAGGCGCGGCGTTCCGGTGTGGTGCCAGATCGGCGCTCCATTCAAGGCGATGGTGACGCTGGTGGGAAGGACGTGGGTTTTCCCGCGCAGCGTAAGAAGGTGATTGCGCGCGCCGGCGGCATCCTTCGGTTTGTCGAACCAGACACCGTCGCAATCGAGCATCTGATCGGCGCCGATCACCAGGGCCTCCGGATACCGTTGCGAAACGGTTCCGGCTTTGAATTCCGCCAGCGCCAGCGCGCAATCCGCCGCTGAGGCCCCTTCCGCTTTCATGGACGCCTTGATGGCGTCTTCGTCGACATGCGCGGGAACGATCTCGAAGGCGAGACCGGCCGAACGCATCAGGTTCGCGCGGCTTTTGCTGGCCGAAGCCAGGATCAGAGGGCGGGGAGCGGTGTTCATGAGGGCAGGGACTGACGCTGGGTATAAAGTTGAATGATGGTCGCCGCGGTTTCTTCGATCGACCGGCGGGTGACGTCTATCACAGGCCATCCGTGTTTTGCGAACAGACGCCGGGATTCGGCGATTTCCTCGCGCACGGTTTCAAGGTCGGCATAACCCTCGGCCCGGTCCTCGTTCATGATCCGAAGCCGGCTTTGGCGGATATCCGAAAGGCTTTTGGGCTCGCGGGTCAGTCCCACGATCAGCGGTTTGGACGCCGCGATAATCTCCGGCGGAAGTAAGACGTTCGGGACCAACGGAATATTCGCCGCTTTCAGGCCGCGGTTGGCCAGATACATACACGTCGGCGTTTTGGACGTCCGCGATACGCCGATAAGGATCACGTCGGCATTGATCATTGTGCTCATGGACTGACCGTCGTCATGGGCCACCGCGAAATGCATGGCGTCGATCCGGTGGAAATACTCGTCGTCCAGCGCGTGCTGCCGGCCGATTTCGCTGCCGGCGCGCCGCTCGAAGTACTGGGATAAGGCGCTCATGACCGGGTCCAGCGCCGATACATAAGGCACATTCATTTCGCGGCAGGCTTGCTCGAGCAGCGAGCGGATTTTGCCGTCCAGCAACGTAAAGATGACGAGTCCGCGGGCGGAACGGATGCCCTCGATCACCCGGTTCATCTGTCCGGGGGTTCGCACCAGCCACCAGAAGTGCTCGGTCACGTGGACATTCTCATATTGGACCAGGCAGGCCCGGGCGATGTTGGTGACGGTCTCGCCGGACGAATCGGACACAAGATGGAGGCTGTAGGGCATGCGATCAGGCACCGGGATAGAACTCCGAAGGGACGGTGGCGGGATTCACAGGCCGGCGGGAAAAGAATCTTTTACGGGGATAACCGGCCCTTTTTTCCAGACCGCGTAAAAGCGCGCACACAGCACGTGAATCAATGAGCCCTTTTGCGAACAAAGACGTTTCCAGGATCGGAAAGGGTGAATCAGGTGGATGAAATCAGCCGTGTGTCACAATACCCGTTTTCCACGATTTTGACATTTGGTGCGCAAGCACCTGGATCGGGTTTATCCGGACCTGGCCTCAACAGGATACCCACAGGCTGTCGGTCAAGGCTGGCGCGATGTGTACACATCACGGGATAGAAAAAGGACTTCTATGATTCTCGTGACTCACAGGCCCAACAAACCTCCTCCCCCTAAACTCTTTTAAGAAATGAGTGGATTGTTTTCATGGTCTGGTAAGCCGGTGTTTCGATTTCGAATATTGACTCGAATTCGGCCCTCGGGTATCGCTTCCACCATCAGAACGGGGCGTTCGCCCGTCTTCGATTTCCCAAATCGCCCCCGTCACCGATTGACCAGCCGTTCGCCTTTCGTGCGGCGTCTCGAAGACCTCCCTCCGGCTTTCGCTTAAACCTTCCCCGCAGCCCATAGAATCTATAGCACCCATGCATCTTCAGGAATTGAAGCGCAAAACCCCCGCCGAACTTCTCGCTTTCGCGGAAGAATACGGCATTGAAAACGCCTCTAACCTCCGACGCCAGGATCTCATGTTCGCGATCCTTAAAGTGCTGGCGGAAAAGGACACCTCCATCGACGGCGATGGGGTGCTTGAGATTCTCCAGGACGGTTTCGGGTTCCTGCGTTCGCCGGAAGCCAATTATCTGCCGGGTCCCGACGACATATATGTGTCGCCCAGCCAGGTCCGCCGGTTCGGCCTGCGGACGGGGGATACCGTTGAAGGCCAGATCCGCGCGCCGAAAGACGGCGAGCGTTATTTCGCGCTTTTGAAGGTCGACCGGGTCAATTTCGAGGACCCGGACAACGTCCGCCACCGCATCAACTTCGACAACCTGACGCCGCTCTACCCGGACGAGAAATTGTCCATGGAAGTCGAGCAAAAGGACACGAAGAACAAAGACCTGACGGGACGCGTGATCGAACTGGTCTCGCCGCTCGGCAAAGGCCAGCGCGCGCTGATCACCGCCCAGCCCCGCACCGGCAAAACCATCATGCTGCAGAGCATCGCGAATGCGATCGCGGCAAATCACCCAGAAGTCTATCTGATCGTTCTTCTGATCGACGAACGTCCGGAAGAAGTCACCGACATGGACCGCACCGTGAAGGGCGAAGTCGTAAGCTCCACTTTCGACGAGCCGGCCTCCCGCCACGTGCAGGTCGCCGAAATGGTCATCGAAAAGGCGAAGCGCCTGGTCGAACACAAGCGGGATGTGGTGATCCTATTGGATTCCATTACCCGCCTGGCCCGCGCCTACAACACGGTTGTCCCCTCGTCGGGCAAAGTGCTGACAGGCGGCGTGGACGCCAACGCCCTCCAGCGTCCGAAGCGTTTCTTCGGCGCCGCGCGCAACATCGAGGAAGGCGGGTCGCTAACCATCATCGCGACCGCTCTTATCGATACCGGCAGCCGCATGGACGAAGTGATCTTCGAAGAATTCAAAGGCACCGGTAACTCGGAAATCGTCCTCGACCGCAAGCTCGCGGACAAGCGTGTGTTCCCGTCCATCGACATCACCAAGTCGGGCACCCGCAAGGAAGAACTGCTGGTCAAACAGGGCGACCTGTCGAAGATGTGGGTGCTACGCCGCATCCTGGATCCGATGGGCGTTCAGGACGGTATGGAGTTCCTGCTCGACAAGCTGCGGGATTCCAAGAACAACGGCGAGTTCTTCGACCGGATGAACAAGTAGCCGTACGACGAGATCGTCGGCGGCGGCTACCGTTCCCGCAGTTTATATCTTGAGAATCGTCGAGCCTGTCGTCTGGCGGGCTTCCAGGGCGACGTGCGCTTTCGCGGCGTCTTCCAGCGCATAGATTTGGCCGATATCGATTTTCACCGCGCCGGATTTCACAACCGCGAACAGCGCCTCGCATCCGCGCAAAAGATCGGCCCGCGCGGCGACAAAGTGACCGAGGACCGGACGCGTTACCATCAGTGAGCCCTTGGCCGCGAGGGTCAGCGGCTCAACGGCCGGCGGCGGGCCGGACGCATTCCCGAAAGTGATCATAAGCCCGCGCGGCAGAAGGCAGTCGAGCGACTTCATAAATGTATCTTTGCCGACGCCGTCGAAAACAACCGAGACGCCTTTCCCGCCGGTGAGCTCACGCACTTTGGTGACCCAATCCTCGCTTTTATAAAGAATGGTGTGGGCGCAGCCCGCGTCGCGGGCGAGTTTCGCCTTGTCTTCCGAGCCGACGGTTCCGATCACCGTGATGCCCAGATGTTTGGCCCACTGGGCGAGGATGAGGCCGATTCCCCCGGCGGCGGCGTGTAAAAGCACCGTTTCTCCGGCGTTGATCTTGCGGATCTCGAACAGGAGATACCAGACCGTGAGACCGCGCAGCATCATCGCGGCGGCCTGGTCGTCGCCGACGCCGTCGGGGATCTTCACGGTGCGTTCGGCCGGAAACACGCGCTCGGCGGCATAGCTGCCCACCGGACCGTTCCCGTAAGCGACGCGGTCGCCCACCTTGAGGTCCGCGACACCCGGTCCGACCGCGGTGATTTTTCCGGCGCCCTCGGACCCGGGGATGAAGGCGATATCGCCCCGGCCTTGAACCGCGACCGGCAGCTTGTAGAGGCCGGTGCGGTGGTAGGTGTCGATATAATTCACACCGGCGTAGGTCTGGGCGATGCGGACTTCGCCCGGTCCGGGCTCGCCCACCGGAACGTCGGTGAGTTGCATGACATCAGGACCGCCGTAGGTTTGAACGAGGATTGCTTTGCTCATAGGGGCATCATCGCCTTTTCGAGTTCGAGGAGCGCGATCTTGGTGTCCACGCCGCCGGCGCCGGAATACCCGCCGAGGCCGTTGGCCGCCACAACACGGTGGCAAGGAATGATAACAGGCAGGCGATTGCGGCCGCAGGCGGTGCCGACGGACTGTGCGCTCGCGTTCAGGCGTTTGGCGATATCGCCATAGGTGCGCGTGCGGCCCGCGGGGATTTTCAGCATCTCGCGCCAGACCTGTTTCTGGAACGTCGTCCCTTCGACGTGCAGCGGTAGATCGAAAGCCTCGAGCGCGCCGTCGAAATACGCCTCCATCTGGCGTTTGGCTTCTTTCAGAAGCGGTGTCGCTTTCTGATCGCGCGCCCATCCCCAATCGACCGAGACGATCTTGCCGTCGTCTTCGCTCAAGGTGATGTCGCCGACCGGCGTATGCAAGGAGAGTTGGGACATGGCGGCACCTTAGGACGATCGTAGAATCCGTTCGAGTCCTTCGCGCGTGGTTTGCGGCAACGAGCAGGACGGACCCCGGCAAACATAAGCGGTTGCCGTTCCTTCGCCAGCCCCTTTGTCCGTGGTCTTGCCATACGCGGGGTGCATATCCGGAAGCGTTGCGCCGGGCGCGACCACATCGACGATCAGATTGGGAAGCGAGACGTGCTTCAAGCCCGCGAGCAGGTTTTCGGTCGCATCCTCGCCGCGCGCGCCGACAATCACGACCTGGAGGCCCCGTTCCAGGAGCTCATAGCCGTTCAACACCGTGACGCCATGGGGGAAGGTCTTCATGACCTCGACGGCAAGGGCGTCGATGGTTGTCGTCGCGCGCATCCGATAGACCTGCTTCCCGGTGAGATAAAAAGCGCGGGCGAGCGCCAGCACCATGGCGCCGTTTCCCGACGGGACCGCGCTGTCGCTGGCGTTCTTTGTCCGCAGGAGAAGATCACGCGCGTCGGCCGCGGTGAAAAAATATCCGCCATCGTCCTCGTCCCAATAGAGCGCGTTGGTCAATTCGATCCACTGTTCGGCCTGGGTGAGATAGCCGGCGTCGCCGGTCGCGGTGTGAAGCGCGAGGGCGGCGTTGATCATATTGGCGTAATCGTCGAGCATCGCCGAGGTCTGCAGGCGTTCCCCGCGAAAGGAATGACCGAGACGAACCCGTCCGTCCGCGTCCGTCCAGGTCATCGTGCCGATGACGGCCGCGAAGACGCCGCGTGCGTGGGCGACCCATGACGGTTCGCCGAAAGCGGACCCGGCCCGTGCGAGGGCCGCGATCGCAAGCCCGTTCCAGTCGGCAAGGATTTTGCCGTCGCGCTGCGGCGGAACGCGTTTCACGCGCGCCGCCAGCAGAACGTCACGGGCTTTCGCCAAACGTCCGGCGTCGTCGGGCGAGACCGACGCGCCCCGGGCGTGAGAGCGGTTCAAGATGTTGCGGCCTTCCCAGTTGCCTTGCGGCGTCACGCCGTAGGCCGTCTTGAAGAAGGAGGCTTCGGCGCCCAACGCCGCATCGATCTCCGCGTCGGTCCAGACGTAGAACTTGCCTTCCTCACCTTCGGAATCGGCGTCGAGGGCGGCCGTGAACGCACCGGTCTCGCCGGTCATGTCGCGAATCAGCCAGGCGATGGTTTCGCGCACACGGGTTTCCAACAGCGGGTCTTGGGTGTGCTGCCATACCAGCGTCATCAGATCGACGAGCTGCGCATTGTCGTAAAGCATCTTCTCGAAGTGCGGCACCAGCCACTCGGCGTCGGTGGCGTAGCGGGCGAAGCCGCCGCCCAAGTGATCGTAGATGCCGCCTTCGCACATGTGCGTCAGCGTTGTGGTGACGATGGCGGCAAAGCGGTCGTTGTCCGTGCGGCGGAACGCGCGCCACAGAAACTCGAAGACAAAAGGCATCGGGAATTTCGGCGCGCCCGCCATGCCGCCCGCGGAGGCGTCGATATAGTCCAGCAGCCGCGTGGCGGCGGTGTCCAGGAGATCGAACGAGAGACCGTCGCGCAGGCGTTCCTGGGTACTGTTCGCGATGGCCGCCGTGATCTCATCGCCATGCGCGGCGACTTCCGCTTTGCGCTCGCGCCAGACCGTTTCGATATGGGCGATCACGTGCGGCAAACTGGGACGCCCGTAGGCCGGCGCCGGCGGAAAATAGGTGCCCCCGAAAAATGGCTTCCCATCCGGGGCGAGGAACATCGTGAGCGGCCAGCCGCCCTGCTCGCCCATGAGGGCCAGGGCTTTCTGGTAAATGGCGTCGATATCGGGCCGTTCCTCGCGGTCCACCTTTACGTTGACAAAAGCCTTGTTCATCGCCGCGGCGATGGCCTCGTCCTCGAAACACTCATGGGCCATCACGTGGCACCAGTGACAGGCGGAATATCCCACCGACAGCAACACCGGCACGTCGCGCGCCTTGGCCGCGGCGAAGGCCGCGTCCGACCACGGCCACCAGTGGACGGGATTGTCCTTGTGCTGGAGCAGGTAGGGGCTCGTCTCTTCATTGAGGCGGTTGCGATTGTCGCCGGACATTCTCTATGCGCTGGGCTCTATGCGATGGGGCTCTATGGAATTTGGGGTTTCATGGACAAAGGGTGCCGGGGGGCCTTACCTTGGGGGACCGGTTACCTTAGGCGTCCCATCCCGTCACTTCCATCCTCTTTAACCGCGCGAGACCGACATGAAGATCACCATCAATATCGACTGTTCGCCTGAAGAAGCGCGCTCGTTCATGGGATTGCCCGACGTGGCGCCGTTCCAGAACGCGATGCTGGACGAGATGAAGAACAACATCCAAAAAGCCGCCTCCGCCATGGAGCCGGAAGCGATGTTGAAGACTTTGTTCCCGTTACAGTCGGAAGGCATGGCGGAGCTCCAGAGAGCGTTCTGGGGCCAGTTCATGGGAAAGACCGGAGGAAAATGAGTTTCGAGACGATCTTCGCGCTGGCCTCGGCTCCGGGGCGCGCGGGAATCGCGGTGGTACGTGTGTCGGGCCCGCAAACGCGCGCGGCACTTGAGGCGCTCGGCTGTAACGTTCCCGAACCGCGCCGCGCGACGCGCGCCAGATTTCACGATGCCGGCGGCGCGCTCATCGACGATGGATTGATTCTTTGGTTCCCGGCCCCGCACAGTTTCACCGGGGAGGATGTCGCCGAGTTGCACGTGCATGGCGGCCGCGCGGTGATCGCGTATCTGTCCGAGACGCTTGCCGCGCTCAACGACGTTCGTCCCGCGGAAGCCGGTGAATTCACCCGGCGCGCGTTCGAGAACGGAAAGTTCGATCTTACCCAGGCCGAGGCGCTGGCGGACCTGATCGACGCGGAGACGCGCGCGCAGCAGCGCCAGGCCTTGCGCCAGATGGGCGGCGCGTTGAAGGAACTCTATGACGACTGGCGTCATCGGCTCGTGCAGGCCCTGGCCCATCTTGAAGCCGTGATCGATTTCCCAGACGAGGATCTTCCACCGGACGTGGATGCGCGCCTGTGGGGACAGGTGGCGGACCTGCGCAACGAGATCGCCGCGCATCTTGACGATAAACAGAGGGGCGAACGCACACGCGAAGGCGTGCATGTCGCCATCATCGGCCCGCCGAACGCGGGCAAGTCGAGTCTCTTGAATGCGCTGGTTCGCCGGGACGCGGCGATTGTGTCCGACATCCCGGGCACGACGCGCGATGTGATCGAGGTGCATCTCGATCTCGGCGGATACGCCGTCACCATCGCCGACACGGCGGGTTTGCGCGACGCGGGCGATGTCATCGAGGACGAAGGGATCCGGCGCGCGCACAAGCGGGCGCGCGAGGCCGATCTCAAGATCGCGCTGTTCGACGGCGCACGGTTCCCCGCGCGCGATGGCGCGACCGAAGCCTTGCGCGATGCGCGCACCCTCGCGGTGGTGAACAAGGCCGACTTGTTGCGCGATCAAAAACAGTTCGATCCGCGCGAAGGCCTGCACTTCATTTCAGTGAAAAGCGGATTTGGGGTCGCGGCGTTTCTCGTCGCGCTTGAGGCGCGGGTGCGCGACGAAAGCGACGCCGGCGCGAGCGCGCCCTTGACCCGGGCGCGCCACCGCGTCGCCCTGGAGGAATGCCGCAACGCGCTCGACCGCGCGCGCAACGCCCCTCTCCCGGAACTCGCGGCTGAGGATTTACGTTTGGCGGCGCGCGCCCTCGGACGGCTCACGGGCCGAGTCGATGTCGATGAAATCCTGGATGTGGTCTTCCGCGACTTCTGTATCGGAAAATAGATCTAAGACCGCCACTTCCCTTCGCCCAAGATCCAGTCGAGCCACCGTCGCGGCAGGACGTCCGTGATGTACTGGGGCGGATGGATCGAGTCGCCCTTGGCGCGGGCGAAAGCCCATAAAACCAGAGCCGTGAAGGCGCCCCAAAGGACGAATCGGAGGGCGATGGCCGCGGAATCGAGGGTGCGCCCGGCGCCGGTTTCGGCCGCCAGGGCAATAAAAAAGAAAATCCCGAAATAAATGAGCCAGCGTCTCACGGGACAAGAGTACAGGAATCTTGGTCACACGGCGCACCCGCGATATAAGGGCCGCGCATTCTTATCCACAGTTTTTCCCGGACTTATCCATGGATCCGACGCTGCAGGCGACACGGGGGAGCGTTTCATACGACGTGATCGTCGTCGGCGGCGGCCATGCGGGCTGTGAAGCCGCGGCGGCGGCGGCGCGCACGGGCGCGCGCACCCTGCTTGTCACCCATAAGGTCGAGACCATCGGCCAGATGTCATGCAATCCCGCCATTGGCGGCTTGGCGAAGGGCCATCTGGTCCGCGAGATCGACGCTCTCGACGGCATCATGGGCCGGGCCACCGACCTGGGCGGCATCCAGTTTCGGATGTTGAACCAGTCGAAAGGCCCCGCGGTCCGGGGTCCGCGCGCTCAAGCCGACCGCAAACTCTATCGGAATGCGGTTCAACACCTGCTCGCGGAACAGCCCAATCTCGATATTCGAGCCGGCGGCATCGAAGATTTATTAATAAAATCAGATAGTTGTGGAGTTTGCGGCGTGGTGGCCGCCGACGGGACGGAAATCCGGGCCGGCGCCGTTGTCCTGACCACCGGCACCTTCCTTAACGGCTTGATTCATCGGGGAGAAAGCAGGATTCCCGCCGGCCGCATCGGCGAGGCGCCCGCCCTTGGTTTGTCGAACACCCTAAAACGCCTCGATTTTGCGGTCGGCCGCCTGAAGACCGGCACGCCGCCCCGCCTCGACGGGCGCACCATCGACTGGAAGAGCCTGGAGAGTCAGCCGGGCGACGAGCCGCCGCTGCCCTTCTCCTTCATGACCGACCGGATCACGAATCCGCAGGTCGCTTGTGGCGTCACCTATACGACCCCGGTCAGCCATGCCCTGATCCTGGCCAATAAGAGCCGGGCGCCGATGTATAACGGGCAGATCCAGAGCGCCGGGCCCCGCTATTGCCCCTCTATCGAAGATAAGGTGGTGCGCTTTTCGGACCGCGAGCGGCACCAAATTTTCCTGGAACCTGAAGGACTTGACGACGATACCGTCTATCCGAACGGGATCTCCACCTCGCTTCCGGACGACGTTCAGCGGGCTCTGCTCAAGACCATCGCGGGGCTCGAGAACGCGGTTATGCTCCAGGCCGGTTACGCGATTGAATACGATTACGTGGACCCCCGGGAACTTCACCCGACCCTCGAAACCCGCAAGGTCGCCGGCCTCTACTTCGCCGGACAGATCAACGGGACGACGGGTTATGAGGAAGCCGCCGCCCAAGGCCTGATCGCCGGGCTCAACGCCGCACGCAAAGTCGGCCAGGCGGCGCCGGTCACCTTTGATCGCGCCGAAGGCTATCTCGGGGTGATGGTCGATGACTTGACGACTCTGGGCACCAGCGAGCCCTATCGCATGTTCACCTCCCGGGCCGAATATCGCCTGCAATTACGGGCGGATAACGCCGATTTACGCCTGACCGAGAAGGGCATCGCGGCGGGTTGCGTGGGATCCGCGCGGGCGCGGCATCTGCGCGCCAAGAAAGAAGAGTTGGCGACGGTCCGGGCCAAACTGTTGGAAATCGCCCTTTCCCCGACGGAGCTTCAGAAGCACGGTATCGCCGTCAATCAGGACGGAATCCGCCGGAGCGGCGTAGCGCTCCTGGCGATGCCGGACATGCCCTATACCCGCTTGCGCACCTACTTCCCCGATCTGCCCGACGCCACGGCGGCTGTGGTCGAACAGGTGGAGATCGAAGCGCGCTATGCGGGGTATATGGAGCGTCAGACCGCCGATATCCGGGCCTTCCGGCGGGATGAGGCGCTGCGGCTGCCCGCCGACCTCGACGTGGACGCCGTCGGCGGCCTGTCGACGGAAGTGCGGGTGAAGCTCAAGGCCGCGAAGCCCGTGACCCTTGGCGCCGCCGCGCGCATCCCCGGCGTGACGCCGGCGGCCCTCACCGCCCTCCTGCGCCATGTGCGGCGCGAAAAGGATGCGGATATCGCCGCCGCCGGCTGAACTGTTTCACGTGAAACACTCCGTCCAGACCCCTGAGCAGTTCCAATCAGCGTTCAATGTTTCACGTGAAACGTTGGACCGGTTGCGCGCCTACGCGGATCTTCTCGTCAAATGGAATGCGCGGATCAATCTGGTTAGTCCCGATTCCATCCCCATGTTATGGCAGCGTCATATCGCTGATTCTGCACAACTTTTCCGTCTTATTCCCCATAATACCCCCAATTTGCTGGATGTGGGTTCGGGGGCTGGGTTTCCAGGCCTGGTTTTGGCGATCCTGGGCATTCCGGACGTCCATCTGGTGGAATCCGACCAGCGCAAGATCGCCTTCATGCGGGAGGCGGCGCGGGTTTCGGGGGTGCAGGTCACATTTCATCCCGCCCGGATCGAATCTATCCCCGCTTTTCAGGTCCAGGTGGTCACCGCGCGCGCGCTGGCGACCTTGGACCGCCTTTTGGACTGGACCGAGCGCTTCCGCGGACCCGGCACCCAATGCCTGTTTCTCAAGGGCCAAAGTGTTGAGGCCGAATTGACGGAAGCCCACAAGCAATGGACAATGGAGGTTGATCGGCACGCGAGCGTGACCGATCCCACAGGAACCATTCTATCCCTCCGTGAGGTCCGCCGTGTCCGAGACGAATTCGTCCGAGACGAGCCCGTCCGTCCCTGAAAATAAGCCGCGCCGCCCGCGGGTTATCGCTATTTCGAATCAGAAAGGCGGCGTCGGCAAGACCACCACCGCCGTCAACCTCGCCACGGCCATGGCCGCGGTGGACAAGCGCGTGCTGGTGATCGATCTGGACCCGCAGGGCAACGCGTCCACCAGCTTCGGCATCGATCACAATCACCGGACGACCAACGCCTATCACCTCCTGACCGGCGGCGCGGAACTCGCGGCCGCCGTCGTGGAAACCTCGATCCCCAACCTGAGCATCGTGCCGTCCGGCGTCGATCTGGCGGGTGCGGAACTGGAATTGGTGGACATCGAAAACCGCCACGCGCGCCTGCGCGACGCGTTGGCCGGCGGCAATCAGGACTGGGATTTCGTGCTGATCGACTGCCCACCGTCTTTGGGCCTTCTGACCTTGAACGCCCTTGTGGCCGCGCACGCCGTCATGGTGCCGCTCCAGGCAGAATTCCTTGCATTAGAAGGGGTTAGCCAGCTTGTGCGGACCATCGAGCGCATCAAGAAGAGCTTCAACCCGACCTTAGAAATCCAGGGCATCGTGCTCACCATGGTCGACCGGCGGAACTCGCTGTCGGTGATGGTGGAGAACGATGTGCGCGAGTTCTTCGGCCAGAAGGTCTACACCACGACCATCCCCCGGAACGTGCGCATCTCGGAAGCGCCGTCCCACGGCAAGCCGGTCCTTCTTTATGACCTGAAGTCGACGGGTTCGCGGGCCTACCTCGATCTTGCCGGCGAAGTCCTGAAACGCGAACAGAGCGCCGCCGCATGAACGCCGATAGCCCGAAGCGGCTCGGCCGCGGACTGAACGCCCTGTTCGGCGATCAGGGATCGACAACGACCGAACCCACACCCGCCGCGCCGCCGCAGGCGCCGGCCGTCGTCGCTGCCGCCGCGAACGCGCCGGTGACGCGTCTCGCCGTCGATCTGTTGGCGCCCTCGCCCTATCAGCCGCGCCGTCACTTCGACGAAACCGCGCTGGAAGAACTTTCCGCGTCGGTGCGCGAGAAGGGCGTGTTGATGCCGCTCTTGGTGCGCCCCGACCGCGCCCGCGCCGGCCATTTCGAGATCATCGCCGGCGAACGCCGCTGGCGCGCCGCGCAGCGCGCCCAGGTGCATGAAGTGCCGGTGCATGTCTCGGAACTCTCGGACGCCGAGACGCTGGAAGTCGCGCTCATTGAAAACCTGCAGCGCCAGGATCTCTCGCCGGTGGAAGAAGCACGCGGGTATCAGCGTCTGCTCGACGAATTCGGCCACACGCAGGAGCGCGTCGGCGAGATCGTCGGCAAGTCGCGCGCCCACGTCGCCAATACACTCAGACTCTTGAACCTGCCCTTCGCCATTCTGCAAATGCTCGAAGAAGGAAAGATCACCGCCGGTCAGGTGCGCCCGCTGGTGGGCGTGTCCCGCGCCGAGGAAATCGCGCGCGAGATCATCAAACGCGGCATGAGCGCGCGCCAGGCCGAACGCTATGCCAAGAGTTTCGGACGCAAGCGCCGCGCCAGTTTGCCGAAAGACACCGACACCGCCGCGCTCGAGCAAAGCCTCGCGAAGGCGACGGGCTACAAGGTCAACATCGCCTTCGACGGCAAGGGCGGAACGATCAGCATCGCCTACGCCAGCCTCGAACAGCTCGACGACATCGTGCAGCGTCTATCGCACGGCCCGCGCCGCGAGGATGACGACTAGATCCACGCGTCATGCTGCCGCACGTTCCGTTCTATTTCCTGCGCCACGGCGAGACCGAGTGGAATCGCCGCCGCCTCATGCAAGGTCATACCGACATCGCGCTCAGCGACGTCGGTGTGCGTCAGGCGCAAGACGTCGCGCCCGCGGTCGCGCGCCTTCCGGTCAAAACGATCTGCACCAGCACATTGATGCGCGCGCGAAAGACGGCCGAGATCGTGAACGTCAACGCCGCGCCGATCGTCACCATCGACGCGCTGAAGGAATGCGGTTTCGGCGTCCATGAAGGTCAAGACTCGGGCGGCGCGTGGCGTGAAGGCTGGCTCGCGGGGGCCGCCATCGAAGGCGGCGAGCGGCGCGTCGATTATATCGCGCGCGTTCATCGCGCGCTCGCCGAAGCGCTCTCACACCCCGCGCCTGTTCTCGTCGTCGCGCACGGCGGCACATTCTGGGCGATGGAAGCGTTGCTCGGTGAAACCGTGCACGTGCAGAACTGCACGCTGTATGAACTTATTCCACCCGTGAATGGCGCCGCGCGCTGGCGCGCGACGCAACTCGCGTGTCCCGCCAAACCGGCGCTTGCGATCGGACAAGGCGCTCCGTTGAATCTCTAACGCCGCCGCGCCGATTGGCCGACGCGCGCGAGCATCATGAAGGCGCGCTCGATCACCGCTTCGGCGGGCATGTCGGTGGACTTCGCCTGCATCTCGGCCTCGGTCACGATCTCGAGGCCGCGCGCGAGAAGCGCTTCGCTCCAGCGGTTGGCCTGACCGGCGAAGCGCGTCTTGAACTTGAAGAAGATGGGCGGGCGCAACATGGCGGCGGCCGCGTCGGCGCTCTTTCCCTCCGCCATACGGCCGCGGGTTTCATGAAGACGGGTGAGATGGCGTGAAACCATGCTGAGGATGGTGATGGGCGACGTCCCCTCGTTCACCAGGCGGCCATAGACGCGCTGCATGGTCGCCTGGTCGCCGTCGCCGAGCGCATACACAAGATCGTCGACGCCGAATCCGGCCGTATCGCCGACGCAGGCCAGCACGTCGTCTTCCGTCACCGTGCCGGCGCCGCCTTTATAGACGATCAGTTTCTCAAGCTCGCGGCGCGACAGTTCGCGGTCGCCGCCCAGGTGATCGACCAGCCACGACAAGGCGTCGGGGGCGATCTGCAAACCGGCGGCGCGCAGCATCTCGCGCGCGACGGTTTGGATGGCTTCGGCGCTATCGCTGTAGCACGGCAAGGCCGCGATGCGGTCGCCGCCCTCGAAGGCCGCGCGCAGTTTCGAGCGCGGGCTCAAGTCCCCGGCGCTGACCACCACAAGCGCGTCGCCGACGGCGTCCTTGTCGAAGGATTCAAAAAGATCGGCCAGCGTATCGCCCGCGTCGCGCACGCGCACCACGCGCCGTCCGCCGCCGAACGACATGGCTGCGGCTTCATCGCGCAGGCGCGCGGGGTCGTCGCGCAAGGCGTCGCCCTGAATTTCAACCACGCGGAAGGGGTCGTCGACGGATCCGGCGACGGCCTTGGTCAATCCGTTGAGGCGTTCGCGCACAAGGCCGATGTCCGGCCCATAGATCAGCACCGCCCGCACCGCCGGATCGGGCTTGGCGACGAAGGCGTCCGCGCGTCCGGTGATTTTCATGAAACTACGGCGCGGCCTGCGCGACAGGCCGCTCGGTGCGCTGGTGGAAATACACCGCCAGGCGCGTTTTGATCTCCTCGCCCACACGGCGGATCGCGCGCGTCTCGGCGTCGGCCTGGGAGGCCACGGTCGCGTATTGTTCGTCGAGGATATTGTAGCTGATGATGGCCTGCACCCGGTCGCTCAAGAGACGGTTCGCGCCCTCATTGAGATTGAAATTGGCGACAAGGATATAGTTCGCGCGCGAACTGGTGGCGTCGCGGCGCACGCCGATCTCCTCCACCCGCGAGGTCAGGTAAACCTCGAGATCGTAGGGCGGGCTGCTCGCGACCCCGCGCGGCTGAAGTTGTTCGCGCAAAACCTGACGCAGCTTCTGGCCCTGGCGGTCGGGCAGCGGGCGGATCATGACCTGGGTCAGGGCTTCGTTGACGGCCGGCGCCGCGGTCATGCTGCGCTCGCCGTACAGCGGCGTAAACCCGCAGCCCGACAGCGCGGCCGCAAGGGCCGCAACCGTCATCGTCCGCAGAAGTTTTGCCTTACGTTTCACGCGCGCCGTTCTCCGGTTAAGCGACGATGTTGACGATTTTTTCCGGAACCACAATGACTTTTCTGGGCGGCTTGCCGTCCAGTTGTTTCGCGACTGCCGGCAAAGCCAAAGCTTCGCCCTCGCAGGTCTTGGCGTCGGCGCCCTTGGCCACCGTGATGGTGCCACGCAGCTTTCCGTTTACCTGCACGGCGATGGTCACGACATTGTCTTCCAGCAGCGCCGGATCGTGCGACGGCCACGCGCCTTGGGCGAGGATGGTGGCATTGCCCAACAGTTCCCACATCTCTTCGGCGATGTGCGGCGTCAAGGGATTGATGATCTGCGCGATTACGCCGACTCCGAAACGGAACACGGCGTCGCCGCCCTTCACCGCGCGGTCGAGGTCCGCGACACCGTTGGTCAGTTCCCGGACGCGCGCGACGGCCGAGTTGAAACGGAATTTCTCGAGGTCGTCGCCGACCGCGGCGATGGCGCGGTGGATCTGGCGCAAGACGGCCGCGGCCGCCGGGTCGAGATCGGCGGGAACGTCTTGCGCGGGGATCGCGCTGGCCGTCGCGGCCATGCGCCATAAGCGGTTCAGATAGCGCCACGCCCCCTCGATGCCCGCGTCCGTCCATTCCAGGTCGCGTTCGGGCGGCGAGTCGGACAGCATGAACAACCGCGCCGCATCGGCGCCATAGGTCTCAATGATGTGCTGCGGGTCGACGGTGTTCTTCTTCGACTTCGACATCTTCTCCGAGCGGCCGATGGTCACCGGCTGCCCGTTGGCGACGGGTTTGCCGTCGACCATCGTGACCGCGCCCGGCTCCAGCCACGCCCCGTCCGGCGCGCGGTAGGTTTCGTGGCAGACCATGCCTTGGGTGAACATGCCGGCGAACGGCTCCGCGAGATCGAGGTAACCGCACGCGCTCATCGCGCGCGTGTAGAAGCGCGAATACAACAAGTGGAGCACGGCGTGTTCGACGCCGCCGATGTATTGATCCACCGGCAGCCACTTCATCGCCTCGGCTTTGTCGAACGGGCGGTCCGTGACATGGGGCGAGCAGAAGCGCGCGAAGTACCAGGACGATTCGATGAAGGTATCGAAGGTGTCGGTTTCACGCACCGCGTCCGCCGCGCAGCTCGGGCATTTCACATGCTTCCACGTCGGATGACGTTCGAGCGGATTGCCGGGTTTGTCGAAGGTGACGTCCTCCGGCAGCGTGACCGGAAGATCCTTGTCCGGCACGGGCACGGGACCGCATTTCTGGCAGTGGATGATCGGGATCGGACAGCCCCAATAGCGCTGGCGTGACACACCCCAGTCGCGCAGGCGGTATTGCACCGTGCCTTTGCCCAGCTTCAGGGATTCCAGTTTCTCGATGGCCGCGCGTTTGGCCGCGTCGACCTTGAGGCCGTTCAGGAAATCCGAATTCACGATCACGCCGTCGTCGGTGAAGGCGATGCTTCCGGCTTCCAGTTTCGCGGTGAAGGCCACCGGGTCTTCGCCCGCCGGCGCCACGACGCAATGAACGCCGAGGTGATACTTGCGCGCGAATTCCATGTCGCGCTCGTCATGGCCCGGGCAGCCGAAGATCGCGCCCGTTCCATATTCCATCAGCACGAAGTTCGCGGCGAACACCGGCACCGTGCGGCCCGCGTCGAAGGGGTGACGCGCGCGTAAGCCCGTGTCGAAACCCTTCTTCTCGGCGGTCTCGATGGCGGCGGTGGACGTTCCCGTCCGCCCGCATTCGGCGACGAATTCGGCCAGCTCGGGGTTGTTCTCGGCCAGCTTCGCGGTCAAGGGATGCTGTGCGGAAATGGCGCAGAACGACGCGCCGAACAGGGTGTCGGGGCGTGTCGTGAACACTTCCAGCGTCTCGACGCGGTCTTGGCCGTCGGCGTTCACCAGCGGCCACAGCACGCGCGCGCCCTCCGAGCGGCCGATCCAGTTGTGCTGCATCACGCGCACTTTGTCCGGCCAGCGGTCCAGGGTCTCGATCGCCTTCAACAGGTCTTCGGCGTAGTGGGTGATCTTCAGGAACCACTGGGACAGCTTGCGCTGTTCCACGTCGGCGCCCGAGCGCCAACCCTTGCCGTCGATCACCTGCTCGTTGGCGAGCACGGTGTGTTCGACCGGATCCCAGTTGACCCACGACTCCTTCCTGTAGGCGAGGCCCGCCTTCAGGAAATCCAGGAACATCTTCTGTTCGTGTTTGTAGTATTCGGGCTCGCAGCTCGCGATCTCGCGGCTCCAGTCCAGCGAGAGACCCAAGGGGCGGAACTGCTCGCGCATCACCTGGATGTTCTGGCGCGTCCACTTGCCCGGATGCACACCGCGCTCCAGGGCGGCGTTTTCCGCCGGCAGACCGAAGGCGTCCCATCCCATCGGGTGCAGGATGTTGAAGCCCTTCGCTTTCTTATAGCGCGCGACGACGTCGCCGAGGGTGTAGTTGCGCACGTGGCCCATGTGCAGACGTCCCGACGGATAAGGGAACATCTCCAGCACATAATATTTCGGCTTCGGCGAGTTCTCCTCGACCGTGAAACAATTCTTCTTCGCCCAGGCGTCTTGCCACTTCGCTTCCGTCTTGCGGAAGTTATGGCGTTCTTCCGATGATGCCATTGCAATTCAAGACCACCCGTTCCCGGGTGGCCCTACCCCTTTTTGATTTTCAGAAGGACCGCTTGCGCGGCCGGAGCCGAGTTAGTCTTTTTCCGCGACGGCGCGAAGTCGAAGGTCGCGGGCGCGCGACAGCACCGCGTTTTCAAATTCCGTCACCATCTCGGCATTCACAGGCGCGTCGCTCCATGCGGCGCCCGAACGGGTCTGGCGGAACACGGACACACGCAAACCGTCCGCGCGCAACGTCGGGCTGAGAATGTAAACGTTCACTTTGAAACGCTCGTCCGGCGTTTCGGGCGGCGCATACCATTCGCTGATGATGACGCCGCCAAAAGGATCGGCCGAGGTCAGCGGCATGAACGCCAGCGTATCGAGCGAGGCGCGCCACAGATAGGCGTTCACGGCGACGGGCGCGGCGACATTTTCCTTCTGACCGCCGAACAGCGACAGGCCCACGCCGCCGTTGCTGAAGATGGTGTCGCGGTTCTCGGTCGCGGTGCCGGCCACGCCTTCATAGGTCTTTCCGGAGCTGCACGCCGCAAGACCGAGGGCGGCCGCCAAGGCCACCGCGACGCCGTACATGCCGGAAACTCGAACTTTCATACCACTCTCCTGACGCGGGGAACCCGGTTTTGCCCGTTTTCCCAAAGGGACGCCGTTATAACCAACCCTCGCGGCCTTGCGAAGGGCCTGCAAAAAAGGCGCAACTGCCCAGCCCTCTTGCGATTTCCGACCCGAAAACCCGCATAACCCCACCTTGACGGTAGCATCCGGGCTGCGGGCTTCATAAAAACGTAAAATTACTGTCATGAAACCAATGGCAGTCCAGTCATATGGTCCGGCCGTGTCCGGTCACCACCCGCCGGACCACCCGCCGACAAACACTGTGCGCCGCGACCAGGCGCCTCGCAAAGGGCTTATATACATGAATATTCGCATCGCTCTGGCCGCCGGGCTGCTCGCCACCACGGCCCTGACCCCGGCTGCGGCCATCGCTGCGGACAACGCCGCCGGGCTCGCGCGCGAGATCCAGGCCCTCAAAGACCAGTTGAACGCGATGCAGAAACAGCTCGAAGCCCTGCAGACGCGCGAGGCCGAATCCCGCGACGCCCTGGCCAAGGAGGTCGAGGCCCGCGAAGCGTCCGAGAAGGCCGCGCGGGACCAGAACCTCGCCGCCGGAGGGCGGAACGTGATCGAGGCCGGGCAGGTGCGGATGATCCCGCCCGCCACTCCCAAGGTCACCCAGTCGGGCACGAACCGCTTCGCCCTCTCCAGCGCCGATGGCGCCTGGACGATCGCGCCGACGGGTCGGGTGCATTTCGATATGGGCGTTTACCTGAATCAGGACGCGGAAGGCGCGACCGGCCCCGGCACGCTCGCGGGGGGCAAGTTCACCAACGGCGTCAACGCCCGCCGCGCGCGCCTTGGCATCACCGGCCGCGCGATGAGCGACTTCACCTATGCCCTCATCCTCGACGCGGGCGGCGCGCAGGACGGCACCGCTTCGATCAATGAAGCGCGCATCGGCTACACCGGTCTGCGCAACACCGTCTTTGAGATCGGCTACGGCGCGCAGTACTTCCCCATGGACGACTCCATGAGTTCAAACGACATCCTGTTCATGGAACGCGCCTCACCGGTCACCATCGCGTCCAGCTTCAACGCGGGCGACCCGCGCTTCTCCGCCGGCGTGCGCCGCTGGGAGTCCAACTGGTTCGCCGCCGCCTATGTCACAGCCTCCACGCCCAACGTGCAACATGGCCTGACGACACGCGGGTTCGGCGCCTATCAGCGGCTTTCCTATAATCCGATCCAGACCGATCTGACGTCGGTGCATATCGGCGTGTCGGCGGCCCAGATCTTCGAAGCGCCCACCAGCGGCGCGAACACGCCGGCCAGTTTCACGCTGTCGGACCGTCCGGAAATCCGTATCGATCCCACCACGCTCCTGAACACCGGGGCCCTCGGCACGGCGGCCAACCAGGTGACCAGCGCGCAAGTGTACGGCGTCGAGGCGGCCGCGGCACTCGGTAGCGTGTTCATGCAAGGCGAATACCTGTGGGACGTCGTGAAGCGCCAGCAAGGTTCGCCGGTCAATGTCGGCGGCGGCTACGTGCAGGCCAGCTACACCATCGGCGGGCGCAGAACATATTCACCGGCCTCGGGCGCCTACTCCGGCGTGAACCCCGTCACGCCGTTCTCGCCGAAGACCGGCGGATGGGGCGCTTTCGAGTTCGCCGCGCGTGTCAGTTACATGGACCTCGTGGACAACTACACCTCCAGCCGCCTCGCCGCCGATCAGCCGTTCATGGTGAACGGCGGACGTCAGGTGGGTTACACGCTCGGTTTCAACTGGTTCTGGAACTCGAACATGCTGTGGAAGTTCAACTTCATCCACACCGAGTTCGACAAGGCGAACCCGATCACCGCCACCAACGCGCTGCCCATCCCGCTCGGTGTTTCGCTTGATACGTTCGCGGCGCGTTTCCAGTTCATGTTCTAGGGCGCGCCAACGTCGAGGGCGCACCAACCCCTTCTCTTCGCGGCCCTTTTTCGCTTAAGGTAGCCGCGAAACAAGGGGATTCTCGAGGGCATGAGGACGTTGCGGACCATTACATGCGCGCTTGGCGCGGCCATCGCGCTGCCCGGCGCCGCGTCCGCGGCTGACCCGATCACGGTGAATCTCGGCGGGTTCGTGCGCCAGTATTTCTTTGTCGCCGATCAGACCGAAAGCCCCACGGAGAACATCAACAGCACCGGGATGTTCACCGACGCGCGTGTCGCGGTCGATGGCCGCACCGTGCTCGACAACGGCATCACCGTGCGCGCGTACTTGCGCTTCAAGGCCGAGACGCGCGAGACGTCGAACCTCGACGAAGGCTTCGTGGAAATCATCAGCGGCCTGGGCCGCATCCGCGCGGGCGAACGCGCCGGCGTGAACTATTCCATCATGGGCGATCCGGTGCCCCAGGCGTTCTTGTCGACGTATGAAGAAGTCGTCGGCGACGCGCTGACGCCGCGCAACGGCATCACCTTGCGCGACGCCTTCACCTTCAAGCGTTTCACGGGCAACGCGCTCGGCGTGTCGTACCAGTCGCCGGAGATCGCCGGCGTGCAGGTGGGCGTCACCTATCATCCCACGCCGCGCTCCTGGGAAGGTCCGGTGAACAACGCCGTGATGCCCAACAACGCGGTCGACGTCACCGCGCAGTATCAAGGCGACTATGGCTGGGGCACCTATCGCGTGACCGGCGGCTACTTCCATTCCAACTCGCGCAACGGCGGCACGGACGGCGTCGAGGCGTGGAACGTCGCGGCCGGCATCACCTACGGCGGATGGGAACTGGCCGCGGCCTACATGGACGTGATGCCCGCCACCCGGCTCGACGAACAGGCATGGACCGTCGGCTTGTTCTACGCCATCGGCCCCGTGCAGCTTTCGGCCGACTACCGCGACGCCAAGCGCCGCGCGGTCGCCGGAATGAACCTCTTTGAATACTCCGACCGTTTCACGCTGCAGTCCGCCTACAAACTCGGACCGGGCATTAGTGTTGGGCTCGCCGGGTTTTACGGCGATCAGACCGACGCCGCCGGTTTCGTTTGGGACGGCGGCGGCGTGTTGAGCGGTCTCAAGGTCGATTTCTAACCGCAAGCCCAGCACCGGCCATGTCCCGCCCTTCCCAAGACGGCGAAGAGGCTGACGCGGCCGGCGCCGCGAAGCCCAAGAAGAAAATCGCCGGATGGCGCGAGTGGGTCGCGCTGCCGGATCTCGGCATCAAGCGGATCAAGGCGAAACTCGATACCGGCGCGCGCACGTCCGCGCTGCACGCGTTAAAGATTACGCCATTCACCAAAGACGGGGCGGCCTATGTGCGCTTTGTCGTCCACCCGCTTCAACGCAAGAAGAAGCCGTCGGCGACATGTGTGGGCCTTGTGATCGATCATCGCCGGATCATGGATTCCGGCGGCCGGTCGGAAGAGCGGTATGTGGTGCGTACCACGCTGGCCATCGGCCAATCGGAGTGGCCGATCGAACTTAGCCTCACCAACCGCGATCAGATGGGGTTCCGGATGCTGTTGGGACGCCAGGGGTTGCGCCGGCGCTATGTCGTTGATCCTTCGCGGTCCTTCGTCACCAAACTGAAACGGCGTCCGGCAAAATAGTTTGGGATCAAGTCCGTAGGCACGGCGTTTAAGGGCGGGTAAAATCCACCGCCGTTTCCGCCCGTCGTTTGAACGGCTGTCTTTTCCACGATCGCTCCCGCCTTTCCCGGTGCCGCCTATGAAATTTGCGATGCTCGCGCGCAATCCCGACCTCTATTCGCACCAGCGGATCGTCGCCGCGGCGCGCGCGCGCGGGCATGAGATCGACGTCGTCGATACGCTCAAATGCTACATGAACATCGCCTCGCACCGGCCCGAGGTGCGCTATCGCGGCCGCGCATTGGAAGGCTACGACGCGGTGATCCCGCGTATCGGCGCGTCGATCACGTTCTACGGTCTCGCGGTCTTGCGCCAGTTCGAGATGATGGGCGTCTATCCCTTGAACGAGTCCGTCGCCATCGGGCGCTCGCGCGATAAGTTGCGCTGCCTGCAGCTCCTGTCGCGCAAGGGCATCGGTCTGCCCGTCACCGCGTTCGCGCACGCCACCAGCCAGCCGGACGATCTGATCGACATGGTCGGCGGCACGCCCTTGGTCATCAAGCTGCTCGAAGGCACGCAAGGCATCGGCGTCGTGCTCGCCGAGACGCGCTCGTCGGCCAAGAGCATGATCGAGGCTTTCGGCGGCGTTGAGGCGAACATCCTGGTACAGGAGTTCATCAAGGAGGCCGGCGGCGCCGACATCCGCGCGTTTGTCATCGGCGGCAAGGTCGTGGCGTCGATGCTGCGCCAGGGCGCGCCGGAGGAGTTCCGCTCCAACCTTCACCGCGGCGGCAAGGCCAAGGACGTGCGGATCACGCCCGAAGAACGCTCCACGGCCGTGCGCGCCGCCAAGACGCTTGGCCTCAACGTCTGCGGCGTCGACATGCTGCGCTCGAATCACGGACCGGTTGTGATGGAGGTGAACTCCACGCCCGGGCTGGAGGGAATCGAACTCGCCACCGGCAAGGACATCGCCGGCATGATTATCGCCTTCCTGGAAAAGAGCGCCGCGCCCAACAAGACCCGGACCAAGGGCGAAGGCTGAGGCCCGAGTCGCAGGCGCCTGCCGGTCCAGAGGTTCACAGCCTCTTAAGCAGACATCCGCCGCCGTCTTTTTTACAACAGTCCCATGGTGCAAGTGCCGGAGTCTGTGCGGTATTTGCCACAACTTGAACGATTTAAGAGGTTCGGACCCGCATCGTGTTGACCGCCTCTACTTGGGGTGCAAATTTATTTGAATTACCAAGGTGGGACGCACGCAAACTGCGCGTCTAAGTTTATATGAATCGGATCGCTTTCGTCATAGGTGCTGCGGCCGCCCTTTTCACGGGTGCGGTGCCCTATGCCATGGCCGCCGAAGTCGTGACGCCGCTCGCGCTGGAAAAACCCGCGCCCGCCAAAACCGAACTCTCGGTCTCCTCCAATAACAGCTTGCGCATCGGCTACCAGTCGCCCGCGAACGGCGACTTCAGCCTCGGCGCGCCGCTGATGGGCCGCCGGGCGCCCGGTGGTCTCGGCGTCGCCAATGCCCAGGACGTCAGCGCGCGGTTTTCGACCAGCCTTCTGGGCGGCGACATCGGGTTCTTCGGTGGATATGCCGATCAGCCTTCGGCGCTCGCGCTCTCGCCGGTGTCGACGTGGAATTTCGGCGCGACCGTCGGCTATGCGGGCGTGTACCTGCTGGGCGGCGTCAGCGACACGGCCGCCTTCGGCCCGTTCCTCGGCCGTGAAGGCTGGGCGGCCGGCTTCGGATACGAGATCGGCGCGATGGACTTGCGGCTGACGTACGCCGCCGAGGCCAACGACTTCGCCTCCCTGCGCCAGGGCGCGGACACGCAGCAGATCACCCTGGGCGGTATCTACACCTTAAGTCCGCGCTTTCGCCTGAATGCCGACGCGTTTTACAGCGGCCGCCCGCACGGCGGTCTGTTCTTTGGCGCGCCGACGGCGAAGACACCGCAAGGCACCGGCGCGCGCGTCGGCGTGCAACTGCGCTTCTAATCACGTTCTCACCGCGAACCCGATTCCGGCGATCCCCGCGAAACCCGTGGCGATCAAGGCCGGCAGCATCTTCGGGGTCACGCCGCCCAGCGCCAGCACCGGTATGGACGCCGCGCGCGCGAGCGTTCGCGCCCGCGTGACGCCAAGGGCCGCGCGATCCGGATGACTGTGCGTCGGAAAAACCGGCGAAAGTAGCGCCGCGTCGGCGGCGAGGCCGCGCGCGCGCGCCAGCCCCCGGGCCCCATGGGCCGCGACGGTCAGCGCGGCGCGGCTGTTCTTGCGCCACAGCCGCGCGCCCGCGGCCGGTCCCAGCGCCGCGGCGTATTCGGGCAGATGCAAACCGTCGGCCCCCACGGCCGCGGCGAGCCGCCAATCGCCGGCCACGATGAACAAGAGTCCGCGCGCGCGACACAGCCGCGCGAGCGTCTTTGCAAGATGAGCGCGTTCGGGCGCGTCATAATGACGGAAGATGACGCCCACGCCCCGGGGAAGCGCCGCGACGGCGCGAACGACGTCGCGCACACGCGCCGGGTCGGTGACAAACCAGGCGACCGGATTCATGACAGCGGGTTTCTTGCGCGATTTGAGCTTGCGCGCCGTGTTTGCTAGCAATGGGACCATGACGCATCCTGACGAGCCGCATCCTAACCAGCCGCGCGAAAATCTCGATAACGTATTGCAAAGCATCGCCGTGGCGGCGCGCCGGGCGTCGCGTGCGCCGGGCGGCATTACGTTGATCGCGGTCAGCAAGACCCATGAGGCCGCGCGGATCGCCCCGCTGCTCGCCGCCGGTCACCGGGATTTCGGCGAGAACCGCGTCCAGGAAGCCGCCGCGAAATGGCCCGCGCTGAAGGCCGCCCACCCGGGCGTGCGCCTTCACCTGATCGGCCCTCTCCAATCGAACAAGGCCGCCGACGCCGTTGCGCTGTTCGACGTGATCCACAGTGTCGACCGCCCCAAGATCGCCGAGGCGCTTGCGGCCGAGATGACGCGTCAGGGCCGTCGGCCGCCGTGTTTCATCCAGGTCAACACCGGTCGCGAGGCGCAGAAAGCCGGTATTGCGCCCGACGACGCGGACGCCTTCATCGCAACGTGCCGTGAGACGTGGGGCCTCCCGGTCACCGGGCTCATGTGCATTCCCCCGGTGGACGAACAGGCCGCGATGCATTTCGCGCTCCTGCGCGAGATCGCGCGCCGCAACGGCCTTGCGGACCTCAGTATGGGCATGAGCGCGGACTTTGAATCGGCCGTCCGGTTCGGCGCCACCCACGTGCGGGTGGGCAGCGCCCTGTTCGGGGCCCGTGAAAAACCTGAAAAAATGGAAACCGACGGTAACTAAACCGTGTCGCTTTGTAACTTGCGGCCGGGCCACATGCGCCGCAACACGCCGTCCTTCAGGATGAAATGATGATAGAGCGCGGCGGCGACATGCAGGGCCACCAGCGCATACAGCGCGAACTGCGCGTAGTAGTGAAGTGTCTGCGCATTCGCGGATAGGTCGAAACTGCGTGGCGCGAGGTGCGGCAGTTCAAACAACCCGAACACCTCGATGGGTCGCCCGCGCGCGGCGAGCCCGATGTACCCGGACAGCGGCATTCCCAAGAGAAACAGATACAAAGTGCCGTGCGTGACCGCGGCCACGATCCGGTTGGCCCGGCTCAGGGTGTCCGGCGGCGGCTTGTGGGTGATGCGCCAATACAACCGGCCGAACGCCAGAAGCATCATCACAAATCCGATAGTTTGATGGACCGCCAAAGCCCTACGGCTGGTCATCGTATCGTCGATATATACAGTCCCGAGGCCGAAAATCACCGCCGCGACCAGCCCGACGGCCATCACCCAATGAAACAGAATTGCTACACGTCCGAATTTTTCTGCTGGCCGCTGCATGCTATAGAGTGTCCCTGAACCCAACCCGAACCGGACGATAAACAAGGGGGAAACTAGGTGTCATTAGGAATTATGCGTGCTCTTGGAATGGCTTTCGTTGCAGGCGCAGCCGTTGTGGCCGCGCCCCAGAGCGCGGGCGCTGTCGATTGGTCGAAGGTGCCGGAGAAGAAAATCACCTTTTTCTACCCGGCCCAGATCTCGTGGGACCGTCTTTTTACCCCCGGCCGCCACAGCGGTCAGCGCCGTTACCCGGAAAAGACCTGCGTCGGCTGCCATGGCGACATCGATGAAGGCCCCCTGGGCGAAAGCCTCGTGGACGCCGAAAAGGACAAGGAACCGGCGCCGATCGCGGGCAAAGCCCCGTTCATCAAGGGCTCGGTGAAGACCGCCCATGAAAACGGCGAACTGCTGGTGCGCGTCGAATTCACCCCCGGCAAACAGCCGAATTCCGCCATGGACAAGGACTTCGAGACCAAGGTCACCATGATCCTGGACGACGGCGGCGTGAAGGAAGCCAAACAGGCCGGCTGCTGGCTGACCTGCCACAGCGACGTGGAAAGCATGCGCTGGAGCGTGCCGGGCACGACCAAGTACCTGACCGACACCCGCATTCCCAAAAGCGGCGGCGACATCATCAAGTCGCCGGAAGAGCTCGCCAAGATGCGCGCGGCCGGAAACTACCTCGAATACTGGCAGGCCCGCGTGAACCCCGGCAAGCCGGCGGTTGTCGTGGACGGCACTATCCTCGAGAAGCGCACGGCGAATGAAAAGCCGATGGTGAAAGCCACGGCCACGGTTACGAAGGGCGTTTACACCGTCACCTTCAGCCGTCCGCTGGACGCCGGTCCCGGTTACAAGAAGATCGTGCCGGACAAGAAGTACACCGTCGGCTTCGCGGTCCACGCCGGCCATACGTCGCAGCGCTTCCACTATGTCGCGTTCGAACGTTCGCTGATGCTGGACGGCATCGAAGGCATCGCCGACCTGCTCGCGCCGGGCTCTTCGGCGGGCGTCGGCCGCTAATCGGACACGCGAATAGAGCGTCTTGCGACGCGAAAGACGCCGTGGGGCCAGGCTGACGAGTCTGGCCCCATTGTTTTATAACGCCGCGCGAATCTCGATGAATGTCGCCCCCGGCAGGGCGCGCAGCACGGACAACAAATCCTCGCGCGCGAGCGCGATGCAGCCCGCGGTCGGCGTGTAATTCGGCGCCGCGACATGCATGAAAATCGCACTGCCCGCATGGGGGACGACGGGATCGTCATTGTGCCCCAGCACGACCACCACGTCATAAAGCGCATCCTCGCGCCACATCGCTTCGGCGCTGGCGGGGTAAGGATGTTTGACGGGGCGGTTGTAGTTCGGATCCTCCGGCGCATCGCACCAACCATCGTCGCGCGCGATGGGGGCGATGGGAATGCGCGTCGTCGGCGGCATCAAGCGGTCGGCGCGATACAACACGCGCTTCAAGGGGAATCGGCCCACGGGCGTCGCGCCGTCGCCTTCGTGTTTGCTCACGCTGACGCCGGTGCGCCCCAGCGCGCACGGGAACGCGAAGCTTTTGTACCGCAGGGTTCCCCGGGTTACGTCTGTGGCGATGGGCGTAACGACAATGTCCATGACAGCTGTGCTTGCGGGCTAGAAGAGATGGCCGGAGCGTTTGGCCTTGGTTTGAAGATAGTTCCAATTGTGCGCGTTCGACGGGAAGGCATGGGCGACGCGCTCGACGACCTCGATCCCATGACGGCTGAGAGATCCCACTTTCGCGGGATTATTCGTCAGAAGGCGCACACGGGTGAAGCCTAGAACGCGCAGCATGCGCACGGCGGGCAGGTAAACGCGTTCGTCGTCGTCGAAGCCAAGCTGTTCGTTGGCGTCCACCGTATCGAAGCCTCGATCCTGCAACGTGTAGGCGCGCAGCTTGTTGACGAGACCGATGCCGCGCCCTTCCTGCGCCAGATAAAGCACCACGCCGCCGCCTTCCTTGGCGATGGCGGCGATCGCCCCGCGCAGTTGGTCGCCACAGTCGCAACGCAACGACGCCAGCAGGTCGCCGGTGAAACATTCCGAATGCAGACGCGTGAGCACAGGCTTGGAGGGATCTGGCGATCCCAGAATGATCGCCAGGTGCTCCGCGCCGCCGTCGCGGGGCCGGAACGACACGATGCGCGTATCTTCGCAATCGGCCAGCGGTACGCGCGCCTCGCTGATGGGCCGCAGGTCGCCGGCGGTGTCGTGATCGTAACGCGCGATGGCCGCAGCGCTCACGGTCAAACGCCCGTGCCGCCGCGACCAAAGATCCGGGTTGTCGACAAGCGGCGCGGCGACGACCGCGGGCAGAAGGCGCGCGATCTTCGCCAGCAGCACCGCGGCGTGCGCGGCGCCGGAGGCGGGAACGGAGGCGGCCGCCACGTCGGGCGGCGGAACCGGCGCTTCCACGTCGGGATCGATCAGCGCGCGGATGCGCGCCGGGGTCAATTCAGTGCACCCAAACTCCACCGCCTGGGCGGACGGCGCCGCCAGCCCCAGTACCGCGGCGCGGCGGCCGGTCACCACCAGGCTCGTAGGACCGACACCGTGTTCGGTGAAGAACGAAGCGGGCCACGTGTCGACGGTTTCGGCGGCGCGCACCAGGGCCGCGCCGGAGGCGGTCTCGCCGACAATCACCACGGCCCCGCCACGGCGAAGTTCGGCCACCGCCCGATCCACCGCCTCCAGATCGGCGAGCGAGATCGGCCCGGGTTCAAGTTCAGGTTTGGCGTTCATGGGCATGGGGCATATATAGCCTTGTCCGGTGTGTCCAGCCACGTATCGGCCCGCCTCGGTGGGCGTTTTACCATCCCTGGTACGGCGGAAGGGACCGAAGCCACATCGGACGGGGACGCCCCAGGCGAACCGGATTAGACTAACGCATATATATGTAGCGTCACTTCAAGACTGGAGATCGGCTCTTTGTCATCCACCCGCAGCATCCTGATTGTCGACGACGACGACCTCCTCAGAACCTCGCTGCGCGAACAACTGGCCGCGCAAGGCGATTTCGGCCGTATCGACGAGGCCGGGACGGGGGCCGCCGGGCTGACCCAAGCCGGGGCGACGGTGTTCGACATCATCTTGTTGGATCTCAACCTGCCCGACATGGACGGCCGCGATGTGTGCCGCACCTTGCGCGAGCGCGGCGTGCGCTCGCCCATCATCATGTTGACGGCGCTGGATTCCGAGGACGATACGGTGACGGGGCTCAACGCGGGCGCGAACGACTATATCACCAAGCCATTCCGCCTGGCCGTGCTGCTCGCGCGTGTGCGCGCCCATCTGCGCCAGCACGAACAATCGGACGACGCCGTATTCACCATCGGCCCCTATCAATTCCACCCCGCGGCAAAAATGCTGAGCACGGCGGAAGGGCGCAAGAAAATCCGCCTGACCGAAAAGGAAACCGCGATCCTCAAGTATCTATACCGGATCGGCAACAAGACCGTCTCGCGCGAAACCCTGTTGGGCGAAGTGTGGGGATACAATGCGGCCGTGACGACGCACACGCTTGAAACGCATATCTATCGTCTGCGTCAGAAAATCGAGGAGAACCCCGCCGATGTGCGGCTCCTGATCACGGAACCGGGCGGCTATCGCCTGAACGCATAAGCGTCTCGTTGAGGCGGGGTTTCTTTGCCGCGCCCCGAAGGAGCCGCACGCCGCGAAGCTGCGGCGCCGGCGTTCCTCCGGCCGAAGCGCGAAAAACTATTCGCGCTTCGAGATGTTGCCAAGCAACTCGAGGACGTTGCGTCGCAAGTCCGCGTTGTGCAAGCGCCAGTAGGCCCGGACCAGTTCCAGCGTTTCGGTGCGCTGCATCGGATCACTGTCGGGTCCACCGATTTCCTCTTCCGCCAAACCTTCGACGGCGCTGCGCGCTGCCGGGGTCGTACGGTCGCCCGTCGTCTCCGGTCCGATGTCTTCAAAGAAGTAGGCGATCGGACAATTCAGGACGCGCGAGATATCGAAGAGACGGCTTGCGCTGACGCGGTTGTGGCCGCTTTCGTACTTCTGGACTTGTTGAAACGTCACGCCGATATCGCCGGCGAGTTGCTCTTGGCTAATGTGCAGCAGGGTGCGCCGAAGTTTGATCCGCTTTCCAACGTGGATATCAATCGGATCTGGACCGCCACCTCGCGTACCGGGCTGCCGCCCTCTGCCGCGTGCTTTCATTGTTAAGACTGTCAACTCCGTTACCCATTTGTTTATATGTTGAACAAAGTCGTTTTCGACGTTGCTCCTTCTCGCGCGGCATGACGTCTTGTTTGCCGATGCCTGTGCCGCCCTACAAAGATGGATTGAAAATCGGCATACCGCAAGCAGCGGGCGGTAGCCGCGGCGCAAGGGCGCGCAATCTGCGGTGGCCGCCTCCGGCGCAATGCGAGGAGAACTTTCGCAATATCGAGGGGTTAGAGTAGTTCTTGTTCGCTATTAAAACCCGTTCATGCACCATTGAGGTGCAATCGATCCCACGGCTGCGCAACCCGTTGGGCGTGACATATGATGGCGCCGCCATCCGTGTTTCCCTTACGCCGCCATCAATCCGGCGCGAAAGTATGCTGCGGACTTCGCGCCTACCGCGCACGAACAGATAAGAAAGAAAGGCGAGGCCCCGTTATGTATGACGACAGCAATATCTTTGCGCGGATTCTGCGCGGCGAGATTCCTTGCAAGAAAGTGTACGAAGATGCGCATGCGCTCGCGTTCGAGGACATTAGTCCTAAAGCGCCGGTTCATACCCTTGTCATCCCCAAGGGCAAGTATGTGTCCGCAACGGATTTCGCCGAGCAGGCGTCGGATGCCGAAATCGCCGGTTTCATGCGCGCTGTCCGCAAGGTGGCGGGATTGAAAGGCGTGGATGCGTCCGGCTACAGGCTCATCGCCAACACGGGCAGCGAAGGCGGGCAGGAAGTGCCGCACTTTCATGTGCACCTCCTTGGCGGCCGCGCCATCGGCCCGATGGTCATGTCCCGGTAAAAAGCGAACCGCGAGCGTTCGCGCGACACCCTCTCTGTGCGGTTTCTCGCTGTAGCACCGCCCAGAGAGGTGCGCCTAAATTTACTTCCGGCGACGGCGATCCAGATTCACATCATCCGGATCTGTAAATGCGCCCACAGCCGCGCCGCCCGCGCCGCCGATGACGGCGCCCGTCAACGGGTCCCCGCCGGTGATGGCGCCCAGCGCCGCGCCGCCCGCCGCGCCGATCCCGGCGCCCGACAGCGCGCGTTCGCCCTGGCCGTAGCCGCAAGCCGAAAGCGCGAGGACAACAAGCGAAGCCGCAACAAATTGTTTGGTCATAACTGCCTCCGTTCGCTCACCTGATGTGAACGCAAGACAGAACGTCCGCCCCTCGCGGCGTGTTTCCGCTGGAAGTATGGCATCTTCGCCGCAAACCCGCGTGTTGCGCGCACCGAGGCCGGCATGTGCAGGCCCAGGTGGCCGCGGCCGCGTGCAGCCGAAACGCTATTCGACCAGAGCGGATCGTCCCGGCAGGACGCGCCGGTAGGACAAGGCTTCCGCGATGTGGCGGCGCGCCACCCCGTCCGTACCCTCAAGATCCGCGATCGTGCGCGCGACGCGAAGAATACGGTGATATCCGCGCGCGGAGAGTTTCATCCGCTCCGCCGCCTGGGTCAGAAGCGCGCGGCCGTCCGCGTCCGGCGCGGCGACCGTCTCGAGTTTCTCGCCGTCGGCTTCGGCGTTGCACGTGGGACCATCCGGTCCAAATCGTTCCCGCTGAAGGTCGCGCGCGGCGGCGACACGCGCGGCGACGATTTCGCTGCGCTCCGCCGCCGAGGGCGCGGCGAGATCCAAAGGATCGACCGCGGGCACGTCCACATGCAAATCGATGCGGTCGAACAACGGGCCGGAGATTTTGCCTTGATAGTCCGCGGCGCACTTGGGCGCTTTCCCGCAGGCAAGGTGCGGATCGTCCAGATGCCCGCACCGGCATGGGTTCATCGCGGCCACCAGTTGGAACCGCGCCGGATAACTCACATGCGCGTTCGCCCGCGCGACCATGACGCGGCCTGTCTCCAGGGGCTGGCGCAACGCCTCAAGACTCTGGCGCGAGAACTCCGGCAGTTCGTCCAGGAACAAGACGCCGCGATGGGCGAGGGAAATCTCGCCCGGGCGGGCTTTCACCCCGCCGCCCACCAACGCCGGCGTCGAGGCGCTGTGATGCGGATCGCGGAATGGGCGGTGACGCACGATGCCGCCGCCCTCAAGCGCGCCCGCGACGGAGTGGATCATGCTGACTTCCAACGCTTCCGCGCCGGACAAGGGCGGCAACAGTCCCGGCAATCGGCTCGCAAGCAAAGACTTGCCCGCGCCGGGAGGCCCGACCATGAGGAGATTGTGAGCCCCCGCCGCGGCGATCTCCAACGCGCGCTTCGCGGTCTCCTGACCTTTGACGTCCTTCAGATCGAGAAAGACGCTGTCGGCGCGCGGGCGCGTCGGCGTGGGCGGCGCAAGGACCGAAGCGCCCTTGAAGTGATTGATGAGTTCCAGAAGCGAGCGCGGCGCCAGCACATCGGCGCCGCCGGCCCACGCCGCTTCGCTGCCCTGCGCGCCCGGACAGATCAGCCCGCGGCCCGCGCCGTTGGCCGCGATCGCCGCGGGAAGGACGCCCGTGACCGCGGCGATGGATCCGTCGAGCCCCAGTTCGCCGAGCGCGGCGTAGCTTCCGATGTCCTCAAGCCCGATCACGCCCATGGCGGTCAAAACCCCAAGCGCTATGGGCAGGTCGAAGTGGCTGCCTTCCTTCTGCACGTCCGCCGGCGCGAGGTTCACGGTGATCCGCTTGGCCGGCAGCGCGAGGCCGATGGCGTTCAACGCCGCGCGGACGCGCTCGCGGGATTCGCCGACGGCCTTGTCGGGAAGACCCACGATGGCGAACGACGGCAGCCCGCTCGAAATCGCGACCTGCACTTCGATGGGCAAAACCTCGATGCCGGAAAACGCCACCGTATTGATATGCGCGACCATCGCCCGCCCCCAGAAGGTGGAGCGACTATAGCGGTGTTCGCGCGGAAAACTCTAGTGGAGCGGATTTGACATTCGCATCCCTGCTCGCCGCGAAACTGAGATGGGAATGTCAGAATCGGACCGCTAGGCCGGTCGCTCTCGGCCGCGCCGTCCGGGGCCGTCGTTTCAGGGCCGCGGCTCGCCCGCGTGAAACAACGGCGCGTTCAAGAGCGCTTTGCGCTGGGAGAAGGCCATGGTCATGCCGGCCTTGTCGAACGCGTCCTTCACCTGGCGGTTCAAGTCGAACTGCACCGCGACATTGTCGCCGAGGCGTGTCCAGATATGCGCGACGATGGTGATGCCGACATCGGCGAAACTTTGCAGCCCGATCTGCGGCGCGGGATCCTTGAGGACACGTGCGTCCCCCGCGATCAATTCGTGCACGATTTTCAAGGCAAGGTCGGCGTCGTCCACATAGGACACGAGGAACTTCAATTCCACGCGGCGTGTCTTGTTGTAGGTGAAGTTCTTCATCGTGCCGCTCCAGATCAGGCCGTTCGGCACGACCACGCGGATATTGTCCACCATGTCGATCTCGGTCACGAACAAGGTAATGGAGCGCACGGTGCCCGCGACGCCGCCGGCCTCGATGTAATCGCCGACGCGGAAAGGCCGGAAGAAAACCAAGAGAAGGCCCGAGGCCACATGGCTCAAGGTGCCTTGCAGCGCGAGGCCGATGGCAAGACCCGCGGCGCCCAACACCGCCACGAAACTCGTGGTCTGGACGCCGAAGCTGCCCAGCACCGCGATCATGGTGAAAACGACCACCAGATACTTCGCGCCCGAGGCCGCGAAGGTGGTGATGGTCCGATCGATCCGCTGCGAACGTTCGCCCGCCCGATAGATCGCCTTGTAAACGACGTTGGCGATCACCCACCCGACGATCAGGATGATGATCGCGCCGATGACCTTGAGGCCGTAGGACGTCAGCACCGTCAGGAAGGTGTCGACGGCGCCCGACAGGTGCCGCTCCAGCCGCTCGGGGCTCAGTTTCGCGATCTCGTCCATCTGCGTTCTTTAAAGCCTGCGTTCAATGGCGTCCCAGATCTCGGCTTCCAGGATGGTCCCGTTGAAGCGGTTGATCTCCTGGAGTCCCGTCGGTGAGGTGACGTTGATCTCGGTCAGGTAATCGCCGATGACGTCGATGCCGACGAAGATCAGGCCGCGTTCGCGCAAGGCGGGGCCGATGATGTCGCAAATCTCCTGCTCGCGTTTGGTCAGCGCCGTCTTCTCCGGGCGGCCGCCCACATGCATGTTGGACCGCGCTTCCCCGGCGGCGGGCACGCGGTTGATGGCGCCCGCCGGTTTGCCGTCCACCAGGATAATGCGTTTGTCGCCTTTGCGGACCTCGGGCACATAACGCTGCACGATCACGGGCTCGCGCCACGTCGTCGTGAACATCTCCAGAAGAGCGCCGAGATTCTCGTCGTCGGGGCGGATATGGAACACGCCGGCGCCCCCGTTGCCGTACAGCGGCTTCACGATGATGTCCTTGTGGTCGGCGCGGAAGGCCCGGATCTCGTCAACATCGGCCGAGATCAACGTCGGCGGCATCACGTTCTCGAAGTGCGTGACGAACAGTTTCTCCGGCGCGTTGCGCACATGCACGGGATCGTTCACCACCAGCGTCTTCGGATGGATATGTTCGAGGATGTGGGTCGCGGTGATATACGCCATATCGAACGGCGGATCCTGGCGCATCAGCACCACATTCATGGTCCGAAGGTCGAGCTCCTGTTCGGGGCCCAGTTCGAAGTGCCGGCCCAGTTCCCGGCGTACGGTCAACGTGCGCGCGCGCGCGGTCACGCGCCCTTCGCGGAACGAAAGTTTGCGCGGCAGATAATGATAGAGCGTATGGCCGCGCCGCTGGGCTTCAAGCGCCAGCACAAATGTGGAGTCCGCGTTGATGTTGATGGACTCGATGGGGTCCATCTGGATGGCGACTTGCAGCGTCATTGTTCCTCGGTAAGAGCCCGTTCCCAGGCCCCCTTTTTAATGCAAGCGCTCGCGCAGTTCCTCAATAACTTGCACGATCTTGCGTCGGTCCGGTCCCTCCGGGGTGCGCGCAACGAAACCCTCGAAGGCCTCGACGGCGTGTTTCAGGTGTCCCAGACGCATCTGCATGACTCCAGCTTCCCGCCAAAGCGACGCGTTTCCGGGGTCCAGGATCTGCATGGCGGCCACCGCTTCCAGGGCGCCGGCGATCTCGTTCAGCTCCATGCGCCTGGTCTTCACATTGTTCTGCAGGCGGATCAGGACGTCGCGGTTCGTCACCGGCCGGTAGTGGCTGGCGTCCAGCTCGACCGCGGTGCCGCGCACCAGTTTCAGCAGTTCCCGCAACGAACGGCTTTCCATCACCCGGCCGTTGTAGAACGGGTCGATGATGACGCGCCGCCCGTCGCGGCTTTCCAGGCGCACAAGGAAATGCCCCGGGAAGTTCAACCCGGCGGCGTTCCAGCCCTGCGCGCGCGCCGCGGCGAGGTACAGGATGCCCAGCGAAACGGGCAACCCGCGCCGGCGTTCGATCACGCGCATCAGGTTGGCGTTGTCGAGATCGTTATAGCTGTCCTCGTCGCCCACATAATTGAAGTCCTGGGCGATGACGTTTGAAAGAACCTCGGCCATCTCCTCCGGGCCGGGGTTCGTCGCGTCGAAGCCCGAGCGCTCCATGGCGGCGTGCACCGCGTCGGCCAGCTCGCGCAAGTGATCCCGGTAAACCTTCAGGTCGTTGGCGGGATGGTCGAACGACGCCAGCACAAGGGCCACGTCCGCGATATCGATCGCGTCGTCCGCTTGCGACGAAATGTGAGTGAGCGCCGCCGTGATGGTTGAGGTGCTGGCCATGAGGATTCCGAATGCGGTTCTAGTACCGTGATTCGTGGCCCGGTTCCAAGCCTGCGTCATCTCTCACGTTTCAGGGATCACTCTGGCCGCCACGCGTCCGCAAGGTGCGTGGGCAACAATCCGCTCAAGGTCATCACGTCGAATCTCACATCGCAGGCCGCCGCGCCGGGAAATCGGGCGATGAACGCTTCGGCGGCGCGCGCGATTCGCGCACGTTGCGATATGGTTACGGCCTCCAAGGCGGCCGTGGCGGACGCGCGGGCCTTGACCTCGATGAAGGCGATCATCCGCCCGCGTTTGGCGATGATATCGATCTCGCCGGCGCCGCTGCCGCGCCGCGCCCGCAAGCGGCGCTCGAGGATGCGCCAGCCGCGCAGACGCAAACTCCACACGCACAGGTTTTCCGCCAGCCTGCCGCGCCGGTCCGCCGCCGCGCGTCTGCTATCTCCGCCCGTCATTTCCCTGCGTGTTTGCCGAGTTCGAGCGCGCGTTGATAAATGCGCCGGCGCGGTTCCTGGAACGCTTCGGCCACAACTTCCGCGGCGTCGCGCACGGTCATCGTTTCAAGCGCGCGTTTCAGCGCGGTGTCGAGATCCTCCGCCGCCGCGGCGACATCCGTTGCGCCGCCTACCACGATGACAATTTCGCCTTTTGGTGTGTCCTCGCCCGCGTAGGCGGCCGACAGGTCCGCCAGCGAACCCCGGCGCACTTCCTCGTAAAGTTTCGTCATCTCGCGGCAGACCGCGGCGGGCCGCGGGCCCAGCACCTCATGCAGATCGGCCACGGTTTCGCCGACGCGCTGGGCGGATTCGTAAAAGACCAGCGTCGCCTTGAGATCCTTGAACTCAAGGATCGCCGCGCGCCGCGCGCCCGATTTCTGGGGAAGGAAGCCCGCGAACATCACCCGGTCGGTGGGAAGCCCCGCCGTTACCAGGGCGGCCAACATCGCCGAGGGACCGGGAATGGGGATCACCGGGACGCCGGCGTCGGCGCAGGCGCGCACGAGTTTGTAACCCGGATCGGAGATCAGCGGCGTGCCCGCGTCGCTGACCAGGGCGACGCTCTCGCCCGCCTGCAGTTTGGCCAAGAGCTTGGGCCGCGCCTGATCGGCGTTGTGATCGTGATACGGCATCATGGCGGTCGCGATCCCGAAGCGGTGCAGAAGGCTTCCCGTGACGCGGGTGTCCTCGCACGCGATCAGGTCCGCGCCGCGCAACACCGTGAGGGCGCGGGCCGTTATGTCTTCCAGGTTCCCGATCGGCGTCGCCACCACATAAAGGCCCGGATTCAAGGGGATAAGAGGCTTGATCCCGGGTTTACTTGGCGTGTCGGCAGCCGTAGGGTCGGCCCCGGTTTCTTGACCCGCTTTCAGACCCGCTTTCAGAAATGAGGACTCGTTTCGTGCCATTGATGCCGCTGAGGCTTTCTTTCCTTGGTGCCGCGCTCGCCGCCGTCCTTCTGGCCGGTTGCGGCGGCGGCGGAGCGCCACCCTCGCAGACTCCGGTGGCGGCTTCCAGAGCCCAGGGCGCGCCCACCTCGACGTTGCAGTCCGCGCCGGCCGATCGCCGCGGTGTACTGGGCCGCAATCAGTTGATCCCGGGTCTCGATGAGTCCGCGCGTCCCGCGCCGCCGGCCGTGGCGGGCGGTCCGACGCCCCAGCGCCCCGTGCCCGATGCGCTGGGTCTGGTGCGCGTCGGCCTCCTGGTGCCGTTGACCGGCCCCTCCGCGCCCATCGGCCAAGCCCTCATGAACGCGGCCGAGATGGCGTTGTTCGATGTCGCGGACGAACGCTTCGTCCTGCAGGCCTACGACACCCAAGGCACGCCCGAGGGCGCCACCGAAGCCGCCGGCCGCGCGCTCGCGCACGGCGCGCAGCTTTTGCTCGGCCCCTTGTTCTCCGCCGAGGCGCGCGCGATCGCGCCGGCCGCCGCCGCCGCCGGCGTCAATGTCGTCGCATTCTCCACTGATCCCACCATCGCCAGCTCCCGCGTCTATGTGCTGGGCTTCCTGGTGCAGGAGCAGGTCCGGCAAATTGTGGCTCATGCGCGGGCGCAAGGCTTACAGCGCTTCGCGGTCCTGGCGCCGGACTCCGATTACGGCCATGCCGTCGTGGAAGCGTTCAACCGTTATGTCCCGACCGGTGGCGGTCAGGTGACGAACGTCGCCTACTACAACGCCGAAGGGTCGAACCTGAACGACGTGGTGCGCGAACTCGCCGCCTACGACCGCCGCAAGGAAGCCCTCGAAGTGCAGAAGGCGGAGCTCGCCGGCAAGGAAGATGAAATCTCGCAGTTGGCGCTCGAGCGCCTGAACCGCCTGGAGACCATCGGCGAAGTGGACTTCGAGGCGATCCTTTTGCCCGACCAGGGCGCGCGCCTCACGCAAGCGGCGACGCTCCTGCCGTTCTACGACATCGACGCCGGCCGCGTGCAATTGCTTGGCACGATGCTATGGAACACGCCGGGATTAGGCCGCGAGCCGGTGATGGTCGGCGGTGTTTTCCCCGCGCCGCCGCCGGAATCGAACCGGCAGTTCTTCCTGCGGTACCGTGAATTGTTCGGCCGCGCGGCGCCCGGCATCGCGAGCCACGGCTACGACGCGGTGGCGCTGGCGGCCGTGCTCGCGCGCGGCGACTATCCGCAGCCGTTCTCCGCCGAAGCTATCTCGAATCCTTCGGGCTTCGCGGGCGTGGACGGGATTTTCCGTTTCCTGCCGAACGGATTGTCGCAGCGCGGCTTCGCGATCATGCAGGTCACGCGCGAAGGGTCCGTGGAAGTGGAGAAGGCGCCGGCCACCTTCGAGGCGCCGGCGTCCTAGAACAAGCCGCGTGTTATTCCGACGCTTGGGCCGGATAGAAGCTCTTGGACAAGATGTCCTTGAGCGTCGTCGCCGCGCCCAACTGGTTGCGTTGGACGATGGCCGTGGGATTGTCGTTGCCGACGCCGTAAACCGCGGCGTTCCAGTCCCGGCGCGGTTTGATCACCGCGCCTTCAAACGCGCCGCCCGCGAACAGGCCTTTGCTTTGTGAATAGGCGACGATGTCCTTGCCCACATGCGTGGTGGTCGCGGCTTCCGCGCCGACACCCAGCGTCCCCAAAGTCATACCGACGTTGGCGCCGATCTTGAACTCGTCGTCGAGGATCGCGCTCAAGCCCTTCTCGGTGAGGATCATGAACACAACCGAGGCGGCGTTCATGCCGGCCTGCAGGCCAAGCGAACCTGCGGTCATGCGGTAGAACGCGGGGTCGCCGAACTCGCCTTCCGGCATACGCTTCAGCAACACGCCGTCGCCGTAAGCGCCGCCGACGATGAACCCGAGTTTGTAATAAGACGGGACGATGAGAACGCCTTTGCTCCGCTGGAGCAATTCGTCCATGTCGCTGGAATCCTTCAACTCGTCGCGCACGCGTTGAACGGTGATCGCGGACTCGTCGAGGATATGGCGCGCATCGACGACATCGTCGGCTTTCGCCGCGCCTGCGGCGGCGACACCTGCGAGCGTCGTCGCCATGATGAGGCCCGCTTTGCGGCGTGAAATGGGATTGGTCATATTTGCCTCCAATGATGGCGGATGGTTGCCATGAAGTACGCCCGAAGTAAGGCAACGTGCGGGGGGTGACGAATCGGTATTAGGCCGCAGGCGCCATGTGCGGGCAATAAACGCTTGGTAAACGAAACAATTAACGAATGTTACGCGCCAGGGCGTCGATATAACGCCCCTGGAACAGGGTGATGCCGAGTTGCTGGCCCACCTTCACCGCGGCTTCGGAATCGCAGCGGGCGAGGATGGTGCGGCCTTTCTTGCGTTCGCGGATCATCTCTTTCAGGGACTGGCCGACCTGCGTGCCGCCGTAGGCCGCCATTTCCTGCGACCACGACAGTTTCGCATAGGAGACGCCCAGGCGATTGGTGTCGGCGAACGGGAATGTCGCAAGCGTCAGGCCGTCGACGCAGATCCGGTAGCCGCGTTCGGTGACGAAATCGCGCGCGAAGGCGAAGCTCGCGGGGTCTGCGAACATGTCCTCCAGGCGCATCTCCAACACGACATCCTGGGTCGACGGCGCGAAGTCGTCGTCGAAGGACAGGAATTCCTCCGACAACACGGTCGAAACGTTGACGTTGATGCTGAAGCCGTCGCGCAAGAGGGTGCGGTCCTCGCGGCGCGCGATCTGCGCCATCACGCGCCGGTCGAGGGTCTGCGTGAAGCGCTGGAACAGCCACGGATTGATGGTGAGGTCGGTGCGCGGCATCAGGGTCTCGCGCAGGTCGGCGATCGAGACGAAGACTTCCGTGAAGACGATCTCGGGCTTCCCGTCCTCGACGAAGGCGCAGACCGGCTGGCGGCGGGTGAAGCTCGAAAGGTCCACGCGCGCGAGCGCTTCTTCCGCGCGGCCCAGTTCGGTCGGGGTCAAGGGCGTGCCGCGCTCGGGATTGTTGCGTTGAAGTTCGCGCGCGGCGATCAATTCAGGAAGCGTCTTGCGCGCCTGGATGCCCGTCGTCGCGGCCTGGCGCATCGCGAAGGTCAGAAGCTTGTCGTAGTCGGCCGTCATGTCGAACCAGTTGGAGATCCGGTTCTTGCGCGCGTCGCTCTTGAACTTCTGCATCAGGGGATCGCGTTCCCACAGTTTCAGAAGTTTCAGGACGGCGCGCTCCGCGGCGGCGGTTTCGCCGTTCTCGAACACGACAATGAGGTCGGAGTTGCGCAGGCGGTACAGCCACGCCGAACGCGTGCGCGTCAATTCGTCGAACGCCGTTTCGGCGTTGCGCAGATTGTCCTTGTCCCTGTTCTCCGGCGCGAGGCGCGAAAGATGCAGGCGGATGACGCCTTTGTCGCGCGCGACGGGTTCCAGCGACTTCAGATCGTCGAGGAAGCGCGCTTCGTGGCTGGCGCCGAGGGGGTGTGTCGCTGTGCCTTGTTGTTCCATCGGACCTTCTACCTCCGCCGCGGCGCGGCTTTGCGATAGGCGTCCAGGAAGTGCCCCTGGAAGAGGCTGATACCCGTTTTCATGCCCCATTGCAGCGCGGAAGCTGAATCGCAACGGGACAGGATGACTTTCTCGGGCCCGATGTTGTGAACGATGAAAGCGGCACTCTGGTTGGTCGCGGGATCCATCATGTCCAGAAGTTCGGGCGCCCAGATGATCTTGGCGTAGTCGGGTTTGATCTGCGCGACGTCGATCATCGACAAGGCCGTGGTGCTCAAGCCGTCGATCAGCACCGCGTGCCCCATGCCGCCCAGGGTCGCCTGCGCGTCCTGGTACATGCTGAAGTTGGTCAGCATGTCGACCGCCTGGATTTCAACGATCACTTTCTGGTTCGCCTCGACGCGGGTCAGAAATGTCGCGAACGCCGACGTGAAGATGGTTTCGAGATTGAGATTGAGGCTGATCGCGGGCGTGCCCCGGGCCTGCGGCGCGCGCACGACGATATCGAGCATGCGCAAGTCCATCGTGCGGCTGAGGTCCTGGAACAGCGAGCGGTCGCCGAACAGATTCCACGCCGGCGCGACGGCGCGTTGGATATCGCCCACGGACAGGAAGAATTCGTAGAACTCGATCGACGGGGCTTTTGTCGTCGGGTCGAGGCGCACGGCGACCTGGTCGCGCACAAAGGGCACGACGTTGAGGAAGGCGAGCTTCTTATGGATGTCGTCCAGCGCCGCGGGTGTGATGGTCGGCAGGGCTGCCGCCGCCGGAGGCCGCGCCTGTTGGGCGTCCTGGCGCATCTGCTGCGCGGCATGGATCGCCATCGCGGCGTCGAGGGTCAGATCGTACCAGACGATGAAGCGGTCGTTGCCGCTTTCGTCGTCCAGGGTCAGCGGGTCGCCCTCATAGAGCTTGCGGATGCGGTGGATGATGTTGTTGACGTCGCGCTGGGCGCCGCCGTTGACGATCATGGCGAGGTCGTCGTTCGTCAGGCTGAAAATCTGCACCTGCCGTCCGCTTTCCAAGGTGCGGAACATGCGGGTGACGATCTTGATGCGCACCGGGGTGCGGTTCTGCGGCATAAGCTGGGACAGGCGCAGGTGCACGACCTTGCGCCCTTCCGGATTGCGGCGCATCCGGTCGAGCGTGTCGACAAGCAGAGTCTCCTGATAGCCTCTCGCGCCCTGGTTCATCTGTCTCGCGTTACACAATCTTTACGAGGGTTTCGGCGTATTTCCCGCCACGCAGCGCAACGGCTCCTCGCGGCCCTTACTCCATTTCGCTTATGGTGCACGGTAACTATTTGGAAAAGATTAACAAATACTATTTCCAACGGTGCGCGGATCGCTCCTTCGCACCCCGACTACGCCATCGTGCCCGGCGAGGGCGTCCATTATCATATGCGCCGACCCGCACGGAAGGCGTGGACCCATGTTTTTTGGCGTTTTAACCCCCGGTTTTTAGCATCCCCGCAATGACGACCGCCTCCGACCCCGCGCTTGACGATCTGGCCGCCCTGACTTCGGTCCTGGGTAAATTCAGCGGGCGACGTGTTCTGTGCGTCGGCGACGTCATGGTCGACCGATCGACCTATGGCGAAGTGAAGCGGATTTCACCCGAAGCCCCTGTCCCGGTGGTGCGGATTACCCGCGAGACCAGCGAACTGGGGGGCGCGGGCAACGTGGTGCGGAACCTCGCCGCCCTGGGCGCGGCCTGCGCCTTTGTCGCCGCCATCGGTGAAGACCTGGCCGGCCGAGAGGTCGGCAATCTCCTCGCCCGTTTGCCGGTGGAACCTTATCTCCGCGTTTCGCCGCACCGGGAAACCACGATCAAAAACCGGTTCTTCAGCCTGGACGGCCATCACCTGTTGCGGGCCGACCGGGAAACCCGCCTGCCGCTCGCCGCCGACGACGCGGCCGACGTCATGCGGGCGATCGCCTCCGAAATGCCGCGCGCCGAGGCGGTCATCCTGTCGGATTACGGCAAGGGCGTGCTGTCGGGCGATGTCGTGCAGGCGGTCATCGCCGCCGCGAAGCTCCAGGGCAAACCGGTCATTGTCGATCCCAAGGGCACGGATTACGGCCGCTACGCGGGCGCCAGTGTGCTGACGCCGAACCGCGCCGAACTCGCCGAAGCGACCGGCCTTCCGGTCGATACCACCGAAAGCCTGGTCGCCGCGGCGCAAAGCCTTATCCGCAAAATCGGGGTCGGCGCGGTGCTCGTCACCCGTTCCGGGGAAGGAATGACGCTGGTGGATGCCGGCGGCCATGTCCATCACCAAAGCGCCGAGACGCGCGAAGTCGCCGATGTCACGGGCGCGGGCGACACGGTTGTCGCCGCGCTCACCCTCGGGCTGGCCTGCGCCGCGCCGCTGCCGCTTGCGATGCGTCTCGCCAATGTGGCCGCCGGTGTCGTCGTGGGCCGCCACGGCACCGCGGTCGCGACCGTGCAAGATATCCTGGGCGCGTTGCGGCACACGGGCTTCGCCACAGTCGAACAGAAAGTGGCCGATCGCGTCGCGGCGCTCGCGCGGGTGGCCGCGTGGCGCGCGGCCGGACTTAAGGTTGGCTTCACCAACGGCTGTTTCGATCTTCTCCATCCCGGTCATGTCTCGCTGCTGCGCCAGGCGCGCGCGGCCTGCGACCGTCTTGTCGTCGCGCTGAACAGCGATGCGTCCGTGAAGCGCCTGAAAGGCGAAAGCCGGCCTGTGCAAACCGAGGCGGCGCGCGCGGCTGTGATGGCGTCGCTGGCGTCGGCTGACATGGTCGTGATCTTCGAGGAAGACACGCCTCTTGCGTTGATCGAGGCCTTGCGGCCTGATGTGCTGGTGAAAGGCGCCGATTACACCCGCGCCACGGTGGTCGGTGGCGACGTTGTGGAAAGCTACGGCGGGCGGGTCGTTCTCGCCGATCTCGTGCCGTCGTTCTCCACCACCGCCACGATCACCGCGCTCAAGGGAGCCAGATCCGTTTCATGAGCCTGACGTCAGACCGCATCGTCATCGCCATCCTTTCGGTCGCAGCACTTGCCGCCTGTGCGCAAGGTCCGAACCGCGGATATCCGTACTTCAACGACAGTCCCGGTGTGACGGGCCCCGCGCCGCCGGCGGTGATCCGTCAACCCGTCGTGCCCGAAATGCTGGTGCAATGCCGCGGTCATGTCCTGGTGCCGGCCCTTGGCATGAACTTCGTGCCGAAGGGCGAAACCGCGCCGGGCGCGGGTCAGTATATGCGCGAGGAGAATCTCACCGCGCCCTACCGTGTGTTATTGCCGGGCGCGATCGTGACAAAGGACTACAGCGCCCAACGTCTCAACGTCGAGCTCGACGCGCAGCGGCGCATCATCGGTCTGTACTGCGGTTAAATCTAGACGCGTGGATCGACCACGCTGGCCAGCCGTTGTCCGGCGGCCAGCGCGAACCTCAATATCAGGGCCTTACGCCGTGAAGCATGCAGCGGATGCTGCGGGGCGGGCCGCATGATCGCGGCCGTATGCGCGTCGGCCATCACCACCCCGACATTCTCCGGAAGGATCTGCCAGGGAAAGTGCGGCGGCACGGCGAAGGAGAAGGCATCGCAGTAGGGCACGTATTCCAGCCACTTCGCGTCGCCGCGGAAGTCCTCCGGCGTGCTCTTCACTTCCACCATCAAGATGGTGCCCGCTGCGTTCAGGCCCACCACATCCGCCCGGCGGCCGTTGCCCAGCTTGAACTCCACCAAGCTTGAGAAACCCAGATCCCCTAACCAGCGGCATACGCCGCGGGTGACGCCGGCGGTGACCACCTGCGGCGGCGGGCGTACGTGCGCGCGCACGGGGCCTTGTCGTCCGCCGCCGAGGTCAATCTCGACGCCGCCCGCTCCGGGTGTGCCCAATAGATCCGACAAGCCTGGGATGTTCATTATATGTTCCGCCGGGCATTCGACTTTACGGGGGCTGCTATGCCGAGGCAAGAGAGGCCACGGCTTTACCCACGGGACAAAACGAGTATGGTTCCGGCCGATTTTGCACTGCACATACGGACTGCTTTGATGGTTAAGGTTATCCGCGCGAAACTTCATGGTCTCCGGGTCACGGGCGCCGATCTGCATTACCACGGCTCCATCACGCTTGATCCTGAACACGGCGCGCTCGCGGGCCTCTACCCGTGCGAGTTCGTGGAAATCTGGAACAAGAACTCAGGCGCGCGCCTGACCACTTATGTGATCTACGGCGAACCGGGATCGCGCTGCTGCATCCTGAACGGCGCGGCCGCGCGCACCTGCCAGGTGGGCGACGAACTCATCATCGCCGCGGCTTGCGACGTGCAGCCCAAAGAGCTCTACGACCTGAAGCCGACGGTCCTGACCTTCACGCCGAACAACGAAGTCGACCAGATTCTGCACTACGAGGTGTTCAAGAGCCCGGCGCGCGATTTCGATTTCCGGATCGTCGATGCCTCGGAAAAACTCCCCGCCGCCACGCACAACTACGCCAACGTCGACCTGCGCGGCATTCGCGCCGAACTGAAGGCCAAGGGCCTTTCGATCCCCGAAATCGAGGACTTCATCGGAAAATACTTGGCGCGCTAGCGTGCGCTCCGGAAAAGTGGCGGCCGGTTTTCCGATAAGAGGGCGCGCCAAACAAAAGACGTAGCGCCCCCGAGCCGTTGAAGCGAAAGGGATTATCATCCCGCGCGATATCGCTTACGATTCGTGGGTTATGACCGCTCCATCGATCTCCGTGCCCGCGCTGTCGCTGCCGATTACGACACGGCGGCTTCATATCCGCGAGTATGTCGCCGGCGACGCGTCCACCGTCTTCGCCTACGCGAACGATCCCGCCTATTGGCAGTATCAGCGCAGCGAGCCGCCGACCGCACAGCAGATCGACGCCTTGATCAAATGGGTGGTGAGCGAACAGGCCACCGCGCCGCGCCTTGCCTACTTTCTCGCCGCGACGAAGAAGGACACCGGCGAGATTGTCGGCGAAGCCGTCTTACGGATCACAAACCCGGCGGAACGCCAGGGAGAGCTTGGTTTCGGCGTCGCGCCGCGGTTCTGGAAACAAGGGTTCGGTACCGAGATCACCGGCGCGCTCCTCGACGCGGCGTTCTCGCAGTTGAAGCTGCATCGCGTCGGCGCCCAGTGCAGCCCCGAGAACAAGGGCTCCATCCGCGTGATGCAGAAACTGGGCATGGCGCGCGAAGGCCTGCTGCGCGATATCCACTTCGCCCGCGGCAAATGGTGGAGTTCCGTGATCTATGGCGTCCTCGAGCATGAGTACGCCAAGATCAAAGGCATGCTGAAGGGTTAGATCCCGATCGGCCGGCTACCAGCCGGTGGCGATACGCTCGACCAGTTGTTTCACCGTCGGCACGAACCCGTTGTTGTACCAGGGGTCCTGGCCGAACCGGTAGGCGTTGTGGCCGGCGAACATGAGCTCGGACTCCACGGTCCCATCGTGCGCGATGTTCTGCAGCGTCTTCTGGATGCAGAAGCTGCGGGGATCGGCTTTGCGGCCGGTGGTGCCCTCTTCGCTCTGCGACCAGTTCGAGAAGGAGCAGGCCGACAGGCAGCCCATGCAGGCGATCTGATCGACGCGGATTTCCTCGGCCTTCTCCGGCGTCACGAAGATCAAAGTGGCGTCGGGCGTCTTCATGGTTTCCGTGAAGCCGTGATCGAGCCACGCCTGGGCGCGCATCTTGTCGGGGCCCGTCACATAGACGTCGCGTTTGCGCGCGCCCATGGAGAAGGCCGTATCGTGCGCGCCGACAGGTTCCGGCGTGAAGGGGATCTGGCGCTCGCTGCGGTGTTCGAGTTCGTCCAGGAAGCCGTTGTGCACGGCCGAGGAATAGAACCCTGTCGGGCTGAAACGGTGCAGATGCACGTCGCCCGGCTGCAACGTCACCAGGCGGCGCTTCCATTCTTCCGAAATCGGGCTTTCCGCCGTCAACAGCGGACGGGTGCCGAATTGGAACGCGATGGGGCCGATCTCAGGGTTGTCCAGCCAATGTTCCCACTCCGACAGCCACCACACGCCGCCCGCCATGATGATGGGGGTGTTGTGCAGGCCGCACTCGTTCATCACGGCGCGCAGCGCCGCGACGCGCTGATAGGGCTCCTCGGGTTTCTTCGGATCCTCGGAATTGGACAGGCCGTTATGGCCGCCGGCCAGCCACGGGTCTTCATAGACCACGCCGCCCAAAAGCTCGGCGTACTTGTGATACGCGCGCTTCCACAGGGCGCGGAACGCGCGGCCGGAGGAGACGATCGGGTAATAGTAGATGCCGTAATGCGCGGCGAGTTCGGCCAGCTTGTAGGGCATGCCGGCGCCGCAGGTGACGCCGTGCACAAGGCCGCGGCACTTTTCCATCACGCCGGACAGGACGCGTTCGGCCCCGCCCATTTCCCACAAAATATTGATGTGCAGGCGGCCTTGGTTGCCGCGGATATCGTGCGCGATGCGCGCCTGCGTGATGCCGCCCTCGACGGCGTATTTGATCAGCTCCTCATGGCGCTCCTTGCGGGTGCGGCCGTGATAGATCTGCGGAATGGGTGCGCCGGAGGCGTCGAACGAATCCGCGTTCACGCCCGAGAAGGTGCCGATCGCGCCGGCGGCCGCGAAGGCGCCTGACGACTGACCGTTGGAAACGCTGATGCCTTTGCCGCCTTCGATGATCGGCAGGACTTCTTGTCCGCCGATGACGATAGGATTGAGTGCTTTCAACGTACTGTTCCCATTGTAACGAACCTCCCGCTCCCACGCGCAATATAGGGTGTGCGCGGGTGTGAACCAAGAATACTCATTTGAACGTTCGCAGCATGTCCGCGGGAATATCCGTGAAGATCGCGTCCACGCCCCAGCTTTTTAGCGTTTTTGCCCGTTCGGTGTCGTTGACGGTATAGGCCATCACGCCGTAGCCGTCGCCCTTCATTGCGGCGACCTGCGTTTCCGTCAGGTGCAAGTGATTCGCGCCGAACGAAATCACTTCCAATTGCGCGCCGACCTCGCGCCAGTCGTCCGGCACACGGTCGAACAACAGGTCGCGCGGCCATCCCGGCTGCACTTCCTTCGCGGTGGCCACCGAGAGACGCGAGAAGCTGGAGATCAGCGGCGCGGGCGCTTGCGCGGGCCAGCCGTCGCGGGCGATCGCCAGCGCGATTTCGGCCGTTTCCACTTCGCGGCCGCGATCCGGCTTGATTTCCATGTTGAACGACAAGCCTTCCTCCCGGAACAGCTCGAGGGCCTCTTCAAGCGTCGGCACGGGTTCCCCGGCGAAAGCCGGTCCGAACCAGCCACCGGCGTCGAGATTGCGCAAGGCGTCGAAGGTCGTGGCCGCAAGCGGCCCGGTGCCGTCCGACGTGCGATCCAGGTCGTCGTCGTGGAAAATCACCGCACGTCCGTCCAGCGTCAACGAGACGTCGAACTCCACCCACGTCGCGCCGTCGCGGGCGGCCTGACGGAACGACGCCAGAGTATTCTCCGGCGCCGTCCGCGGCGACCCGCGATGGCCGATGACGAAGGGAAACGGCGGCTTTTTACCCACGCGTCCCAGGTCGTCCGTTAGTTCGCCGGCGCAGCTTCGCCGCTGTCCTTGCCCGTGTCGATGTCCTGGCCGGTGGCCTGGTCGACGCGCTTCATGGACAGCTTCACCTTGCCGCGGTCGTCGATGGCAAGGCACTTCACTTTCACGACATCGCCTTCCTTCACGACGTCGCTGACCTGCTGCACGCGCTTCGAAGCGAGCTCCGAGATGTGCACCAGGCCGTCGCGCTTGCCGAGGAAGTTCACGAACGCGCCGAAGTCCATGATCTTCACCACGGTGCCGGTGTAGATCACGCCGACTTCCGGCTCGGCGACGATCTCGCGGATGCGGCGCACGGCTTCGTTCATGTTGTCCTGATCGGCCGAGGCCACGCGCACGGTGCCGTCGTCCTCGATGTCGATCTTGGTCTGGGTGGTTTCCTGCAGTTCGCGGATCACTTTGCCGCCGGTGCCGATGATCTCGCGGATCTTGTCCTTCGGAACCATCAGGGTCGTGATGCGCGGCGCGGTGGCGGCCACCGTATCGCGGGCGCCGGTGATGGCTTTCGCCATCTCGCCCAGGATGTGCAGACGGCCGTCCTTGGCCTGGCGCAGCGCGATCTCCATGATCTCGCGTGTGATGGACGTGATCTTGATGTCCATCTGCAGCGCGGTCACGCCCGCGTCCGTTCCGGCGACCTTGAAGTCCATGTCGCCCAGGTGATCTTCATCGCCCAGGATGTCCGACAGGACGGCGAAGTCGTTGCCTTCCTTGATCAGACCCATGGCGATGCCCGCCACCGGACGGGCGAGCGGCACGCCGCCGTCCATCATGGCGAGCGAGCTGCCGCACACGGTCGCCATCGACGACGAACCGTTGGACTCGGTGATTTCCGAGACCAGACGCAGCGTGTACGGGAAGTTGTCCTTCGCCGGCAGCAACGGGTTGATGGCGCGCCACGCGAGCTTGCCGTGGCCGATTTCGCGGCGGCCCGGCGAACCCATGCGGCCCGCTTCACCCACCGAGTACGGCGGGAAGTTGTAGTGGAGCATGAAGTTCTGGCGGTATTCGCCTTCCAGGGCGTCGATGATCTGTTCGTCCTGGCCGGTGCCGAGCGTGGCGACGACGAGGGCTTGCGTTTCACCGCGGGTGAACAGCGCCGAGCCGTGGGCCCGGGGCAGCACGCCGACGTCGATTTCGATCGCGCGCACGGTCTTCGTGTCGCGGCCGTCGATGCGCTTGCCGGTTTTCAGGATGTTGCCGCGAACGACATCGGCTTCCATGTGCTTCAGGATGCCGCCGGCCACGGCCAGTTCCGCGGCGTTGTCGCCGAGGCTGGCGACGGCCTTCTTCTTCACGTCGCCCACCGCCGCGTAGCGCTCTTGCTTCACGGTCTTGGTGTAAGCAACGCCGAGGTCGGCCGCGAACGGCGCAAGCTTGGACTTCACAACCGCGACTTCCGGCGCTTCCGCCGTCAATTCAAACGGATCCTTCGCGCAAGCTTCGGCCAGGCTGATGATCATATTGATCACGGCCTGCATCTGGTCGTGACCGAAGTTCACCGCGCCGAGCATGACGTCTTCGGAAAGTTCTTTCGCTTCCGATTCGACCATCAGCACGCCTTCACGCGTGCCCGCGACCACCAGGTCGAGGCTCGAGTTCGGCAGTTCGTCCATCTTCGGGTTCAGCACATACTGGCCGTCCACATAACCGACGCGCGCGGCGCCGATGGGGCCCAGGAACGGGATGCCCGAGATGGTGAGCGCGGCCGACGCGCCGATCATCGCCACGACGTCCGGGTCGTTCTTCATGTCGTGCGAGAGCACGGTGCAGACGACCTGGGTTTCGTTGCGATAGGAGTCGTGGAACAGCGGACGGATCGGGCGGTCGATGAGGCGCGAGGTCAGAACCTCCTTCTCGGTCGGACGGCCTTCACGCTTGAAGAAGCCGCCGGGGATCTTGCCCGCGGCGAAAGCCTTCTCCTGGTAATTCACGGTCAGCGGGAAAAAGTCGACGCCGGGCTTCGGCGCCTTGGCGCCGACGGCGGTACACAGGACGGTGGTTTCGCCGTAGGTCGCCAACACGGCGCCGTCGGCCTGGCGGGCGATCTTGCCCGTTTCGAGGATCAGCTTGCGGCCGCCCCACTCGATTTCCTTACGGGTGACTTTGAACATAGACATGGTTTTTCTTCCTTCTTCCTCCTGGACCGGCACCGGATTGTGCGCTCGGCTCACCGTCAGGGGTCCACCCATGTGGACTTTCAAAACGGTCAGAGGGGAGTGAGCCGAGATTTCGATCCCGCGCAGAAATATCGCTGCGCGCCTTGAACACACTCACATGCGAAACGCCGGTGTCCGGCGTCCGCATGCGGCAGCTTTTGCGTCAACCCGTCACAGATGCTGCTTAGGAAAATGCGATGAGCGCCGGCTTGCACATGCAAGGGCGCTCCGTTCGCATCCACCAGCTATGACTGGAACAAAAATTAGCGACGCAGTCCGAGACGGGTGATCAAGCTTTCATAGCGATCGGGCCCAACGCCTTTGAGGTAATCAAGCAGGCGACGGCGCTGACCGACCATCACGAGGAGGCCACGACGCGAGTGGTTGTCCTTGTTGTGGTCTTTCAGGTGATCGGTGAGGTTCTTGATACGTTCGGACAGGATCGCCACTTGGACTTCCGGCGAACCGGTATCGCCGTTCTTGGTGGCATACTCAGAGATGAGCGCTTGCTTGCGCTCCGCGGTAATCGACATCGGGTACTCCTTCAATTAGTGATTCAAAACCCGGACGGGACGGACCATGCCGTTCCCGACCTCGGCCACCGCAATCAGCCTCTCACCGCACACCGCTTGCACGGTCTGGCCTTCTTCAAGGCCGGTGAGGGGCTTGCGCTTCACTACGGGCCAAAGGGCGATCGCCTGCCCCAGGCCCATGCGGCGAGCCTCTTCTTCCGTCAGGGCCAGGGCCGGGATGTCGTCCAGCACGGTCTTGACCGGGAGAAGGTATTCGGAAGCGGCGGCTTTATGCCCCAGGGCCTCCAGGTTTTCCAGGGAAATCGCCCTGTTTTCGCTGAAAGCGCCGCATCTTACGCGCCTTAAGACCGAGATGTGCCCCTCGGTCCCCAGGGCCTGTGCCAGGTCACGGACCAGGGCCCGGATATAGGTTCCCTTGCCGCATTCGACCTCGAAGCGGGCATGGTCGGCGTCCGGGGTGGCGGTCAGTTCAAACCGGCGCACATCGACGGTCCGGGGGGCCAGGGTCAGTTCCTCCTTGGCCCGGGCAAGGTCATAGGCCCGCTGGCCGTCCACCTTGATGGCTGAATAGTCGGGCGGGACCTGCGAGATCAGGCCCGTGAACCGGGGCAGCATCGCTTTTATGGCGGCGGCGTCGGGCCGGCCCGGCGCGGTGCGGATCACGGTCCCATCGCTATCGTCGGTATCGGTGGCGGCGCCCCACGTGACCTCAAACGTATAGATTTTGGTGGAATCCATGGCGAAAGAGGCTGTTTTTGTCGCCTCGCCCAGGGCAATCGGCAAAATCCCGGTCGCCAAGGGGTCCAAAGTGCCCCCATGACCCGCTTTTGCGGCATCCAATGCCCGTTTCACCCGGGCGACGACCTTGGCGGCCGTGATTCCAGTGGGTTTATCGACCGCGATCCAGCCGTGGATGGGCGTGCCTTTCGCCTTCCGGGGCACGCCTATTCTTCCTCGTCCCGCGGATCGGCGAAGACCGCGCCGGTCAGGTCGCGGGCGACCTCGGGTTTGTGCAGCAGCCGTCCGATGCGCTCGGCCTCGTCGAAACTCTCGTCCGCGGCGAAGACGAGATCGGGAATGAACTTCATGGTCAGCCGGCCGGCGATCTCGCGCCGCAGGAACGGTTTCACGCGCCGCAGGCCCTCCAGGATGGGCTTCGGGTCGCCCCCGCCGAGCGGCACGATATAGACGCGCGCGTGGCGCAGGTCCGGGCTCGGGCGCACTTCGGTGACGGTGACGCGTGTATTCGCAAGGCCGGGATCGCGGAACGTCTCGCGTTCCAGGATGTAGGCCAGCACGTGGCGGATCTCCTCGCCGATGCGCAATTGCCGTTGACCCGGCGCCTTTGGCCGTTGTCGTGCCATGTGGGAAAATCCTTAGATCACGCACCCATCCTACGCGCGGGCGAAAAGGCCGCGCGCGGAGAACGCGTGACGTCCTAGAGAGTCGCGGCGACGCGCTCCAGTTCGAAACATTCGATCATGTCGCCGGCCTGAATGTCCTGATAGTTGGCCAGCGCCATGCCGCACTCGTAACCTTCGCGGACTTCCTTCACGTCTTCCTTGAAGCGCTTGAGCTGCGACAGATCGCCTTCGTGGATGACGACGTTGTCGCGCAGGAGGCGCACTTTGCAGCCGCGTTTGATGATGCCCTGCGTCACGCGGCAGCCGGCGACCTTGCCGACCTTGGTGATGTTGAACACTTCGCGGATCTCGGCGTAGCCGATGAAGGCTTCCTTGAAGGTCGGCGCGAGCATGCCGGTCAAGACCGCCTTCATGTCGTCCGAGACTTCGTAGATGATCGAGTAGTAGCGGATGTCCACGTTGTCGCGTTTGGCCACTTCGCGGGCTTGCGCGTTGGCGCGCACGTTGAAGCCGATGATCACCGCGCCGTTGGTCTTGGCCAGCGTCACGTCGGATTCGTTGATCGGGCCGACGGCGGAGTGAAGCACTTTCACCTTCACCTTCTCGGTGCCGATTTTGGCCAGCGTGCCGTTCAATGCTTCGGCCGAACCCTGCACGTCGGCCTTGATGATCACGGCCAGTTCGGTGGTTTCGCCGGCTTTGATCTTGGCGAACATCTGTTCCATCGTCGAACCGCCGACGGAGGCGACGTGTTCCTTCTCGCGGATCTTGCGGCGGCGGAACTCGGACACTTCACGCGCCTTGGCTTCATCGGTCACGACGACGAAGTCATCGCCCGCGGCCGGCGTGCCGCCGAAGCCGACGACGCCCACCGGTGCGGACGGCATGGCGGACTTCACCTGCTTGCCGTGTTCGTTGACCAGCACGCGCACGCGGCCCCACTCGGCGCCGGCGACGAAGATGTCGCCCACATGCAAGGTGCCGCGCTGGACGAGCACGGTAGCGACGGAACCGACGCCCTTTTCCATCTTGGCTTCGACGATGCTGCCTTCGGCGGTGCGGCTCGGGTTCGCCTTCAGGTCCAAAAGCTCGGCCTGCAGCATGATGGCTTCCTCGAGCTTGTCGAGGTTGATCTTCTGCGTGGCGGACACTTCCACGGCCAGCGTTTCGCCGCCCATGTCTTCCACCACGACTTCATGGCTGAGCAGATCGGTTTTCACGCGCGAGGGGTTGGCGCCGGGTTTGTCCATCTTGTTGATGGCCACGATGATCGGCACTTCGGCCGCCTTGGCGTGTTTAATCGCTTCCACCGTCTGCGGCATGATGCCGTCGTCGGCGGCCACCACCAGCACCACGATGTCGGTCACCTTCGCGCCGCGGGCGCGCATGGCGGTGAAGGCTTCGTGGCCCGGCGTGTCGATGAAGGTGATCTTCTGGTTCTTGGCGGTGCGGACCTGATATGCGCCGATATGCTGCGTAATGCCCCCGGCTTCGCCGGCCACGACGTTGGCCGAACGCAATGCATCCAGAAGCGAGGTTTTGCCGTGGTCGACGTGGCCCATGACGGTCACGACCGGCGGGCGCGTCTTCATTTCGGATTCATTGTCGGCTTCGGTCTTGAGCGAGTCTTCCGCCGCGCTTTCCGTGATGCGCTTCACGCGATGGCCGAATTCCTGGGCCACGATCTCGGCGGTGTCGGCGTCGATCACTTCGTTGATGGTCGCCATGATGCCGAGTTTCATAAGGGACTTGATCACGTTGACGGAGCGTTCCGCCATGCGGCTGGACAGTTCCTGCACCGTGATGGTTTCCGGCAGCACGACTTCGCGCACCACCTTCTCGGTGTTCATCGGTTGCTTGAGCTGGGCCTTGCGGCGTTCCTTGTCCACCGCGCGGCGCATGGAGGCGATGGAGCGCGAACGTTCGACCGCGTCATCGCCTTCGAGGGCGGCGGTGATCGAGAGCTTGCCGGCGCGGCGGCGCGGTTCGGTGCGCTTGTTGACCGTCGGCGGCTTATGGCCGGTTTTCGGCTTAACGCTCCGGCGCGGCCCGTCTTCTTCCTCTTCTTCCTCGGCGGCTTCGCGGCGCGCGGCGGGCGCTTCAGCCGCGGCGGCTGTCGTGGTGGCGGTTGTTGCCGCCGGGGTTGTGGCCGTCTTGGTTTCCGTCGCGGGCGCCGCGGCGGGCGCTTCGGCGGCGGCGGGCGCGGCCGGTGGCGGTTCTTGTGCCTTGCGGAGCTTTTCCTCGGCGGCGCGGCGCGCGTTTTCTTCGGCTTCGCGCACGGCCTCTTCCTCGGCGCGCACGCGGCTTTCTTCGTCGGCCTTGATCGCGTCCTGCAGCGCCTTCAGGCGGTGTGCCTTTTCGTCGTCGGTCAGCGTGCCGTGCTGGAGGGCATCCTTCAGCGCGACTTCCTCGGCCTTGGCCTTCAGCGATACCGCCGGCGCCTTGACTTCCTGCACCTTCCCGTCGGCCCCGATCTCGAACTGGCGTTTGCGCTTGCGCTCGACCTGAACGACCTTGGAACGGCCATGCGAGAAGCTCTGGCGGACCTGACCGGTCTCGACCGTCTTCTTCAGTTCGAGCTTGCCTTTACCGCCGAGGGTCAAGGGTGTCTTGGTCTTGGTATCGCTCACTCAGTGCACCTTAATCAAAAAAGCCAAACCGCCGTCGCTCACGTCTTCTGCCGGTCTCAATGACGCAGGCCGCTAAACCGGTCCGCATCCTCTAAAATCATCTGCGTCAGGCGGCCGGGAAGCAGCGCGACGTGCACCGCCATATCCCTGCCCAACGCGCTCCCGAGCTCCGCGCTCGTGAACACATCCACCACCGGGACGCCCGGAACGAGAGCGTTCATTTTCTGCCGCTCCGCGATCGAGCCGTCCGAGGCCCCGATCAAGGCGGCCGTGCGGCCGGTCGCGATTTGTGCGCGGACCTTCTCCGCACCCGAAGCGACAAGTCCGGCGCGCTGCGCCAGGCCAAGATGATTAAGACAGCGGCGACGTAGCAGTTCGGCGACGGTATCGGCCAAATCCGGGGAAACGCTGACGTTGGCCCGCGCGGCTTTGGCAAACAGCCGTTTTTGCGCCGCTGTTTCTATCATATCGCGCCGCGCCCTCAACCACAAACCCCGGCCGGGCAGGCGTCCGTCCACGTCCGGCACGATCGACTGATCGGGGCCGACCACGAACCGGATCAGGGCCGCGATGGGATGCGACTCGCCGCTGGCGATGCAGCGGCGGGTGGGACCCGTTTCCGGGTCCTCCGCCGTTGCGTCGCGGGCATCCTCCGGCCCGCGGGGCGCCGGGCCGCCCGAAAGGTCTGTCGCAATGGTCATTCAGTTCGCCCGGACCGCCGTAAAGGGTGAGTGTGGGTTACACGGTTTTGGTCTCGTCGGACGCCGCGGCGCCCTCCGGGAACCAATGCGCGCGCGCCGCCATGATGATCGCGTTCGCCGGACCTTCCTTGATCACGTCGGCGCCCAGGATCTCCACCAGCTCGTCGCCGGCCAGATCCGCCAGGTCGTCCAGGGACTTCACGCCCTTTTCGGCCAGGGTGATGATTTTCTTGGGATCCAGGCCCTCGATCTCGGCATTGACGAGGTCGTCGGACACGCCGAGTTCCTCCATCCGGGCCGCGATTTTCTTGTTCTCTTCCTCGATGTAGGCCGTCGCGCGCGCCTTCAGCTCGTTGGCGACGTCCTCGTCGAAGCCTTCGATATCGGTGAGTTCCTCGATGGGCACGAAGGCCACTTCCTCGACCGACGTAAAGCCTTCGGTCACCAACAGATGGGCCAGCACGTCGTCCACATCAAGGGCGTCGATGAACATCTTCGAGCGCGAGTGGAACTCCTGCTGGCGGCGTTCGGATTCTTCGCCTTCCGTGAGAATGTCGATGGTCCAGCCGGTGAGTTGCGAGGCCAGACGCACGTTCTGGCCGCGGCGGCCGATGGCCAGCGAAAGCTGATCGTCCGGCACAACCACTTCGATGCGGCCCGAGTCTTCGTCGAGCACGACCTTGGTGACTTCCGCCGGCGCCAGGCCGTTGACGACGAACGTCGCCGGGTCCTGGTTCCATTGGATGATGTCGATCTTCTCGCCCTGCAGTTCGGCCACAACCGCCTGCACGCGGCTCCCGCGCATCCCGACGCAAGCGCCCACGGGATCGATCGAGCTGTCGTTCGAGATGACGGCGATCTTGGCGCGGCTGCCCGGGTCGCGGGCCACGGCCTTGATTTCGATGATGCCGTCGTAGATTTCCGGCACTTCCTGGCTGAACAGCGCCGCCATGAAGTCCGGCGACGTGCGCGACAGGAAGATCTGCGGACCGCGCGGTTCTTCGCGCACGTCCACGATGAAGGCGCGCACGCGGTCGCCGTTCTTGAAATGCTCGCGCGGGATCAGTTCGTCGCGGCGCAACAGGCCTTCGGCGCGGCCCAGGTCGACGATCACGTTGCCGAATTCCACGCGTTTGACGAGGCCGTTGACGATCTCGCCCACGCGGTCCTTGTATTCGGTGAACTGGCGCGCGCGCTCGGCGTCGCGCACCTTCTGCACGATCACCTGCTTGGCGGTCTGTGCGGCGATGCGACCGAAATCGATCGGCGGCAACGGATCGACGATGACGCCGCCCAGTTCGATGGTTGCGTCCTTGCGCTTGGCTTTCGCCAGCGGGATCTGCGTGTTTTCGTCCTCGACGGTCTCGACCACCGTCATGTAGCGCGCCAGGCGAATCTCGCCGTTCTTGCGGTCGATGGCGGCGCGGATGTCGTTCTCATGGCCGTATTTCGAGCGGCCGGCTTTCTGGATCGCCTGCTCCATGGCCTGGAACACTTCCTCGCGGTCGATGCCCTTGTCGCGGGCGACCGTATCGGCCACCTGCACCAGTTCGGGGCGCGCCATGCCAATGCTTTCTCGTGCCATCGTCGTTCTCCGGCTCTTCTCTAATTGCGTTGTTTCAGTTCCGCCCTTTTGGCGGAGGCTTCAATCAATTCGTCGGTCAGCACCAGTTTCGCCGTGCCGATGGCGCTCATCGGGATTTCGACCGCGGTGGTGTCGACGTCCATCAGGACGGCATCGTCCGCGCCTAAGCCCTTCAAAATGCCGCGAAAGCGTCTGCGGCCCGCGACCGGCAACTTGGTCTCGACCTTCGCCTCGAAGCCGGCGTAGGCCGCGAAATCCTTCGGCCGGGTCAGCGGACGGTCAATTCCCGCGGAACTCACTTCCAGGTCGTAGGCGCCGGGCACCGGGTCCTCGACGTCGAAGATCGCCGACAGCGTCTGGCTGATCTGTTCGCAGTCGTCGACCGAGATCTGGCTGCCGTCTTTGCGGTCTGCCATGACCTGGAGCGTGCGGCGGCCGACCGAGCCGGTCAGCGCGATGCGGACCACCTCGAAGCCCATGGCCTCGAGGGTCGGCGCGACCCGTTCTTCCAGCGACAGCATCCGTTCCAAAAAACCACCTCGGTCTTCCCCGGCGGCCTTTGAAACAGGCAATAAAAAAAGTGGCCAAGTGGGCCACTTCCTAGGTCGTCCAGGAATGTCAAAAGAGGACGCTCATATACGCCGCTTCAACCCCGATTTCAAGGCTTTTGCGGGTTCTCAGCCGCCCGGGGCCGTTCGCAGGAAGTTCAGAAAGACCGGCTTGCGGCCTTCCTTGCCCGCCTTTTCCTCATATCGAGTCGGCGTGGAGTCGGCCGGCCGCGTCCGCCAGTCCTCCGGTCCCTTGGCCGTCCAGGCGAAATTGGGATCGGCCGAAAGGTGCATCAGCGCCCATTCGATATAGACCGGGTGATCGCTCGCGACCCGGAATTCGCCTCCCGCGGGGATCAGCCGCGCCACTTCGGGCAGGTTTTCGGGCCCGACGAAGCGCCGTTTGGCGTGGCGGGCCTTGGGCCAGGGGTCGGGGAACAGAAGCGAGACGCGCGCGAGGCTCGCGTCCGGCAGGTGCGGCAGCAAGCGGCGCACGTCTTCATTGAAGATGCGCACGTTCTTCAGGCCCAGCTCATGGATATGGCGCACCAGCGAGGCGACCCCGTTCAGGAACACCTCGGCGCCGATGAACCCGACATCGGGATTGGCGAGCGCTTGGCGCGCAAGATGCTCGCCGCCGCCGAAGCCGATTTCTAAACGGACGGACGTGACGGGAAAGGAGAACAGTGTGCGCGGATCGAGCGGCGCTTCCGGAACCGCGATGCGCAGTTCCGGAAGAAGATCGTCGAGTAGGCTGACGCGGCCCGCGTTGAGCGGCTTGCCTTTACGGCGGCCGTAGAAGCGCAGCTGCTCCGGACTAGACTCCGAACGCGGACTCAAGCTGTTCCACCAGGTCGAGACGTTCCCAGCTGAAGCCGCCGGCGCCGTCCGGCTCGCGGCCGAAGTGGCCGTAGGCGGCGGTGCGTTCGTAGATCGGACGGTTGAGCTTCAGGTGCTCGCGGATGCCGCGCGGCGAAAGGTCCATCAGTTCCTGCAGCACCTTCGAGAGCTTGTCTTCGTCGACGTTGCCCGTGCCGTAGGTGTCGACATAAACCGACAGCGGCTTCGACACACCAATCGCATACGACAACTGAATCACGCAGCGCTCGGCGAGGCCGGCGCCGACAACGTTCTTCGCGAGATAACGCGCGGCGTAAGCGGCCGAGCGGTCGACCTTCGTCGGATCCTTACCCGAGAAGGCGCCGCCGCCATGCGGCGCAGCCCCACCATAAGTGTCGACGATGATCTTGCGGCCGGTGAGGCCGGTGTCGCCGTCCGGACCGCCGATGACGAAGCGGCCGGTGGGGTTCACGTAGAATTCGGCTTCAGGGCACATCCAACCGTCGGGGATCGTGTCCTTCACGTGTTTGCGCACGTACTCGCGGATCTGCTCCTGCGACGCGGCGTCGCTGTGCTGGGTGGAGACGACGATGGACGTTGCGCCCACAGGCTTGCCGTTCGCGTAACGCAGGCTGATCTGGCTCTTCGCGTCGGGGCCGAGGAAGTCCACGTCCTTGTCGTGACGGGCTTCGGCCAACGCCTTCAGGATGGCGTGCGAATAATGCAGCGGCGCCGGCATCAGCGTCGGCGTTTCGTTCACAGCGTAACCGAACATGATGCCCTGGTCGCCCGCGCCTTCGTCCTTGTTGCCGGCGCTGTCGACGCCGACGGCGATGTCGGCGGACTGCGCGTGCACATGGCACTCGACCTTCGCGGTCTTCCAGTGGAAGCCGTCTTGTTCGTAGCCGATCGCCTTCACCGCCTGACGCGCGCTTTCGATCATTGCATCATGTGTGACCGACGACGGGCCGCGCACTTCACCGGCCAGCACGATGAGATTGGTCGTGCACAGCGTTTCGACGGCGACGCGCGAATACGGATCGGCTTTTAAGAACAGATCGACGATGGAATCAGAAATACGGTCGCTGACTTTGTCGGGATGACCTTCCGAGACGGATTCACTCGTGAACACATAGTCAGTCTTGGGCAAGGTCGTCTCCTGGTGAGAGCGGCTGTAAGCCTGGGTTGGGAAAAGGGCGCAACGCCGTCGCGCCCCTTGAAAAAGGGCCTAAGGGGGGTACCGGAACGCCTGCCCTTTTTCAAGGGCGAGTCGCGTCCCCCAGGCGAGACATCATCGAGACATCCTTGGGCCGCGGCCGCCCAAAAAAAGAAACGCCGCCAGGGGACTGCCCCATGGCGGCGTTTTTCGTGAAGGACGTTTGTCCCCGTTAGGCTTCGGTGGGCTCTTCCGTGGAAGCCAGGGACTTCGCCAGCTCATAAATGCGCCGGCGGACGTGATAGTCGTTGATGCGGTAATAGGCGCGCACCAGTTCAAGCGTTTCGCGCTTGGTCATCGGATCGTTGTCGCGCGGCTCCAGGTCGCGGCTCTCGCCGGACAGGTTGCGCGGGCTGGACTGCGCCGTCTGGTCGTCCATTTCCTCGAAGAAGAAGGACATCGGGCAGTCGAGGACGCGCGACAGATCCCACAGACGGCTCGCGCCGATGCGGTTCGCGCCGCGCTCGTATTTCTGCACCTGCTGGAAGGTCAGGCCGATCGCCTCGCCCAGCTTTTCCTGGCTCATGCCCAGGAGCGTCCGGCGCAGGCGCACGCGCGCGCCCACATGCACGTCGACTGGATTCGGCTTGCCCGAGGGCATCCGCCCCCGTGTCGAACGCATCGGCGCCGTATCTTCTTTAAGCTGTTCTTGCGGTAAACCCATGTGAAACCTGCCCGTTGTAAAACTGACTGCGCTATTCAACGTTTACACGGCGCGTCATCTACCGATCGTTGAGATGATGGTAGGCCAACACCACTCTTGGCACAAGCTAGCCCCTAGCGCTGGCGACGCCGTAAGCGCAGCCCCATATCGCCGCGCCTGAAGAACAACGCGGCAGCACCCCCGCAAGTTGCGAGTAAAATTGAAGTGAAATTTCCCAATAACGCGAAGGGGGTAGCACCCGTTACAGGTTGCGGTAGAGCGGTATCCAGAACACCTCGTGTTCCGAGTGGAAGCACGTCCCCGACCCGCCCGTAACCATCGAAAACCCCTGAGATCCCCGTGTTCGCCGTGCGCACCAGGGGGAGGCCTTCCTCCACTGCGCGCATCCGGGCCTGGGCGAAGTGTTGATAGGGTCCAAGGCTCATCCCGAACCAGGCGTCGTTGGTCAGGTTCAGCAGGAAGGCCGGCCGAGGCATGCCGCCGGCGGTCACGTCGCCCGAGAAGATCACTTCGTAACAGATCAGCGGGCTGAACGGCGGCAGGCCGGGCACGGAGAGGGTCGCCAGGCCCGCGCCCGGCGTGAAGCCGCCGCTCATGCCGGTCAGCTCGTCGAAGGGCACGATGCCCCGAAGCGGCGTGTACTCGCCGAAGGGCACAAGGTGGGTCTTGTCGTAAACCGCCGCGATGCCGGCGTCGGGACGTAGCGCGTACAGGGAGTTATAGACGGACTGGCGGCCGTCGCCCTCGCGCACGCCCCGGTCCGCGCCGGTGATGAGAAGCCCCCCCGGCGGCGCGGCCATGGCCGCGACCCGGCGCGCGTCCTCCTGGATGTTGAGGAAGAACGCGATGGCCGCCTCACCCCAGATCACATGGGTGACATCGGCGGGACGGTTCTCCGTGCTCAGGCGCACATAGTCCTCAAGGTGGCTCACCCACAGGCTCGGCCGGCTGCGGTCGGCCTGCGACACATTGGCTTGCACCAGGCGGAGCTTCACGCCGGGCACCGTCTCGTCGCGCGCGAAGGAAAGACGCAGCGCGCCGCCGGCGGCGACCGCGATCATCAGCGCCAGCGGCGTCAGCGCCGTCAACCAGGCGCGCTGGAGGCGCGGCGTATAGCCGAGCACCGCGGGCGCGGCGGCGAACAGGACGGTGAGGAAGCTCAAGCCATAGGTGCCGATCAAGGCCGTGACCTGAATCACCGGCAGACCGAACGGCGTGCGCGTCTCCGACCACACAAGGCCCAACGGATTCCAGGGCAGCCCTGTGAAGATCCACGACCGCAGCCATTCGATGAGGGTCCAGACGGCCGCGAACAGCACGGCGCGCCGGGTTGTCGCGGCCGCGCGGTCGTAGGACATGTCGTCCTTGTCGGCGGGCGGGACGAGATGTGTCAGCGCGCACGCCGCGGCGATGAACAATCCCATGGCGATCGACAGTGAGCCGACCGCCGGGATCGCGAAGACGCCGAACGCGTCGGCGTCCACGTAGAACGCCTCCGCCATCCAGTAGAGACCGGTCGCGAAGTATCCCGCGCCGAACGCCCAGCCGGTGAAGAACGCGCTTTTCCACGTGCGGCATCCGTCCAGCAGCCACAACAACACGGGGAACGCGATCCATAACGCCGGTACGGCCGAAACGGGCGGAAATGCAAGGATTGTGGAGGTGCCGGCCAGAAGCGCGGCCGCCAGCCGCGCCGTTCCGCCAAGCGCGGCAAGCCGCAGGGCAAAGGCGCTCATCACGCCGCCGGCTTTGACGGCGGAAGATTGCGCACGCGCAATCGCCGCACCAGACGCGGATCGCTGTCGGTGACGACGAATTCGATGCCCGAGGAATGTTTCACCAGTTCGCCGCGCGACGGCATCCGGCCGGCGAGGCTCGCCACCAGACCGCCGAGCGTTTCGGCGTCGTCGCGCTCCTCGTCGCTGAAGACCTCGCCCACGCGTTCCTCGAAATCGGAAAGCGCCACGCGTCCGTCCGCCAGCAGCGTGCCGTCGGGCTGCGGGATCATTTCCGGCGCATGATCGGCGTCGTGTTCATCCTCGATCTCGCCGACGATCTGTTCGACAACGTCTTCGATGGTCACAAGGCCGTCGATGCCGCCGTACTCGTCCACCACCAAGGCCATGTGCGCGCGCTTCAGGCGCATTTCCAGCAGAAGATCGAGGACGCGTACGGCGGGCGATACGAACAGTACCGGACGCAACAGATCGGTCAGAGTGTGCGAACTCACGCGCGCGCCCGACTCCCCGGTAATCTGATCGGCGGCCAGGATCGCAAGGTCCTTGATGTGAATCATGCCCGCGACATCATCCAGCGTCTCGCGATACACCGGCAGGCGCGAATGTCCTTCCTTCACCACCAGCGCCAGCGCATCGACAACGGACGTCGCGGCGTCCATCGCGACGATATCCGCGCGCGGCACCATGATGTCGGCCGCCGTCACCACCCGGAGCTTCAGGACGTTCGAGAGCAACAGGCGTTCGTTGGGATCGATGGCCGGTTCGCCGTCGGAGCGTCCGTCGGCGCGTTCCTCGATCAGTTCCTCGATGACTTCACGGACGGCTTCGGCGTCCGCGGCTTCCGGGACAAGCCAGCGTTTCAGCTTCACAAGGAGGCTGTGGCCGTCATCCGTCGTCGAGGATCGCGCGGGTTCGCTCATTTGCGGGCGCGCGCGCTCTTGGATGTCGCGCGGGACTTCGCGCGGGGGCGCGCGGGCGGGTCCGGCTCGCGGTAGGGATCGGCAATGCCAAGTTCGGACAGAATCTCGGTTTCCAGACGTTCCATGGTCACGGCATCGGGCATTCGCTCGTGATCATAGCCCAAAAGGTGGAGAACACCATGCACCACCATATGAGAAAGATGATTTTTCAATGACTTGCCGGCTTCCTTGGCCTCTTTGGCCACGGTGGCGTAGGCGATCGCCACATCACCTAGTGGCAGGCCCCCCAAGGGACCCAAATGGGGTTCCCCGGCCGGAAACGACAAGACGTTGGTCGGTTTGTCTTTCCCGCGGTAGACGGCGTTGAGCTTGCGAATCGCGGCGTCGGACGTCAGCACGATGGCCATATCGGCCGTGGCGGCGCGCCGTTTGAGCTTGGCCGGGGCGCCCTTGGCCCAGGCGGTGCGCGCCGCCCGGCGGCAAACGGCGGCGGCCGACGGCAGGGCGCGCGTCCATGCGGCCTGCGAAATCAGGATGTCGATCGTGGGCAGAACGTCGGGAGCCGGGCCGGACGCGCGGGACGGTTTCATGCTTCGCCCGCGCGGTCCTTGCGTTTGGCGTCGCGGCGGTCGTAGGCCTCGACGATCCGGGCCACCAGGTCGTGGCGCACCACATCGCGGGCGCTGAACCGGACCAAGCCGACCCCTTGCACGTTGTCCAAGGTCTCGAGCGCGTCCTCCAGGCCGGATTTCACGCCCTTGGGCAGATCGATCTGGCTCAAGTCGCCCGTGACCACCATGCGCGAGTTCTCGCCGATACGCGTCAGCGCCATCTTCATCTGCACCGGCGTCGTGTTCTGCGCCTCGTCCAGGATGATGAACGAATTGGCGAGCGTGCGGCCGCGCATGAACGCGAGCGGCGCGACTTCGATCTCGCCCGACACCAGCAGCTTCGCCACCTGATCGCCCGGCAGCATGTCGTAGAGCGCGTCGTAAAGCGGGCGCAGGTAGGGATCCACCTTCTCGCGCATGTCGCCCGGCAGGAAGCCCAGGCGTTCGCCCGCTTCGACGGCGGGACGCGACAGGATGATGCGGTCGATGGCGCCGGCGAGTTTCAACGCCACCGCCTTCGCCACCGCGATATATGTTTTCCCCGTTCCCGCCGGGCCCAGCGCGAAGACGAGGTCGTGATCGTTCAGCGCTTTCAGGTACGTGCCTTGCCCCAGCGAGCGCGCGCTCACTTGGCGCTTGCGGGTGCGAATGGTGAGATCGGATGCGGAATCGGCGTCCGGTTCGGACAGGCGCGCCGCGCCGTCGAGCTCGCCGGAATCCAACTCGTGCCCGGCGGCGAGATGATCGTACAAGCGCGTCAATGTTCGCTCCGCCGCCGCGACGCGGTCGGGCGTGCCTTCGATCGTGATGGTGTTGCCGCGATGGTGCAGCACCACGTTGAGGCGCTGTTCAAGACGGGCAAGGTTCGTGTTGTGGGGGCCGACGAGGCCTTGCAGAAGACCGTTGTCGGAGAACTCGAGGCTCACGTGGTCGGCGTCGTTCATGCCGTTCTAACGTCTCCTTCCGCGGCGTCGGCCCAAACCGCGCCCAGGCTGTAGGGTTCGACCGACACAACGGTCAAACGGGCGACGGCGCCGATGTGTTTCGGATCCGCCATCACATGCACGGCCTGCAAATAGGGGCTTTTCCCGACCAATTGGCCCGGATGACGTCCGGGATGGGTCAAGAGCACATCGAAGGTGCGTCCGACGCAGGCGAGATTGAAGGCGCGCTGCTGTTGGATCAGCAGATCCTGCAGCGCATAGAGGCGCGCGTCTTTCACGTCTTCGGGAATCTGGTCTTTCAAGACCGAGGCCGGCGTTCCCGACCGCGCGCTGTACTTGAAGGAATAGGCTTGCGCGAAGCCGATCTCGCGCACGAGGGCCATTGTGTCCTCGAAGTCGCGATCCGTCTCGCCGGGGTAGCCGACGATGAAATCCGACGACAGCGCGATGTCGGGACGATAGCCGCGCAAGGTCGCGATGATGCGGCGGTAAGCGTCGGCCGTATGGCCGCGGTTCATCGCGTCGAGGATCTTGTCCGATCCCGATTGCACGGGCAGGTGAAGGAACGGCATCAGCGCGGGAATGTCGCGATGGGCCGCCATCAGGGCGTCGTCCATATCACGTGGATGCGACGTCGTATAACGGATGCGCGAAAGGCCTTCGATCTCCGCCAGCGCGCGCGCCAGGCGGCCAAGGCCCCACACTTCTCCGTCGCCGCCCGCGCCGTGATAGGCGTTCACGTTCTGGCCCAGCAGCGTGATCTCGCGCGCGCCGCTGGCCACCAGGCCGCGCGCATCCTTCAATACATCGGCGACGGGACGCGAATACTCCGCGCCGCGCGTATAGGGCACGACGCAGAAAGTGCAGAATTTATCGCAACCTTCCTGGATCGAAAGGAACGCGGCCGGGCCTTCGGCCTTCGGCGCCGGCAGCCGGTCGAATTTCGGCTCGGCCGGGAACTCGGTGTCGAGCACCCGGGCTGCCCGGCCTTCGCCGCGCGCGCGCGCGGCGCGTTCGACCATCTCGGGAAGGCGGTGATAGGTCTGCGGCCCCAGCACGATGTCGACGAAAGGCGCGCGGGCCATGATCTCCGCGCCTTCGGCCTGGGCGACGCAGCCCGCGACGGCGATGAGCATGTCTTTGCCCTGCGCGGCGCGGGCGGTGCGGAACGCGCGCACCCGGCCCAGGTCCGAGAAAACTTTTTCGGCGGCTTTCTCCCGGATGTGGCAGGTGTTCAGGATCACCATGTCGGCGTCCGCCGCCGTGTCCGCGATCGCATACCCCATGGGCGCGAGCACGTCGGCCATGCGGTTGGTGTCGTAGACGTTCATCTGACAGCCGTAGGTCTTGATGAACAGGCGTTTGGTCGCGGCGGTGGTCATTGGCCTTAAGTGAAAACACGCTGAAAACAAGGGATCAGCGCAGGTTTTCTACCGCCTCGGCGGCGTAAAAGCAAAACCGCCCTTCGCCGCGCGCCGGATTTCAGCCCTTTTCGCGCCCGGCGAGCAGGCGGGCGTAGCCGCTGCGGATGACGCTGTCGCAATGGTTGGCCAGTTCCTTGCGACTCGTGAACTGCGCCAGGGTCACCGGGGCGTGGAATGTGATCTCGACGGTGAGCTTGCCCACGCGCATGACGTCCCACAGGTGGGCGGCCATCTCCATGTCGCCGTACCACGCCACATAGGCGCGCCACCCGTAGCCGATCGGCATCCCGTTGATACGGGTATAGGCCAGCGACACCGGCTGCACGGTCACCGGCCGTTCAATCCCGTCGGCGCCCGTGACGTGACGCTCGGCCACCGTGAACAACGCGCTCTTAAACGGCTTCATGTAGTTGCCGTCGCCCGAAGTCGCTTCGGGAAACATGATGAGCGTGTCGCCGGCGTCCAGGCGTTCCTGGATCTGGTCGCGCGCCTGGGTGGTGGCGCTGCGGCGGCGGTCGATGAAGATGGTCTGCCCGGTCTTGGCCAGCCACCCGAAGATGGGCCAGCCCGCGATGTCGGCTTTCGCGACGAAGTCGCCCGGCACCACCGCGCCCAGGGCGGCGATATCGAGATACGAGATGTGATTGCACACCAGGAGCTGCGGGGCCGCGCTCGTCTGCTTGCCGCGCACCACGATCTCAAGGCCAAGCACGCGGCAGAGCAGTTTGTAAAACTGGACTCTGAACGCGACGGAATCGCCCTTGATCGCGTTCAGCGTCGCGGCGATCACGCCCGCGCACGCGGCGATCAATAGGAAAACGGTGATGCGTGATGCCGCAAGGACAGCGCCGCGCAACGGCAGCGCGGGCGCGACAGGCGGCGCGGCTACGAGGCTTTTTTGAATGACGCCGCCTCGTGCCCGATATCGTAGTGACGCGTGTAGCGTTCCGCGATCAGGTCGGTTTTGACGATGATGCACACATCGGTCGTATTGAACTGGTGATCGACGACGGCGCCGTCGCCGATGAACCCGCCGACACGCAAATAACCCTTAAGAAGCGGGGGCAAACTGGCCAACGCCCGTTTGGGATCGATGGCGTCCTTCGGCAGCAGGTTCATCTCCACCTTGCGGTGGGGCAGCGCGATCGCGCGCAAGGACTCCGGCGCCAGATGATAGTGGTAGAGGTAGGAAAGCTGCACGGCCAGTTCCTCGGGATTCGTGCCCGGCAAGCTCGCGCAGCCGAACATCAAATCGATGCCGTAGGCGTTCACGTATTCCGAGACGCCGCGCCACAGAAGCTGCATGGTCGCGCGATTGCGGTACCCGGCGTCGACGCAGCTCCGGCCCAGTTCGAGCACGGTGCCCGGAAAGTTCACCAGCTTCGAGATGTCGTACTCGGAGGCGGAATAGAAGCTGCCGGCGGCGCGCGCGTGCTCGCGGCGGATGAAACGGTATGTGCCCACCACCGGATCGGCGGCGCGTTCGCGGTCGACGACAAGAAGATGGTCGCAGGTCGTATCGAAACGGTCGAAGTCGCGGCGCAGGGCTTCCATCTCGGCGTCGGGCTTGGCGCCCATCTCGTCATAGAAGACCCGGTAGCGCAGCGCCTGCGCGGCGTCGAGCTCGGCGGGCGAGGTGGCCAGGCGGATGACCTGGTTGCCGGCGGTGACGGGCACGAACGCGCGCACGTTCTGCGCTGCGGGCGCGACGGCCGTTTCGGACGCCAGCGCGCCGGCGGGGGTGTTGGTCGATGGCGGCAACAAAAGTGTCATCGGTTTGTGTCCCAACCGCGCGTTCAAGCCGTGCCGCTGCTTCAGGAACTGCAGCGTCAGACGGAGCGTCGATTGAAAAGCCGCGCTTGGCTTGCGGCTCAACGAAACTGTCTTGGATTTCAACGATTCCGTTGCCCGGCCGAGAAGGGCCAGGGGTTTCCGAAGCGCACCGTCCATGCCGGGATACTCTTAACAGCTAGGGGGACTGGCATATAGCCATAATCCGGCGACTCTAACCCCCGGGTGCACCAGATGTCGTGTTATTCTTCTGTTGCTTTATCTGCATTTAGAGGCAGGACGTACAACTCCAGGCGATGGCCGACCAGCTTATACCCGTGGGCGGCGGCGATCTCCTGCTGGATGCGCTCGATCTCCTCGTTATGGAATTCGATCACGTTCCCCGACCGCACGTCGATCAGATGGTCATGGTGGGTCGCCGGGGTTTCCTCGTAGCGCGCGCGGCCGTCGCCGAACTCATGGCGTTTGACGATCCCGGCTTCCTCGAACAGGCGCATGGTCCGGTACACGGTGGCGATCGAGATGCGCGGGTCTTCCGCGGCCGCGCGGCGATGAACCTCTTCCACGTCCGGGTGATCGCTCGCTTCCGAGAGCACGTGCGCGATGATGCGGCGCTGCTCGGTCATCTTCATGCCCTTCTCGGCACAGACTTTTTCGATATGCGACACGGGGCGGTTTGACATGTTTGAAATCCTCGCTGTCTGCCGCAGGCTTCTTCGCGGCCGGCGGGCGGTATCATAGAGCGGGCCTTTTGCCCTTAAAAGAGATCAGACGCAAAGGTCTAATCCACGAAACGGATCGGTTGGGCCGGGGCCGGCGGCTTGTCCGCGCGCGCGCCGATGTTATATGTGGCCGCCGATGTTATATGTGGCCTATGAGCGATGCGCCATTCTTCATCGATATCACCGGCGACGTATGTCCCCTGACATTCGTGAAGACGAAGCTGTTACTTGAGAAAATGCCCGCGGGCGCCGTCGCGACCGTGCGTCTCAAGGGCGCGCAGCCCCTCGACAATGTCCCGCGCTCGGTCGTTGCCCATGGGCACGAGATCGTTTCCCTGTCGCGCGAGGACCGCGAGACGTCGGTGGATCCCAAAGTCCCGCATCTTTTAGTGGTGCGGCGTTGTTGAACCCGTCGTGGACGCGCGGTCCAAAGGCGAATCTTTCAAAGGCGCAAGGGCCAGCGTCATGACGATCGCATCGACCGCCGCGCCGCCGCCGCGGGCATAATAGCCCGCGCGCCGGCCCGTCGGCGCGAAGCCGTATTTCGCATACAAGGCGCGGGCGGCCGTGTTGTCCGCGGCCACCTCCAGGAATAACCGACGCGTTCCGCCCGCCCGCAACATGGCGGCCGCCTCGTCCAGAAGATGCGCGGCGATGCCCTGTCGGCGCGCGTCGGGGACGACCGCGAGCGTCAGGATCTCCGCTTCATCGGCCACTGCGCGAATGAGAATGAATCCTAGCGGTGCGTCTCCCGTCCACAAAAGGCCCGCGACGCCGGGCTGTTCCAATAATTTTGCGAATTCATCGTCGCCCCACGGCGCGGCGAAACTCGTCCGGTGCAAGACCCCGGCGACACGCGCGTGCGCGGGCTCCAGCCGGATCACGCCGCTCATGACTGTGGATCGGGCCGCAAGCGCCCACTTTCTTCAAGAGCGGGCCGCAAGCGCCCGCCGTGCGGCGCGAGGGTGATCTTCGGCGGCAGGACATAAAGCGGTAGCGGTCCGGCCGGGTCGGCGTGTCGCGTCGCGGCGATGTCCGCGAGGATCACCGCGCTTGGAAGCGGGTGCGCCGTCGAGGCGCGTGCGCCGCTCACGGTTCCGAGCGCATGTGCGGCGCCGTCGCCGATCACAACGACGTTGCGTTCCGCCATCCAGTTTGGGATTTCCGCCGGCGGCAGCGCCACCGGCTCTCCGCGCGGAGTTCGGGTTGCGGCGTCGAATGTTTGGAGATAGAGCTCGCCGCGTTTCGTATCGACGGCGGCGAGAATGACGTCGGCCTGCGAACGCTCCGCCGCAGGCACGGCGCGGGCCAACACCTCAAGCGAGCTGACGCCGATCACAGGCTTGCCCGCCGCCAGGCCCAAGGCGCGCGCGGTCGACAGCCCAACGCGGACCCCTGTGAACGACCCCGGACCGACTGTGACCGCGATCCGGTCCAGCGCGTCGTAGGACACGCCGGCCTCAGTCATCGTCCGTTCGATCAACGGCAGCAACGCTTCCGCCTGCCCCTGGTCCATCGGCTCCGACACGGACGCAAGAACCTCAGCCCCGCGCGCAAGCGCGACGGAGCAGGCGGCGGCGGTGGTATCGAAGGCGAGAACAAGCATCGGACGTCACGCGGAAGAAAGCTGAGGGGCCGCACAATATTCGTTATCATCGGCCACGGCATCATTTTCAAACCGAGACCTTATGTCCCTTATCGAGATAGCACCTCCGGCCTACGACGTCGAAATCGATATCGCCTACGCAACGTCCAATAACTTCACGGGCAAGCCGGTCTATGGCCGTCCCGGCTGCTATCTGAACGCGGACGCCGCCGCCTGCCTCGCTGCTGCAATCGCGCTCGCGAGGCCGCTCGGCTTTCGTTTCAAGGTTTTCGACGCCTTCCGGCCCGCGGAAGCGCAGTGGGTCCTTTGGAATCACACCCCGGACCCCGATTTCCTCGCCGATCCGAAGCGCGGTTCGCCGCATTCCATGGGCGCCGCGGTGGATCTCACCCTGATCGACGCGGCCGGCCGCGAGCTCGATATGGGAACCGCTTTCGACGCCTTCACGCCTTTGTCCCACCATGGCCGGACCGATCTTCCGGCCGATGCGCAGCATAACCGCGCCCTCCTGCTCGGGATCATGACGGCGGCCGGCTGGGACTTTTACCGCAACGAGTGGTGGCACTATCAGTTGTTCAACGCGCGCGCCAGATATCCGGTGCTGGGCGATGACGCGCTGCCGGTTTCGATGATGCCGAAGGCGTGACGGGTTAGGCGCGGGCGAGGTCGGACACGGTGCGCGGCGGCGCGGCCGCGACGCTGGGCCCGCGTTGCGCATCGAGCGCGATCTTCAACCACTCGGCCGCTTTCTCCAGGTCGCCGCGTTCGCGGTCCTCGACTTCAGCGAGCAGTCTTGCGGCGCGGGCGCGCACATCCGGCTCCATGTCCTCCGCCGTCAGCGGCGCGAGGCGGTTGCGCGCCTGGCCCCACAACTGCGCATCGAGCGAGGCGCGCGCGACCGCAAGCCGGCTTTCGGGATGATCTGGCGAAATGCGCGCGAGATTGTCCACGCGCCGCGCCCATTCCAGGGCTGTCTCGCCGGGAACAAGGACGCGGTAGGCCCCGGCAAGATCCGCGTGTGGCATTTCGCCCCACATCTTCTCGACCATATGCGCGGCCTTGCGTCCCTTGCCTTGGGCGGCCATCGATTTCGCGTACATGGCCGTCGCCGCGACGGGCGCGCCGCCAAGATCGATCGCCTGCTTCGCGAGATCCGCCGCGCTTTGGGATTCGCCGTTCTTCAGTTTCACCTGCGCCTGCTGCAGCAACAGCCGCGTTTTGATCCGCACGAAATCGGTGCGGCTGAACGTTGTCTTGGCGATCTTGGTGTCCATCAGCGCCAGCGCGTCGCGCCAAAGTCCGGCGGCGATCGCCAGGTCCAACGCCATCTCGATCGCCCATGCGGGCGGGTCCTTGCGCGACAGCGCGCGCTTGGCGTGGTTGAGCGCGCCGACCGTGTCGCCGTCGGCCACCGCTTTCAGGGCCAGCGAACGCAGGCCCGCCAGCTCGGTTTGCGGACGCTCCAGAAGCGCGGTGGCGGCCTCCTTCATTTCCTTTGTATCGCCCGCCAGTTCCGCGGTTTCCTTGCGCAGCATCAAGACGGCGGGGTTGGCGCTCAGCAGAGTCGACGCTTCCTTGCTGTATTTGCGCGCGGCCTTGGTCTGGCCCGCCTGCACCGCGGCGAAGCCGTCGGCGAGGCTCGCGAGTCCCCGGCTCATGCGGCGTTCCCGCCGCGCGGCGCGGAATGCGCCGACGATCCCGCCGATGATCGCAAGGCCGCGCAGAAGCGCCGCCGCCGCGAACACGGCGGCAATCATCACCGCGATGAGCATGCTGGCGGAGGTATCGACGCGCCACCCGCGCCATTCCAGCGACATGCGGCCCGGTTCATCGGCAAGCCACACGGCGGCGGCCACCAGAAGCCCAAGCCCCACGATATAGAGGACGAGACGCACCATGACTATTCCGCCGCCGGTGTGACGGAGGCTTCGGGTAACGGCGCCGACGGCGTCGCCAAGCCCGCCGCCGAGGTCAGCACCATATCGTGGGCGGCGTCTTCCGCTGCGGCGCGCGCGTCCGCCAGCGTGATCCACGGCGTGGCGGCGGCCAGGTGCGGTCCGCTCAGCTTTTTCATTTCCGCGACGGCGCCCGCAAGGTTGTTCGCGTCGATGGCGCGTTCGGCGCGCACGAGGATCGCATCCGCTTCGTCGCCCACATCGACGTCGATGCGCCGGATCGTCACCACCGACAACATGCGGTCCAGCACGCGGCGCATCCACCCGGCGGCGCCGTTTGGCAGGACGCCCGCGCGGGTCACGGCGGCGGCCGTGGCATCGAACTGCTGACGCAGCGCCGGCAGCGTGGGCAGCCCCGTGTTGGCATAAGCCGCGAACGGGGCGTTGGCCGCGGCGTCCCCCGCAAGGGCCTTCACCGTATCCCATTCCTTCACGAAGGGGCGGCCGGTGACAATCGCGTCGCGCCATTGCGTGGCGGCGATGGTCAGCGCGACCGCCACCGCGCGTTTATCCGCGGCGCTGCGTCCGGCCTGCTCCAACGCGGTGACCCGGTCCGTCAGCGCGAGCACGCTGCTCGCGTCCGCGCTCTTGCCTTCGAGCGTATCCATGCGGCGATTCACCTCGTCGAGCTGCGCGGCGTTGCCGAGGGCGGCTTCCAGCGTTGCGACGCGCGCCATCAAATTGGCCACCGTCTGATTGACCGCATCGGCGGGTGGCGGTGGCACGGCCGGTGTGGGCGCAACCGGCGCAGGCGCGGCGGCGACAGGCGCGGGCGATGCCGGCGGCGTTTCGGCGGGCTTTGTCTGCGGGGCGGCGGGCGTCGGCGCCGTTGCGACGGGTGTGCGCCTTTCACCGGTCAGCAGCGGCAGCCACATGTCTGTTGTCATTAATGTGGCCGTCGCCACGGTCGCCAGGACAAAGAACAGCGCGATGGAGCGGCCCGGTCCGCGCCGCGCCGCGACCGGCGCCGTCACGGTTTCGGACGCGGCCTCCGGTTCCGGCTCCGGTTCACGCTGCGGCTCGTGGGATTCGCCGCGGCCCCAATTCTTGAGACGGTCGCGCGCGCGGTCGTCGGCGGCGTCCTCGGCCAGCATTTGCGCCGAACGTCCGCCGCCGCTCCGCGCGGCCGGCTTGGCGTCCGCGAGCGATTCCGTCGGCGCGGCTTCGGCCGCCGTATCCTTGGCGGCGTCCTTTGCGCCCTTTTTCTCCCGGTGCGACGCGGCCTCGCGTTCGACCAGATCGTTCAACTCGACCAGCGCAAGCGGCACGTCCGAGGCCGCAGCGGCGTCGTTCGACGGCGGCGGTTCCGGTGCGTCCTTGTTCTCGCGGGTGGGATCACTCATAGGCATATCATTCCATGATGAGGCGGCGGAGGCTACCGCCGACGGTGTTTCGGCTGGTGGTGTTTCGGTCGTCGGTGTTTCGGCCGACGGTGTTTCGGAAGCTGTGGGATCGGGCGACGCGGAATCGGGAGGCGATGAATCGCCGCGCGGTTCGTCCAACCCCGTTGTCATGGCCCAGCGCGGGTCCGGTGGCGGATTTGGCGTCTCCGGGGCGGCCATCGTTCCCGCGCCGAAAGGCCACAAGCGCGCGGCCCAACCGGAGGTCGATGCCTGCGCCATCTTGCGGCGCTCCTTCTCCGCTTTGACGAGGGCCTTTTGTTCCACGGCGGCGCGTTTGCGTTCGGCCTTCTCCTGCGCGGCCTGTTCGCGCGCCGCGCGAAGCCGCACGGCATGTTCCTCCGCAAGGCGCGCTTGTTCGGCGTGCGCGCGTGCCGCATCTGCGCGGCGGCGTTCGTCCTCCCGCGTCTTTTCCGCCGCCGCCTCTTCACGCGCGATGCGTTTGCGTTCGGCCTCTTCTTCGGCGCGTGCCGTGGCGATGCGGGCTTGTTCGGCTTTTTCAGTGGCGCGGCGGTCTTTCTCCTGACGCGCGGCTTCCGCGCGCGCTTCCTTTTCGCGGCGCGCGGCTTCGGCGCGTTCTTCTTTCTCGCGGCGCGCCGCTTCTTCCCGTCGGGCCTTTTCCGCGCGCACGGCTTGCGCGCGGGCCTCCTGCTCGATGCGTGTGGCCTCGGCCTGTTCCTGGGCGATCCGCACCCGTTCCGCGCGGGCCATTTCTTCTTCGGCTGCGATGCGCGCTCTTTCCGCGCGCTGACGCTCTGCGTCTTCCCGCGCGAGACGCTCGCGCTCGGCCCGTTCTTTTTCGCGCTGTTCGCGTTCCGCCGCTTCGCGGGCGACGCGTTCAGCCTCGATCCGCGCGCGTTCCACTTGTTCGGCCGCGCGGCGGACGCGTTCGGCCTCCTCCCACGCGGCGCGTTCGGCGGCAAGCCGTGCGCGCTCGGCCTCGTCGCGGGCGGCGGCCTCACGCGCGAGGGCCTCCCGTTCGGCTTTTTCCAGCGCGGCCTGCTCCGCCGCGATTCGTTCGCGTTCCGCCTTCTCCCGCGCGTCCTGCGCGCGCCGCAGCCGATCTTGTTCGGCGCGCTCCGCCCGCTCTCTCTCTTCTTGTTCCTTGCGCAGACGCTCCTGTTCCGCGCGTTCAAAGGCGATGCGCTCTTTCTCCGCGCGGGCTTTGGCCTCTTCTTCGGCCTTGAGACGTTCCCGTTCGGCGCGGGCTTTGTCTTCCTGTTCCTTGCGCAAACGCTCCTGTTCGGCGCGTTCAAGAGCGATGCGCTCTTTCTCTACGCGCGCTTTCGCCTCTTCTTCGGCTTTCAGGCGTGCGCGTTCAGCCCGGGCGCGCTTTTCTTCTTCCTTGCGCAAGCGTTCTTGTTCGGCCCGTTCCGCGGCAAGGCGATCTTTCTCGGCTTTTAGACGCGCGGCTTCCTCGGCTTTGGCGCGTTCGCGCTCCAACCGTTCCGCCTCGCGCCGTGCGCGTTCGGCGTCTTCACGCGCGGCCCGTTCGGCCTTGAGGCGTTCACGCTCCGCCGCCTCGCGGGCAAGCTGTTCCTCGCGCGCCCGTGTGGCCTCTTCCTGTTTACGGCGCTCCTCCGCGGCGCGAAGGCGCTGTTCTTCCAGGCGCGCCAAGCGTTCCAGTTCCGCCTGCGCCGCGGCCGCTTCCTTCGTTTTGATGCGTTCGGCCTCGATCCGTTCCTTCTCCAGCCGCTCGGCCTCGGCCTTTTCCCGCGCGTGCCGTTCACGCTCCTCTTCTTCCCGCCGTCGGCGTTCCTGGTCCGCGCGCAGACGTTCTTCTTCCGCGCGCGCGGCTCGTTCTCTCTCGCGGCGTTCTTCCTCCACGCGGTCGATCAGCTCGCCGTCCAGCGTGGCCCACACGCTGTCGGGGTCGCTCGCGGGCGCGACCGTGACACTTGCGCCTTTCAAGGCGCGCAAGGGGGCCGCGACCGCCGGGGTCGCCGCGACCGTCTTCAAGCCCGCGACTGCGGGCGCCGTTTCATCCCGTTGGATCAAGGTCACGAACGCGCGCGCTTCGTCCGGCGACATGAACAGCACGGCGTCGATGGTCTTTTGGCGCAGGCGCTCGCGAAGGTCGGGCGGGATGTGCTCCACCCGCTTGACGCCGTAAAGCGGTAGCGGCCGCACGGCGAAGCCCATATTGCCCAGCATCGCGGGCAGGTTGACCGCCGCCGCGGTGCTGCAGGCATAGATCACCGCGCCGTTCGCCGGTTTCAGCGAACGTTCCACAAGACGCGCGAGGTCTTGGCTGTCGTCGGCCGCGGCATGGACGTCCTTGAAACCCGCCCGTTTTGCTTCCGCCGCCGTCAGGTCGCTGTCCACGAAGATCGGAAACGTGCGCACGCCGACATGCTCGGCCAGGGCCCTCACGCCCTCGGGGCTGACGGCCATGAAAGCCTGGGCGCTTGCGAGGTTGACGGCCGGCTTCGCCTCCCGCTCCACGGTCACCAGCGGAATCACGACGGGTGTATGGCCGCGCGCGGACAGCGCTTTCGCCGAGACCGCGGCTTCCTGCGCCGGTTGTGTAATCAGAACCCGCATGCCGTTTCCTGGCGTCCACCCTGGAAAGTGTTGTAGAGCCTACATATTAGAGTGGAAAGCATGATTGTCCTTGGCATCGAGACCAGTTGCGATGAAACCGCCGCCGCCGTCGTGGACGGCGAGGGGAAGGTGCTCGCCCATGCGGTCCTGAGCCAGATGGAGGAGCACGCGGTCTTCGGGGGCATCGTCCCGGAGGTCGCCGCGCGCGCCCATCTCGCGCATCTCGACCGTCTGATCGCCAAGGCCATGGCGGAGGCGGGCGTCGGCTTCAAGGATCTGAGCGCGGTCGGCGCGACGGCCGGGCCCGGGTTGATCGGCGGCGTCCTTGTGGGTGTCATGTCCGCCAAGGCCATTGCCGCCGTTCACAAGATTCCCTTTGTCGCGGTCAACCATCTGGAAGGTCACGCACTCACCGCGCGTTTGACGGACCGGGTCGCGTTCCCGTTCCTCCTGCTCCTGGTGTCCGGCGGTCATTGCCAATTGCTTGCCGTCGAAGGCGTCGGGCGCTATCGCCGCCTCGGCACCACGGTCGACGACGCCGCCGGTGAGGCGTTCGATAAGGTCGCGAAGATGCTGGGTCTCGGGTATCCGGGCGGCCCGGCGATCGAACGCGCGGCCAAGGACGGCGATGCCAAACGCTTCGCCTTCGCGCGCCCGATGAAAGGCAAGCCGGGGTGCGATTTTTCCTTCTCCGGCTTGAAGACCGCCGTGCGCACCGCGATTGAAGCCTTGCCGCCGGGCGCCTTGTCCACGCGCGATGTCAACGACGTCGCGGCCTCGTTCCAGGCGGCGGTGGTGGACTCGGTGGGTGATCGCGTGCGCCGCGCGCTCGACGCCTTCGCCGCAGCCTATGAAGGACGCACGCTTGTCGTCGCAGGTGGCGTCGCGGCGAACACGGCCCTGCGCGCCGAGCTGGAATCGCGCGCGCGCAAAGCGGGCTTCGCCTTTGTCGCGCCGCCGCTGGCGCTTTGCACCGACAACGCGACCATGATCGCCTGGACCGCCGTCGAACGGCTCAAGCTTGGTCTCACCGATCCGTTGGATTTCAAGGCGCGACCGCGCTGGCCGCTCGATCCTGCCGCGCCGCCCGCGCGTGGGGCGGGCGTGAAGGCTTAAACCTTGTAGTAGTCGCGGAACCACGCGACGGTTTTGCCCAGGCCCTCGTCCAGCGACACACGCGGTTGATAACCGACCGCGCGCCCGAGCGCGCTGACGTCGCACCACGTGCCTTCGACGTCGCCGGGCTGCATGGGCATCATGTTCAAGACCGCCTTGCGGCCAATGTGCTTCTCAAGCGTGGCGATGAAATCCATCAGGTCGACGGGCGCGCCGCGGCCGATGTTGAACACGCGGAACGGGGCGACGCCCGATCCGTCCGGCGTCGGCGCCATGGGATCCCACCCTTCGTCGGCGACAGGGATATGATCCGTCACCCGCACCACGCCCTCGACGATGTCCTCGACGAAGGTGAAGTCGCGCATCATCTTGCCGCCGTTGTACACATCGATGGGATCGCCCGCGAAGATGCGCGCGGTGAACTTGTGCGGCGCCATGTCGGGCCGCCCCCACGGTCCATAGACCGTGAAGAACCGCAATCCCGTCATCGGCACCTTGAACAGATGCGCGTAGGAATGCGCCATCAGTTCGTTCGCGCGTTTGGTTGCGGCATACAGGCTGACAGGATGGGCGGCGCCGTGATGCTCGGCGAAGGGCATCGCCTTGTTGGCGCCGTACACCGAGCTGGTCGACGCATAGACAAGGTGTTTCACCTTCAATGCGCGGGCGGCCTCCAGCACGTTCAGGAACCCGACGACGTTGGCTTGCGCGTAGGCGTGCGGGTTTTCCAGGCCGTAGCGCACGCCGGCCTGCGCCGCCAAGTGAATGATGTGGGTCGGCTGGATCTCGTCGCACAGGGTCAGGAACGCATCCTTGTCCGCGATCTCAAGGCGTCGGCCGTGAAAGCCGTCGCGTTTTTCCAGAAGCGCCCAGCGCGCCTCTTTGAGGCGCACGTCATAATAGGAATTGAAATTGTCGATACCGACGACGGAACGGCCGGCATCCAGCAGCCGCTGGGTCACATGGAAACCGATAAACCCGGCCGCGCCCGTGAGAAGAATTGTCATGACGCCATCTAAACCGTGAAAGGACGGGTTAGCAACGGTCCATGCCGGGTCTTGGTTGCGGTCGCGCCGCCGTCATGCCAAGACTTTGGCCGACAACGACAATAGAATAAGAGTCGCATGCAGAAGTTGGGAGTCATCGGCGCTGGCGCTTGGGGAACGGCGCTCGCGATTGTCGGCCGCCGCGCGGGGCGCGATGTGCGCCTGTGGGCGCTTGAGCCCGAAGTGGTCGCGGAGATCAACGCCCAGCGCCGCAATTCACCGTATCTTCCCGGCGTCGCGATTGACGCGGGCATCGCAGCCACCGGCGATCTGCGCGAGGCCGCCGCGGTCGACATCGTGCTTCTTGTCACGCCCGCGCAACATATGCGCGCGACGTGCGAGAAGTTGAAGGCGTTCCTCGCGCCCGGCGTTCCCGTGGTGATCTGCTCCAAGGGGATCGAGCGCGGCACATCGGCCTTGATGACCGATGTGGTGGCCGAGTGCCTACCGGATACGCCCCTCATGATCCTGTCGGGGCCGACCTTCGCGAAAGAAGTCGCCACCGGTCTGCCGACCGCCATCACCCTCGGCGCGACCGTACCCGACCTCGCCCGCAAGGTGGCCGCGGCCATCGGCTCGCCGGCGTTCCGCCCCTATGTCTCCACCGACATCGTGGGCGCCGAGGTGGGCGGCGCGGTGAAAAACGTGCTCGCCATCGGCTGCGGCATCGTCGACGGCAAAGGTTTGGGCGCGAACGGCCGCGCGGCGCTGCTCGCACGCGGCCTCGCGGAAATCGTGCGTCTCGCCGTCGCCCGCGGCGGCAAGCGCGAGACGCTGATGGGGCTTTCCGGCCTCGGCGATCTGGTGCTGACGGCCACGTCCACCCAGTCCCGCAACTATTCCCTCGGCGTCGCCCTGGGCACGGGACAGACGCTTGAGGAGGTTCTGGGCGCTCGCCGGTCGGTGACCGAGGGCGTCACCACCGCCGAGGCCGTCGTGACGCTCGCCGCCAAACTGGGCGTCGACATGCCCATCTGCGCGGCCATCGATCAGGTTCTCAATCACGGCGCGTCCATCGACGCCATGTTGAAAAGCCTGCTTGAACGTCCGCTGCGCGATGAAGTGGATGCGGGACAGAAAGACCAATAAACTGGCGCGCGGCGAGAATGTCGCGCGAATGAGGAAGCTTCCTTGAGCAAATCCGTGAGTAAATCCGTGCGGCTTTATCCCGTGATTCTTTCGGGCGGCAGCGGTTCGCGCCTGTGGCCCTTGTCGCGCGAGGAATTCCCGAAGCAGCTCCAGCCCCTCACATCGGAGAAAAGCCTGCTTCAGGAAACCGCGCTGCGGTTGGGCGCGGCTTCGAAGGACGCCGCGTTCGAGATCCAGCCGCCGATCGTCGTGTGCAACGAGGCCCACCGCTTCATTGTCGCCGAACAATTGCGGGCCATCGGCATCGAACCGAAGGCCGTCATCATCGAGCCGCAGGGACGCAACACCGCGCCGGCCGCCTGTGTGGCCGCGCTCTTGCTGGCCGAGGAACCCGACGCCCTCATGCTGGTGATGCCCTCCGACCATTCGGTGCGCGACGCCGGCGCGTTCCGTGACGCCGTCGCGGCCGCGGCCGACGTCGCCGCGCGCGGCCGGCTCGTCACCTTCGGCATCCGGCCCAACGCGCCCGCGACGGCTTACGGCTATATCAAGCGGGGCAAGGCCGCGGGCGAGCGCGCCTTCGCGGTGGAGAAGTTCGTCGAGAAACCCGACGCCGCGACCGCCGCGCGTTTCCTCAAGGAAGGTGGCTACGACTGGAACGGCGGGATCTTCCTGTGGCCGGTCGGTCTGTTCCTGGCCGAACTTGAGCGCAACGAGCCCGAGATCGTGCCCGGCTGCCGCCGCGCGCTCGACGAGGGCAAGACCGATCTCTTTTTCTTCCGTCTCGATCCCAAGGCCTTCGCCGAGGTTCCCAGCCAATCCATCGACTACGGCGTGATGGAGCGCACCGACAAGGCCGCCGTCGTGCCCGTCGACATGGGCTGGTCCGATGTGGGCTCGTGGAGCGCCCTGCACCAGGAGACCGAACAGGATGCGGCGGGCAATACCGCCCTCGGCGACGTCATGGTGCTTAATACCCAGAACACTTATGTGCGCAGCGAAAAACAACTCACCGCCGTGATCGGGATGAAGGACGCGGTCGTGGTGGTCACGCCCGACGCGGTCCTCGTGGCCGACAAGGCGCACGATCAGACCGTGAAGAAAATCGTCGAGGAACTGAAAGCAAAGGGCCGGTCGGAGGCCACCGCGCAGGTCCGCACCTATCGCCCATGGGGCTGGTTCCAGAACATCGACGAAGGCCACCGATTCAAGGTGAAGCGCATCTGTGTGAAACCCGGCGCGCAATTGTCGCTGCAAAAACACTGGCACCGCAGTGAACACTGGGTCGTCGTCACCGGCGCCGCCATCGTCACTCGCGGCGACGAGGAATATATGCTGCGTGAGAATGAATCGACCTTCCTGCCCGCGGGCACCGTTCATCGGTTGAGCAATCCGGGCCAGGTCGAACTGCATATGATCGAAGTGCAGTCGGGCGAATATGTCGGCGAGGACGATATCGTGCGTATCGCCGACAACTACGGGCGTTCCGGAGAGGACGCCGCCGCGCCGCGCAAGATCGCCAAACCGGCGCGCGCGAAACCGGCAGCCAAGAAGGCGGCCGCGAAGAAGGCCCGCCGCAACACTCGCCGCAAAGCTGTGCCGTCGCAGGCCGCGCGCCGCAGCGTGCGCCGTCGTGTGGTGCGTCCCCGCGCGCCGCTTGCGACCAAAGCGCGGCCCAAGACGCCACGGAAACCGCCTCCCAAGACCCCTTCCAAATCCTCCTCGTCCAAGGCGAAGACGCCACGCAAGCCCTCGAAACCGCGCAAGCGCACCTGACGTGACGCCGCTGTACCGCCTGTCGGACCTTGAGGCGACGGGCGCGCATGAGGCGGTGGTCGAGGATGCCGGGATCCGGCGGGCGGTGTTCGTTGTCCGCCGCGGCGAGGCCTTCGCGGCCTACTTCAATGCCTGTCCGCATGCGCGGCTGCCGTTGAACGGCGCGCCGGATGTCTTCTTTGATGTCACGGGATCGCACCTTGTGTGCGTCAACCATGGCGCGCACTTCGACGCGGCGACGGGGCATTGCATCCGCGGACCTTGCAAGGGCCAAAGCCTGAAGCCGCTCGCCATCCGCCGCGAGGGCGACAAAATCATCTGCGCCGACAGCGACTACACATCCGTGACCGCGTGAAAGGGGTGACTTGCGCGGCGCGCGCCCGCTATCATCCGCCCGTACTTTCAGCGCCCGCTTTTCCTGCAAGGGAACGAAGATATGTCAGACGAAATCGTCATCGATGTGCCGCCTGCGTTCGCCAAGAACGCCCTGATCGATGAGCGCCGCTACAAGGAGCTGCGCGCCGAGTCGACGAACGATCCCTTGAGCTATTGGCGCGAAGCCGGCAAGCGGCTCGACTGGATCACGCCCTACTCCAAGCTGAAGGACGTCTCCTTCGACGCGGACGATCTCCACATCCGCTGGTATTACGATGGCGCGTTGAACGCGAGTTTCAACTGCCTGGACCGCCATCTCGCCAAGCGCGGGAACCAGATCGCGATTATTTGGGAAGGCGACGATCCCAAGGAGTCGAAGAACATCACCTATAACGAGTTGCACGAGGCGGTTTGCCGCCTCGGCAACGTCCTGAAGTCATTGGGCGTCGCGAAGGGCGATCGTGTGTGCATCTATATGCCCATGATCATCGAGGCGGCCGTCGCCATGCTGGCCTGCGCGCGCATCGGCGCCGTCCATTCCGTCGTGTTCGGCGGCTTCTCGCCCAAGTCCCTTTCAGAACGCATCAACGATTGCGGCGCGAAGCTGGTGATCACCGCCGATGAAGGCCGCCGCGGCGGCAAGATCATCCCCTTGAAGCTGAACGTGGACGAGGCGCTGAAAAACGCGCCGTCGGTGCGTCATACGATTGTCGTGAAACACACCGGCAATCAGGTGCCCATGACGCCGCCGCGCGACGTCTGGTATCACGCGCAGACCGAGCGGGCCCGCACCATCTGCGATCCCGTCGAGATGAACGCCGAGGATCCCTTGTTCATCCTCTATACCTCGGGCTCCACCGGCAAACCCAAGGGTGTGCTGCACACGACAGGCGGCTACATGGTCTATGTGTCGCTGACGCACGAATACGTCTTCGACTACAAGGACGGCGACGTCTATTGGTGCACGGCCGATGTGGGCTGGGTCACCGGCCACAGCTATATCGTCTATGGTCCGCTCGCCAACGGCGCGACCACACTCATGTTCGAGGGCGTGCCCAACTATCCCGACACCTCGCGTTTCTGGCAGGTGATCGACAAACACGGTGTGAATATTTTCTACACCGCGCCGACGGCGCTGCGCGCGCTCATGAAGGACGGCGACGCGCCGGTGAAGCGCGCCTCGCGCGCGACCTTGCGCCTGCTCGGGTCCGTCGGTGAACCGATCAATCCGGAAGCCTGGCTCTGGTATCACCGCGTCGTGGGCGACGGGCGCTGCCCCATCGTCGACACCTGGTGGCAGACGGAAACCGGCGGCATCCTCATCGCGCCGTTCCCCGGTGCGACCAAGCTCAAACCGGGTTCGGGGACCGTTCCCTTCTTCGGGATCGAACCTTGTCTGATGGACGCCAACGGCAACGAGATCGAAGGCCATGGCGTGGGCAATCTCTGTCTTAAGAGTTCGTGGCCCGGCCAGATGCGCACCGTGTACGGCGATCATCAGCGTTTCGTCGACACCTACTTCAAGACTTATCCGGGCAAGTACTTCACCGGCGACGGTTGCCGGCGCGACGCCGACGGCTACTATTGGATCACGGGCCGTGTCGACGACGTCATCAACGTCTCGGGTCATCGCCTCGGCACGGCCGAAGTCGAAAGCGCGCTCGTCGGTCACAAGGCCGTCGCCGAAGCCGCCGTCGTCGGCTTCCCGCACGACGTCAAGGGCCAGGGCATTTATGCCTACGTCACGCTGAAAGCGGGTATGGAACCCAGCGACGACTTGCGCAAGGAACTGGTGGCGTGGGTCGCGAAGGATATCGGCCCCATCGCGAAGCCCGACGCGCTGCAGTGGGCGCCGGGCCTTCCCAAGACGCGCTCGGGAAAAATCATGCGCCGCATTTTGCGCAAGATCGCCGAGAACGAGACCGGGAACCTGGGCGACACTTCGACCCTCGCGGATCCTCACGTCGTCGACGATCTGGTGAAGAACCGGGTCGCGACCTAACCCGTCACCACGCGCGCAGCGCCGGTATATTTCTCCGGGCACGCCAGCAGCATCGGTTTGATGTCCTCGATCAGCCGGCGACCCGCGCGTCCCGGGGGATGTTTCGTTGCGTAAGCAATCGTCATCGGCAAGGACAGGCTGTCGTAGTCCTTCAGGTGGAGGCGCGTGAGACGGCCGGCGTCGATATGCCGCTCCACCATGTGCAGCGGCATGTTGCACCAGCCGAACCCGGCCAGAAGATACTCCAGCCGCGCCGCGAGATCGGCGAACCGCCACACCCGGTGACTGATCACGCCGCCCGAGAACCCCGCCGTGATCTGCGTGCGGTCGGTGAGCACCAATTGCACCTGATCTTCCAGAACCTCGCGTGTGAGCGGCGCGTGCGCCGCCGCCAGCGGGTGTCCGGCCGCGACCACGGGGACCAGCGTGATCGGCGGCAGCGCATCCATCTCAAATCCGGGGATGGACGGCGTGCGCGGCGTGAAGATCGCAAGACGCGCCGCGCCGTCGCGTAAGCGCTGCTCGGCCCCGCCGAGCGCTTCGGTGAACACCGTCACCGGCAAGTGCGGGAACGCGCCGGTCAATGTTTTCAAGCTTTCCATCAGAAGACCGCTCGGGAACATCGGGTCCACCGCGAGGGTCAGTTCCGGTTCGATGTCCGAGGCGATCTGCTCGGCCCGCGCGCGCAAGGCTTCGGCCCCGCCCACCAGCCGCCGCGCGTCCGCCAGGATGGTTTTGCCGGCATCCGTGAGAACAGGGATCTTCCCCTCGCGCGTGAACAGCGCCACGCCCAAGGTCGATTCGAGGGCCCCGATGGTCTGGCTGATGGCGGACTGCACGCGCCGCAGCTTGCGGCCCGCGGCGGAGAAACTGCCGGTCTCGGCCACCGCGATCAGGGTGCGAAGCTGGTCCAGGGTCAGGCGGTCTAACATCAATATATCATAATATATGATAGATATAATCACAAGTTGGCCGATTTTAATGATGGATTGATCGGCGCAAGGTCTCCCTTGAAAGCGCTTTTCGCGCACAACCGGAATCGAGGGATTTCACATGACCACCACATCGAACCTTCTGTTTGTCAGCTCCAGTCTCTTCGGCGGCCAATCCAAGTCCGGCGAGATCGCCGACGAGGTCATTGCCGCGTGGCGCAAGGCCAACCCCGGCGGCCGCGTGGTCGAACGCGCGCTCACGCCGTCCAACATTCCGCACCTGAGCAGCGACACCCTGGCCGCGCTCGGCAAACAGCCGGACGCTCGTACGACGGCCGAACGTGACATTGTCGCCTTCGCCGATTCGCTCATCGCTGAAGTGGAAGCGGCCGACACCATCGTGATCGGGGCGCCGATGTACAACTTCACCATTCCGACGACTCTCAAGGCCTGGATCGATCACATCGCGCGCGCGGGGCGGACGTTCCGCTATACCGCCGCGGGCCCGGAAGGCCTCTTGAAGAACAAGAAGGTGGTTGTGGTGGCCAGCCGCGGCGGCATCTACGAGGGCGCGGCGGCCGGCATGAACCATCAGGAGCCGTACTTGCGCACGGTCCTTGGTTTCCTCGGTCTCACGAATATCGAATTCATCGCGGTCGAAGGTCTGCGGATCAGCCCTGAGGCCGCCGTGAAAGGTCTCGAAGCCGCGCGCGCCGCCGTCAAATCCCTCGTGCCGCTGGCGCGCGCGGCCTAAGGGATACAGCGCCGGTCAGGTGCGATACGCCGCCAGAAGCGCCAGCACCTGGCCGCGCTGGATCTCGACGATCTTCGCGCTGCTCTCGAAGTCCAATTCCGTGAACACCTGCACGGCCTGATCCATCGCTTCCAGGGCTTCGCGCAAGGTTGCGGCGTCTTTCGCGACCGCGCCCTTTTCCTTCAACGCCGCGCCGATGTTGGCCAGGGCGGCGGCCCACACGGCGGGTGCTTCCGTACGGCTGCGCGCCTGGGCGATTTTGGTGAACACCGCGACCGCCTTGTCGAACAAGGACGATTGGTTCGTCAGGCGGCCCATGGTGATCAACAGGCTGCCGATGGAATTCTGGATATCCGCCCAGCGTTTCGGCGCATCGGTGATCGTCCAGATGCTCGTCGCCGCGGTGAAGGCGTCGGCGGCTTCCTTCAGATGAATCGTTTCGCCGGACGCCCGCGCGAGACTGTGAAGCGCTAAGCCCAGGCGCGTGTGGAGGGCGGCGTATTCGTCGGCGAACACTTCCTTGCGCACCATGCCTAAGGCCGCGCGATAATATTCGACGGGCTTTTCCGCGAACTGCGAATCGCGCGTCAGGTCGGACACCAGCGCCAATCCGTCGGCGATGTGGCTTCCGATCATCGCGCGCTCATGCAGCGGGAACGCGTCCTCGCTCAAGATCAAGGCGCCCTGATAAACCGTCACCGCCCGCTGCAGCATGCGGTGATCGCCGGTCCTTGCTCCTTCCAGCAGAAGCAGGGCCGCGTAGCAGGCTTGCGCGGTTGCGCATTCGGCGACCGTGCCTGCCATGTCGCCCTCGGCGAAATGCGTCGCGGCCCGCAAGACGGGGCGGAACAAGGCCGCGCGCGCGCGCAAGCCGTCGGCGCTCTCGACGTTCACCGCGGCAAGGGCCGCGCCGAACACCAGGTTGCCGATGGCGTCGCCGAACAGCGCGGGGACTTCCAGGCGTTCGAGCGCGGAGAAGGAGGCGCTTTGCGGATGGATGGGCGTGGACAGGCTCAGGAAACGCAAGCGCCAGGATGTGCGCGGCGCGCCGTTCGACAGACCCGCCGGCACGCTTTCACCCCAGATCAGAAGGTCGGCCCCTTCGCGCGTCAGCCAGCGGCGGCCGAGATCCACCGCCATGGAGACGAAAAGCGGCGCGCCGTGATCCGCGCCCGGCGCGGTCAAGGCGCGGTCGGCGACCGAGATGACGACCCCGGCGTGTCCCGACAGACGGTCGCGTATGTGACGCGCCGCAAGGCCTTGTGTGTCCCCGGCCAGCGGGCTGATGAGGATGCGCAGGGGCTCGATTCCCAGCGTGGCTTCGCTGTCGTCGCGCGCGAAGGTTTCGCGCTCTGCGCCCGGCCGCGGCCGGCGCTTCAGAAAACCAAGGATGGACCCAAACGCCACAACATCCCCCAAATTCCTCCGGCCGATCCTACACTCCGCGGTGGAGTGAAGCCGGAATCAACCGGTTAGCGGCATCGGCTTAAAAATATATTGAGGGACTCGGATTCGCGCGTTGGCGCGCATCAAAATTTTTTGAAAATGATTCTTTTGAACGCGCCCGGGCTTAGAAGTCCGAGCAGCGGCCCTTGCGCTCCCAGTCCCCGTAACGGGTCGGCTCCGGCCCTTTCGGTCCGCCGCGTTCGGGCGGCGGGGCAACCTCTTGCCGCGCCCCGGCTTTCTCCGGCGCGCGCGGTTTCACGGCGGCGGCCTCCGGGGAAAGCCCCAGGGCCGGCGTTACAGAATTGTCCTTCGTCGTGCTCATGGCGGCACCTTATAGAAAACGCCGGGGTTTGCCACGTCTTGCACGGACGCCGGGATATACATACCTCAGGCCGAAGACTTTTTTGACAAGGAGACCTTCCAGATGAACACGATGCGGGCCGGAATGCTGCTTGCCGCCCTCACCGGACTCTTCCTCGCCGCCGGGTATTTGATCGGGGCCGAGCAGGGCATGCTGATCGCCCTGGTGGTGGCGCTCGGCATGAACGTCTTCGCCTACTGGAATTCCGACAAGATGGTCTTGCGCATGTACGGCGCCAAGCAGGTGGATCGCAATTCCGCGCCCCGCTTCTACGCCATGGTCGAGGATCTCGCGCGCCGCGCGAACATGCCCATGCCCAAGGTCTATATCATGGAGAACCCGCAGCCCAACGCCTTCGCGACGGGCCGCAATCCCGAGAACGCGGCCGTGGCCGCAACCACAGGGCTTCTCGAGATTCTCGACGAACGCGAGATTCGCGGCGTCATGGCCCACGAACTCGCCCATGTGCAGCACCGCGACACCCTCGTCATGACCATCACCGCGACGCTCGCGGGCGCGATCGGCATGCTCGCGAACTTCGCCTTCCTGTTTCGCGGTCAGGACAACCGCAGCCCCTTAGGCACGGTCGGCACCATCGCGGTCATGATCTTGGCGCCGCTCACGGCGATGATGGTGCAGTTCGCCATCTCACGCTCGCGCGAATACGGCGCGGACGCCGGCGGCGCGGCGATGACCGGCGATCCCCTTGCCTTGGCTTCGGCTCTGTCGAAGCTCGAGCGCGGCGCGCGCGCGGTCCCCAACAACGCCGCGGAAGCCAATCCCGCCACCGCGCATCTGTTCATCGTCAATCCCTTGAGCGGCCGCGGCGCGGACAACCTGTTCTCGACCCACCCGTCGACGAAGAACCGCGTCGCGAAACTGCAGGCGCTGGCGGCCCAAGGGTTGGCGGCCCATGCGCCGCCCGCCCCGTCCACAGGCGCCTGGGGGCCCGCGACGGACGTCCGCCCCGCGCGTCCTTCTTCACGTCGGATTCCGGATGCCGGATCGCGTAACGCCGGCCCTTGGGCCTAAAATCCCCTGGGCCTAAAATCCCCTGGGTCTAAGAGCCGTGCTTAAAGCGCGCGCGTGGCCTTGATGAAGCCGCGCGCGTGCGGGGTGTCCGTGGGCCTGTCTTCCAGCTTCCACCCTTTGACGTCTTTGAAGCCGGCCGCGCGCACCATCTCCCCAAGGCACTGCAGCGTGGGCGACCACCAGTTCGTCTGGTTGTTGCCGTATTGGCCGTCCGGATAAAACTCCATCAGCATTTGTTTGCCGGGATATCCGTTGCCGATACCGCCGCGGTACGGGCTGTAGTCGTCCAGGATCGCGCTCTCGACATAAAGTTCGCCGGTGCAGACGCTGGCGAGTTTGTCGAGCGCCAGCAGCGGATGACGCAGGTGATAAAGCGTGCCGAAGAAGAACACGACGTCGAACGTGCCGAGCGTGTCCGGTGAAACGTCGTAGATGCTCATCTCGCGCCGCGTCACCGCGTCCGCGCCGTAGCCGAGCGCCTCGGCGCACAGATCGAAGGTGTGCCACTTGGGATGGTTGATACTTTCATCGCCGAGATTGTCGGAGAAATCGTCGATGGCGACCACCTCAAGCGCGCCGCGCTTCAGCGCCTCGAAGGTCCAGTACCCGTCCCACGCGCCCACATCCAGGACACGCTTGCCCAAAAGGCGCTTTGGGATGTCGTAGCGGGACGCGTCGAGCGGCGCCCAGCCGGGTGTGACGATGCCGTCGCCGAGGTCGATTTTGTGGTACCAGAACGGTACCGCGGCGATTCTCGATTTGAGGTCCGCGCTCATGGCGGGCACCGTAAAAGAGTTTGTGGGGGATCGCCACATTGACTTTGGCGGCGTCCTGTTCTCTTTGCTCTCCTCATGAATGCACCGTCCTCCGATATCGCCGCGCGCGCCGCGGCTCTCGCGCTCATCGACGGCGTGTTGCGCAAGCACCGCAGTGTCGACGAGGCGTTCGAGACGCACACCAAAGCCTTGGCCCCGCGCGACCGCGCCTTCGCGCGCCTGCTCGCCGCCACCACGCTGCGGCGTCTCGGTCAGATCGATGCGGTGTTGAAGGAATTCGTCTCCAAGAAACCCGCGCCGCAGGTCATGGACATCCTGCGCCTCGGCGCGGCCCAGCTTCTGTTTCTCGGCACCCCGCCCCACGCCGCCGTGGCCACCGGCGTCGCCCTCAGCAAGACCGGGTTCGCGGCGGCCTCGGGGTTCGTGAACGCGGTTTTGCGCCGTGTCGCCGAGAAGGGGCCAGGTCTCGTCGCCGCGCAAGACGCGGCGCGGCTGAATACGCCGGCGTTCCTCTGGACTGCATGGACGACGGCCTACGGCGAAGCGAACGCGCGCGCGATCGCCGCGGCGCACCTCAAGGAGCCGCCGCTCGATCTCTCGGTGAAAGACCCCGCGTCGGCCGCCGCGTGGACCACGGATTTCAACGCCGTTTCATTGCCCACGGGAAGTTTGCGCCTGACCGAGGCGGGCCGTGTGCAGGATCTCAAGGGGTTCGCCGAGGGCGCCTGGTGGGTGCAAGACGCCGCGGCGGCGCTGCCCGCGAAGGCGCTGATGCACGCGTTGGGCGCGGGCCCTTGCGATGTCATTGATCTCTGCGCCGCGCCCGGCGGCAAGACCGCGCAGTTGGCCGCTGCCGGTCATCGGGTCACGGCGGTCGATGTCTCCGCCTTACGTCTCGGTCTCCTGCGCGACAATCTCGCGCGCCTGAACCTCGATGCCGAGGTGGTGGAGGCCGATGCGCTCACCTGGCGTCCGGCGCAAGCGGCCGACGCCGTGCTGCTCGACGCGCCCTGCTCGGCGACAGGCACCTTGCGCCGGCATCCCGACCTTCCGTTCCTGAAGACCGCCATCGACCTCAAGGCCTTCGCCGCCGCGCAGCTCAACCTTCTGCGGGCCGCCTCGGCCATGATCCGGCCGGACGGGTATATTCTCTATAGCGTCTGTTCGCTGCAGCCGGAGGAACGCGGCGCGGTGGTCGACGCCGCCCTCCAGGCCGATCCGTCGCTGGCCCGGGTCGCCATTCCGGCGTCCGCCGTTGGAGATCCGGCCCTGATCGGCTCCGCCGGCGCGCTCGAGACCCTCCCGTCGCACTGGGAGGAAAAGGGCGGACTCGACGGCTTTTACGGCGCGCTTTTGCGGAAAACGGCCTGAAAAAGAAGCCGTTTACAGCCCTGCCGGGTGGCCCGAAGGCCCTTGCAAATCATTCGCACTGACCGTAGATTTGTGTGTGCGAGTGATTCGCATTGCCACTGGGAGCCATCGGCTTTTATGTACGTCTGCATCTGTAACGCTCTAACAGACCAGCAAATCGCGGCCGCCAGCGAAAAAGGCGCCCGCACGGTGGCGGACGCCTATCGCATTCTCGGGGTCGAGGTGAACTGCGGCCAGTGCGTCTGCATGGCCCAGGACCTGATCGACGATGTCGCCCGCCCGGGTTTCCTCCAGGCGGCCGAGTAACCTACCGCTCTAATCCTCTTTCGCGGGCGCGCTCTGGAGCTGCACGTAGTTCTGGATGCCCATACGCTCGATCTGGTCGAGCTGGGTCTCCAACCAATCCACGTGCTCTTCTTCCGATTCGAGGATTTCCTCGAACAGTTCGCGGCTGATGTAGTCGCCCACCTTCTCCGCGTGCGCGATGCCTTCGCGCAGGATCGGGATCGCCGCGTTCTCGAGCCCGAGATCCGAGGTCAGCATCTCCTTCACATCCTGGCCGATCATCAGCTTGCCCAGGTCCTGCAGGTTCGGAAGGCCTTCAAGGAACAAGATGCGGTCCGTCAATTTGTCGGCGTGCTTCATCTCGTCGATGGACTCTTTGTATTCCGCCGCCGCGAGGCGCGTCAGGCCCCACTGTTTGAACATGCGCGAATGCAGGAAGTACTGATTGATGGACGTCAGTTCGTTTTTCAAAACCGCGTTCAAGAACGCGATGACCTGTTTGTCGCCTTTCATGTGAACCTCTTTCTTCTCGCAACCGCCGTGTTGGTTATCAGCGAAAGCATGTGTAGGCGTCAACGCACGAAACATGCATTTGTGCGAATAAAATCAGGCATATAAGAGTGCTTCGCATCTGCATCGCAAACGCGTCTCAAGCGCGTAATTTTTCGGGCGGAAACCGCGTGCATCACACACGGCGTCTGCGCGCGCGGGGTGTTTAGAGCGCCTTGCGGCCGCGCACGAAAATATAATCGCCGCGTGTGTGGCTGTTCATGAGGAACAGCGTATAGAGCCCGTGACAGATCAGTTTGCGCACCGCGCCGAATTTGCCCGTGGTGCCGCGGCTGTCCACCATGTCCAGGAAATCGCGATAAAGCGGCGAATAGAAGGGGAAGCCCCACGCGATCACGCGATCGACCGTGAAGCCCGCCCGGCGCATCTTGTCTTCCAGTTCGCCGGGCGCGTAATTGCGCACATGGCCGACGTCTTTTTCAAAGGCCCGCATGCGCCCTTGCAGTGTCGCGATCACGGCATGGCCGCCGGGCGCCGTCATCGCGGCCATATTGTCGATGGCGCTTTGGTCGTCGTCGATATGCTCCACGACGTCCGAACACACCACGAGATCGAAGGTGCGCGGCAGCGCGCCTTTCGAGACGTCCAGCACATCGAAGCTCGCGCGCGGCAACGCCGCGCGGGCGAGGTTCAAGGCCGTATGCGAAAGCTCCGCGCCCATCAGCGCGGCGGCGGGATGGCGTTCGCTCAGCGTCTTCAGAAGCGAGCCTTCGCCGCAGCCGATATCGAGGATGGAGGCGGGCGCGAGATCGCCGGTGATGCGACGCATCAGGCGGCGCGAATGGCGCGCCATGGGGCCATAGAGGCGCATATCGTCCCACGCGCCGGACCAGACGGCGTTGTAGTCCACATCGGATGTTGCGGTCGTGTTCATGTGGGGTGTTTTTGGAGGATGCGCCCGACAATGTCGAGCCATTGATCCGTGATGACCGGCCAACTGTATGTGGCCTCCACCCGCGCGCGGGCGGCGCGGCCGTAGCGTTCGCGCGCCGCCGGGTCCTCGATCAGCGTCTCCAGCGCGCGCGTGAGGGCCGGAGCGTCTTCCTTCGGAACAAGCAGGCCGGTCTCGGCCTCCTTCACCGCTTCCGCGCTGCCCGCGATGCGTGTGGCGACGGCGGGAAGACCGGCGCACATGGCTTCCATCAGCACGTTCGCCATGCCTTCCTCGCGCGAGGGCAGCACAAAAAGATCGGCCTGGCGATAAATCTCCGGCAAGTCTTCACGCGCCGCCCATCCTTTGAGGGCGACGCGGTCCGTCAGGCCCAGCGCGCCGATCTGCGCGGCCAACGCCGCGCGCTCCGGCCCATCGCCCATGATCGACAATCGCCACCGCAATCCGGCGGGAAGCGCGGCCAGGGCGGTCAGGAGCACATCGAGGCCTTTGTGTTTCGCCAACCGGCTCACGGCCAGCAGGTCGACGGTCCCTTCCGTGCCGTCGTTCGCGCCATAGACGGTCTTTGGCGCGATGCCCGCCGTGTCGGCGCCCTGTGGGATCACACCGATCTCACGCGTGCCGTCGTGGGCGCGCGCCAAGTCCGCGAGGCCTTGCGAGTTCGCGATCACCGCGTTCGCGTCGCGCCACAGCCGGCGGATCACGCCGCCCGTCGCCGCGTGGTACCCGCGCATGGTCAGGGGATCGAAGCCCGGCACGTCGCCGCCGCGCAGCGCGATCACATAGGGCAGCCTATTCGTGCGTTTGAGCAGCCACGCGGGCGGACCGCAGGGCAGTGTGAAGAAGGCGATCACCACCTCGGCGCGCCACTGGCGGGCGTACCCCGGCGCGCTCAAGCTTGCCGCCGCCATGAAGGCCAGCATTTCGGCGACGGAGCTGCGCGCGATGCGCCGGCGCAAGGCGGGAATCCGGCGCACCGTCACGCCGTCCGTGGTGTCGATCGCGGGCAACTCGCCGAACGCCGCCGTCAGCACAAACGGATGGTGCCCGCGTTTGGCCATCTCGCGCGCGATATGGCGCATCGCGTTGCCGCCGCCGCCGCCCACCGGCGGATACTCATAGTTGATGAAAAGAATGCGGCGCGGTGTCACGGGGGAAAAGGCCGAGGGCGGGGTCCGAGGGCAAGGGGGAGCATGGTATCCTGAAGCGCGTCAGCCTAATACACTGCGGCGGCGGTTTCATCCCACCCCGTGCCTTCCACTTTCCGGCAACTCTCCGGCGTTCGATCCATGCGTGCGATCCTCATCTTCAGTCTCAAGGCCCTCGTCGGTGGCGCGCTGCTCGCCTTCGTGATCGCGCGGATTCCCTTGCGCGACGCCTTGTCGGTCGCCGTCACCATCGATCCCCTCATCCTTGCGGTCGCCGTCGGTCTGTATTTCCTGGCCCATACGGTGAACGCGGCGAAGCTGCAGGTGCTTCTGCCCGGCCTGTCGTTCTGGCGGGCCTGGCGCTTCACCATGATCGGGGTCTTTTACGGGACCGCGCTGCCGGGCCAGATCGCGGGCGATGCGGTGAAGGCGGTCAGGCTCGCCCGCGCCCTGGCGGGCGGCGACATGGGCGGCGACGCGGGCGCGGCCGTCGCCGCGGTGACCGTGGACAAGATCGTGAGCATCTTCGCCCTGCTTCTTCTTGTCGCGCTCGCCGTGGGGATCGAAGCGCAGTCCTTCGACCGGAACGTCATGATCGCAACCGGCCTCGCGGTCGTGGGCGGCGTCGCCGCCCTTGCGGCCGCGCTTGTATTTCCCATCCCCGCCTGGCTGGGACGCTTCGGCGCGTCCGTTGCCGCGTGGCGCAGTCTTTCGATGCGCCCGGCGCAATTGTCTTACGCCCTCCTTTTGGGATTCCTGTTCCAGGCGCTCTGTGTCGCCATCTGTATGATCCTGGGCGCGCATCTCAACATCGTTCTGTCCGCGCCCGCCTGGACGGTCGTGATGGGCTTCAGCGCCATCGTGCTTCTCGCGCCCATCACCATCGCCGGGATCGGCGTGCGCGAGGTCACCCTGGTCGGCGCCATCGGATACCTGGGCGGCAGCGACGTCGGCGCCTTCGCGCTCTCGCTGGTCCTGTTCGTGATCAATCTCATCGGCGCGGTGGCCGGCCTCGTCGTCGATCTGGCGGGCCGCGATAAAACTACTTGAGCCCGTAGGCGAGGGCGAGCCAGCACCAGAGCGCGCGGCGGTCGTCGCGCGCGCGCGACCGGTGCAACGCCCAGCGCGCTTTGACGCGCGCGTCATCCATGAACGGTACGCGCGTCTCCGGGGGCGTCAGATGCCGCAGCCAGGCGGACAGCGGGATGCCGAAGCCTTTTTTCTTCCGGTGAAGGATGTTGTCGGGCAGGCGCTTTCGCAAGGCCCGCTTCAGGACCCACTTGGTCGTATAACCGGACGCGACGTTTCCCTTCAGCTTCGCGGTCCACGGCAGGCGGCGCGCGAAGTCGACCACATCGTTATCCAGGAAAGGCGCGCGGGTTTCCAACGACACGCGCATGCTGGCGCGGTCGGTTTTCACAAGGATATCGTCGGTGAGATAGAAGCGCGTATAGAACTCCAATGCGCGGTCGACGGCGTTTGCCGCGCGGGTGCCGTCCCACGCCGCAATCGCCTCGCTGTAAAGCTCTTCCTCGTGCATCGGCGTTTGGAACACATCGGCGATCTCGTCGGGTTGCAACGGCGCGAGCCACACCGGATTGCGTAAACCCGGGCGGCGCTTCAATCCCATCAGCCCGCGATTCAAGATGAAATCGAGGCTCATGTTGCGGTCCGAAAGCGGCAACCTTGCCGCCATCAGACGTACCGCCTGGTGCACGGGTTTCGGCATGACCGCGTCGTAGATTTCGGCGCGCTGGATCATGGCGAAGGGATCGTAGCCGGCGAACAATTCGTCGCCGCCGTCGCCGCTCAAGGCCACCGTCACATGCTTGCGCGCGAACGCGCACAACAGCGATGTGGGCAGCAGCGACGCGTCTCCCAGGGGTTCGTCCATGCGCGCAAGAAGCTCGGGCAGCATCTGTTGCGCCGCCTCGAGGTCGCAGATCTCAAGACGGTGATGGCTGCCGATCTGCGCCGCCACCTGCGCCGCGTAGGCGGACTCGTCGTAGCTTTCCTCGCGAAACCCAATAGAGAAGGTGTCGATGCTCGCGGCCGGCCGCGCGTCGCTCGCGAAGCTTAAGATCGCGCTGGAGTCCACGCCGCCGGACAGGAAGATGCCGAGCGGCACGTCGCTCTCCAGCCGTAAGGCGACGGCGGCGCGTAAATGGTCCTCCAACGCCTCCGCCCAGTCCTCGGGGCTTCCCGGGGGAGCATTGGGTTCGATCTCGAACGTCCAGTATTTTTTGATGTCCCGCGCGCCCGTCGCGACGTTCACACACATCATGTGGCCCGCGGGCAGCTTGACGATCTGTTCGTAGGGCGTGTGTTCGCCGGGGAAGAACCCGTGGGCGAAGAACTTCATGAGGCTGAGTTTCGACGGCGCCGCCGTCGCATAGGCCGGGTGTTTGCGCAGCGCGGTGATCTCGGAGGCGAAGGCCAGCGCGCCCGGCTTTGTGCCGTAGAACAGCGGCTTTTCCCCGAACCGGTCGCGCGCGATCACCAGGGTTTTGCGATGACGGTCATAGATCGCCAGGCCGAACATGCCGTTCAGCCGCACGAACATCCCTTCGCCCCACGCCTTGTAAGCGTAGACCAGGACTTCCGTGTCCGAATGGTCGCTCAGGAACCTGTGGCCCAGGGCCTCAAGCTCCTTGCGCAAGGCGCGGTGATTGTAGATCTCGCCGTTGAACACAACGCAGATGTCGCCTGCGCTGTCCCACATCGGCTGCGCGCCGCCGGGAAGATCGACCACCGCCAGGCGGCGATTGGCCAGGAACACAGGGTAATGCTGATCGGCGAAGAAGCCCTCGCCGTCGGGGCCGCGGTGCGCGATCGCGTCCGCCATGGCTTTCAAATCGGCCGCCGTGCCCGTCCCGACGAAGCCCGCGATGCCGCACATGTTCTACGAAACGCGCCGGATGTCGGCCGCCGGCGTTTGATCGCCGACGTTGAGGCGCTCTTTCACCGTGTAAGGCGTCTTGTTCTGCGCTTCGTAATAGATGCGCACCAGTACCTCGGCCAGAAGGCCCATCAGGATGCACATGGTGCCGGTGATGAAGCCCAGGGTGAACAAGAGGGGCAGCGGCGTTTCGATGAAGGATGTCGCGCGGAAATATTTGAGATAGAGCGCGCTCGCGCCCGCCAGGAACGAAATGAAGAAGAAGAACAGCCCGACCGCGCCGAAGATATAGATCGGCTTGGTTTCGTACTGGGTCAGGAACTTCACGACGAGCAAATCCAGCATCACCTTGAAGATGCGTCCCAGGCCGTACTTCGATTTTCCCTTGCGGCGCGGGTGATGCTTCACCGGCAACTCGGTGATGCGCGCGCCCTGCCACTTCGCATAGATCGGCACGAAGCGGTGCATCTCGCCGTAGAGGCGGAAGCCCTCCAGTACCTCCCGGCGGTAGGCTTTCAAGGTGCAGCCGTAGTCCTTCAGCTCGACGCCCGACACCCAGCTAATGAGCGCGTTGGCGATGCGGCTGGGCAGGATGCGGGTCAGGAACGTGTCCTTGCGATCGCGCCGCCAGCCGGAGACGACGCCGTAGCCCTCGTCCAGCTTCGCGAGCAGCGCGCCGATGTCGGAGGGATCGTTCTGAAGGTCGCCGTCCATGGGCACGATCACCTCGCCCTGCGCGTGATCGATGCCCGCCATCATGGCGGCGGTCTGGCCGAAATTGCGCTTGAAGGTGATGACCTTGATGCGCGGGTTGGCCCGCGCGGCGTCCGCCAGCAGCGCGCCGGTCCCGTCCCGCGAGCCGTCGTCGATGAAGATCACTTCATAAGGCCGGTTCAGTCCGTCCAGCGCCGGAACGAGGGCGGCCACCAACGGGCCGACATTCTCGGCCTCGTCGAAGATCGGAATGACGACGGAAACCAGATCCCGCTCGCTCAAAGTCTTGGTCCTATGGGTGACGCGCGGCCTCTGTTGTACAGGGGATATTGTAACTTGCTCAAGGGCATAGAGCATGCGCGCGGCCTCATGATACAAGCGTTGGACGAGATGAGCGGAGCCCGATGGTCTGTAAGGCCCGATGAGCTGTAAGGAGAGCCCATGAAAGCGTTTCTCGGCGTGGCGGCGGCGGTCGTGTTGTTCGCAAGCCCGGTCCAGGCGCAGAACACCTTGCGCTGGGCCAGCCAGGGCGACGGTTTCACCCTCGACCCCCATGCCCAGAACGAGGGCCAGACCCACGCCATCAATCGCCAGATGATGGAGCCCCTGGTCGAGCGCGCGCCCGACCTTACGAAAATCCCGGCGCTGGCGGTCTCCTGGTCCCTGGTCAATCCGACCACCTGGGAATTCAAGCTGCGCCCCAACGTGAAATTCCACGACGGCCGCCCGTTCTCGGCGGACGACGTCGTGTTCAGCTTCAAGCGCGCGATGATGCCCACCTCCGACGTGAAGGAGATCATCGGCACGGTGAAGGACATTGTCGCTGTCGATCCCCTGACCGTGCATGTGATCACCACCGGCCCGGATCCCATTTTCCCCGACGAGGTGACCAACCTCTACATCATGTCCAAAGGTTGGGCCGAGGAACATAAAGTCACCGCGCCCCAGGACACCGCCGCCAAACAGGAAACCTACGCCGTGCGCCATGCGAACGGCACGGGACCCTTCAAACTGGAACTGCGCGAACCCGACGTGCGCACCGTGATGGCCAAAAACCCGGACTGGTGGGGCTTGAGCGATCCCGCTTACAAGGGCCTCAATGTCGACCGCGTGATCTTCACGCCCGTCGCCAACGCCGCCACGCGTGTCGCGGCGCTGCTCTCCGGCGAACTCGACTTCCTGCTCGATCCGCCCGTCCAGGACATCGCGCGCATCGAGGCCTCGGGCCAGTTCACGCTCCAACGCGTGCCGGAAGTGCGCTCGATCTTCCTCGGCATGAAAACATCATCGAAGGAACTCGCAACCTCATCCGTGAAGGGCAAGAACCCGTTCGCCGACGTGCGTGTGCGCCGGGCCATGAACATGGCGGTCGATGTGAACGCCATCACCAAGCGCATCATGCGTGGCCAGGCGCAGCCGGCGGGCTATGTGGTGCCGCCCGGCGTGCACGGCTATCACAAGGACCTCGACCAGCACCTTGCCTTCGATGTGGACGGCGCGAAGAAACTCCTCACCGAGGCGGGCTATCCCAACGGCTTCGATGTGCGGCTCGACTGCCCCAACGACCGTTATCTGAACGACGAGGAAATCTGCCAGGCCGTCACCGGCATGCTCGCGCGCATCGGCGTGAAGGTGAACCTCGACCTGAAGCCGCGCACGCTCCACTTCCCGAAAATCCAGAACGACCAGAGCGACTTCTACATGCTCGGCTGGGGCACGATTACCACCGACGCCCACTACCATCTTTCCTTCCTGGGCCTGACCACCAGCGCCTGGAATCGCACCGGCTATCACAACGCGAAGATGGAAGGCCTGATCAATGCGCTGGCCGTTGAAACCGATCTCGCCAAACGCGACGCCATGATCCGCGAGGCCTCCGTTCTCCTGCGCGACGGTTCCGCCACCATCCCCTTGCACACGCAGTATCTCACCTGGGCGACCCGCAAGGGCGTCACGGTGCCCATCACCGCCGACAATCTCCCGTCGTTCCGTTACGCGCGCATGGCGAAGTAAGGGACGGTCCCCCGCGACGACAGCGCCCGATGGCCCGTTTTCTTCTCCGCCGTCTGCTTCAGTCCGCGCTCGTGATGCTCACGGCGGCGTTCCTCGCCTTCGTGCTGTTCAACTACGTGGGCGACCCGGTCAATAATATGGTCGGACAGGAGGCGTCCGCCGAGGACCGCGCGGCCTTGCGCGACCGCCTCGGTCTCAACGATCCCTTCGTCGTGCAGTTCGGCCGGTTTGTCGTAAACGCCGCGCAAGGGGACTTCGGCGTCTCCTACCGGATGCAACGGCCCGTGTCCGACCTCATCGCCGAACGGTTTCCCGCGACCGCCGAACTCGTGCTCGTCGCGGCCTTCATCGCCATCGTGCTCGGCGTCAGCCTCGGCATCTACACCGCCATCCGGCGCGAGTCCTGGATCAGCCGCGCGATCCTTACGCTGTCACTGCTCGGATCGTCGTTGCCCACCTTCGTGATCGGTATCGGCCTCATCTATCTCTTTTCCGTGACGCTCGGATGGCTGCCCTCTTTCGGGCGCGGCGATGTGACGCAGGTGGGTGGGTGGAGCACAGGTCTCTTGAGCGCCGCCGGCCTCAAATCGCTGGTGCTGCCGGCGACGACGCTCGCGCTCTTCCAGCTCGCCTATTTCCTGCGGCTCGCGCGCGCCGAGATGCTCGAGGTGCTGCACGCCGACTATATTCGCACCGCGCGCGCCATGGGACTGCGTGACGGGATGGTCCATTTCAAATACGCGCTCCGCAATGCGGCGCTCCCCGTCATTACCCTCATCGGGCTCAAGCTGGGCGACCTGATCGCCTTCGCGATCATCACCGAGACCGTTTTCCAATGGCCGGGCATGGGGCTTTTGTTCATCCAGGCGGTGGCCTTCGCCGACGTTCCGGTCATGGCGGCTTACCTCTGCATGGTTGCCTTCATCTTTGTGGTCATCAATCTGATCGTCGACGCGCTCTATCTGATGCTCGATCCGCGTTTGCGGACAGGGATGAAGTCATGAGCGACGCCGTGACGCCTGTTGCGGAACGTTCGGCCCTATGGCGCAGCTTCAAGCGCCACCCCTCGGCCGTTGTTGCGGCGGCGATCGTCGCAATCTTGATGTTGGGCGCGTTGTTTGCGCCTTTGCTCGCGCCGCAAAATCCCTTCGATCCCGCCGCGCTTGAACTGGCCAACAGCCTCCTGCCGCCGGTCTGGAGCGAGGGCGGCGATCCGCGCTTTCTCCTCGGCTCCGACGATCAGGGGCGCGATCTGTTCTCCGCGCTGCTCTACGGCAGCCGGATCTCTTTGATCGTGGGCCTCGCGGCCGTCGCCTTCTCGGCCGTCCTCGGCGTCGCCGTCGGCCTCATCGCCGGGTATGCGGGCGGCTGGTGCGAAGCCGCGCTCATGCGCCTCGCCGATGTGCAATTGACGTTCCCCGCCATCCTGATCGCGCTCATGGTCGACGGTTTCGTGCGCGCGGCCTTGCCGGCGGACGTCCATGAAAGTGTGGCGCTCTACGTCCTGATCTTCTCCATCGGCATTGCGGACTGGCCGCAGTATGCCCGTGTCGTGCGCGCGGGGACCGTCGTTCAAAAGACGTTGGGATATGTCGCCGCGGCCCGCGTGATGGGCGTCGGCCCGGTGCGCATCGTACTCGGCCATATCCTCCCCAATGTGCTCTCGGCGGTGTTCGTGCTGGCGACTCTGGGTTTCACCAGCGCCATCATCGCCGAAGCAACCTTGAGCTTCTTAGGTGTCGGCATGCCGCCCACCTCGCCCTCCCTCGGCACCTTGATCCGCATCGGCAACGACTTCCTGTTCTCCGGTGAATGGTGGATCACCTTGTTCCCCTCGCTGGTCCTCGTGAGCCTGGCCTTGGGCGTGAACGTGCTGGGGGATTGGCTGCGGGACGCGCTTAACCCCCGCCTTCGCACCTAAAGGGCCTTCGTAACCAAAGCATAGCTCGTCTGCAGGAATTGCTTGGCGGCGCGCGGCCACATGAGGATAACGTCTCCGGCCCACCGGGAGAGGGCCGTTCCATGAGCATGTTGCAACCCGCTTCACTGTCCGCCTGGCGCACGACCGCCGCCGCCGGAGCGGCGATGCTGCTCATTACCATCGGCGTTCGTCAGACCTCCGGTCTTTTTGTCGCGCCGATCGATATGGCGACGGGCTTGGGCATCGCCTCCATCAGTTTCGCCCTCGCCATCGCGCAGTTCAGTTGGGGCGCGATCCAACCCATCGCGGGCGCGCTCGCCGATCGCTACGGCCCCGGCCGCGTCATCGCCGCGGGGCTTGTCGCGCTGACGCTCGGCCAAAGCCTCACCGCCTTCATGGACACGACAGGGGGTCTGATCCTCACCTTGGGCGTTCTGTCCGCCGCCGGCGCGGGCGCCGCGGGGTTCTCCGTGCTGATGGGCGCCATGTCCTATCGCGTACCGGTCGAGAAACGCGGGCTTGCCGCGGGCATCGCCAACGCCGGCGGATCGTTCGGGCAATTCGTGTTCGCGCCTGTGCTGCAACTCATCATCGGCGGCGCCGGGTGGATGGTGGCGATGTGGTTTTCGGCGCTGGCCGCCTTGGCCGCGCTTCCCTTCGCCTGGATGCTGCGCAAGCCCGCCGACGCGCCTCCGCCCAGCGCGGCCGAGGGCCCGTCGAACTTAAGCGCGGCCATCAAGGAAGCGTTCCGCGACAAAAGCTACCTCCTGGTGCACGCCGGGTTCTTTACGTGTGGATTCCACATCGCGTTCCTGGTCACGCATCTGCCCGGCGAAATCGCGCTCTGCGGCATGTCGCCCACGGTGGCCAGTTGGTCGCTCGCCACCATCGGGCTCGCCAACGTCGTCGGCAGCCTTCTCGCCGGGTGGGCGACCGGGCGTTACCGCAGCAAGCATATCCTGTTTGCGATGTACGCCTCGCGCACGGTGCTGATCCTGTTGTACTTGGTCGCGCCCAAGACGCCGGAGACCTTCTACATTTTTGCCGCGGGCCTCGGTTTCACGTGGCTCGCCACCGTCGCGCCCACGGCCACCATCGTCGGCAAGCTGCGCGGCACGCGTTACATCGGCACCTTGTTCGGGATGACGCTGCTGTCCCACCAGATCGGCGGTTTCTTCGGCGCGTGGCTCGGCGGCCTGACGTTCGAGGCCTCGGGAACGTTTCAGTGGATGTGGTACGTGGATGCGATCCTGGCGGGCGCGGCGGCGCTGACCAATCTCCCGATCCGCGAAGCGCCGGTTCTCAAGGTGAAAACCGCCTGAGGCGGGCGCGAAACAGAAGCGGCGTCAGCATCAGCGCGAACATCGCGGCGATACGAATCTGCACCGTGGGCGAAATTCCGACGCCGATGGACAGTTGGCTCAGCTTGTCGGGCGAGACCGAAAACACGACGGCCATGGTCAAGGAGCCCGCGATGACGGCGACCAGGGCTGCCCCGGCAAGAGGCCATGCGATCGCAAGACGCTGCCGTAAGGCGAGAGCCAGCATCCCGGCGCCGATCAACACCGGGGCGATGCGCGTCACAAGGAAAACAACGGTGTCGGCCGGGCCTTGAAGCGCCGTCAGGGAGGGATCGCCGCCGGGCGGCAGGAGGTCCAGCGCCTGTAGGCTTTTGTAGATCGTCACCCATACAAGCACGGTTGCGACCATCAGCGCCGCCCACATCGCCGCCGGACCCACGCCATTCCATGCGCGGGGATAGCGTGCGCCAAGGGCTCGAAGCTCGGGCCGCGCGATCATGCCGTGCGCGAGGTCGTCCACGGTCCCTAGACGCGCACGCGCCGCGGTCTGCGCGTCTTCGGCGTTCAGACCCGCGGTGCGCGCGTCGTGAACGGCGTCGTCGTAGTGATCGGAAAGTTCGCGCATGAACCGCCGCGCATGGCGATGGGCGACGCCGCCGCGCAGCAACCGGTCTTCCAGATCCTCAAACCGCGGCATGTTTGGCTCCCAAGACGATGTCCGCGACGGCATCGGTGATGCGCCGCCATTCGCCGATCATCGCGCTTAGACGCTTTTTCCCGGTCGCGGTAACGGCGTAATAGACCCGCGTGCGCCCGTTCACGGCCTTGCGCCGCGACTTTAGGCATCCCTGGCGCTCCAAAGCGTGCAAGATGGGGTAGACCACGCCCTCCCCCAAAGTGATCGCTTCGCCGCTCGCCGCTTCCACGGCCTGCACGATCTCGTAGCCGTACATTTCTTTGGCGGACAACAGCCGCAGCACCAGAAGTTCCGGCACGCCGGTCATGAAATCGGGATTGGATTTGCGCGGCGACATGGCGGTTTCATACCTCGAAGTATAAGGTATTATACCTCATGGTTCGAGGTATGCAACGGCGCGCGCGGCGGATCGTCCCGGTGTTTCTCACGGCGGCGGTTCACGCCGTGCTTTTGATGGGGCTCTTCGGCGTGCGTCCGCAGCCGCATCCTCTCGCCGAAGACGCGGCGCTGCCGGTGATGCTGCTGGAACGTGAGCAGGCGCGTCCATCGCCGATCCCACGGCCCGGCGCGGCTCTTGCCGCGCCCGCGCCGTTCGCGGTGACGATCACGGTTCCCGATTTTCCTTTCGCGAATATCCCGCCGCCGGATCCTTCGCCATTGGACCCTTCGCCGCTGGGCGGCTATCTCGGCTGCGGCGTCGGACAGGCGCTGACCGCGGAGGAACGCGCGCGGTGCGACCGCTTACGCCAGGAGTTGTTCGCGCGTCCAGGGGCCGCGCCCGACACGGACGCTGATCGTGCCCGCGATCAGCGCTATGCGCGGGAGAAGGCCGTTCAGGATCATCCGCTTTTGCGCGTCTGCCACCGGCGCTCGGGCCCCGACCCCTTGTGTTTTAGACGCGGCTACGAAGTTCTCCACGGCGCCGCCGCGCGCGATTCCATCCCGCTACCGCTGGGCGATCCGGTGCGGCCCTGGTGAGGCGGCGGGCGCGATTGGTGTCGGCAATTCGCCTTCCCAAGGAATCGCTCAAGCGACCATAGCCGTCGTGCGAACTCTTGGGCTAACGGCTCTACGCAAAGCGCTTTTGTGCTTCACGCGTGAGCCCAAGGGCCACGGACAGGAGGTCGGATCCCTTCGTCGTCCGCGCGCCGGGCGCCGCGCGCGCGATCGCCGTGCGCACGGCGGGAACGCGCCCAGATCCTCCGGTAAAGAAAATCGTGTTGATATCCGCGGGTCTGAGACCCGCATCCCTAATGCACGCGGCGGCCGTACGGCTCAACCGTTCGGTTTTTTCCTTAATCGCACCATCGAAGTCCGCTCGGGTCGCGATCGCTTCCAAAACGTCCTCAATAAAACCGAGAGGAAGCACGGCGCGTTCGGCGTCGCTGAGGACGATCTTGGCGTCCTCGACCGTGAAAGCGATGCGGTGGCCGAGGCGCTCGCGAACCACCTTCAAAAGGCGTGCGACCTTCTCCGGTTCTTGTGCGCCCGAAATGAGTTCAAGCAGCAACCGCTCGTTTCGGTACGTATAGGCGAAGTTGATCGTCGCCCATGTCGCGAGCTCGATGTAGAGACTGTTCGGCATGGGCAGGTTCTTCTCGATCAACCGCGTGCCGAGGCCCAGGGTCGGCATTACGGTATCGAGGCTGAAGAGGGCGTCGAAGTCGGTGCCGCCAATGCGGACGCCGTCGTTGGCGAGAATGTCCGACGCGCGGTCGTCGCGCCGGCTTTGCTTCCGTCCGACGCGGATGACGGTGAAATCGGAGGTGCCGCCGCCGATGTCGGCGATCAGCACGGTTTCTTCCCCGGTGACGGTCTCCTCGTAGCGATAGGCGGCGGCAATCGGCTCATAGACGAAGGCCACGTTTCGGAAGCCGACCTTGTGCGCAATGCTTTCGAGGATCCCTTGGGCTCTTGCGTCGGCGGCGGCGTCATCGTCGACGAAGCGCACCGGACGGCCGTGCACCACGGACGTCAGCTCTAGACCCATAAAAGCCTCGGCCTTCGTCTTGAGATGGCGGACAAACGTCTCCACGACGTCCCGCAGCGGCACCTTGCGCTTGCCGAGGGAGGTTTTCTCGTCGATCAGGGAAGATGCGAGGATCGACTTAAGGGCCCGCATCAGGCGGCCCTCGTGCTGGGCGACATAAGAGGCGATGGCCTCGGCGCCGAACAGTACGCGATTGTCGTTTTCGTAGTCGAAGAACACGGCGCTCGGAAGAAGCGTGGCGTCGCCTTCGACGGGAGCCAGGGTGGGCGTGCCGCCGCGCATCACGCCGATGGCGGAGTTGGAGGTGCCGAAATCCAGGCCGCAGGCGGTCATGTGAATCCCCCCTTGGGAGTTGAAAGGGGATGTCATTTATGACGCGAGGCCGTGCCTTGCCAGACTGTTTCTTTTGGCCTAAAGTCGGCTTGATACTGGGATGTCCGGAAAGCGGGCGTCCCTTTTTTTTATGGCATGGAGATAAGCGCGTGTTACGCGGCGTGCCATAGGTGATGAAGATGGGCACTGCTGGACGTTGAAAGTTAGATATTTCGATCAGCGTCGTTCCCGGCGTTGCGTGCGTCATTTTCTGGAATACGATTTAGCCAATTATTGAAAGCCGTGTCAGGTGCGAAGACCAAGGGGATGTCGAAGGGTAGGAACCGCCCGCGCACCATAAAATAGATGTACCGCGTACCTTTTACTGACCGCAGCTGGCGGCTTTTCACCTCCGAGAGCGGTAGGGTTTTTGAACGAAGTCCCCGGCGCACAGTTACTGAGTGTTCGTCGATGGTGACGGTAAAGCGAATGGCGTCCAAGACGCAGTAAACGCAGAAGGCAAGGAAACCTCCGCCGAAGCCAATCCTCATGAGTAACTGAGCTACTGATTGAGGCTCCCCGTTACCTCCAAATAGTAGGGCAAGTGCCAGCAACGCCATTATTCCGCCACCGATGACCTCGAACCACCAGCGGCCGGTCGTAAGTCGATAGCTGCGGGGGTATTCCGGTAGCTTGTTGGGCATCAGATTCTGGCGTTCCAGATTGTAATCTTACGCGTTAGAGCCAAGTTCCGGTGCCCATCTTTATTACGGAATGGGGGTCCCCACGGCCATATAACCGTTAACCCCATATTGCTGAGGCTAGCGGTCAAAAAACCTGTGAACAGAACCAACTGGTAACCTAGCGACCACCACAGCTTCAGCAAAAAAAATGCGGCAACTGTCGATCCGCGACGAAGAAACCGCCCTCATTATACAGTTGATCAAGGCCGTGACCGTGTTTCCGCACTGAGAGCGGCTGGTAGATAGAAGCAAAAGGCGAGATTGGCCGGATGGCCAATCTCGTCGAAGGTAAAACCGGACAAAATCAATGTTCGGCAAAGGTGGTTGGGAGCGCGCAGCCACCGTTACTTGCAACTCTTAAGAGCGCCCGTTCCGTTCATCTTCATAAAGAATTCGCTCGGCCGCCCCCTCGAGATCCTGATATTGCCCGCTCTTCAACGACCACAAAAAAGCGACCAGACCGACAACACCAAGAACGAACGAAACTGGAATAAGAAACGACAGTATATTCATTTAAGTTACCGTGGACTCACAGCGGTCGCGAATAACGGACGGCGCTGCGTGCCCATCTTGCGTCCCACGCCACAATAGGGCGCGTCCCTGAACAGCCGCATCGCGTTGATCACGACCACCAGTGAAGAGCTTGACATGGCTAATGCGGCAACAAGTGGCGTAATAAATCCAGCGGCAGCGAATGGAAGAGCAACAGCATTGTACAATATCGCAAAAGCAAAGTTTTGGTGGATCAGTGATCTTGCGCGCTTCGCGATAGTTAAGACCGACGTGACCGCATTGAGACTGCTGCGCATAAACACGAGGTCGGCAGCATTGCGCCCAATGTCTGATGCACTTGATGGTGCCATCGACACGTAGGCAGCTGCCAGAGCCGGAGCGTCATTGAGACCGTCACCAATCATCAGTGTGCGACGTCCGGCCTCTGTCAGTTGTTGTAATCTGCGCACCTTGTCACCGGGCCGCATGCCGCCGGTATATTGTTCTATACCGATCTTCGCAGCTACTTTTTCGACGGCAAAGACCTGATCTCCCGACAGAATTTCCATGGAAAACTCATTATCCCTCAGGTGGGAAATGAGGTGCCTCGCACCGGGCCTCAATTGCTCCTCAAATGCGAAGGCCGCAACCAACTTGCCCTCACGTGCGAGAACCGTATGGGGTTCATCGAGCAGCTTGTGCGTGCCGTCCGCCACATCCAATGCCCAGTCCGCGCGACCGAGGCGATAATATGATCCGTTGCAATGCGCTTCGATACCGGCACCAGGAATTTCTGTCACGCGATCAGCGGTCGCCGCGAGTGGTCCGCATGCGATAGAGGATTCTACAATGGCACGCGCATACGGATGATGCGAGCGCACGGCCAAGCTAGCCGCCAATCGCAACGACTGGATGTCCAATTGCGCTAGATTTTTGAGATGCGGCGTACCGGTTGTCAGTGTTCCGGTTTTATCGAAGACAACCGTATCAACTTCAGCAAGGCGCTCAAGGGCCGCACCATCCTTGATTAGAACGCCCTGAGTAAATAGCCGTCCCGCCGCGACAACTTGTACCATGGGAACCGCGAGACCAAGCGCACAAGGACATGTAATAATGAGGACGGCGATGGCTATATTTGCCGCGTGATGATAGTCCCCCACAGCCACTACCCAACCAAAAAAAGCAAGCAATGCAGCACCATGCACAACCGGTGCATAAAGTGCGGATGCTTTGTCCGCCAGACGCCGATAGCCGGAGCGCCCAGCTTCGGCAGCGGTCATAAGGCGAATCATTTCCGCTAGATAGGAGTTTTCAGCCGTGGCTATCGCCCGAAGGCGGAGCGGGTTTGTAAGGTTCAGCGTACCCGCTTCAATAAATGCACCCACTGCAACCGCCTGTGGTGCATTTTCGCCGGTGATGACGGAGCGATCAGTTTCAGAAGCACCCGATATAACACAAGCATCGACCGGAATACGCTCGCCAGCCGCTACCAGAAGCGTCATGTCCGGGCCAATCTTATCGACAGGCATATATACACGACTTCCATCGTCACGTTCGATAGACGCTCCTCCTTGCGTCAATCGGGCAAGATTGTTGACGGTCCTGCGCGCTCTAGCCCTCGTAAAATTATCCAAAGAGCGGCCAATCAAAAGGAAAAACAGCAGCATCACAACGGCATCGAAATAAGCGTGTGGACCACCATTGAGCGTATCGTAAACGCTCATGGCAAAGGCAAGACTGATACCGATCGAAATCGGCACATCCATATTTGTGCGTCCATGGCGTAGCGCTGCCCAAGCGGAACGGTAAAAGATACGCCCGGAATAAACGAGCACAGGAAGAGTTATGAGCGCCGAGATGAGATGAAATAAGTCACGCAAACCACCATCTGCACCAGACCAAACGGATACGGACAGCAGCATGACATTTCCCGCAGCAAATCCCGCTACGGCAAGCGCCCGCATTAACTCGGCTTGGTTGGCATCAACCGTGCCGTCATCGCTATTACCAAAGTGGCCGGGATGGCCAATCGCCTGAAGTGTTTCAATGATCGGCGGGGGGGATATTTGGTCCCGCCATCGCACCATCACACTTTTTGTGCTTAGGTTTGCCCGAGCACCTTCCACGCCCTCTAGCTTTGTCAACGCGCCTTCAATAGACCTCAAGCAGCCGCCACAACGGATCGATGGTACCGAGACATGAATCTCACGAAGCCCGCTTGACACGATGCGCGAGGCTAACAGAACCTCTTCACGTGACGATTCCGAGCCGGAGGTTTGAGCGCCATGGTCTGACGCCTTAGACGGGGAAATTCCGAAATCCATCCGGACTTCCTACGCGAAATCCTGAGTGCCTGTCGGCGAGAGCTTCTGCGCTGGACCACGCATAGTCACAAAAGCATGCCATGTGGCATGCCCGAGGATAGGAAATACAACGATAAGGCCCACAAGCGCCGTTGCAACGCTGAGCACGAACAATGCGACCACAATGGCCGCCCAACTCAACATCACGGGAAGATTGTTCCAGACAATTGCCATGCTATGGCCCATGGCAGTGAACGCGTCGACACGCTCGTCGAAAAGACGCGGAACCGCAAATACACTAATAGCAAAAGCAAAAGCAGCAAAGAGGCCGCCGATAAAAGACCCGACCATCAGAAGCATCCAGCCTTTTGGCGTCCCTAACAACTCGGGAATAATAGCTTCGAGACCGCCAAATGGACGAAAGCCATAAAAAAGCGCATAAAGCAGAACTGCGGCCCTATTCCAGAGCACCATAAGTAAACATAGCAGCAGTCCGACAAAGACGATTTGACCTCCGGAAGCCGCCTTCACAAATATCATCTCTTTCAGCGTAACGATGCGGCCAGATGCCAGAGCTTTACTTTTTTCATAGAGTCCGGCCGCCACCAGTGGCGCAATGACTAGAAATCCGGACAGAGCCGGGAACAGAATATAGTCGTACTCAAGATAAAAAATGCTGGCGACGACCGCGAGGGACACACAAAATACGAGTAGTCCGTAAATCAAACTGGGACCAGGCTGCCGCACGAAATCCTGCCAACCTGCCGTCAACCACGACACAGCTGTTCCGGGCGACGCCGTACGGCGCCAGTTCGTACTGACTGGTGCGAGCGGGGGAACAATCTTTGGAAGATCGTCCGTTTGCCTGATAGCCGTCATGTCAATGGCCTCCGTCCCTAACAGGATGATCGTGCAGCACGAAATCGTCCGTCCTCACCCTGCTCTTTAAGGTGCGGCACGCAATCTGGTTGCGAACGAATGGACGCCGACAGAAGATGAAGATTGCCGACAATGAAGAACCCCAAAATCATGGCGATGGCAGCGCCCAGAAAAAGGCATGTTTTTGAATGGGCAGTCATTGCCGCTGGCCGGTACGGTCAATGACATACAACGTGAGTACCTTTCGATCGACGAGGCTAAGCCGCTCTTCCCAAGTCGGCATATGCCCCTGACGGCCACCGTAAACCGTCGTGTAGATCGATTTCCTGTCGCCGCCATAAAGCCAAAAACTGTCTACTAAGTTAGGAGCTCCAAGCATTGTGTTGCCCGTCGCATTCACGCCATGGCAAGCCGCGCAATATGTCGCAAAGACCTTCCGACCAGCAGCGGCGCGCTCAGTTGAAATCGTTGCGGTCGCTTCCGGGTGAGACTGCAGATAAACATAGTCCACCGCGCGATTCACCGTTTCTTCATCTAGCAGTTGGTCTTTTCCCCACGCTGGCATAAGCGATCTGCGGCTACGGGCATGGTCGGCGTTCACCCCCACGCGAATGGTTTCAAAAACGGCTTCGGACGTTCCACCCCATAACCAAGCATCATCGGCCAGGTTAGGAAATCCCGGTCCGCCAGTTGCTTCAATACCGTGGCAGGCTGCGCAATTATCGCCAAAAAGCGCATGTCCGGCCTCGCGAACATATTCCATAAGCGCGGGATCCGCCTGAATTGTCGCGAAGTCCTCTTTCTCAATGCGCGACGTCCACGGGGAACGTGCCTCAACCGCGGCGCTCAATTCGCTGGCCACCTCGCGCCGCGTATCGGTTTGCAGCACACCCTTGGTATATGTCGTCCCCAGAGGCCATGCTGGCATCAGTATCCACCAGACGACTGAGAACAAAACGGCGATGGCCAGAAAAACCCATACCAGACGCGGCACGGCCGTGTTGAGTTCCTTAATTCCGTTCCATTCGTGTCCCGTGGTCGCATGGCCGGTATAGGGGTCGCGTTCGACTACACCCATGGCCCGTCCTCGTCATTCATGATACTGTTTTTCGCGTACTTGAACCGCTCACGATTGCTCGGCCAGAAGGTGTAAATCAGCACGCCGATCGACAATACGATGAGATAAAAGAGTCCCCAGGACTTGGCGAAAGCCACTAGCGTTTCATGATTCATTTTATATCTCCCATCGCCGCTTGTTGGCGGCCGGCGGCGTCGGTGAGGCGCCCAACAATCTGGAGATATGCAACCAAAGCATCCATTTCGGTAAGTGTTTCAGCCGTGCCGTCAAACACCCGAATGTTTGTGGAATCCCCGTAGCGTTCCCGCACACCACCTGCGCCCTCGCTTTGCGGATCCGCCTGACCGCGCGCATCCGAAGCCGCGCTTTGAATCATTGCGTCGGTATAAGGCACACCCAGCCTACGCAGCGTTGCCAACTGCGCATCAAGGTTATCGGTGCGAAGTTCTGTTCTGCTGAGAAAACGGTAAGCTGGCATCACGGATTCCGGCACCACTTCGCGCGGATTCTCAAGATGCATGACCTGCCAGCGGTCGGAATACTTTCCGCCGATGCGCGCCAAATCCGGCCCTGTACGCTTCGACCCCCACAACATCGGGTGGTCATATTGAGATTCAACAGCAATGGAGTAAGGGCCGTAACGCTCAACCTCGTCGCGCAGCGTCCGCACCATTTGCGAGTGACACGCGTAGCAGCCTTCACGAATATATATATTACGGCCCGCGAGTTCGAGCGGGGTATAAACACGCATCCCCGGCGCCTCTTCAACGGTCTGATGAATGGTGAAAAGAGGCGCGATCTCCACCATTCCACCGATACTGGCCGCGACGACAATCGCGACTGCTAAGCCGACCGAATAGCGCTCCAACTTATAGTGTGTTTTGAACATTATTATCGTCCCCCCCTCATATTGCCGATTGAGGTTGTTCAGGGGTGAGTGGCGCCTCTGCACGTCGATCCGACCTAGCGGGTGACGCGCGCAGCGTCATCCAAATATTGTAAAAGCTGATCACCGCGCCGACAAAAAATAGCAATCCGCCAACCGCACGCGCGACGTAGTAGGGGTGCATCGCCCGCATCGAGTCAACAAAGGAATAAGCCAGCGTGCCGCCATCATTGTAAGCACGCCACATCAATCCCTGCGTGATACCGGAGTTCCACATTGCGAAGACGTAGATAAAGGCGCCGATAACGGCGAGCCAGAAATGCGCCTCCACAAGACCGGGTGAGTACATACGTTCGCGTTTCCACAATTGAGGAACCAAGTAGTAAACCGCGCCGAAAATAATCATCGAGTTCCACCCGAGTGTCCCCGCGTGAACATGCGCCACTGTCCAGTCTGTATAGTGCGAAAGAGAATTCACCGGCCTAATCGCCAGAAAGGTGCCTTCGAATGTTGCAAGGCCGTAAAAGACAGCGGCAATCATCATAAAGCGGAGCGTGGCATCGTCGCGCACTTTGTGCCAAGCGCCATTTAACGTCAGCAGCGCATTAGCGGCGGCAATCCAGGAGGGAACAATCAGCATAACGGAGAAGGTCATACCAAGCGTCTGCACCCAATGAGGTAATGCCGTGTAATGCAGATGGTGCGAACCAACCCATATATAGAAGAAAGTGATCCCCCAGAATCCGATAATCGACATACGATAAGAGTAGATTGGACGACCTGCGCGTTTCGGCAGGTAGTAATACATCATGCCCAGAAAGCCGGCTGTGAGAAAAAAGGCGACTGCGTTGTGGCCATACCACCACTGAACCATAGCGTCCTGTACACCCGAGAAAATCGTATAACTTTTAGCGCTCGAGAGTGACACTGGCAGAGCCAAGTTATTCACGATATGGAGCATCGCGACGACAAGAATGAAAGCAAGATAGTACCAGTTTGCTACATAAATATGCGGCTCTTTGCGCTGTTTCAGCGTGCGCAAATACAGCACGAAGTAAGTAACCCAAACGACAACAAGCCAGATGTCGGCATACCATTCGGCTTCTGCGTACTCCTTAGATTGCGTAATTCCGATCAAATAGCCGCTGACAGCCAGCACACAGAAAAGGTTGTAGCCGACAAGAACAAACCATGGAGACAACTGGTCGGGTAAACGCGTGCGCGCTGTTCGCTGCACGACATGGAAGGAGGTGGCAATAAGAGCGTTACCACCGAAACCGAATATGACACTCGTCGTATGTACCGGTCGCAACCGTCCAAAACTCGACCAAGCCGCATCAAAAGTCATGGAAGGATAGGCAAGAAGCCACGCTACCCAGTCGCCCACAAACATTCCAAAAACGGCCCAGAGCATAGCGGCGAGAATACCGGCTTTGATGGGTTCGTCATAATAAGCGGACCGAAGATTCGTAGGTGATCGGGGTGCAATAACCTCGCGTATAAGAATCAGAATGCATCCGAGGCCGAACAGCGCAACGATGATTCCCTGTGGGCCCATTGGGTCTTGCCACCCCGCCACCGCCATCGTAATGCCGCAGAGACAAACAAAAATGGAAATGACGAGTGCAAGTCGGCGCTCGCTTTTGGTCAAGGCCAGTGTCATTCGGCAACCACCCCCTGAAATCATTGATCGCACGAGATATCGCAAGATCGACGCGAATCTAGCGCGGCACCATAACATATATATAATATATATGTTATGGTGATCAAAGGTAACGTATAAAAGAACTGTGCACGCCAAGTGGTCGCGTTGGCCGCAAATAGGTGGCTATTTCGGTTTCCAAAGACTCTGTTTCCGAAACTTGACGCCACCTATGGAATGAAACAGGAACGACATCCGTAGACTCGGTCGGTGACTGGCCCCCACTGAGTGGTCCGGAGTGAATGTTAGTTTAAGGGTCGGGTTTCGGCTGATCTGCCCCCTTTGAAGTGGTCCTCCCTGAGGTATGTTTTTGCCATGAAGGA
>CAZNUW010000007.1:0-227756 GCA_964576515.1 uncultured Rhodobacterales bacterium
GGCAGGTACATCATGAAGGTGTTCTCGAACTGGCCGTAGATCTCCTTCTGCACGCCCTCGAAATTGACGTCGTTGGCGCGCTTGGAGAACTCGCCGCCGAGGATCTCCTCCCAGTTGGGGCCGCCTTCGATCTTCTCGATGCGCTCGCCGGTGATCAGCGAGCGGGGCCGCGCCGTCGGCATGGCCTTGGAGGCGGGCGCGTTATGGAGGTGCTCGTAATCGAAGGTGAAGGGCTCGTAGTAGTCGTCGATCTCCGGCAGGTCTGGGTTCGCGAAGATGTTGGCAAGGATGCGCCACTTCGCGCCCATGCGGGGCTGCAACTTGCCATTCCGCTTGACGAGCCAGCCGCCGTTCCAGCGTTTCTGGTTCTCCCATTCCTTGGGGTAGCCGAGGCCGGGCTTGGTCTCGACGTTGTTGAACCAGGCGTATTCGACCCCTTCGCGCGAGGTCCAGACGTTCTTGCAGGTGACGGAGCAGGTGTGACAGCCGATGCACTTGTCGAGGTTCAGCACCATCGCAATTTGAGCACGGACTTTCATGACACGGCCTCCGCCTGCTTGGCCGGTCCATCGAGCCAATCGGTCTTGGCCTGTTTACGCACGATCACGAATTCATCGCGGTTCGAGCCGACGGTGCCGTAGTAATTGAAGCCGTAACTCTGCTGTGCGTAGCCGCCGATCATGTGGGTCGGCTTGAGCACCGTGCGGGTCACGGAGTTATGCACGCCGCCGCGCTGTCCGGTGATTTCCGAGCCCGGCATGTTCACCATCTTCTCCTGGGCGTGGTACATCATCACCATGCCTTCGGGCACGCGCTGGGAGACGACCGCGCGCGCCACCAGCGCACCATTCAGATTGTAGGCTTCGATCCAGTCGTTATCGGCGACCCCAGCCTTCTGTGCGTCGATCTCGCTCATCCAGACGATCGGACCGCCCCGCGACAGGGTGAGCATCAAGAGATTGTCGGTATAGGTGGAGTGAATGCCCCATTTTTGATGGGGTGTGATGAAATTGAGCACGATCTGCGGGTTGCCGTTCTCCTTGGCCGCGATGATCGGCTTGATGGTCTTGGTATCGATGGGTGGGCGATAGACGGCGAACTGCTCGCCGAAGGCCGTCATCCAGGGATGATCCTGGAAGAGTTGCTGTCGCCCTGTGAGCGTGCGCCAGGGGATGAACTCGTGGACATTCGTGTAGCCCGCGTTGTAGCAGACCTTTTCCGACTCAAGTCCCGACCAGGTTGGCGAGGAAATGATCTTGCGCGGCTGGGCCTGGAGGTCGCGGAAGCGGAGTTTTTCGTCTTCCTTGGAATGCGCGAGATGCTCATGGCCACGCCCGGTAAACTGGCCGAGCGCCTTCCACGCTTTTACCGCGACCTCGCCATTGGTCTCCGGCGCGAGGGCCAGGATCACTTCGGTCGCATCGATATCCGTCTCGATCTTGGGCAGGCCCTTGCTGACACCCTCTTCGGTGACCACGCCGTTCAGCTTCGCGAGTTGTTCGACTTCGTGTTCGGTCTTCCAGGCGATGCCCTTGCCGCCGTTGCCCAGCGAGGTCATGAGCGGTCCAAGGGAGGTGAATCGCTTATAGACGTTGGGGTAGTCGCGCTCGACGACGGTGATGGTCGCCATGGTCTTGCCGGGAATTGGCGCGCTGTGGTCTTTACCCCAATCCTGGACAGTGAATGGCTGGGCCAGTTCACCTGGGGTGTCGTGGAGCAGCGGCACGAGCACCACATCGCGTTCTTTGCCGAGCTCTTCCGGCGCGATTTCGGAGAATTTCTTGGCAAGCCCCTTGTAGATGTCCCAGTCACTGCGGCTTTCCCAGACCGGATCGACCGCCGCACTTAAGGGGTGAATGAAGGGGTGCATGTCGGACGTGTTGAGATCGTTCTTCTCGTACCAGGTCGCGGTGGGCAGCACGATGTCGGAGCAGAGACAGGTCGTCGACATGCGGAAGTCGAGGGTCACGAGGAGATCAAGTTTTCCCTCCGGCGCATCGTCGCGCCACACGACCTCGGACGGCTTCTGGCCGCCGGTCGCGCCGAGATCTTTGCCCTGCACGCCGTGACTAGTGCCGAGCAGGTGCTTGAGGAAGTATTCGTGCCCTTTGCCGCTTGAGCCTAAGAGATTCGAGCGCCAGACAAAGAGATTGCGCGGCCAGTTGACCGGATTGTCCGGGTCCTGACAGGCAAGCTTGAGACGCCCGGCGGCGAGTTCGTCCCGCACATAGTCCTTGGCGTCTTTGCCGGCGGCCTGCGCGGCGCGGGCGATATCGAGGGGGTTTGCCTGGAGCTGTGGCGCGGACGGCAGCCACCCCATGCGCTCGGCCCGGACATTGAAATCGATCATGCTCCCCTGCCACGCGGACTTGTCGGCCAACGGCGAGATGATCTCATCGAGGGCAAGGGTCTCGTAGCGCCACTGGTCGGTATGGGCATACCAGAAGGAGGTGGAGTTCATCTGGCGCGGCGGCCTGGCCCAGTCGAGGGCGAAGGCGAGAGGCAGCCAACCAGTCTGCGGCCGGAGTTTTTCCTGACCCACGTAGTGCGCCCAGCCACCGCCTTCCTGGCCGATGCATCCGCACATCACCAGAAGATTGATGATGCCGCGGTAGGTCATGTCCATGTGGTACCAGTGATTGATGCCGGCGCCGAGGATCACCATGGACTTGCCCTTAGTCTTCTCGGCATTGCGCGCAAATGCGCGCGCCACGGAGATCACGGAATCGGCTTTGACGCCGGTGATGCGCTCCTGCCAGGCGGGCGTGTAGGGAACGTCGTCGGTATACGAGCGTGCGACGTTGCCGCCACCAAGGCCGCGGTCGACACCGTAGTTGGCGCAGAGAAGATCGAAGACGGTTGTCACATAGGCGTTGCCATCGGCCAGCGGCACGGAGCGCACCGGCACGTTGCGCGTCAGAACCTCTTCGTGATCGGTGCCGGTGAAGTAGTCATGATGACGGCCGCCGAAGTAGGGGAAGGCCACGGACAGAACGTCTTCACGATTTTGTAGTGCGCTGAGCGCGAGCTCGCAGGCCGCGCCCGCGGCTTTGGCTTCGAGGTTCCACTTGCCGCTTTCACCCCAGCGGAACCCGATCGAGCCGTTCGGGACGACGACATCGCCCCGTTCGTCGAAGGCGACCGGCTTCCAGGCAGCATTGTTGGTCTCGCCAAGCGATTCCGAGAAGTCGCTGGCCCGGAGAAAGCGGTCGGGTACGTAGCGGCCGTTGCGCTGCACCAGACGGACCAGGAAAGGCATGTCGCTGTATTTACGGCAGTAGTCGGAGAAGTATGGCGTCTGGTTGTCAACGTGGAATTCCTTGAGGATGACGTGGCCGAAGGCCATCGCCAGGGCCGAATCCGTGCCCTGCTTCGGATGCAGCCACAGATCGCCGAACTTCGCCGCCTCGCTATAGTCGGGCGAGATCACGACGCTCTTGGCGCCGCGGTAGCGGGCCTCGGTGTAGAAATGGGCGTCCGGCGTGCGCGTTTGCGGCACGTTGGAACCCCAGAGCAGGAGGAAGCCGGCGTTGTACCAGTCAGCACTCTCCGGAACATCGGTCTGCTCCCCCCAGGTCTGGGGCGAGGCGGGGGGAAGATCGCAGTACCAGTCGTAGAAGCTCAAGCACACGCCGCCGAGCAGCGACAGATAGCGCGTGCCCGCCGCGTAGGAGACCATCGACATCGCGGGGATCGGTGAGAACCCGGCAATGCGGTCGGGACCGTACTTCTTGATCGTATAGGCGTTGGAGGCGGCAATGATCTCATTGGCCTCGTCCCAGCCAAGCCGGACGAAGCCGCCGAGCCCGCGCCGGCTTGTATAGCTCTTACGCTTTACCGCATCCTCGACGATGGAGCGCCATGCCGCGACAGGGCTTAAGGTCGCGCGCGCTTCCCGCCATAACCGGATCAGGTTTGCGCGCACCATCGGATACTTCAGGCGGTTCGCGCTGTAGAGATACCAGGAGTAGCTGGCGCCGCGCGAACATCCGCGCGGCTCGTGATTGGGCAGATCGGGCCGCGTGCGGGGATAGTCGGTCTGCTGCGTCTCCCAGGTAACGATCCCGCCTTTGACGTAGATCTTCCAGCTGCAGGAGCCCGTGCAGTTCACGCCGTGGGTCGAGCGCACGATCTTGTCGTGCTGCCAGCGCTGGCGATATCCGTCTTCCCAGTTCCGGTCTTCGCGTGTGGCGATGCCGTGACCCGCCGCGAATGGCTCCGCTTTCCTGCGAAAGAACGTCAGCCGGTCGAGAATGTGGCTCATGTCGACTCTCCTTATGCGGACGCGGCGCCGAGTTGCGAGCTCTGCGGCGTATCGGACACCAGGCGGATCTCCGCGGCACGCCGCAGGTAATACCACCAGGTTATGAAGACGCAGGACGCGTAGTAGATGATGAACAGGATCAGCGCCGCTTCGGCGCTCCCTGTTTGTGCGATCGAAGTGCCGTAGCTCTTCGGTATGAGAAAGCCGCCATATGCCGCGATTGCGGCGATGACACCGATCGCGGGCGTTGTCTCGCGCGCGACGGCGCGGCGGTCGATTCCTTTGCCTTGGGCGGCCATGAGCGCGCCGACAGCGCGTGTGAACACCACGGGGATCATCTGATAGGTGGCGGCATTGCCGACGCCGCTGGCGATGAAGAGCAGCATGAAGGAGGTGAAAAAGATCGAAAAGGCGGCAGGCCCGCTGCCCAGACGCAGCGCATACGCGACGCCTAGTACGGTCAGCGCCATTGCGACGAAGGAAGCCACCGCCACCCGCGCGCCGCCGAACTTGTCGGCGAGCCATCCGCTGCCCGCCCGCGTGAACGCGCCGAGTAAGGGGCCTAAGAAGGCGTAAGTCATCGGGTTCACGTCGGGAAATTGGGTCTTCGTCAGCAGCGGGAAGGCCGCGGAAAAGCCGATGAAGGAACCAAAGGCGCCGGTGTAAAGCCAGCACAGAACCCAGGTATGCTTACGCTTGAAGACCACGAGCTGTTGAAGGAACGAGGCGCGCATTTCGGCGATGTCGTTCATGCCGAACCAGGCGGCGAAGGTGGATGCCAGGATGAAAGGCACCCAGATGAAGCCCGCATTCTGCAGCCAGAGTTTGCCCTCGGCGCCTTGGGGCAGTCCGCCCGATGCGCCGAAAATGGCGGTGGTGATGACGAGCGGGACCACGAACTGCACGGCGCTCACGCCGAGATTGCCGAGACCGGCGTTGAGTGCCAGCGCGTTGCCTTTCATGCGCTGCGGGAAGAACAGGCTAATGTTCGCCATGCTTGAGGAGAAATTCCCGCCCCCGAGGCCGCAGAGGAGCGACAGGGTGACCATGACGCTGTAAGGCGTCTGCGGGTTCTGAACGGCAAAGCCGATGCCGATGGCGGGCAGGAGCAGCATGGCCGTGCTGAACACCGTCCACGTCCTTCCCCCGAACACCATGACGACAAAGGAATAGACCAACCGCAGCGTCGCCCCGGAGAGAGCGGGCAGGGCCGCGAGCCAGAATAATTGATCGGTCGTGTAGGTGAAGCCGGCAGCTGGAAGACTTACGACGACGGCGCTCCAGACCATCCAGATGGCGAAGGCCAATAGCAGCGCCGGGATGGAGATCCAAAGATTGCGCCGCGCGATGCGGTGGCCGTCCTTGTCCCAAAAAGCTTGATCCTCGGGATTCCACACCGTGAGCGCGTGATTGACCTCGAGACCCGGCAGGAATCGCCGCGTCTCCGGTGCCACGTGAACGCCACTCTCCATCTTGAGGATGGCGAAATGCATCCAGGCCAGGTTGACAACGACAATCAGGAACAGAAGCGCGAAACACGCCGTCCAGATGCCGAGCAGATCATTCATGATCCCGAAGGTGATAGGCAGGATGAAGCCGCCGAGGCCACCCATGAGTCCGACCAGGCCGCCGACCGCGCCGATATGGTTGGGATAGTAATGCGGAATGTGTTTGTAGACCGCGGCCATGCCCAGCGCCATCGCCGAGCCAAGAACGATGGTGAGGAAAGCGAAGGTGGATTCGTTGATCTGGAGCGAGAACGCCATCGGCGCCTCGATCCCTTGCACGACGAAGTCCGTTGCAGGATAGGACAGAATGAAGGTGCAGAGCACCGAGACGCCGAACGACCAATACATCACGCGGCGTGCGCCGATACGGTCAGACAGCCAACCGCCGACCGCGCGCATTAAACTAGCCGGCAAGATAAACAGCGTGGTCAGGATACCGGCGGTGACGAGATCGACGTCGTATGCGCCCATGTAGTAACGCGGCAGCCAGAGCGAGAGCGCAACGAAGCCGCCGAATACAAAGAAGTAGTAGATCGAGAACCGCCAGACCTGGACATGCGCCAGCGGCGCCAGTTGTTCGGATAGCGGATGGGGTTGCGCGCCGGCTTCCTTTCTGGCCGCCGTCGCCGGGTCCTCCTGGCTGAAGAGCCAGAAGACCGCTGCAACGATGACAAGCGCGATCGCGTAGATCTGTGTGAGCTCGCGCCAGCCATAGGCGCTGAGAATGAACGGCGCGGCAAAGCTCGTGAGCGCGGCGCCGAGGTTGCCGATGCCGAAGAGGCCGAGCGCCATGCCCTGACGTTCCTGAGGATACCAGCGGGAGACATAGGCGACGCCGACAGCAAACGAACCGCCCGCGATGCCGACGGCAAGGGCCGCGAGCAGCATCATCTCGTAGGTTTGAGCGAACGAGAGAAGAGCCGCCGCCAAGGCTGCCGCTAGCATGAGCGTGATGAATATCCGCCGCCCACCAAAGCGGTCTGACAGCATGCCGAGGAGGATGCGGACGAGAGAGCCCGAGAGGATCGGAGTCGCTATGAGGAGCGCGAACTCAGTGTCGAGAAGCTTCAGTTCCCGTTTGATCTCGACGCCCGTGATGGAGAACAGGGTCCAGACGGCGAAGCATCCGACAAAGGCGAAGGTACTGAGGCCAAGGGCGCGCCATTGCTGGCCACTGGTGATTGGCGATTGATCTGGCACGCGGTTCGTCCCCTCTTTGCTTCGCTTACGCCGCGTCTTGTCCGCGGCGTTCCGTCACAACAAAAACCAGCCATGGCTGCCGGCGGCGGCCCCAAAAACCGTGATCAATCCCAAAGTCAGCAAAATCCAGTGCGCCCGGTGCAGCCAGGCAAAGGCGGCGTCAGGGGCTGAGCTCGCCCAGCGCTCGAAGTGGCGATGCAGAATGAAGGGTTCGCCGATAAAGAGTAGGAGCATGAAGATAGCCCAGACGCCGACCATGGTGTCCATCCACCAGAAGGCCGGATCGGCGAAGCGATCCCAAAGATCGAGTACCGCGGTCATATAGAAGCCGGTCGCGCCGACGAGAAGGACGGCCGCGCGCGCCTGCCAGACAAACCGGCGCTCGATGGCGTGAAACGCTTTGACCTTGTCGGGGCCGAGGTCGCCGCGGCGAACAGCCGCGATCGCCACCGTTGTGGCCATCGACACCCCACCGATCCAGATCACCACACCCAGAATATGTAACGTGCGCGCTAACGTAGCTCCGTCGACCATCCCACCCCTCCCGCCGGCCGCCCGCCACCCCTAGCGGAGCGAGCAATAACGGCATTGCACCGGCGCAATCGAGCCGGCGACGAACCTCGGCGATCGGGCGTGGGGATGTCGTTGATCTAGGTCAACTCAGGGCCGGGATCTGGCGGAAATGTGTGGCGCAACCTTGCACACCGTCAGTCGCGTGCTAACGACCGCGCGGCAACGCACCACAATCTGGAAAATAGCCGCCCTGCGCCAGCTCACGCTACATCAGCCTGCCAAATGACGCTGCGGAGTAGCGTTTCACACCTATTAGCCGGTCATTTGCATTTATCATCGTCGCGCGGACTCTTGCGCGGTCAATATGGTTGCAGAACGGAGCGGTGATCCTTCACCTCGCGCACATGAGCGATCCCTTCAATCGCCACCCGTGACGGCGCGCGCATGTTTTCGTCCTCAATTGTGCCGCCAAGTTCAACCACGCCCTTCGTGACCGCCACCGTAGTGGCCCAGGGGCTCGTTCCAGGAATGGCCCAGAGAACCTCAAACACGTGGTATCGCACCATGTCGTCATGCCTGTCCGTGGGTGCGCCGGTACCTTCGGGCCTGAACAGGAGCGCGCGCAAGATGTCGCTGCGTGAAATAATTCCAACGAGAGTGTCGCGACGCATGACGAGCACACGCCGGATATGGTGACGCTTGAGGGTTCGAACGATTTCGGCGAGGGGGGTGTCTTCCGTGACCGTAACGACGGCTGCGGTCATGATATGGCGCGCGCTCTCGCCATCGGTCCTCAGGTCAGAAGTGGCGTTCTGCGCATAGGCGAGATCCTCAAGGCGCGGCGCGCGCCGGCCCTCGGTGCCCAGTTCGTGACGGTGCAGCAAGTCGCCCTCGCTCACGATCCCGACGACCTGTTTCCCATCGAGCACGGGAACTGCGCTTACGCGCTTCTCCACGAGGATACGGGCAATCTCATGGGCGTTGGTGTTCGGTTCAATCGTTATGAGTGACGTGCTCATGATGTCCCTGGCGTGAATCGCGCGAGGGGCCGATGGAGCGCGGCTTTTGGATTTCAAGTTTGCTTCACCGGTGTTCATGGTCATCTCCCTCAGCCAGCGGAGATAGCGACATAGAAAGCCAAGTTCGAAGGTTAGAGCCCGGAGGCGGTATCGACATTGATCTAGATCAATGCGGTGCGTTCGCGCAGAGAAATAAGGCCCATTCCGCATCGGCTGACGCTTTCTCAAGGGAGTGGGCACGCAAACTTCTGTACGCTTTTCCATGTTGGGAGAACGCGTGAGTGCGTGGCAATTCGCAAGCTGCGCCTGACAAGCCTTTTGTGGCGTCCGAGCCCTACGTGTGTGAGGAGCGGCCAGGTGTGCCGAGTGTTGATCGGGCGCGTTTCATGGACAAAATGCTTTTTGGACTCCGGCATTGATGTGATGATGGCTGGCAGTTGTTTCAGCGGACATTCGTGCTGAAGCACAGACGGATCGGGTATCGGCATGAATGCAATTCCCCGCTATCGGCCGTTTGAAGGACCGGCGCTATTCTCCGCCGGCTTTCGTCCTTTCTTCCTGGCCGGTGCAATCTGGGCGGCGCTCGCGGTTCCGTTATGGCTCGCGCTGTATCGGGGCATCTTTGCGTTGCCTACGGCGCTCGCGCCCACCGTCTGGCACGCGCACGAGCTCATCTATGGCTACGGCGGGGCTATCGTCGCGGGCTTTTTGCTAACGGCGATTCCCAACTGGACCGGGCGGATGCCCCTCCAAGGTGTTCCACTGATCGCGCTGTTTGTGATCTGGTTTGCCGGCCGTGTTGCCGTTCTGGTATCCGGCGCAGTGGGGCCGTGGACAGCCGCTATCGTCGACTTGGCGTTTCCGGTAGTGTTTACGCTTGCTGTGATGCGCGAAATCATCGCCGGTCGGAATTGGCACAATCTTCCCGTCGTTCTCGGGCTCTCGCTGATTGGAACGGGGAACGCGCTAGTTCATCTTGAATCGGTGAGTCTCGCGCAGACCGCGGAGTTGGGCAATCGTTTAGGGATTGCCATCCTTCTCAATCTCATCGCCTTGATTGGCGGGCGCATCGTGCCGAGCTTCACCGGCAACTGGCTGCGCAAAACGAAGCCGGAATCCTTAATGCCGAAGCCAAGCGGAATCGTCGATAAGGTGGCCCTTGTGGTGATCGCGGCCGGTGTCGTGTGGTGGGCGTTTGTGCCGGACGGTGCGGTGACGTCGGCTGGACTTATTGCCGCTGGCCTTGCCGCTGGCTTTCGTGTCATGCGCTGGCGCGGGGTTGCGACCGTGGCCGAGCCGTTGGTGTTTGTGCTGCATGTCGGCTACGCTTGGCTTGCGATCGGACTGGTGCTGTTCGGCGCAAATAAATTGTATCCACTGCTTCTGCCCTCGGCGGGTCTGCACGCCCTGACCGCGGGCGCGATCGGGACCATGACTCTCGCAGTGATGACGCGCGCGTCCCTCGGCCACACCGGCCGTGACATTCATGCCGGGGTCGGCACAACGGCGATCTATGTCCTGGTGAACGCGGCAGCCGTGTTGCGCATCCTCGCGCCGTCCGTTCCGGGTATTGGCGATGCGACGATGATGGCTGCGGGCGTGGCGTGGGCGATAGCGTTCTTACTTTTTGCGCTACTTTACGGCCCACTGCTGTTGCGTCCGCGGGCGTGAGGTCGCCAATCGTGTCGAGCTTTCGGCGGCCGAAATCCGACGTATGGCTTCTGCACTTTAGACATAGAGCTTTATGGCAACCGTGCCGCCCGTTCGGGGTCATTCGCCCCAATCCCGATTTTGCGTGGGGGCATGCGCAAGGGTACGGCCGGTGCGGCGGACACCCTCCGCCACCCTCGGTTTGCATAGTGCATTCACGCAAAGTGACGCATTCCGTTACCTTGGGAGAATGAATTTCGGCGCCAACCTTTGATGTGTGGGACAGCAAGCGCGCGTCTAGACTCGTTACGGTCAGTGCTGACTCGCATCGGATCGAAAAAATTTCGTTCGATACAACTTGTGCGGGATTCAGTATTGGTATGAAAAAAAAGTGTCCGCAGTCGTCCGCCAACCGCCATTCAGTTCGGGGGTAGGAGAGTTGGCACCGTAAGACGGGCGGAAAAACGTGATAGAAATATCAATTGCTTAGGCGCTGAATTCGATAACGGCCCTGAAACACCTGCAAATCGGTCAACGCCGACACTCGGGCGAACGCCGCGAAACATTACATGCTTCCCCCAAAAGTTCGCTCTTTTCTGGCGAAACCGCCTCTTTCGACGCCCTCAGATACAAGGGTTGAAACAGTCGGCCTAACCCCTTAGTATCGACAATGTCGATACGGAGGTTCCAATGCGCGTCACCGTCAAGAAATGGGGCAATAGTGCCTCGGTTCGTATTCCGTCTCCCATCATGGAAGCGGCGCACGTCCGGCTGGACCAGCAAGTGGATGTGCGGGAGGAACGAGGCCGAATCATCATCGAACCCGTGCGCGCACCTGCCTTTGATCTCGCAACTCTCGTTGCCGGGATCACGGATGAGAACCGCCACGCCGAAATCGACTTCGGCGGACCGGTCGGCGAAGAGGCTTTCTAATGCCGGCCTATGTGCCGGATGCCGGGGACATCGTTTGGATCAACTTCGATCCCCAGGCCGGCCACGAGCAAGCCAAGCATCGGCCGGCCATCGTTCTCAGCCCCGCGAGTTATAATAACCGCGCCGGGCTGCTTCTCTGCTGCCCCACGACTACCAAAATCAAAGGCTATCCCTTCGAGGTCAAGCTGTCCGGCCGTCCAGCCAGCGTGGCGCTGGCTGATCAGGTCAAGAGCTTCGATTGGCGGGCGCGCAAAGCTCAAAAGAAGGGCATGGCGATGGCCAGCGAGCTTGCAGAAATTCGTGCCAAGCTCCACGCGCTCATCGGATAAAACTGTCGTCGTCCCTGCACGCGATCAAATCACGCTAAGCAGCCTCTCGTGTCGGCGAACGTCGACCGACGATGCCAATCTCCCCGAATGCGGCGCGCACGGTGTTAGCGACGTATGAGGCATCCATATGCCCATAGTGTTTTTCAACCATCCGTGTATCGGAATGACCGAGTTGAGCAGCAATGACCGCGAGGGGCACGCCTTTCATGGCGAGCCGGCTTGCGTAGGTGTGCCGCAGTTCATGGAACGTGAAAGCCCCCAACTTGGCCTTTTTGCATGCGAGTTTGAACGGCCGATGCTGATGGGATTTATCCCACCGGCTGCCGTCGCGCTTGGTGAAGATAAGCTGGTCATTGCGCTTCTTTTTGATGGCCGCCTTAAAGAAGGCTTTGCCTTCCTCGGTCAACGCGACGTGGCGCGGTTTGCCGCTTTTACTGATCCGGATATGCAGCGTGCCGGCGTGGGCATTATAGTCGGATACGACGAGGGCGGTCAGTTCGCCGTAACGGCAGCCCGTCAACAGGGCGGCTTGGACTAGCGGTTTGAAGTCGGGCAGGGTCTTCTTCACGAGGTTCCGTGATTGGGTGTCGTTCAAATAACGAACGCGCGCGGCATCGACCTCCTTGAACGGTTTGACCATGCGCCAAGCTTCGTCACTCAGAACCTTCCGCTTCTGGTAGGCGTGATTAAGGGCGGCCTTGAGCACCGATAGCACGCGGTTCGCCGTCGATTTACGGCGCCGGATGCCCTCAGCGGAATTGTCGAGATCACGATACCGCTGATCCTTGCCGGGCTTGGTCCGAAGACGCGGGGCATGCTTGGTTAGTTGCTCGTGCCAGGTCTCAATGCGACGGCTGGTCAACTTGCTGACAACGATGTCGCCGAGGTCCGGCAAAATCAGCGCATCAATCGTGGTCTGAGTTTGGGTTGCCGCCTTACCGCCGCGGCGCTTGTAGTCCGACATATAATCCGTCATGGCGTTCTCCACCGTGTAAGGTCCGGTGGGGACGTCCTCCAGGTCGTTCGCCTGACGTTGCTTTTGTTCGAAGATCTTGCGCGCCAGAGCTTGAGCTTGGTTCCAGTTGAGGACTGTGGCGCCGTCAGCCGTGAGAACGTCGTCCGGCCGGCCGTCGAGGTTTTCGACAGCATAGCCGCCGTCGCCTTTGTACCAGCGGATGACCCAGGCGCTCCCGGTGTGGCTTTGCCGGTAGCCGAGATGAAGCCCTTCATCGAGGGTGCGGTAATAGGGCTTCCGGCGCACGGTCAGGCGCTTGCGGGCTTCGCGGGTCGATAGATTTACTTCTCTGACGAGGCGGGGCATCCGGTCCCTCCCGTGTCCAATACTTGTGCCCTGCTCTTGGTTTGTGTTACCGCCGTCCAGCGGCGATAACCGGAAGGGCAGAGCGTGTCCAATACGTGTCCAATATACGGCTCAGAACGCGGCCGGACAACGGCTAACAGAAAATCGCGTTTTCATTGGTTTTATTGGACTTCTGCGGACTCTTGCGGACGGCCTGGAACCCTGTTATCAGCCTTTCACGGCGGTAACCGGGGTTCGAATCCCCGTGGGGACGCCATTCTCCTTTTTATGTATCAGCGTGTGTGGCGAGTTTTTATCGCTGTCGGCTCAACGGCGACACGGTGTATCCCGCGCCGTCGCTGTTAGTTCTGTTCGCATTTGAACTGGCCGTCCGGCAGGATTTCGATAGCGAATGAGTTTCTCCAAAGTCCGCTTGTCACGTAGCCACAAGCGGCGTCATGTCGTTGATCGCCGACGAGATAAGGCACCTCGACGCTTCCATCTTGATTCGGAATTCCAAATGTCCAGGTCGACTCTCCGGTCTCCAGGGCGCCCTGCCACAGGACTTTGCCGGTAAACCCAATCTCGATCGCTGAGAGCGGCTGGCCGGCTTTGTTGTGGAGTGTCACGGTGATCACGGAAAGATAGCCGATCAGGGCGATGGCGATCGCCGCAAGTATGACGCCGGCGAGCGCGATGTCTCGAAGAAGGCGGGGCAGTTTTTATTCCCGAAAAGGACGCTTGCGAAGATAGCCCTTTTCGAGCGCGTCCTTAAGTGCCTGGGCCCGATCTTCGTCCCGCGACGCGCGGCGACGCCGCGCGTTGTTTGACGCGGCGCAACCCGCGCGTTCACACGTTGCCGCGGTCCGCGATGTGTTATACTCGGCGCATGAACTTCAATCTGCCGCTTATCGGATCTCTGCTCAGACAATTGCGAAACCCGCTTGCGTCGTCCGCCACTGAACATCAGGTCGGCGTCATTCCCTACGTCTGGACGGAGGGGCATGGCGTGTACTTGCTGGTGACGTCGCGCGGCACCGGCAAGTGGATATTCCCCAAGGGCGCGCTTGAAACCAACGCGACGCCGCGCGAGGTGGCGCTGCAGGAAGCGAAAGAAGAGGCGGGGGTTTCCGGCGTCGTGGATGCGGAACCCATCGGCCATTATCGCGATTGGAAAATGCGCGGCGGCGCGCGGGTGGCGATTGACGTCGCGCTCTATCCCATGCGCGTCGACACCCAGTCCAAGCAGTGGGACGAAGCCACCGCCCGCCACCGTCATTGGGCGACGCTGGGGGATTTAGCGAGCCATCTCGGCAATCCTGAGATCGTGGACCTAGCCCGGCGTTTGGACGAACGCTTGCGCGCTCAACATGCCGCCGGTTCAGCCGGTGAGGCTCAGGCCTAAGTACAAAAGCGCCGACAGGAGCGCCGCGGCCGGCACGGTGATAACCCAGGCCGCCAGGATTCCGAGCAGATGCTGGCGGCGCACAAGGCGGCGTTTTTGACGCTTCTGGAACCGTTTCACCGCCTTGACAGGGTCTTCGTTCAACGCGGGCACGTCGAGGTAGGGGCTGACGGGATATTCCGCGAGGCTCTTGATGCGGTTGTTGCCCCAGAACTCGCGGATGAGGCCGACGCCGAACACACCGCCGACGGCGATGTGGGTTGAGGACACAGGCAGTCCGAGCGCGGAGGCCAGCAGCACCGTCGCCGCCGCGGCGAGTGCGATGCAGAAGGCGCGCATGGGGTCGAGCTTCGTGATGCGCACACCGACGGTGCGGATCACGCGGGGGCCGAACAACGCCAACCCGATCGAGATGCCGATAGCGCCGATGGCCATGACCCATTCAGGGATCACGAGACTGTTCATGTTTGTGCCGCCGTCCTGCACGGCCCAGACAATGGCGGCGAGGGGGCCGACCGCGTTCGCCACGTCGTTCGCGCCGTGGGAGAAGGATAGCAGCGCCGCGGAGACGATGAGCGGAATGAGAAACAGCCGGTTGATGTCTTTGCGCCGGCTGTGCTGCGGATCGGAATGGCGGCGCACCCAGGGACGCGCGGCCAGCCAGGTCGCCGCAAAGCAACCTATGCCGAGCGCCACGACGACGTCACCCTCCGGTTTCCAGATCCGGGAGAGGCCTTTGGTCGCAAGATAGACGGCGAATGTGCCGCTCATGGCGGCCATCAGGATCGGCACCCAGAGGCGGGCCGCCGCCACGCGGTCGGGACGCTGCATGATGGCGCGCCGGATAAAACCGAGGAGCAACGCCGCGCCGATCCCGCCCATGAGCGGTGAGATGATCCAACTGGCGACAATCGCGCCGATCGTGGGCCACGATACGACGGCGAAACCCGCGGCGCTGACGCCGGCGCCCAGGACGGCGCCGACAATCGCATGGGTGGTGGACACCGGTGCGCCGACGTAGGTGGCCAGATGGATCCACATGGCCGCGGCCAGCAGGCTCGACATCATCGCGAGAATGAAGGCGCGGTCGTCGGCGAAGGCCGCCTCGCTGACGATGTCGCGCGAAATGGTGGTCACAACGTCGCCGCCGGCGAGGAGCGCGCCGGCGGCCTCGCAAACCGCGGCGATGGCCAGCGCCCCCGTCATGGTCAGGGCGTTCGCGCCGATCGCGGGGCCCATATTGTTGGCGACGTCGTTTGCGCCGATGTTGAGCGCCATATATCCGCCGATGACGGCCGCGCCGATGACAAAAATGGCCATCGGGCCGTCGGTAACGGTGGCGAAAACGTAGGCAAGGGTGGCGAACAGGAACGCGGCCGCGATGCCGGAGGGGGCGATCGCGCGGGCAACGGAGCCGGTCGCCTGTTCGAGTTGGACAACTCGCTTAAGGTCTTTGTCGAGCGCGCTCTTCGCCACGGTGTTGCTTCCCCGGCCGCATAAAATCCGCCGCTTCTATCATCCTGGGTGGGTGTGTGAAACATTTGTTTCATGCGGCGTGCTGGGGGCAAAAAAAGGTGCCGCGGCAGGGCGTTGGCGGGTGAGGGCCGGGGGGATAAAAGGCCCCCTCCGTTACATTTCCGCGCCGCGGCCTTCCTTCTTGATCCCCGTCAAACTCTGCTAGGGTGACGCACTGGCCCCGGCGGGCCGGTGCGTCACGGTGGGAAATCCCACGATGGGAAAAGCAGGGGAGTCAGCTATGGATCAGGTGGGCGAGGATCAAGTGAGCGAGCGCAAGAAACTACCCGCGGAAGCGGTCGATCTTTATTCGCGGTTCATTCACGGGGAAATCCCCCGGCGCGAGTTCCTGGACGGCCTGACGCGGTTCGCGGTCGGCGGCCTGACGGTTGCCGCGATGGTCGAGGCGCTGATGCCGAACTACGCGCTGGGCCAGCAGATCCGCAAGGACGACGAACGCATCAAGGCGAGCTATGAGACGATCCCGTCGCCCGACGGTCATGGTTATATCCGGGGATACTTCGTCCGGCCGTTCAGCGCCGACACCCGCACGGCCACCGCGGCGAAACTGCCGGGCGTCATCGTGATCCACGAGAACCGCGGCCTCAACCCGCACACGGAAGACGTCGCGCGCCGTTTCGCGCTCGAAAACTTCATGGCCTTCGCGCCGGATGCGCTGTCGTCGGTGGGCGGATATCCCGGCGACGACTTCAAGGGCGGCGAATTGTTCAGCAAGCTCGATCCCGCCAAAAGAACGCAGGATTTCGTCGCCGCCGCGCGGTGGCTGAAGGCGCGCCCCGATTGCACGGGGAAAATCGCCGCGACCGGCTTTTGCTTCGGCGGCGGCATGTCGAACAATTTGGCCGGCATCCTCGGCGCCGACCTGGCCGCGGCGGCGCCCTTCTATGGCGCGCAGACCCGGCCGGAAGATGTGCCGAACATCAAGGCCGCGATCCTGATCCATCACGGCGCGCTGGATAAGAACCTGATGGCGCTTTATCCCGCGCAGGAAGGCGAACTGAAGAAACACAAGATCACGTACGAAGGCCGCGTCTATCCGGACTCCGTGCACGGCTTCTTCAACGACGCGACGCCCGAGCGCTACAACAAGGTCACCGCGCAGGAGGCCTGGACGCGGACCATCGGGTGGTTCAACCGGCATACCCGCGACGTGGCGTAATCCGCGTTCGCCCTAAAATTAGGAAGGCCGCCGCTCGCGATCCCGCAAGCGGCGGCCTTTCTCTATTCGGTCGCAGGGAAGGGGGCGGTGTTAGGCCCGCCGCGCCATCCACTTATGGTCGGTCTGCTGCGCCTTCGCGATCCCCTCGCGGATGAGTTTGCGCGCGTCTTCGGGACCCACCCACTCCGTGATGGTGACCCATTTGTCTTTTTCCAGATCCTTATAGTGCTGGAAGAAGTGCGCGACCTGCTCGGTCAGGATCGGCGGAAGGTCGGCGTAGCTCGAAATGCCGGCATAGAAGGGGTGCAGACGGTCGACGGGAACCGCAATGATCTTTTCGTCCGGGCCCGCTTCGTCCTTCATGCGCAGGGCGCCGATGGGACGGCAGCGGATGACGCAGCCGGCCACGACGGGGATCTGGCTGATGACGAGGACGTCCACCGGGTCGCCGTCGTCGGAGAGCGTATGCGGGATGAAACCGTAGTTCGCGGGGTACTGCATCGAGGTGTGCAGGAAGCGGTCGACGAACAGAGCGCCGGAGCTCTTATCCAACTCATACTTCACCGGCAGGCCGCCCTGCGGGATTTCCACGATCACATTGATGTCGTCCGGCGGGTTGGCCCCGGCCGAGATCTTCGAAATGTCCATCTCTGGCTCCAATAACCTACTGTTAGCTTAGCTAAAAATTCGATCCGCCGCTCTGCGGTGCACCGCAACATACGCAGTCCGGGCCGCCATGCAAGCGGGCATTCGGCAGCCATGGTATGCGCGGGCGTGACATTTGTGAGAGCTCGCCGGCCACTTTACTTGATATTAATTATCATTATTATGTAGTTCTCATGTATTTGATCCGGATTGTAATTTCCAGGGGACCGACGCGGGTTGGTTGGGTTAAATGGTTTGCCTGCCCTTCGTGAAGGCTGACGTTTGGCGCGACGCGAGGCTCGTGGGCGTGCTGGTGGCTGCCATGCGGTCTTGGCGCGGGTCGCGGGACGGTGGGGTGCATACATTGCCGCGGCTTCACGCGGTTTTGCGCCCCTCGCGTTCGGAGATGCTGGGGCCGTGCCTGGACAGCGTGTTCCGCCGATCCGAACACGTCCTGGGGCGGGCGCTTGTGGCCGGCGCCGAGAACGCATTGTCGGCCGACGAGACGATGCTGGTGAGCATGATGACCGAGACCGGATTGTCGACCGCGCCACGTTCGCAGTCCGGTGTCGATGAAATCTTGGAGAACGCGCTGCGTTCGGCGCGTGTGTTGTGGTCTTTCGCAGGGACGGAGCGGTGATCTTCGATAGGTATGTGACGTAGCGCGAAGATACGCGGGTTCCTCTTTCTCATTCCATTTTGGTCATTCACGTAAAGGCGCGCCGTTGCGCCTGGGTTCAGGTTTTTCACGCATGGCTTTCCGTAAAGAAAAAGTTCTGAGTGTTCATCGTTGGGCCCCGGGCCTGTTCAGCTTCAAAACGACACGCGATCCCGGGTTCCGGTTCGATAGCGGTATGTTCACGATGATCGGGTTGAATACGGAAACGCGCCCGCTTCTGCGCGCGTATTCCATCGCGTCGCCCGCCTATGCGGAACACCTGGAGTTCCTGTCGATCGTGGTCCCCGACGGCCCGTTGACCTCGCGCTTGCAGCACATTAAGGAAGGCGACGAAGTCCTTGTCGGCATGAAGCCCACGGGCACCTTGCTGCTGCACAATCTGAAGCCGGGCCGCACGTTGTACCTGCTCGCGACCGGGACGGGCCTTGCGGCGTTCCTCGGCTTGATCCGCGAACCCGACGTGTACGAACGCTTCGAGCGCATTGTGCTTGTTCACGGCGTCCGGCACATCGCTGAATTGGCTTACCGCGAGTACCTGACGGCCGAGTTGCAGAGCGACGAGTTCATCGGCGAACTGGCCCGCGGGCAGCTCACCTATGTCCCGACGGTGACGCGCGAAGCATTTATCCGCCAGGGCCGCATTACCGAGCTGCTGGCCTCCGGGCGCATCTTCGAGGAGTTCGATCTCTCGCATCTGGACCCGCAGCACGACCGCCTGATGCTGTGTGGCGGCAACGCGATGCTGCGCGAATTGTCCGAGATGCTGGATGGCCGTGGATTTGAGCAGGGCTCCAACGCCGCGCCGGGCGACTATGTGATCGAGAAGGCCTTCGCCGACAATTCCCAATCCCCCAAGCGCCTGGCGGCGGAATAACGCCCGCGCGCCGGCCGCTCTATCCCGCCGTTCAGCCGATTGACGGGGCCCGATTGACGGGGCCCGATTGACGGAGAAAGCGGCGGCGGCTTTACTTGGGCGGCATGCCGGACATAAAGCCGCTGATCGCGACGATCTCCGACCTGGCCTTTGGGCCATTCACGATCGTTTTGATTCTCGGCACCGGCCTTTATCTCACCGTCGCGCTCAAGTTCCTGACCATCCGCCGGTTGTTCGACGCGTTCCGTCTGAGCTTCGGCGGCGCGGCGCGCGCCGACGGTTCCGACAGCACCAAGACCTCGTCCCTCGGCGCCTTGATGACCGCGCTCGCCGCGATGGTCGGGATCGGCAATATCGCGGGTGTGGCGACGGCGATCGCTCTTGGGGGACCGGGGGCGTTGTTCTGGATGTGCGTGAGCGCGCTGTTCGGACTCGCGATCCGCTTCGGCGAGGTTTACCTCGCCATCGTCTATCGGGACTCCTCGCCGTCGGGCGCCTATTACGGCGGGCCGATGTTCTATATCCGCAACGGTCTCGGCCGGCGCTGGGCGTGGCTCGGCGTCTTCTACGCGGTCTTCGCCTGCATCCAGGCCTACGGGCCCAGCGGCCAATCGAACACCATCGCCGACACCCTGAACGCGCAGTTCGGGATTCCAGGGTGGGTGACGTGGATCGGCCTGATCGTCTCCATCTTCGCGGTGGTGATCGGCGGCGTGAAGCGGATCGCCGCCGTTTGCATCGCCGTGGTTCCGTTCATGGTGCTCATCTATATGGGGGCATCGTTCGTCGTGCTGATCGCGTTCGCCGACAGAATTCCGGACGCCGTGGCGCTGATGGTCAGCGATGCCTTCACCGGCAGCGCGGCGGCGGGCGGTTTCGCCGGCGCGACGGTGGCCGCGGCGATCCGCTACGGCGTCGCGCGCGGCATCTTTTCAAACGAGGCCGGGCTCGGCACGGCGGCCATCGCCCATGCCACGGTGCGCAGCAACGACGCCGTGCAGCAGGGCATCATCAGTATCGTTGGTGTTTTCATCGACACCATTTTCATGTGCACCGTCACCGGCTTGACGATCCTGGTGACCGATGTGTGGCGGTCGGGCGAAAGCGGCGCGCCGCTGGTCATCGCGGCCTTCGACGCGGCGATGCCGGGCTGGGGCGGGCCTATCGTGTCGGTGTGCGTCGTCATGTTCGGGGTCACATGCCTTTGGGGCTGGGGGCTCTACGGCGAACGGGCCGCGATCTATTTGTTCGGCGAGCGGGTCTCGAAGCCGGTGCGCTTCATTTACCCGTTTACGGTGACCATGGGGGCATTGCTGACCCTGGAGACCGCCTGGCAGGTCATCGACATCAGCCTGGGTCTGATGGCCGTTCCCAATTTGATCGCGATTTTGCTTTTGAGCCCGGTCATCATCCGGGGAACGCGCGAACGCCTCAAACGCGCGCCGCTTGCGGTGGAAACGCCGCCGTCGGACACACCGCGCGTACACGCTGAGCGGTCTTGATACGTACGGCGGCGCTAAGTCCGTCGCTCATTTTCCGATATTTTTTAAAGGGCGTGTGCGCGCCCTTTTTCGTTGACGCTTCGCGATGCGGTTTCTAGTTTTTATGAATGGGTAAAAAACCCATTTATTATCCGCCGTGTTGTCGAGGTCCAAATGCGCCGTCAGTTCACCGCAACCGCTATCCGCTCGCGCCTGAGCAGCGACCGGCGCCAGATCATCCTTGAGATCGACGGCGCGGAACCCGGCGTGAGCGTCGCCTTCAATACCGAGGTCATGAAACGCCTGATCACGACGGTCACCTGGCTTCAGGAGACGCAAGTCCAGGACGGCGCGGATGCATTCGCACCCGCGTCGAACGTCGTGGCGTTCCCGGTGAGGGCGTAATGAATTCCCGTTTCCAATACGTGTTCCGCGCTTTCACCGTTGCGCTATTTGCGGCGCTTTTGGTGATTCCGCCCGCGCAGCATGCCGAAGCGCAAAGCGGCCCTCCCGGCGACGGGCCGCGCAAGGGTAAACCCGGCGGCGGCGGCCGACGCGGGCAAGGTCCGCCGCCGGGCGCGAGGGGCGGCATGAACCCCGGAGGCGAGTTCAACGCGGCCACCTTCACGTGTTTTGAGTACATGAGCGCGTCGGGTGAGAACGCGACCAACCGGGCGCAAGGACTCATCGCGCGGATTTCGATTGAAGCGAACATCGCCGGGCTCAATCAAGCGCGTGGGACGCTGGCGTTGGGCGCCGCGCCCGCCGACAAGGATGCCATGACAATCCGGATCGCCGAGACGTGCGCCAACCGGCCCATGGCGTCCATGTTGTCGGTTGGCGTAACGGACGAGGGGGCCGATGCCTTGAAGATCCCAAGCGTCGTCGTGCCGGGTTTGGCGCTCGATACCTATACTTGCGGCGAACACCTTGAGGGCAAGAAGGCGGGCTCCGGTGATGCGGTGAGGGCCGATATCGCCGAGATGTGGGCGTTCGCGTTCATCCAGGGGTACAAGCTAGCGGGCAACGCCGAATTGATTATCCCGGCTCAAAACAAACCGATGTTAGTGGGTGCGGTCGCAAAGGCGTGCGCGGGACGGCCGGAGGCCGGGTTCCTGGCGATGACGGCCCAGGTCGCGGAACGGGTTAAAATTCAGTGATTTCAACCTGATTCCGCTTCGCGCCCGGCGCGGTTTCCCGCACACTCGCGGTGAAGCGCATGGGAAACGATTTTTTTTGCGACGGAATCGGCCGCCTGCGACGTTTCCCCATCACGTATTCATATCGACGATGATGGTATTTGCCCTAAGCGACCGACAACCGCTCATGGACGACGAGCGGATTTCCGAGGATGCGACCCTGATGCGCGCCGCCGCATCGGGCAACCGCGATGCATGGAACAAGATCGTCGCGGCGCATCTGCCAATCGTCCACCGGACCGCTTATCAGGTTGTCCGCGACGTCCAGGCGGCCGAGGACATTGCGCAGGAGAGCTTCTTGCGCCTATGGAAGATGGCCGAGAGCTGGCAGCCGCGCGGGAAAATCGCGACGTGGCTGTGCCATGTGGCCCGCAATCTTGCGATCGACGTCCTGCGCAAGCGCGGCCGGGATCAGGTGAGCCTCGGCGACGACGATGTGATCGATGGGGCCGCGAGCCCTCTTGGCGTGTTGATCGACAAAGAGCAGGCGGCCGACGTGGACCGCGCGTTGCGCGACCTTCCCGGGCGTCAGCGCGATGCGATCATGCTGGTGCATTTCGGCGAGTGCAACGGCACGGCGGCGGCGAAGGTCATGGGGATTTCGGTCGAGGCGCTGGAATCCCTCTTGGCGCGGGCGCGGCGAACCCTGCGGACGGTGCTGTCCGCCAAGGGAAAGGATTGAACGAACATGATGACCGAACAGGAAAAGAACGCGCGTATCCTTCACCTCATCCGGACCTATGGCGCGGATCCGGAACGCTGGCCGGCGACGGAAAGTGTGGGGCAGCCGGTCCTGAGCGGCCACCTCCAGACCGCGGCCGCGGAAGAAGATGCGCTGGATACCTTGATCGCCGCCGCGCACGCGCCGGAGCCGAGCGCGGCGTTGCAGGGCCGCATCCTGGACATCCCGCGGCGCATGGGCGCGGCGTCCGGCGCGACGTCCACGGGTGGCTGGTGGATTTTAAGCGGATTCTGGCGTCCGGCCGGAGCTGCTGTGTTCGTCCTGGCGATGGGGATACTTGTCGGTCAGATCAATGTTCCGGTGGCGCAGACGGCTGCCGATCCTGAAGCAGAATTGCTTTTCTCCGAGCTGGTCATGGGACCGGCCGACATCGCACTCGAGTTACCGCAATGAAAAATGTTCGCATCCTGACCGGTGTCGCGATTGTCTCGGTCGTCCTCAATCTCTTTATCGGGGGATACCTGCTCGGGCAGGCGGGGCCGCGATTCTGGGATCCGCCGCCGCCGCGCGGGCAATTCGTTCAGCGTCTTGGGCCGATGGGGCCAGGCGATATCAATATCTTCGCCGGAATGCGCGCGCTCGATCCCGAGATGCGCGCGAAAGCCCGCGAAGCGTTCGACCATCATATGCCGGACTTACGCGCCAGTATGGATGAGATGAGGGGAAAGCGCCGGGTCTTGTTTGAACTTCTGGCGTCGCCCGCCGCGGACATGGAGCAAATCGCGGAAGCGTTCGCCGCGTTGCGCCGCGCGAACGCCCACGTCCAGGAAACCTCGCACGAAGCGTTCCTCGACGCCGCGCGGACTTTGCCGGAAGACCGGCGCGCCGCCTTGTTCAAGGCGACCGCGATGCCGCGCCATCCGCCGGCAGAGCATCGCCGCCGCGACGATCGATAAATTATCTTCCTGAGCACCGACGGAGTTTGCCGTTTCATTCGTACACGAGGGTGGGGATGTTCCTCAGAATGAAAAAGGTGCTCAATGCAAAAAGTTAAAATCGCCGCCGGCCTGATCGCGGTCGCTTTGCTCGGCGCGGGTGTTTCGCACGCGCAGGACGGTGGCTTCCGGGGCGGCCGTCATTTCGCCGGACCCGGCATGGGCGGCGGTCCGGGCCTGCGCGGCGGGTCGGAGAACCTGGAAGGCCGGATCGCGTTCCTGAAAACCGAACTCCTGATCTCGGCGGCGCAGTCCTCCCAATGGGCGTTGTATGAAAAGTACATGCGCGATACCGCCGCCGCGGTCGATGCGGCCAAGGCGGAAATGCGCGCCGGTCGCGAGGAGATTCGGGAGCAGGTGCGCGCGGCGCGTGAAGCCGGGCAGGCTCCGGAAGGACGCCGTGCGTTCCGCCAGCCGCTCCTGGAACGTCTTTCGGATGAACAGGAACGTCTCGAAACGCGCGTGAAATTCCAGCAGCAGAAGCACGCCGCGATCACCGAGTTGTTCAAGGTGTTCAGCGACGAGCAAAAAGAGATCGCCGAACGGCTGCTGTAATCCGATTGACCGGCGTCGTGTGCTGGCATGTTTGACGCTCCACTCCAGCCGCGGCGCCGGCTCACGTTCTTCGAGGCGGAATTCGGCGCGGCGTTCGCGCCGCCGCCGGTCTATATCTGGCGGCTGCTGCACGATCAGTGGCGCGTGGATGAAGAAAAGATGCGCATTCTCGCGCGCCTGACCGATAAAAGTCGGTCCATCATCGACGTCGGCGCGAATAAGGGCGTCTATACGCATTTCCTGGGGTGGTGCGGGGCAAGCGTTCACGCCTTCGAGCCGAACCCGCCCATGCACCGCGTCCTCGCGCGGGCTGTGCCGCCGAATGGGACGGCTTATGCGGTGGCGTTAAGCGATCGCAACGCGCCCACGTCAGACCTCGTCATTCCACTTTACGGCAAGGTCGCGATGAACGCCGACGCCACCCTGGATCCGCGCGCGAAGACGAGGCGGCACAAGATCGTCGAGGTGCCGTGCCGTACGCTTGATTCTTTCAATTTTCGTAACGTCGGCCTGATCAAGCTTTCCGTAAACGGCTCGGAGCGCGCCGTTCTGGACGGCGCGCGCGAGACCATCGCGCGGGATCGGCCGGTCCTGTTCCTGACGTTGCGAGAAGGCGAGGCATGCGGATGCGCCGCGACACTCAGTTATCTCAAGACATTCGCGCGCCGGATCTACTTTATGCGCGACGGCGGGCAAATTCCGGTGGAGGACTTCGATCCGATCCCGGCCTGCGGAACGCCGGCCCGCAAGGCGGGGGTCAATCACACCTTTATCGTGTATCCGGATTAGTGCCCGATATAGAGGTCTTCATCGCCGCCGCGAATGCGTTGCTGGCGATAGATGTCGTGGCATCGTTTGCAACTGATCTGGTCGGTGTACCAGACGACGTCCGTCACGGTGCCGAATTTCGCGGCTTCCACAGCCATCGCGACGGCCGCCTCGAATTCCCGCATGTGCATCGTGTAGTCGTCCCACTGGTCCCAGATGACGGTGCGCGAGGTGCCGCCCGGCGCGCGCTTCTCGAAGCTCGGCAACACCGTGCGCGACATGGTGAGGGCGGTTTCCAGATGGGACTTCAGGTTGGCGGGCGGTCCGCCGAACGCGACGATGCCGGCGATGGCTTTGAACTGCGCTTCCAAGGCGACCATGATGTGCTTGCGGTAAGCGATCGCCTCTTGGTCCAGCGGCGCTTCGGCGGCCGTGGCCGATCCCCCGAGCAGGGTGAGCCCGGCATAGAGCGCGGGGAGCAGGGTTCCGAGTTTCGTTCTCATGACGCCTCCGACATTTACGAGGGCAGGGAGTTCTGTTTCGCCTTCGCGCGCACAGCTTCAAAACCATGCAGCCCAAGCGCCCATTGCCAAGCGACCACGGCGCCCTTGACGGGCTGCAGCAACCCGATGGCGGCGATGAAGGTCAACGGAAACCAAAGCGCGAAGTGGACCCAGTAGGGCGGACGGAACGCCAGTTCCACCGTGAGCACGCCCGAGAAGATGAAGTGGCCGACCAAACTGACCACGATATAGGCGGGATAGTCGTCCGCCTCGTGATGATGGAGTTCCTCGCGGCACGCGGGACAATGATCCACGACTTTCAGGAAGCGCCCGAAAAGGCGCCCTTCGCCGCAGCGCGGACATTTCATGCACAGGCCGCGACGCACCGCGGTCCAGAGTGAAACCTCGGACGTCCGGGAGTTTTCGCCTGTCGTGTGCCTCACATTCCGCTCCTTGACCCGCGCATGCATCCATACAATAAGACCCTGGTATCCGAACAATCAAAGACAATGGGACTTATTGTATGGATTGGCTCCCTGCATTGTCCGAGTGGTCCGGTCCGGCCTTCCTGCGCATCGTCGATGCGCTGGCGGCCGACATCGCCAGCGGGCGCCTCTCGCGCGGCCAGCGTTTACCAACCCATCGCGCGCTCGCGCAAGCGTTGAAGCTCGATCTGACGACTGTTACACGCGCCTACGGCGAAGCCCGCCGGCGCGGCCTGATCGATGCGCGCGTCGGGCAGGGGACATTCATTTCCGAGACGACGGCGCGGTCGCAACCCAGCGCGCCGTTCGCCACGAAGATCGATCTTTCGATGAATATTCCGCCGCAGCCGGTGGAAGCCAATCTCGACTTGCGGATCGCGCAAGGACTGAAGGCGGTCCAAGATGCCTTTGGTTTCAGCGCGCTTCTCAACTATCAGCGCGCGGGCGGGGCGGAGCATGACGCGGCGGCGGCCGTGAAGTGGTTGCGCAAACGCATCCCTCATGTCGCGGCCGACCGGACGGTTATTTTTCCCGGCAACCAATCCATCATCTTCAACACGCTGCTCGCGGTCGCCGCGCGCGGCGATGTGGTGTTGACCGAGACGTTGACCTATCCCGGCATGAAGGCGGCCGCCGCCAAACTGGGCATTCGTCTTGTCGGTGTCCCCATGGACGCCGAGGGCGTCTTGCCGGACGCGCTGGCGAAGGCGTGTAAAGCGCATAAGCCCAAAGCCGTCTATCTCACGCCCACGCAGCACAACCCGACCGCGGCGACCCTCGGCGCTTCGCGCCGCGACGCCGTGGCGGACCTGATCCGGCGTCACGGGACGCTTTTGATTGAAGACGACGCCTATGGGGCGCTGGAACCGGGCATCGCGCCGATTTCCACACTTGTCCCGGAGCGCAGCTATCTTGCCGTCGGACTCGCGAAGTGCATCGCGCCCGCGCTACGGGTGTCCTACCTGGTCGCGCCGGACGCCGCCGCGGCGGAAACGCTGCGTGGTAATCTTCAGGCGACGGCGCTGATGCCGCCGCCCTTGATGGTTGCGCTTGCGTCCCATTGGATGCGCGCCGGGATCGTCGATCAAATCATCACGGCGATCCGCGCCGAAGCGCGCGGCCGTCAGTCCATGGCGTCCAAAATCCTGAAAGGCGTCAGCTATTCTTCGCAACCCAATGCGCATCATCTTTGGCTTCCCATGCCGCCCCAGTGGCGGCGCACGGACTTCGTCGCATATTCGGTGCGTCAGGGATTGGCGGTGGTGGGCGACGAAGCGTTCGCGGTCGGCGACCAGTCGCCGGCGGGCGTGCGGGTGTCCTTGGGTGCGGCGCGCAACCGCGCGGAACTCGCCCAAGCGCTCCAGTTCCTGGCGGAGACGATGACGTCTTCACGCCAGAGCTCCGCGATTGTGTAATATGCCCTCGGGACAGGAGGAGGTCGCGATGTCCAAGGTGCGTGTGAACTGCTTCACACTTTCACTCGACGGTTTCGGGGCCGGCCCCGATCAAAGCCTCGAACGTCCGCTCGGCGTCGGAGGCGAGAGCCTGCATACGTGGTTCTATCCGACCAAGACCTTTCAAAAGATGCTGGGCAACGATAACGGTGCTCTCGGTATCGACGAGGACTTCGCCCGGCGGGGAACCGAAAACCTCGGCGCGTGGATTCTCGGCCGCAACATGTTCGGTCCGGTGCGTGGGCCCTGGCCCGACGAAAGTTGGAAAGGCTGGTGGGGCGAGACGCCGCCGTATCGCTGCGATGTCTTTGTACTGACGCACCACACCCGCCCGCCCTTGAAGATGGACGGCGGGACGACGTTCCATTTTATCACGGACGGCATCCATGTCGCGCTCGACCGGGCACGGGCGGCGGCGAACGGCAAGGACATCCGGATCGGGGGCGGGGTCGAAACCATCCGCCAGTATCTTGAAGCCGGTTTGATCGATGAAATGCACATCGCGGTCAGTCCTGTGCTTCTGGGCCGGGGCGAATCTCTCCTGACGGGCCTCGATCTTGCCGCGCGGGGCTTCGGCCCGGCGGATTATGTCGGGACGGAGAAAGCCGCGCACTACGTCCTGGCGAAAAAGAAGGGGAAAACATAGCCTTCCAACCGTCGTCGGGCGGTCGTTCGGCGATGGACGCGCGGGAAAACCGGTGCTCTAATCGCGCCACCTTGGGTGCATTGGGCACAAGGCGTGTGTGAGGAGGACCCCTATGAAGCAATTTCTGATCGGCGCCTTGTTGTCGAGCGTCGTTATGGTGCCGGCTTATGCCGCGCTCAAAACCGGCGAGACCGCGCCGGACTTCAAAGCGCAAGCCGCGCTCGCGGGGAAGGAGTTCAATTTCTCGCTGGAGGACGCGCTGAAGAAGGGGCCGGTGGTGGTGTACTTCTATCCGGCGGCTTACACGCGGGGCTGCAACATCGAAGCGAAGACCTTCGCCGACAACGCCGATAACTTCGCCCAAGCGGGCGCGACCATCATCGGCGTGTCGCAGGACAGTATTGCGAAGTTGAAGGACTATTCGGCCGACCCCGAATACTGCGCGGGCAAGTTCCCGGTCGCTGCGGACGCCGGCGGCAAAATCACGGCGTCCTATCAGCTCGCCACCATGTCGCTCGACCGCAAGGTCACCGATACACGCGGCGCGGAAGTGACGCACGCGCTGACGGAACGTACGACCTTCGTGATCACGCCGGATAAGAAAGTGATCGCCACGCTGTCGTCGAACGACGACAAGGTCGCGCCGCACGAACATGCCGAGAAGTCGCTTGAGATCGTGAAGTCTCTGAAGAAATAGACCTGAGCGCTATTTGTCGGCGCGCGAGGCGGGAGGAATCCTGCCTCGTTGCTTTTTGGGGAGGATAGAAAATGAAAATCGGGCATTGGCTGTTTGGCGCCGCGGCGCTTTTTTCAGCGCATATGGCCGCGGCGGCCGAAAGCGGCGCGGTGAACCGGGAATGGCGCGGCCGTATCGCCGAACTCGCGCAACCCGGCGCCGACGAGGTTGTTTTGACGGCGGTCGGGGACGCCATCTGGACCAAACACATCGCCGACAGCAAGGATCAGCGCCTTCAGGCTCTGTTCGAGGTCATGCGGACGAGCGATATCGCCTTCATCAATTTCGAGCAGGTGCTTGCCGACAGCGGCTATCCGACGCCCAAAGAGATAGCGATGGCGGATCCCGCCATCATCAGCGACTTCGTATGGGCGGGCGCGGATATCGTTTCCACCGCCAACAATCACGCGATGGACTTCGGCTCGAGCGGCTTAGAGACGACGATCAAGACGCTCGATGCGAATAACATCAAGCACTCAGGCGCCGGGATGACGCTCTCCGACGCATTCAAGCCGACCGTTGTGGAAAGGAAAGGCCTGAAGCTCGCACTCGTGTCGGTGATGGTGTCGCCCAATTTGAACATCGGGACCGCCGCGACGGAAAAGACCCCGGGTGTGGCGTGGGTGCGCGGCACGACGGTGCGTTTGAAGGACGGCGGCACAGCGATCATTCCGTGGGACGCGGATCTTCGTGCGATGGAGGCCGCGATCCGCGACGCCCGAAAACTCGCGCCGCTTGTCGCGGTGAGCATGCATATCCACTGGGGCGACCTGGAGAAGGTCGATGCGGACGGGAAGCAGGTGGTCGCGCGCGCCGCGATTGACGCCGGCGCGGACATGATTCTCGGTCACGGTCCGCATATCGTGAACGGGATCGAATTCTATAAGGCGAAACCGATCATCTACAGTATCGGCAACTTCGCCTTTCAGTTCCCGCCGGGCGCTTACACCTACTTTCCGTCGTCGCTGCCGACGGTCAGGCGGTTGTCGGCGGATCAGCGTTTATTTGAAGCGATGATGGTGCGGATGGTTCTGTCGCAGAAGGGAGAATTCCGGCGGTTCGAGTTGCTGCCGGTCGGTTTGACGCCCGACGGCAGTCCGTACCTGGTCACCGGCCAAACGGCCGATAAGATTTTCGCCAAGGTGCAGGAACTGTCGGCGCCCTACGGCACAAAAATCAACCGCATGGGCTGGTATGCGACGGTCGATTTGCCGGCCGCGGCGCCCTAATCGGCGCGGAGGACGCGCGCGCTCTCGGGCGCGAGAGTCTGCGCGAAAGCGTTGGCGCGTTTGACGAGGTCGACCGTCCGGGCGTTGACCGGGATCGCGATGTTGATGTGGTTGACTAGGTTAACCGGGATGATCTCGCCGGCGTGCTTGCGCTTTTCGTAGGCGTCGCGGGTGAGTTCCGGATAGACCTGCGCGACATTGATGGCGCGCACCACCCAGGCGCCACCGACCTGTTCCACGATCGGCGCTCCCGAATGGCCGGGCCATACGTCGCAGGTGTGGCCGATGAGACCCGGCGAGCGCGGGAACTGCGCATTGCGGGTGAGGGAGGCGAAGGCGCAGCCGGTCTGGACCGTGCGCGGGGTCGCACCGTCGTAGTCGAACGTGAGGGAAACGCCGGCCATCGCGTAACGCGGCGCGCCGATATTGGCGATCCCGCGTTCGGCCGCGCCGGGCGGCATCACGGTGAGCGGGGCGTAGTCGACGGGTTCCTCAAGAATGAGAGCGATGACATCATGAGCGCGTGTGCGGGCGTGAAGGGGCAGGTCGGCGGTGCTCACCAATGTAAACTGGAAGTGATCGAGGATTTTGATTTTGCGGCCGCCGGTCTCGCCTTCGGGCACATAGACCCATTCGCCGGCGTGGAACGCGCCACCGTCGCTGAAAACATTATGCCAATTGGTGAGAATGACGCGTGGCCCGACGACAAACGCCGTGCCGATGCCCGACAACACGCCATTCTTCGCGTCGGCGCGCATGACGAAGCCGACGGCGTTGGTCCACGGATACTGTCCTTGATCGACGCGGCGGTCATCGGCGCCGATGATGGAGGCGTGTGCGTCAGGCGCCGCCGCAAGCGACAGCACAGCGCACCCAACCGCGCACAACGCACGTAAAAAACGACCCCAGCCCATTGCGAAAACGGTAACGCAAACCGGCCGACTCGCAAAGCGAGATCCTGGCGATTTTGCGGCGTTTGCGCCCGAGTCTGCCACCACACTTACGCGCGGTTCGAGTCGTACGACTTTGGATTTCGGGAATCTTTAGGTAAGGCCGCGCAAAGGTGGTGTTACTTCGTGCGCTTCGCGACGATATCGGTCGTCCGGCCCGCCAGAACCACCGTCGCCTCCATCGACTCGCCCACGACCTTTCCTTCAAACGCGAAAGCCTGCGTGCCGCGCGGATCGGGAATGCGTGCCTCGAACTTCAGAGAGTCCGCGACGAGAACGGGAATCTCGACGGGCGCTTTCACGTCGTCGACATACAAGGTTCCCGCGACTTTCTGGAAGTTCTGACCGAGATCCGCCCGGTAGACGCGACCGTTCATACGCCACTCCCAGGTCCCGCCGACTTTCGCCGGGACGATCCAGAAGTAGAGGGTGCGTTTTTCCAGGGCCTCGAACTTGTCCGCTTCCCAATCGCCCAAGGCGTAGTCATGCGCGACGATACGCGTGCCCGGCTTCATATCGAGCATTTTGGGCCGCAGCTTCATCATCATGTCGGGAAGAAGATAAAGCGGGAGCACGGAGGCCTCGGAAAAATCGAAGGCGAACATGTCGCCCTGATGAAAGGTGACCTTGTCCTCGACACCGGCTTTCTTGGCATTGGCGCGCGCTTCCTCGACCCGCACGGGATCGAGATCCACGCCGACGCCTTTTTGCGCGCCGAAGTCCTTCACGGCGGCGATCGGAAGCCGGCCGTCGCCGGACCCAAGGTCGTACACGATGTCGCCGGGACCGACGCGCCCGAGGGTCAACATCGCCTTCACGACATCCATTGGGGTGGCGACGAACGGCGCGTCGAGATCGATGCTTTGATCCACCGGGGGTGTTTGCGCCTGCGCAAGGCCGCCGGCAATGAACACGCCGAGCGCCAAAGCGGGCAAGAACATCCTGATGGTCATACGTCTGTCTCCGGTCGTGGGGCGTGCTGTGCGCACGCTATCCTAGAACAGCCCACGACCCAAGAAACAAGACTAGGCGGCGGCGCTCTCCAACGCCGCGATATCGATCTTCTTCATTTTCATCATGGCGCTCACGGCGCGCTGGACGCGGGCGGGATCCTTGTCTTGCAAGAGTTGCGCGAGCTTGCGCGGAATGATCTGCCATGACACGCCGAATTTATCCGTTAGCCAACCACAGGGTTGCTCGGCGCCGCCGTCGGCGGTCAGCGCCGACCAGAGATGGTCGACTTCTTCTTGCGTCTCGACGTCGACCATCAACGAGATGGCGCCCGTGAGTTTGAGATGGGGGCCGCCGTTAAAACAGTGCACCTGCAGCCCTTCCAACTCGACGGTGCCGCTGTGCACACTTTCACCGTTGCGCATGACGTTCACGATCCTGGCGTTCTTGAAGACCGAGACATAAAGGTTCATGGCCGCTTCGGCCTGGTCGTTGAACCATATGAACGGGGTGATTTTCGGCATTGGCGGCTCTCCCTTTTTTTGGATGATCTCGACCCAAGGACGGACGGGTGCCCCCGGAGCCGACAAGGGCCTTCAAAAAAACGCCTTCCCGGTCGACGCGGGTAATGAATTGGACTCATTAGTATTTCTAAAAAAGAGCATAGCGCGTTACACGCGTTAGGCTGCCGACCGTCATAAAATTCCTATAAGATGCGTCACCTTTTAGACGAACAGGATGACCATGCGGACCCTTCTGCGCAGCTCTGTTAGCGCCCTGATTCTCGCGACTTTGGCCGTGGCTGGCGCCGCGGCGGCGCCGGCCGATCCCCGGCATTACGAGGCGGAACCGATGCCGCCGGGGTTCCAGGTGCTGGCCAGCGAATTGGAAGGGCCGGTGTTCGCCGATCCCAACGGGCGGACGCTTTATACGTGGCCGCTCAATAAGATCCGCAACGGCGACATCGGCGAGGTGAAGAACAAGCCGCCCACCTGCACCGACGAAGTGCAGAAGACGACCAGCGGATTCATGAGCCCGTACCCCGGCGGCTTTGAGCTCCCTGAGCTCGCGAGCCGTCCGTCCTGCACCCAGGATTGGCCGCCGGCTATTGCCGGCGTCGACGCCGAGCCGGTCGGCAAATTCGCCATCGTCGAAGGGCCGGGCGGACGCAAGCAGTGGACCTATGACGGATACCCGCTTTACACGTCCGTGCGCGATAAACTGCCCGGCGACGTGCTGGGATCGGCCGGCCGCCAGACCGGCGGTGGGGACGGGGGCGTCTATCGCCGCCCCATCATGCCGAAAGCCTCCGTGCCGCCCGCGTTCGGCGTGTTCACGGTGCAACTGGGCCGCTTGATCGGGCTTACGTCGGGATATTCGATCTACACGTCGGACCGCGACGGTGTTCACAAATCCAACTGCGACGCGCTCTGCCAGAAGACGTGGCGGCCGGTCGCGGCTGGTGAAGTGGCCGTGGCGAAGGGCGATTGGACCGTGTTCGAGCGCGCGCCGGGTCTCAAACAATGGGCCTTCAAGGGCAAGCCGGTCTATACCTTCACCGGCGATGAGAAAGAGCGCGGCTTCCAAGGCGGCGACGAGCCGGGCTGGCATAACGTGTGGATGCAACAAGCGCCCCAGCCGCCGGCGGGTTTCTCGGTGCAAGACACCCACACCGGGCAGGTGCTGGCTTCGCCGAACGGCAAGACCATTTATTTCTATAGCTGCACCGACGACGCGCACGATCAATTGCTGTGCGATCACCCGGCCGCGCCGCAGGCGTACCGGTTCGCCATTTGCGGCGGCGGCGATCCTGAACGCTGTGTGAAGACGTTCCCGTACATCATCGCGGACGCCAGAGCAAAAGTGACGTCGCAGTCCTGGAGCGTCATGTACATCAATCCAACGACCGGCCGCGAAACCAAGGCCGACGATGCAAGCGCCCTGCGCGTGTGGGCGTACCGTCAGCGGCCGGTTTACAACTTCGTGGGCGATAAGGCGCCGGGCGATGTCGAAGGTGACGCCTGGGGCGAATTCAACGGCCGCAAGAACGGATACAAGGCCTTCTGGCTGCGCGATGACTTCGACCGGAACGGCGAATGACGATGGGGCGCGACAACCAGGGCCGCGACAATAAGGGGATGACAATGAAGCGTTTTGTGTACGCGGCGGTGGCCGCCGCGGCGTTCGGCATGGGAACCGCGTTCGCGGCCGAGCCCGACGGCGTGGAGAACCGCACCATCGGTTACGTGCTCACCGATTACGACTTCGCGACCTACCAGACGCCCGACGGTAAGGCCGAATGTCCGGATGGGTACAATGACGGCCCGCGCGAGCGTTTCGAGCGGATGTTCCCGAAGGACGGCCCCAAGGGCGCGTTGATGAACGGTCAGATCGCCCGTGAATCCGCCATCTGGGGGCCGACGCTGGTGGATGAGCCGTTTCCGTTCAAGTACGCGCAAAGCAAGGTCGCCATCGGCCTTAATCTCGACGGCAAGACCGGCCCCAACGACTTCATGAGCCCCGACGGCGAGAAGGGGATCGACAACCAGCTCTACCGCGCGCTCGGATGCGTGGTGAACCGCCGCGCGCCCGGCGGCTCGCTGACGGTGTTCGTGACGACCTTCATGCAGCGCTACAACTTCAATCGTGTGTTGCTCGAGATTACGGACGTCGACAGCCTCGTGAACGACGACGACGTCACGCTCACGACCTATCGCGGCCGCGACGCGATCATGATCGATGCGGCCGGGCAGTTCCTGCCGGGCGGCTCCAATCGCGCCGATCACAAGTGGGGCAAGAAATTCATCGCTTCGTTCAAGGGCCGGATCAAGGACGGCGTCCTCACGACGGATTCGGTTTCCGACTGGTACATGCCGGCGAAGTACACCTTCCAGGATGTGACGACGCGCTATTTCCGTGATGCGCGCTTCCGCTTGAATCTGACGCCCGACCGCGCCACGGGGTTGCTTGCGGGATATACGGATATCGAAAACTGGTATCGCCAGATCATCCGTTCGCTGTCGACCCACCACCTCAGCTACGGCGAGGAGTACGCGCCGCCGCTGTACCGTGCGCTCCACAAGCTCGCCGACGCCTATCCGGATGCGAACGGACAGAACACGGCGATCTCCGCCGCGCTCGAAATGAATTTCGTGCGGGTCTTCGTCAAACATCCTGAAAAGGCGGTGACGGCGAACGGCGACGGTCCGGCGAAGGACACGGCGCGCGAGGCGATCGTCCGGCACTAAGAGGCGGAACCTCTGCGTTTCACGCATTGCCGCTATCAAGAATTGGACGATCCGGCGACCTCAATTTGGTCACCTTCCGGGCGTAAGCACGGCCCCATGCTGACTCTTCAGTGATGGAGGAAACGATGCGCGTTCCAGCTTTGGCTGTTTTTGCGGTTTTGTTAAGCGGCGCGGCGCAAGCCATGTTTTTGAGTAGCGCGGCGCAAGCCGCGACGGACGTTACGTTCAAGAACGCCGACAGCTACGCCGATGCGACCTTTGAATGGCCGAAGTCCGAGAAGAACCGGGCGAAGGTGCGCGACGAGGTAACGAAGATGTTCGCGAAGCTCGCGGACAAATATCTCGCGTCCGGTCAGTCCTTGACCGTCGAAGTCACCGAGATCGATCTTGCAGGGCGTCTCGAGCCGATGGCCGACGATATCCGCATCATGCGTTCGGTCACCTGGCCCCGGCTGCGATTCACATATACGGTTCATCAGGATGGCGCGGTCGTGCGCTCCGGTGACGCCAATCTGTCCGACATGAACTACCTGGCGGGTTTCAACCGCTATATGGACAGCGACCGGTTGCGCTATGAGCGCCAGATGCTGACGGATTGGTTCCGGAAGACCCTCGCGCAAGGCGCGACCTAACCGCAACCATACCCCGACGCTTGCGTTCCTATGTGAATGGTCCTGTAGCGGAGAAGCGAGATGCGTTGGGGAGGCGGCCGCCGCGGCGGCGGGATTGAAGATCGGCGCGGCGTGGGTGGCGCGCGGATCGCCGGAGGCGGTATTGGCACCCTGGCCCTCGCGCTGCTCGGTTACTTTGTGTTCGGCATCGATCCGCAACTGACCACGCAGGTGGTCAGTCAGTTCGACACACCGCAGCAACAGGGCAAAACCGGCACGCCTGACGACGAGGCCGGACGGTTCGTGGACATTATCAGCGCGAACGTCAACGACGTCTGGTCGGCCCGGATGGAGGGATATCGTCCGCCGCGCGTCGTGCTCTATGAACAAGGGACACCGACGGGCTGCGGGTACGGACAGGCCGCGATGGGCCCGTTCTATTGCCCGGCCGATACAACGATCTATCTCGACTTGAGTTTCTGGCGCGAGATGGAGACGCGTCTCGGCGCGTCCGGTGCGGAATTCGCAAGGGCTTACGTTATCGCGCACGAATTCGCCCATCACGTTCAGCGCCTGACCGGGGCGACGCAGAAAGTGGAAGCGCAACGCCGAACGGGCAGCACGGCGGCGGCCAACCAAGCCTCCGTCGCCTTGGAACTTCAGGCGGATTGCTACGCAGGGGTTTGGGCCGCGAGCGCGGCCGCCGCGTCCAACGGACAGGTGGCGTTAGAGCCGGGCGATCTGGAGGAGGGGCTCAAGACCGCCCGCGCGATCGGCGACGATGCGCTGCAGCAGCGTTCAGGCGGGCGCGTGACGCCCGAAAATTTCACCCATGGAAGTTCCGAGCAGCGCATGACGTGGCTGCGGCGCGGGTATGAAAGCCGCGATCCCGCGCAATGCGAGACGTTCGGGGCGTCCTGACCCGCTCAGGAGGCTTTGGCCGCGCGCGGAGCGACCGCCAGTTCCCGGATTTTGGCGTCGAGTTGATCCCAGTTCACCGGTTTCGCGAGCACGGCGTCCGCGCCCGCATCGACGAATGTCTTGATGTGCTCGGGGATGATATCGGCTGTGAGCGCGATGATCGGTGTGTGAGGGCGGCAGGCGTCGATCTCACCATTCTGAATGGCGCGCATGGCGTCGCAGCCGTTCATGACGGGCATATGCATGTCGATGACGATGCAATCGTAGGCCGCCGCCGCGGCTGCGCCGACGGCCGCAGCGCCGTCGTCGACGACGCTGACTTCGTATCCCCGGCGCAACAGCATGATGTCGGCCAGAGTGCGCATGTTGTGATCGTCATCCGCGATGAGCACACGCAACTGCGTTCTGGGTGGCGACGCCGCGGGTGAGGGCAGGGAGCGTTCCGAAGACCGCACGAGGGCCACGGGCGTAGCCCCCGCCCGTTCCAGCGGGATCGTGAAGCTGAAAATCGAGCCGTTGCCCGCCTCCGACTTGACGACAAGCGTGCCGCCCATCGCTTCGGCGAGGTGGCGGCATATCGATAGACCAAGGCCGGTTCCGCCCTGCAAACGCGACGTCGACATATCCGCCTGAATGAATGGCTCGAAAATCCGCTCCAGATGTTCCGGGGCGATGCCTATACCCGTGTCGAGCACGGAAAAGGTCAGGTCGACCAGGCCATCGGCGCGCGCCCGGTGTTCGACGCGCACGACCACGACGCCCTGTGGTGTGAACTTGATGGCGTTGTCGATCAGGTTGGAAAGGATCTGCCCGATACGCAGGCTGTCTCCTATGACGTGATCCGGCGTGTTTTCCGCAATCTCGATGCGGATTACGATGCCCTTGTCCGCCGCTCTGTTTTCAAAGACCGCGCAAGCGTTCCCGACGGTTTCATGCAGACGAAACGGCGCTTTCTCGAGCGGGATTTGTCCGGTTTCAAACTTCGCGAAGTCGAGCACGTCGTTCAAAACGCCGAGCAGGTTCTTGGCCGAAAGCGTGAGGTTTGCGATCAGGGTCTTCTGCTGGTCGCTGAGCGGCGTCGTCTTCAACACATCGGCCATGCCCATGATTCCCGCCATCGGCGTGCGAATCTCATGACTCATATTCGCGAGGAAGTTGGATCGAACCTTCACCGCGGCGTCGGCGCGTGCACGTTCGGCGTCTAAGAGGCGCAGTAGCGCCGATAGGCCGATGAGGGGGGCTGCGCCGGCGGCGACGAAACCGACGATGAGGGCGGCCCAACTTAACGGCGTCATGTCGAACGCCGCGGGAGCGAGCGGGATGGGAATAATGTCGAGACGGTATCCCACATACATTCCGCCGAGGGTGGCCACGCAGAGCCCGACAATGCCGAGAGCGATGCGCCGCTCGAAGAAGCAGCCCGCTACAACGATTGCGGAGATGTAAAACATCATCACGCCGGTTCCGCGGCCGTTCGCGACGATGCCGGAGGTTGCGATCACATAGGGGACCGCGGTCGCCACGCCCGCGCGAACCGCAAGGCTGAGACGATGACGATAGATCGCCGTCACGCAGAGCAGGATGGCGAGGAGGATGTGGAGGCCCATCACCGGGCGAAAGCCCTGTTCGACGCCGCGCAGGAGGCTGAAACCCGCCGCAGGGGTGGCGAGCAGCGTCAGCGTCAGGAGAATGGCGTTGCACGCGTCGGAACGGATTTCGTGAAGTGTTTTGGCCAACGGGCGGGTCCCTTTGTAACGCCCAACCGCAATTTATAAGTGTGTAAACTGCAATTCAGAACAAGTGATAGTTCATGCGCACGCGTTACGTATACGCCTCTGGGCCGGGAAGAGGGACCCCCTGTATTTCTCGATCGGGCCGCGCGCCCTTCGCCGGCGGCCGGAAAACGGGGCTCCGCCCGAAACGTCGGCTACTTAATACCCGTCCTACCCCGCAATATTAGGTGAATTTCCTCTCTTATTCAGAAAGAGGGAAAATATTAACTACGGGCGCTCGCAATGCCGCGAAGCGAGGAAACGGGGGGTTGCGATGCGGGGGCCCCAGGGAAGAAAAGACGCCCGCTAAGTTATCCACAAACAAAAAGGGTTTTCCCATGTCGGCGTACCGTTCTGCATCCGTTTCGGCCTCTCGCTTGCGGCGGAACGCGTGCATGTGCACCGCCAGCGCGCTTGCCATGCTTGCCGCGCTCCCGACGGCCTTCGCGCAAGACGCCGCAGGCGAAGTGCAGGTCGCGCAGGTCGCCGTCGCGGAAGAGATCGTCGTTACGGGTTCTCGCATCGTGCGTAACGGCTACGAGGCGCCGACGCCGGTCTCCGTGCTCGGCACCGATGAACTCATGGCGCAGGCGCCGCTCAACATCGCCGATGCGGTCAACAATCTGCCGTCGTTCCAAGGCAGCAACACGCCGCACGCGAACAACTCGGCGACCGGCAACGGCACCGTCGGAACGAACCTGCTGAACCTGCGCGGCTTGAACTCGAACCGCACGCTCGTGCTGCTCGACGGTCAACGTCTCGTGGGCGCGACCGCCAACGGCGCGGGTGACGGCGGGGCGGTCGACGTCAACATCATCCCGAATGCGCTGATCGAACGCGTCGATGTCGTGACGGGCGGCGCGTCGGCCGCTTACGGTTCTGACGCGCTTTCGGGCGTTGTGAACTTCGTGATCGACCGCGACTTCACGGGCGTCAAAGGGACGATCGACGGAGGGATCTCCACCTTCGGCGATGTGCCGAACTACTCGACGTCACTGGCTTACGGTACCTCTTTCGCAGGTGGTCGCGGTCACCTCCTGGTGTCCGGCGAGCATACCTGGAGCAAGGGCGAGCGCGGTTTCTTCCGTCCGTGGACCGATGACAACTGGCAGCTCATGCTGAACCCGCGTTACACGGCCACGAACGGCCAGCCGCAGTATCTTGTCGCCAATCACGTCGGTCTTGCACTTGCGGCGCCCGGCGGCTTGGTGACCGCCGGTCCCCTCAAGGGCCTGACCTTCGATCCGAACGGCAATCCCGTGCAGTTCAACTACGGTACGGGCGCGGCGGGCAACTACTTCCAGGAAGGCGACTGGCAAAGCTCGCGCACCGACCGCTACAGCGATCTGAGCGCCAAGCTGCGCCGCAACACCTTGTTCCTGCGCACGTCATATGACCTGTCGGACAACGTGACCGTCTTCGGTCAGTTTCATTGGGCCAATTCCAAAGCCTTTTCGAACAACTCCTATCCGTTCAAATTCGCCAGTGAAACGATCAGCATCGACAACGCCTATCTACCCGAAGTCGTGCGCCAGCAAATGCTGACGCTGGGCCTTACGAACCTCCGGATGGGCCGCAACAACTTTGATATCCCGATCGCATCGCCGAGCAACGACCGTACGTTCCGCCGCTACATGGTCGGCATCGAAGGCAGCTTCGACGCGGCGGGATCGACCTGGAACTGGGATGCCTACTATCAGCGCAGCACCAGCCATAACTCGATCCGCGTGCTCAATAATACCGTGAACACCTACTACAACCGCGCGATCGACTCGATTCTCGTCAACGGCGTGGCGGTCTGCCGCGTGAACGCGGACGCCAACCCGGCTAACAACGATCCGTCGTGCGTGCCGTTCAACTACTTCGGCCTCGGCCGCAACAGCCAAGCCGCGCTCGATTACGTCGTCGAGAACGGATACGGCCTGACGCGTCTGACGCAAGACGTGATCGCCGGCAGCGTGAACGGCGAGCCGTTCTCGACCTGGGCCGGTCCGGTGTCCGTGGCGTTCGGTCTCGAACACCGCAAAGAATCGCTGCGCGCGATCGCCAGCGAACTCGACCAGACCAGCCAGTTCTATTCGGGCAACTACAAGAACTCGTTCGGCTCGAATAAGGTCACGGAAGGGTTCTTTGAAGCGGTCGTTCCGCTGGCGAAGGACGAAGTCTTTGCGCGCTCGCTCGACCTTAACGCGGCGGTCCGCGCGACCGACTACAGCAACTCCGGTTACGTCACGACGTGGAAGGTCGGCGGCACCTGGTCTCCCATCGACGACATCCGGTTCCGCGCGACCCAGTCGCGTGACATCCGTGCGCCGAACATGGGCGATCTGTTCCTCGGCGGACGTTCCAACACCGGCACCCAGACCGATCGTTTCACCAATACGACCCCGGTCATCCTGTCGGTCACCAGCGGCAATCCGAACCTGAAGCCGGAGCGCGCGGATACCACCGGCGTCGGCGCGGTGTTCTCGCCGACGTTCTTCCCCGGTTTCAACGCCTCGGTCGACTACTACCGGATCAAGATCAACGGCGCGATCGCGACCTTGAGCGCGCAACAGATCATCGATCAGTGCTTTGAAGGCGTGACGGTGTTGTGCCCGCTTCTCGTGCGCGATGGCGCGGGCGTTTTGACCCGCGTGAACATTCAGCCCGCGAACGTGCTGTCGCAGTCCACCCGCGGCCTCGACGTGGAAGCCAGCTATAACTTCCCGCTGTCGGCGCTGGTCGATAGCTGGGACGGCGACCTGTCCTTGCGCGCCCTCGGCAACCGCGTGTTCTCGATCAAGACGGTCAACAACGCCGCCAATCCGCCGGTGGCGGAAGGCGCCGGCGTCAATGCCGCGAGCTTGGGCGGCGTTCCGTTGTCGTCGCCGAAGTACACGTACCGTCTGTCGGCCACCTACGCGCTCAATCCGGTCAGCGTGACCTTGAGCATGCAGGGCTTAAGCTCGGGCGTGTATTCGAACATCTTCGTTGTCTGCCAAACGGGTTGCCCGACGTCGAGCACGGCGGCGCCGACCGTGAACAGCAACCACATCCGCGCTGTGCAGGCTTACGACTTGTCGTTCAATTACAAGTTCCTGCAGGGCGACACGGCGAACGCGGAAACCTTCTTCGTGGTCAACAACCTGACCAACGCCGCGCCGCCCAACGTCGCGGGAAGTTTCAGCGCCGGCGTGTATTCGCGCGGCGACGGGGCCTACTATCAGGATTGGCGCATGGGCCGTACCTTCCGCGCGGGCGTGCGCTTCCGGATGTAATCGCGACCGGATTGAATGACGTCGGTGCGGGAGGTTGGCGTAGCCGGCCTCCCGCATCTTTTTTTGGACGTGCGCACTGTGGGGTGGCGCTCATGCACATACTGGCCGTTTATCTCGTTCTGGCGCTGAGCGGCGGCGCGTCCGCGGCCGAGCGCCTACCCGCCGCGCCCGATGCGTCGGCGTATCAGGTCGATCACAGTTGGCCGAAGCGGCCGTTGCCGCACAACTGGGCTTTGGGTCCGATCGCGGGATTCTTCGTCGACGACCGCAATCATGTCTGGATCTCGCACAAGCCGTCCCAGTTGGATCCCGCGGTCCTGAATGCCGCGGCGTCACCGCCGCGCGGCAAGTGCTGCATTCCGGCGCCGCCGGTTCTTGAGTTGGATGAAGCCGGGAACGTTGTGCAGACCTGGGGCGGGCCGGGTGAGGGGTACGACTGGCCGACGAACACCCACGGATTTTATATCGATTACAAAGGTCATGTGTGGATCGGCGGCAGCAAGACCCGCGACACGGACGGCACACCGCCCGACGGGATGATGGTGAAATTCACCCGCGACGGGAAATTCTTGATGCAGATCGGTGGGCGTGGGCGCGCGAAGGACGGGAATGAAGATCCGGCCCATCTTTGGGGTGCGGCCAATGTGGCGGTCGATCCCAAGACCAACGAAGCGTTCATCGCCGACGGATACGGTAATCGCCGCGTTCTCGTCGTCGACGCCGATACAGGGACGTTCAAGCGTCAGTGGGGCGCATATGGAAAGGCGCCGAGCGACGCGGACATCGGCGCCTACGATCCGAAGGCGCCCACGCCCCAGCAGTTTCGCATCGTTCATTGCATCAGGCTCGCCAACGACGGGCTTCTCTATGTGTGCGACCGGCTCAATAACCGCATCCAGGTGTTCAAGACGGATGGAACCTTCGTAAAAGAGTTCGTTTATGCGAAGGAAACTCTTGGCTCCGGAGCTGTCGGAACGATCTCCTTCTGGCCGGACGCGGCGCAGAGTGTGATGGCCGTGAACGATCCCGGAAACTATCAGGTCCGGTTCATCCGGCGCGACGATGGCCAGGAGATCGGGGCTTTTGGACACTATGGAACCCAGGGCGGCGAATTCGACCGCAACCACGAGGCCGCCTTCGACAAGAATGGCAATATCTATGTTTCTGATTTTAACCGCGTCCAGCGCTTCAAGATGGCGCCGCGTTCGCGCTAATATCGCAACGCCGGTCACCGTACGGGGCAGGAAGTAATGCGTCGGGCAAAAATATCCGAATACCAGCAACGGCCGAGCGGACCGCTTGGCAGGCCGCAGCGCTTGGCCGACGAGGTCTATGACGCCATCCTCGGCCAACTGATGTCGTTGAAGATCCCGCCCGGCGGTCCCATCAACATCGACGATCTGGCGCGTGAATTCGGCGTCTCGCAGACGCCGATCCGCGAGGCGCTGGGTCATCTCGAGGCTTACGGCCTCGTGACCAAAATCCAGTTCATCGGATACACGGCGGCGCCGCAGCTCAACAAGAAGCAGTTCGACGAGTTGTGCGAACTGCGTTTGCAGTTGGAACCCTATCTTGCGGGGAAGGCGGCCGAGGTCATCGACGAAAAAGGTGTCGCGCAGATTCAAGCCTATGCGGACGCCATGATCAGCCCATCCTTCGACGACGGCGGGGCGAGCTATGCGCAGTTCGTGCGCCAGGACGCCGATCTTCACGACCGCATCGCCGCCGCCGCGGGCAACGGCTTGATGCGCGAAACGCTTTCAAGGCTTCATGTGCATTTACACCTGTTCCGCCTGCCGCATCATCCGCGTGTGACTCGCGAAGCCCTGGACGAGCATAACGAGATTATCCGTGGGCTCGCCACGCGGAACGCGCAATTGGCGTCGGACGCCATGCGCCGCCATATCGAGCAGGTCTGGGAGCGCTTCGGATCGCTGTTCGACAAAGGCTGACCGAGACGCGCTTGGACATTCCGTCCGGCCTCCGTTAAGCAGGCGCTGCCCCTCGCGCCTATAGTTCAAGGAACCGCATCTCATGCCGACATTGGCGGAAAGAAAAGCGAAGCTGTTTGGCAATCACGTCCTGCTTGTGACGCCTTTGACGCCGAGCGGGGTGATCGACATTGAATCGACGAAAAGCCTGGTCGACTACGTGATCGGGAAGGGCGTGCACGGCATTCTGGCGCTCGGCAGCACCGGCGAGGTGTTCTGCCTGCCCGACGACGAGCGCAAGCAGTTCGCCGAAATCGTGATCCGGCATACCAACGGACGTGTGCCGGTCGGGATCGGTGTGATCGATTCCGCCAGCGACACCAGCGTCGCGATGGCCAAACACGCCGCGACCAACGGCGCGGACTACATCTTCACTACCGCGCCTTACTATCATCCCCACGCGGCCGAGGGGATTTACCGGCATGTGGTGGAGATCGGCAAGGCCACCGATCTTCCGCTGATGGTGTACGACGGCGGTGCGGGCATCGAATTGTCGCTGCCGTTGCTGAAGCGCATGGCGGAGAACATCCCGACGCTTCACTGCTCGAAGCTGTTCCTGCCGTATCCAGGCAAAATCGCCCTCTATGCCGCGGCGACCGACGGCAAACTTCAGGCGTGGGCCGGGCACGATCAGATGAACTATCTCATGCTGCTTTACGGCGCGAAGGGCATGACGTCCGCGGCAAGCTGCATTCTGCCGCGCGAGCAAAGCGACATGTTCGAGACAATTCAGAAGGGCAATCTGGACGCGGCGCGGAAGATCTTCCACGACTTTGTCGGGCCCTTGAACTCCATCGCCTTCGCGAACGTATTGCAGTATCCGCAGTGCTATAAACGGGCGTTGAAGTGGATGGGCGTCATCGAACACGACGTATGCAAGCCGGTGATGGAGCCTATCGACGAAATCCGCAGCCGCGAATTGCGCGGCGTGCTTGAGCGGATCGGCAAGGTCTAAGCTCGGACCTTCCATCCGCGGTCGGCGCTGATCGCGTTCGCGGCGTCTTTCACGTCCTTCGCAAGCGTCTTCATGTATTCGTCGTTCATATAGCGGGCGGCGCTGATGAGCCCGACCGCACCGATGACGGCGCCGCGCGCATCGCGAATGGGCGCCGCGATCCCGCGTAAAGCGTCGTCGTACTCGCCGAGATCGTAAGTAACGCCGCGCCGGACATAGTCCCGCATGTGCGCGGTCCACGCCTCGAGGTCGGGTGAGACCGAGGATGTGCCGCGGCCGGCGGTGTAGAGATCGCGCCAGCGGTTTTCCTCGCGATCGAGTATCAAGGCCTTTCCAAGGGCGCTGGCATGGAGAGGCAGCCGCTCGCCGATGAGGATTTGGGGCTCCAGCCGCCGCGATCCCGACGCCTTGTCGAGGATGGTCGCCTGCGTGCGGTCGAGCGTGCCGAGATAGGTGGCCTCGCCGGTGCGCTGGGCGAGCCTTTCCAAGTGAGGGCGGGCGATCCTGGTGAGATCGGTGAGGTGTTGGGCTTGGAAACCCAGTTCCAAAAGTTTGGGGCCCAATTGATACCCGTCGCCCGGCGCGAAAGTGAGGTACCGGCGGTCAACCAGCGCCGCGGCGAGCCTATGCGCGGTGCTGCGCGTGAGCCGGGTGCCCGCCGCGAGTTCGTTCAGCGTGACGGCGCCGGCGGCGACTTCCTCCAGGACATTGAGTGCGCGCCACAGGGTTTGGCTGCCCGGCAAACTTTTTGACGCCGCCGCGCCGGCGCCTTTGCGGCGTGAGGATTTCGGGGATGAGGCGCGCGTGGTGTGGGGCATGTGGAACGAGGGGTGCGGGATTTGACCTTGGCGGCCGGATTTTTAGAAGTGTATCCCAAATGGTGGGACCGTCCAGGCCGCGCGCCGGAAATCGTTTAGACAATCAAGACTTTATAATAGGGTAAGCGGCCCGCTTCACTGCCGCTCGGGGTCATTCGATGAAACTGCTACGCCATGGACATGCTGGTCGGGAAAAGCCCGGGTTGCTTGACGCGAACGGCATGGTGCGCGACCTCTCGCAGGTGATCGGCGATATCACGCCGGACGTCCTTCACCCCGAAGCGTTGAAAAAGCTTGCCGCCGTCGATCCGCAATCGCTTCCCGCGGTTCCGGCGTCGACGCGACTGGGCGTTCCCATCTCCGGGATTCGCAAATTCCTGGCTGTCGGTCTGAACTACGCCGACCACGCGGCGGAATCGAATCTGCCGATCCCGCACGAGCCGGTGATCTTCACCAAGGCCATCAGCTGTCTCAACGGTCCCAATGACGACGTCATGCTTCCGCGCGACGCGCAGAAGGGCGACTGGGAGGTCGAACTCGGCATTGTGATCGGACGGACGGCGCAGAGTGTGGAGGAGCGCGAAGCGCTCGACTTCGTCGCGGGATATTGCCTTGTCAACGACGTCAGCGAGCGTGTGTATCAATTTGAGCGCGGACTGACATGGGACAAAGGGAAGGGTTTCGACACGTTCGGACCGGTCGGTCCGTGGTTCGTGACGGCGGATGAGGTGGGCGACCCGCACACGCTCGACATGTGGCTCGATCTCAACGGCAAGCGGATGCAGACCGGGAATACGCGCACGATGATTTTTAACGTCGCGCAGATCGTCAGTTATGTCAGCGCTCTGTTCACATTGTGGCCGGGCGACCTCATCACCACCGGAACGCCGCCGGGCGTGGGGATGGGGCAAAAGCCGCCGATTTACCTCAAGCCGGGGGACGTGATGCGCCTCGGCATGTCGAAGCTCGGCGAACAGGAACAGCGCGTCGTCGCTTACACGCGCACGCGGTCTTAGGCGAAGACTCATGAGCGAAAAGAAGAAGCTGAGAAGCCAAGCCTGGTTCGGACCCGACGACGTTCACGGGTTCATGCATCGGAGCTGGATGAAAAATCAGGGCTGGCCGCACGACGTTTTCGACGGCCGCCCGGTCATCGGCATCTGCAACACCTGGTCGGAACTGACGCCCTGCAACGGACACTTTCGCGAACTCGCCGAGGCGGTGAAACGCGGCGTGTGGGAGGCCGGCGGCTTTCCGCTCGAGTTCCCGGTCATGTCCTTGGGGGAAACCAACCTCCGCCCGACATCGATGCTCTTCCGCAATCTCGCGAGCATGGATGTGGAAGAGTCCATCCGCGCCAATCCTATGGACGGCGTCGTGCTCCTGATGGGATGCGACAAGACGACGCCATCGCTTCTGATGGGTGCGGCGTCCTGCGATTTGCCGACCATTGGATTGTCCGGCGGCCCCATGTTGACCGGGCGCTTCCGCGACCAGACGCTGGGGTCCGGCACGGGCCTCTGGCGCATGTCGGAGGAAACGCGCGCCGGGAAAATGAGCCGTGAGGATTTCCTGGCCGCGGAAAGTTGCATGAGCCGTTCCAAGGGGCATTGCATGACCATGGGCACGGCCTCGACGATGGCGTGCATGGTCGAGGCGCTGGGCATCGGGCTTCCCGGCAACGCGGCGATCCCCGCGGTCGATGCGCGGCGCACGACCCAGGCGCACCTGACGGGCCGCAGGATCGTGGACATGGTGCGTGAAGACCTCACGATGTCGAAAATCCTGACGCGCCGGGCGTTCGAGAACGCGATCCGCGCGAACGCCGCCATCGGCGGGTCGACCAATGCGGTGGTGCACCTTCTGGCGCTGGCGGCGCGGATCGGCGTGCCGTTTGCGTTGAAAGACTGGGATGATCTGGGATCCCAGGTGTCTTGTCTTGTGAACCTACAGCCGTCCGGTCAGCACCTGATGGAGGACTTCTATTACGCGGGCGGTCTTCCCGCCGTGCTGAAGGAACTCGCCGAAAACAATCTGCTGCACGCGGACGCCTTGACGGTGAACGGCCGGACCATCGGCGCGAATATCGCCGATGCGCCGTGCTGGAACCGGGACGTCATCCATGCGTATGGCGCGCCTTTCAAGGCCGAGGCCGGCATTGCGGTGCTCACCGGCAACCTCGCGCCCAACGGCGCGGTCATCAAGCCGTCGGCGGGAAGTCCGCACTTGTTCAAGCATCGCGGGCGCGCGGTCGTTTTCGAGAACATCGAGGACTTCCACAGTCGCATCAATGACGAGACGCTCGATATCGACGAGACCTGCGTCATGGTGCTCAAGAACTGCGGCCCCAAAGGCTATCCGGGCATGGCGGAAGTGGGGAATATGCCGCTGCCGCCCAAAGTCCTGCGCAAAGGGATCACCGATATGGTGCGGGTCTCGGATGCCCGCATGAGCGGCACGGCTTACGGCACCGTGGTCCTGCATGTCTCGCCCGAGGCCGCCGCCGGAGGCGTGCTGGCCTTGGTCGAGAACGGCGACACGATCAGCCTGGATGTGGCGGGCCGTTCGCTGATGCTGGAGGTTGATGACGCCACGCTCGCGCAGCGGTGGGCCGCGTGGAAACCGTTACCGACGCCTGCGCGCGGCTACGTGAAGCTCTACGTCGACCATGTCCTGCAAGCCGACAAGGGCGCCGATTTCGATTTCCTGGTCGGCGGCAGCGGGGCGGCGGTACCGCGCGAATCCCACTGAAGCGGTCTGGCTAGTTTATAACGCTCGTAAAGTAAGCCACGGCAGCGCTTTCGGGCGCGGTGTGATAGAATTTCTAAAGTAAAACGTAACGCGCCTGCCTTGCATGAGGCGGCGCGACGGGATTTCCTTCGAGGTCCAGGACGCCGTTGCGTTCCGGCTGTAGCGTAGTGGAATCAGTATCTTATGAAATCAAACGCCGCCCGCGCGCCGTCGTTCAAAATCGCCATTGCCGCCGTGTGTATGACCGCGGGAGTCGGCCTTGCGGGATGCGGTGCCACGGAAGGCGAGACCGCCGCGCCGCCCGCGCCGGTGTTCATGGCGGGTGAGAACATCAGCTTTCCGGCGCAGCGCCGACTGATCTCCGAACAGCAGTACCTCAACACGATCGCCAATATCTTCGGGAAGGACATCGAGGTCATCGCGCAGTTCGCGCCGATGCAAAGGACCGAGGGGTTGCTGGCCCTGGGCGCGCCGAACGCGGGCGTTCCTTCGGGCGAGCTGCAAAAGTTCCAGCGCGCCGCCAGACAGGTGGCCGCGCAAGTGGTCGACAACGGGAATCTGGAACTGCGCCTTGCCTCTCACCGCGACGCCCTGATTCCCTGCAAACCGGCTGCGATCACGAAACCCGATCCGGCCTGCGCCCAAATGTTCCTCAAGGCGACGGGACGTTTGTTGTACCGGCGGCCTCTCAGCGACGCGCGCCTTGCGGCAATGGTGGACGAGGCGGGTAAGGCGGCGGTGGAACTTGGCGACTTTTATGCGGGACTGGCGACCGTCATTGAAGGGATCCTCATCAGCCCCGAGGTGCTTTTCATCCAGGATCGAAGCGAGCCGGACCCCGAGCGGCCCGGCCGCATGCGTCTCGACGCCTATTCATATGCCTCGCGTCTCAGCTTCTTCCTCTGGAACGCCGCGCCCGACGATGCGCTCCTGACGGCGGCCGAGAACGGTGAACTCGCGACCGCGAAGGGCCGTGCGCGTGTTGTCGACATGATGTTGGCCAGTCCGCGGCTGGAAGGCGGCGTGCGCGGGTTCTTCGACGACATGCTGGGGTTCGACGCCTTCGCGAACCTCGCCAAGGATCCGACGGCGTACCCGGCGGAAACCGGCGTGACGCTGGCGGACGCGCGCGAACAGACCTTGCGCACCATCTACGATCACCTTGTGACGCGGAATCTCGACTACCGCGACCTGTTCACGACGCGCGCGACCTTCATGTCGCCGAGTTTGGGCGCGATCTACCGCGTGCCCACGACGCCCGGCTGGACGCCGTACGAATTTCCGGAGAACGGGCCACGCATGGGGCTTCTGACGCATGTGAGTTTCCTCGCCCAGCATGCTCATCCGGCGCGCAGTTCAGCGACCCGCCGGGGCAAGGCATTGCGCGAGCTGCTTCTGTGCCAGCCGGTTCCGCTGCCGCCGCCGAACGTGGATTTTTCGGCTGTGGAAGACCCCCGGGCGACGTTCCGCACGGCGCGCGACCGGGTCAACGTTCATCTTGAGAACCCGGTGTGCGCGGGATGTCATCGCATCACCGACCCGATCGGCCTCGCGCTCGAGAATTTCGACGGCGCGGGCGTCTATCGCCGCACGGAACGCGGCGCCGACATCGACGCGAGCGGGGCGTTGGACGGAAAGACGTTCACCGAGATCGCCGGACTCACCCAAGCCGTTCGCGATCACCCGGCGTTGCCGGCCTGCCTTGCGCGCCGCGTGTACAGCTACAGCGTGGGAAGCCCGCTCGGGAACCGCGACAAACCTTTTGTCGACGCACTCACCGCGGAATTCGCCAAGGCCGGATATCGTTTACCGAACCTGTTGCGCATGATCGTGCTCAGCCCGTCTTTCTATGACGTCACGGAACCCGCGCCGGCGGAACAGAAGTCGGCCGCGGTCGCAAATTAAGGATGGTGGAACCCATGACCGGTCTCAATCGTCGTCGCGTCCTGCGCGGTCTCTTAGGGGGAGGCGCCGTCAGCGTTTCGCTGCCGCTTCTCAATCTCTACTTGAACGGAAACGGGAACGCGCTGGCCAACGGCGACCCGATGCCCGTGCGCTTTGGAACCTGGGTGTGGGGACTTGGCATGAACGACGCCATCTTCACGCCGAAGAAGACGGGCGCGAACTTCGACCTGCCGGAGGAGATTCAGTCCCTCGCGCCGGTGCAAAAACACATCAATCTCTTCACGCGCTTCAACACCTTCAAGGACGCCGCGCCGCTGATGTGCCACCACACCGGATGGGTGATCCTGCGCACCGGCATGGCGCCGACGCTGACGCAGGTGCGGCCGGGTGAGACCATCGACGTCACGGTCGCGAAGAAGATCGGCAACACCACACGCTTCCAGACTCTGAGCGCAACATCGACGGGCGACGTGCGGGACTCCTACAGTTATGAAAGCGCGAACTCGGTGAATGCGCCGGAGTTCTCGCCGATCCGTTTCTATCAAAACCTGTTCGGGGCCGATTACCAGGATCCGAACGCGGCGGAGTTCCGTCCCAACCCGCGCGCGATGGTGCGCAAGAGCGTTCTGACCGGCGTGCTGGACGAAACCAAGAGCCTGATGCGCGAGGCGGGCGCCGAAGACCGCGAGCGGCTTGACCAGTACTTCACCAGCTTGCGCGATCTCGAAAAGCAGTTCGATCTGCAATTGACACGCCCGAAGCCTCTGGCGGCATGTACGCGCGTCGACGAAGTGAAGGCTGAAGCCAGCGCCGGTCTGGACACCGTCAAGGTCGGTCAACGCCACACCATCATGACCAAGCTCATGACCATGGCGGTCGCGTGCGATCAGACGCGCGTGTTCAACATGGCCTATGCCGGCGAGACCGCGGCGACCACCAAGGCGGGATATGAAAAGCCGCACCATACGGCGACGCACGAGGAGCCGACCGATCCTAAGCTCGGCTACCAGATCGAAGTGTCGTGGTTTACCCGCCGCGCGATGGAATCCTGGGCGGAGTACGTCGCGGCCTTCGCGAACGTGAAAGAAGGCGACGGCACCCTCCTGGACAACTGCCTTGTGTACGCGATGTCCGACATTTCCTACGCCAAGATCCACTCGCTCGATAACATCCCGATGTTCACGGCGGGCGCGGCGGGCGGGCGTTTGAAAACGGGGCTTCATATCCAGGGGAACGGAGATCCCGGCACGCGCCTGGGTTACACGATGATGAAGGTGCTGGGCCTTGAAATCCCCTCGTGGGGCACGTTGAGCAATACGACCTCCAAGGAAATCGGCGAGATCCTCGTCTAAGGAGAGCATGATGCGTTTCGCCTTGATCGCCGCGGCGCTGATCGGATTGAGCGCGCAAGCCATGGCCGCCGGCGCGCGTAACGTCGAGGGCTATGCCCAGGTGCCGATGCCGCCGGGCTTCCAGGTCGTGAATACCGAATTGGAAGGCAACGTGTTTGCCGACGCCAAGGGGCGCACGCTTTACAAGTGGATATTCAAACCCGCCCGTGTCGGGGCTTCCGGCGATCCGCGCGGCAAGGCCACCTGCACGGACGAGATTTTCACGGACGAGGGCGGCCATATGAGCCCCTATCCGCCGGGCTTGCGGCTGCCCGACGCGGAGACCCGCGTGAGCTGCGTCGATATGTGGCCGCCGGTGCTGGCCGACGACAGTGCGAAGCCGGTCGGCGCATGGAGCGTCGTCGCGCGGCCTGACGGCACCAAGCAGTGGGCTTACGACGAACAACCACTTTACACCTCGGTTCTCGACCGCACGCCGGGCGATACGGTCGGTGGTACGAACCGCGATATGTCCGAGGGCGTCAGCGCGCGGCCGGCGGTGCGTCACCCGGTTGGACCGCCGCCCGACGTTCCACCCGGCTTCGATGTGATCTCGACGGTCAACGGCCGTCTGTTGGTGACGGCGACGGTGAACGCGTCCGTATATACCTTCAATGGCGACACCGCGACGAAGTCGATCTGCGTCGGCGAGTGTTTGCGTAGTTGGACGCCGATGCTCGCGCCCGAGTTCGCGCAAGCGGGCGGCGAATGGTCATTGGTGGAACGCTCTCCGGGCATCCGGCAATGGGCGTTCCGCGGCAAGCCGCTCTATACACATGTCGCGGACATGCCGTACCGCAGCTACCGCGGCCGCAGTGTCGACGGCAGCGATGTCCCGGGCTGGAGCCTCGTGTACACCCAGTTTGCGCCCGAGATCCCGAGCGACCTGAAGCGCCAAGTGACGCCCGGTGGCGAGGTTCTGGCCGATGCGCGCGGCCGCACCACCTACATCTACTTCTGTCACGACGACGCCGACGACCAATTGACCTGCGATCACCCGGACACGGAGCAGACCTATCGTCTGGGCGTCTGCGGCGGGGGCGACCTGGAACGCTGCGCGCGCCGGTTCCCGATGGTGCTGGCATCCGCCGGGGCCAAAAGCGAGAGCCGGGCTTTCAGCGTCATGGAGATCAATCGCCTGACGGGCAAGCGCGGCAAGATCGGCGAGCCGAACGTGGTGCGCGTGTGGGCGTATCGCGACCGGCCGATCTACACTTTCGACGGCGATCCACCGCCTTATGTCGGCGACCGCGGTCCCGGCGATATCGAAGCGGACGGCCTGGGCGAACATCGCGCGCAGCGGCACGGCTTCACGGCCTTTTGGCTGCGCGACGACTTCTATGGCCGGCAAAACTAGGCGCGAGGGATGATCATGAAACGTATTATCAAATCCATCGGCGGAGCGTCGCTTGTCGCGGGCGCCGTATTGACCGGCGGCGCATCGGTCGCGGACGAGACCGCGCCGGAGAACGGGACGATCGGCTATATCGTCACCGACCTGGAATGGGCCACCTATCTGACGAAGGACAACAAGGAAGAGTGCGCCGACGGCCTCAATCCGTGGGGACCGCGTGAACAGTTCAAGGTACTCTATCCGGACGGCACGCCCAGGACGGCGAAAGACACGCATCTTGCCTTCGAGATCGCCGGCTGGTTTCCCGACGCCGATACACCGGACAAATTCCCGTACTACGAAGTGACGGGAAAGAAGTCCTACGGCTTCAATCTCGACGGCAAGACGGACGCGAACGATTTCGTCAGCCCCGAAGGCGTGCAGGGCGTCGACAACGAACTTTACCGCGTGATCGGCTGCATCGTGAACTTGCGCCCGCCCGAAGGCGCGACCGCGTTCTACGCCAATAAGGCGGTGATGGAAGAACGCTGGAACCGGATGCTGCTCGAGATCACGAACGTCGACAGCATGAAGAACGACGATAGCGTTGACGTCACCATGTACCGGGGCCTGGACAACCTCCTGACCGACGCGACGGGCAGCAAGTATCTTCCTGGCGGCTCGATGCGGATCGACGCCAAGTGGGGCGCGAAGTACGTGCAGCACTTCAAGGGGCGCATCGTGGACGGCACGCTCATCACGGAGCCGGTCGCGTACGCGGTGCTGCCGTGGTCGTCGTTCCAGCTTCCGACCGAACAGAAGTTCCACGACATGCGGATCCAGCTCGGGCTTCAACCCGACAGCGCCTTCGGGTACTTCGCGGGGTTCGTGGATGTCGAGAACTGGTACCTGCAGACGGTGAAATCGGAATCCACCCATCACCAGAGCTATGGGCAATCGACCCCGGCGTCGATGTATAAGGCGTTGCGCCGCCGCGCCGACGCTTATCCGGATCCGAAGACCGGCCGCAACACGGCGATCTCGGCGGCGCTTCAGGCGAAGTTCGTGCAGACCTTCATCATCCATCCGCCGGGCGGACCGGTCGCGGCCGCGCCGGCTGCGCGGGATGTCGCCGCCGCGCCGTCGGCGGGTGAGCGGAGCCGCGAGTAGCTAAAGCGGGATGACGTCGAAGGCGAAGGAAATACGCTGCTTGTTCGTGCGCAGCGGCCGCGTGTTGTGCCAGAAGTAAGACGGGAACGTGAGTAGCGTCCCGGCTTCGGGCTTCACCTGGCGGACCGGCATCGGCGTCGACGGCTGGTTCCAACGCGCGTCGCCTCGGCCGAACTCGATCCATCCGCTGCGCTCCGGATCATGGTCGGTGATGTCATCGGGCACGTCGATGTAATAGACGCCCGATAGCCATCCATGGGGATGGAAGTGCGGCGCCTGGTGGCCTTTCTCACGGATGATGACGCCCCACGAATAAAGCCTGAAGTCGCGCGGTGCGGCGCGGTCGAAGGCGTTCACGGGGGTAGCCCGCGCTGCGTCTGCGCGCCGCCGCACAGCCGCCGTGAGCCGGGCGTTGAGGGTGCTGATGGCCGGAGATGTGCTGAACCCAATATCGTCGGTCTGATACCCGAAGCGGGTCGTGTTGCGTTCATAGGCAAGCGTCGGCTCCGCCGCGATCTCGCGGGCGAGGGCGTGGTGGAAGGCCGCGAGATCTTTGTATCCCGGCGGCGCATCCAGTCGTTCGGCGTGGACAAGGGTGTCGTAGGCCGTGAAGGGTTCTAGATCATTACGGCGGCCGAGTTCGGCCAGCGCGATGTACTTGTAGGCCAGCGAGGTCGTATGGGCGGGCTTCGCCGCCAACAATGTCTCGGCGTGCGCGAGCGTCGCTTCATAGTCGCGTGCTTCCATCAACGCCGGCATCAGGTTGTTGGCGGGGCCGAAGTCGTCGGGGTCGAACGCGTAGGCCTGCCGGTAGGCGGCCGCGGCTTCACGCGGTTTTTGAAGCCGCTGCCACGTCAGGCCCAGGAGGAAATAAGCGCCCGCGCGGCCGCCGTCCGCGGCTTCGATGAGCGGCGCAATGGCTTCGGCGCTGCGGCCCGCCGCAAGGAAAGCCGCGCCGAGGACGATGGCGGCGTAGGAGGAGCGCGGGGCGAGGGCGCGCGCCTGCTGGCAAAGGGCAAGGGCGTCGGGGCCCGCGCCCTGGGTCAGCGCCATGCGGGCATGGGCGAGCAGGACCGGTACGCGGTGCGCAGACGCGTCGACGTTTTTGAGGAGTTCGGCGGCGCGGTCGAGTTGCAGGTAGTTGATATGCAGGTCCACGCGTTGAAGGTCCGGGGTGACCCATTCCTCGCCGATCTGTCCGGGCGCGGTGAGGGCCAGCGGCCAGTAGGCCCGCAGTTGACGCGCCGGCCGCACCGCGGCGGCCCGGTCGTAGAATCTTTGCGCGTCGTCGCGACGGCCCGCCTTCAGGTGCGTATAGGCTTCATCGAGCAGACGCTCTGTGTGGTCGGTGTTTGCCGTCATCGTTCTCACGCTCGAGTCGAACTTCGCCAAGGGGTCAACAGGGCCGGCGGCGCTCCGGCGGACACCTGTTTCGATCGCGCCGCAGGGTCACAAGCCGGTGCATGACTTTTCTCGAATTTGAAACCGAAAGGGCAAAGCCTTCCGCATTTCGTAAAAAATCCGTCAATTCGAGGCCCGCGCGCTTGTGATACCGGACGTAACCCATTGTAACTTAATGCTATGCAGCAAGGGCCCTTGAAAAACAATGTGATCAGTGGCCCCGCGTGGGGTATATTAGAAGGTAATATTGCGACAGGGCGATCCGGAGTGTCGGGCGCCCCTGGTGGTGCCCCTTGTGCGTGGGAAGAGCGCTCAAGCGAGTCATGTGGCCGCCGAGCACGCTTGCCGGCGGGTGAGGGACGCCCCGGATGAAGAAGGGAGAGTTTACTTGAAGTCCGTTACGTATCGTTCCGCTCGAGGTCTTCTGAATCGCGCCGTTCTGGTCGGTGCGACGTCACTTGCCGCCATTGGCTTGGCGAGTTGTTCGGATGCGGGCGGGGAGCGCGCGAGCGCCAGCCGCGCACCGGCCATCGCGCCCGAATATGCGGGCACCATGGCGCGTGTGCGCCGGATCACGCCGGAGCAGTATCACAATACGGTCGCGTATATTTTCGGACGCGATATCGAAGTCGGGAACCCGTTCGCGCCACTGCGCCGGACCGACGGCCTCATCGCGACTGGCGCGGCCAGTGCCGGTGTGACCACGGGCGAACTGCAGCAGCTGCAGCGCAGCGCCTCGTCCATTGCCGCGCAGGTCATCGACAAAGGCAATATCGAGCAAAAGACCCCGTCGCGTCGCGACTTCCTCATTCCGTGCAAGCCGGCGGATACCACCGCGGCCGATGACGCCTGCGCGGCCAAGTTCATCACGCAAACCGGGCGTTTGCTGTATCGCCGCCCGCTGCCGCAGGAACGCGTCGTGGAACTCGTCGCCAACGCCAATAAGGGCGCGACGGAGTTGAAGGACTTTTACGCGGGTCTCGGCACCGTGCTCGAGGGCATGCTGATCGACCCGAAGGTTCTGCTGATCACCGACACGGTCGAGGCTGATCCGGCGCATCCGGGGAGCAAGCGTCTCGACGCCTATTCGCTCGCCTCGCGTCTGTCGTTCTTCCTGTGGAACGCGGCGCCTGACGACGCCGTCCTGAAAGCCGCCGAGAAGGGCGAATTGTTCACGGCCAAGGGCCGTGCCCGCGTCGTCGATATGATGCTGGCGAGCCCGCGCGTGGAAGACGGCGTGCGCGCCTTCTTCGACGATATGTTCGGGTTCGAGGATTTCGGCAACCTCGCCAAGGATCCCACCGTCTATCCGATGATGACCGGCGCGGTGATCAAGGATGCGCGTGAGCAGACCCTGCGCACGCTCGTCGATCATCTGATGGTCGAGAAGCAGGACTACCGTGATCTGTTCACGACCCGGAAGACCTACATGTCCCCGGCGCTCGCCACCGTGTATCAGGTGCCGACCAAGCCGGGCTGGGTGCCCTACGAGTTTCCGGAAGGCAGCAATCGCGTCGGCCTCCTGACGCAGATCAGCTTCCTCGCGCTGCATGCGCATCCGGCCCGCAGCTCGCCGACCTATCGCGGCAAGGCGCTGCGTGAGCGTCTGTTGTGCCAGCGCGTTCCGCCGCCGCCGGCGAACGTCGATTTCTCGGCCTTGGAAAACCCGGATCCGCGTCTGCGCACCGCGCGCGAGCGTCTGCAGGCGCACAGCGAAAACCCGGTCTGCGGCGGTTGTCACAAGATCACCGATCCGATGGGCCTCGTGCTTGAGAACTTCGACGGCGCGGGCCGTTTCCGGACGACCGAGAAGGGCGCGGTTATCGATAGTTCGGGGGCGCTCGACGGCAAACAGTTCGACACCGTCGGCGGTCTCGGCCAGGCCATGCACGATCACCCGGCGCTGACGTCGTGCCTCGTGCGCCGCATGTACAGCTACGGCACCGGCGGCCCGCTGACGCGCGCCGACAATCCGGCGGTCGAAGCCCTCAATAAAGCCTTTGGCGAAGCTGGTTATCGCGTGCCCGATCTGTTGCGCATGATCGCGACAAGCGAAGCGTTTTACGAAGTTGTCGAAACACCGGTCGAGGAGAAGGCGGCGGATGCCTCTTCTGCTCACACTGCGGCGCCGGTCGCCGCAGCGCACTGAACTCAAGGGAGGTTCTGATGAAAGATCTCAATAGACGCCGTGTTCTGCGCGGCATGCTGGGCGGTTCGGCGGTCACTGTGGGCCTTCCGCTCCTGAACGTGTTCCTCAACGGAAACGGGACGGCGATGGCCGATGGCGGGGCTCTGCCGGTGCGTTTCGGCACCTGGGCGTGGGGCCTCGGCATGGACGAGGCGATCTTCGTTCCGAAGAAGATCGGCCATGACTTCGACCTGCCGGAAGAAATCGCCTCCTTGAAGGACGTGAAGCAGCACATCAACCTGTTCACGCAATTCAACGGCTTCCGCGACGCGGCGCCGAACCTTTGCCACAAGACGGGCTGGGTGATCGCGCGTGCCGGTATCGCGCCGATGAACCAAACCGACTATCCGGGCGAAACGATCGACATCTCGATCGCGAAGAAGATCGGCGGTTCGACCCGTTTCCAGCATCTGACGGCGACCGCGACCGGCAACGTGCGCGACAGCTTTTCCTACGAGAACGCGAATTCGCAGACGATCGCCGACTGGTCGCCGATCCAGTTCTACACGAAGATCTTCGGTGAGGACTTCCAGGACCCGAATGCCGCGGTGTTCAAGCCGAACCCGCGCGCGATGGTGCGCAAGAGCGTGTTGTCGGGCGTGATGGACAGCGCGAAGGATCTGCAGGGCGTTGTCGGCGCTGAAGACAAGGCGCGTATCGACCAGTACTTCACGGGCTTGCGCGACCTCGAGCGTCAGTTCGACCAGCAGCTCACCAAGCCGGAACCGCGCGCCGCATGCGTCGTCGGCAAGGCGCCGAAGGAAGAGCCGCAAGCCGGTCTCGATTACACGCTCGTCGGCAAGCGTCACCGCCTGATGACCGACCTGATGGTCATGGCGATCGCCTGCGACCAGACGCGCGTGTTCAACATGGCCTACTCGCAGTCCGCCGCCGCGACCAGCAAGCAGGGCTACGATAAGCCGCACCACACCGCCTCGCACGAAGAGCCGGTGGACGCGGCGCTGGGCTACCAGCCGAACACGTCGTGGTTCATCAAGCAGTCGATGATCGAATGGGCGTACTTCGTCGACGCCTTCGCGAAGTTCAAGGAAGGCGACGGTCATCTGATCGACAACGTGCTGATCTACGGCACCACCGACCAGGCTCTCGCGCGCATCCACTCGATCGAGAACCAGCCGATGTTCACGGCCGGCCGCGCGGGCGGCAAGGTGAAGACCGGTTACCACCTGTCGGGCGCCGGCACGCCGGGCACGCGCCTCGGTCTGACCTGCATGAAGGTCATGGGTCTCGATGTGTCGAACTGGGGCACCCAGTCGAACGGCACGTCGAAGGAAATCGGCGAAATCCTCGCCTAACAAGAATGCGTCCCGCGCTCATCGGAGCGCGGGACGCGAGCTTCTGAGGAAGCACCATATGCGTCACATCATCACACTCGCCGGCGCGCTCACGGTCGGTACGTTTCTGACAACACCCGTGCTCGCACAGGCCGACGGCGCGCGTCTGCTTATTCCGGCTGAGCGCGAGGAGTTTGCCCGCGTTCCGATGCCCGCGAACTTCCGCGTCGAGTACTCGGAACTCGACGGACCCGTGTTCGCGACCGAGAAGGGCATGACCCTGTACTACTGGCCGCACACCACGATGCGTAACGGCGTGACCGGCGATCCCAAGAACCAGGCCGCCTGCACGGACGAAAAGACGACGCACACGGCGGGCCTCATGAGCCCGTATCCGCCGGGCCTGGAGTTGCCGGAACTCGCTACGCGCAAGAGCTGCGCGGAAACCTGGATTCCTTATATCGCGGCCGACGACGCGAAGCCGGTGGGGGCGTTCAGCCTCATCGCCCGTAAGGACGGCCGTAAGCAGTGGGCTTACGACGAGCACGCGCTGTACACCAATTACCTGGACAAGGTGCCCGGCGACGTGATGGCCGCCACCACCACCAATGTCGGCTCCGACGGTCCGGCCGCGCGCGAAGTCACCACCGCGCCGTCGGCGATCCCACCGGGGTTTTTGATCACCTCCACTATTCTCGGCCGTCAACTTCTGACGGACAAAAATCTCTCGGTCTATATGTGGGACCGCGACGGGGTGAATAAGTCGAACTGCGATGCCGCGTGCACGCGGACATGGGAGCCTGTGATCGCGCCGGCGTCGGCGCAGCCGCAAGGCGAATGGTCGATCTTTGAGCGTTCGCCGGGCGTGCGTCAGTGGGCCTTCCGTAAAAAGCCGCTGTACACCAACACCCTCGACAGTTCGATCCGCAGCCTCGAAGGCAGCGATGTGCCGGGCTGGCACAACGTCTATACCCAGAAGGCCCCGGCGCCGCCGGCGGCGTTCACCTATCAGGATTCGATCACGGGCGTCGTGCTCGCGGACTCCAAGGGCCGCACGATCTACTTCTACAACTGTGCCGACGATTCCGTCGATCAGTTGGCCTGCGATCAGCTCGACAGCCCGCAAGCCTACCGTCTTGCCATCTGCGGCGGCGGTCAGGTTGAGCGTTGTCTGCGCGACTGGCCGTATGTGGAAGCCGCCGCCAACGCCAAGAGCGTGAGCCGTACTTGGCAGGTGGTGTCCGTCAATCCCAAGACCGGCCATGCGGCCGACGAGGGTGCGCCGGGCGCGATCCGCGTGTGGGCCTATAAAGGCCAGCCGCTCTACACCAATGCACACGATAAGGAGCCGGGCGACCTCTACGGTCACGGCAATGGGGAGTTCATCGCCGACCGCAACGGGTTCCGCGCCTTCATCATGCGCAACGAATTCGCCCGGTAATCGGTTCTAGGGAAGGATAGAGATTATGGAATGCGCTTCGACGATCTGGTCCCGCCTCGCTTTCCGTTCCGCCGGCGCGGCGTTGCTGCTTGCGGGAACGGCGCTTACGCCGGCCGCGGCCGAAACATCGGATATCGTTGGGTTGCAGGACGGCCGCATCGGCTTCGTGCTGACCAGCGCCGCGTGGGGGCTTCACCAGACGCCGGACGGCAAACAGGAGTGTCCGGAAGGCTTCAACGAAGGCCCGCGTGAGCAATTCAAGGCGCTTTATCCCAACGGCGGCACGGTCGAGGGCACGCAGCTCGAGCGTGAAAGCGCCTCGCGCTACCCCTTGGATAAAGAAGACAACTTCGTTTATCGCGAAGTGAAGGGGCCGGTTGGCCTGGGGATGAACCTGGACGGCAAGGTCGACGCCAACGATTTCACATCGCCGGACGGGGTGAAGGGCATCGACAACCAGCTCTACCGCGCCATCGGCTGCACGCGTCTGTTCCGCGGGCCGGACGGCACATATTTCAATTTCACCGAAATGTGGGTCCGTGAGATGGGCTCCAACCGCATCCTCGTCGAATTGTCGAACGTGGACAGCTTGGCCAACGACGACGACGTCACGGTCACCCTGTACCGTGGGAAGGATAAGCTGATCACGGATGCGACCGGCAAGAACATCATTGCCGGCGGCTCCAACCGCATCGAAGACCGTTTCAGCAAGCGCTTCACCAAGACGCTCAAGGGAAAGATCGAGAACGGCGTGCTCACCACCGCGCCCCAGGATATCGATTGGGTGTGGACGGTGTTCTTCTCGCATCCGGGCTACTACAGCCTCAATCAGGCGCGGTTGCAGCTCAACCTTGCGCCGGCGGGTGACCGCGCCGAAGGCATGGTGGCCGGTTACGCGGATATCGATACCTTCTATCAGCAGCTTGTCCGCGCCTGGTCCACGCACCATTCCAGCTACGGCGGCATGTCGCAGCCGTCGCTGTTCCGCGCGTTGCATCGCCTCGCGGACGGGGTGCCGGATGACAAGGGCGTCAACACGGCGCTGTCGTCGGTCATCAATGTGAAGTTCGTGCAGACGTTCATCGAGCATCCGGCGGCCAAGGTCGCCGGCACGCAAAGCATCGAGCGTCCGGCGGTTGAACCGGCGCGCCGCTAAGCGGCGGCAAGAACGGCTCTGTCGAAAGAGGCGCCGGGAGGCGCCTTTTTCAACCGCGGTGAGGGAGGAAGACGTGGAACAGACAAAAAGAACAGCGGGGCTTCGCCTGGCGTCGCGGACATTGTGCGCGGCCATTGCCTTGACGGGCGCGGGTGGCGCTTTTGCCGCCGACACCGCCGGCGAGATGGCCGTCACCGGCCTCAAGAACGGCACCATCGGTTTCGCGCTGGTCGGCGCGCGGTGGGGCATCCATCAAACCGAAAACGGCAAGCAGGAGTGCCCGAACGGTTTCAACGAGGGACCGCGCGAGCAGTTCAAGGCGTTGTATCCGCAAGGCGGTACGGTCGAAGGCACGCAGCTCGAGCGCGAAAGCGCCTCGCGGTATCCCTTGGACAAAGAGGACAACTTCGCCTACCGCGAAGTGACGGGCAAAGTCGCCATCGGTCTCGACCTCGATGGAAAGGCGGACGCCGCCGATTTCACGTCGCCGGACGGCGCGAAGGGCGTCGACAACGAACTTTATCGTGCGATCGGCTGTACGCGGTTGTTCCGCGCGCCGGACGGCACCTTCGCCCACTTCACGAATATGTGGGTGCGCGAGTTCAACTTTAACCGCATCCTGTTCGAGGTTTCCGGCGTCGACAATCTGGCGAACGACGACGACGTCACCGTCAGCATGTATCGTGGGAAAGACAAGCTGATCACCGACGCCACGGGGGCCAATATCATCCCCGGAGGATCCGTGCGCGCCGACGAGCGCTTCGGCAAGCGCTTCATCAGCCATACCAAGGGTAAAATCGTCGACGGCGTGCTGACGACCGAACCGGTGGATATCGCTTATCCCTGGGCGGTGTTTATTGGACGCCCGGGCCACTACGACATCAAGGGCGCGCGCCTGAATGTGACCCTGGCGCCGTCCGGCGAGACGGCGGAAGGGGTGCTTGCGGGTTACACGGACGTGGAAAGTTGGTACCAGCAACTTGTTCGGTCCTGGTCGACCCACCACTCCAGTTACGGCGGCCTTTCTCAACCCTCGCTTTATCGTGTGCTTCACCGCCTCGCGGACGGGTACCCGGATGCGCAAGGCGCCAACACCGCGATCTCGTCGTCCATCACGATCAAGCTGGTCCAGACGTTTATCGAACATCCCGACCGCAAAGTCGCGGTCGAGCAGGGATCCGGGCGCGCGGGGGCGGAGTCCGCGCAACGTTAATGCACGCGGCCGCGTGCGCTGCAAAAAAAAGGCCCCGGAAGGGGCCTTTTTTCATGTGGGGCGGGACGCGGCTTCGCTGCAACAGTCGCGATTTATCAGCGGTTTTGCATAGTTAAGTCTCATATCGACGTTGTGAAATCGGCGCGGCTATGAGAACAGTAACAGGCGCGTACGTATGACGAGCGGGAGAGACGCGTCGCGTGTCGAGGCAAGGGTCATGGAGAGGCATGGTCGACCCTTTTTTGCCCCGGCACCTGCAGTGAGTAAGGGGGGACTCTGCGCCATCGGCTGAATGGCCGTTCGGCTTTCTTCTTTTTTCATTGCGAGCGATGCAACGCGCGTTGTCGTGCCGGCAAACTGCCGTCCACACTATTTGGGAGAGATCATGTTTAAGAGAAATGCTGCTGCGATGTCGCGGCGCTTCGGCTTCATGACCACCGTCAGTTCGGTGGCCATGCTCGCGGCTTCGTTCGCCGCTCAGGCGCAAACGGCGCCCGCGCAACAAGCGCAAACCGACGCGACCGCGGTCGATGAAATCACCGTGACCGGCACGCGCGTCGTGCGCGACGGTTACGAAGCGCCGACCCCGGTCACCGTGATCGGCGTCGAGGCGATCGAACAAGCGCCGATGCAGCACATCTCGGATTTCGTCATGCGTCTTCCGGCGTTCTCGGGCGCGCAGTCGACGACGTCCGGCGGTAACGAGATCTCCACCGGCCGTCAGTCGCAGAACAACCTGAACCTGCGCGGTCTCGACTCCTTCCGCACCCTGGTGCTGCTCGACGGCAACCGCTTTGTCTCGGGCGACGTGAACGGCTCCGTCAACGCCTCCGACCTTCCGACGCCGTTGATCAGCCGCGTCGACGTCGTGACCGGCGGCGCGTCGGCCGCCTACGGCTCGGACGCCGTGGCCGGCGTCGTGAACTTCGTGCTCGATAAAGAGTTCACCGGCTTCAAGGGCGAAGTGCAGGGCGGCATCACCGCGCGCGGCGACGATCCCAGCTACAAGGTCAGCCTGACCGCCGGTACGCCGTTCGCGGGCGGTCGCGGGCATGTGCTGTTCTCGGGCGAACATGCCTGGAACAAGGGGATCTTCGGCGCCGGGGAGTCGCGTGGCGACTTCTGGGGCTACGACACCTATCACCTGGTGGAAAACCCCGCGTGGAATACGACCAGCAACAACCCGCGTTACCTTTTCCGCAGCCAGGTCGGCAGCATCCTGGCCACGTCGGGCGGTATCATCACCTCCGCCGGACCGCTCAAGGGTATTACGTTCGACCGCACCGGCCGCGCCGCGGGGAACTACAACTATGGCTCCCTGACCAACGCGCAGTTCACGGTCGGCGGCGACTGGGCGACGTCGGACGCGACGTTCTACAACCAGACGCTTTCCAACCACGTCACGCGTCAGGCCTACTTCGGCCGCGTCAGCTATGACGTGACCGACAACGTCACCGCCTACGCGAACTTCATCTACACCTACTCATACGGCTACGCGCGCTCGAAGCTGGACGATCAGCTCGGCAACCTCGTGATCCGTATCGACAACCCGTACCTCGATCCGTCGATTGCCGCGCGGATGACGGCGGCGGGCATGTCGCAGTTCACCATGGGCAGCTTCCTACACGACGTTCCGTACATCCAAACGGACAACTATCGCGACCTCTGGACCTATCAGGGCGGTCTCGAAGGGACCTTGTCGGCGTTCAATACGGACTGGGATTGGAAACTGCACGGTCAGTACGGCTTGGTGCGTTCGGATCTCTCGGGCCGCTTGCTTGACCTGGGCCGTCTGCGCGGTCTCGGCGGCATCCAGACCAACGCCCTTGATTCCGTACGTACGGCGAGCGGCCAGATCGTTTGCCGCGGCAACACGGATGCCAACCCGGCCAACGACGATCCGCTTTGCGTTCCGTTCAATCCATTCGGCTATGGCGTGAACAGCCAGGCCGCGATCGACTACGTAAAAGGCCGCGCGCAGCTTTATCAGCGCAGCACGCAAAGCTTCTTCGCGTCCTCGATCACCGGTGAGCCGTTCGACACCTGGGCCGGTCCGGTCTCGGTCGCCACGGGCTTCGAATGGCGTAAGGAAGCGGTCAGCCCCGGCGATCTCGCCGGGTATTGCCCGAAGTGTCTCACCAGCTCCTATACGGCGGGCAACTACAAAGGAACGCGCGGCAGCTATACCGTTGCCGAAGGCTTCCTCGAAACCGTCGTGCCGCTGGCGAACGACCAAGAATGGGCGCGCTCTCTCGACTTCAACGGCGCGGTCCGTCTCACCGACTACTCCACGTCCGGCTTTGTTGTGACCTGGAAAGCGGGTATCACCTACGCGCCGGTCGACGAGTTGCGTCTGCGCGCCACCCGTTCGCGCGACATTCGTGCGCCGAACCTCGGTGACCTTTACACCGCGGGCGGCGGCGGTCAGTCGCCGGGCCTCATCGATCCGTTCCGTCCGCTGGCCGGCGCCGTCAGCTACGTCGGCGGAACGGGCGGCAACCCGCTCCTGCAGCCGGAAAAGGCCAACCAGACCAACCTCGGTGTCGTTTACCAGCCGTCGTGGTTTGAAGGCTTCAGCGCGTCGGTCGACTACTATGACATCCAGATCAACGGCGCGATCGAAGTGCCGGGCGAAGTCGTGCAACGCTGCTTCGACAGCGGCGGCACGTCGCCGCTGTGCGGCGCCATCGAACGTAACCCGGCGAACCCGCTGGATCCGTTGTATCCGACCATCGGTACGATCCGTCTCGTCACCAGCCGGCCGGAGAACCTTGCGTTCCTCAGCCAGAAGGGCTTGGACATCGAGATGAGCTACAGCACCAGCCTCGACCGCTGGAGCGACTCATTGGCCGGGGATCTCGCGCTGCGCGCTGTCGGCACGCACGTCATGGAATCCTTGCGTGACGACCGCCGGTCGGGCGTCATCGACTCAGCGGGCACCAATAGCCAGACGGGACCGCTTTCCTGGCGCTGGCTGTTCAACGCCAACTACGAGCTCGACAATATCGGCGTCGCATGGACCGGTCGCTATATGAGCGCGGGCCAATACGGCAGCGGCACGCAACGCTATATCGAATGTCAGGCGGGCGCGTGCCCGATCTCGACAGCCGCGTTCCCGACCGTCGATTTCAATCACATCGACAGCCGTTTCTATCATGACCTTTCGCTGACCTATAAGTTCATGGAAACGGACAACGGCGGCAGCATGCAGGCTTACTTGAACATCATGAACCTGATGGACAAGGAACCGCCGGTGGTTGCCAGCACCAACTACTGGTACATGACCGTGAACCCGCAGCTTTACGACACGATCGGCCGCCGGTTCTACGCCGGTATCCGCTTCAAGATGTAAGCGAGGCGAATTCTTTTCGCACTGCGTCAAGGCCGCCGGGAAATCCCGGCGGCCTTTTCGTTTTAAGTCTTCTAATCATTCCGGCGCTAAAAGCGCGGCTTGGCTGCAACAGTCGCGATTTATAGGCGGCTTTGCATAGTTCATTCCCACATCGGCGTTGTGTAATTTTCGTGCTTATGAGAACAGTTGAGGGCACGCACGTAGGACGAGCGGGAGAGACGTAGCGGACGGAGGCGGCGGTCGTGGTGAGGCATGGTCGACCGATTTTCGCCTAAGGCGCCGCGGCGAGGTGAGGGAAGAGCCTGCACGGACGATCGAACGAACGGTCGGCCTTCTTTATTCACCACAGGTATCACGAAGCGCGTCGACGTGCCGGCAGACTGCCGTACACATCATTTGGGGAGAGATCATGTCTTATAGAAATGCGGCCGCGGGTGCGCGGCGCTTTGGATTCATGACGACCGTCAGCACGGCCGCCGTACTCGCGGCATCGTTCGCCGCGCAAGCGCAGACGGCGCAACAGGCGCAGACCGATGCGCCCGCCGTCGACGAAATCACCGTGACCGGCACGCGCGTCGTGCGCGACGGTTACGAAGCGCCGACCCCGGTGACTGTGATCGGCGTCGAGCAGATCGAACAGCAGCCGATGCAGCACATCTCGGACTTCGTGATGCGCCTGCCGGCCTTCGCGGGCGCGCAGTCGACGACGTCCGGCGGGAATGAAATCTCCACCGGCCGCCAGTCGCAGAACAACCTGAACCTGCGCGGTTTGGACGTGTTCCGGACCCTGGTGCTGCTGGACGGCAACCGCTTCGTGTCCGGCGACGTGAACGGCGCGGTGAACGCGTCCGACCTTCCGACGCCGCTGATCAGCCGCGTGGACGTTGTAACCGGCGGCGCGTCGGCCGCCTACGGTTCGGACGCCGTGGCCGGTGTCGTCAACTTCGTGCTCGACAAAGAGTTCACCGGCTTCAAGGGCGAAGTGCAGGGCGGTATCACAGCGCGCGGCGACGATCCCAGCTACAAGGTCAGCCTGACGGCGGGTACGCCGTTCGCGGGCGGCAAGGGGCACTTCCTGTTCTCGGGCGAACACGCCTGGAACAAGGGCATCTTCGGGGCCGGCAAGTCCCGCGGCGATTTCTGGGGTTACGACACCTACCATATCGTCGAGAACCCGGCCTGGAACGCGACCAGCAATAACCCGCGCTTCCTGGTCCGGAGTCAGGTCGGCAGCATCCTCGCCGCGCCGAACGGCATCATCACGTCCGGCCCGCTCAAGGGGACGCTCTTCGATGCGACCGGCCGCGCCGTGGGTATGTACAACTACGGTTCGTTCACCAACGCCCAATTCACATCGGGCGGAGATTGGCGGACGTCGGACGCGACATTCTTCAACCAGACCCTGTCCAACCACGTCACACGCCAGGCGTACTTCAGCCGCCTGAGCTACGACATTGCGGACAATGTCACGGCCTATGCCAACTTCATCTATACCTACAGCTACGGTTACGCCCGCTCGAAGCTGGACGACCAGCTCGGTAACTTGAACATCCGCGTCGATAACGCGTACCTCGATCCGAATATCGCGGCCCGCATGACGGCGTTGGGGCTGACCCAATTCACCATGGGCAGCTTCCTGCACGATGTGCCCTACATCCAGACGGACAACTACCGTAACCTCTGGACCTATCAGGGCGGCCTTGAAGGCACCGTCGACGCGTTCAACACGGATTGGGACTGGAAAGCGCACGGTCAATACGGCCTGGCCCGCGGCGACCTTTCGGGCCGCGTGCTGGACCTCGGCCGTCTGCGCGGTCTCGGCGGCGTGGCCACCAACGCCCTTGATTCTGTGCGTACGGCGAGCGGCCAGATCGTTTGCCGCGGCAACACGGACGCCAACCCCGCCAACGACGATCCGCTTTGCGTTCCGTTCAATCCGTTCGGCACGGGCGTGAACAGTCAGGCCGCCATCGACTACGTGAAAGGCCGCGCGCAGCTCTATCAAGCGAACGAGCAGTATTTCATCGCCACGTCGATTTCCGGTGAACCCTTTGAACTCTGGGCCGGTCCGGTGTCGATTGCGACAGGTTTCGAATGGCGCAAAGAAGCCGTCGACATGGGAGACATCGCGGGCTACTGCCCGAAGTGTCTCACCAGCTCCTACACGGCGGGCAACTATAAAGGCACGCGCGGTTCCTACACCGTGAAGGAAGGTTTCCTCGAAACCGTCGTTCCCTTGGCGAAGGACGAAGCCTGGGCACGCTCTCTCGATTTCAACGGCGCAATCCGTCTCACCGACTACTCCACATCCGGCTTCGTCGTGACCTGGAAGGCCGGCGTCACTTATGCGCCGGTCGACGAACTACGTCTGCGCGCCACACGCTCGCGGGATATCCGGGCGGGTAACCTGGGTGAACTGTATAACTTCGGCGGTGGTGGTCAGTCGCCCGGCCTGGTCGATCCGTTCCGTCCGCTGGCCGGTCCGGTCAGCTACCTGAACTCGACCTCGGGCAACCCGCTCCTGCAGCCGGAAAAAGCCAACCAGACCAACCTTGGCATCGTCTATCAGCCGTCGTGGTTTGAAGGCTTCAGCGCCTCGATCGACTACTATGACATCACCATCAACGGCGCGATCGAAACGCCGGGCGAGGTGGTGCAACGTTGCTTCGACAGCGGCGGCACTTCGTTGCTGTGTAATGCGATCCAGCGTAACCCGGCGAACCCGGCCGATCCGCTGTACCCGACCATCGGGACGCTGCGCATCGTCAACGCCCAGCCGGAAAACCTAGCCTTCCTGAGCCAGAAGGGCCTCGATATCGAGTTGAGCTACTCGACCAACCTCGATACTTGGAGCGACTCGTTGAACGGTGAACTCAGCCTTCGGGCGGTAGGCACCAACATCATTGAATCGCTCCGCGACGACCGGCGTTCCGGTATCATCGATTCCGCCGGCACCAATAGCCAGACTGGCCCGCTGTCCTGGCGCTGGCTGTTCACCGCGAGCTATCAGCTCGATCCAATCGATATCAATTGGACGGGTCGTTACATGAGCTCCGGTCGATACGGCAGCAGCACATCGGTGTATGTGGAGTGCCAGCCGGGTTCGTGCCCGGTTTCGACCGCGGCATTCCCGACCATCGACTACAACCACATCGCCAGTCGCTTCTATCACGACTTGTCGCTCACCTATAAGTTCATGGAAACCGAGAGCGGTGGCACCATGTCCGCCTACCTCAACATCATGAACCTGTTCGACAAGGAGCCGCCGATGGTCGCCAGCCCGAACTACTGGTACATGACCGTCAACCCGCAGATGTACGATGCGATCGGCCGCCGGTTCTACGCCGGCATCCGCTTCCGTATGTAAGGCAGCGTCGCCGATCTAGCGCCGCATCAAGGCCGCCGGGATCTCCCGGCGGCCTTTTTCGTGCTGCGGTTCTAAAATCCGACAAAAGCGCGACTTCGCTGCAACACTTGCCGGCGAACACGCCGTCCACACGTACTTGGACGTTGTCTTTATTCATTTTTTTTGAGATGAGAGGCCCCGCACGGACGAGTTAAAGAACGTGGAGGTCGTACGGTGCGGATAGGAAGGCGTGAGGTCAGCTCCGCGGCTCCTGTCCCGTCATGTGGTGTTGAAGCTGTTTGGTACCGGTCGGTTTCGCCGACCCCGCGGTCTCTCCATCCCTAAAAACGCACCTTTTACGTTCGGCGCGTTTGTGCCGGCGCCCCCCGCCGTCACCTCAATGGAGAATAATATGTCTCGCAAGACTCTTGCCGCGATGTCGCGGCGCTTTGGATTCATGACGACGGTCAGCACGGTGGCCGTGCTTGCCGCCTCCGTCACCGCTCAGGCCCAGACCGCTCCGACGGCCGCACCGTCGATCGACGAAATCACCGTGACCGGCACGCGCGTCGTGCGCGACGGTTACGAAGCGCCGACCCCGGTGACTGTGATCGGCGTCGAGCAGATCGAACAGCAGCCGATGCAGCACATCTCGGACTTCGTGATGCGCCTGCCGGCCTTCGCGGGCGCGCAGTCGACGACGTCCGGTGGGAACGAAATCTCCACCGGCCGCCAGTCGCAGAACAACCTGAACCTGCGCGGGCTGGACGTGTTCCGCACGCTGGTGCTGCTGGACGGTCACCGCTTCGTGTCCGGCGACGTGAACGGCGCGGTCAACGCGTCCGATCTTCCGACGCCGCTGATCAGCCGCGTCGACGTTGTGACGGGCGGCGCCAGCGCGGCCTATGGTTCGGACGCCGTGGCCGGCGTCGTGAACTTCGTGCTCGACCGCGAATTCACGGGCGTGAAGGGCGAAGTGCAGGGCGGTATCACCGCGCGCGGGGACGATCCCAGCTACAAGGTCAGCCTCACGGGCGGCACGCCGTTCGCGGGCGGTCGCGGTCATATCCTGTTCTCGGGCGAACACGCCTGGAACAAGGGCATCTTCGGGGCCGGGGAATCTCGTGGCGAGTTCTGGGGCTATGACACCCACCACATCGTTGAAAATACGGCTTGGACGGCCAACAGCAATGTCCCGCGCTATCTGGTGCGCAGCCAGGCCGCCACACTGCTCGCCGCGCCGGGTGGTTTGATCACCTCAGGTCCCCTCAAGGGCATCCAGTTTGACCGTGACGGCAACCCGTTCCCGTACAACTACGGCTCGTACACCAACGCGCAGTTCAATGTCGGCGGCGATTGGAATTCGTCCGATGTCACCTCCTACAATCAGACGCTGTCCAACCACGTCACGCGTCAGGCCTATTTCGGACGCGTCAGCTACGACCTGAACGACAACATCACCGCCTACGCCAACTTCATCCACTCCTACAGCTACGGTTATGCCCGCTCGAAGCTGGACGACCAGCTCGGCAACATGACCATCCGCATCGATAACCCGTACCTCGACCCGAGCATCGCGGCGCGGATGACGGCTTTGGGTCTCACGACCTTTACGATGGGTAGCTTCAACCTCGACATCCCGTATATCCAAACGGACAACTACCGTAACCTCTGGACGTGGCAAGCGGGTTTGGAAGGCGTCGTCAGCGCCTTTGACACCGATTGGGAATGGAAGGTCCATGGCCAGTACGGCTTGGTGCGTTCCGACCTGTCCGGCCGCGTGCTCGATGTGGGCCGCTTCCGCACCGGCGGCACCAACGCGCTCGACTCCGTGCGCCTGCCCAGCGGGCAGATCGTCTGCCGCGGCAATACCGACGCGAACCCGGCCAACGACGACCCCAATTGCGTCCCGTACAACCCGTTCGGCTGGGGTCAGAACAGCCAGGCCGCCATCGACTACGTGAAGGGCCGCGCGCAACTTTACCAGCGCAACACGCAGCACTTCTTCGCGGCCTCGGTGAACGGTGAGCCGTTTGAAAACTGGGCCGGCCCGGTTTCGCTGGCCACGGGCTTCGAGTGGCGCAAGGAAGCGGTGTCGGACCTCAACATCGCATCTTACTGCCCGCGATGCCTGACCCGTTCGTACACCGCGGGCAATTACCAGGGCACGGAAGGCAGTTACACCGTTGCCGAAGGGTTCATCGAAACCGTCGTTCCGCTCGCGAAGGACGAGTCTTGGGCCCGTATGCTCGACTTCAACGGTGCGGTCCGCTTTACCGGCTACTCGACCTCCGGCTACGTCACCACCTGGAAGGTCGGCTTGACCTACGTGCCGGTCGACGAGATCCGCCTGCGCGCGACCCGGTCGCGCGACATCCGCGCGGGCAACCTCGGCGAACTCTACAACAAGGGCGGGGGCGGTCAGTCGCCGGGCCTCATCGATCCGTTCCGCGGCAACGAAGTTGTCAGCTATCTCAATAGCACCCGCGGCAACCCGAACCTGTTGCCCGAGAAGGCGGACACCACCAGCGCCGGTATCGTCTATCAGCCGGAATGGCTGCCGGGCTTCAGCGCGTCGGCGGATTTCTACGACATCAACATCAAGGGCGCCGTCGCGACTGTCGGCGGGCAGGAGTTGGTGGACCGTTGCTTCGCCGGTGAAACGATCCTCTGCTCGGCGATCATCCGTAACCCTCTGGAAGCGGGCAGCGCGTTCCCGGTCGGTACCATTCGCGTGGTCGACAGCGCGCCGTTCAACCTGGCCGCTTTGCATCAGCGCGGTTGGGATATCGAGGCGGGTTATACGACGCCGCTGGACCAGATCGTCGACTCATGGAGCGGTGAACTCACGTTGCGCGCCATCGGCACGCACGTTCAGTTCTCGCGCCGTGACGACGGCCGCAATCCGGTCACCGATGCCGCCGGTACGAACAGCAATCAAGGCCCGCTCAGCTGGCGTTGGCTGTTCAGCGCGGGGTACGAACTCGATCAGATCGGCATCAACTGGACCGGCCGTTTCATGAGCGCGGGCGGTTACGGTTCGGACACCCAGCAGTATATCGGGTGCGCGGCCGGTAGCTGCCCGATCTCGACCACGGCGCAGCCGACCATCGATATGAATCACATCGCCAGCCGTTTCTATCATGACCTTTCGCTCACCTACCGTTTCCTCGAAACGGAGAGCGGCGGCAGCGTTCAGGGTTACCTCAACATCATGAACTTGATGGACAAGGAGCCGCCGATGGTCGCCAGCACCAACTACTGGTACATGACGGTCAATCCGCAGATGTACGACACGATCGGACGCCGGTTCTACGCCGGGATCCGCTTCCGGATGTAAGTGCGCTTACGAGATGGAGCAGGAAGAGAGGGGCGAAAGCCCCTCTCTTTTTTTACTCGAAGCGAACGTCCGACCAGTAGGTCCAATCCCAGGCCTCGGTGTCGCGGGCCTGGGTTTCAAAGACGATGCGGCCCGTGGCGGGTAGGGCGATGCTGACGCGCTTCGGCTCCCGGTCGGCGGGATTTCGCAAGGGGTCGAGGCAGGTCTCGTGGAGAACCGCGCTGTCGACATGAATGCGGAAACATGCCCCGTCGCCTTCGTGGCCGGCCGTCCAGGCCGCATCCATGATCCCGTAACCGACGTGGAGGGTCGTCGCGCCCTCCGGGACGGGAAGGGAGAGATGGGACGGCGCATGGGCGAGGACTCTGCGGTCCGGCGTGATTTGTCCCTTCTTTTGACCAGGGGTACGGCCCGCGCTCGCGGCGAGTGTCCTAAGGGTCTTGAGCTGTGCAAGCTCCTGAACGTCGAGTTCGGACGGGTGTTCATTATCTCCCGTCACCGTCAGACGTTTGAGTCGCACGTCGAACATGTTCTGAAAAGCGCCGGCGGGTCGTCCAATCGCGGTAACCGAGAACGCGACAATGTTTTCTTCGCGCGCGGATAAGGTGGCGAATTGGGCCGTGTTTTCAATGAGGGGGGAAAGCAGGAAGCCGCTGCCTGTCGCTCCCGGAATGATGCGGAACGTTTGTACGTTCCCCGCATCCGTCGTCACGGTCATGGCCAACATTGGCGGCTTGAAAAGAAAACTGCGCAGGCGGCCGATGAGGGTGGGATAAAAGTCGAGTTCCACCCACAACAGTCCGTCACTCCACGCCGATACATCCACGTCCTGGCCAAAAGAAAGCTCTTGCCGATGCAAGTCGGCGAGGGTGACCGTACGCACCGTGCGGCGGCGTTCAAGGAACAGGTAGTCCTGCGCGAATTTGGTGACGTCGTAGTGGCGCAACAGATCTGGCCACAGGGCGCCTTCATCCAGGGCGGGAAACCTGTTGTCGACCGTTTCCATCGCGAACAGGATCGTATCGGGGCCCGTAGAGTCCGCGATCGCGGCGCGATTCTGCGCGATCAATGCGGGCGTATAAACGGAGTAACCCTGAAATACGGGGCGCGGGTGGTAGGCGATCCCATTGGCGAGAAGGACCGCCTGACGTACACCGAAGATGTCCGTGTTGCCTTGGGCATCCTCTAGCGGAACCGCCTCCTTAATTTGCGCGACCGCGTTCGCGTAGTCGGTTCGATACTGGGTCAGTTGATCGCCGAACATTACGTCCCAGGCGACCTGTGCGTCGAACTTGGCGTGGCCGGCAAGGTCGCCGGCAAGCAGCGCGGCGGCGGGCTCCGTTCGATTGACCTCGCGCGCTGCCCGGACATAGGTCGCGCAGGTCACGGCGAGGCCCAGGACCAGAAGCGGCGCGAGCGCTGCCTTCACCAGTCGCGCGGCGTATGAGTCGTCGTTCAGGTCCCCGATATAGGCCGCCGCCGCCAGTGTGAGCGCGATCCAGGGAATCATGATGTGACCGGTATCGTGACGCACAAAACCCGCTTTCGCGGCGACAAAAATCAGACCTGCCAACATCGCGATCGTCAGCAACGCATCGAACAGTCGATGACGCGAAAGCTCCGACAAGGCGACGAGACCAAACAGGGTAACGGCGAACACGGCGAAAATCGCAAGATCGAGCAAAGACCCGTAGGTTTGCATCGCTTCGCCGTAACCGCGCGCGACCTCAAATGCGCCCGCCAGGAACACACTTAAATTCGATATGGACTGACCGGCGGCGGCATATCCCGTGACGAAGGCAACGCAGAAAAGCGGTGTAAAAAGTGGAGGCGCCCGGAAACGGTACATCCGCGCCGCATCCACCAGAAGAATGGCGGGAAACGCCAGCAGGAGGCTGGTTGTTTTAATGAGCGCGGTGAGCGCGACGAGAATCGTGAGAAAGGCGGCGATGGATGTCGCGGGCCGTTCGCCGCGGCGCGCAAGCAGGAAGATCACGAAACTGGTGACGAACCATGTGCCGTCGGGCGCCCAGTTGTAAGTCAGAACCAACGCGCTGAGCACGAGGGCGGCCAATTTCACCAGGCCCGCGTCCCTATACATGTAGCAAAGCGCTATGGCGAGGGCCGCGTAAAAAACGGCCCAAAAGGCGATAGAGATTTCGTAAAGCCCCGGGTGAAAGTGGGTGGCTGTTATGAAGCCTAAGGGGCCGTAGGTGAACGTCAGGTCGCGGCCAAATTGCCAGCCGTGCTCGAAGGCGTAGGACAGGACCATCATCCACGATGGATCCAGGGCGTTCACCGGCATGCCCACGCGCCAGGGCGCGAGCAGGACAACAAAAATAAAAGCCACTATAGCCGCCGCCGCCCGGAAGGCGGCGCGGGGCGCCCGTCCGAAGATGAGCCGTGCGACGTTCGCGTCCGTCATGCCATCTCCCTGCCTGCGCAGAGCACTCTAGCCGGGCGATAGGTACATGGAAATGTTTGGTTTTTTGACACAGGACTGTGATGGCGGCGGGCGTCGCCCATCGGCTAGTATCAAGGCCTATTCAAAGCAGGGAGGGAATCGATGTGTGACGAACATGCAATGACCGATATGGCGGACGCGCAAATCAGTCGGCGACGTTTGGGCGCCTTGACGGTGGGCGCCGGCCTGATGGCCGTGCTCCCGCGTGTTGCGAACGCGGTGGACGTCAAGGAATCCGACGTGGTGATCAAGACCCCCGACGGCGAGGCCGAAGCCTATTTCGCGCACCCGTCGGCCGGTAAGGCGCCCGCCGTCCTGGTGTGGCCGGATGCCTTTGGTTTGCGCCCGGCGTTCCGCCAAATGGGTAAGCGGCTGGCGGAGTCCGGCTATGCGGTCCTGACGATCAATCCCTACTATCGGACCGCCAAGGTGCCGGCATTGCCCGCGGGGCTGGATTTCGCGAAGCCGGACGACCGCGCGCAGATCATGAAACTCATGGGTACCTTGAGCCCCACCACGCATGTCACCGACGCCAAAGCGTTCATCGCGTGGATCGACGCTCAAAGCGCGGTGGATACGGCCAAGAAGATGGGGACGACGGGCTACTGCATGGGCGGTCCGATCACGATGCGGACCGCGGCGGAACGTCCGGACCGGGTCGGCGCCGCGGCGTCGTTTCACGGGGGCGGGCTCGTGACGGATCAACCCACCAGCCCGCATCTCCTCGTTCCCAAGATCAAGGCAGATTATCTCTTCGCCGTCGCCCAGAACGACGACGAAAAGGAGCCGAATGCGAAGGTCGTTCTTCGAGACACCTTTGCTGCGAACAAACTGAAGGCGGAAATCGAAGTCTATCCGGCGGCCCATGGTTGGTGCCCGCCTGACGCGGCGGTTTATGATCAAGCGCAGGCCGAGAAGGCCTGGGGCCGGATGCTCGCGATCTTCAAGACCGCGCTTGTCTAAGACGGCGCATGGAAAGCGAAACGGCGGCCTCGCGAGGGGCCGCCGTTTTTTTTGCTAGTAGTCGACAGTGAGTTGCAAGGTCACTTTCCGGCGCGAGGTGGGTTGAAGTTCGCGCTGCGTCCCTTGCACTTGCCACTTCCACACATCGAACAGGTTTTGGGCCTGCAGGCGCAGCAACGCGGTGTTGCCGGCGAGCTGGAAGCGATATCGCGCGCCGATATCTATGGTGGTTACTGACGGCGACTTAAAGGTGTTCTCCACATTGGCCGTGTACGGATCGGCATAGTTGAAGCGGGCGTCGACAGAGAACCCGTTCCAGTGTTGCGGACCGTATTGAACCGTGAACAGGCCGGTCAGCGGGACGGTTTCGGGCGGAATTGCGCCCATTGTGCCGTTGTCGACCAGAGGCCCGGACAACCGGGCTTTCAATCCAATGAGGCCGGTGACGACGGTAAGGCCGGGCATGGGGCTACCGCTTAAGGAGACTTCCACGCCGCGGTGGCGCACGTTGCCGAGGCGGCCGAAGAATCCGGTCTGGTCGAGATCGAAGAACGGCTTCTTTACTTCAAAGACGCCGCCGACAAACGTAAGGCCTGGGATAATGGTGTAGCGGAAGCCACCATCGATCTGTTCGGTGATCGTCGCCGAGGCGCTCGCGCCAGCGTTCAGGGCGAACGGCGGCGCGCGCGGGGCGTCTTCAAGTCCCCGGGTGTAGCCGCTATAGAGCACGAAGGCGTCGGTCACATAGGCTGCGAGCGTCGCGTTATAAAGCCATTCGCTGGTGGTTTCCGAGGGTGTCGGATCGACGAACCGTGTGAAGCGTGTGTACTGGGTGCGCTGAAGGCCCGCGCTGAACTCTCCGACGTTTTGCCACAGCACCTGATAGCTTACGCCGCCGGAGTACTGGCGAACGTATTCGCGTCCGCGCGTACCGGCATTGAAGGTCGGTTCCGGAATGGTGTTGGGATCGAGCGTCAGCAGATTGCCCGGGCCGATGGCGCGGGTGACGTTGCCGCCGTAGCCGTTCTGCACGCGCTTGCCGCGAGCATTGAAGTAGAACGCGTGGCGGCGGTCGCCTTCGACGAACTCGCGCGTCAGGCGCGCTTCGCCGGAAGTGCTTTCATTCGGGTTGCTTTGACCCGAGAGGCGCACATAGAACAAGTCCGCGTCGCCATTGGCGCGCACGTTGCGCCAATGGAGCTGCGTGGACTCGCCGCCACGGCGCCACGAGATCGATCGGAATAGCCCCATGCTCAAATTCCAGTCGTCCCAGTTCGCGCGTCCAATGGCGCCGAAGTTGGCGTCGTCGTTGTCGAATCCGGTCCATGGCGCGGTCCGCGACTGACTACGGTCGTACTTTCCCGGAAGATCGGTTCCCGCGGCGAAGATGAAGGGGCCCCACTCGTTCCCGAATTGCCGGGTGCGGCTATAGAACGGCATGACCTGAACGGAATCGCTGACTGTCCAGCGGGCGATGAGGGCGCCGTCCAGATTGGTGTTGCTGACGGCGAAATCGTTCACGGACCGGTCGATGCTGAATCCGCCGCCGAGGCTGAAGCGTTCGCTGACGGGGACCTGGGTGTCGAGCTCAAAGGCGGTCACATCAGGGTAGCCAACACGCAGAACCGTGCTGAGGCTATGGGTGTCGCCCGGGACGCGGATGGTGTAGTCGGCGATCCCGGTTGGCGCCGGAAAAGGGTAGGACTGCGCGGACAGGCCGACGCGGATCGTGTTCTGCCCTACAAGCCGATTGGAGAGACGAACTTGCCCGCCGCCGCCGCCGCGGGCGTCGAAAAACAAGCCCTCGAGGCGCAAGTTGCCGGCGCGCACCGGGCTGAAGCCGCGCGCGCTTGTCGCGTCGTAAAGCCCGATCGTCTCGCCGCCGACGGTGGTGCCGAACGCATCCTCGGCGGACGTCAGCGCATTTTCGTCGGCGCGCTGCGCGGACGCGGGCCGAATGGTATTGATGCTCGCCACGGCGGCGGCGATCATCACGGTCAATTTCAAGGAACGCACGCAACCCCCTCGCGCGTAAGAGATATGAGCGCAGTCCCCCCGCGCTCTCGTTGAGGCCATAAGGCCATGGGAGTTGGGTTGCGACAAGCCCCCCTCGTGAAACACGGAAAGAAAGTTAGCCCTAGTAGTCCACGGTAAGTTGCAGCGAAAACTTGCGTTGTGGGGTGGGTTCGATTTGCTTCTGCGTGCCGGTTACCTTCCATTCCCATACGTCGAAAATGTTCGTCACTTGGAAGCGTAAAAGGGCCGGCTGCTCGGCAATCTTGAAGCGGTAGCGCGCCCCGAGATCGACCATCGTGACGGCCGCGGATTTGAAGGTGTTCTCGACGTTGGCCATGTATGAATCGTTGTAGGACAGCCGCGCATCGAGTGAAAATCCGTTCCAATTCGTCGGACCGTATTGGACGTTAAGGATGCCCGTAACGGGCAGGGTCTCGGGCGGGATCGCGCCCATCGATCCATTGTCGACCAGCGGGCCGGACAGGCGCGCCTGGAGTCCGACAACACCCGCGACGACGGTGAGGCCGGGCGCGGCGGCGCCGCTCAGCGAAACTTCGACGCCGCGGTGACGTACATTGCCGAGTTCGCGGAAAAATTGGCTCTGGTCCAGGTCGAAGAAAGGTTTTTTGACCTCGAACACGCCGGCCACAAGGCGCAGGCCGGGCATCAGCGTATAGCGCAGTCCGCCGTCCATCTGTTCGGTGAAACTGGCGGCCGCGCCGGCGCCACCATTGGCGGCGTACGGAGGCGCCCGAGGCGCATCCTCAAGTCCGCGCGTGTAGCCGGTGTAGAGGACGAGGCGGTCCGTGACGTAGAAGGACGCCGTTCCGTTATAGAGCCATTCTTCCGCCGTGCTGTGCGTCGGGCCGACGCCGACCGTGAACCGCTTGTAGAATGTCCGTTGCAGGCCCGCGGAGAATTCCCCCACGTCCCTCCATAAGACGCCGTAGCTGACGCCGAGCGTTCCTTGGCGCACGTATTCACGCCCGCGCTGGCCGGCCGCGAACGTTGGAGCCGGAAGTTCGACCGGCACACCGAATTGGATCGGGCCGGCGCGCATCGACGTGTTGCCGCCGTTTCCGGTGCCGGAAGCCTTGCCGCGAACGTTAAAGTGGACCGTGTGGCGGCGATCGCCTTCGTCGAAAATCCGCGACAAGCGGACCTCGCCGGATTTGCTCGAATGGGGCAGGGGCCAGCGACCGAGGCGCGTGTATTGCAATTCCGCGGTTCCGTCGGCCTGGACGTTGCGATAGTGCGCCTGGCTGGAATCCTGGAGGCGCCATGCAACGGACCTGAAAAGTCCTGTCGCGAAACGCCAGTCGCCCCAACTCGCCTTGAAGACGCCGCCGTAATTCGTGTCGTCGCTGTTATAGACGGCCCATTTCTGGGTGAACGAAAGATCGCGATCGTATTTGGCGGGCAAGTCGGTCCCGGCGAGGAAGATCAGCGGCCCCCACTCGTTCTCGAAGTTGCGGCTGCGGCTCCAGAATGGAATGAACTGTCCGAAATCGCCGATGGTCCAGCGGCCGATGACGGCGCCATCGGCGGAATAATAGGTTTCGCCGTAATCGGTGGTTGCGTGTTCGCCGCTAACGCCGATGCCGAGACTAAAGGTCTCGGAGATGGGAATTTGCCCGTCGATCTCGATGGACTCCGCCTCGGGGTAGGCGGCGCGGAAAACGGTGCTGAGACTGTATTCGTCGCCGGGAACGCGCAGCGTGTAGTCCGCAACGCCGGTGGGCGCGAGGAACGGATAGGACTGCGCGGACAACCCGACGCGCACCGTGGCCTGTCCGATGACGCGCGACGACATGCGCACGGCGCCGCCGCCACCCCCGCGGCTATCAAAATAAAGTCCCTCGATGCGCACATTGCCGGCGCGCACCGGACTAAATCCGCGGGCGCTTGTCGCGCTATAAAGGCCGATACTCTCGTTGCCGATTGTCGTCCCGAAGGCGTCTTCCGCCGAGGTCAGCGCATTTTCGGTGGCGCGTTGCGCATAGGACGGTGCGGCCGCCGCCGCGCCGATGAGCAGCGCGGCGAAGGCCGGAACATATTTTACCAAACGCAAGACTCCCCCATTTGCTGACGGCGCATCTCGGTTTCGACCGCGTTTCCCCCCGCGGCGAATCTGCGCCTGTGACGCAAGAATTAGGACACGTCCGCGCCGCGCCGCGCAAGTTCCGGGATCGGTGGTTGCGTGATCGTGATGGTCAGCGGAATCCCGCTTATTTCCGCCGTAGGAAAAAGACGACGATCAAACCCGCCGTTGCCAGCGCCGCGCCGCGATAGGCCCATGGCATCTGATCGATCATGAAACTTGCCGCCGGATACGGGAAAACGCCCGTCCCCTGTCCGATCCAAACCACACCGATGAAAATGGCGGCGATCGCGAGCCCCATGAGGATGCGTCGAAGCATGAAGACCTCCCATGTCATTCCCGGGCGCAGGTTAACCCATTGATATGACGAGAGAGAAGATTGAAGCGGTTCAAATGGGGCTTGTTACAATCGTGGCGCGCGCTGCTATAGTCCCCGGCCACATCCCGCCGCCGAGTCCCCATGTCATCGAAAATCGACGCGTTCGCCGCACTCCGCAATCCTCATGTGCGGGCGCTCGCCATTGCGCGGTTTTGCGGCGTCAGTGGCGCTCAGATCCTCAACGTCGCGGTCGGCTGGCAACTCTATGAACTGACGGGCAGCGCGTGGTCGCTGGGGCTGGTTGGTTTGTTTGAACTTGCGCCTGTACTTCTCTTCACAGTGCCGGCCGGGAATATCGCCGATCGCTATGCCCGCCGGAATATCGCGATGCTGGCGCAGGCCGCATTCGTGATCGCCGCGCTTTGCCTCAGCGCGATCTCCTATTTCCACGGCCCGGTCAGCGCCATTTACGCCAGCCTGGTTCTCATCGGCGTCGCGCGCGCGTTCTCGCAGTCGGCGACCTCGACGCTTCTGCCTCAGTTGGTGCCGACGTCCGAGTTCGTGAACGCCAACGCATGGCTGTCGTCGACCTTTCAACTCGCCGCGGTGTCCGGGCCCGCGATCGGCGGCTTCATCATCGCCGCAACGGGGGACGCCACCGCGAACTACGTCACCGCGGCGATGCTTGAACTCATCTTCATCATTGCGATGATCCGGCTTCCGGCCATCAAACCGGCGAACCATGCCGAGAAACGCAGCTTCTCGGACCTGTTCGCCGGCTTTGCGTTCATACGAAAAAGCCCGATTTTCCTGGCCGCGATAACGCTCGACATGTTCGCGGTTCTTTTCGGCGGCGCCGTGGTGCTGTTGCCGATCTATGCGAAGGACGTGCTGCAAGTCGGTCCCGACGGGTTGGGATGGCTTCGCGCCGCGCCGGCCGTCGGCAGTATGATGATGGCCCTGGTGCTCACGCGGCTGAAACCCTGGAAGCGCCCGGGCCGCGTTCTTCTGTTCACAGTCGTCGGATTTGGATTGGCCACTGTCGGCTTCGGATTATCCCGCAATTTCGGGTTGTCGCTTCTGTGCTTGTTCCTGACGGGCGCTTTCGATTCCGTGAGCGTGGTCATCCGGCTCACGATCGAGCAGATGATCACGCCCGACCGCCTGCGCGGCCGTGTCAGCGCCATCAACTACGTCTTCATCGGTTTCTCGAACGAGTTCGGTTCGTTCTGGAACGGGACGACGGCGACGTTCTTCGGGCCGGTCGCGGCGGTCATCGGCGGCGGACTCGGCTCAATCGCCGTGGTGATCGCGGTCACGTTGCTCTGGCCGGCGCTCGCGCGGATCGGGCCTTTGCATACGCTGGAGCCAAACGAGGTGAAAGACCTCGCGCCCCAACTCGATTTGCATCAGCCGGCGGGGCTTGGCGATAAGAGGAACATTTAATCCCTAGATGAACTTCAGCGCCACAAACCCGCTGACGATAAGAAGCAGGCAGAGGAAGAACAGTAACGTCAGGCGGCGTTCGATGAAGTTGCGGATCGGCTCGCCGAACTGACGGAGCAGGCCCGCGACGATGAAGAATCGCAAGCCGCGGGTGACGGCGGAGGCGGCGATGAACACCCAAATATCGAAGGCGGCGGCGCCGCTCATGATGGTGACGATTTTATACGGTATCGGCGTGAGGCCCTTGGCCAGGATCACCATCAGGCCGTAGTCGTGATACCACTGCTGAAAGCGAATCGCGGCGTCCTGCATCCCATAGAAGTCGATGACCGACTGGCCGATGGTGGCGTAGAGGAAGTAGCCGATCGCATAGCCGAGGATGCCGCCCAGGACCGATGTGACCGTGCAGACCAGGGCAATGGTGTAGGCGCGGTCGGGCCGCGCCAGGACCATGGGAATGAGCACGACGTCCGGAGGAACCGGGAAGAACGAACTTTCCGCGAACGAGACCGCGCCCAGGGCGTGCAACGCCTTGGGCTTGGCGGCGAGGTTCATCGTCCAGTCGTAAAGCATACGGATCATTGGCTTTTTCGGAACCTTGGCGGGCGACGGGAGGCTGGGCGGGGTGGCTGACGGAGCGCCGTTTTTACCGCAGGATGGGGCAGGCACAAGGGCTGAGGGGGTCGAAAGGGCGTTTATGCCCGTTTACCGGTCGCCGGAGCCGCCCTTTGCGCGTCTCCCGCGCATCCAGACGGGTCTATGACACTTCCGGGATTGCGAAAAACGGCCTTTCCGCTTATCGTACACGAGTCTACTCGCGATGGGTTGTCCCCGTTACGCACTCTCAACGAGAGCTCGGCCCGGTCCCACCCGTTCTGAAGTTCAGGCCCGCCTTGCGTGTTGCAGGGCGGTCATCTTGTTTGGAGAAGTGCTAATGGCTACTGGAACCGTGAAGTGGTTCAACGCGACTAAGGGTTTTGGCTTCATCCAGCCGGAAGATGGCTCGAAGGACGTCTTCGTGCACATTTCGGCTGTCGAACGCGCTGGCATCGCGCGTCTGAATGAAGGCCAGCGGGTCAGCTACGATGTGGTGACCGAGCGCGGCAAGTCCGCCGCCGGTAACCTCAAGGCCCTCTAAGACTGTCTTGAGAAGGGGGCGCCTGGGTCGTTAGATCCCGGTCGCCCCTTCTTTTTTTCACTGTGCGGCGGCTGGACGGTGGGCCAGTCGCCTCGTTTCGTTATTTGATACTCGTCAGCCCCAAGAACGCTGCCGGTACAACGGAGCTAGCCCATGGCTAAAGAAGAGCTACTTGAGTTCGAGGGGATCGTTACCGAAATTCTTCCTGAGGCGCGTTATCGCGTGCGTCTCACCAACGACCACGAAATCATCGCCTACACCGCCGGACGCATGAAGAAGAACCGCATTCGTACGCTGGCCGGCGACCGTGTCACGGTCGAAGTCTCGCCGTACGATCTTCATAAGGGCCGGCTCGTGTTTCGCCATAAGGACACGCCGACGGGCGGCGAGCAGAGCGGGGGGCCGCCGCGTGGCGGCAATCAACGCCGTCCGCAACGTCGCTTCTAAGCGCAATAAAATAAGGAGTTCGCGATGACGAAGATCGCAGGACGAATCTATCAGAGCCAACAAAAGGCTGTCGCGCGCGTTTCCGAGTTGGGACGCCGTCACAAGTTCAACATCGGCCAAACCGTCACCTTGTTGAAGGTTGCGGGTCCGCGTTTGCCGCGGAAAATGGAAGATGCGAACACCAATGAGTTCGAGATCACCCGCCTGCTGCCCGAACAGGGCCCGGATTTTCTCTATCGCGTGAAGAACGCGACGACGTCGCAAGAGCGCGTCGTTTCGGAAAGCGAAATCAGCCCGAAGGCCTAAGCGCCGGACGGCTTTGATCGTGGGAAGAGCACATGTTGCTCTTCCGTCACGACCTTACGAATCCAATCCCGCACGACTGTCACCCGTTCGACGTGGGTGAAATCCTCATGCATCGAAATCCAGAACGAGCGCCGTATGGCGATCTCTTCCTGGAGGACAAGTTTCAGCCGTGTGCCTTCGGTCATGAAGGCGGGAAGGATGCTCAGGCCTAAGCCGGCGTTTGTCGCGGCGAATTGGGCGTTGATGCTCGAGCTGCGGAACTTCACGCGCGCCTGTGGCTCAAGTTCGTCGAGATAACGCAGTTGCGGCGCGAAGATCAGATCTTCGACGTAACCGATCAAATCGTGGTTGCGTAAGTCCGCGATGGTTTTGATCGCGGGTTTAGCCTTCAGGTAATCGGTACTGCCGTACAGATGCAGCGCGTAGTCGGCCAGCTTGCCCGCCACCACGCGTCCGGCGCGCGGCCGCGATAGGGTGATTGCGAGATCGGCCTCCCGTTTCGAGATGCTGAGGAACTGGGTTCCGGCCACCAACTCGACGTCGATCCCCGGATGCTGCGCGTAGAACTGCGCCATACGGGGGGCGAGGAATCGGCTCCCGAACCCTTCAGGCACCCCAATACGAATCGATCCCCGTAGGACCTCGTCCTGGCGGCCAACTGCGTTGGCGATATGCACGCAGCGCGATTCCACATCCTCGGCCATTTGAACCAGTTGCGCCCCGGCGTCCGTGAGGGCGTATCCGCCGGGAGCTTTGGTGAAAAGTTGCGCGCCGAGCCCTTGTTCGAGGGCTTCGATCCGCCGGGCAACCGTCGTATGGTTCACATCGAGGACGGCGGCGGCGCCGGTCAGTTTTCCGCGCCGCACAACCTCCAAAAAGAACCTGAGATCGTTCCAATCGTACATATTTCGCCTGTGCGAATTTGCACATATGATCTGCAAAACCTAGCATAGGCTAAGCGTTTTCGCCCACTAAAATGCCGCGTCTTTTTCTTCCGGGAGTGACCAATGCGTGAGATCCATCATTTTGTGAACGGCGCGGAAATGCGCGGCACGTCGACGCGGTTCGGCGAGGTGTTCAACCCCAACACCGGCGAGATCCAGGCGCGCGTCAATCTCGCGTCGAAAGCCGATGCGCTCAAGGTGTTCGCGTCCGCCGCCGCCGCCGCGCCGGGCTGGGCCGAAACGCCGGCGCCGCGCCGCGCGCAGGTGATGTTCAATTTTCGCGACCTCGTGCGTAAGGAAATGGATTCCCTCGCGCACATGCTGTCGTCGGAACACGGAAAAGTCCTGGCGGATGCGAAAGGCGACATCTCGCGCGGCCTCGACGTGGTCGAGTTTGCGTGCGCGATCCCGCACATGCTGAAGGGTGAATACTCCGACGCCGTCGCGGGCGGCATCGACGTGTTCTCGATGCGTCAACCATTGGGCGTCGTCGCCGGCATCACGCCGTTCAACTTCCCGGCCATGGTGCCGATGTGGATGTTTGCGATCGCGATCGCCTCGGGCAACACCTTCGTCCTGAAACCTTCGGAGAAGGATCCCGGCGTGCCGATGCGTCTTGCCCAGCTCATGATCGACGCGGGCGCTCCTCCGGGTGTTTTGAACGTGCTGAACGGCGACAAGGAAGCGGTCGACGCCATCCTGACGGATCCGGTGATCCAGGCGGTCAGCTTCGTCGGCTCGACCGACATCGCGCGCTACATCTACAGCACGGGCACTGCGCACGGAAAACGCGTGCAGGCCATGGGCGGCGCGAAGAACCACATGATCGTGATGCCGGATGCCGACCTCGATCAGGTCGCCGACGCCTTGATCGGCGCGGGGTACGGTTCGGCGGGCGAACGCTGCATGGCGATTTCAGTGGCTGTGCCGGTGGGCGACAAGACCGCCGACGCGTTGCGTAAGCGCCTGGAGCCGCGCGTGCAGTCGCTGAAGGTCGGGATCTCCACCTCGACCGACGCGGACTTCGGCCCGCTGGTCACCAAGGCGCATATGGAGAAAGTGCGCGGATACATCGACCTCGGCGTCAAGGAAGGGGCCGAGCTCGCCGTCGACGGACGCAATATGCGCCTCCAGGGATACGAGAACGGGTTCTTCCTGGGGGGCAGTCTGTTCGATCGCGTGACGCCCGAGATGCGCATCTACAAGGAAGAGATTTTCGGACCCGTGCTGTCCATCGCGCGCGTGAACGACTTTGAAGCGGCGCTGAAACTTCCCTCCGAACACGATTTCGGCAACGGCGTGTCGATCTTCACCCGCGACGGCGATACCGCGCGCGAATTCACCCGCCGTGTCAACGTCGGCATGGTGGGGGTCAACGTGCCGATTCCGGTGCCGGTCGCGTTCCATACCTTCGGCGGCTGGAAGGCCTCCGCGTTCGGGGACACCAACCAGCACGGTATGGAGGGCGTGAAGTTTTTCACCAAGATCAAGACCGTGACGTCGCGTTGGCCCACCGGCATCCGCGCGGGCGCGGACTTCTTTATTCCGACGATCAAATAGCCCACAATCGAATAAGCGAGACGCAAGCGGCCCCGCGTGCTTTCACGTTCGCGGGGCCGTCTTTAGTAAAATCACCGAAAGTGATATGCAGCGGCCACCGCGAAAACGCCAAAGGCCTGCGAGCGCAGCATATCGATGACCGTTCCCCGTCCCGACCTTCGCCGCGCCGCAGTCATCGGCGCGGGCCCCGCTGGGCTCATGGCGGCCGAAGTTCTTGCGAACGCCGGCGTGGGCGTCGATGTGTATGACGCCATGCCGTCGGCCGGGCGCAAGTTCCTCATGGCGGGGAAGGGCGGCCTCAATATCACCCACACCGAAGCCCCCGGGCCGTTTCTCGCGCGGTATGGCGCGCGGGCCGGCGTCCTGACCCCTTTCGTCGAGGCCTTTGGCCCGGAGCAGCTGCGCGCGTGGATTCACGGGCTCGGCATCGAGACATTCGTCGGCACATCCGGGCGGGTGTTCCCGCGCGAGATGAAAGCGGCGCCGCTCCTGCGGTCGTGGCTGCGCCGCCTTCGCGGCGCCGGGGTGCAATTGCATATGCGTCATCGGTGGCAGGGATGGACCGCCGACGGCACGTTGTCGTTCGCCACGCCGGGCGGACCGGTTTCGCGGCCCGCCGACGCTGTAATCTTGGCTCTGGGCGGCGCGTCCTGGCCTCAGCTTGGATCGGACGGCGCATGGACGCAGGCGTTGCGGGAGAAGGGGCTTTCGCTTGCACCGTTCCTGCCCTCCAACAGCGGCTTCGATGTGGGATGGAGCGAACACTTTCGCGCGCGTTTCGCCGGCGCGCCGGTGAAGCCCGCCGCGATCGACCGCCGGCAAGGCGAATTCGTCGTCACGGAAACCGGCATTGAGGGTGGATTGGTTTACGCAATGTCGGCCGGCGCGCGCGACGAGATCGCGGCGAACGGCGTGGCGACGTTGCACGTGGACCTGCGGCCCGACCGCAGCGAGCGGCAACTTGCGACGCTGCTCGCGCGGCCGCGCGGGCGCGCCTCGTTCGCCACCTATTTGCGCAAGGCGGCTGGTCTGGAAGGCGTGAAAGCCGGGTTGGTGCGAGAGCTCGTGTCCGAGGTGGATCGCGGAAACCCGGCGGCGCTGGCGGCCGCTATCAAGGCGCTCCCGATTCCGTTGTGCGCGCCGCGGCCCATCGCGGAGGCCATCAGCAGCGCGGGCGGGGTGCCCTTCGAGGCGATGGATGAGGCCTTGATGTTGCGCGATCTGCCGGGTGTGTTCTGCGCGGGCGAAATGCTCGACTGGGAAGCGCCCACCGGCGGCTATCTTCTGACGGCCTGCTTCGCCACCGGCAAAGCGGCGGGCGAGGGCGCCCGGGAATGGCTGGCGCGGTCGCGCGAGCCTTAGCGCGACAAGAGGACGGCGGGCGCGTTTCGTTCGGGAGAGCGAAAGGAGATCGCCATGCCGAACCGACGATCTGAAGAGAAGGCCACACGCGAGAGTCGCGGTCCTGAAACGGGTCGCTTCCTGGAGGACGACACATCAGGCCCGCCGCGTTCACCGCTCACACGTAAGAAGCGCCCGAAGCGCGAGGCCGACAATCGCGCGCCCGACGAGTTCGATGACGATCTCGTTCGTTGATTGTGCGCGGTGGCGATTCAGGAACCAATTGCATCGTGGCGGCATTCTACGCCTGGAAGAGTATCGATCCAGGGAGACGAAAATGTCGGAGAATTCAAGCGGCGGCGGCAACAACAACGGCCTCTACATGATCGTGGGCGGCCTCGTCGTTGTGGCTGGGCTCGGCGCGTTCCTTTACTTCGGCGGCGATATGGGCGCCGGGAATAGCGGAACGTCGACGACGACAATCGAGCGCACCATCACGCCGGACGGCGGCGAAGCGACGACGATCAAAAAAGAGTAGATCGGAAAAAGAGCTTTAAGCGTCGACCAGCGCCAACCAGGCCTCGAGATCGGCGCGGCCTTGGGACGAGGCGATCAGGGGCCGGCCCTGACGCTGCAGGGCGTTGATCCATGATTCGAGGTCGCCCGCGGTCGCGCGGGTCTGGGCTTGGCCTTGAAGGTCTTGGACCAGGAACGTCAGGGAGCTTTCCGGCGCCTGAACGAGCGGCTGGATTTGGGGCAGTTCGGAAGGTTGAATCGCGACGCCCATGACCGCCATCCTCTGGGAAATGCACAGGGGGCCGAGCGTGACCTCAAATGGTTAATGAAGGGTTTCGGTGCTTCCGGCCGGTCAGTGCGCGTGCTCAGTTGGTGCGCACGGCGAAATAAGCCATTTTCTCGCTGCCGTCGGCGAACTTCAGCATCATCGGGAGCGTCTCCCCGACCTTCAGGGGGCTCTTTAGGCCCGTGACCATGATATGGCCGCCCGCGGGCGTCAGTTCCGCCCGTCCGCCCGGCGGTATCGTCAGCGCCCCCGTTTGGCGCATTTTCACGACGTCGCCGTCGCTCACCGTTTCGTGGAGATCGGCCTTCATACCGCTCCCCATTTCAATCGCCACGAGGGTGTTTCCGCGGCCGGATTGGTCGATCAGGGTCATGTAGCCGGACGTGGCGGTCGACTGGCCGAAGGTGACGCGGACCCAAGGATCTTCGACTTTTACCGCGGTTTCGGCGGCCGCGAGCGGCGCGGCGACGGTCAAGGCCAGAAGAATCCCGCGCAAGGCCATGAAGGCTCCCATTGCATGTGGCGGCGTCTATGGTAAACGGCGCGCGCATGTTGCGTATCGAAAATCTCACCTACCGTATCGGCCCCCGCCTGCTTCTTGAAGGGGTCAGCGCGTCCGTCAACGCCGGAACCCGCGTCGGCCTGGTTGGCCGTAATGGGACCGGGAAGACAACCCTCTTGCGCCTGATCTCCGGCGATATCGGCCCGGAAAGCGGCGGGATCGAGGTGCCGAAGCGCTGGCGGATAGGGATCACCCGCCAGGAAGCGCCCGGCGGCGACAAAAGCCTCATCGACACGGTGCTGGCCTTTGACCCCGAGCTGACGGCGCTTCTGGCCGAGAGCGAGACCGCCACCGACCCCTATCGCATCGGCGAGGTCCACGCGCGTCTTCACGATAAGGATGCTTACAGCGCGCCCGCGCGCGCGGCCGCGATTCTGGCCGGCCTGGGTTTCGACGAGGCCGCCCAGCAGCGCCCTTGTAGCAGCTACTCCGGCGGCTGGCGCATGCGCATTGCGCTCGCCGGGCTTTTGTTCATGCAGCCCGAACTTTTGCTTTTGGACGAGCCGACCAATCATCTCGATCTCGAAGCCACCCTGTGGCTGGAATCCTATTTGAAGACCTACCCCGGCACGATTCTGATGGTCAGCCACGACCGCGATCTGCTCAATCGCGCGGTCAACTCCATCATCCACCTCGAGAACGCGAAGCTGACCCTTTACCAGGGCAACTACGACCGCTTCGAGGCGACGCGCCGTATGCAGCTCGATCAAAACGAAAAGCTGCGCGTGAAACAACTGGCGCGCCGCGCCGAGATCGAGAAGTTCGTCGCCCGCTTCCGGGCCAAGGCCACCAAGGCGAAGCAGGCTCAATCGCGCATCAAGATGCTCGAACGCATGCAGCCTATCGCCGAACATCAGGAAGAGGCCTCCATCGATTTCAGTTTTCCCGAGATCGACGGGCTTGCGCCGCCGTTGTACGCCCTCAATCGGGTGTCGGTCGGCTATAACGGTAAACCCGTCCTTTCCAACATCTCGCTGCGTTTGGACAACGAGGACCGCATCGGCATCCTGGGCGCGAACGGAAACGGGAAGTCGACGCTGGTCAAACTGTTGGCGGGCAAACTCGCGCCGCTCTCGGGCGACGTGTCGCGTTCCTCGAAGCTGCGTATCGGTTATTTCGCCCAGCATCAAACCGACGAACTTGATATGGGCGCGACGCCGGTTCTTGAAATGATGCGGCGCCTGGAGAAGGCGTCGGAACAGCAGGCGCGCAATCACCTCGGCCGGTTCGGGTTTACGCAACAACGGTCCCAAACGACCATCGGGAGTTTGTCGGGCGGCGAGAAGGCGCGGCTTCTGTTCGCGCTGATGACGCTCTCCAAACCGCACATCCTTTTGTTGGACGAACCGACCAACCACTTGGATATGGACTCGCGGGAGTCGCTCGCGCAAGCCATCAATGCTTTCGAGGGGGCCGTGGTGATCATCAGCCACGATCCGAATGTGATCGAACTGACCGCCGACCGCCTCTGGCTTGTGGAAGACGGACAAGTCACCGCGTTCGAGGGCGATCTGGACGACTATCGCGATCGCACGCTGAAAACCCGCGACAAGACATCCGAGGATTCTGCGCCGAAAGCGGCCGAGGACGACCGTAAGGCGCAGCGGCAGCGGTCCGCGGAACGCCGGCAAAATCTCGCGCCGCTGAAGAAGAAGGCCGAACAGGCCGCGGCAAAGGTGAGCAAGCTCGAGGCCGACAAGGCGAAATTGGCGGCTCGGCTCGCGGACCCGAAGCTCTATAGCGACCCGGCCAAAACAGTTGAGGTCCAGCGTGAACTCGGGCGGGTCGAAAAGGAATTGGCCGCCGCCGAGGAAGCCTGGATGACCCTGGAAACGGAACTCGAACAGGCGCAGGCGTGATCGGGGCGTGATCCAAGCCCGGCCCGAAGGAAGGGCTTCGGCCGGCTGGAAACTTGGATATGATGCGGCGGAAATTCAGCGGCCGAGCATCCGTTGAAGAGACCCCAGGGGAAGGATCACATCATGCGTATTCTGTCGCTTGCCGCCGCCTTCGTTGCCCTCTCGCTCACCGGCCAGGCTCTGGCCCAGGCGGCGCCGGCCGCTCCCGCGGCGGCCCCGCGGCCGCTGTCGCCCGAGGACAAGGCCCTCAACGACAGTCTCACGTCCTTCATCAAGTCGACGCCGATCCTTGCGATCCAACGCGACGAGATCAAAATTCCCATGAAGCTCGCGATGGTCTCGGCGATGGCCGTCGACAAGGCGGACAACATTTATATCCTGCACCGCGCGAAGGACGGCGACCCCATCGTGGTCGTCGATAAGACCGGGAAGATTCTGCGCAGCTTCGGGAAGGGGTCGTACACCATTCCGCATAGCATCCACGTCGACCCGCAAGGTAATGTGTGGGTTACCGACGCCAATACGTCGAAGGTCTTCAAGTACTCGGCCGAGGGTAAACAGCTTCTGGAAATCACCGTCGGCGAAATTCCGGACGCGAAGCGTCCGTTCTGCAGCGTCACCGGCGTTGCGTTCCCCGCCAGCGGCAACGTCCTGATCTCGGACGGCTACTGCAACGCCCGCATCCTGGAATATACGCAGGACGGAAAGCGCGTGAAGGAATGGGGCGCGAAGGGCAAGGGCGACGGTGAATTCACGCTCCCGCACGACGTCACCATCGGTCCGGACGGAACCATTTACGTCGCCGATCGCGAGAACGGCCGTGTGCAATGGTTCGACGCCAACAATAAATATCTCGGTCAGAAATTGATCGGTGGCCGCCTTTACAGCGTTGCAGCCGCGGCCGACGGCAGCGTCTATCTCGGCGTCGCCGCCAAGGGCGGGCCGACGCTCGACACGGATGCGAACATCTTCAAGTTCAACCCCAAGACCGGAGCCGTTGAAGGGCGCATCGAGGTGATGTCGCATGAAACGGAAGTCGGCGCGGACGGTTCGATCTATCCGGGCACGGCCGACCTTATCAAGGCGCCGGACGAGAACTCGTCGGCGATCGTGGTCTATCGCCCGAAGAAGTAACGAAGGCTCTAGTGCGGATCCTTGGGCGTTTCCGGGAATTCCAGGACGAAGCGCGTCATCGTATCCTTTGAGGCGCTGATTTTCCCCTGAATCTGCCGGCTCAGGGTCCGCACGAGCTGAAGTCCGAGGCCCTTGGACTTTTCCACGTCGAAGCCGTCCGGCAGTTTTGCGCCGCTGTCGGCGACGGCCAGCGTCACGTCGCCGTGATCGCGTTTCAACGTCACCGCCACGGTGCCCTGCGTCCCGGCGCAGCCGTGCTGGATCGCGTTGGCGATGAGCTCGCCGGCGATAAGGGACAGCGGCATGACAAGGTCCATGCCCCAGTCGACGCGTTCGCCTTCCACTTTGAATTCACATTGGGTATCGGGCGCGGCGCGATTGGCGACGTGACATAGATCTTCCAGGTGCGCGCGGAAGTCGATCTGGTGGCCCGAGCGATACAGGCTTCCATACACGGTCGAGATTGTCGCGAGCCGGCGCCCGGCCTCCTGAAGCGCGGCCTGGGTCGCGGCGTCGGCGCGCCGCGCTTGAATTTGCAACAGCGACGAGACGATCTGGACGTGATTTTTGACACGGTGCTGCAATTCGCGGAGGAGCTGTTGTTCATGTTCCTCGAAATTGGCGACATGTTCGGCGACGCGGATCAGCCAGCCGACCATGACCGCGCCGAACCCGCCGATCAGCAGGAAAATAACGATCGGAACGGCGCCGGCGGCGGCGCCTTGGAACGAATGATAGGCGGGGATGAATAAGTACCAGGCGGCGAATGCGCTGCTCAGGACGGCCGCAAGCCCGGCGCCGAGACCCCCGAGCAAGGTCCCGATCAGGATTGCCGGGAGAAACAGGAGGAAGCGCACGGCTTCCACAACATCGCCGACCGCGATGCACAGGGCGACGGTCACCGCCACCGCCGCCAGCGCTGTCGCGTAGCCCTTCCAGGGCGTCGCGCGCAGGCCGCGCGTTTCGGCGATGGCGCGTTGAACGGCGCCGAGGAAAGGCGGAAGGCGGATGGGTTGATGGGTCATACCGTGGGACGTTCCCCGGAAACGGCTGCTGTTTCAACCCTCAACGCGGGTCCATGCCGGCAAGTTCTGCGTCCGGACCCGATTCAGGCGAAAAATTTGCGTCCGGCTACAACCCGATGCCCAGGGCGGAGACGCGAGACGAGGGGCTAGCCGGCAGGCGACGTTTCGGGTGACCAGGCTTGTCCGCGCGCGATGGTCACGATTTCCGCCAGGCCCTGGCGCATGTCGGTCATGATGAACTCGCCCTTGGCGCCCGGCCCCCCCGATTTGGGGTTGGGAAAACGGATCACCCAGGCGTTCATCTTCACCGTCAGGCCGCAGAGCACGCTGCCGACCTTCACCTGCGTATCTTCGATATAGGCTTTCACCTGCTCGAACTTCGCCGCGGTCAGGTTGTTCCACATGTCTTGCGACATCGTCCCAAAGTCCTGGAAGGTGCGCTTCAGGAAGTTCACGAGACCCGCGATCAGTTTCTCGACTTTATCCATCTCCTGCATCAACGGACGGTCGTTACGCACTTGCATGCTTTTACGCATGTCTTTCACCGCATAGATGAAAGCGTCCAGGAGCGGCGCAAGGCGGTCGAGGCACTGGTTGTAGTAGGAGAGCGACATGAAGATGTCGCCGTAGTTCTCGAGGAACTTCGGAATCTGGTCGATCGAGATTTTCAGCTTCTCGGCCATCATCTTGAGGCGCCCCAGCGCCTTCTTGACGTCGGGATCCTTGAACAGTCCGACGATGTCCTCGAAGCGGGTAATGCCCTTGCTGTCGTCGCCGTAGATCTCTTTGATCAACGGCAAGGTAAAGCGGGACATGTAGCCCGTGAGCTGCCGGTTCTTTTCGTCCGACAGTTTGAGCTCGTCGTAATTATTGACCGGGATGCCGCGGTCGCGCAGCGTCCGGCGCAGGCTATAGACGTCGAAGCTGGGGAGCGGGGCGAGGGAATGCAGGATCGACAGATCCGGATGTCCGGCGCCTTCCTTCCATTTGAAGTGCTGCGGCAAGTCGCGGATCGCGACCTGGCCGCTGCCGGTCTCACGCTCCGCATACAGTTCAAGAACACCCTCAAGGTGAGAGTTCTTGACCAACCGGGAGCGGGCAAGTCCCTCGGTTTTGAATGGGATGATTTTAAGGGGCAGGATGAACAGCGAATCGATATCGCTATCCACAATGGGGTTTGTCATATGATCCGCGCCGCGGGCCTTCCCCGGGTTGTAACCTGCTCACGTATATACACCAACGAGCGATGGATTATCGCATTGCAATATATACGCCTCTACAAAAAGGCGTTCCCTTCTACAAATACTGGTATTGAATCGCAACTAAATCAGCGATTTGGCCCCAAGATTTGTGGGAGGGCATCTTCTCTGGAAGTTGTTAAAGCCGCGTTAGTCGCGACGTGGTGGAGCGCCGGGGATTAGCCTTCGCTGGTGGCGTTCAGGGCTTCTTCCAGCTCGAAGAAAGACGGCTGCACGAGCGTCGGAACGTTCCCGCGGCCGATCTCGACGGAGACCTGCGGCGCGTTCCCGTTCAGGTGCGCCACCAGGACGTCCCGGATGATCAGGTAGAACTGGTGCTCTTCACCCATCACCTGGTTCAGGCGGACCGCGAAGGGGCCGACGACCGTGTAGGCCAGGAACACCCCAAGGAAGGTTCCGACGAGGGCGGATCCGATCATGCCGCCCAGAACTTCAGGCGGTTCTGTAACGGACTGCATGGTGTTGATGACGCCCAGCACGGCTGCCACGATCCCGATGGCCGGCAGGCCGTCCGCCATGGTCTGCAATGCCTGCTGCGGCAGAAGCTTCTCGTGATGATGCTTTTCAAGTTGGGCTTCCATCGCGTCGAACACCTGATGCGGGTCGTCGAGGTTCATCGACAGCATGCGCAAGGTGTCGCAGATGAAGTCGACCGCGAAATGGTCGGCCAGGATGCGCGGATACTTCTGGAAAATCGTGCTTTCTTCGGGTTTTTCGATATGGCTTTCAATGACCAGGATGCCCTTGGACTTGATCATCTTGGTGATCGTGAACAAGAGGCAGAGCATGTCCTTGAAGTCTTGTTCTTTCCATTTCGGTCCGCCGAAAACCTGCTTGATGCCCTTGCCGACGCCCTTGAGGGTGTCGGCGGAGTTTCCGACGATCATGGCGCCGATGGCGCCGCCGAAGATGGTCATCAATTCGGTCGGCAGGGCCGCGACGACGACCATGATGTTGCCGCCGTGCAGCAAAAAGCCGCCGAACACCATCACGAAAACGAAAACAATGCCGACAATGCCCATCATGGCGGTAGGTGCCCCTGAACCCCTGACGCGACCCTCAAAGAAGGCCCGGTCCCCAATAATTCCATCAATAACCTAGCATGAAACGTTATTAAAAGGTTTAACTGCGGCCCCGTCCGGGGCAGGATGAACGGAACGCGAATGCAGCGGCTAAAGAGCGAAATACGTGTCCAGGCATGGGTGCGGCGGTGCGCGTCGCAGGGGCTGATGGCCACAGTGGCGCGTAAGGGCGATGTCGAGGCGGGGGCTGTTATTTTAAAGGTTAACCGGTTTGCCGCCGGGTGCGAGGTGTTCACGGGCGTCAGCGCCGAGGACGGCTCGGAGGCCTGGATGCGCGCCAGCGGCCCAAAGCCTATTCCGGAAAGGGACGCCGATGCGTATCTTGCGCGCCAGGCGAAATATGACCCGGACCTTTGGGTTCTCGAAATCGAAGATCCAAAGTCTCAATTCACACTAGACGGACCAATTCTCGATGTCTGACAAACCGCAAAAGCCGAAAGCCGCTCCGGCGCCGGCCACACCCGAAGCCCCCAAGGCCGCCGCGGGCGCGCCCGAAAGCGGGGGCATGTGGAACGATGAGAAGATTCAGCGGCTGAAAAAGCTCTGGTCGGAAGGTTTGACCACGGGCGAAATCGGAAAGCGCCTCGGTGTGTCGAAAAACGCGGTCGTCGGTAAGGCGCACCGCCTCGGCCTCAAGGGCCGCCCGTCGCCGATCAAGCGTCAGCCGAACAAGCCGGTTGAAGTGAAGAAGGAGACGCGCATCTTCACGCTCACCGACCTTTCCGCGCAAACCTGCCGTTGGCCGATCGGCGACCCCAAGCACGAGGATTTCCGTTTCTGCGGGAAGCCGGTTCACCCGGGCAAGCCGTACTGCGGCGAGCACTGCGCGGTGGCCTATGTCGGTTCAAGCAAGTCGTCGCGCAGCGAGGACGCCGCTTAGCCCGCGATAGGGAAAAGTGGACACCGGTTTTCCCGCGCATCGCGCGCTCATCATTTGAAATAAAGCGCGGTCGGGCCGGCCGATTCAGCCCCGCCCGACCGTGCGTTAGGCGTCCTTCAGTTCACCGGGAACGGCGGCGCGCGTCCATCCAGCACGGCTTCGAGATTGTCGACGGCCAGCATCGCCATGGCGGTGCGGGTTTCCGTCGTCGCGCTGCCCAGGTGAGGGACCAGCATCGCGTTTGCAAGTGTGTAGTAGCGCGGATCGATCTTCGGTTCGCCCGTGTACACATCCAGGCCGATGGATGAGAGTTTGCCGCTCTTGAGCGCCGCGATCACGTCGTCGTCGTCGATCAAGGGGCCACGGCCTGTATTGACGAGGCAGGCGCCGTCTTTCATCAGCGCGATGCGTTGCGCGTTGATGAGCCCCTTCGTCTCGGGCGTCAGCGGCGCATGGAGTGAGACAACGTCGCTTTGCGCCAAAAGCTCCTCGAGCGTCGCGACATACGTTGCACCGGCTTCCATCTCTGGGCGCGCCCGTTTGCGGTTGTGGTAGCAAACCGACATGCCGAACGCTTTCGCGCGGGTCGCGACCGCGCTGCCGATGCGGCCCATGCCCACGATCCCCAAACGCTTGCCCGTGATCTGCATGCCGAGCAACTGGGTCGGACGGATGCCGATCCATTTCCCGGCGCGCAAAAGCCGCTCGCCGTCGCTGGCGCAGCGGGTTGCCCCCAGGATCAGGAGAAGCGCGATGTCGGCCGTCGCATCGTCGAGAACGCCGGGGGTATTGGTGACGCGGATCCTGCGCGCGGTCGCGGCCGCCAAATCGATGTGCTCGAAACCGACCGAGGCGGTGGAGATTACCTTGAGGGTCGAAGGCAGCAGGGCGATGGTTTCAGCGGTGAGGGGTTCGGTCGGCGTGCACAACAAGCCGGCCGCGCCCTGGCTGACCTCGGCCACAAGCTGGGGCGTGAACGTCGCCTCGTCGTTGCCCGGGCGGAACCGGTACCTGGCGGCGACGCGGTCTTCCGCGGTTTTGACGAGGCGGCGCGTGGCGGCGACGAGGGGTTTTTCGGTCATGGAGTGAGGATCCTGTGCGGGGGAGGCTCAACTTTAGATAGATTGTTTGACGGACACTTAGCGTAGATTATCTTTTCCTGTGAACGGGCTAGGTGTTACAAGCTAGTTCAGCGGGTTTGGAGGGGCTGGCGGGGTGTCGTTAGCGGTTAAATTTTGGGGTGTGCGCGGAAGCATCGCGTGCCCATCGCCTGACCACGTGGTCTATGGCGGCAATACGAGCTGCCTCGAGATCATCGCGGGCGACGAGCGTATCATCATGGACGCCGGAACCGGCATCCGCAACCTCGGGCAAGAGTTCATCAAGGACGGAATCCGCAAGGGGACGTTGCTGCTCACCCATTCCCATTGGGATCACATCAACGGTTTTCCGTTCTTCGGTCCGGCATTCATGTCGAACAGCCGTTTCACGATCGCGGCCGGTCATCTCTATAACGCCGGCGGCATCGAAAACGTGCTTGCAAGCCAGATGGCGAACCCGACGTTCCCCGTGCCGCTCGAGGCGTTGCAGGCCGCGCTGACGTTCGAGGACTTCAAAGCGGGCGAGAGCTGGGCGCTTGAGGGCGGTGTGAAGATCATCACCGCGCCGCTCAATCATCCCAATGGGGCGACCGGCTATCGTGTCGAACACGGCGGCAAATCGATCTGTTATGTCACGGACACCGAACACGTCATCGGCAAGCCGGACCAAACGATCCTGAAGCTGATCGAAGGCGCGGACATCGTCGTTTACGACTGCACCTACACCGATCAGGAGTTCAAGGCGAAGATCGGCTGGGGCCACTCCACGTGGCAAGAAGGTGTGCGACTCTGCAAAATGGCGGGCGTTCGCCAACTCGCGATCTTCCACCACGATCCCGACCACAACGACGACTTCATGCGCCAGGTCGAAATCGACGCGCGCAAGGAATGGTCGGGCACCGTCGTTGCGCGCGAGCAGATGATCCTCGTCGCGGGCCTCTAATCCTTTGCCGCTGCCGGAGCTGATCGACCGCAGCGAATTCCCCGCCGATACGGTCGCGCAAGCCAAATGGCTGCTCGGCAAGCTTGTCGTGCGCCGCACGGTGGCCGGGACGATGATCGGGCGCATCGTCGAAACGGAAGCCTATCTTCACAACGACGCCGCCGCGCATTCCTTTCGCGGTATGACGCCGCGCAACCGCTCGCTCTTCCTGGAGAAGGGGCACGCCTACGTCTATATCGCCTACGGCGTTTCGATGATGTTGAACGTCAGCGCGGGCCGGGAGGGCGTCGGCACGGGGGTTTTGATTCGCGCGCTCGATCCCGTCGCTGGGACCGATCTGATGGAGAAGAACAGGGGGACCGGAAAGCACCGCGATCTCACGCGCGGGCCCGGGCGTCTGGCGCAGGCCCTCGCGATCGATCTGACGCTGCAAGGCCTCGATCTGTGCAGGCGTGGTCCGCTTTGGCTGGCGAAGGACGCGCATCCCAAGGTCGCCATCGGTAAAAGCAAACGCATCGGAATCACCAAGAACGCCGAGCCGCTCTTGCGCTTCTACGTGAAGGGCAATCCCTACGTCAGCGGGCCGCGGGCGCTGAGTCCTTCGTGAACGCGCCGACGAGTTCCACGTGATGGGACCAGGTGAACTGATCGACAACGGCGACGTTTTCCAGGCGATACCCTCCATCGGTCAGTATTTTCGCATCGCGCGCGAAGGTGAGGGGATTGCAGGAGACGCCGACGATCCGTTTGACTGTGCTCGCCGCGAGTTCTCTCGCCTGCGCCTCGCCGCCGACGCGCGGGGGATCGAAAACAATGGCGTCGTAGCGATTGGCGTCTTCGGCTTCCAGCGGCATACGGAAGAGGTCGCGCTGTGTGACGCGCAGAGGAGCCGCTCCCTTTGCCTTGTCGAGGGCGCGCACCGCGGCGCCGGCGCTTTCAAAGGCGTCGGTGGGGCCGCGCCGCAATAACGCGCCACTGAAAGTCCCGCATCCGGCAAAGAGATCGGCGAACCGGCCCGATGCGGGAAGGTGAGTCATGACGGCGTCCACCAGCGCTGCCTCTCCGGCCTTCGTGGGCTGGAGGAAGGCCAGCGGCGGCAGGGGGACATCGAGCGCGCCGAACCGCGCGAGGAAGGGCGCCCGTTCGACAATTTGCTCCGGCGTATCGTGATCGCGCGCGCGCCAGGACAGGCGATTGAGTCCGAGCGCGTCGGCCGCCTGCGCGCCGGCCTCCAGGACCGTGAGGTCCGGGTGGCCCTTCTTTCCGACCGGGCCGGTGATGACGACATCAAAAGCGCCGTCCACAGTTTGAATGAAGATGTCCGCGGCTTTCCCGTCCTGGAGGATCACCGCGAGCGCCGGGGCGAGCGTGGTCCGCAAAGCCATGATCGCGGGGTCGGCGACGAGACAGGAGGCAATGTCCGCGACCTTGTGGGACCGGCGGCGGAAGTAGCCCAGCGTAACAGCGCTCCCTTTCCGGTGGGCCGCGAAGGTGACGCGGCGGCGCGTCCCGCCCGGCACGAACACCGGCGGACTCCACGTATGCACGGCGACGCCGGCGCGCGCGAGGATTCCGCGTACGGTTTCCATCTTCCAGTCGCGATAGAAACCTTCCGATGCGTGCTGCAACGCGCAGCCGCCGCAGACATCGTAGTGCGGGCAGGGCGGGGTGACGCGGTGCGGCGACGGCGTGACGATCCGCGTCACTTCACCGCGCATCAAGCCCGCCGCTTTCTGGATTTTGGCCTCGACCACGTCGCCGGGCAGAGTGCGCTCGATATAGACGCGCACGCCGCTATCGCGGTGAACGCCGTCACCGAGAGGAGCGAGATCGTGAATGGTGAATGATGTCGCCATGGCACATGGCATTTTAGAGAAAATGGCTCCGGCGACAGGGCTCGAACCTGTAACCCCGCGGTTAACAGCCGCGTGCTCTACCATTGAGCTACGCCGGAACACATGTATCTGGAGGCCGAGGCCGGAATCGAACCGACGTACGGGGATTTGCAGTCCCCTGCATGGCCACTCTGCCACTCGGCCGTTCTCGGCCCACGGGATGGCTGTTAGTCACCCGTGCCGCCATCCTTCCCGAAGCCCGCCCGGGGGCGGTCCTGCGCGAAGGCAGCGCTATATAGATGGCCACCTCCGTCGCGGTCAAGCGTGCGCGTAGGTTTTTTTACATTCCGCCAAGCCCTTGGATGGCGTTGTGAATTTTCGGCGGTGCGCGTATAAGCAGCCTCATCAAATCTCTTACTTTTGGGGGCTTTCCATGGACTTTGCCGCCGCCCGCCGGAAAATGGTGGCCAGCCAGATCCTCACCAACAAGGTGACCGATTCCCTGGTCAGCGGTGCGATGGAAGTCGTCCCGCGCGAATATTTTGTCCCGGCCGACCGCAGATCGCTGGCTTACCTCGATGAAGATTTGCCTGTCGCCAAGGGGCGATTCCTCATGGAGCCGATGGCGCTCGCGCGTCTTCTTCAGCTCGCGGATATCGAGCCGGGCGACAAAGCACTCGTCGTCGGCGCCGGCACCGGCTACAGCGCCGCGGTTTTGGCCCGTATCGCGCAGTCCGTGGTCGTTCTTGAGAACGATACAGATCTTGCCGACAAGGCGAATAAGATCATGACCGAACTGGTGATCCCGAACGTCACCGTCGTTCGGGGCGAACTTGCCTCCGGCGCGCCGTCGAAGGCGCCCTTCGATGTGATCTTGATCGACGGCGCGGTCACCGAGATCCCGGCGCCCCTGAAACAGCAGCTCGCCGACGGCGGGCGGTTGGTGGCTGTCGTGCGTTCCGGCCCCGTAGGCCGTGCGACCCTGGTGAACCGGGTTGGGGATGACTTCGGAAGCCGCAGCGATTTCGATCTCATCACGCCGTTCCTGCCGGAATTCGCGCCGCAGCCAAAATTCGTCTTCTAGCGCGTCCGCTTCGGATCTGACTTCACAATAAATAGCCCGCTATTCGGTCAGTAGCGCTCATCTCTTCGTGATGTTTCAAAACATTACGGAAAAGCGGTGGCGTTCCCATGGCGCTTCGGATAGAGGTGGCCGGGCGTGAGGGGAAACGGCGCGATGGCTAGCAATATATTGTGGGGCTAAAGCCATATGACTAACAACCTGAGACAGCTGCTCCTGGGCGGCGCGGCGCTGATGCTGGTGGCTCAACCGGCGGCGGCCGAAACCCTTCGTGAAGCGATGGCCCTTGCGTATGGGGGCAATCCCAACCTTCTTGCAGCCCGCGCCCAGTTGCGCGCCGTGGACGAGAGCGTGCCGATCGCGCTGTCGGGCTGGCGTCCGAGTTTGCAGGTGACGGGCAACGCGTCGCGCAACCGCAACGAAAGCGAAATTATCAGCCAGGGCAGCTCCGGCGGCCCCGTGAACAATTCCGGGATGACGCTGCGCACCCAGCAAACGGTCAACGCGCAGTTCACCCAACCCCTGTTCCGCGGCTTCCGCACGATCGCGGGCACGTCGGCCGCTCGTAATCAGGTGATGGCGCAGCGCGCACGCTTGGAGGCCACCGAGGCCCAGGTGCTGCTGCAAGTCGCGACGTCTTATCTGGATGTTCTTCAGTATCAGGCTCTGGTGGACCTGCAACGCAACAACGTACAGGTGCTCAATCGACAGCTTGAAGCCACAAACGACCGTTTCCGGGTCGGCGAGATCACGCGTACCGACGTCGCGCAGTCGGAGGCCAGCCTGGCCGCGTCGCGCGCATCGCTTGTGCAGGCGGAAAGCGCGCTTCAACTCGCGCGTTCGGCTTATCTGAACGTGGTCGGGAAGGCCCCGGAAGGACTCGTGCAGCCGGCGCTGCCGGAGAACCTGCCGGCGGACCTGGAAGCGGCCATCGCTGTGGCGATGGAGCAGAACCCGGGTTTTCTCGCGGCGGATTACGGCGCGCGCGCGGCAGAGGATAACGTGACGGTCGTTCAAGGCGAACTGCTGCCGTCGATCAATCTCAATGCGACGTATCAGCGCGGTTGGAACACGCTTGCCGACAAGTCGCGCAACGAGCAGGCGATCGCCAGCGCCCAGATCGTGGTGCCCTTGTATCAACAAGGCGCCGAGTACGCGCGCTTGCGCCAGGCGAAGCACGTCTCGGGCCAGCAGCATCTTTTGGCGGATCAGGCGCGCCTCGACGCGCGCAACACCGCCACGGCGGCGTGGGAAAACTATCAATCCGCGACGGCGTCCATCGAAAGTTACCGCGCGGCGATTTCGGCGAACGAGATCGCGCTCGAAGGCGTACGCCGCGAGGCCGAAGTCGGTTCGCGGACGGTGCTCGACGTACTGAACGCCGAGCAGTTGTTCCTGAGCGTGCAGGTGAGCCTCGTGCGCGCGCAGCGGGACCAGCTTGTGGCCGCGCATCAGATTCTGGCCTCGGTCGGGACGTTGACCGGAGGCGACCTCGCCCTCGAAACCCAACTCTACGATCCGGTCGCGCACTTCGACGACGTGGAGTATCAGGCGTTCGGCAGCGACGCCGCGGCCGCCGAGGACAAGCGCCAATAAGCGAATAAACGACGCATGACGGACGGGGGCGTGCCCCGTCCGCCGGACGCGTTTGTTTTCTGGCGCCTATTTTGCCGTTAGCAAGGTTGGACGGAACGGACCGGCCGGCGCGCCAACAGGCGGCGGCGCTGCGGCTCGAGTGTTTTGCGGACGTCGTCGCTCGTCAGCCCGTCGCGGGCCAGCACCAATTGCACGATGGGATCCGCGAGCGCCTCGTCCAGCGTCGGTTCAAAGACACAACTGCGAATGGACGTGTCCAGGGTGGCGGCGTGCTGGGAGGGTGTCATTTTCGTCGTCCCGTACAAAGTGAATCGCCTCTGGTGGAAGCGGTAGGATGCGCGCGAGAGCGTCAGACTTAGGCTGCGTGGCCCCGTCGTTCAATGGACAGGTCGATGAAATTTGCGACATCCGTTGTGAAGCGCGTACCGCATAAAACGGCCTCTGAGGTCCGGACGCGAAAAGAAAAAACTTCTCCCTCTGTCGTATTCTTTGATTTCACAGGGAAAATTATCCGGCATTTTCTCTTGGAGGTCGTATCCCCGCAGCATTGAATGCAATCGTGAGGGGATAATGTCGTCTTTTAAAGTTGTTTCGGATCGTGGCGTGAGCGCGCGCCTTCTTCGGGTCGCGCTCGCCGGTACCGCGAGCGCGGTGGCCTTGGTAGCCGCCGTGGGCGCGGGTTATGCGCAAGAGCTTCAACTCGCGCAGACCGCCGCGCCGCAGATCGCCCAAGCCTCGGTCGATGAAATCGTTGTGACCGGCACGCGCGTGGTGCGCGACGGCTACGAGGCGCCGACGCCGGTCTCCGTCGTCTCGACGGAGAGCATCCTCGCCCAAGCGCCCGTGAACATCGCCGACGTGGTCAACCAGCTTCCGGCCTTCTCGGGCAGCCGCACGCCGCACTCGACAAACTCCAACACCGGTAATGGGACCGTCGGTTCAAACAGCCTGAACCTGCGCGGCTTGAATGCGAACCGGACCCTCGTACTGCTGGACGGTCACCGTCTCGTGGGGGCCAACGCGAACGGAAGCGGCGAGGGCAACGCCGTCGACCTCAATGGAATTCCCAACGCCCTGATCTCCCGGGTGGACGTGGTGACCGGCGGCGCTTCGGCGGCTTATGGCTCGGACGCGCTTTCGGGCGTGGTGAACTTCGTGCTCGACCGAGAATTCACCGGCGTCAAAGGCACGGCGCAGGGCGGGATATCGACGTTCGGCGACGCGCCGACTTACGGCGTGGACCTCGTGACGGGCACGCCGTTCGCGAACGGCCGCGGGCATGTCCTGTTGTCCGGCGAGTATAGTTTCAGCAAGGGCGTGCGCGGCAATCCGCGTCCGAACCTCGACACCGGATTCAACACGGTCCTGAACCCGGCATATGCGGTTGGCAACGGCCAGCCGGAATTCCTCATCACACACAATGTCGGTATCGCCAACGCAGCGCCGGGCGGCCTGATTACCTCGGGCCCGCTGAAAGGCATTCAGTTCGACGCCAACGGCAATCCCTATCCGTTCAACTACGGGGCCGGTGGGTATCGCGGCAACTTGATGAGCGGCGGCGATTGGGAGTTGACGCGCACCGACCGCACCAGCGACCTGCAATCCAAGGTCAGCCGCAAGACCCTGTTCTTCCGCACCAGTTATGACGTTACCGACAACGTGACGGTGTACGGCCAGTTCCATTGGAGCCACGCCTTCGGCTACTCGCATAACGCCTACGGATACAAACTGGGGTCGGACACGATCCGCATCGACAACCCCTATATTCCCGCGACGATCCTGACGCGGATGCAGGCGCTCGGCCTCACAGCCTTGACCATGGGGCGGAACAACAACGATCTCCCCATCGCGCGCCCGAACAATAACCGCACCTTCCGTGGTTACACCGTCGGCGCGGATGGCTCTTTCGATGCCTTCGGAGTCTCCTGGGATTGGGACGCCTACGTCCAGCGCACGACGACGCACAACTCCATCCGCGTGCTGACCAACATGATCAATCTGAACTACTTAAGGGCGGTCGACGCCGTGCGTCGCGCCGACGGGGCGGTTGTCTGCCGGGTGAACGCCGACACGGTCAGCACCAACGACGATCCGTTGTGCAAACCGTTCCCGTACTTCGGATACGGCCATATAGGTCAGGACGTGATCGACTACGTGTACGGTAACGGATACATGCTGGCGAAACTCGGCCAGAACGTGGCGGCGGCCAGTGTCAGTGGCGAACCGTTCTCCACGTGGGCGGGGCCCGTTTCGGTCGCGCTCGGGATCGAACACCGTTCTGAATCGTTGTTCTCGTTCGCAAGCGCGCTCGACAAATCCAGCTCGTTCTTCTCAGGCAACTACAAGGATTCCGTCGGGAAGTTCAACGTCACGGAAGGGTTCGTCGAAACCGTCGTGCCCCTGGCGAAAGACGAAACCTGGGCGCGTCAACTGGACTTGAACGCGGGGGCGCGCTTCACCGGCTACAGCACGTCCGGCTACGTCACGACCTGGAAAGTGGGCGCCACCTGGACGCCGATCGACGACATCCGCTTCCGCGTCACCCAGTCGCGCGATATTCGTGCGCCGAACTTGGGCGACCTGTATCTCGGCGGCCGCTCGGGCACGAGCTTCGTGATCGATCCGTTCAACAACGACACGTCGGTCGCGATCTTCACGATTCAAAGCGGAAACCCGAATCTCCAGCCGGAGAAGGCCAACACCACAGGTCTGGGCGTCGTGTTCTCGCCGACGTTCCTGACGGGGTTTAACGCCTCGGTGGACTACTACCGCATCAACATCAAGGACGCGATTGCGTCGCTGAACGGTCAGCAGATCATCGACCAGTGCCGCGACGGTGTGACGGCGGTGTGCCGGTTCTTGGTGCGCGATCCGGTCACCAACCTGCTCACCCGCGTGAACGTGCAGCCGGCCAATGTGATCTCGCAAGGGACGAAGGGCATCGATCTTGAGGTCAGCTACCGCTTCCCACTCACGTCCGTGGTGGATAGCTGGGACGGTGACGTCACATTGCGCGGCTTCGGCAACCATGTGATCTCGCGCACGACCAACAACCCGGCCGCTCTTCCGAACGTCATCGATGCCGCGGGCACGCCGAGCGCACCGGACTTCCGGTTCACCGCCTCGGCCGCCTACGCCCTGGATCCGATTACCGTCACGTTGACCGTGAACGGCGTCAGTTCGGCGGTGTACAGCAATGAGCGCATCGTGTGCACCACGGGCTGCCCGCTCTCGACCGCGGGGAACCCGACCTACAATCTCAACGACATCGCGGCGGCGTACTCCTACGATTTGTCGTTGAACTACAAGATCCTCGAAAACGACGCGGGGTCGGTCGACGCCTTCTTCTTCGTGAAGAACCTCACCAACGCGATGCCGCCGCTTGTCGCCGGTGAAGTGAGTTCGGGGCTGTTCCAGTCGCAGGCGACCGCCGAATACGCCGATTGGCGTAACGGCCGCACGTTCCGCGCCGGGATCCGTTTCAAACTCTAAGACGGCCGAAAAGCACGTCAGGAAAGGCCGGTGGCGACACCGGCCTTTTTTGTCTCCGGCGCGGGGCGAGGGGTGCAGATCCCCGCCGCTCCGGCGCACTCAATCGGCGAATTTTATGGCCGGTGAAGCAGGGCCTCTGGGGCGGGTTATTTTGGACTGCCCCTAAATCTTTGGCCGTGTTATAGAATTCTTTAACCAATTCAATTAGGCTTCCGCCGAATAACCGGGAAAAATCCGGTGGGGAGCGGTTAGGACTCATGACTGCCGAAGGCCAACAAGAACCCTCGATGGAGGACATTCTCGCCTCCATCCGTAAGATTTTGTCCGAGGACGACGGCGAGGCTGCGAAGCCCGAGCCGCCGAAGGCTGCGCCTCCGCCGCCACCTCCTCCGCCTCCGCCACCACCCCCGCCGCCTCCACCTCCTCCGCCCGAGCCGGAACCCGTTTTCGCCGTCGAAGAGCCGGCGATCGTCGAGGAAGAGCCGATTGCGTCCATTTTCGACGCGCCGCCCGAGGAAGAGCCCATTTACAATCCGGAACCCGAGCCGGATATGCCCCTGCAGCTGACGGACTCGATGATGGTCGAGGAGATGCAGCAGGACCATCATTACGGGGAGCCGGAACCGGCCCCGTCCTTCCATCACCAGCCGTACGACTACGGCGAGGGTTTGGTGTCCCAGGCGGTCGCGGCCGCGTCCGGCGCCTCCATCGCCCAGCTCGCCAATGCGGTCGCGCGCGAGCGCGCGGTGTCCCTGGGCAACCACGGCCTCACGCTTGAGGAGTTGGTGCGCGAGATTTGCACGCCGATCCTGAAGCACTGGCTCGACAGCAACCTGCCTTATATCGTCGAGCGCATCGTGAAGCAGGAAATCGAGCGGATCGCGACCCGCTCGGAACGCTCGTAACCGGCGAAAGTCACGCAATTTCCTGACTTTACTCGGCGTTGCACCCGTCGGCCTGGGCGGGTAAACCCTTGCCTTCTCTTTTGAAGGCCAAGGCTGATGCTCGACAAGACTTACAATCCCCAAGACGTGGAAGAGGCGCTTTACGCCCGCTGGGAGAAAGCCGGCGATTTCGCGGCCCAACCGCAGTCCTCTGCGCGGCCCTATACCATCATGATGCCGCCGCCGAACGTCACCGGCAGCCTTCATATCGGTCACGCCCTGACCTTTACGCTCCAGGATATTCTCATCCGCTACAACCGCATGGCGGGCAGGGACTCCCTTTGGCAGCCGGGCACCGACCATGCGGGCATCGCCACGCAAATGGTTGTCGAGCGCCAGTTGGAGCAGTCAGGCACGAACCGCCGTGCCCTGGGCCGCGAGGAATTCGTCAAACGCGTCTGGTCGTGGAAAGAACAATCGGGCGGGATGATCACCCATCAGTTGCGCCGTCTCGGGGCGTCGCCGGATTGGTCGCGCGAACGTTTCACCATGGACGAAGGCCTCTCGCGCGCCGTGACCAAGGTGTTCGTCGAACTTTATCGCCAGGGGCTCATCTATCGCGACAAGCGCCTGGTGAACTGGGATCCGAAACTTCACACCGCGATCTCCGACCTCGAGGTCGAGAACCGCGAGGTGAAGGGCAAGATGTGGTACTTCAAGTACCCCGTGGAAGGCGCGGACGGCGTCTTCGTCACGGTGGGCACCACGCGTCCCGAAACTATGCTGGGCGACACCGGTATCGCCGTTCACCCCGATGACGAGCGCTACAAGGATCTCGTCGGCAAGAACTGCATCCAGCCGCTGACACAGCGCCGCATCCCTATCGTCGCCGACGAATACGCCGACCCTGAGAAGGGGACCGGCGCGGTGAAGATCACGCCCGGCCACGATTTCAACGATTTTGCCGTCGGCAAGCGTCACCAGCTCGCGATGATCAATATCTTCGACCGCGATGCGAAGCTGAACGAGGAAGCGCCCGAGAAGTACCGCGGCCTCGATCGCTTCAAGGTGCGCGATATGGTGGTCGCGGACATGGAACTCCTCGAACTGTTCGAGAAGGTCGAGGACAACGCCATGCAGATTCCGTATGGCGACCGCTCCGGTGTGGTGATCGAACCGTGGCTGACGGATCAGTGGTACGCGGATGCAAAGAGGCTCGCGAAGCCCTGCATCGAGGCGGTGGAAACCGGCCGCACGCGCTTCGTGCCGAAGAACTGGGAGAACACCTTCTTCGAATGGATGCGCAATATCCAGCCGTGGTGCATTTCGCGCCAACTGTGGTGGGGCCATCAGATTCCGGCGTGGTATGCGCCGGACGGCCACCCGTTCGTGGCGTATGACGAACAGGAGGCCCTCGATCTCGCCCGCAAGCACTTCGGGAAAGACGTGACGCTGGTGCGCGACGACGACGTGCTCGACACGTGGTTCTCCTCCGCCTTGTGGCCGTTCTCGACGCTCGGCTGGCCGGAGAAGACGCCGGAACTCGCGCGCTATTATCCGGGCGATGTGCTCGTCACCGGGTTCGACATCATCTTTTTCTGGGTCGCGCGCATGATGATGATGGGGCATCACTTCATGGGCGACGTGCCGTTTCGCGACGTCTACATCCACGCGCTGGTCCGCGACGAAAAGGGCCAGAAAATGTCGAAGTCCAAGGGGAACGTCATGGACCCTCTGGATCTCTGCAACAGCTACGGCACGGATGCGGTGCGTTTCACCCTCGCGGCGATGGCTGCGCAGGGACGCGACATCAAGCTCGCCGAGGGTCGCATTGCCGGTTACCGCAATTTCGTGACCAAGATCTGGAACGCGGCGCGTTTCTGCCAGATGAACGAATGCGTGATCGTGCCCGGTTTCGATCCGAAGAACGTCACCAGCACGTTGAACAAGTGGATTGTCGCGAAAGTCGCGGACGCGGCGCGCGACATCTCCGAGGCCATCATCAACTATCGCTTCAACGAAGCCGCCAACGGACTCTACCAGTTCACCTGGGGCACATTCTGCGATTGGTTCCTGGAATTCGCGAAGCCTGTTTTCCAGGGCGCGGACGAGAAAGCCAAAGCCGAGACCCGCGCGACCGCCGCCTGGGTGCTCGACCAGATCCTGGTGATTGGCCACCCGCTCATTCCCTTTGTGACCGAGACACTCTGGGAGAAGCTTGCTGATGCGGCCGGCGTCAAACGCGCGGCGAGCCTCATGACGACCCAGTGGCCCTCGTATGACGGGCTCGCGGCGCCGGATGCTCAGGCGGAGATGGATTGGGTGGTGAACGTCATCACCGCCATCCGTTCCGTGCGGGTGGAGATGAACGTGCCCGCAGGTTCACAGATCGCGGCCTTCGTGAAGGACGGGAACGCCGACACCAAGGCGCGCCTGGCCACGCATAGCGCGCTCATCGCCGCGAATGCGCGGCTGTCGTCTATCGCTGTGACCGATCAGATCCCCGCGGGCTCCGCGCAAGTGGTGGTGGGCGAGGCGACGGTGCTTCTGCCGCTCGAAGGCGTGATCGATTTCGCGAAGGAGCGCGAGCGCCTGAAGAAGGAAATCGCGAAACTCGAAAGCGACATCGTCAGCACCCAGAAGAAGCTGGCGAACGAAGCGTTTGTGGCCAAGGCCCCCATCGAAGTGGTCGAAGAAAACCGCGAGCGCATCGCTGTGGCCGAGGCGACGAAGGTCAAACTCAAGGACGCACTCAGCCGAATTACGGCCTAGACGCGCGATAGAAACACTCCCGGGAAGAGGCGGCGCACGCGAAAGCCCTGTCCGGGATCAAACCCGGAGAGAGGGAACTGCGATGCCCGACGACACGAAGAAACCGGCGAAGTTCGATAAATCCAAGCTGCCCAGCCGCCATACGACGGAAGGCCCGGCGCGCGCGCCGCATCGTGCGATGTATCACGCCATGGGGCTCACCGAGGACGAGATCCATGCGCCGTTGGTGGCCGTGGCGACCTGCTGGAACGAAGCCGCGCCGTGCAACATCGATCTGAGCCGTCAGGCCCAGGTGGTGAAGGACGGCGTAAAAAGCGGCGGCGGCACGCCGCGCGAATTCACGACGATCACCGTGACCGACGGCATCGCCATGGGCCACCGGGGCATGAAGTCGTCGCTGGCCTCGCGCGACTGGATCGCGGATTCCGTCGAACTCACCGTGCGCGGCCATTCCTACGACGCGCTGGTCGGCCTCGCGGGCTGCGACAAATCGCTGCCCGGGATGATGATGGCCATGCTGCGCCTGAATATTCCGAGTGTGTTCCTTTACGGCGGCGCCATCATGCCCGGCCACTTCAAAGGCAAGGACGTCACCATCGTCGACGTGTTCGAGGCTGTCGGCAAACACGCCGCCGGCGCCATGTCGTCGGAAGATCTCCATGCGCTTGAGTGTGTGGCGTGTCCGTCCGCGGGCGCCTGCGGGGGGCAGTTCACGGCGAACACCATGGCGACCGTCAGCGAAGCGATCGGTCTTGCGCTGCCGGTGTCGGCCAGTGTGCCGGCGACCATACGCGAGGCGCGCGACCGCTATGCCCGCGACGCCGGCGCGGCCGTGATGAACATCCTGCGCCTGGGCCTGCGCCCGCGCGACATCTGCACGCGCAAGGCGTTTGAGAATGCCGCGCGTGTCGTCGCCGCGTCCGGGGGGTCCACCAACGCGGGCCTTCACCTGCCGGCGATGGCGCACGAATGCGGCATCAAATTCTCGCTTGAGGATGTCTGCAAGATCTTCGACGAAACGCCCTATATCGCCGACATGAAGCCGGCCGGGAAATATGTCGCGGCCGATCTCTATCGCATCGGCGGAATTCCGGTGTTGATCAAAGCCCTGCTTGAGGGCGGTTACCTCCACGGCGACTGCATCACCGTTACCGGCAAGACCTTGGAAGAAAATATGCGCGACGTCGTGTTCCCGACGGATCAGGACGTGGTGTATCCGACCTCGCGCGCCATGTCGCCGCGCGGCGGGGTGACCGGCCTGAAAGGCACGCTCGCGCCGCAGGGCTCGATCGTGAAAATCGCCCAAATGGAGAACCTTAAATTCCGTGGTCCCGCGCGTTGTTTCGACAGCGAGGATCTGGCCTTCGCCGCCGTCCAGGCGCGTCAGTACAAGGAGGGCGAGGTGATCGTCATCCGTTACGAAGGGCCGCGCGGCGGGCCGGGCATGAGTGAAACGCTGGCCACGACGGCCGCTTTGGCCGGGCAGGGCATGGGCCACAAGGTGGCCTTGATCACCGACGGACGCTTTTCGGGCGGAACGCGCGGCCTGTGTATCGGGCACGTCGGTCCCGAGGCCGCGGTCGGCGGTCCCATCGCCTTGGTGAAGGACGGCGACATCATCTCCATCGACGCGGAGAAGGGCACGCTCGATCTGGAGGTCGCGAAGGAAGAACTCGACCGCCGCCGGGCGGCCTGGACACCGCGAAAGACGGACTATCAGTCGGGCGTTCTGTGGAAGTATGCTCAACTGGTGGGCGATGCTTGCGACGGGGCCGTGACGCATCCGGGCGCAAAAGCGGAAACACACGTTTACGCGGACATCTAAAGAGGCGGATACGCCACGATGAGAATTGCGACGGACCTGCGTGTTGGGGACATTGTTGCGATCAACGTTCGCAGCTATTTCTCCAACCGCGCGCGGTATGTGATGAGCATCGTGGTCGCGGTGGCATATGCCTTCTATCTGATGAAGGATATCGGCATGCCCGCGGACCAGCGCGGGTGGATCATCCTGGCCGCGGGCGGGGTCGTTTTCGCCGTGGCGTGTTTCTTCCTGTTCCTCGGCGTCGGGATCTTGAACGCCGTCTCGATGGTGAAACACCATCGCGGCGTGATCGGCCCGCACGACATGGAGATTCTGCCTGAAGGACTGCGGGATACGACGGATTTCTCGCAGACCTTTACCCAATGGCCGGCCATTGCGCGCATCACGCGGCGGGGTGCGTACTTGTCCTTCTGGGTGTCGCCGTACCTCGCGCATATCGTGCCGCAGCGGGCTTTCGCCGACGCGTCCGCCTTCGACGCCTTTGAACGTCTCGCACGCGCCTATCATGCGGGTGAGGCGGTGGAGACGCCTTCGTATGTTTACGAGCCCATCGTCGCGCGGACTGACCCTGCGCTTTGGAAACGCCCCGCGGCTACCTAAGGGCCGGTCCGTTCGCGGTCAGGATCAAGGATCGCTTTGTAAGCGCGAGGTTGATGTCGGCGATAACATCGGACCGCACGGGCGCGCGGTCCTGAGAGACGGAACTCGCCATGCTGCCCAAGAGGATCAGGCTAACGATCGCGAAGCTGCGGAACGCCATTCACAATCCTCAAGGTGTTGCCGCCCGCCAGCGCCTTATTCACGTCGTCGACGGCGTTCGCGGCGGCGTCTTTTTTCTTCGCCGGATACAGACGCGCAAGCGCGGCGTTGATCGCGCTCCGGCGTGAATCGATATACGCCTCCGGGCCGCCCGCGGATTTGACGGCGGCGTCCATCGTCGGCGTTTCCGGCGATATGACGCATTGGCCGCAAAGGTACCATTTGTCGCCGCGTTTCTCGAAGATGCCGATCCCGTGCCCGACCGGCGTTTGGGTCGCGAAGACGGAGATCGTGACATTGTGTCCGGGGATCAGAAGTTCGGGTGCGCCTTTCGGCGGCAGGTACTCGGCCGCGCGCGCGGACGATGCGCAAAGCAGGAGGGCGAAGATCGCGCGTAAGGCCTGACCCGCCATATGGCTTATATCTCCAGGCAACACCACACCGGCGTATGGTCGGAGGCTTTTTCCTTGCCGCGCGGCTTCTTATCGATTCCGCTGGCGGTCAACGCGTCGGCGGCTTTCGGCGACAGCAATAGGAAGTCGATCAGGAGACCATGGTCTTTCTGCCAGGCGCCCGCCTGATAATCCCAGAATGAATATTGATGGGGCAGGGTGTTGAAAACCCTAACCGCGTCCGTGAGGCCGAGATGCAGCAGAGACCGGAACCGGGCGCGGCTTTCCGGTTGCAGAAGCGCGTCGTTGGCGAACGCTTTCGCGCTATAGACGTCGTCGTCGGTCGGGATGACGTTGTAGTCACCGCCATACACCCTGATCTCGTCGTCCAACACGGTCTTGGCGATATGCGCCTTCAACCGGTCCATCCAGGCAAGCTTGTAGGTGAATTTCTCGGTGCCGAGGGGATTGCCGTTGGGCAGGTAGATGGAAGAAACCCGGACTTTGCCGAAAACCGTGCCTTCGACGTAGCGCGCTTGCGGGTCGGCGTCGTCGCCGGGCAGGCCGCGGGCGATGTCCTCGATCGGCGACTTCGACAGGATCGCCACGCCGTTGTAGGTCTTTTGCCCGTGGCTGGCGATATTGTAACCGGCTTCCTCCAATTCCAGACAGGGGAACGCCTCGTCGACGCACTTGATTTCCTGCATGAGGACCACGTCGGGCGACTCCTCCTTCAGCCACGCCAGAACGTTCGGCAGGCGAGCCTTCAAGGAATTCACATTCCAGGTGGCGATCTTTATCGTACGTTTCTGGGGCGAAATGGCGTTCAAGGGGAGCTCTGATCCGTGCGGTTGAGGGAGGTTGATGGGGCCATGCTGGCACGCCGGCCCGAACGCAGCAAGCGTGGGGGGATTGCGCCGGTCACGGCGATTGTCCTTGCCGCGACCGCGTTTTTCTCAGCTCCGGCCGAGGCGCAACAGGCGGGCGCATGCCCGCCGTCGCGCACCCCGATCAAGCTCAATTTCAAAACCGAGGCGCCGGCGCCGATCCACAACCATCGGCTCACGGTCGCCGGCATCGCCAATCTTTTGCGCTCGCAAGGTATGCCGGCGCCGGCGGGCCAGCGGGCGCTGGGCATCACGCTGACCAAAACGATGTTTGGCCTCCAGGCCGCGTCCCAGGTTATGACGCGCGGGAACGGATACTGTGTCTATCTGACGTCGGTCGATGTGGACTTCGGCTGGAACCGGGTCGAGGTGTATGTCCCCAGCGAATTTCCAAAAGGGTCGTGCGAATACAAGGTCGTGCTCGACCACGAGAACCAGCACGTCGCGATCAACCGCGCGCTTTTGCGCGAATTCGCGCCGCGCTTACGCGCGCGCATCGAGAAGGTGCTGGCCGGAACAAAGCCGTATTACACACGCAGCCGCGAAGGCGGGACGGATGCCGCGCTCGGCGACTTGAACAAGCAGCTTTCGGGCATGCTGAAGGAATTCGAGGCCTTGCAGATAAGCCGCAACGCCGGGATCGACAGTCCCTCGAATTATCAGGCGCTGTCGGCGATGTGCAAGGATTGGGACCGCGGCGCTCCAGCGCCGCAGACGCGCTGACTTAAAGCGAGAATGACGTTCCGCAGCCGCAGGTCGAGGCGGCGTTCGGGTTGACCACGCGGAACGACTTCGCCATGAGATCGTCGACGAAATCGATCTGCGATCCGTTCAGGAGTTCAAGCGAGGCTTCGTCGACCACCAGCTTCGCGCCGTGAAATTCATAGACCCGGTCGTCGGTCGTCTGTTCGCGGTCCAAGGTGAAGCCGTAGGAGAATCCGGAGCATCCGCCGCCCGAGATCGCCAGGCGCAGCATCAGGTCCGCGCCGCCTTCCTCGCGGATGAGTTCCTGGACCCGGGCCGCGGCGGCAGGGGTCATGGAAACGGGCGGGTTTTCACTGATCTGGTTCAAGGCGGCGGACTTACATGGATGTGGATGCGGTCAATGTAGGTGCATGGGGTGCGCCGTTCAAGCCCACCGGCGTGAAGCGCCTGAAAACAAAGGTTTGCGCCGTTGCCCTCGGACCTGAGGCTCGCTAGGTTGCGGCCCATGGGGGACATCCAAAAACTTGAGGGATTTCTAGCGGGAGCGGCCTGTGATCCGGCGCGCAGCCGGGGGCGGCTGTACCCGGAAGACGAGTCCGCGACACGCACCGTCTTCCAGCGCGACCGCGACCGCATCATCCATTGCGGGGCGTTCCGCCGCCTGAAGTACAAGACCCAGGTCTTTGTTTACAGCGAGGGTGAGAATTACCGCACCCGGCTGACGCACAGTCTCGAGGTTGCGCAGATCGCCCGGTCACTGTGCCGTTTCATGGGGATCAACGAGGATCTGGGCGAGGCGCTGGCGCTCGCCCACGATCTTGGTCACACCTGCTTCGGGCACGCGGGCGAGGATGCCCTGCAAGAGTGCATGGCGCCCTACAACGGGTTCGACCACAACGCCCAGTCCTTGCGGATCGTGACGAAGCTTGAGCACCGCTACATCGCCTTCGATGGCCTGAACCTCACGTGGGAGGCGCTCGAGGGGCTTGTGAAACATAACGGTCCCATCGTCGGGCCGGCGGCGGACGCCAAACGCGCCGGCGCGCCTATTCCCTTGGCGATCACCGAGTACAACAATGGTCACGATCTCGAACTGGCCACATGGCCCGGGGCGGAGGCGCAGGTCGCCGCCTTCGCGGACGGGATCGCCTACAACGCGCATGATTTTGACGACGGCCTGCGCGCGGGTCTCTTTGCCCTCGACGAAGTGATCGCGCTGCCGCTGGTCGGCCCCATCTTCAAGACCGTCATGGATCGTCATCCCGGCGCCGACCGCACGCGCGTCATCCATGAGTCCCTGCGCCGGCTCATCGCCGCGATGGTCGACGACGTGATTTTAGAGACCCATCGCCGCTGGAGCGCGGGCGCGCCCCAGGATGCCGCCCGCGTGCGCGCGCTGGGAAAACCGCTTGTCGGTTTTTCCGACGCCGTGGCCGAAGCGGAAAAGGCGATCCGGGCGTTCCTGTTCTCGCGCATGTACAGGCATACGCGGGTCAACCGCATGACCAGCAAGGCGCGGCGCGTGGTGAAGGATCTCTTTTCGCTATTGCTTGAAGAGCCGCAGCTCTTGCCCGACGATTGGCGCGACGGCAGCGAAGTCGCCGGCAGCACGCGCACAGCCCGCCGCGTGGCGGACTATATCGCGGGCATGACGGACCGCTTCGCACTCGACGAGCACTCGCGCCTGTTCGACCCGGCGGTCAAACCATAGCGTAGAAGTAAACGGAGCTTAGCCGCTCTCGGCTAAGCTTTCGCGTCCACGTCGGCGGTGCAGAATTTGCACTTCGTGGCGGCCAGCGGGATGGCCGAGGTGCAGCGCGGGCAGCTTCGCTCCGTCGGCGCGGGCGGCGCGTCCTTGAAACGGTCCTGCAGCCGGTTGATCTGACGCACCAGGATGAACACCGCGAAGGCGATGATGGTGAACTCGATCACCGTGTTCACGAACGTCCCGTAAGCGATGACGGGCGCGCCCGCGTCCCGCGCGGCGGTCAAGCTGGGATGACCGCTGGCGGACAGATCGACGAACAGATCCGAGAAGTCCACCCGGCCAAGCAGCAGGCCGATGGGCGGCATGATGACGTCGTTCACCAGCGACGTGGTGATCTTGCCGAACGCCGCGCCGATGATCACGCCGACGGCCAAGTCGATGACGTTGCCGCGCAGGGCGAAAGTACGAAATTCTTTCAACATGTGATGTCCCCCTCTGTCTCTGATCTACGCGTATGATAAGCCAATCGTTGCAGACGGATAACCAAGAAAAAATCGCCCGCGCGTGGCGCTCTCGGCCCCGAAAAGGAACAAGCCCCGCGGTGGGGCGACCGCGGGGCTTTAAGATTTGTTCGTCGCGCCCTCATGGGATATCGGGGGGGATATCTTGGGGGGAGGGGCTTCGGGCGCGGGAACAGGGATGAAACGCGCCCTTGCGCGCCCGAGTTCCCGGCTCTGTCCTGAAAATGAGAACGCGGGATCGCAATTTTACCGGCCGCGCCGCGGAACAATTTCGCGCGCGCCGCCGAACCGCCTGTGGATGGTTTTCGTTATTTTTGAGGCGCGGGCGCCGATACAAGCATCCACCGGCCGCCGGCACTGGAGCACGGTGATTTCGGTGCGATACCGCAAATGACGCCGGAGGGAATGACGTCGCTGCGAGCGCTGTCGAGGCCCCACTGATCGGCGGTGCCGGACATGTTCACGGAATCCGACTTCGTTTTCATCCGGGCGTGACCTTCAAGCCCGGTTTCGGTGATCTTCACTTGGATGTCCCACTCGCAGCAGCGATCCTGTTCGGGCTGGAGCGCGAGGTTGGTTTGCACCATCACTTCCATCGTGGGATTTTCAGGATTGCGCTTCAGCTCGTCGAGGACCGTGAAGCGTCCTTCAAAGAAAAAGCGCTCAATCGCTACCGTGGTGGGCTGCCCGCTTTGCCAGGCCGCGACCCCGGCGAAATAGGCTTCGTCGGAAAGTTCGATGACGCCCCGGCAGCATCCCGCGCGATCGTCGGGAACCCAGGCGTAGGTGGCTTTGGCGGCGGCGTCGCCGGGAAGCATGGTAAAGGCGGCGAAGGCAGCGATGAGGGCGACGGGAATGTATTTCATCCCGCTAGAATGGAGCCGCGCCCGCATGCGCCTCAAGCGGAAAATGCGCCCGGCGCGGGATTCCGCCGGTCGACCAGCAACCTGGTGGCGCGGCCGCGGCGGGAAACTTTGCGCGGCGTCGCTCCGTTTAGCCCGCTGTGGCTCCCGTAGAACACATAACCGCGATCCCTTCGCGCACGGCTCCTCATGCACGCACCATGGGCAGCCTGTTCTCACGTTTTGCGTGCAGGGCGGCTTACTGGGCTTCGCGGCCAGGATCCTTTGTGATGGCCTGCGCGACCGTCGTGTTGTGGTTGGCCTCCGGACCGATGTTCGACTGGGACACGACGTGGCAGCTCGTCATCAACACTGGTACGACGATCATCACGTTCCTGATGATTTTTCTTCTCCAGCACAGCCAGACGCACGACACGACGGCGATGCATCTTAAACTGGACGAGATCATCAGGTCGGTGAAGGGCGCCCGTAACGACGCCATCGACCTCGAGACGTTGGACGAGGAAGAGCTGCTCGAACGCCAGCGAACTTACTACGAACTGGCGGAACGCGCGCGTCGCGTCGCGTCTCATGGCAAGGCCTCGCCCGGCTAGAGGCCGCGCCGCCGCCCGTTCCTCTACGTCACGTCGGAAGCGGCCCACCCTGCAAGTGGGCCAAGATTTTCAAGACGTCCTTCTTCAGGTACGGCTTCGGCAAGGCCGGGCGGTTCTTGTGCGCGGGCGGAAGCACCCCACGGGTATGGCCGCTTAGGAGCGCGAAGGGGACGCCTTTGCGCGCGAGTTCGTCGGCGACCGGGAAAACCTGCTCGTGGCCCAAATTGATATCGAGGAAGGCGCAGTCCAGTTCGTGTTGGGCGATCTGCGCCAGCGCGGCCTTCACCGTGGGAACCGTCGCGACCACCTCGCACCCTTCGTCCTGCAGCATCATTTCCAGGTCCATGGCGATAATGGCTTCATCTTCAACGATCAGGACGCGGCAGTTCATTCCTCACCTTAATTTATGTCCGAGGGTGCCCGGTGAATGTCCTGAATTATAAGTGCGCTCGCAAGGCCGGTTTCGCCCCTGGGGTGTGGCAGCCGAGAGGGAGAATGCCGGGAACGCGAAAGAGTTGCCGAACCGGGACCGATTTTCCGGAAAAAGGAGGGGCGCCGAGGCGCGAGAAGCGTCGGGATTTTTTCCACCGTATCTGAGGTTTGGGCTCTAAATGTCTGGAGCGGCGTCCTAATCTATCGGTGGCAGGCTGCGCACGGTGAGGTGGTTTTTTTTCAAAACTTTTTTCGTGCATCTGGAACTTCCGTTCGGGCGCCACGTTATGTCTGTGTCCTGCACCCCCAGCCCCCCAGCCAACAAGTGCAGGACCACGAAGCCCCTCCGTTCCCCCCGGAGGGGCTTATTCTTTCTGGCGTCGGGCCGGGGTGTGTTAAGCACCGCTCATGCCCAGCACCGATGCGCCGTCTCCCTTCAGCTTCCAAAACACTTATGCGGCGTTGCCCGAACGCTTCCACCAACGGGTCGCTCCGACGCCGGTCGCCGCGCCCAAGCTTATTCGTGTGAATGCGCCGTTGGCGCGTGAACTCGGTTTGGATCCCACGGTCCTCTCGTCGCCGGACGCGGTCGCCGTCCTTGTGGGCAACACCGTTGCACCCACATCCGTCCCCGTCGCGATGGCCTATGCGGGTCATCAGTTTGGAAATTTCGTTCCGCAGCTGGGGGACGGCCGCGCGGTCCTGCTTGGGGAACTGAACGGCCGCGACCTGCACCTGAAGGGCGCGGGCCGGACGCGGTTTTCTCGCCGTGGTGATGGCCGCGCGGCGCTCGGGCCGGTTTTACGTGAGTATATCGTTAGTGAAGCCATGGCCGCGCTCGGCATCTCGACCACGCGCACGCTGGCGGCGGTGGCGACCGGCGAGCAAGTGCTCCGCGAAACGCCGCTGCCGGGAGCCGTCCTGGCGCGGGTCGCGGCCAGTCATATCCGGGTTGGCACGTTCGAGTATTTCGCCGCGCGCTCGGATGTTGAAGGACTACGACTCCTCGCCGACTACGCGATCGCGCGTCACTACCCCGATTGCCGTGAGGCTCCGAACCCCTATCGCGCTTTCTTCGATGCGGTCGTTGCCGCGCAGGCGGACCTTATCGCAAATTGGCTGCTGGTCGGTTTTATCCACGGCGTTATGAACACCGACAATATGACCATCTCGGGCGAGACCATCGACTTCGGTCCGTGCGCCTTCATGGACTTCTACAATCCGCAGCAGGTCTATAGTTCGATCGACACGCGGGGACGTTACGCCTACGCCAATCAACCCGGCATCGCCCACTGGAACCTCGTTTGCCTCGCCGAAACGCTTGTGCCTTTGCTGGCGGACACCGAAGAGGCGGGCGTAAAAGAGGCCGAGGACGCGTTGGGCGCGTTCGGTCCTAGGTTCGAGAGCGCTTATCTCGGCGGCCTTGCGCGTAAATTGGGGATGAACCCCGGGGTGGACGAGACCGCTCTCGCGCAGGAGCTTCTGGGTCTGATGGCCGAAAGCGGTGCGGACTTCACCTTGACCTTCCGGCGGCTAAGTGATGCCGCGACGGGGCCCGATAAAGAAGACGCCGTCCGCGATCTTTTCCGGACACGCGAGGGCCTCGATGCCTGGTTCCCGTCATGGCGCGCGCGGCTGACGCCGGAAGGCGCCGCCGCGATGCCGGGGCTCAACCCTGCGTTCATTCCGCGCAATCACCTCGTGGAGGAGGCGATCGCCGCCGCCACAGCGTCGTCGGACTTCGGTCCCTTCGAGCGACTGCTCGACGTCGTGACGCGGCCGTTCGACGACCAGCCCGGCCGGGAGGCCTATGCGTTGCCGCCGCGCCCGGAACAGATCGTCCACCAAACCTTTTGCGGCACCTGAGCGGTCCAAAGCCCTGTGCCGCAGGGCGGTTTTTCGTGTAACATCGCGGTCCTGTGGAGGCTTCTTCTAGGGATTTGCGTATGCGCTGCACCGTGACGGTCGCCGGCCTGTTGGCCGCTGGGGCTTTTCTCGCCGGACCTTCCTTCGTCCATGCCGTCGCCGCGGCGGAGACGCGAGCAGCGGTGCGCGAAGCCCACGCTGAAGTTCCGATGCCGCCGGGTTTTCGGATCGAGAACAGTGAAGTGGAAGGACCGGTGTTCGCCGATCCGCGCGGATTGACGCTCTACTATTGGCCGCACCGCACCATGCGCAACGGCGTCACGGGCGATGCGGCGAACACGTCGGCTTGCACGAACGAGAAGACCACGCATACCGCCGGCCTCATGAGCCCGTATCCGCCGGGGCTCGAATTGCCCGAATTGAATAAACGTCTGTCCTGCGCCGAGGTGTGGCCGCCCGCCTTGGCCGCGGACGATGCGAAACCTGTCGGAGCCTTCACGCTCATCACCCGCAAGGACGGCCGCAAGCAGTGGGCCTACGACGAGCACGCCCTTTACACCTCGATCCGCGATAAGAACCCTGGCGATGTCTTTGGGGCGACCACGCGCGAAATGGGCGGGGCCGCCGAAGTGCCCGCGCATCGGCGCGTCGCCACGCCGCCGCCCGCCGTGCCGCCCGGGTTCGCGATCAACACGGTCGCTACGGGCCGCCAGCTTCTGACCGACAAATATTTCTCCGTGTACAGTTCGGACCGTGACGGCTCGAACACGTCGAACTGCGACGCGGCGTGCTTGAAGACCTGGAGCCCTGTGATCGCGCCGTCGTCGGCCGTCTCCCAAGGGGAGTGGACCGTGTTCGAGCGTTCGCCTGGCGTCCGCCAATGGGCGTTCCGCAAGAAACCGCTCTACACCTACGTCCTTGATGCCGAGACGAGCAGCCTCCAGGGCGGCGACGAGGCGGGATGGAACGTCGTTTATACCCAGCCCGCGCCGGCCGCGCCGCAAGGTTTCACCGAACAGGACACGGACATCGGCATCGTGCTCGCCGACGCGGACGGAAAGACCATCTACACCTACAACTGCGGCGACGATTCCGCCGATCAGTTGGATTGCTCTCATCCCGACGCCCCGCAGTCGTACCGCCTCGCCATTTGCGGCGGCGGAAAGGTCGAGCGGTGTTTGCGCGACTGGCCGTATGTCGTGGCCGCTACCGGCGCAAAAAGCCCGAACCGCACGTGGACGATTGTCGACATCGATCCGATGACGGGCCACACCGCGCAAGCTGGGCAACAGGGCGCGGTGCGTGTGTGGGCCTATCGCGGCAATCCCGTTTACACCCACTATCGGGACAAGAAGCCCGGCGACTACACCGGTAACGCCAACGGCGAATTCGGCGGCGGCCGTAACGGCTTCAAGGCCTTTTGGCTCCGCGACGACTACTTCGACAACGCGGGCGGCCGCTGATCCCGTGGGCGGAGATATCTCCGCCGCGCATCTAAGATCATACTGCACGTCGAAACGGGGGAGGCGGGAATGTCGCAACGAGACGCTGGGCCGCAACATGACGCCGGCGCATCGCGCCGCGCGTTCTTTTCGGCCGCGGGCGGCGCGTTGATCGCCACGGCCGCGGCGCCCGCGCAGGTCGCCGCGGCGTCCGCTCCAACACCCGCGACACCGGGCGATAGGATGCGCGCGCTGCTCAAAGCGCCGGGACCGATTGCGGCGCCCATCGTGTACGACGTCGCGTCCGCGAAGCTCGCCCAGCATATGGGCTTCACGTGCGTCACGGTTGGTGGCAGCGCCATTTCCAGCGGAATGTATGGAATGGGCGACTATGGCATGGCCACCATCTCCGAACTGGTGGAGATGGCTGTGCGTATGGCGCAAGCCCTGGATGTTCCTTTGATCGCCGATGCCGACGACGGCGGCGGAAACCCGATGAACGTCTATCGCGCTATGAAACGCTATGCCGCGGGCGGGGTCGCCTGCGTGCTGCTTGAAGACCTCACCGGCGCGAAACATGTGCCCGGGCGCCCCGAGGGTCAGATGGTTCCCCTCGACCTCCATGTGGAGAAGATCAAAGCGGCGATGGACGCCGGCGGCGCAAGCGGTCCTGTCGTGCTCGGTCGTTGCGATGGCCTCGCCAAGGGCGAAAGTTTCGATCAGGTCTTGGCGCGGGTGAAGGCCTATGCCGACGCGGGGGCTGAAATGATCTTTGTCGCGGGCGCTTCCCTTGAACAGAAGAAGAAAGCCGCTGAGGTCGGCGGACGCCCGCTGTTCAGCACCGGTGGTCCGGCCACCGTGACCGAGGAGGGTGCGCATGGCGTGAAGGTCGCGGCGTTCGCGATCGAGCCCTACGCGCTGGGCGCGGCCCATCAGGCGCTCGCGGCGTTGCAGAAGGACGGCAAGATCGCGGGTTTGGCCGCGATCCCGCGCGACGTGTCGCTCGCCATCCAGGACGCCGCCCGCTGGGCGGAAATTCACGCGAAGTATAAAGCCGACAAGGTATAGGACGGTCCGTGACGTTGCTGGCTTTCGACGCGGACGAGGTTCGCGCACTACGCACCGATCTTGCGCTGGCCTTGCGCGCGGCCGATCACCACGGCCTTTCCGAGGGTGTGTGCAATCATTTCAGCGTGGCGCTCCCCGACGGCTCCGACCGATTCCTCATCAACCCGCGTGGCCTTCATTGGAGCGAGATCCGCGAGGACGACATCGTGATGGTGGACGGCGAGGGGCGTAAACTCGCCGGCCGGCACGAGGTTGAACCCACGGCCATGTTCATTCACGCCGCCGTGCATCGCGTCGCGGGTAAGGCTTGCGTCCTACATACCCACATGCCGTATGCGACCGCTCTTGGATGTACGAAGGGCGCGCCATTTGAACCAGCGCTCTCGCAAGGCGCGATGCGTTTCTGTGGCCGTTTCGCGATCGACCTCAACTACGGCGGCCTTGCGCTCGATGCCACCGAAGGCGAGCGGATCGCCCGGGCCATGAACGGCGCCGATGTTGTGTTTCTCGCCAATCACGGCGTGATCGTCTGTGGCGCGCGCGTCGATTACGCCTACGACGATCTCTACTACCTCGAACGGGCCTGCCAGGTGCAGATGATCGCCGCGGCGAGCGGCGTGCCGTTGGCCCCGGTGTCGGCCAATCTCGCGGGCCACGCGGCCGCCCAACTGAACCAGGAGCGCCTGCAGTCCGAGCTTTTCTTCGCGGCGCTGCGGCGACGCTTGCCTTAGGTCCAAGGCTCGAATTTCCCTTACAAAAACCGGCCGGTTTGCGTTATTCAGTGGCCCCATGTGGACCGCGTGTAACAGCATCGTTTTGGGTGGAAGCCGACGAGGAGGGGAAACTCGTCGCGCAATGCTATTGAAAACAGCCACTTAACCACCCCTAGTCGGCCTCCGGCCGGAGATTTCCATGAACATCTTCCAGACCTTTAAGTCCCGTATCGATTCCGTCGTCGGCGAATTGATGGCCGAAGGCGCGTTGCCGGCGGGCCTCGACCTGACGCGCGTCGCGGCCGAACCGCCGCGTGACGCCGCGCACGGCGACATCGCCACCAACGCCGCCATGATCCTCGCCAAGCCCGCCGGCAAGCCGCCGCGCGCGCTGGCCGATCTGCTGGTCGAACGCCTCAAGAAGCTCCCGGACGTGCTCGACGTCACGGTCGCCGGTCCGGGCTTTATCAACCTCGCGGTCGATGCCGACATCTGGCGCGGCGCGTTGCGTGACGTGCTGGCAGAAGGCACGCGCTACGGCGATGCCGACGTAGGCAAGGGCGAGCCGGCGAACGTCGAATATGTTTCGGCCAATCCGACGGGCCCGATGCACGTCGGCCATGCGCGCGGCGCGGTGATCGGCGACGCGCTTGCGAACCTTCTGGCCAAGGCCGGGTTCAAGGTGACGAAGGAGTATTACATCAACGACGCCGGCGGGCAGGTCGACAACGTCGCCCGCGCGCTGCGCATGCGCTATCTCCAGGTGCTGGGCAAGATCACGGCGGCCGACGTGCAGGGCGCGCTCGAACGCAAGGAAATACAGTACGGCGGCGACTATCTGATTCCGTGCGCCGAAGCGCTGGCCGCGCGCGACGGCGACAAATGGGCGAACGTCACCGACGACGCCCAATGGATTCCACCGCTGCGCGACTTCACGGTCGAATTCATGATGAAGATCGTGAAGGAAGACCTGGCCGCGATGGGCATCAAGCACGATGTGTTCACGTCCGAGAAGGCGTTGACGCAGGCGGGCAAGGTGGACGACGCCTTGAAGTTCCTGGGTGACAAAGGCCTCACCTACACGGGCATTCTCGAACCGCCGAAGGGCAAGACGCCGGACGATTACGAACCGCGGCCCCAACTCCTGTTCAAGGCGACGCAGTTCGGCGACGAGATCGACCGCCCGCTGAAGAAATCGACCGGCGCGTGGACGTACTTCGCCGCCGATATCGCCTATCACAAGGACAAGGTGGATCGCGGCTTCTATGACCTCATCAATATCTGGGGTGCCGATCACGGCGGCTATGTGAAGCGCGTCGATGCCGCTTTGAAGGCGATCACCGACGGCAAGGGCAAGCTGGATGTGCTCCTGGCCCAGATGGTGCGCGTGTTCAACAACGGCGAGCCGGTGAAGATGTCCAAGCGCGCGGGCACCTTCGTCACCATGCGCGACCTGATCGACGAGGTCGGCAAGGACGTTGTGCGCTTCATCATGCTCACCCGCAAGAACGACGCGCCGCTCGATTTCGATTATGCCAAGGTGACCGAGAAGTCCCGCGAGAACCCGGTGTTCTACGTTCAGTACGCCCACGCGCGCGGACGCAGCGTGTTCCGGCATGCGGTCGAGATGTTCCCGGGCGCGGACCTCACCGATGCGGGCCTCGCGAAAGCGGATCTCTCGCGTTTGAAGGATCCGGATGAAATCGGCGTTCTGCGCACCATCGCCTCGTGGCCGCGCACGGTCGAAGGGGCGGCGCTCGCCCACGAACCGCACCGCCTCGCGTTTTACATGTACGACTTGGCCTCGGCGTTCCACGCGCTTTGGAACAAGGGCAACGACGCCGCCGAATTACGTTTCCTTCAGGCGGACGATCAGGCGGTCTCGCTTGCGCGCCTTGCGCTTGTTCGCGCGGTCGGGCTGGTGATAGCCTCGGGTCTTGCGGTCTTCGGGGTGGAGCCCGTGGAGGAAATGCGTTAATGGCGCCAGAATACAGAGGTGGGCGCGATGCGGAGCCGCCTTTGCGCAGGGCCGCAGGGCCGCAGCCGCAAGACGGCAAGCCCGCGGATGAGCTGCGTGTGCAGCCGTTCACCGACGATGTTTTCAGCGAGTACCATGCGCGCCGCAAGGACGGCCGCTCGTCCTTCGGCCTGATCGCGGGCGTCGTGATCGGCGTCGCGGTTGTCGGGGGCATCGGCTGGTATATGTGGAACACCGGGGCGCTGACCTCGTCGGCGCCCGTGACCGGCGAGCCTCAACTCGTGAAGGCCGATCCCGAGCCCTATAAGGTGAAGCCGGAAAATCCGGGCGGAATGCAGGTCGAGAACCAGGACAAACTGGTGTACGACCGGGTCGCCAAGGGTGAAGCCCCGCCAAGGGTCGAGAACCTTCTCCCCGCGCCGGAAGAACCCAAGGCGCCGCCCAAGCCCGCCGCGCCGCCACCGGAAGTGGTGAAGCCCGAAGCGCCCGCCGCCGAGACCGCGAAGGCCGAAGCGCCTGAGGCCGCGAAGCCGGAAGCGCCGGCGGCCGGGCCCGCGAAAGAGCCGGCAAACGAGGTTGCGGACGCCGAACCCGCGAAACCCGCCGCACCGGCGGCGCCGGAACAGGACGATCTCGCCGCGGCGGTGCTCGCCGCCACCGGCGGGCGTGAAGCGGCCACCGGCCCGATCACCGCGGGAGCATCAGCCACGAAACCCGCTGCGCCATCGGAACAGCAGGTCGCGGTCGCGCCGGCCGTAGCCCCGCCTGTCGCGCCGAATGCTGCGGGCGCATTCCAGGTGCAACTCGCCTCCGCGCGCTCCGAGGAGGGCGCCATGGGCGAATGGAACCGGATTGTCGGGAAGAACAAGAATGCGCTCGCCGGGCTGACGCCGAACGTTGCCCGGGTCGACCTGGGCGAGAAGGGCGTGTTTTTCCGCCTGCGCGCCGGCCCGCTCGCGGATAAGGCCGCGGCGGATTCCCTGTGCGCGGGCCTCGCCGCGCAGAACGTCGGCTGCATCGTCGTCAGACCTTAGGCCGATGGCTCAGTCCTCATCAGCGGCGGCGCCGCTCGCCGCCATCTTCGGACTTGCCGGTCATGCGCTGACGGACGCCGAACGCGCATTCTTTCAGCGTGTGCGCCCCCTGGGGTACATCCTCTTCGCGCGCAATATCGACGCGCCCGCTCAAGTCGCCGCGCTCGTCGAGAGTTTGCGGGCGCTGACGCCGGACCTCGATCCTGTCGTGCTGATCGATCAGGAGGGCGGACGCGTTCAGCGGCTGAAGCCACCGCACTGGCGTCACGCGCCCGCCGGCGCGGAATTCGCGGCGCTTTACGCCAGCGACCCTGGGGCCGCCGCGCGGCTCTTGCGGACGAACTTCCAATTGATCGGCGAGGAACTGCGCGCGCTCGACATCGACGTCGATTGCGCGCCGGTGATGGATGTGCCGGTGTCCGGCGCTCATGACGTCATCGGCGACCGCGCCTACGGCGACGATCCCGCGACGGTCGCGGCGCTTGCCCGCCAGGTCTGCGATGGCCTGATCGACGCCGGCGTGGTTCCGGTCATCAAGCACATTCCAGGGCACGGACGCGCCATGAGCGACAGTCACCTGGAACTTCCGCGCGTGGACGCCGATGTGGCCACCTTGCGCGCCACCGATTTCGCGCCCTTCCGCGCCTTCTGCGGCGCGCCCGACCAGCCGGTCGCCTTCGGCATGACAGCTCATGTGGTGTACACGGCGCTCGACCCGAACGCGCCCGCGACGACGTCCCGCGCCCTGATCGAGGATGTCATCCGGGGCGAGATCGGTTTCCAGGGGCTCTTGATGAGCGACGATCTCGGTATGAAGGCGCTGAGCGGCCCCTATGATGAGCGCGCGGCCAAATCGCTCGCGGCGGGCTGCGACGCGGTTCTGCACTGCGACGGCAACATGGCCGACATGGAGGCCGTGGCGCGGGGTTGCGGGGCGCTCGGCGAACGGGGGCAGAAGGCGTTGGCCGATACGGCCGCGATCCGTCGTCGTCCGCGCGCGGCGCTTCAGAACGCCATGGCGGCGGATTTCCAAATCATGAACGGCCTGCGCCGTGGATAGTGAAACGCTGACCACGATTGCCTCGGTGGTGATCTTCGCGATCCCGGCCATCCTCGCCATTACGTTGCACGAAGCCGCGCACGGCTACGCCGCCTTGTTCAGGGGCGATCCCACCGCGAAAGAGGCGGGGCGGCTGACCCTCAACCCCATTCGCCACGTCGATCCCGTTGGAACTGTCCTGCTTCCCGGGTTCCTGATTGCAAGCGGCGCGCCGTTCCTGTTCGGCTGGGCGAAACCCGTGCCGGTGGACTTCAGCCGGCTCCGGAATCCGCGTAAGGACATGGTTCTGGTGGCGGCCGCGGGGCCGGGGACGAACCTCATCCTGGCGATTGTGTCCGCGCTCTTGATTCACCTGGCCTTCCTGGCGCCGCAACCGACCCAGACCTGGCTTGTCTCGATGCTGGCTCAAAGCATCAAATTCAACGTGATATTGGGCCTTTTTAACATGATTCCATTGCCGCCGATGGATGGCGGCCGGGTGGCGGTCGGATTGTTGCCGCTGCCGGCCGCCCGGGCCTTGGCGCGCCTGGAAAACTACGGCATGTTCATCCTCCTCGGCGCCGTGGTCCTCCTTCCTTGGTTGGGTTCCTATATCGGCGTCGATCTGAACATCCTCGCGTGGACCATCCTGCCGCTCACGGACGCCGTGGTGAATTGGATCGCGGCCGCCGCGGGCCTTACAGGTTAAGAGTACGTATGTCCGAAACGCCGTCCGAGCTTCCTGAATTCGTCGAAGATCCGGCCCCCGCCGGGTCCGGCGATCCCTTGTCCCAACTCGTCCTCTCCTTGGGCGGGTTTGAAGGCCCGATCGATGTCCTGCTCGTGCTCGCGCGCGACCAGAAGGTCGATCTCATGCACATCTCGATCCTGGCGCTGGCCGAACAGTACCTCCTGTTCATCGAGACCGCGCGCCAACATGCGTTGGAGCTGGCGGCGGACTACCTCGTGATGGCCGCGTGGCTGGCCTATCTCAAGTCGAAACTCCTGCTGCCGAAAGAAGAGTCCGGCGTCGAACCCAGCGCCGAGGAAATGGCCGAGGCGCTGAAATTTCAGATGCGCCGCCTGGAGTCCATGCAGGAAGCCGGCCGTAAACTCTTTGAATTGCCCCGGCGCGGGATCGATTTCTTCCCCCGCGGCGTCACCGAAGGCCTGCCGATCACCTACCGGACGGTTTACGACGTCACGCTGTACGATCTCTTACGCGCCTACGGCGCCCAGCACCGCGAGAAGCACGTCAACGCGCTCGAAATCGAGGCGTTCGACCTCTACTCCATCGAAGACGCCATCACGCGCTTGCGTGAAGTTCTCCCGGGCGTTCCGGATTGGACGGATCTCAAATCCTTCCTGCCGTCCGGTCTGCGTCAGCCCTTGATGCGGCGTTCGGCGATTTCGACCACCTTGATCGCGATCCTTGAACTGGTGCGACAGGGCAAAGCCGACCTCCGGCAGGATGGCGGCGCGTTCTCACCCATTTTCATCAAACCTGCGGACCGGCCTTCTGCCAATGACTAGCATTGATACCGATACCATTCCTTCGACCCAGCTCGATGCTGCCCCCGAGGGCGACACCGAAGCGCTGCTGACCGCCTCCGCCGATGCGCGCGACGAAGACCTCGCCGACGAGGAGCTTTCCGACGACGAGGGCGACGAGGACGAAGATTTCGACAACGACGATGCGGACGACGGCGACGACGATGACGCCGACGACGGCGACGATGACGACGAAAGCGATGAAGACGAGGATGAAGGCGAGGACGAGAACGGTCACGAGGAAGTGAACGGCATTCGTGAAACGTCGTCCGCGCCTGCAGCCGCAATTCCGGACTCCGTCGCCGAACAGGTTGCCGAGCAGGACGCCAATCGCCAGCAACGCATGGCGGAAGACCTTCGCGTCATGGAGGCGTTGCTGTTCGCTTCATCCGAACCGGTGACCGAGCGCGCGATTGCCGAACGCCTGGGCGAGGGGGCCGATATCCCGGCGCTTCTGGAAGACCTGAAACGGTATTACGAAGGCCGTGGCGTCGAACTGCTCCAGGCCAATGGCCGCTGGTCGTTCCGGACCGCGCCCGATGTGACCGAGCGTCTGCGGTTGGAGAAGTTGGTTCCGCGCAAGTTGTCGCGCGCGGCGATCGAAACCTTGGCGATCGTGGCCTACCACCAGCCGGTGACCCGCGCCGAGATCGAGGAGATCCGCGGCGTCGTTGTTTCGACGGGAACGGTCGACATCCTGCTCGAAGAAGGTTGGATCAAGCCACGCGGCCGCAAGCAGGTTCCGGGTCGGCCGGTCATGTGGGGCACCTCGAACGCCTTCCTTGATCACTTCGGGTTGGAATCCATTCAGGATCTGCCGGGCATCGACGAACTGCGGGCCGCGGGGCTGCTCGACAGCCGGGGTGTGGCGGCCTATGCCACGCGCGGCAGCGAGACGCTCCTGTTCGATACGGACGAATCCGACGAGGCGCTTGAACCGCTTATGGGCGGGGAAGAGGGCGCCGATGCCGAGGAAGCCTCTGAAAGCGGCGATAAAAACGCCTAAGGGTGTGGTAATCGGGTGTTGCCCCCATTAGATAAGGGGCATCGATATTGCGGGAAGGGGGGCTTTTTGCGATGATGCAAGGTGAGCTTTCCTCGCTAAGCCATTGGAGTTGTTGAGCCATGGGTTTCGGTAGCATTTGGCATTGGGTCATCGTTCTGATTGTCGTCCTGCTCCTTTTCGGCAGCGGCAAGATCTCCGGAATCATGGGCGATGTGGCCAAGGGCATTAAGTCCTTCAAGAAGGGCATGAAGGAGGACGACGACGAGACGCCCACCGCCGCTCGTACGACGATCGAGGGCAATGCCACCTCCAAGGAAAAAGATACCGTCTAAAACGGACGTGGCTGGCGCACCCGCGATTGTCGGGACGTCCGCCGCGGTAGGGAACGGACCTCATCAATGTTCGATCTGGCGTGGTCCGAATTACTCGTTGTCGGCTTAGTCGCCGTCCTCGTGTTGGGGCCGAAAGAGCTGCCGACGGCGATGCGGACGCTTGCAAAGGCGATCCGCAAGGTGCGCAATCTCGGTTCGGAGTTTCAGGGTCATTTCAACGAGATGCTGCGCGAGGCGGAACTGGATGAGGTCCGCAAGCAGGTCCAGAAGTTTTCCCAGACCAGCCTGACAGAGCACGTCACGAACCTGGTCGACCCGAAGGGCGAGATCTCGAAGGAAGTGAATTCCGCCTTCCAGGACCCCGAAACGAAAGCGCTGCCGTCCGGCGATGCGTCCGCGACGCTCGAGGGAGCCGCGTCGGATACGCCTGTCGCGACCCCCGGCGCGCCTGATGTGGCCGCTGTCGCGCCGCCCGCCGATGCGGCCTCGGCGCCCGAAACGGTCGAGACCGCCGCCGAACCCAAACCCCCGGCGGCCCCATGAACAAGCAGCTTCCCAGCACGGACGTCGCGGCGGCCACCGACGACCCCGACAACCATACGATGCCGCTGCTCGATCACCTGATGGAGCTGCGCCGCCGGTTGCTTTATTCCGTCGTGGCGCTGCTGGTCGCGTTCTTCGGCGGCATGGCGGTCGCGACCCACATCTACGATTTCCTGATGCAGCCCTACGCGGTCGCGATGGCCGAGCACGGCGGCACGCAGCGCATGATCTACACCCATCTGGCCGAGGGCTTCCTGGTCCAACTCAAGGTCGGTTTCTTCACCGCGATCTTCGTGACGTTCCCGATCTTCGCGAACCAAATGTGGGCGTTCGTCGCGCCGGGGCTCTACAAGCATGAGAAAAAGGCCATCTTGCCGTTTCTCGTCGCCAGCCCCGTTCTGTTCATCCTGGGCGCGGCGCTCGTCTATTATTTCGTGATGCCGCTGGCATGGAGATTCCTGCTCGGGTTCCAGACCACCGGTTCGCAAACGGCGCTGCCCATCGAACTCGAAGCCGCGATTGGCGATTACCTTTCGCTGGTCATGACCATGATCCTCGCGTTCGGCATCGCCTTTCAGATGCCCGTGCTTCTGGTCCTCCTCGCCCGCGTCGGGATCGTGACGTCCGAGGGCCTGAAGGCCAAATTCCGCTACGCCATCATCGGCATTTTCGTGTTCGCGGCCATCGTGACGCCGCCGGACGTCATCAGCCAGCTCGGCCTCGCGATCCCGATGATCTTCCTGTACTGGCTGTCCATCATCGGCGCGAAAATGGTCGAGAAAAAGCCCGAGGACGCCGCGGCCGACGGCAGCGCCGCCGGTGGCGACGACACGGACTTCAGCGACGGCTGACGCCTAGGGTCTGACGCTCCCAGGGTTGAGCGTCTTAAGGATTTGATCGTCCCTGGACGGACGAACGGGCGGCCCGTATAAGCCCTTCATGCTCGACCTCAAATGGATCCGGGAAACCCCCGACGCCCTCGACGCGGCCCTTGCACGCCGCGGCGCGGCCCCCATGTCCGCCGCCATCCTCGAGATGGACAAGCGGCACCGTGAAACCATCACCGAACTGCAAAGCCTGCAGAGCCGCCGGAACGAGGTCTCGAAGCAGATCGGCGCCGTGAAAGGTAAGGGCGGCGATGCTGCCCCCCTCATGGCCGAAGTCGCGGCCATCAAGGACCGCATGACGGCGCTTGAGGCCGAGGAAAAGAAGATCGGCGAGGACGTGAGGGGCGTCCTGCTCACCATTCCGAACGTCCTTCACAAGGACGTGCCGGACGGGAAGGACGAGACCGGCAACGTCGAGGTCCGCAAGTGGGGCGCGCCGCGCGCGTTCAATTTCCAGGCCAAGGATCACGCCGACCTCGGCGCGGGCCTCGGGCTCATGGATTTCAACCAGGCGGCGGTCATCTCCGGCGCGCGGTTTGTCGTCCTGAAGGGGGCGCTGGCCCGCCTGGAGCGCGCGATCGCCCAGCTCATGCTCGACACCCATACCCAGGAGAACGGTTACTCCGAAACGAACGTCCCGCTCCTGGTGAAGGCCGATGCCCTCTACGGCACGGCGCAGCTTCCGAAGTTCGAGGAAGACCTGTTCAAGACCACGGCGGGCCTCTACCTCATCTCCACGTCCGAGGTCTCCCTGACCAATCTGGTCGCCGAACGCATCCTCGACGCGTCCGAGCTCCCGATGCGCGTCACCGCCTTCACACCGTGTTTCCGCTCCGAAGCGGGCGCCGCGGGCAAGGACACCAAAGGCATGATCCGCAATCACCAGTTCGAGAAGGTCGAACTGGTCAGCATTGTTCCACCCGAAGAGTCCGAGGCGGAATTGGAGCGCATGACCAAATGCGCGACCGGCATCCTTGAGAAGCTGGAACTGCCGTATCGCGTGATGGCGCTTTGCTCCGGGGATATCGGATTTGGATCGAATCGCACGTACGACATCGAAGTCTGGTTGCCGGGCCAGGATACGTTCCGCGAAATCTCGAGTTGCTCAAACACCGGCGATTTCCAGGCGCGCCGCATGAACGCGCGTTTCCGCGCGGCGGGTGAAACGAAGGGGACGCGGTTTGTGCACACCCTGAACGGCTCCGGCCTCGCGGTCGGACGCACGCTGGTCGCGGTTCTCGAGAACTATCAGGAGGCCGACGGCTCCATACGAGTGCCCGCCGCGCTGAAGCCCTATATGGGCGGCCTCGAGGTTATTTCGCCGAAGACATAATCATGTTCGCGCCGCTCCCCGATCTGTCGAAGTGCCGCATCCTGCTTTGCAACGACGACGGGATCGCCGCGCATGGCCTTTCCGTCCTGGAGCGGATCGCGCGCACGCTGTCCGACGATGTTTGGGTGGTGGCTCCAACCCTTGAGCAGAGCGGGGCGGGGCATTCGCTGACCATTCATCACCCGCTGCGGCCCATCAAGATCAACGAGCGGCGCTACAGCGTCACCGGCACGCCGACGGATACGGTGATGGTCGCCCTGCATCACCTGATGAAAGGCGCGCCGCCGGACCTGATCTTGTCGGGCATCAATCACGGCTCGAACCTCGGCGAAGACGTCCATTATTCCGGGACGGTCGCAGGTGCATTGGAAGGTGTGCTGCTTGGCGTGCCGTCCATCGCCTTGTCGCAAGTGTTTAGCGATCGCGCCGATGTTCCGTGGGCCACCGCTGAAGCCTTCGCGCCCGAGATCATCCGCAAGGTCTGCGCCAGGGGCTGGTCGAAGGATGTTCTTATCAACGTGAATTTCCCGCCGCGCGCGCCGGACGCCGTCTTCGGCGTGAAGGTGACGTCGCAGGGCAAGAACAAGGTCGGCGACAACCTGATTTCGCGCGAAGACCCGCGCGGCCGTCCCTACTTGTGGATCGGTGAACGGTTGGAAGCGGACTCCTTCGCCGACGACAGCGACTTCAAGGCGGTGCATGATGGATTTGTCTCCGTCACGCCGCTGAATGTCGATCTCACCGACCGCGCGACCATGGATCACCTGCGAAACGTCCTGTGAGCATCGAAAGCCGCAAGATCCGCTTGCTGATGGACCTGCGTAACGGCGGGGTCACGGACACGCGCGTGCTGTCGGCCATCGAACTCACGCCGCGCGAAGCTTTCGTCGAGGAGACGTTCGTCGATCAGGCCTACGCTAATCAGGCGCTACCCATCAACTGCGGTCAAACCATCAGCCAGCCGATGGTCGTCGGGTTGATGAGCCAGGCGTTGCAGATCGGCGACCGCCAGAAGGTCCTGGAGGTGGGGACGGGCTCCGGATATCAGAGCGCCATCCTCTCGAAATTGGCGCGCCGGGTTTACACGATCGAGCGTCACCGCGACCTGCTCGCCGAAGCCGAACAACGTTTTAAGGTGCTTGGGCTTCACAATATCACCACAATGGTAGGCGACGGATATAAGGGGTGGCCGGGCCAGCAGCCGTTCGACCGCATCCTTGTCACCGCCGCCGCGCGGATCGTGCCGCCGGACCTCGTGGCGCAGTTGTCGGACGAGGGCGGAGTCATGGTGCTTCCCGTCGGGGATGTGGGCGGTCTTAATCAGGAAGTGATCCGGGTGCGCAAAGACGGCAAACAGTTTACCAGCGAGCGCCTTTTCCCCGTGCGGTTTGTGCCCTTGGTCCAAGGTGTGCCGGAGGCCCCGCGTAAATGAAGTCGAAAATAGTCGCGCTGGCGTGCGTCGCGTTGGCGGCCTGCGCCCCGGAATTTAATCCGCCGCCCGGTTATGTCGGCGGATTCCTCTGGAATTCCGATAAGAGCCGCACGGTCGTCGTGCAGCCGGGCGACACGCTCTACACGATCTCGCGTCGTTACGATGCGCCGACCAAGGCCATCGCCGCGCGCAACGGCATCCAGGCGCCCTTCGCCTTGACGGTGGGGCAGACGCTCATTCTCGATCCCGCGCGCCGGCACACCGTGATGCGCGGCGAGACTCTTTCGGGCATTGCGCAAATTTACGACATCGATCTCGCGCTGCTCGCGGCGTCCAACGACCTGCGCGCGCCGTACAGTTTGCGTCCGGGACAGGAATTGTGGGTGCCTGATCCGTTCACCCAGGCCGCCCAACCCACCCGGAATCAGCGCCCCGACATCGACGTCGCCGAGGCGGCTTCACCCCCGCCGCGTAGGGCCGCCATTACGTCTGAATCCCTCGCGCCGCCCCCGGGAATGGCCGCCCCGACAGGATCGGTTGTACAGACGCCGCCGTCCCTGACGCCTATGACGCCGCCGGCCGCGCCCGCGACCGAAGTCCCGGCGCCGCCCGCCGTGCCAAGCGCGCCGCCGCCGCTACAAGAAAACGCGGCCGAGACCCAGGTCGCGGTCGTGCCGCCGTCACAGTTGCCTGATCCCGCGCCGCGCGCCGCCGCGCGTTTCGCCTGGCCCATCGCGGGGAAGGTGATCGCCAATTTCGGGCCCGCCGGAGGCGGTCTGCATAACGACGGAATCAACATCGCCGCGCCCGCCGGGAGTGAGGTGCGCGCCGCCGACAACGGCGTCGTCGCCTACGCTGGCAACGAATTGCGCGGGTTCGGCAATCTCTTGCTGATCAAGCATGCGGACGGCTGGACCACAGCCTACGCCCATAACGAAAAGCTCCTGGTGAACCGCGGTGACACGGTGAGCCAGGGCCAGGTGGTCGCCACCGTCGGCCGGACCGGCGGCGTCGACTCTCCCCAGCTTCACTTCGAGGTGAGGAGGGGCACGCAGGCCGTGAATCCCATTGAATATCTGGCGGCCCGCTAGCTTTCGGTAACAACGCCGAATAACGCCTTGTAACGCTTGCGAAACACGCAAAGCGTGCCTATCTCCGCTCTGCGTCCTGCGGGGGTGGATAACGTTTGCAAGACGCGACGGGGTGGGTATATTCCGCCCTTTCTGGCCCCTAAATGGGGCCTACTCTATTGTGGGAGCTACCTAAATGTGGATTTCTCCGGCTTTCGCTCAGGCCGCCGGCGCGGCGGGCGGGCAGAATGCATTTACGGCGTTCCTGCCGCTGATCCTGATCTTCGTGGTCTTTTACTTCCTCCTGATCCGCCCGCAGCAAAAGAAGCTGAAAGAGCATAAGGCGATGCTGGGTGCGCTGCGCCGCGGCGACCGCATCGTCACCAACGGCGGGATCATCGGTCTCGTCACCAAGGTCGAAGACCGCGAACTGATCGTTGAGATTGCCGACGGCGTGCGCGTTCACGTCGCCCGCGACATGATCGCCTCGGTCGTCAGCAAGACCGAGCCGGTGGCCGAAAAGGCCGACGCGGCCGAAAGCAAATAAGCGTTAAGCGGATTTACGGCTCTTTTAAGGTGCGAGCGCGATGAGCAATCCTTTGCAATACAGCGGCCTTAAAATTGCGGTCGTGCTTCTGTTGACGCTGGCCGGTTTGGCGCTCGCCGCGCCGAACGTTATCCCGGCGCAGATGCGGGCCGACTTTCCGTCCTGGCTGAAACCGATCTCGCTCGGTCTCGACCTGCGCGGGGGCTCGTATCTCCTTCTTGAGGTCGACACCAGCGCCGTCGGGAAAGAGCAGTTGAACAACCTGACGGAATCCGCGCGCGCGGTGCTGCGCACGGAACGCATCGGATACCGCAATCTCCGGGCGACCGAGGAAGGGGTTTTCATCACGCTGTCGCGTCCTGAAGACGCGGCCGCGGCCAGGTCGGCCGTCCTTACGGCGAACCCGGGCATGCTGGTCGAAAGTCCCGATCCGGAACGCGTCCTTATTTCGATCCCGGAGAATATCAAGCGCGACCGCGAGCTTGCGGCCGTCAACCAGTCGCTCGAAATCGTTCGCCGGCGTATCGACGAATTCGGCACCAGCGAACCGAACATCCAGCGTCAGGGCCGCGATCGTATCGTGGTCGAATTGCCGGGCGTGGACGAGCCGGAGCGCGTGAAGGCGCTGATCGGGCAGACCGCGAAGCTGACCTTCCATCTGGTCGAGCCTGGCGCCTCCTCTGGCCGCGAACTTCCGGCGGGCACCATGTTGCTGCCGTCGTCCCAGGATCCGAACTACCAGTTTGTGGTTCGGCGCCGCGTGGAAGTCGGCGGGGACCGCTTGGTCGACGCGCAGGCCAGCTATCAGAACGGCCAGCCGGTCGTGAATTTCCGCTTTGACACCGCCGGGGGCATGGCCTTCGGCCGCACCACCAGCGCGGCCGTGAACGAAAGCCTCGCCATCGTGCTGGACGACAAGGTCATCAGCGCGCCGCGCATCAAGAGCCCGATCGTCGGCGGTTCGGGCTTCATCGAAGGCGTCGGCGATATCACGCAGGCGCAGGATCTGGCGCTGCTCTTGCGCGCGGGCGCGTTGCCTGCGCCGCTGATCGTGCTCGAGGAACGCACCATCGGCCCCAGCCTCGGCGCCGATTCCATTCGCGACGGGCAGAACGCCAGCATCATCGGTTTGATTCTCGTCGGTGTCTTCATGGGCGCCGCCTATTTCCTGTTCGGCGTTTTCTCGATCGTCGCGCTCTCCATCAACCTCGTCCTCCTGATCGGGGTGATGTCGCTGGTCGGCGCCATCCTGACGCTGCCCGGCATCGCGGGCATCGTCTTGACCATGGGGATGGCGGTGGACGCCAACGTCCTCATCTACGAGCGCATGCGCGACGAACGGGACGCCGGACGGTCGTTCATGAATACGCTGACTCACGGTTTCCAGTCGGCTTTCACCACCATTCTCGACGCCAACATCACCACGCTGATCGCGGGCGCTCTGCTCTTTTTCCTGGGAAGCGGGCCGGTGCGCGGCTTTGCCGTCACGCTCGTGCTCGGGATCCTTACCTCGATGTTCTCCGCGATTATGATCACCCGGCTGTTGATCGCCCTGTGGTTCCGCTACTCGAAGCCCAAAGCGTTGCCGATCTAGGAAAACGACCATGGCTCTCAAACCTCTCATCACCTTCCTGCCGAGCGAATTTAAGATCGATTTTATCGGCGTCCGCATCATTCCGATGATCATCTCGGCGATCATCACGGTCGTCGCCTTGATCTCCATCGCTTTCCAGGGCTTCAACCTGGGTATCGATTTCGCCGGCGGCGTCTTGATCGAAACGCGCTCCGAGCGTCCGGTGAATGTCTCGACGTTCCGCGACGACATATCGAAACTCGGCCTCGGCGAAGTCAGCATCACGACGTCGGATGAAAGCGGGCGCGACCTGATGATCCGCGTTCAGCAACAAGAAGGCGGCGACGCCGCGCAAAGCGTCGCGCTCAAAACACTTCAAGGCAGCCTTCCGAGCGACATGCAAATCATGCGCACTGAGGTTGTCGGACCGAAGGTCGGCGCCGAGTTGATGATCGACGGCGCGCTGGCGGTGGCGCTCGCGCTGATCGGGATCGCGGTTTACGTCTGGCTGCGGTTCGAGTGGCAGTTCGCGCTTGCGGCGCTTTTGTCGCTGACGCATGACGTCGTCGCCGTCTTGGGTATCTTTTCGCTGTTCCAGCTTGAATTCAACCTGACGGTCATCGCGGCGATCCTTGCGATTGCGGGGTACTCCGTGAACGATACGGTCGTCGTGTTCGACCGTGTCCGCGAACTGTTGCGGCGTTACCGGAAAATGCCGCTGCCGGATCTTCTCAATCTGGCGTCGAACCAGGTGTTCGCCCGCACGCTGTTGACGACCGCGTCAACCTTCGTCGCGGTGCTGGCGCTGTTGCTGATGGGCGGGGAAGTCTTGCGCGCCTTTAGCATCGCCATGACCTGCGGCGTCGTTGTCGGCGTGTATTCGACGATTTATGTGGCCAAGCCCGTCCTGATTTATACCGACGTGCGCGGCGACGACTTCGGCGGCGCGGCCACGGGCGGCGTTCAAGTACCTGAGTACGAACGCACCAAGCCGGCCGAGTAGGGACCATTTCGGTCAACCTCACACGCCAGACCACGGGCGCGCAGCCGCAAATCCAGACATACGGCAGCGGCGGGTTCCGTGTGGCCAATGAAACCTATCGGGGCTCCATCATCGTGCATCCCGCGGGGGTGATCCCGTGGGATGTCGCGCGCTTCGAGGATATTTCACTCGAGACCTTGGCGCCCGTGCTCGCGCTGGCGGGCACCGTCGGCGTCTGCCTGATCGGCTGCGGCCCGCGCCTGCAGCCGTTGCCCCTAGCGCTGCGTACCGCGCTGAAGGCGGCCGGTGTGCCGACCGATCCCATGGACACCGGCGCGGCCTGCCGCACCTACAACGTGCTGGCGGGCGAGGCCCGCGCGGTCGCCGCCGCCCTGATCGCGGTCTGAATTCCGCTCATAAAAAAACGGGAGCCTTTCGGCTCCCGTTTTCGTCTCCGGTGTTGGCTCGTTTAAGCCAAGTGCATCTGACCGACCATGCAGAGCAGCATGGCGAGCGAGAGCAGCGTATTCACGCGCGAGAACAACATGGCCGTCCGCGCGGCCTTGGCTTTCGCGTCGGCTTCCACCTGCACGATGCCCAGGGCCTTTTTCTGGTTCGGCCAAATCACGAACCACACGTTGAACCACATGATGATCGCCAGCCACATGCCGACGCCGATGACGGTCGCCTGGCCGGTTTGCGTGCCGAGCAGAAGCGCGTCCACCAGGTAGCCTTGCAGATGCGCGACGATCAGGCCCGTGATGAGCGTGACCATGGCCGACCAGCGGAAGTAGAACAGCGCTGTCGGGGCGATCACTTTGCCGATGGCGGGCTTCTGTTCGTCCGGAATCTTGGGCATGCTGGGGATCTGGACGAAGTTGAAGTACCACAGCAGACCGATCCACATGACGCCGGCGGCGACATGGAGGTAGCGGAAGAACCAGCCCCAGAAGAAGATGTCGAAGCTGGTGCGGTTAAGACCGACGATGAGGAAAACGATCACAGCCAGGACGACCGCGGCGATGACCGTATTCCGGAGGTTGGTGAGAATGGCGCTCATGGGTATCCCCTTCTTTTGAGTTACGGGCCGAGCGGGGAAGGCCGCCACTCCGTCCTCCCGGGTCTCCTCGCCAGCCTCTACGCGAAGTGGTTGCCATGTTACTCCATTTCCCGCACGGTGCAATCTTGCGCTCGGGCAAAACGTCAACGAACTCAATTCCTTAACGAAGCCGAACCTCAGCAGTCAGATGAGCTACATCGCCGATCAGGTCCGCCGCGACGATCACGACCGCTATCTTTGCACGCTGTTCGCCCCGGCGGCGGTGCGCGAGGATTTGTTCACCCTTTACGCCTTCAACGCCGAGGTGGCGAAGGTGCGCGAAAGCGTGAGCGAACAGCTTATCGGGCGCATGAAACTCCAGTGGTGGCGCGATCGCGTCGCGGCCATGTACGAGGGGGGCGATGTGCCCAAGGGCAATCCCGTCGTCGAGGCGCTCGCCGGTCTCATCCGGCGTCGGACGCTCGCGCGCGCCGACTTCGACACGCTGCTCGACACCCGCGAGCGCGACGTAGGCGACGAGGAATTCCACGATGTGGCCGACCTCGAGACCTACGCCGACGGCACGTCGGCGCGTCTCACCGCGCTTGCGCTCCAGATCCTGGGGACGACCGACGACGCCACCCGCGCGGCGGGCCGCCATGTGGGGATCGCCTGGGCCCTAACGGGTTTGATGCGCGCTGTCCTGTTTCAGGCGCGCGCCGACCGCGTGCCGCTGCCGCACGATCTTCTGGCGGAGGCGTCCTTGACCCCGCACGATGTGCAGGAGCGCCGCAACGCGGCCCGGCTGGCGAAAGTGATCGCGCAGGTCGCCCACACCGCCCGGGCGCATCTGGACAAGGCGCGCACCTATCAGGGCAAAATCGATCGGCGGGGCTTGGCCGCGCTACTGCCGGGGACGCTGGCGGACGCGTATCTTGCGGGGTTCCAACGCCGCAACTACGACGTCTTCGATCCGCGCCACGCGCTACAGCGGCCCGCCGTCGGCCGCCTCATCTGGAACGGTTTGCTGGGGCGCTTCTAGACCGCGCGCGGCGGCGATGCCCGCCCAGGCCAAGCATATCAGCGCGAGCAGAATGGCCAACGCGGCGAACCCGCCCAGCGAATTGCCGACCGTCAACGCCATGTAGTCCAGCGAGCTCTGAAACGGCGCGCGCGGCGGGGCTTTCGGCATCACGCCCAGGAACACGAGGAAGGCATACGCCGTCAGCAGCGCGCGGAAGTAGAACGTGCGCAGCACGTATCCGAGATAGCTTCCGTGCGCTTTGACGCTATAGCTCATTCCGCAGCCAGCTTCGGCGCTCCCAACCAGGCATCGAGGTCCGCGCGCGCGCGGTCGGCCACGGCCTTCTTGCGGTCGCGGCCGCGGATGGGGCGGCCCTTGGCGTCGCGCGCGTCCAGGTCCGGGAACAGCCCGAAGTTGATGTTCATCGGCTGGAAGGTCGACGCCATCGCACCGCCCGTGATGTGCGCGAGCAGCGCGCCGAGGGCCGTGGTCGCCGGGGGCAGGGAAGTCGCGCGTCCTTCGCGCTCCGCCGCCGCGAAGCGGCCCGACATCAAGCCCACGGCGGCGCTTTCCACATAACCCTCGCAGCCCGTGATCTGCCCGGCGAACCTCAGGCGCGGCTGCGCCTTCAGGCGCAAGGTGGCGTCCAGAAGTTTGGGCGAGTTGATGAAGGTGTTGCGGTGGATGCCGCCCAGGCGGGCGAACTCGGCGTTCTCCAACCCGGGGATCATGCGGAAGATGCGCACCTGTTCGCCGTGCTTCAGTTTGGTCTGGAAGCCCACGATGTTGAACAGCGTGCCGAGCGCATTGTCCTGACGCAGTTGCACGACCGCATAAGGCCGGTGACCCGTGCGTGGGTCGCGCAAGCCCACGGGCTTCATCGGCCCATAGGCGAGGGTGTCCATCCCGCGCTCCGCCATGACTTCAATGGGCAGGCAGCCGTCGAAGTAGGGCGTGTCCTTCTCCCACTGTTTGAATTCCGTCTTGTCGCCCGCGCGCAACGCCGCGACGAAAGCCTCGTATTCGGGCTTGCTCAAGGGGCAGTTGATATAGTCCGCCCCGCCGCCTTCCACCTCCGCGCCCTTGTCGTAGCGCGACTGGAACCAGGCGATGTCCATATTGATGGACTCCCGGTGCACAATGGGCGCGATGGCGTCGAAGAAGGCGAGCGCGTCTTCGCCCGTCTCGGCGCGGATCGCGGCGCTCAAGTTCGGCGACGTCAAAGGCCCCGTTGCGATGATGACGCTGTCCCATGCGGCGGGCGGCAGGCCGGCGACTTCGTCCCGCGTCACGCTGACGTTGGGATGGGCCAGCAAGGCCTCCTGCACGGCGGTCGAAAATCCGTCGCGGTCGACCGCGAGCGCCGATCCCGCCGGCACCCGGTGGGTATCGGCCGCGCGCATGATCAGCGAATTGCAACGGCGCATTTCCGCATGCAGGAGCCCCACGGCGTTGTAGTCCGCGTCGTCCGAGCGGAAGGAATTGGAGCAGACCAGTTCGGCCAGTCCTTCGGTCTTGTGGGCGTCGGTCATGCGCACGGGGCGCATTTCGTGGATGACAACGGGGTGTCCCGCTTCGGCGATCTGCCAGGCGGCTTCGCTGCCGGCCAAGCCCCCGCCGATGATATGAATGGGTTTTTCGGTGGTCATGGGGCGTACCATAAGGCCAAAGCCCCCGATTTCGAGCGAAAAATGGCTCATATAGGAAGAAGATCGGGGCTTTTTTCGCCCGCGCTTGCGGGTGTATCTTGCGGCACCTTTGACCCATTGAGTTTAAAGCAAGCGTATGTCTGAACAGCGATTTTATGTGATCGGCGGCGAATACGCCGACACCTCCTTCCGCGAGCCCTATCCCGGCACCAAACTGGAGACCTTCGGACCCTTCGCGACGGAACGCGAGGCGAAAGTGCGCTGGCGCGAACTCACCGGCCAGAGCATCGATAACGCCATGGTGCGCTACTTCATCTCGGCGGACGAGGCCGGCGGCGAGACAAAGAACACCTACTGGGTTGTCGGCGGCGAATACGCGGACTCGTCCTTCACGCGCTTGGCGTCAGGCAAGGAACTCGAGGTCTATGGACCTTTCGGGCAAAGCGAAGCCTTGGGTTTCTGGCGGGCGCTGGCGTCCAAGAGCATCGACGACGCCTTGATGCGCTACGACATCCGCGAGAACTACGAAGCCGGCGACGCGGGCCCGCAGCGCACCGCCGCGCGGCTGCCGCTGACGGCGACCAAAAGCGTCGCCATCGCGGCCGATGCGGCCGCGGTGTTCAAGGCGCTCAAGGACGTGAAACCCAAAACGCCGTGGACCGGCGACGGCGTGACCCACGCGGACGCGGCCTCCGGCGTGGTCGATCACACCCGGATCGACGCGAGCGGCCATACCTGGACGGTCGCCGGCCGTGTGGTGACGGCGGGCAGCGGGGCGGTCTATGTGCTGACGTTCGTGAAACCGACGATGGTGTCGGACGCCGAATTCGACGGCGCCATGCGCAAAATCGAAGAAGAGCTTTCTGCTCTCAAGCGTTCGTTAGAGCGATAACGCGCTTCAGCACAGACGGTCGAGTCTCGGCCGGACGAACGCCAAGGCGGCGATCGGCGTGTCTTGCGGCTTCGATGCGCGCGGACGTACCCGGTGCGCCGGACGCTGTGAGGCGGAAACCGCCTTCGGACGGCGTTGGGCTACTCCGCGGCGCGGATATGAACAACGGAACATTGCTGAGACCCACAGAAATAGAGTGATCCGGTCAAACGATCGATCCGGTAAACAAAGCTGTTGGGGGAGTTCGGCACGGGCGAGATCGCATAACGGTCGCCCAGCAACTCAACGCTCGCGTAAGCGACCGAAAAGATCAGCGCTGCGATGACGATGGCGCGGGACAACCCCGTGGGCAGCGTCTTTTGGCTGACCGGCGCGGGCGTGGGTTCTTCGTCGTGGTCCTTCGCGCGTGCGACGGGCGCGCGCGTTTTTACGGGCGCTTTCGTCTCGGGTGTTTTGGTTTCGGCGTGAGGATCAGACGGCATTTCATCCTCCCTATGCGGCGCGTGCGGAATAGATCTGCAGGAAGCGCAGCAGGATTTGTTTCAGGCTGCCGCTGCGATGCACGTCGCCGCGATCGACGGCGGTTCGGATGTCGGCCGCCAGCGACGAGCGCACGGAAAGGCGTCCCTCCGGTGTGATGATGAGATAGTGGTCGAGGTCGGCCCCCTCGAAGTCGAACGCATCGCCGCTCAAGGCGAGTTCGGCCAACTCTTCTTCCGTGAGGTTTGAAAGGTCCACGCAGTCTCTCCAACTCATGACCGGTACAACGGCGGCGCACGCTTGCATGTCCAACTCTCCCGCTTTGGACGCTCCGTGCGGCGGCCCCGCCGAAATCCCACCGCTTAGTCCCGAGCTCCGGGAGACGGCCGCACGGAAACGCGGGGGCATAAGTGCCCCAGCGGCGATGCCTCCGAAATTGTGGATTCTACGTAGGATGGCCTCGAAACGAGGCGTCAGGTCGCGGTCGGCGGCGGCTTGTCGGCGGCGCCCCTGACAGCGCCGAAATCGGCGTTCGCCTCCGGCGGCGGCGCCACGTCGGAAACACCCGCAAAGCCCATAGTTTCCTGCGTTCCCGACGTCATGGAGGGGCGCTTGCCCGCCAGCACCTCGGCGACCGTATTGAGCAGGAGCGCGGGCGAAACCGGCTTCATCAGGTAGCCTTGGATTCCCCGCCGGGCAGCCATTTTATACGTATCTGTATCGGTCCGGCTGGTCAGCACAATCACGGGCAGCGCGCGGCGGCGCGGCGACTTGGCGCTGCGGATTTTCCGAATCAGCGCGAGGCCGCTTACATTCGGCAGTACGAGGTCGACCAGCGCCAGTTTGATGTCGAGTCCTTGGTCGCGGAACACGTAATACAACGCTTCCTCCGCATTGCCCGCGGTGACGATGTTTTTATGTCCGCCGCTCTTGAGGAAGGCGACGATCAGGTCGCGAACCGCGCGGTCGTCTTCGACCACCATGATGCAAGGAATGCTTTTCGCCACGTCCGTTCATCCTCGGCGCGTGCGCTTGGCGCGCGTTAATGGAACTGCTCCAAGCTAGCCACCGGCGCGGCGCGTCGCAATGGGCGTCGCGCACGCGCCGCGTGCCGTGGCCCGGAACCATTTCAGCGGGCATTGCGTTGAGCAGACAGACTGTTGCACGCGATAAAACCCAACCAAGAGGCTCCACGATGTCGGGCTTGTTGAGAACACGCATATTTTTCGTCGCGACCGCGCTCCTGCCGCTGGCGCTTAGCGCATGCGGCGGCGGGTCCACCGCCGACGAGCGCGCCAGGGCGGACTACTACGACAGCCGCGGCGAGTATCTGGAGGATGCGGCGCTGACCTCGAAGGTCGCCGCCGCCATCCTCGATGAACCGCGGCTGCGCGACACGGCGATCAGGGTATCGACCTACGGCAATATTGTTCAACTCACTGGCGAAGTCGAATCCTTGAGCGACGCTTATCGCGCCGAGGATATCGCCGCCTCGGTGATCGGGGTGCGCCGCGTCGATAACGACCTCGTCGTCGTCAAATAGACGTCCGGAGCCGCCTTTCCGGGCTTGATCGCGGCCCGGCTGCGGCGCACGATTTCCCCCGCGCGCTCTATCGGGCGTGAGTCTAAATGGGGGGAGCCATGGCGCCGTTCGCCTTACCGGTGACGTTGATCACCGCATCCGTCCTTGCGCTCATGGCGCTCATTCTTGCCGCCCGGGTCAGCCGGGCGCGCATGAAACACCGCATCAGCATGGGCGACCGCGGGAACGACGAGGTTCTGGTGCGCATACGCACCCACGCCAACTTCGTCGAATTCGTTCCGCTTCTTCTGATCCTGCTCGCGCTTCTGGAAGCCTCGGGCGCCGATCGCACCGGATTGATCGCCGCTGCCGTCGCGCTCGTCCTTGCGCGTCTGATGCATGCGATCGGCATGCCGCGTCCGGCGCCGAACGTATTTCGCGCGGGCGGCGCCGGGGGCACCTACCTGCTCATGGCGGCGATGGCGGTGTGGGGATTGGTCCTCGGCGCGGGATTCTTCGACTAAGCGCGTCTATCCGCGGCTGAACTTTCGCTCCGATTCCGCAAGGCCGGGAAGGGCGTCCGAGTCCGCCGAACCGCATACCACCTTGTTCCGCCCTTGCGCCTTCGCCTGATAGAGCGCGTCGTCGGCGGTTTTGAGCCACGTCTCTTGCGTCTGCTCGGGCCAATATTCCGCGACGCCGATTGAGATCGTGACCGCGCGCGCGGGGATCAGCGCCGCCTCGCTCGTCAGTTTACGCAAAGTCTCGGCCTGTTTCATGGCGGCGCCCGCGCGCGTATCCGGTAACAGCAACACAAACTCCTCGCCGCCCATGCGGAACAGACGGTCCAGCTTTCGGGATCGGTTTCGGATCAGGGTCACAAGCCCCTGCAGCACCTTGTCGCCGACGGCATGACCGAAGTCGTCGTTCACTTTCTTGAAGTGATCGATATCGATCATGAGGAGCGAGGCCGGCGCGCCCGTGCGATGACGGCGCTCGACGGCGTCGGCCAGCGACAGGTTCATCTGGCGGCGGTTGTAAGCGCCCGTCAGCGGGTCCGTCAGCGCCTGGCCGAGCAGTTCACCCTGCAATTGACCGATGATGTTCAGGATGATGTTGATGATGACGATGCTCAGACCCAGCGTGACGACAAACCTAATCGTAACGTCCGGCCCGTCCGGCACGTAGAAATACGCCAGCGTCGCCGCGAGCGCGCTCATGGATACACCCGCCAGATTGGCCGCGCGCCGCGGCAGCACGAAGTAGCAGAACATCACCGCCGGATAGGTCCACAGCGCGCCGTAGAAGCCCTGCTGCTTGAGCGACAGGCCGATGCACGCCGCCATCGGCACCAGCAGGAACGAGAAGGGGATCGGCGGGCGCTTGCCCTTGTGGAGGGCGAAGACGCTGGCCGCCAAAATCAAAACGACCGCGAGGATCGCCGCACCCAATATCGTGCGGCCTTGGACGATGTCGTTGATCGAGAACGGAGTCAGGAACACCACGCCCGCGATCGCCATCGGGCGCATGATGCGCACGCGATAGGCGGCGAGAATGTCGCGTCCGGCATGCCCGTCCGGCGCGGAACCCATGTCGCTCATAGTCACCCCAACGGCCGGCCTTCGGCCGCTTTCCCCGCGCCGCGATCATAGCACTTAACACGCGAGGCGTCGTGCAACTTCCCGTCGATGCGTCACATACGGGCGCGAGGCTTTGGGCGGGCGCGGTGCGCGCCGGGGTTGATATCCGCCACCGCCGCCCCCTGGACGCGGGTAAATTGGCCCTCTACATTAGGCTTATGAAAAACATCGCGCTTGCCGCTCTGGCCGCCACGGCCGCCACCACCGCAGCCTCTCGCGCTTTCGCGCAAGACGGCGTGCCCTCCTTCATTCCTGTCGAAGTCAGTGTGTTTGAGGACCGCGACGCCAGCGGCAAGAAAATCTATAAATTTGCGACCGAAAACGGTCACCCGTTCTATACGCGCGATAAGGACGAACCGAATAAGTCCACCTGTACCGATGAGTGCAAGGAAGACTGGTCGCCGGTGCGCGCCCGCGCGGCGGCGAAGCCGGAAGGGGAATGGACCCTTTTCGACCGCGGCAACGGCTATATGCAGTGGGTCTATAAGGGCAAACCCGTCTATCAGAACGTGGCCCAGGCGATTGGCCAGGAAACCACAATCCCACCGGGTTGGACGGTCCTGACCCCGTAATTTTCTGTCGCGGGAACGTCCGAAAAACGCGGAAAAAGTTCCGCGAAAGTTACCCAAAGCCTGAAAATTTTCACGCTCAAAACCGCGCGCGCGGGCCAGATTCCGCGCCGCTTGTCGGCCTGCGCCCGCTATAATCGGGCCGCGTGATTTCGCGCGGTTTTAAAGGCCTTTTCGCCTTATCCGTCCGTCAAGGGGCGGTCGCGGAATCGCGCTAACGAAACGACGATCACGACAGATGAGGCGGTGTCCGCGAGGGCGCCGCGGCGACGGGGAAAAGCGGGGGGAGAGATGATCTTAACCGCCAGGAGCGTTCGCCATGAGTCTATCCGCCGCAATGATACGAAAGTCTCCCGCCGCGAAGGTCCGCATCGCCGGCGTCCGTGAAACGCGCCGCCCCGCGCGCCCCGCGAAACTCAAGCGCATGTACGAAGACGACGAAGACAGCGTCGACGTGCCCGACACTGCCATCGGCGGCGCGAAAGAATGAACGCGCGTGGGGGGTGGGGGAACGCCCCCCGCGTTCCGACGTGAGGCGATTCAAATTCCGCGACTCTCCAGCGACTTTTTCGCGGTCCGCGCGTTGTGCTTCGCAGGGTCGAACAGCCGCAACGCGCTCTGCGCCGAAGGAGTCAAGACGTGGTCACGCCGCACACGGCCGCACATGCGCCGGTCATCCATTGCGATCAGGCGCCTTCCGTCCTCAACGCGATCGAAGCGCAATGGGTCGCCCATCACACCGGGACCTACGGCATCGTGCTCGGCATCTACGCCCATTTCGCCCAGGTGTTGGCCGAGGAGGGCTTGATCATCGATACGGTGGACGGCCTTGAAGTGCTCGAGCATTGCCGCCGCCGCAATCTCCCCATCGTCGATATCCTCTACACCCTTGAGGACCGCATCCGCGACGCGGGTTTTGGCGGTGAACGTTTAGGTCTCGCCGACTTCACCAGCGGCGACCGGCAGGTCTACGTCTTCTATGACCCCGCGCGCTTTCGCACCTTCGCGGAGCTGAAACAGCGGGTGGCGCGGCGCATCGCGCTCGCGGACGCCAGTTCCTAAGGCTTCCCTAGTCCCAAAACTCAAACGCCCGGACGTGACGGACGCCCGGGCGTTTTATACGTTGTGGTCTTCGCGGAAGAGTGAGGCCCCCCGCCGAAACGGACAACGCAGACTACGGTGTGTTTGCGGGTGTGTTCACTGTGGGTTCGGCAGCGGCGGGATGGTGATCGTGCCGCCGTGGATCGCGCAAGGGTTCGACAGGTTCGCGCCTTCGCCCGTGGTGTAATCGTACACCCAATGCCCCACCGCCACCTGCGCGCCGTCCTGAGGCGCCTTCTGCACGAATTCGATGTTCATCGACCCCGGGATCTCCGGCGCCTGGATGTGCACGATGTCGGTGTTGTCGTAGAACCAGAACGCCGTCTGGCTCAGGCTGTCGCGCGCGGCCAGCGGAAACTCCACCTTGCCGAGGCTCTGGCCCGTGCCCGCGTCGTACATATGCGCCTCGAACACGGCGTCCTGTTCGCTGAAGTTATGTACCGTGACGATGGAATGGCGCGGGCCGACGCGGTTGATCTGGGCGTTCAGCACCACCTGGCGCGCCGGGATGTAATCCGCGTGCGGCGAATTGGTGCACACGCTCACGTCTTCGAGGCGGTTGGCGCGGCCGTCATAACGGACATGCTGCCACAACTGCTTCTCGCGGCTGTTCTCCACATACAGCACGACCGGCTGCCGCCAGTTCACCGGGGCGAAGGTCTCCAGCATCAGATGCGGTTCGATCCATACCGACGCCTTGGCGGGCACGTCGACCTGGATGGTGCCGAGCCACTGTTTTTCATCCTGCCCCCAGATGCTGATGTAATTCGTGGTCATGCCTTCGTCGCGCATGTTCGCCAGGCGAATCTGCGAAGCGCCCGGCCGGTAACCGACGATGGGAGTTTTGTTGAACGGGTCGGCGAAACCCGGCAGCGGCAGTTGGGTCGGCTGCGAGTCCGCCCGCGCGGGCGCGCTCATGGCGGTGAAGGCGGCGAGGGTGGCCAGGAACGAAATGGTTCCGGCCAAGGCGATCAGCGGGAATTTTTCGGCGCTTGCGTGCATGGTGGCGGTCTTTCGTTTGTTCATGGGTAATTTCCCCATACCCTGTACGCAAGAGATATCACGGACGCCGGATCTTTGGCGCGATGATTTTCGCAAAACCCAATTCAGAATTTTTGGGGCGTTCCGGACGATCTCGCCATAAAGTTGCCCCTATGGCGACCGGACGGTCTATTCTAACCGTTCTAATCTAAGGGAGTGTTTCGCACATGAAAGTCGACGGAAGCTGTCACTGCGGCGCCATCACCTGGACCGCCGAGGTGGACCCCGCCAAGACCAGCATCTGCCATTGCAACGATTGTCAGATCACGGCTGGATCGGCCTTTACCTTCAGCGTGCCCACCGTCGACGGCAAGGTCACCTTCCTCAAGGCCGAACCCGCGATCTACCTGAAGAAGACCGCCGCCAGCGGTCGTCATCGCGCGCACGCCTTCTGCCCCACCTGCGCAACACGCATCTATTCCGCCAGCGTCGCGCCCGCCCCGCCGCAGATCACCCTGCGCGCCGGGCCCTTGAAGCAGCGCCGCGAACTCACACCCCAGCGCCAACTCTGGTGCAGCGCCGCCCTCGATTGGCCGAAGATCCAAGAAGGCGAATGCCTCGCCGAGCAGTAGCTTTTCCTTTTCTGGTAGAGCACCCCATTGGTAAGGGGGAGGTCGGTAGCTGTTTTCTCTTTTACGTTTTCTGGTCATCCTGGGGCTCGTCCCCAGGATCCAGAGCCACAAACGCAATCCTTGTTGAGGTGTCCATGGCCACATCTCCCGACCTCACGCATGCTATCGCACTCGTCGGTATTCAACCCTTCGCCTGGGGTATGACGCCCAGGGTCCGGCAGAAGAAACCTATCGATCCTTCCGCCGCGGGTTCGGCCGATCCGGCATGACGGAAACGCCCGAACCCCAAGTCCGCCCGTTCACGCCGCAGGCCTTCGCCTGGACGGTCATCAAGGTGATGCTGGTTTGCGCGATCATCGCGGCGATCCTGTTTGTCATCGTCACCGCGACGACGCCGGAAGGCTTCGCGTTCTCGGCCCTCGCGCCCTTCGCCTATCTCATTTATCTCCTGGCCTGGGCCGTGGCTTATACGCAGTTCTTCAAGTTCCCCGAGAAGCAGGTGGTGCTTGTGCTGGGCGTCGTGACCGGCGCGATCCTGCTCACCGTCGGCGCGCCCTTGACCCAGGCCGATCCCGCCGCCTACGGCGGACGGCCCATGGGCGTCGGCGGCGCGCTCATCGGCTGCGCCTTCCAGCTCTACGCCCTGGTGATCGCACTGCGATTCTTCCCCTTTCTGCGCCCCCGCATTTGAACAGGACCGGACGGCATGGCTCACACACACGGTTTCGTTCACACCATCCACCGTCACCATCACCACTTCGGCTGGGACAACGCGATCAAACCGGTGCAGACCATCGCCCCGGGCGAGACGGTGTTTCTGGAATGCACGGACTCCAGCGCGGGCCAGTTCACCCCCGCCAGCACTTCGGACGATGTGACGCGCCTCGACTTCGGCAAGGTGAACCCCGTCACCGGCCCGATCCATGTCGACGGCGCTGAGGCGGGCGACGTCCTGAAGATTACGCTGATGGACTTCGCGCCCAGCGGCTGGGGCTGGACCGCGCTCATCCCCGGTTTCGGCCTGCTCACCGATCAGTTCCCGAACCCCGAACTGCACATCTGGAAGTACGATCCCGCAAGTCTCGCGCCCGCGCTGCTCGGCAAGAACGCCCGCGTGCCCTTGAAGCCTTTCGCGGGAACCATCGGCGTCGCGCCGGCGGAGAAGGGGCTGCACTCCATCGTTCCGCCGCGCCACGTGGGCGGCAACATGGACATCCGCGACCTCGCGGTCGGGTCGACGCTTTATCTTCCCGTCGAAGTCAAAGGCGCGCTCCTATCCATCGGCGACACCCATGCCGCCCAAGGCGACGGCGAAGTCTGCGGCACCGCCATCGAAAGCCCCATGGATGTCGGCGTGAAGGTCGAGTTGATCAAACAGACGCCGCTGTCGTCCCCGCGTTTCACCACGACGGGTCCCGTCACGACGCATCTCGACAAGAAGGGCTATGAGGTCACCACCGGCATCGGCCCCGACCTCATGCAGGCGGCGCGGGCGGCGGTCGCGAACATGATCGACCTACTGAGCAAACAGCACGGCCTCGCGCCGTCGGAGGCCTACATGCTGTGTTCCGTCTGCGGCGATCTGCGCATCAGTGAGATCGTCGATATGCCGAACTGGATTGTGAGTTTTTATTTTCCGCGCGTTGTCATCGAGTAGGCTCGACGACAATGCGTGTCACGCCGAAGCGCGCAAACGCGAAGGCGGATGAACTGAGCAAGTTGTTATCGACGCGCAGGAGCTACACCGCCGCCGCGACACATCACCCCATCACCACCTGAAAACAACTCCGCCCAGCCTCATGCTCATCCGGCCCGTCTGACGCGGCGCGTTCGAACCGCGCGCACACCTCGAACTGCTTTTCACCCAGCACGCGGTATTCATAGAGTTCAAACGTCTCCGGGTCGGCGACCGACAGGCGGCCCTTGGCGTTCTTCTCGATCTCGTCCAACGACGCCGGAAGTATGCCGTTGGCCGTGTACATCTCTTGCGCTTCGGACGAGATCGCTTGCAGGTCGTTGAAGCGGTCCGCGTCGCGCGCTTCCGCGCCACCGGTCCCGGCGCGGTAATTCATCAGGCGCACGCCCGCGGTCAGGCTGGCCGCCAGGATCGCGCCGATGATCCCGAGGAACAGGATACGCCGCGAGGTCCACGGGCGGGAAACAGGGGGCAGGTCTTTGGGTGTGATGTCCATGGGCCACCCTCGCTTGGGTCATGAGGCGCGGTCAAGCGGCGGCCGCGTAACGGTCGGTGTCCGCCGTCGCGGCCGCCCGTCCCTTGCGATTTGACTGAAATACCGCGCGATGGCCGGGAAAACCGGTTTCCACTTTTCTCCGCCGCGCGCTAGGCTCGGCCCCGTTCAAGGGTCCGCGTTCGTGTCAGGGGGAAGAGACCGATGCAGAAGACTTGGCCTGCCCGTATGTCCGTTGCCGCCGTCACGGCGATCGTTCTTGCTTTCGCGAGTACGGCCACCTTCGCCGCCGAGGCGTCGAAGCGCGTCTATCCCATCCACGAACTCGACGCCGCCTGGCCGAAGCAGTTCCCCGACAACATGATCATGGGCGATCCCGCGGGTGTCGCGGTCGATCCCGCCACCGATCACGTCTGGGTGCTCTCGCGCCAGCGCTCGGTGAACCCGGAGTACCTGGGCCTCGTCAAGGCGCCGCCCACCTCGCGCTGTTGCACCTACATGCCGGCCGTCGCCGAGTTCGACGCCGAGGGCAACTACATCCAGGGCTGGGGCGGCCCCATGACACCCACCGCCGACGCGGGCGCCTACGACTGGCCCGAAGGCGAGCACGGTATCACCGTCGATTACACCGGCCACGTCTGGATCTGCGGCTACGTGAATAACCGCGACGCCAAACGCGACGATAATCACTGTCTGAAGTTCACCAAGGACGGCCGCTTTGTCCTGCAGATCGGGAAGGTCAACGGCAGCAAGGGCAGCCTGGACACCGAAAACCTCAATCACGCGACCAAGGTCGTGGTGTCGCCCAAGACCAACGAGGCCTATATCGCCGACGGTTATGTGAACCGCCGCGTGATCGTGGTCGACGCCGACACCGGCAAGTTCAAACGCATGTGGGGCGCCTACGGCAACAAACCCGACGATGCCGCGCCGCGCAACCGCACCTTCGACGGTCCGCCGCCGCAGCAGTTCAACAACGTGCACGGCATCGAACTCTCCAACGACGGCCTGGTCTATGTGAACGACCGCCAGAACAACCGCGTGCAGGTGTTCGACACCCAAGGAAAGTTCATCAAGGAAGCCTTCATCTACCGCGATACGCGCAGCAACTTCGGCACCTCCTTCAGCCTCGCGTTCTCGGCGGACAAGGAACAACGCTTCGTCTATGTCGCGGACCTCGCGAACTTCCGCGTCCATGTGCTCGACCGTCAGAGCATGGAGCTGATTCCCGAAGCCTCGTTCGGGCACGCCGGGCCTTACCCTGGCCAGTTCCTGCGCCTCCATCTTCTGGCGTCGGACACGAAGGGCAACGTGTACACCTCCGAGGCCAACGGCGGCAAAATCCAGAAATGGGTCTTTAAGGGCTTGTCGCGGTAAGTGGCCACCCGCGCCGACACCGTCGCCTTCCTGTTGGACCAGCTCGCGCGGGCCAGGGGCGTCACCGCCCGGAAGATGTTCGGCGAATACGCCCTTTATCGTGACGGCAAAACCGTCGCCTTGGTGTGCGACGACACCTTGTTCGTGAAATCCACCGCCGAGGGTCGCGCCTTTATCGGGGCCGTCCGCGAGGGACGGCCCTTTCCGGGCGCGAAGCCTTGGCTCCTGATCGACGGCGATCAATGCGAGGATGCGGACTGGCTCTGCGACCTTATCGGGATCACCGCGCGCGCCCTTCCACTGCCAAAGGTAAAGGCGAAACCCGTCAAAAAACGGCCGCGCGCTTAGTCTTCCTAAAGAAGAACGCGGTTTGTCTCGGTTGTGGCCCGACGGCGCTTATGGTGCGCTCTGGGGATCGGCATCGTTTCAGAAAGCGCGCACATGCCCCGTTTCCTTCCGGCCGCTCTGGCTTTTGCTGCGGCCGCCGCCGCGCCTGTGTATGCTCATGCGATGATTGAAGACATGACAATCGCGGGCGTCCACCGGGCGCTCGCCGACGGTTCGCTCACCTGCCGCGCGCTGGTGGAAACCTCGCTCGCCCGCATCGCGGCCTACGATCAGGCGGGGCCGAAACTCAACGCCGTGATCACCGTCAATCCGCGCGCGGTTGAGATCGCCGACGCCATGGACACGGCCTACCGCACCGATCCCAAGAAAGCCGGCGCGCTGCACTGCATCCCAATCCTGGTGAAAGACAACTACGATACGGCGGATATGCCGACGACGGGCTCGGCCGCCGCGTTGAAGGACTCCCGTCCCGGGCGCGACGCCTTCACCATCGCCAAGCTGCGCGCGGCGGGCGCGATCGTCATCGCCAAAACCACGCTCACCGAGTTGGCCATGGGCGGCACGTCCGCCGGGTCTCTGCACGGGCAAACCCTGAACCCTTACGACCTCACGCGCACGCCGGGCGGCTCCAGCGGCGGCACCGGGGCAGGGGTCGCGGCGGGATACGCCGTGTTCGGCACCGGCAGCGACACCGGTCAATCCATCCGTTCGCCGTCGTCGGCGAATGCGTTGGTCGGCATTCGGTCCACGCGCGGGCTCATCAGCCGCGCGGGCATCATCCCTTTAAGTTTTACCCAGGACGAGGCGGGTCCGCTTGCGCGCACGGTGGAGGACGTTGCCCGCGCGCTCGACGTGTTCGCGGGCTTCGATTCCGCCGATCCCATCACAGCGGCGGGCGCGGGCCATATCCCCGCGACCTATACGGCCTTCCTCGATCCCGGCGCGCTCAAGGGCAAACGCATCGGCGTTCTGCGCCAGTTCTTCGGGACGGACGCTGTGCATGGCGAGGTGAACGCAATGATGGCGAAAAACCTCGACGCCCTGCAACAGGCGGGCGCGGAGGTGATCGACATCGAGATTCCCGGCCTGGACGAACTCACCGCCGGCATGGCCACCGGCGACTACGAGACCAAGGCCGCGTTCGATCTCTACATCGTCAACGCGGGCCCGAAGGCGGCGGTGAAGTCCTTCGCCGAATACGCCGCCGCCGGAAAGTTCCATCCGATCATCGCGGCGCAGGTGAAGGATGCGCTGGCGGGCAGCATGACCGATCCCGCCTATGCCGCGATCTTCGTGCGGCGCGACAATCTGAGGAAAGCCGTATTGCTCGCCATGGCGCGGGATCGTCTCGACGTCATTGTCTATCCGCATCAACGGCGTCTGGTCGCGAAAGTCGGCGACGAACAATTGGACCGCAACGGCGTGCTCTCGAACGCGACCGGTTTCCCCGCGATCACGGTGCCGGGCGGCTTTTCGCCGCCGTCCAAGGACGCGCCCATCGGCGTTCCCATCGGCATCGAATTCCTGGGCCGCGACTGGAGCGAGGGCGCCTTGATCGGGATCGCCTATGCGTTCGAGCAGGCGACGAATTATCGTCGCCCGCCCGTCAGTACGCCGTCTTTGAAGTAGTTTTCTTTTTTCTCCCCCTGAAAGGGGGAGGCCCAGAGATTTGTTTCTCCTCCCCCTGAAAGGGGGAGGAAAGAGGAGGGGGTCGTTTTTTGTTTGAACTGAAACCGACCCCTCCCTGACCCTCCCCTTTCAGGGGAGGGAAAAAAGCTACAGCAACTCCGCCACCTGAACCGCGTTCAAGGCCGCGCCTTTGCGCAGGTTGTCGCCCACCACAAACAGGGCGAGGCCGTGCGCGACCGTGGGATCCTTACGAATGCGCCCGACGAACACAGGATCCTGGCCGGTCGCCTCCAAGGGGTTCGGCACGTCCGTCACCACGACCCCCGGGGCGGCCTTGAGCAACGCCGTCGCCTGTTCCGCCGAGATCGGACGCTCGAACTCCGCGTTGATGGAAATCGCATGGCCCGTGTACACCGGCACGCGCACGCTGGTGCCCGACACCGCGAGATCGGGGATCTCCAGAATCTTGCGGCTTTCGTCGCGCAGCTTCAGTTCTTCTTCCGTGTAACCGTCCTCGACATACACATAGTTCAACGGCACCACGTTGAAGCCGATCGGCACGGGCCACTTCTTGCGCGGGCCGAGATCGAGCGCGTCGCCCTTGCGCGCCAGCGCCGCGGACTCCTGGCCCGCCGCGTGCAGTTGGGCTTCGAGTTCCTGAATGCCGGCAAGGCCGCCGCCCGATACCGCCTGATAGGTGCTGGCGATGATGCGCTTCAGGCCGGCCGCTTCATGCAGCGGCTTCAGGACCGGCATGCAGGCCATGGTCGTGCAGTTCGGGTTCGCGATGATGCCCTTGGGCAGGTTCTTCAGCGTGTGCGCGTTCACCTCCGACACCACCAGCGGCACTTGCGGGTCGTTGCGCCAGGCCGATGAGTTGTCGATGACGACCGCGCCCGCGGCGGCGGCCTTCGGCGCCAGCGCCTTCGAGGTTGACCCGCCGGCCGAAAAGAACACCACGTCCAGCCCCTTGTAGTCGGCGGTCGCGGCGTCCTCGACCGCGATCTCCTGGTCCTTCCAACGGATCTTCTTTCCCACCGAACGTTCGGAGGCAAAGAGACGCAGCGACTTCACCGGGAAATTGCGCTCGGCGAGGATCGACAGCATGAACTCACCGACCAGTCCGGTCGCGCCGACGACGCCGACGTTTTTAGCAGAGGGGCTGTTAGACATTCTCGTTCTCCTGTTGGCCGGGAAGGGAGCCTCGAAACGACAAAGGCCCCGTCCGATCCGGCGGGGCCTTTTGTTGGTTGTGTGTTCGCTTCTTACGTTTCTACCGCACGCACACCACCGACGCCCCACCCATGGTGGTCGTTTTTTTCGTCGTAATGGTTTTCGGCGTCGTGAACATGGCGGGGAAAATACTCATTTCTCGCCGGATGTAAAGCGGGGTTCCCTCGCGGACCCCGGGAATGGGGCGATGGGCATGGCTGGAATGCCGAAATCGCAAGGGTTCCGGGATGGATCACAGGATGTGCGCCGTGGGCCGTCGACACACAACTGTCAGGGAACAAAACCGGTCATATCCGGTTGAGAATTCTCTACCGCACGCACGCGTGCGCTTTCCCGCGCAACGCTCGCGATAACCGGCAACCCGCAACACACGGAGGGCGACCATGGCCAATAAGTGGAGAGACGAAGATTACAATCGCTGGACGGAAGACGAGATTCGCCGTTCGCCGCGCGCGTCCGGCCGCTACGGTTACGACACGCAGCGCCAGTTTTCCCAGGACTATGAGGCGAGCGGACAGCAGTTCGGGTCCGGCGTCACACGCAGCGACCTGGAGTGGCAGCGCCGCCAGCGCGAACGCATGCGCCGCGCGGCGCCGGATATGGATCCCCAGTTCCAGCAGGAAAGCTTCTCGCGGCCGGGCACGTTCTATTACGGCGGCGAGCCGCAGCGCGCTTTTGGCCTCGGACCGGCCGAAACCGCTTTTGAAGGCGATCAGGCGCCGGACGAATACGGCCGCGACATGGCCCGTAACGGCGCGTCTTGGACCGGGTACCGCACCCGAGGCTTTGGTTACGGCCCGACCACCGATCCGGCCCGCATCGACGCCGCTTACCGCGACATGGCCGCCTTCGAGCGCGACATGCAGTACGACGTGACGCCGGAACGGTTCCATCCGGACCGCGAACAGCCGTACTACGCCCATCAGTCACGCGGATGGTTGCAGGACGATCCGAACCGCGGCCCCGTCGACCGGATGCGCAACTGGCTCAGCAGCCGCGGCAAGGGTCCCAAGGGTTACAAGCGTTCGGACGAACGCATTCGCGAGGACATCAGCGATCAGTTGACCCACGATCACTTCGTCGACGCCACGCACATCGAGATCCTTGTCGCGGAATGCGAATGTACGCTGAACGGCACCGTGCCGACGCGCGACGAGAAGCGCCGCGCCGAGGATATCGCCGAGCGCATCTTCGGCGTGAAGAACGTGCAGAACAATCTGCGCGTCGCACCCACCGCCACCAGCGCGCTCTCGACCCAGGACCGCACCGGCACCATGAGCACGACCGTCGGCGCGAACCCGACGCTCTCGGCCCAGCGGCCGTCGGCCGGACGCGGCTAAAAGCCGCATCTGGACTTGCCATCTGAACTTGCGATGAAACGGGGCCGGCCGACGCCGGCCCCGTTTTGCTTTTGCCTACATTTTCATGCCGGGCAGTTTGTGCGCCTGTTTCACCCAGGCGATGAACTGTTTCTCGTCGAGCCCGTCATCCTCGCGCACGTCGATGTAGCGGACGTCTTTGTGTTTTGATTCGCCGGGCGCACAGGGCGCAGGGATTGTCCTTGGAAGAACGCGACCTTCACGTACTTCGCGAAGATGTGGAAACTCATGAACCAGGATTTCTCCGCCATCCCATAGAAAGGCGAGTTCCATTTGACGGCCTTGCGGACGCCGGGAACGCTCTGCGTGATGAGTTGATCGATCCTACGGCAGAGGTCGCGCTTCCATCCCGGTGCGGCGGCGATATAGGCCTGAACCGGCGCGTCGCCGTATCCCAGCGCGATCTGGGGGTTTCCCCCGGACAGGAGTTTCGGTTTCGTCTTGGCTTTTGCCTTTTTAGCGGGTGCCTTTTTAGCGGGTGCCTTTTTTTCGGGGGCTTTTTTCACGGCCTTCTTCGCGGTTTTCTTGACGGTTTTCCGGGCGGTCTTGCGCTGTGTGGCGGCCATTCCATAACTCCCTTAAGTCACCCCTTATGGACGACTTCTGTTTTTCTACATAATCCGGGGTCGTGATTTCAGGCTATCCTCATCGCCTCTCTCTGGGAAAGGGGCCAGCCATGACGACCGATACTTTCGCCGACGATGAAACACTTTCGCGCCGCCAGATCATCACCGCGCTCGCCGTGACGGCGGGGGCCGCGACGATCGCCGCGCCACAAAACGCCGGCGCGGCGCAGGGCGCGTCCATCCAACGCATGCAGGCGGTCCCCGGCCTTCAGCGGCCGCAAAACAACGGCCGCGATCTCTATTCCCATGTCGTCGTCACCACGCGTACGCGCACGGTTTATATCGCCGGACAACTGGCCCGGGATGCGCAGGGCAATATCGTCGGGAAGGGCGACATTCGCGCCCAGCTCCGGCAGGTGTGCGAGAACATCAAGGCCGCCGTCACCGCCGCGGGCGGGACGCTCGCCGACGTGGTGCAAACCTCCACCTTCGTCACCGATTGGACGGAATTCCGCAAAGCGATGGATGTTCGTCACGAATATTTCGGGAATGTCCTTCCCACCAGTACGACGGTGCAGGTCTCCGCGCTCGCCGCGCCGGAATTCATGGTCGAGATCAGCGCCATCGCCGTTCTGGAGGGCTAAGAGCCGTCAGGCGACGCGCGCGGAATCCGCGAATTGTAACACGCGCGCCCTTCGCCTTCCGCTTGCTTTCGCGCCTCAAGCACGCCGATACTTGCGCCTTCGTCCATCATTCATAGTTGGGGAACTCCCATGCGTCGTTCGCTTCTCGCAGCCGTCGGCGTATTCGCCATGCTCGCCGCATCCGTATCGGCCGCCGATGCGCAGACGGTGAAATCCGAACTGCACGACTTCCGCATCGTCACCGTTGCCGAGGGCTTCAAGGATCCCTGGTCCATCGCTTTCCTGCCGAACGGTGACATGCTGGTGACCGAGAAGCCGGGCAACCTGCGCGTCGTGCGCGGGGGTAAGCTGGACTCGCTTCCCGTGTCCGGCACCCCGAAGGTGCGTTACGCGGGGCAGGGCGGTCTGCTCGAAGTGCTGCCGCATTACGACTTCGCGAAGAACCAACTGATCTATCTCAGCTACGCGAAGCCCAATGCCGACGGCTCGCAGGGCACCACGGCGGTCTTGCGCGCGAAGTTCGACGGCAAGGCGCTGACCAACGTGAAGGAAATATTTGAAGCCAAGGCCTGGAGCGCCGCCGGCCCGCACTATGCGGGCAAGCTCGCCCTCGACGGCAAGGGCCATCTGTTCCTCACGGTCGGCGACCGCGGGCACGATCCCTTCGCCGGAGCCGCGCATCCGTCCCAAAGCCTCATGTCCCATCAGGGCAAAGTCATCCGCCTGAACGAAGACGGTTCGGTCCCGACGGACAACCCGTTCGTCGGCCGCAAGGATGCGCTGCCGGAAATCTACAGCTACGGCCATCGCAATCCGCAAGGGCTGGTTATCCTTCCCAACGGCGACATCTTCACAACCGAACATGGCCCCCAAGGCGGCGATGAACTCAATCTCATCCGTCCGGGCAAGAACTACGGCTGGCCTGTGATCGGCGCCGGCGTCCAGTACGGCGGCCGCAAGATCCATGACAGCCGCGAGAAGGCCGACATGGAGCAGGCGCTTCAATATTGGGTGCCGTCCATCGGCCCGTCGGGCCTGCTCTATTACACCGGCGACAAGTTCCCGAAGTGGCAAAACAACCTGTTCGTGGGCGCGCTCGCGTCGAAGAACCTCGCGCGGTTGAGCATGGAGTCCGCGAACGGCGCCTACGAGGTGAAGGCCCTTGAACGTCCGCCGTTGCTCGCCGGCGTCGGCCGCATTCGTGAAGTGCGCCAAGGGCCGGACGGATTCATCTATCTCGCTTTGGACGATCGCGCGGGTGGCGGCCTGACCGCCGTGATCCGTCTCGAACCCGCGACCTGAGCCGGTTGCGGCCTCCCATCCGCGAAAGCCGCCGGTTCACGGCCGTCATCTTTTAGCGTCAGGAGAACGTCATGATTCTCGGAATGTCGCTTGCCGCGTTTACGATCCTCCATGTCGTCATCAGTCTCTTGGCGCTTGTGGCCGGCGTCGCCGTGACCTCCGCGTTCTTGAAGGGCCACGATAAGCCGGCGTGGAGCGGCGGTTTCCTCGCCCTGACCTTCCTGACCAGCGCCACCGGGTTCATGTTCCCGTTCACGCAACTCCTGCCGTCGCACATCTTCGGGTTCCTAAGCTTCGGTCTCCTGGCGCTGGCCGTGCCGGGATACTACCTCTTCCATCTTCGGGGCGGATGGCGGCCGATCTACGTGGTGACGGCGCTTTTCGCGTTCTACTTGAACGCTTTTGTCACGGTCGTACAGGCCTTCCTCAAAATCCCCGCGCTCCATGCGCTCGCGCCGCAGGGGACCGAGCCGCCGTTCCTCGTGGCGCAGACGCTCCTGCTCCTTGTGTTCCTTGCGCTCAGCTACAAGGCCTTGAAGCGGTTTCATCCCGCGACGCCGGTCTCTGTTTCACCGGCGTAGCGACTCAGCGCAGGCACATTCTCGATTTTTTGAATCATGAAATTCGCGGGCGGCACAAAATCGCTCGACGAAAAATCCCGCAACAGCGCAGCATATCCGCGCCGCATACAGCCTGCGGTCCTGCGAAGCTCCGCGCACGCGGAGCGAAGCAGGATTGACATCGTGAATCACGACCCGCGAGAACGCCCGGCCCACGGCGGCGAATGTCAGAGCATGTGCGGCCGGTCACATGTCGCCCGATGTCGCCCGCATGTCGCCCACGGCCAAAACCGGCTCATGACGTTGGCGCGGTTGATGAATTCGGAAGATGTCGCCTGTCGCCCATGTCGCCCACTTTTTACAGGGGGTCAGACGCGCTTCTTCGTTTTAACCCCCGGCGTCGCGTCCATCGCGGCCTTTAGGAACTTGCCCGTATAGCTGGCCTTCACCTTGACGACGTCCTCCGGCGTGCCGGTCGCGACGATTTCGCCGCCGCCGGATCCGCCTTCAGGCCCCAGGTCGATGATCCAATCGGCGGTCTTGATGACCTCCAGATTGTGCTCGATCACCACCACGCTGTTGCCTTGGTCGACAAGGGTGTGCACCACCTCAAGTAACTTGCGCACGTCCTCGAAGTGAAGGCCCGTCGTCGGCTCGTCCAGGATATAAAGCGTGCGGCCCGTGGCGCGTTTCGATAGCTCCTTGGCCAGCTTCACGCGCTGCGCTTCACCGCCGGACAGCGTCGTCGCCTGTTGTCCTAAGTGGATGTAGCCCAGGCCCACCTTCTTCAGGAGTTCCATCTTCTCGCGGATCACGGGAACTGCTTTGAAGAAGTCGACCGCTTCCTCGATGGTCATATCGAGAACGTCGGCGATGCTCTTGCCCTTGAAGTGCACTTCAAGGGTTTCACGATTGTAGCGTTTGCCCTTGCACACATCGCAGGTGACATAGACATCGGGCAGGAAGTGCATTTCGATCTTGATGACGCCGTCGCCTTGGCACGCTTCGCAGCGCCCGCCCTTGACGTTGAAGCTGAAACGTCCCGGCGCATAGCCGCGCGCCTTGGCTTCGGGAAGTTCGGCGAACCAGTCGCGGATCGGCGTGAAGGCGCCGGTGTAGGTCGCCGGGTTTGAGCGCGGCGTGCGGCCGATGGGCGACTGGTCGATATCGATCACCTTATCGAGCTGGCTCAGGCCTTCGATTTTGTCGTGCGGGCCGGGCAGGTCGCGCGATCCGTAAAGCTCCTTGGCGAGACCCTTGTAAAGGGTTTCAAGCACCAGCGAACTCTTGCCGCCGCCCGACACGCCGGTCACGCAGGTCAGCGTGCCGAGTGGGATCGTGGCGGTGACGTTCTTGAGGTTGTTGGCGCGCGCGCCCTTGATGGTCAGAGTCTTGCCGTTGCCTTTGCGGCGCTCCTCCGGCACCGGGATGAACTTCGTGCCGTTCAGGTAGTCCGCGGTCAGACTGTTCTTGGCTTTCAGGATTTGTTCGGGCGCGCCTTCGGCCACAATCTGGCCGCCGTGCACGCCCGCGCCCGGACCCATGTCGATGATGTAGTCCGCCGTGCGGATCGCGTCTTCGTCGTGTTCGACCACCAGGACCGAGTTGCCGATATCGCGCAGGCGCCGCAGCGTTTCGAGCAGGCGGTTGTTGTCGCGCTGGTGCAAGCCGATGGAGGGTTCGTCCAGCACATACAGCACACCCGTCAGCCCCGATCCGATCTGCGAGGCGAGGCGGATGCGTTGGCTTTCACCGCCCGACAACGTTCCCGAGTTGCGTGCGAGCGATAGGTAATCGAGCCCGACGTTGTTCAGGAAGTGCAGGCGGTCGTCGATCTCGCGCAGGATGCGCCGGCCGATCTCCATCTGCTTGCTCGTCAGGTCGGTTTGCAGGCTTGCGAACCATTCGGCGGCCGCGGCGATCGACAGTTCCGAGATCTCGGCAATGTTCTTTTTGGCGACCTTGACCGCGAGGGCTTCCGGCTTCAGGCGCTTGCCGCCGCACGCTTCGCACGGCTGGCTGGTCTGATAGCGTTCCAACTCCTCGCGCATCCAGGCGGAGTCCGTTTCACGCCAGCGGCGCTGCAGATTATTGACCACGCCCTCGAACGGTTTGCGCGTCTCGTACTTGCGCACGTCGTCGGAATATTTGATCGCCACTTCCTCGTCGCCGGTACCGTACAGCACCGCGTTTTTCACCTTGGCGGGCAGCTTTTTCCACGGGACGTCGACCTTGCTGCCGAAGTGAGCGAGCACCCCTTTCAGCGCCATGAAGTAGTAAGGCGAGGGCACGGACGACGACGACCACGGCGCCACTGCGCCGTCTTCGACCGAGAGATCTTCGTCGGGCACGATCAGCGCCGGGTCGAACAGCATCTTCACGCCGAGGCCGTCGCACGACGGGCAGGCGCCGAAGGGATTGTTGAACGAGAACAGGCGCGGTTCGATTTCTTCGATGGTGAAGCCGGAGACCGGGCAGGCGAACTTGGACGAGAACACGGTGCGGCCGTCCTCGCCGGGTTTGTCGGCGTTTTCGGAGAAGGCGATGCCTTCCGCGAGGCCCAGCGCGGTTTCAAACGAGTCCGCCAGGCGCGATTGGATGCCGTCGCGCACCACGACGCGGTCCACGACGACTTCGATGTCGTGTTTCAGCTTCTTGTTCAGGGCAGGGACTTCGCCGATCTCGTACAGCGTCCCGTCCACCTTCACGCGCTGGAAGCCTTTCTTCTGCAGTTCCTGCAGTTCCTTCCGGTACTCGCCCTTGCGGCCGCGCACGATGGGGGCCAGCAGGTAAAGGCGCGTGCCTTCGCCCATGGTCATCACGCGGTCGACCATCTGCGAGACCGTCTGCGCTTCGATGGGAAGGCCGGTCGCGGGCGAGTAGGGCACGCCCACCCGGGCCCACAGCAAGCGCATGTAGTCGTGGATCTCGGTGACCGTGCCGACGGTCGAGCGCGGATTCCGGCTGGTGGTCTTCTGTTCGATGGAGATCGCGGGCGACAGGCCCTCGATGGAATCCACATCGGGCTTCTGCATCAGTTCCAGGAACTGGCGCGCATAGGCGGACAGGGATTCGACATAGCGCCGCTGGCCCTCGGCGTAGATGGTGTCGAACGCGAGGCTGCTCTTGCCCGAGCCGGACAGGCCGGTCACCACCACGAGTTTGTTGCGGGGGATGTCGACATTCACGCCGCGCAGGTTATGTTCGCGCGCGCCGCGGACTTTGATATCGGTAAGCATCTCGGAAACAGCTTTTTTCTTCTTGGAGTTCTGGTGCGGGTCTTTGGGCATGGTGTCCGAATACTTGGTTGGGGGCGAGGGCCCTTTTCCGCCCTTGCGGGCGCCCGACGAGGGATTTAAGTTCTCGTTATGTTCTTATTCGTAAAGGACGGCGGCGGCAAGGGCCCGCGCACCCTCGGCCGGTGCCCCCGGCCGGTGTAGGATCGCTGAAACGCGAGGAGAATGGATTTGAATATCGAAGAACTTTCGCAGCCCCATCCGAAGGCGCGGCTTTTCGCAATCGTGCCGGTTGTGCTGATCGCCGCTGCGATCCTTGCGTTCATGTACGGCTTCCGCATGGAAGGCCGCACATACACCACCGCCACCTGGCGAACGCACACGGTCGCCGAACACGCCTTCACGGTCACGTCGCCGGGCACGCTCATGGCGATGTCCCAGGACATGAACTTCGACGGGGAAGCCGTGACGGCGCGGGCCTATATCGGCTCCGACATGGGCACGGATTTCAGCGTGACCGTCGCCGTGCGCCCCGGCAGCGATAAGCGCTCGGTCGAGGACGTCGCCAAAAGCCTCGGCGTGAAGAACATCAAACCGGTTCCCGGCGTCGCCGGCGCCACGTCGCTGGCCACGGATTTCGTCATCGAGGGCCAGCGCACACAGGCGATCCTGATTTTCAAGGAGCGCATGTTGTACCAGCTTATGGCCGCCGGTCCGGAAAAGACGTTCCCCCTCGGCGACGCCGCCAAGTTCTTCGCGTCATTCAAGTTGAACGACTAGACCGGCGCGCGATTCCCGCCTTGCCAGACAGTCGGGAAGCGGGTTAAATGTTCTCGTTATGTTTCCATCTCCGGTCCCAGCGGACGCACCGGGGACGGCGGGGTCCTGTTAAGACTTAATCTGTTGGTATTGTTGTGGTTTTCGTGCCGGTGGCACGGCGTGTCGGCTTCATATAGGTCGCCAGAGCGGAAGGTAAACCCAATGCCCAGGATTCTCGTCTTTTTGCTCGTCATTCTGGCGCTTCCCGGCTGCGCCATGCTTCCCGCGCGCGTTCAGGAAACCGCGTATCCCAAGGACTACTGGTACGCCTACGCCGATTGGAGCCGCGGATTCATCGTGGACGCTCCGGGGCGTTTCGCCATCCGGCCCGACGACGACGGCTTTTTCGACCCGCTTACGGCGCGCGCCTACACGCTCGAGCGCGGCACCTTGCGGTTCTCCGTCATCGCCGTGCAGCGCCGGCGCAACGACGCGCGCGACGCCTACGCGGTCGCGGACGCAAATGGCGTCGATCTTCAGGACTGGGACGCGGTCCCCGGCCCGCTGCAGGTCTTTCAGCGCCACGTCTATCTGGACGGAAAACTCTATCGCCAGCGGATCGTGTTCGCGCACCGCATGGTCTACGAACTGCTCGTTTCGGGCCCGGCCGACGTCTTTCCCGACTACGCCGCGCGGCGCTTCTTCGATTCCTTTACCGTCATGACCAAGACCTAGTTTTCGTAAGACCTAGTTTCCTAAGGGCCTTGAACCTTGTAAGACCTTTTCACGCGCTTTTTCACTTGGAGTAAGCAATGGCCGGCAGCGTCAACAAAGTCATTCTCATCGGCAACCTGGGCAAGGATCCGGAAGTCCGGACCATGCAGAACGGCGGCAAGGTTGCGAACCTCTCGCTGGCCACCTCCGAAAGCTGGAAGGACAAGTCCTCCGGCGAACGCAAGGAAAAGACCGAGTGGCACCGCGTGGTGATCTTCGGCCAGCTCGCCGACATCGCCGAACGCTACCTCAAGAAGGGCTCCAAGGTTTACGTCTGCGGTTCGTTGCAGACCCGCAAGTGGACCGACCAGCAGGGCCAGGAAAAGTACTCCACCGAGGTTGTCCTGCAGGGCTTCAACTCCGAACTCACCATGCTCGACGGCAAGGGCGGCGGTGGCGGCGGGGCCGGCGGCGGCATGGGTGACGACGGCGGCGGCTGGGATTCCAGCCCCTCCATGGACGCGCCTCGTGGCGGTATGGGCGGCGGCAAGAAGGCCCCGCCCCGTGACGACATGGACGACGACATTCCGTTCTAGCCATGCAGCTTCTTTGGATTTCTCTGGTCGCCTTCGTGGCGACCCTCCTGGCGGCGATCGCGTCGAATTACGACGCGCCGCTGGCGGCCGGCTTGATGATCGGCGCGTGTTTCTATCTCGCCGGCGTCACCGTGCTCGCCATCGCCGGCGCCTTCGATGCCGGCGCCCATGGACGGCGGATCTTCGGGGCGCTCATGCTCACCCTGGGCTCGGCCTCGGTGGCCTCGTCGCTGCTCATCACCGCCTTCAAGACCTACGCGAAATACTTTCCGCAGTAGCGAGACAAAAAAAGAGGACGCGCTGCGGACAGCGCGTCCTCTCTCTCCTGGTCCCCCGACCCCTACCGGCTTTGCCGATTACTCGGCGAGAAGTTGACCGCCTTGGGCCTGCTGGACGCCCGAACCCGCGGGAGGACGGCCGAACACGTACGGCGTATCGTCCTGCATGGCTTCGGCGACCGTAACGGCTTGGGCGGTCGGATTGAGTTCCTTGGCTTTGCGGTAATCGGCTTTCGCGGCGACCCGGTAACCCATGGCCGACAGCGCGTTGCCGCGATTGACGTAGGCGCCCCAATCGCTGGCGTTCAGCGCGATGCTTTCATTGCATGCGCGAACAGCCTGCATGGTCCGGCCGATCTGCGTGAGGTGAATGCAAAGGTGTGTGAGGCCCGCGGCGCGCTGTTCCGTGGTGAGATAGGGCATGTCGAGAAGGTCGCGCGTGGCGCTCAGTCCGGTGCGCCATTTTTCGGCGACGATGGCCTTGGCGCTCTTGTCGAGCAGTTCGGCGTAGGTGTCGGCCTTCGCGATCGACGTGACGGAAGTGGCGACGAGAACGGAAGCAACGAGTGTGGCGATTTTCATGGCTACGATCCTTGATGTGTTTAAACGATGTAGCCTCCCAAGCGCCCTTAGGTTTCCAGAGCCGCCGTCCTCCTGCCAGTGAACTTATTGCGTCGCAGCATTTTTGATATTGCAAGGCTGCGCGAGGCGCGTAAGGTAGAGCATCCCCTCACGCAAACGCCCATCAAATCTGTCTAAACAACAGTTTAGACGCCTGCGGCGTCGTACTCCCGCTTCAGGCGCGCCACCAGTTCCGCGACGCGCGGAACGTCGTCGATGGTCCCCACGCCGTGCCCCGCCGACCAGATATCGCGCCAGGCTTTCAGTTCGTCGGGGCGCTCGTCGATGCCGAGGTTCGCGCCGTCGCGCACGCCGGCCACTTTCGCCGGATCGAGCCCGCGCGACGTGATCGAGTGCTTGAGGTAGTTCGCGGGCACGCCGCTGAAGTACGGCGTGTAAAGGATGTCGGCCATCGCGCTCTCGACGATCATCTGTTTGTACTGATCGTCGGCCGAGGCTTCTTGTGTCGCGATGAAACGCGTTCCCATGTAGCCCAAGTCGGCGCCCATGAGTTGCGCGGCCTTCACTTGCGCGCCGTTGGAGAGCGCGCCGGCGAGAAGGATCGTCCCGGCGAAGATGCGCCGGACTTCGGCGACGAGCGCGAAGGGCGACATGGTGCCCGCGTGGCCGCCGGCGCCTGCGCTGACGAGGATCAGGCCGTCGACACCGGCCTGGATAGCTTTCTGCGCATGCCGGATGGTGGTCACGTCGTGGAAGACGATGCCGCCGTAGGCGTGAATGTGGCGCACGATGTCGGTCGGATCGCCGACCGATGTGATGACGAAGGGCACCTTGTGTTTGATTACCAGCTTGGTGTCTTCCTCAAGGCGCGTATTGGAGCGGTGCACGATGAGGTTCGCGCCGAACGGCGCCGCCTTCGGATCGTTCTTGAGCGCGCCCGCGATCTCCGTGAGCCACGCATCCAGGATCTCGAGTGGGCGCGCGTTCAAGGTGGGGAAGGAGCCGGGGATGCCGGCCTTGCACTGAGCGATCACCAGAGAGGGCTGCGACACCAGAAACATGGGCGCGCCAACAACAGGAACGGCCAAACGATTACGAAACAACTCCGGTAGCGCCATCGATCCCCCCAAATTTCCCTCGCCGTTGGTATCACGGCTGTTTGGGCGTTGCCAAAAATCTCCGCCCAACACAGATGCTGCAAAGCAGCAATTTTAAACGAGAACGGAAATATAATCGCCGCCGGGCCGCGACGCGGAAGGCGGTAAAAATGGGAGACGCCTCCTCTCGAACGGACACAAGCCCTCGGATTCGCGGAAACAGGGCGCGCCCGCCGCCGCGCCCGCCGCACCAGGCCTGTTGATGCACGACTGAAGCGCGAGCTTCCTCCAAGAAATATAGCCGTTTTAAAGGCCATTTTTGCACTCACATCAACGGCGCGCCGGACCTCTTGGCGTGGGCACGCCGTCATTGTGTCATCATCGCGCGATCTGCTAGATTTTGTGGGTCTTATCCGTTCGGCTCCGGGCGGCAAGAATGACCCGCAAAGCACCCCCTCCGAATACGCCGTGTTCGACTTGTGCAGCGCAGCAAATCGACCGGGGCCGAGCCGTTATCTTTGACTTTCAGCGAGTGAGCCGGTGACCGACACGACCTCGAAACCGACACCCTTGGACATCACGCCCGTCACGATCGAAGACGAGATGCGCCGCAGCTATCTGGATTACGCCATGAGCGTGATCGTGAGCCGCGCGCTGCCCGACGTGCGCGACGGTTTGAAACCGGTGCACCGCCGCATCCTCTACGGCATGAAGGAATCCGGCTACGACTACAACAAGCCGTTCCGTAAGTCGGCGCGCATCGTCGGGGATGTCATGGGTAAATATCACCCCCATGGCGACTCTTCGATTTACGACGCGATGGTGCGCATGGCGCAGGATTTCTCCATGCGCGTGCCGCTCGTCGACGGGCAGGGGAATTTCGGTTCGATGGACGGCGACGCCCCGGCGGCGATGCGCTACACCGAATCCCGCCTGGCGAAACCCGCCCATTCGCTGCTGGACGATATCGACAAGGATACCGTCGATTTTCAGCCGAACTACGACGAAAGCGAACGCGAACCCGTCGTTATCCCGGCGCGCTTCCCGAACCTTCTCGTCAACGGCGCCGGCGGCATCGCGGTCGGGATGGCGACAAACGTGCCGCCACACAACCTCGGCGAAATCGTCGACGCGACGTGCGCGCTGATCGACGATCCCGCGACCACGGACGAGCGCCTGATGGAAATCGTGCCGGGTCCCGATTTCCCGACCGGCGGCATCATTCTCGGGCACGCGGGCAGCCGCGCGGCGATGATGACCGGCCGCGGTTCCGTCGTGATGCGCGGGCGCTGCGAAATCGAGGAGATGGGCAAGGATCGCCAGGCGATCGTCATCAGCGAGATACCGTATCAGGTGAATAAGTCCGCCATGATCGAGAAGATGGCGGAACTCGTACGCGACAAGCGCATCGAGGGCATCGGCGATCTGCGCGACGAGTCCGACCGCCGCGGCGTGCGTGTGGTTGTCGAAGTCAAACGCGACGCCGTCGCCGACGTCGTTCTGAATCAGCTTTATAAATACACGCCGCTGCAAACCAGCTTCGGCGTCAACATGCTGGCCATCAATAACGGGCGGCCGGAGCTGATGAATCTGCGCCAGATCCTTCTGGCCTTCATCGCTTTCCGTGAAGAAGTCATCCGCCGCCGCACGGTGTTCGAGTTGAACCAGGCGCGCAACCGCGCGCACACCTTGGTCGGACTTGCCATTGCGGTGGCGAACCTCGACGAGGTGATCCGTTTGATCCGCGCCGCGCCGGATCCTTCGGTTGCCCGCGAGCAGTTGATGGCGCGCGAATGGCCCGCCGCCGACGTGGAGCCGCTTGTCGTGCTGATCGACGAGCCAGGCCGCAAGGTCGTCGACGGCAAATACCGTCTGTCGGAGGAACAGGCCAAAGCCATCCTCGACCTCCGCCTGCACCGCCTGACCGGGCTGGAGCGCGACAAGATCCACGGCGAGTTGAAGGAAATCGGCACGCAGATCGCCGACTACCTGGACATCCTGCGCAGCCGCGAGCGGCTGTACCGCATCATGCGCGACGAATTGCAGGAGATGAAGACCGAGTACGGCACGCCGCGCCGCACGACCATCGAAGAACTGGAATTCGAGACCGATATCGAAGATTTGATCCAGCGCGAGGACATGGTGGTCACGGTCACCAATACCGGCTGGATCAAGCGCGTGCCCCTGTCGACCTACCGCGCGCAGCGCCGCGGCGGCAAAGGCCGCGCGGGTATGGCGACGAAGGAAGAGGATTTCGTCCAGGCGCTCTATATCGTGAACACGCACACGCCCGTGCTGTTCTTCTCGACCCTCGGCATGGTTTACAAGCTGAAGGTCTATAAGCTCCCGGTCGGCACGCCGCAGAGCCGCGGCAAGGCCATGATCAACCTTCTGCCGCTCAAGGAAGGCGAGACGATCTCCACCGTCATGCCGATGCCCGAGGACGAGACGACTTGGGAACAACTGAACGTCATGTTCGCCACCTCCGGCGGCACGGTGCGCCGCAACGATCTCTCCGACTTCGTGAACATCAATCGCAGCGGAAAGATCGCCATGAAGCTTGAGGAAAGCGGCGATCGCCTCATCGGCGTGGATACCTGCAACGACCAGAACGACGTGCTCTTGTCCACGCTCCAGGGCAAGTGCATCCGCTTCACGGTTTCCGATGTGCGTGTATTCCAAAGCCGCTCGTCCGTCGGTGTACGCGGGATCAAACTCGCCGAGGGCGACGAAGTCATCTCGATGTCGGTCCTCAAGCATGTGGACTTCGACACGGAAAGCCGTGACGCCTACCTCCGCATGGCTAAGAAACTGCGCGGCAGCGACGACGCCGACGAAACGTCCGTGGACGACGGCACGGACGGTGGTTCGTCGACGAAAGTCCTCAGCGACGATGAGTTCAAACGTTTCGCCGCCGCCGAGGAGTTCATCCTCACCGCCACCCGGAACGGTTTCGGCAAGCGCACGTCGGCCTACGAATATCGCATCACCGGACGCGGCGGGCAGGGGATCGTTTCCATCGCCACCACGAAACGCAACGGCGATGTGGTTGCGTCGTTCCCGGTCGCCGATACGGATCAGGTCATGATGATCACGGACGCCGGTCGGTTGATCCGAATCCCGGTCGCCGACATTCGCGTCGCGGGACGTTCGACCCAGGGTGTGACTCTATTCGCGACCGGTGAGGAGGAGCATGTGACCTCCGTCGCGCACCTACCGCTCGACGAAGAAAACGGTGGTGAAGAGCAGGCCGCTGAAAGCGTATAGTTGCGTCGGGACAACCGCGCCGCCGGCGAGGGGGATGATCATGGCCAAAAAGCAATCGCGTGCGCCCGCCACGCGCAGCGCCAGGGGCGGCCGCTTACGCGTCGGCGTCTATCCGGGCACCTTCGATCCGGTCACCAACGGGCATCTGGACATCATCACGCGCGCCGTTCGTATGGTGGACCGCCTGGTGGTGGCGGTCGCCGTGAACGCCGGGAAGGGGCCGTTGTTCTCGCTGAAAGAGCGTGTGGACATGTGCCGCACCGAGGTCGAAGCCCTCAAACTCTCAGGCGCGCAAGTCGACGTCGTGCCGTTCGATACGCTCTTGATGGATTTCGTCACCGAGATGGGCGCGAACCTGATCGTGCGCGGCCTGCGCGCCGTGTCGGACTTTGAATACGAGTTTCAGATGGCCGGCATGAACACGCGCATCAATCCCAAGGTCGAGACCGTGTTCTTGATGGCGTCGGAGAACAACCAGTTCATCGCCTCGCGCCTTGTGAAAGAGGTCGCGCGCCTCGGCGGCGATATCTCAACCTTCGTTCCCAAAGGCGTGAACAGCCGGGTTCGCCGAAAATACAAGTTTTCCTAATAGCTTAGCCGCCATCCGCGGAGCGCCTTTTCTGTCCTGGTCCCTTGTGCCGGACCGGTCGGGCGGTTATGACTGACCCGACCCCGCGAGGAGATCTAAACCCGTGTTCAACTTACGCTTATCCGTTCCCGCGGCGCTTGCGATGGCGCTCGTCATGAGCTTCGCCTTCGGCGCCCCGACCTCGGCGCAGACCGCTCCGGCGGCACCTGCCGCCAAGCCGCAGGCCGTCGTGCCCCTTGCACCGCCCAAACCCAAACCCAGCCCGACCGGACAACCGGCCTCTCAAGCGCCCGCAGCAAAGCCGGCGCCGGCCCCCGCTCAGGCGCCCGTACCTCCGAAGGAGACTGTAAAATTGGACCCCGAATTTACGTTGTATATGGACCTTGAGTACGGCCGTGTCGTGATCCGGATGCGCCCGGATCTAGCGCCCGTGCACGTCGCGCGCGTGAAGGAACTGGTGCGCCAGGGCTTTTACGACGGCATCGTGTTCCATCGTGTGATCGACGGCTTCATGGCCCAGACGGGCGACCCGAAAGGCGACGGCACCGGCGGTTCGGGCAAGAACATCCAGGCCGAGTTCAACAAGGAAAGCCACCTGCGCGGCGCCGTCTCGATGGCGCGCGCGGCGAACATCAATAGCGCCGACAGCCAGTTCTTCATCGTTCTGGACGACAGCACCCATCTCGACGGCAATTACACCCTTTGGGGCCAGGTGGTTTCAGGCATGGAGTTTGTGGACAAGATCCGCAAAGGCGATCCGTCGCGCAACGGCAGCGTCCCGTATCCCGACCGGATCGTGCGCCTGCAAGTCGCCATCGACGCTGATAAGGCCAAGAAGAAGTAAACCGACGCCTGCGGAGCCGCGCCGGCTTCGCTTTTGCTCCGGCTCACATGGAAGCCCGGTCCCCGTGCAAGGTGGATCGGGCTTTTTTGTTCTGGCCGTTATTCTCGCCGTTCCGCCAAGGGGTTGGGCGGCTTGCGAATAATCGTCATAGAGGCCGCACGGTATTCTTGACCCGGGGGAGAGCCGCGCCTATGTTGCGCCCCTCGCTGATAGGCGGGCCTGTAGCTCAGCGGTAGAGCATCGCACTTTTAATGCGGTGGTCGATGGTTCGAATCCATCCGGGCTCACCAACCTTCCAAAAATAGATCGTGGCACCAGTCACTTCTCCGCCGCTTTGGCTAACCGCTGCGGCGGGTTAGCCAAAATCCGTTCTTTATCTGAACCGGGCAACGCGCCGATTGCGGCATCGGCCAGGACGATCTGCGCGGCGGCCTTCGTGTAGCGCTCGACTTCTCGAAGCGATGAATGGCCCGTCACCGCGGCGATCTGGCTGGCGCTGCAGCCGGCCTCCGCCAGACGGCGCGCGGCAGCCTTGCGTAGCCCATGGGCGGCGCAGCGATCCGGCAAGCCGGCTGCGCGGATATGGTCATGGAACCAATTTCCGAATCCGGCCGGTGTGAACGGCTTTCCGAACGCCGTCGTGAGGAAGGTCAAATGCTCGCGTGGGGCATGCTCAAGGACCGCGGCGAGCTGGGGATGGACGGCCACGGCCAAGGCGGCGCCGGTTTTCTGTTGGCGAAGGTAGATCCTGCCTTGGCGCAGATGCTGCCATCCGAGGCCGATAACGTCACCGCGCCGTTGGCCGGTGTAAAGAAGGAGGGCGAAAGCAAGGCGCGCGCGGGTGCCGGGCGGGTGGGCCTTCTCAAAGGCGGCGATCTCATCCTCGGTCCAAGTATGAATGCCATCCGTCTTGCGCCTCACGGCGGTAACGCCCATCGTCGGATCATCGCTCCGCAAGCCGCAGTCGACAGCCACCCGCATGAGCAACCGCAGAACCTTAAGCAAGTTGCGGGCGGCCGCCGGTGTCTCAACTTTCGCTTCGATCAACCTTTTGATGTGCTCGCGTTGAAGGTCTCCGATCGGCTTATCGCCATGCGCGACGCGGAAGCGCTCGAGGATATTTCGGCGCATGCGCTGCGTCCCCACGGCGAGGCTGGCCCAGTCCGTGGAACGGTAGTAGCGAGCGATCACGTCCGAGACGCTGCCGACGCGCATACGATTCGGGCCAATTCCAGTCTTCCGCGGCGGTGGAGCGCCGTCGCGCCAGGCACGGTATTCGTTCTCGAACGCGATGGTGCCGGGCGGGTTATGGAAGTAATAGGTCGGGACGCCGGTCCTGCGCGCACGCGCGCGCCACTTACCGTGCCGATCCTGGAATTCTGAAACGTACTTCGGCAGCCCTCGACGCTTCACTTGAGCACCTCGTCCCACGGGTTCGTGGAGTCCTGCTCGCCATTGGGCAAGGCGTCGAAGGCCTCGTCAAGTTCCTTTCGATCCCAGATAACCCGCGCGTTTACGCGTTTTGGCGCTGGCATGCGGTGATCGGCCACCATTTTGTCGAACAATCCTGGAGAGACACCCACGTAAGCCGCTGATTGGATTCGCGAAAGTCCGCGCGGCGCCAGTGACCCCGGCAACACGTCGGGCCGGTCGTCATAGGTGCGGGCATGCGTTTCAGCGCTCATACGCGTCCGCCTCGTCGGGCTCGCCCGAGGGCGTGGGAGCGCCGATCTTCCCTTCCATGATCTCGAGACCGGCCTCATTCATCTTGCCGGTGGTCTGCGAGGCGCGTAGCGCAGCCGGGAGAGCGCCGGCAATGCGATAGCCCATCAAACACGTAAGGACCAAGCCATCGTAGTCAGGCTCGCCGGTGCCACGGACACGCACCTCCTTAATCGCGTTGCGAAAGCCCGCATCGCGCAACAGTTTCCCGACTTGTTTCACGCCAAAATGGCGTTGCCCCTTATTCCACTGGTTAAAGGTTTCCGTCAGTTTCTGCAGCGGAACGAGGGCATCCTTTGCCGGGATCAGCCGCTCGGCCATGAATTGCTTCAGCGGATTCATCTCGTCGCGATAGGTCGTCAGGATCGCGCGGGAGGCTTCTACAACGGGCCATTGACCGTGGCGCGCGACGAGACGCTGTGCACCCTCCGCCGCCCAGGTAAGGATACCCGGCAGTTCTGCCTGCAGTTTTTCCAGCAGGCCACGATCTTGTTTCGATTCCGGGATGGCTTCATCGAACGGAATGATCAGCAGGCGATTAAAAGTCGCGGCGGTGTGGTCGCTCAATTTCGGCAGGTTGTTCGTGGCGATAATGTGCTTCGCCGTCGGCACATACATTTCCGGTGTAATGTATTTCGCGTCGAGGAGAACTGGCTCCTCCGTTGACACCAAGGTCTTGAAACCGCCGTCCGCCACCATCGCCGAGGCCGAGAGTTCCGTCATAATGTTGAGGGCCTTGCCCTTGATGACGGCGCGCCGCTGCGGATCGTCCATGTCGACGACGCTGAGCTGGCACGTGAACTCACTGCCGACTAACGCTTTCGCGAGCATGACCGGAACCGACTTGCCGGTGTTCGTGTCGCCGTAGAGAACGAGCGCTCGCTTGTAGCGCGCATGTGCAAGGCAAACGTAACCGAAAAATTCCTGCAACGCCGCGCGGCGGCCGCCGTCCTTGTCTGGCGGGAACCATTGATCCAGGGCCGCCAGCCAGCGCGGCGCTGATGCTCCACTCTCGTATCGCACGGGAAGGCATCGATCGAGCATGTTTTCCGCGGCGTGCGGGCGGAGATTGCCGGACCTGACGTCGAGGATGCCGTTCGCGCAGGGTATCTCCCAGTCTTGCACCCGGCCCCACTTCACTTTTCGTTGGAAGGTGGCGGCTTTGATTCTATCGACAATCTCACGCCGTTTGCTCGACGTCGCCCGGACATCCTGGTTGTATGCAATGGCGTTCAACGCCGCAGCCGACAATACGGACCAAGCACCGCCGGCCGCGTCGTATTGATAGACTTGATTGGTGTCGTCGGTGATTAACTTCATCGACTTAAGAAGATCGTCGACAATCTGGACAACTTTGCCGCGTTTGGCGAACGCCGTTCGCCGGGTTTCGTCCCCGCACGGCGCATTTTCACCGGCCGGTCGCGCATCTTCTAGCGTGAGTGCTACATCCTCAGCTGACATGGACGTATCCAATCTCCGGCGACAAGGCGCCAGGGGCCAGGCGCGCCAAATTGCCAAGTCTGCGTTCCGCGGCACGCAACGATGAGAAACGCAGATCCTTCAAAGTGCGCTCTTGGATGATCTTCGCCGCAAGGCTTGCGGCCTTCACTTTACGCGTCGACAGACGTGCTTCGCCGTAAGCCCGCAACGCCGCCACACCCAGGGAAAAGCGCGGCTCATAGTGCCATCCATCGCTCTTGAGTCTGTAAGTCATTCGTCCAACTTTGTTTCGCCCGATCTGCAGCGTACAAAAAACCTCTTGCGCCATCACAGCATCAGCCATGGCGCCGGCGAGGGGCATTAAAGCTAACGTCATCGGTGCACCCGAACGGTTTGCCGGCGTCATGCCGACATAAGATATTCACCGTGGGGCTCCGGTGGGGACGACTGCGGCGGGGGGCTCCGCCGCTTTTAGCCAGGCATGTCGCGCACCTGTTTGCGGGGCAGGAGAGCTCCCCGCAATCTCTTGAAGCGAACGCCGTTCGCCTATTCCGGGGCCTGCCCGTAACCTGGCGTGACGCCGTCACGTCCCGACCACATAAACTTTTGTGGATGCCGAATGGATGGCAGTTCGGTTTTTCTCCAGAACAGCGCCCAGCCGCCTTCAGGCCCTTCCGAAATCCGTTCTGCGGCGCATTTGATCAGGTCGACTCCGTCGAGCTTCGCGGTGTTGAATGCAAGGCATTCATCGTGATTCCGTGCCCACTTTGCCAAATGAATCATCAGATCACTCATGGCTTTCTCCAGGGCGGGCGCTTGCGCGATCAGCGTCGTAGTCTCTTTCTCCAGTGCCGCGCGGCGCGCCTGATTTTGTTGAACGGTCTCGCGCGCTCCGGCCGTCGCAAGGGCCTTCGCCAATGTTTCACGACGCATGGACTTGGCCTGAAGTTTGTTGCGCAAGATCGCCGCCTGAGCGACCCATTCCGCCGCGGCCTTGTCGCTCTCCGCGGCGGCTTCATCCTGTCTCGCGGCGTGCGCGGCGATCTCATCGTTTAACGCCGCCGCCTCTTCGTCGTTACGCAACAGGTCGGCCGCGATCTCGGCCGACGTCCTACCAAAGAGTTTCTCAAGTGCTTTCATTTTTCTTCTCCATGCACACCGTCGGCCACCACGGCCGGCGCCAGAATTTCACGACCGCCGGCGGAAATGCCGATGCGTTTGAACATATTCCTGATCAACAAGAGTTCCCGGCCTAAAAAATAGATCGAACGACCGCCGGTGATGGCGACGTCGACTTTCGGGAGTCCTACAATTTCACCGCGGGCGATGGCGGCGTCGAAGTTCTTCAAATTTGCTTCGATCTCCGCGACGATATCGAGAAGTTCCAGCATGCGATCTAACCCACCACGAACCTCCCGAATCCCCAGGGCGATGGAATGAAGGGATCTCTCGATATTCGCGAGACGGACGTTCCTCGCGTTGTCGACGTTCAGCGGCAATTCGATGATGTTACTCATGACGTCGCCCGCGCGACTTTTCCACGCGGCCCGCCGCGAGCCGCGCGCGCGGCGACGGCCTCGCTCTGAGCCATTGTCTCGTTTGTTTGACTGATCGCGGCGAGATGTTCGATCGTGCGTTTGCCGACCTCGGCAATGAGGCGAGGCAGGCCCCCTATGGTGCTTTCGACGGCCGCTAAGCGGGTTTCAAGTCCGCTCACGCTGCTCCGAGGCGTCACATGCTCGCCCTTCTCCAGGTAGGCGAGCCCCGTGCGCCGGACCATGCCGCCGGCGTGCATCACCGGCACGTCGTAGCCGAGCGCGTTCATGCGATCGACGATCTGACGCTCGAACAGCATCGCGTCCGAGCTCGCGTAGCCGCCTTCGTTTTTCTGCGCGCGCGCGGCCGCGAGGCTGGCTTCAAGTTGCGCTTTGTCGTCGATGCCCCCGATCCAGCGATCGCGTAAGGGGAGCCACACGTTCCGGCCTTCGTCGGTTTGCAGGAAGTCCGAGCGCGAAAGCCCGGACCGCTGCCACGCCACGCCGAACGCCGAGGAGATTTCCGCCACGTCCGCCGCGTTGTAGGACGCCGGCGTTCCCTCGAGCGCGCCGCGCCCCGCTTGCAGCGCCGCCAGCATCGCCTGCTGGGTGACGAGCTGCTCCTGGGCCAGGGACACTTCCTGCGCGGCGTAACTTTCCGCCGCGCCCAGCATGCCCTGCACGCGATCGAAGTCGCGGTAATAGTCTTCCGACGACCGGTAGAACTCCTTGCTGGCCGTGAGCGCCGCGCGGGCCAGGTCCGGCAGTTGCGCCGCCGCGTCCTGGTTGCCGCCCTGCGCCGAGGCGTAAGCGTGGTCGAGCTGCGAGAAGGCTTCCGCCCGGCGCTGCTCCAGCGACAGCGGCGACAACGACGGATCGAGCAAGAGGCTCGACCGCGTGTTGCGCAACATCGCGCCGAGGCGGTCCCAGGCTTGCGACGACGCGCGCAGGGCGGCCGCTTCGTCCTCAAGCTGCTCGATGCGCTGATCGTACAGCCCGCCGATGATCGACATCCAGTTGGCGGTGGCCTGCAACTGCGCGATTTCCGGCGTCACCGGCGTGACGGACGCGGGCGCATAGTTCGCCGCGATGTCCGCCAGTTGCCGGTCGCGCAGCGCGATCACCGGATCGAAAATCGCCGACGTGATGTCGTAGCCGAGATCGACGGCTTCCGTCTGGATCGCGGCGAACCAATCCGTCACCTGCTTGATGTCCCAGGCACGCGGGTCCGTGATTTTCAGAATCTCGTCGCGGATGCCTTCCAGCGTCCGGTCGAAGTTCTGGAACCGCTGCAGGTCGTTGAAGAACTGCTCGACCTTCGACGGATCGAAGTTGTCGACGATGGTCTGCAGCTTCTCCGGAACCACGGACAGGCTATCGACCATCTGGCCGGCGATCCAGTTGAACGCCGCGTCACGCGTCTCGAAGTCCTTGACCGCGCCGCCGCTCACGCTCGCGCGGAAGGGCGACTGCGAGTTTCCGGCGCCCACCTCGAGCATATAGCTGCTCGCGCCCGCGTTCAGACCGAAGCCCTTCATGGTGTCGATGAAGAGCATGATCGCGTCGTCGAGCGCGTCGACCGCCGCGCGGTTCTCCGGGCTGTCCTTGCCCGCGCCGAGATCGTTCTCCCAGCGCCGGCCGGTGAACAGCTCGCGGGTCACCGTCTCCGTGCGGTCCGACGGCCGTGGGCCGAACTGGCCGCCGATCAGGCTGCCGATCGCCGAGCCGACATAGGTGCCGACAGGCCCGAAATAAGAGCCCGCGGCGCCGCCGATGGCCCCGCCGATTTCATTGCCCGGGCCGCTGCGCGCGTTGCCGAGCGACGAGCCCATCTGATAGCCGGCCAGGCCCGCGCCGAGATGGCCCATGATCTCGCCGCCCTGTCCGCCGAACAGGTTCTTGAACCACGCGTCGCCTTCCATCGCGAGCTGGCTTGCGATCTTGCGGCGATAGATGCCGCCGATCGCGTCGGCCCAGCCGTCGAACGATTTCAGGTTCCCGGCGAGGACGTCGTCCCACATGTCGCGGTGGACGTTGTACATGTCCCGCGCGGCTTCATCGCTGACGGACTTCATCTGCGCCGCGATGCGGTCCCAAGCATCGAATGTCTCCTGGACCTGCGACGGCGTGGCGATCCCCAATGCAGCCTTCATCAGGCTGGTATCGTTCGAGGCTATAGCCTTTTCGACGCCCTCTTGAATCCGTTGTACGGTTCCAAGCGCATCCTGATACTGCTCCTCGTTGAGTTTCGCGAGGGCGCGAACGCCGTCCTCACGCCAGGCCTCATAGTCCTTATCGGCCTTCTGCTTTTTCTTTAGCGTTTCAAGGTGTGCGGTTACCTCTTTTTCGGCCGCCTCGATTGCGCGCCGATTCCATTCATGACGCTGTGCTTCTTCTTGCTGGCGCTTCGCCAGCCGCGCCGCCGCGGCTTCTTCTTGCGCGCGCGCTTTAATGAGCAGCTGCAGCGCCTCGATCTCCTCCCGGTATTGTTTGGCCTGAGGATGATGCGGATTAATGGCTGTAAGCGCCGCTTCCCGGCGCGCGATTTGTCCCTCCGGACTCCATCGCTCGGCTTGTTTGTCGAAAAATGCAGCGATTCCGCTCGATAGGTCTTTAAACTGCTGAAGATGAACGATGTTCGTGGCCACAGCGTCGACGTAGCCTTTGGCGGCTTCCGTAGCCCTGTGATAGCTCCCGATCAGGGTATCTGCGCTCGCAGCTCCGGCGCCGCCGACATGGGACGCCGCGGCATGCAGCAGCTCATTCTGCGCTTCCTGCAGACGGTTCATTTCCTGGAGCTGCTGGATCCGTGCGGACTCTGTGGCCGTGAGATCGACACCGATCCGCTTCAAGGCCTCCATGCCTGCGGCTGGATCTTCGAGCGCTTTCGCTAGGGCCAATGTCGCGCTTGTGACGTTCGTAAAACCCAAAGCCGCGACATCCGTGGCGACACGCAATGTTTCCCCGAACGTCTCGCCGGCGATGCCTTTGAAGGTCAGCAACTGTGTGGCCGCCGCCTTCAGCTCTGATTCCGCGACAATGGAGGTCCGCGAGAGGGACTTTGCCAAGTCCTCCACTTGCCTTGCCGTGACGCCCGACGCGCCCCCGGTGGCGCGAATTACGGCCTCTATTTTTTTTACCTCGAGCTCGGCGTTCGCGGCGGCGTGCAGCATAGTCACCAGTCCGCCGCCGACCGCGGCGATGCCCGCAGCCGCGGTGATGCCTGCAGGACCGAGCCGACTCAAGATCGCGCCCGCTGGCCCCGCCTTCGCGGCCAAGTCTTCGACGACCGCCTTTGCTTGGCGGCCTGCTTCGTCAATTGCCTTTAAACCGCTGGAGGCGGGCTTGCTTCCTTCGCCAATCTGCTTAGCCGCCTGCTGCGCGGCACCGGCCATCTCCAACAGTTTGCGCTGAAGGTCTTCAAGTCCTTCTTGGCCGTAGCGATAAACGATGTCTCTCTTGTCGCTCATGGCTGATCCGCGCCAGGAGGCGAACGGCGTTCGCCGTCCTCCCGTTGTTCCAAAACCTCGAAGGTCTTGCGATCAATGATGTCGATCGCCGCGACGGTGAATGTAAGGCCTCCCATCACCGGCCACGTTTTCGTAATCTCATGGCGGCCACCACCGATGTCTTTCGCGAAAGCCTGCAGTTTGTTTAAGGCCCGCTCGTCGGGATCAACGATCACGACGCCAGCGGGCAGTTGTGGCCAATTTTCGTGGTCGATGAGTTTTGGTTTGATGGTGGTTACACGCACGAACATGAAAGTTTTCCCGAAATTATCAGCCCCTTAAAATTGAATGTCCGGCTACCGGCCACCAGGAAGCAGTCGTGTTCTCCCAGCGGCCGCGGCACGGTGATAGGCGTCCCACGCCTCGTAATCGCCTTGAAATTCCGTGCGTAGCGCGGGCGATGCATCCCATTCCTCGCGCGCGGATTTAAGCCCGATATGCCCTCGTCGTGTAAGCGCGCCTCGACGTAATCACGCAATCCAATTCTTGCGGAGCGTTCCCTAGTGCTGAACCGACCTATAACTTGAGGGGTCAAGGCTTCCTCCAGCGCGGCCTCAAGTCCTTGGCTGGCGAGAGCGTCCTTAAAAACACTCCACTCGTCAGGCAACATCTGCGTTTCTAACAACTGTTTGCGCCGAGACGGTGAAAGCGAGTCGTAAAAGTTTACGCGCGGGACAGTCTCTTGGCGGTCTCCATGATTGCCGAGGAATCTCTCTGTGCTCACGGGTGTGTCTTGCATGCTCAGATGTCCTTAAGTTGAAGGCTGCGCGCCGGCAAAGTGACGCTCCCGCGCGGCTTCTGTCTGGGGGAAAGGAGACCCCGAAAGCCGCCCGGGCATTTGCCGGCGCGCATTGGAGGAAGCGAACGGCGTTCGCTTCGGGAATTGTCCGCGAGGTTTTCGCGGAGAGATCTTTCGTGCGATCGTTGATCGCGCGTCGTTCCGCGGTTGAATAGGCGAACGGTCCAAAAACCACGCGAGACCCGCGCGAGGTGCGCCTCCCAGCCGCGGCGCATGACGTGGCTCTTTGCGTGGGCTTGGATGCCACGCGTGACCGGCGGTAGGAGATCGGCGAGGGGAGGTGTGTGCGCTCGCCCCGCCGCAATCGATGGCCGATTCTGGCAAGGAGACCGAGCCGCTAAAGGCGCGGCGGAGCGAGCTACTTGAAGCCGGTTATCAATCCGGCGATCTGAATTCGTCTGCTGCATGATGCGGGTTCGTCCTTGCCATGTGGCAAAGACTGCGCTCCCGCTTTCGGCGAGCCTATTTTAATCGATGGATTTTGGTATGTGGCTCCGGCTGGGAAATTAATAGAGAGGCCTTTGCCAGGGCCTTTCTCAGGCTTTCCCCATTTTTATAACCCAGCTGTGACGCGGCATCGTCGCGTAGGGCGGCGACCTTTAAACCCGGCGAGGCGGCGCGTTTTAGCTTCTCGTAGTCCCGAAGTAGCTTTTCAGCGTCAACGCGTGAGATCGAACGCGAACTCCAGCTCTTGAGCGTTAACTCGTGCTCGCGCCCCATACAGCCTTCGAGCCATCCCATTCTATTTGCAACATACCAAGCCAACGGGCCATGCCCAGAATCACACAATATTGCACGAGCCATTTCTATTTCCGCGAGAAGAGCAAACGCCAAACGCGCGCCCGGAAGTGATTGCGCCTGTTCTTGGTCGGCGAAAGATGCGTTAGAGATTTGTATGCCCTCTTCTTCAAGAACGCGGCGTGCGTTAGTTTCAGTGCGCTCAAGCTCGGCCCTGACATCCCGATCCTCGAAGCTAGCCATACGCTTCGCTTCGCGCGAGAGAGCTTCGTCGACGATGTTGAGCAGTTCGTTTATGGATGCACCCGCCGACGCTGCGACAACGTCACAAGCGTTGGGTACTCCAACCTCCATTCCACTTTTAAAACGGCGCGTTTTCCCGATCGCGGACATTAACTTCCTGCGCGCTTGATCAAGCCGCTCTTGCTCGGTGTATTTAGGGGGGCGCCCACGCTTCTTTTTCGTCACTTCTTTGCCCGCCTCTTCATTCTCACCCCAGCGCCGCCGCCGTTCTCTGGGATGAATTCGACGCCGGCGCGCACCAGGGCCTTTTCAAGTGCTGCTACTGTGTCTTCGCTGGCCGCGCGTGTCCCGGCCTCAAAGTAGATCAAAGTACCGCGCGACAAACCGCCGGCGGCTTCGCAAAGGGCATCCTGGGACATTTTGAGCAACGCGCGGGCCGCTCTGCATTGATCCGGTGTTATAGCCATATCTGCCATTGCACAAAATGTGCAACGCTCCTATGATTGAACATATTGTTTAACTGGTTTCCGGTTTTTATTCAATCATGGAGGCTTACATGAAGCTACGAGATATGTTCCCGCACGATGGCGACATAGTCGGCGCGATCGAGGACGTTCATAAGCTGAAGGCATGGAAGGCGACCGAAGGATATGCAGCGGCGCCGATCGAGGTTCGTGCCTCGGTCGACGTCTATCTGCAAAGGCTTTGCTCTGATCTCATGGCGGATGAAGAACCTCTCCGACATGACGAGAACCTGACCCAGCGGCTGAAAACCGCGGCGGTCTTGCGGGCGTGGTTAGCGGCACGTGATGCGGCAGCGCGTCCTATACAGGTTGCGTGGGCGTTAGAGTCCGAACTCGACCTCATCGACCAGGCGCTCGCCGAAACCGTCAGTACGGATCCCGCAATTCTCAAGGCCCAGGCCATGAGCTTGGCCACGCTGATGATCGGCCAGCCCCTGCGGGAGGGAATGCTGGCTCGGAACCTTCTGGCCGGGATTAGCGAGGGACATATGGCGGCCGTGTGAAGCGGCTCGGCACATTGCCGATCGGAACCAGGCGCCGCCGGCAAGGGGGCGCCTTTTCCCTTTCAAGGGAAGGTGGCGAACGCCGTTCGCTCGGCACGGTCGGAATCAAAACCCCCGGCGCTAAGGGCCGGGGGCTTGAGTTGGCCCACTAAGAAGGCGTCGGCCGGGCGGTGCCGAGCGCCGGGAGCGGACGTGAGATCTCCCGCCGAGTATTTCCGCCCCCATGGGTGGTTAGATTATAGATGGTTCCTCCCCGGAGCGCGAGGGATGCCCGCGGCGATTCGCTGAGCGCCGGTGTTGCGCGCACCCTTAGGGGCGTTGAAATGGCTTCGGTCTCATGTGGCTAAGGCGCGCGAAAAAAGAGGCCCGTATAGAAGGGCTTTGAACGGCCATGCGCGGCTCTAGGAGCGTGATATTGGCCGAAAGGCCGAAAGTGCCGAAAATCGACAGAGCGCCAAATTTTCTACCTTGCGGCATTTCGGCGGTTCCCGAATAACCGAAGTTATCGACGGGCACGAAAAAGGCCCCGCCTTGCAGAAGCGGAGCCCGTTCGTCGATCGAAACAGCCGAGTTTTCCAAGCCGCGGCAGGGGTCCGGGTCCACTCCGGGCCCCCGTTTCGTTCTGCAACCTGCCAAACCCTGATAGGTAGGTTCAAGTGAATTCCGGTCCTGGCCGTACGGTGGTGCCGGGGAGGCGAACGCCGTTCGCTCGTGTTTTGGGGTTCCCGCCCACCCAGGGGGTAAACGTGGGTCTGAAAGTAATGTCCTTGCGTGAAGCCGCCGCGCGTCTTTGCATGGGCGAGAAGACGTTACGGCTGCATCTCAACCGGCTCGGCGGCGTTGACCGCCTCGGGCGCCCGCTCTTTCGTCGAACCTCGGCCGCAACGAATGCGCCCTGGCGCATTTCGGAGGAACAGCTACGGCTCATTTGGGAATCGTTGCCGGCGCCGCGCCCGGGCGTGAGACCCGCGACGTCGCGTTCGCGTTCACTCTCTCCCGAAGCCGCCCACCGCGAAGCGCAAGACCTGATCGCAACCCGCCTCGGCCGGCGTCGTTAAGGCGCCCGCGTCAACTGATCCGCAAGCGTCGATTTCTGTACGTTAGCGATAGGTCGAAGTGTTTCTGATACGCCCTCAAGCGCCTCTGCCATTTGTAAGAGCACCTTTTCCACCCCTTCGGCCGATGCTACGGCGACTTCAACCAGCACCTCCGCTTCCGTATTCCATCTCTCCATAACATTTCGGAGGATCAAGACGGTGCGAATGATTTCAGGCGGCAGTGACTTGACCGCGAGTGGCGCGGCCTCCATGGCGCGAAACGTTATTGAGGGATATAAGCTCTGTGTGGTCAGTACCGGCATATCACCGCGCCCTCCCGCTCGTTCCCATAGACTTATCATTTCCTTTTGCCGTTCGAGTCGCTCACGGTTAAATGCGGTACGCTTCTCTTTTACGCTTAGCTCCATCCAAATTGTTGCGCGCGCAGCCTCAATGTCGCCCAGTACAAGAGCGGCGTTCGCCCGCCGTTCGTGCGCACGATCATCCTCGCGTTCTTTGCGCCGATCGTCTGCTGTAACGTGGAGTTGATATGCGGTGATTACGGCTGTCAGGCCGGCCGCGGCTATGATCGCGAGACCTTCACTGATGTCAGACATGACGTAACGAACAACGAGGCCACCGATGATGGTACCCAAGCCGAACCAGACCAGGTGCACGCGAAGCGGGTTCATTTTAGATAGGAACATTCAGTAAATCACCTGCTCGACGTCCTTTTCCGGAGGTGATGGCACCGCCGGAAACTCATGCTGACAATGTTTGCATATCTTGGCGGCGGCCAGAACCTGTTCGGCGCACATAGGGCAGGCCTTCGTTTCAGGGGCACCGACGTTCCCGGGGGGAAGGACGATCAGAATGACGATCGCGATCGGCACGATCGCACATATCAAAAACCACCAGCCGCCGTGGCGGTGCTTGCGGTCCGCCAGAAAGCCGGCGGCCAGCGCGATCACAAACCAGATGATAAACCATTCCATGTTGAATGCCCCCAGTCGCCGCTCCCATGCTCGACTATAACCGATTCCGGCGTCAGGCGAACGCCGTTCGCCTATCAGGCGTGTTAAGCTGGAGTGTTAAGGCGAACGCCGTTAAGCCAAAATCCAAAGTCCGCCACTAGAAAACCTCCGCGGATTTTTCGCCCGTATTACTTTTTCGGCTGGGAGGACCCAACGATGATCGGCGACCCTGTTCGCTAGGTTACCGGCGCTTCGATCGTCTCGAACAGCGCGCGGCAATATCCCTCAGCCTGCGCGCGCACCAAATTCTCAGTGACACCCAAAATCCATGCGGCAATGTCGAGCGCCAATATCACGAGAACGCCAGCTTCGACCTGAGTAATGCCATCTGGTTGCCAGTTCGCCCGGTTGCCAATAAACGCAAGCGCGACGCTAAAAGATAAGATGGCGATCGAAATACCCCACGGCTTCAGGCCCAAGAGATTTCGCGCGAAACCAAAGGAGATATTTTCGCGATGAACCGCTTCAATTTTTCTAGCTTTCGCGCGCCGGCGTAACTCATCTACTGCTGTCTCATACAGTGCATCGGCGGCCAGATAATCGGCGCGCTCGCTCTCAGGGGTAGGGGCCCGAAACTGGGGGCAAATCGACTCAAGCGCGGCGTGGTAACGCCTCTTTGTATGTTCATTAACGCGAACATCTGAGTGTCGGAGCATGGCTGTACAGGGCTTTCCGCCCCACCGGAAATATAGATCAGGCTCGATGCGAACGCCGTTCGTCCGCGCTAGCCGCGCCAGCCAGACCTGCAGTGCGGAAAGCGCTGCGACGCCGGCGACACCAGGCAAAACGGTAGAAGCTTGAAACTGTGGAATTAATCCAGCGAGCAGAAGGATGATCGGCAGAATAGTTAACGCGGCTGGAGCATGGCGAGCCTGCAGATCGTAAGCGTCCATTTTGTGCTCCTTGCACGCACTACTCTTCGCATTATTTAATTGTGGGTTGGTGTGCGCGCAAGGAGCCCTTATGGCCTATGAGATCGAGTTCCTTCCCGTCGGGAACGGGGACTGCAGTGGCGATGCGATTGTCCTTCGTTACACCGACGATCAGGGCGCGTGGAAGGTGATGGTGGTCGATGGTGGCTACCAGGAGACCGGCGAACAGATCTGTCAACATATCCGGAAGTGGTACGGGACGGACCACATCGATTACGTTGTTAGTACTCATCCCGACAACGACCACATGAGTGGACTTAGGGTGGTTATGGAGGAAATGTCGGTCGGCGAGTTGTGGATGCATGTCCCCCGTGCACACGCAGAAGAAATCCAAGGGCTATTCGCGAGCCGCCGTTGGACGCTCGACGGCCTTACCCAGTCATTGTCGCGAGCCTACCCCTACGTGGAAGAATTGATTGACCTAGCGGCGGCCCAAGGTACTCCTGTTTACCTACCTTTCGCCGGTGAGCGGATTGGAGCTTTCACCGTGCTGTCACCTAGCCGGTCAATGTATCTCGGTCTTTTGCCGCAGTTTCGCGATACACCAGCTCCTGATCAGAATCTTCTTGCCACTTTCGGGCATTGGATCGGCGGTGTTGGCCGTCGAATTGCCCAGGCAATTCACTATAACGTGCGCGAAAATTATTCGACCGAGACGCTTCGGGAGGGAGGCGTAACTTCTGCTGAGAATGAGAGCTCTGTCATTCTGTACGGAAATATTGGTGGGCGTGGCGTTCTGCTCACGGCAGATGCAGGTCTGAAAGCGCTGGCCGCGGCGGTGAATTACGCCGGCGTGGCAGGACTTGCCCTGCGAGAAGGCCTCATGCTTTTTCAGGTACCACACCACGGTAGCCGCAATAACATCTCTCCGAACATCCTCGACCGTATCGTCGGGCCGCCGGTTCCAGAGGGCAATAAGCGCAATATATCCTGCTACATTTGTGCAGGAGCGGGGGATACTACACACCCACGACGCGTGGTGCTCAACGCATTAATTCGGCGGGGCCTCGAACCAAAAGTTACCAAAGGTAGCGTCAAATGCGCGTTCGGTGGCGTATCTAGGCGCCCCGGTTGGGGGCCTGTCGCGGCCGAGTCGTTTCAGGCGACCGTAGAAAGCTACGATTAAGCCATCTGCATTTTTCGTTGAGCATTTTGTTGAGGCTTTTTCAGACGCCGTACAACTGGCGTGCCCGCGCGGATTTTTCGCCCGTATCACTTTTCCACTGGCTGGGCCCGGGGCTCGGGCGCACGAATTTCACCGCGACCCGTCGGTATGTTGGAGGGCCACACCCTTATGCATACCCATTTTTAGTTGCTCCTCTTTCCCTTTTACAAAACTCCAAAGGAACAACTCCCCTTCATTCCAACGTCTAGGCCATTTCGCGCTTATAGAATGGGCATAAGTGCACGTTTTGAAGGCTGTCGTCCTGTCGGGATAATCCCAACACTCAAGTAAAATCAAAGGCCGTTGGTAGGGATTGGGTAGGCATTCCCAACAGGAAGCCTAACACTATCCCTACAAGCGGCCGTAACGGATCAGCAGGCGCGGTTAGCCAAGCGCTAAATTACGCGTTTAAATTCAGTGGGAATGAACTTGGCTAACAGCCGCCCTAACGTCTTGGAATACCCTAATTGTGGCACTCCATCCGGGCTCACCACTCTTCCTAGACAACCAGTCTCCGATACAGGTGCCAGGTCGCATGACCGAGCACCGGCACGCATACCGCGAGGCCGACAAGGAACGGCGCGGCGCCGACGATCAGCGCCAGCGCGACAAGCCCGCCCCACACGACCATCATCACCGGGTTTTCCTTCACGGCACGGAACGACGTCGTGATCGCGGTCCCTATGCTGACATGACGGTCCAGGAGCATCGGGAACGAAACGGCGCCGATGCAAAGCGCGGTAACCGCGAAGAACAAACCGATCCCGTTTCCGATCGCGATCAAGGCCCACCCTTCCGGCGTTGTCGCCAGTCGCGTGAAGAACTCCTCCGCCGAACGGGGCGACACGGTTTGCCACGGATCGCCGAGCGTCATGTCGTAGATCGTCATGGCCGTCGTGAGCCAGAAGAAGAACAGGGCCACCAGCACGCCGCCGAGAAGCATGATTTCTTTGGCGGCGGGGTTCCGGAGGAAGTTTCCGGTGCTTGAACTTGAGATGTCCTCGCCGCGCTCTCGTTTCCGGCTGATCTCGCACATCGCGACCGTGAGGATCGGTCCCAGAATGAGCGAGCCGGAGACGATTGGGAAGGCGAGCGGCAGAAGGTCGTGATTGAAGACGACCAGGAAAGCGCCCAGCGTGACCACGGGGTAGATGACGGCCAGGAAATAGAGATGCGTTGGTTTGGCGGCGAAATCGTCGATGCCGGCGAGGAGGGCTTCGGCAACGTCCCGAAGGCCGATTTTGCGGACGGCCGGCTGAGCCGCCGCGGTTGCTGTCGTGTGCAAGGAAGTCAGAGCCATTGAACCCTCCCAGTGGGAAAAGCCGAAGGAAATGACGTCGCGTTGGACCGTTCCAGTATAAGCGCTATCGGCCGGGGGCGCTATCGGCTCATGGTTGTGGGCGCCCGGCCACTGAAATTGCTCAAGTTTTTCCGGTGGTTGAATTTAGTTAATTGAGTTTTGGTCAAGCCTGCGGTTAATTGACCTCCCACGGTCTAGGGGAGACCGCTTCTCACCGTACCGTACTTGTGGACTTGCGGCCTTGGGGCTGGCAGGCGCGAAGCGTTGACTTCGCTGCGTGTGCCGGAAAAGGGGGCCGTGGAATCCCATCCGAAAGAGTATGTGCTGATGACTTTGCCGCCGAAACAAGGGCTCTACGATCCTCGCAACGAGCATGACGCCTGCGGCGTCGGTTTCGTCGTTCACTATAAAGGCAAGAAATCGCACGAGATTGTCCGCCAGGGCATTCAATTACTCTTGAATCTCGAACATCGCGGGGCGGTGGGCGCCGACCCGCTCGCTGGCGACGGCGCGGGGCTCTTGATCCAGACGCCGGATACGCTCCTCCGCGACGAATTCGCCAAGCAGAAAATCACGCTGCCGCCGCCGGGGGACTACGGCGTCGGTATGATCTTTCTGCCGAAGGACAAAGCCGTCGCCAAAGACTACATCGCACTCCTCGAAACCTTCGCGGCGGAAGAAGGACAGAAGGTGTTGGGCTGGCGCGACGTGCCGGTCGATCCGGCGCCGCTCGGCGAAACCCTGAAGGCTTGCGAGCCCTGGATCCGCCAGGTGGTGGTCGTGCGCGGCTCCGATACGGCAGTCGGAGACGCCTTCGAGAGAAAATTGTTCGTCATCCGCAAGCGCGCCGAAAGCTTCGTCCATACGTGCGCCTTCGACTGTAAGAGCGACTTCTATATTCCGAGTTTTTCGGCCCGTACTCTTGTCTATAAGGGGATGTTCCTCGCCCCGCAGCTCGACAAGTACTATCGCGACCTGAGCGATCCGCGGATGACCTCGGCGCTGGCGTTGGTGCACCAGCGCTTCTCGACCAACACGTTCCCGTCGTGGCGCCTTGCGCACCCGTACCGCATGGTGTGCCACAACGGCGAAATCAACACCGTGCGCGGCAATATCAACTGGATGGCGGCGCGCCGTCACAGCATCAAGTCGGACATCCTTGGGACCGACATGGACAAGCTGTGGCCGTTGATCGCAGCCGGTCAGTCGGACACGGCCAGCCTCGACAACGCGCTCGAACTTCTGGTGATGGGCGGCTATTCGCTCGCGCACGCCGTCATGATGCTGATCCCCGAAGCGTGGGCCGGCAATCCGCTGATGGATGAGAAGCGCCGCGCCTTCTATGAATATCACGCCGGGTTGATGGAGCCCTGGGACGGTCCGGCGGCCCTGACTTTCACGGATGGCCGGCAGATCGGCGCGACGCTTGACCGCAACGGATTGCGTCCGGCCCGCTACATCGTGACGAACGACGATATTGTCGTGATGGCGTCCGAGGCCGGCGTCCTGGATATCCCGGAAAGCAAGATCATCAAGAAATGGCGTCTTCAGCCCGGCAAGATGTTCCTGATCGACCTGGAGCAGGGACGCATCATCGAAGACGCGGAACTGAAAGCGCAACTTGCCGCCGCCAAACCCTATAAGGAGTGGCTGGAGAAGACGCAGTTCGTGCTCGAGGATTTGCCGGGCGACGTTCCAACAGACAAACATCACACCGACGAAGCGCTTCTCGACCGTCAGCAAGCCTTTGGATACACCGACGAGGACCTCCAGCGCTTCCTCGTTCCGATTGCGGTCAAGGGCGAAGATCCGGTGGGCTCCATGGGGACCGATACCGCCATCTCGGTTCTCTCACAGCGGCCGAAGCTACTCTACACATACTTTAAGCAATGTTTTGCGCAGGTCACCAATCCGCCGATCGACGCCATTCGCGAAGAATTGGTGATGTCGCTCGTGTCCCATGTGGGGCCGAAGCCCAACCTGCTGGGCTTCAATACGGCCGGGACGCATCTGCGCCTCGAGGTTCGCCAGCCGATCCTGACGGATCAGGATTTGACGAAAATCCGTCATCTCGGAGATTTGGTAGGGGACGCGTTCAAAACGCGCACGTTAGATCTCACATATGCGGTCGAGAAGGGCGCAGGCGGCATGGAGCCAGCGCTTGGTCGCCTTTGCGCGGAAGCCGAAGACGCGGTCCTCAAAGGCTATAACATTCTCATCCTCTCCGATCGGCGCGTGAGCCGCGACCTCGTCGCGATTCCTGCGCTGCTGGCGACCGCCGCGGTCCACCATCATTTAATCCGCAAGGGCCTACGCACCGAAACAGGACTTGTTCTTGAAACCGGTGAAGCCCGCGAGGTGCATCACTTCTGCACGCTCGGCGGCTACGGCGCGGAAGCGATCAATCCCTATTTGGCGTTTGAGACGCTGAGCGCCATGCGCGGGCGGGAGCTGCCGTCGGAGTACACGGAAGAAAAACTTCAGAAGCAGTACATCAAAGCGATGGGCAAGGGCCTCATGAAGGTGATGTCCAAAATGGGCATCTCGACCTTCCAGTCCTATTGCGGCGCGCAGATTTTCGATGCGGTGGGGCTGCACTCCACCTTCATCGACAAGTATTTCACCGGCACGGGAACGCAGGTCGAAGGGATCGGCCTCGCGGAAGTCGCGCGCGAAACCGTCGAGCGCCATCGGCTTGCATTCGGCAACGCGCTTCACCTGCGCGATGCGCTCGATCCCGGCGGCGAATACCAATACCGTCTGCGCGGCGAGAGCCACATGTGGACTCCCGATACCATCGCGAAACTACAGCACGCCGCTCGCGGAAACAGCCGGGAGGCCTACAAGGAGTTCGCGCAGCTCATCAATGAGCAGTCCGAACGCGTAATGACGTTGCGCGGTCTTTTTGACCTCAAGACGGCGGCAACGCCCGTTGCCTTGGATGAGGTCGAGCCCGCGAAAGATATCGTCAAACGCTTCGCCACGGGCGCCATGTCGTTCGGGTCCATCAGCCGTGAAGCACATACGACGCTGGCCGTGGCGATGAATCGCATCGGCGCGCGTTCCAATACCGGCGAGGGCGGCGAGGAACCGGATCGGTTCAAACCTTTGCCCAACGGCGATTCGATGCGTTCGGCCATCAAGCAAGTCGCTTCCGGGCGTTTCGGCGTGACGATTGAATACCTGGTCAACGCCGACGATATTCAAATCAAGATGGCGCAAGGCGCGAAGCCCGGCGAGGGCGGGCAGCTTCCCGGCGACAAGGTCAACGGGCAAATCGCCAAAGTCCGCCATTCGACTCCCGGCGTGGGCCTTATTTCGCCGCCGCCTCATCACGATATCTACTCGATCGAAGATCTGGCGCAGCTCATTCACGACCTCAAAAACGCTAATTCCCGCGCGCGCATCAGCGTGAAATTGGTGTCCGAGATCGGTGTCGGCACGATTGCCGCCGGCGTCGCGAAAGCGCGCGCGGACCATGTCACCATATCGGGGTTTGAAGGCGGAACGGGGGCGTCACCCCTGACGTCTCTCACGCACGCCGGTTCGCCGTGGGAAATCGGCCTTGCCGAAACGCATCAGACGCTGGTGCTAAACAATTTGCGTGGCCGTATCGCCGTTCAGGTCGACGGCGGCTTGCGGACGGGCCGCGACGTTGTGATTGGTGCGTTGCTCGGCGCCGATGAATTCGGCTTTTCGACCGCGCCGCTCATCACGCTCGGCTGCATCATGATGCGTAAGTGCCATCTGAATACCTGCCCGGTGGGTGTGGCGACGCAAGACCCGATCCTTCGCGCGCGTTTCACGGGCGTTCCGGAGCATGTCGTCAACTACTTCTTCCTTCTGGCGGAAGAGGTGCGCGAGATCATGGCGGGCCTCGGTATCCGTCGTTTCGACGACCTGATCGGCCGTATGGATATGATTGATCCCCGCCGCGCGGTCGGCCATTACAAGGCGCAAGGACTCGATTTCTCGAAGCTCCTTTACCGTCCGGCGACGGGCGCAAATGTGGCGATGCGCTGGGTTCAGAAACAAGACCATGAACTCGACCGCGCGCTCGACCACGTCTTGATCGAAAAGGCCCGTCCCGCGCTTGAGAAGGGCCAATCTGTACGCATCGAACTGCCGATCAAGAACGTCAATCGCACGGTCGCCACCATGCTCTCCGGAGAAGTCGTCAAGCGCTATGGCCAAACCGGACTGCCCGAGGACACGATCTCGATCAAATTTACCGGCATCGCGGGGCAGAGCTTCGGCGCTTTCCTTGCCCGCGGTGTGTCGCTCGAACTCGTCGGCGCAGGCAACGACTACGTCGGTAAGGGACTCTCGGGCGGGCGCATCGCGGTCTATCCACCGAAAGAATGCCCTGCCGTCCCGGCCGATAACATCGTCATCGGCAACACCGTGATGTACGGTGCGATTGAAGGGGAGTGTTATTTCTCGGGCGTCGCCGGCGAACGCTTCGCGGTCCGGAATTCAGGCGCCTTCGCGGTGGTCGAGGGCGTTGGCGACCACGGTTGCGAATACATGACAGGCGGCGTCGTGGCGGTCCTCGGCATGACCGGGCGCAACTTCGCGGCTGGAATGTCCGGCGGCATCGCTTATGTGCTGGATGAAGACGGTTCGTTCCGCCAACGTTGCAATCTCGCGATGGTCGACCTAGAGCCGATTGCGCCGGAACCTCACCTTAGCGGAGAGAACGGCAATTTCCGTCAATTGATGATCAATCATCTGGAACACGACGCGCCGCGCCTCAGGGCGCTGATCGAACGCCATCGTCATTATACGAATAGCGCCCGCGCGGCGGACATCCTTGCGCGATGGGATGATCTGTTGCCGAAATTCGTGAAGGTCATGCCGACCGATTACGCGAAATCCCTCAAAATCCTGGCGGCCTCGCGCCACCAGGAACGCGACGAATCAAGGACGTTCAAGATCAATGGGTAAAACGACCGGATTCCTGGAAACCGGACGCGAAGACCGTCCGTACGATACCGTCCAGACGCGCGTTTCGACGTGGAAAGAGTTCGTCCATGAGCTGCCTGACGACGCCATGAAGAAACAGGGCGGCCGCTGCATGGACTGCGGCATCCCCTTCTGTCACAACGGCTGTCCGGTCAACAATCTCATCCCCGACTGGAATGACCTCGTTTACAAGGGGAAGTGGCGCGAGGCTTTGGGCACGCTGCACTCCACGAACAATTTTCCGGAATTCACGGGCCGAATTTGCCCTGCGCCGTGCGAAGCGGCGTGCACGCTCAACATCAACGACGACGCCGTGACGATCAAAAGCATCGAATGCGCGATTGTCGATCGGGGATGGACCGAAGGCTGGATTGCCCCGGAGCCCGCCGCACGCAAAACCGGCAAGAAGATCGCCGTCGTCGGCTCGGGGCCGGCCGGTCTCGCGGCCGCGCAACAACTCGCGCGGGTCGGGCACGATGTGACCGTATTCGAGAAAGACGACCGGATCGGCGGACTGCTCCGTTACGGAATCCCAGATTTCAAAATGGAGAAGCACCTGATCGATCGCCGGATCGCGCAAATGACGGCTGAAGGCGTCGCCTTCAAGCCGAAGTGCGAGGTCGGCGTCGATGTTCAGGTCGACGCGTTGCGCAAGTCGTTCGACGCCGTTCTCCTGACCGGCGGCGCGCAGGCGCCGCGCGATCTCCCCGTTCCAGGGCGTGACTTGAAGGGCGTCCATTTCGCGATGGAATTCCTGACGCAGAGTAACAAACGCGTCGCGGGCGATGCGATCCCGCCGGAGGGCGCGATCACGGCCACGAACAAACATGTGATCGTCATCGGCGGCGGCGATACCGGCTCGGATTGTATCGGCACGTCCATCCGTCAGGGCGCGGCCTCGGTCACGCAACTCGAGATCATGCCGCGCCCGCCGGAGCAGGAGAACAAGCCCCTTGTGTGGCCATACTGGCCGCTCAAGTTCAGGACCTCGTCCAGCCAGGAAGAGGGGTGCGAGCGGGAGTTCGCCGTCGCCACGAAGGCGTTTGTCGGCGAGAACGGAACGCTCACCGGCCAACAGATCGTGAAACTTGCCCAAGGTCAGGAAGTGCCCGGCAGCCTTCAGACCCTCAAGGCCGATCTTGTTTTGCTCGCCATGGGGTTCGTCCATCCCATCCACGCCGGTATGCTGACGGACTTCGGCGTGGCTTTGGACAAGCGCGGCAATGTCATCGCCGATACGCAGCGCTATCTCACATCGGTCCCGAAGGTGTACACGGCCGGCGATATGCGCCGCGGCCAAAGCCTGGTGGTCTGGGCGATCCGTGAGGGCCGTCAGGCGGCGCGCGCCATCGACGAATTCTTGATGGGCGCGAGCGATTTGCCGCGATAACGCGGCCGTATTACCGCGGCCGTATTACCTATGTGACGCTCGGGACCGCGCCAATCCAGTCGTGGATGTGGCGCGCCGTCTCGCGCCATCCGTCGTCAAGCATCATGCAATGTCCTGAAGCCGCAACGGTCCGAAGTTCCGCCCCGTAGGCGCTCGCAACCGCGGCGTCTTGGGCCCGCCGGTGAAGCGGAGAATCATCCTTCCCGCCCGATATGCATAAGACCGGGCAGGGGAGCGCGGCGGCCGGAATACGAACGCCTTCATGAAAGCACTCGTTCAACAGGCGCGGACTTTCGGGACACAAGAGCGAAAGATAGGCGCCAACATCCTCGTCCGACGCGCCCGACAGAAACCACTTTCGCACGCGGTCCTCACCGGGGACCTGAATTGCGTGTTGTTCTGGAAAGCGGGGGAGGGCTTGCCCGCCCGGAATACCGGCGGGCGTCGCGGGCGCGAGAAGAATGAGGCCACGCGACGCGGAACGGGTGGCGGCCGCCATCGCGATCAAAGCCCCAAGACTGTGGCCGACAAGGAAGAAATCGCGGGCGAGGTGGCGTAAGGCTTCCAGCACATCTGCGGTCATCGCCTCCACGCCCTGCGCGATGAAAGACGGATCCTGGACGAGGCCGCCGTGCCCCCGGAGGTCAATCGCGGCGCACGTTAATCCTTGCGCGGCAAGGGCGGAGATCGCCGGTCCCCAGCACCAGCTTCCATGGAATCCGCCGTGCACAAAAAGGACGGTTGGCGCTTGGCCCGAGGAAACGGCATGGAGCCGCGCAAAGGATAAGGCCCTTTGTTCCAGTCCCGTGAGAGGACCAATGTCGGCGATGCCCCGCCACTGTATTGTCATTTCAGCAATTTCGTCGGAGATGGCCGAACCGGCAACGGATATTTGCGGCGTTACCGTCGTACGTCGCACCGTGGTATCCTGTCTTTGGAGATATGAGGCCGCAAGTTAGACAACCTCATACGGAGGAACGGCGGGGTGTATCTTCTTTTTTATAAAAGTAAGGACAGCGGCCGACGCTTGATCGCGTGTCTCGAAAATGAGGACACGGCCAGTTATTTTGCGCGCGTGTGGTCGCGGTTTTGGCTTTCCCCGATCGACGTTGTACGCAATTCCGATGATGGGGCCGCAATTCTCATCTCACGTTATGTCGGAGGAGCCTTAACGCGGCGGAACCCCCAAATAGCATGACTTAAAGCGCGACGGCTCGCCGCCGCCGCCGCCCGCGCATCGGTGCGGCCGGTGTGTCCGCCGCCGCCACGGGTTGTTCATCGGAGTCCGCGGGTAAGGGCGTTTCCTCAGGTTCCGGCCAATAGAGCGTGAACTGTTTTTGGAACGCCTTCCACCATTGCGGAACACCCAGGGCCAAAGGCTCGCCGAGCAAATGCCGCAAGGCTTTGTCGCGCAGAAGGACGGAGGTGCTTTCCACCTTGTCGACGCCCAGATGTTGCAGGATCGCCTTCACAACCACGTCGTAAGGCGCCTTCATCAGATCGACACCGGCGCCGAGTTCGATTTTCCCGAGAATAAAGAAGACGAGGTCGGAAACGACCCTGTCTTGCCGGCCCGCGCAGGCATCGACCTGGTCGCCGATTTCGCCAAGGATTTCGGCGGCTTCAAACCCGTTATAGTGACCACGCATTCGCGCACATTCGAGCGCGACAATTCCGGCGAAATAGTAGTCGTCGACCGGGTGCATCTCGAACAGCGCGCGGCGCTCGTCGTAATTTAAGGAGCATTCGCTAAAGGCGCCGTCGAGCACCTTGCTCCACGCCGGATAGGTTCGGGCGGCGACCGACTGCATTTCGGCGAGGAAATAGGAGACCGCCAAATTAGCGTCCACCGCGTTATCGTCGGCGCTCGCGCCGATCAAACGCCGCACAGGCAACGCGAGCCGCCAAGCGAGCCCCGCAAGGCCGCCTTTCTTACGGGTCGGGATCGGCCCCAATAGCCGATCGGTGGCCTCCTCTGCCACTTGCGATTTTCTCCCCAATACCAGGCCCGCGCCATCCGCCGCATTCGCGGTTCTCAATGACGCGCGCGCATCTCCGTGCTTGCGGAGGCGTAACAACCTTTCCGCGTACTTACTATCGCATGATTCCGTTAAAGGGTGAAGGAAATCCGATTATTACGATGACAAATCAATATGTTGAATAATTAAGCCCTTGCCTTACTTTCCCCGTTCGAGCGAAGGATGGGAAGACGCACGGGATTGCACGTTATCGCGTATAAGTAGCTTGCGGCGCAGCGGGGAAATGCGTTTGTCATGAGTGATTTCGACCTGCAGTCAATGGAGAAGGTCGTCGCCTTCATCGGCGAGCCGGACGAGCAAGTGCGCAAGGAATTGCGCCAGATTCTGAACCATGCCGGCGTCAAGCAGGTGAGCGCTCACGGCAGCCTCGGCAATCTCTCGAAATTGATTACTCAGGTTTCGCCGGACCTGATGATCCTTGCCGACGATCTCGATCCGGGTGTTTTCGACTTCATACGCGACATCCGTCACAACAAGATCGGGACGAACCCGTTCGTTTTGATCACAACCTTGATCGCGCCAAACCATGTCGACGCGGTCAAGCGCGCCATGCAGGCGGGAACCGACGACATCATCATCAAGCCGATCAAGGAAGAGCAACTCCTTCAACGCTTGAAGCGTGTGACGGTGAACCGCGCCGCCTTTGTGGTCACCAGCGACTACCTCGGGCCGGACCGCCGCGGGAAGAGCCGTCCGTCGGCGATCCGGCGCATCAACGTGCTCAACACGATGCTGGAGAAGGCCAGCGGCAAGGACGTGGATATGGGCAATATCCGCGAAGCCGTCGACGGCTCGATGAACGAAGTTCTCCAGGCGCGCCTGGACTCCCACGGCTATCGCCTGGGCTTTGTATGCAACCTGATCCTCGAGGCCTACGAAACCAAGCAGATCACCGAAGAGGTGAAAGAGAAACTGGAGGTTTTGGTGGACCTTCTGCGCGACGCCGCAAAAACCGCGGAACGCTTGGAGGAACGCGAGCTGGCGTTACTCTGCGGTTCGCTGTCGCGCGACGTGGCATCAATCGCAGAGCGATACGATCAGCCCACGCCCAAGGACATCGATCTCATCAAGAAGCTGTCGCGGGCCGTTGTTTCGGCGGTGAAACCGCGGGTGTCTCCTGATAAGCTGGAACAGGAAACGCGTCAGGCGACCGAGGTCTATCAGCAGCGCGACCGCGGCGGCTTTGACGAGTCCAGCGAAATTCACCGGAGTCCGGGAGAACCGCCCGTGGTGGCGATGGACGAACCGATTATCGAGATCCTGCCTCTGCAAAAGGGACAGTTCCTGTTTCGCCAAGGCGATCCGCCGACATCGGCCTATATTCTGAACAGCGGCGTCATCGGCATCTTTAAAGAAGTCGATGGAAAACGGATTCCGGTCGCGCGCGTCAAGAAAGGCGAGTTCTTCGGCGAGATGGCCATCATCGACAGCCGGCCGCGCCGCAACTCAGCCATGGCGCTTGAAGACTGCACCTTGTCGCTCGTCTCGAAAGACATGATCGAAGAGAAATTGGCGGGGTCTGATCCGCTTGTGCGTACGGTTCTCCATATGTTGAGCAACAGTCTGCGCATGGTGCACGAAGCCTATGCCCCCAAGGGTCGCAGCATGACCGACGCCGTGAGGGATATCCGCGAACAGGCTCGGCATATCCGTTCCTACTTTGAAGGCACCGCGGAAGCCGCCGTCCGGAAGGACGGCGCCGAGGTGGCAATGCGGGTCACGGACCTGACCGAGGACCTCGCGAGGTTGATCGAAAGCGTTCCGGACCTCGACCGGCGCACCCCGGCCATTCCGACGGAAAAAGACCTCGCCGGTTAATCGGCACGGCCCCTTACAGCCCTGTCATTCCCTTTTGCTTTCCGGGACTTGAACCCTTCCGGGCGAAACCCTAACGTTTCGCCCGCGCGAAAGCGAAGTGGGGCAGATATGACGGTCATGGTCGAGATTGAGCAGCTTTCAAAGTCATTCGGGGACTTCCGGGCGGTTGATGGAATAAGCCTCAGTGTTTCCAAGGGCGAGGTGCTGGGATTCCTCGGACCCAACGGGGCAGGGAAGACGACCACGATGCGCATGGTCGCGGGATTCCTGACACCGAGCGAGGGAACGGCGCGCGTCTGCGGCCGGGACGTCGTGCAGGATCCTATGGGCGTGAAAAGCAACCTTGGCTATCTGCCGGAAGGTTCGCCGTCCTACGACGACATGACCGTCAGGGGCTTCCTCAAATTCATTGCCGAGATCCGCGGATTTCGCGGCGCGGAATGCGGCGCGCGCGTCGAGACGGTCGTTGCCCGGCTCGGCCTGGGCGATGTCCTCGACCGCCCCATCGATGTCCTTTCCAAAGGCTATCGCCGGCGTGTCGGCTTGGCGCAAAGCATCCTTCACGACCCGCCGGTCCTCATTCTCGATGAACCGACCGACGGCCTCGATCCCAACCAGAAGCATCAGGTGCGCAAGCTGATCGCGGAAATGGCCGCCGAGAAAGCCATCATCGTCTCTACGCATATCCTGGAAGAGGTCGAAGCGGTCTGTACCCGCGCAGTGATCATCGCCGGCGGACGGGTTCTGGCCGACGGCACGGCCGAACAATTGCGCGCCCGGCTGCCGCAAGGCAATGCGATCTGCGTGATTTTACCCGTCGCCGCCGCGCCCACGGCGGCCGCGCACTTCAAATCCATGGAAAACGTCGCAGCCGTTTTTGAAACGCCCGCCGAAGGCGGCAATATCAAGCTGCGTATGACGCCGAAAGACGGAGCTTCGATCGCAGCCGAAATCTCCGCCGCGGTGCGGCAACACGCCATCCCCGCGCTCGAGATTTATCAAGATCGCAGCAGTCTCGACGACGTTTTCCGTCTTATCACCACGGGCGCACCGTCCCGGGCCGCGGCCTGAGCCAGGATATCCACATGAGTCAAATCTGGATTATTGCCAAGCGTGAACTGGCGGCGTACTTCGCCACGCCGGTCGCTTTCGTCTTCATCGCGATTTTTGTCGGACTGACCGGCGCCTTCACATTTTATATCGGCGGCTTCTTCGACTCCAACCAAGCCAGCCTGCAGAATTTCTTCAGCCATCATCCGTGGCTCTATGTGCTGCTGGTCCCAGCCGTCGCGATGCGATTGTGGGCCGAGGAACGCAAGTCCGGCACGATCGAACAGCTCCTGACCCTTCCTGTCACCACGACGCAAGCGGTGCTCGGAAAATTCTTGGCGGCATGGCTGTTCTGCGGAATCGCGCTGGCGCTGACCGCGCCCATGTGGCTCACAGTGAATATCCTCGGGACCCCCGACAACGGCGTTATCGTCATCAGCTACATCGGAAGCTTCATCCTGGCGGGCGCGTTCCTGTCGATCGGGATTTGCATGTCCGCGCTCACGCGCAATCAAATCGTGGCGTTCATCCTGGGCGCCGTCGTCTGTTTCTTGTTCACCATGAGCGGATTGGACCTCGTGTTGAATGTCTTTCGCGGATGGGCGCCCGACGCTCTGGTCGATACCGTGGCGTCCTTTAGCTTTTTGACGCGGTTCGAGGGCATCACGCGCGGCGTCGTCGCGGTGCGAGACGTCATATTTTTCTTCTCCCTGATGGCGTTCTGGCTGTTCGCGGCCATTCTGGCCGTCGATACACGCAAAGCGGCATGAGGATCAGGTTATGAACCGTCTCAATTCCCGCACCCTTGCCATCGTCGGCGTGATCGCCGCCGCCGTGCTCTTCATTGCGGTCAACGTGCTTTCCAATACATGGATGCGCAATTGGAGGCTCGACGCGACCGAAGGCGCGTCGTACAGCACCTCGGCGCAGATTCGCCCTGTGTTCGAGGGCATCAAGGAACCTATTGTCGTTCGCGTCTATTTCTCGGAAGCGATCCGTAAAGCCAGCCCGCGCCACGCCGAATATTTCCAACGCGTGCGCGACTTGCTTCAGCAGTATGCCGAACTCGCCAACGGAAACCTGAAAATCGAATTGTTCAATCCGGAACCCTTCTCGGATGTCGAGGACCGGGCCGTCGGATTTGGGCTGCAGGCCGTGCCGCTCGGCCAACTGGGCGAGGTAGGATACTTCGGTCTCGCGGCGACGAACTCGACCGACGACCAGCAGGTCATCCCGTTCTTCAATCTGGAACGCGAGCAGTTCCTCGAATACGACCTGACGAAACTCATCTACAGCCTGTCCGAGCCCGACCAGCCGAAAATCGGCCTCCTCTCGACGCTGCCGATCGAAGGCGGTGCGGGAGCGCCCAACATGATGGGTATGCCGCAACAACAGCGCCCCTGGGCGATCATGCAGCAGATCAAGGACCTGTTCGCGGTCGAGGCCTTGGACCCCGCGGTTACGGCCATTCCTTCTGATATCGATATCCTGATGCTGGTGCAGCCCGAAGGGCTGACCGACACCGCCGCATACGCCGTTGATCAATTTGTTCTGCGCGGCGGCAAGGCGCTCGTCTTCGTCGATCCTAATGCGGAGTCCGGCGGCATGGGCGCGCCGCCCGGAGGCGACAAGCAGGGCATCAACAAACTGCTCGCCGCTTGGGGGGTACGTCTCGTCGACGATCTGGTCGTCGGCGACATCGAGTCCGCAGCGCGCGTCGGCCTCCAGGTGGAGGGACGTCCGGTCGCCGCCGACTATGTGGCGTGGCTGCAATTACGCGACGGACACTTCGATACCAATGACGCAATCACCGGAGACCTCCAGCAGATCAACTTCGGGACGGCCGGCGCGCTGGAGAAAGTCGATGGCGCCGCCACAACCGTCACGCCGCTCATTTCCAGCGGCCTTCAGTCCATGCGCATCCCCACGGACAAACTTATGGGCATGCCGGACGTGGTTGCGCTGTTCCGCGATTTCAAACCGCAGAACAAGGCGGAGATTCTCGCCGCGCGCATCACCGGTACGGCCGCAAGCGCCTTCCCCGAAGCGCCAAAGGGCGAAGGCGGAACGCCGTCCGCGCCACATCTCGCGCAGTCGCAACAACCGATCCAAGTGGTCGTCGTCGCCGATACGGATATTCTCGCCGATCGCTTCTGGACACAGAGCAGTTCGTTCCTGGGCGAATCAATCGTCGTGCCGATGGCCGACAATTCGAATTTTGTCATCAATGCTCTTGAGAACCTGACGGGATCGCCTGCGCTCTCCGCGCTCCGTGGGCGTGGGGTCCAAAGCCGGCCATTCGAGCTTCTGGAGTCCATCCGGCGCGATGCGGAGATGCAATACCGTGCGACCGAGCAGACCCTGACGGGGCGGCTTGAAGAGCTGCAGAAAAAAGTCAGCGCCATGGAGGTGCAGGAGGACGGGCAAGGCGCCGCGATCCTCAGCGACGAAGATCAGCGCACTATTGAAAGCTATCGCGGGGATATCCTCGAGACGCGCCGCGAACTGCGCGAGGTGCAGCGCGCGTTGCGCGAGGATATAGACCGCCTCCAGGGCATCCTGACCTTCATCAATATTGGCGCCGTGCCGATCCTGTTCGGCTTCGGCCTTATCGTCGCGGCGATGTTACGCCGCCGCCGTCGCCGCACAACCGCGGCCTAAGGAGATCGGCATGAGACAGAACCGCGTTTTCGCGCTCACGGGGATCGCCGTTGTTGCCGCCGTGGCGGCAATCGCCGCCGTATTGATGCAGCCTCGTATTGAAAGCTCGGATCGGAGCGGCGAGCCTGTGTTCCCCGGGTTGATCGCCCAGGTGCAGGACAACCTGAAAACAGTCGTGATCCGTCATGCCGGCGGCACGATTTCGCTGGACCGCGACGGAAATGTTTTCCGGTTGCGGGAGCGTGCGAACTATCCGGCGGATAGTCAAAAGGTCGTCGATCTTGTGGTGGGGATCGCGCGATTGACGAAACTTGAAAGCAAGACGAGCCAACCTGATCGCTATGCCCGCCTAGACCTGCAGGAGCCGTCCGAAAAAGGCTCCAACGCCAAGCAGATCACCTTGATCGACGGGACGGGAAAAGAGATGGCGACGGTGATCGCCGGGAAGCGGAAGTTCACGCTGGGCGGTAAAGAAGGCGGCACTTACATCCGCTTGCCGGGGGACCCGCAGACGTGGCTTGCCGTCGGCGATATAAATCCCGGCGTCACGCCGCGCGACTGGATGGTGAAGGACGTTGCGAAGGTCCCGGAGGCCGCCGTCAAACGCGTCACCGTCACCACGCCGAGAGGCGATAAGGTGATTGCCGCGCGCGGCGCCGACGACGCTTTCGTCATCGAGAACCTGCCGAGGAACGTCTCCCTCGAAAGCAATTTCGCAGCCGATGAATACGGTCGGATCTTGGCCGGACTGCAGGCGGACGACGTTGCAATGGCATCGGAGGTTCCGTTCCCGAAGGACAAGACCTACCTCGCGACCGTCGAAACGGTTGAAGGTTCGACCCTTCGCATCGAGATGACGGAGGAAGGCGATAAAAGTTGGGTGAAGGTCGAGGCTCTACCTGCCGCCGGCCTAGGCGCCGATGGCAGCGCCGCCCGCGCAATGGCCGCCATCAACGAACGAGCCGAGGGGCGGGTCTTTCAGGTTCCGGCCTACAAAGTGGCGATCATGAAACGCACGCTGGCCGATCTGCGAAGCAAACCCAATCCCGCCTAGCCCTCTTTTCCGCGGGCTTTCTTCCAGGTCTCAAATGCGCGCCGAAGACGTTCGCGCCGCAATCGGCAGCCTTGGCAGGGCAGTGCAAGCGCGAAACCCACGATAACGGCCACCGCCACGAGCCAAGCGACAATAAAGCCGCTCACGGGGCCGGCGCGGCGTCAATTTCGGACGGTAGCGCTTTGCGGCGCTCCGCTTCGGTTCTGATCGCGGCCATGACCGTCTCAATCTTTTCCACGCTGATGTCGGCCTCCAGGCTGATGAAGTCGGCGCCTTGAATCTTGATCGTTGGGCCGTGCAGGCAGTTGTTCATGCACGGGCCCCGCGTGATGGAGGCGGGAATCCGTTCGGCGATGATCCTCTGCTCCAGAAGATCGGCGATGCCCCGACTGCCCCGGCCGCCGCACGAGGGAAGCCTGTCCGTATTGAGACGTTTGTTGATGCAGACCCGTACCGTGAACAACGGTTTGGGCATGGGCGTCCACTCGGCGTCGATCATGCTTCACCGTTCATCCAAAGCGATCGCCGCGGCAATGATGCGTTGGGTCTCCGCCCACAAACCGTAGCTTTGAAGATCGGCGGCCGCGACCCATTTTGCGTCGTCCGCATCGTCGCCCGGCCGGGGATCGCCCCCGGTCCAGTCGGCGCGGAAGTCGACCAACGTCCAGTGCCCCGTAACGGCATCGTTTGCACGGCTGATGCCGTCGACAACATCAAGGAGCCGGAGGTTCGCCACGCGAACGCCAGTTTCCTCGGCAATCTCACGGACGGCCGTTTCGCGAACGGTCTCGCCCCACTCCTGACGTCCTCCGGGAATGCTCCATTCCCCTTGGCGCGGCGGTTTGCCGCGGCGAATGAGAAGAACTTCAACTCCTGCGGAAGTGGTTCGCAGGACCACGGCGCCAACCCCAATCGCGGGCTTCCGGCGTTCGTCGCTTGGGGCAGGGGGTTCCGTCATGTCATGATGATGGCATGAACACACCCGTCTCTCCAACACCACCGCCGCACGACGGCCGCCATCCCGCCATCGCCCGGCTCCGGAATTACTTCCTGGCCGGCATCCTGATCACAGCGCCCATCGCCATCACCATCTATGTGACATGGTCGCTCGTCGACTATGTGGATGCGGCCGTCACCGGACTGCTGCCCGACGCCCTCAATCCACGCACTTATTTCGATGTGCCCGGCGTCGGAATCCTCATTCTGGCGCTTTTTCTGACCCTGGTGGGTTTCCTGGCGGCGAATTATCTCGGCCGTATGACGGTGCGCATGGGCGAGGGGATCCTCAACCGCACGCCGGTCATTCGCAGTTTCTACGCGGCCGTGAAACAAATCTTTGAAACGGTCCTGTCGAAGCAGACCCAGTCCTTCAGAGAGGTGGTCATGGTCCAATATCCTCGCGACGGGATGTGGACCTTGGGCTTCGTGATCGGACGCGCGCCGCCGGAAATTCAGAGCAAAACCACCGAGGAGGTTTACAGCGTGTTCATTCCCACGATGTCGTTCACCTCGGGCTATCTGGTGTTCACGCCCCGCAAGGACATGAGCACGGTCGAAATGACCATCGAAGAAGCCCTGAAGATGATCGTGTCCGGGGGGATCGTGGTCCCTCCGGCAAAAGACATCACCCCGACCTGAGCGTCCGGACGGCTTCATCCTGCTGGAAAAGATACAAGAGTGTCCGCAGGGCTTGGCCGCGCGGGGTTTCCAGGTCTGGGTCCCTGGCGATGATGAGTTTCGCATCGTCGCGCGCGGCGGCGAGAAGTTCGCCATGCACCATGATATCCGCCAGGCGGAAGTCGGGTAGACCGCTTTGACGCGTGCCCAGGACCTCGCCCCCGCCCCGAAGCCGTAGGTCCTCCTCGGCGATCACAAAGCCGTCTTCGGTTTCACGCAAAGTCGAAAGTCGGGCTTTCGCGGTCTCCGTTAGCGGGCCCGCATAAAGAAGCAGGCAGGTGCCCGGCTTTCCACCCCGTCCCACGCGGCCGCGAAGCTGATGCAGTTGGGCGAGACCGAAACGCTCGGCGTGTTCGATGACGATAATCGTCGCATCGGGCACGTCGACGCCGACTTCAATCACGGTCGTCGCCACCAGGATACGGCATTCGGAATTCGACGCGGCGAATATTTCCATCGCGGCGTCCTTGTCGGCGGCTTTCATCTGGCCGTGGAGCAGCGCCACCTTCGCGCCAAATCTTTCCTTGAGGTGCGCGAAGCGCTGTTCCGCCGCCGCGAGATCGCTTGTCTCCGATTCTTCGACAAGGGGGCAAACCCAATAAACCTTCGCACCGTTTGCGATGGCCCGCGACACGCCGTCGACGATCTCGTCCAAGCGTTCGAGATTGACTGAGCGCGTATCGACGGGCGCGCGTCCAGGCGGCTTTTCATCAAGCCGCGAGACGTCCATATCGCCATAGGCGGTCAGCGCGAGCGTACGCGGGATTGGCGTCGCCGTCATGACCAGCACGTCCGTCCCGTTTCCCTTGTCGGCAAGGTCGAGGCGTTGATGGACTCCAAAACGGTGCTGCTCGTCGATCACAGCCAAACCGAGGTCATGGAACTCCACGTCCTTCTGGAAGAGGGCGTGTGTTCCAACCGCGATATGAACGGCGCCGCTTGCGATATCCGAAATCAATGCCGCGCGCGCGGCGCCTTTCGTCCGTCCCGTCAAAACCTCCAAACGCAGCCCCAGCGCCTCCGCATAGGGCCGGAGCGTGTCGCCATGCTGTTGCGCGAGGATTTCGGTCGGCGCCATCAACGCGGCCTGCGCGCCTGATTCGACCGCGTTCAGCATGGCCATGAGAGCGACCACCGTCTTGCCGCTGCCGACGTCCCCCTGCAATAGGCGCAGCATCCGATTCTCGCCCGCCATATCCGCGTAGATCTCCGCGAGTGTGCGGGTCTGGGCCGCCGTCAACCGATACGGCAGCGCGGCTGCCGCCTTTTGGCGCAACCCGCCGTCGCCCGTGAAGGCACGACCGCGTCGCGTACGGCTTTTCAAGCGGACCAAGGCCAAAGCGAGCTGGTTGGACAGCAGTTCATCGAATGCGAGGCGTTCCCGCGCCTTGGTCGTGAGCGCGAGATCCTCTTCCGCCGCCGGGGCATGCGCATTCAATAGGGCAGGTTTCCAGCCCTCCCACCTCTGTCGCTGAAGATAGGCGGCGTCGATCCATTCCGGCAGGTCGGGCGTCTGAATCAAGGCGGCGCGGATCGCCTTATCGACGACCTTCGACGATAGGCCTTCAGTGAGGGCGTAGATTGGTTCGACGCGCTTGACATCCTCGATGAGGTGAAGCGGCGCGATGTGATCGGGATGGGTCATCTGACGCTTGCCGTCGAACAACTCGATCTTTCCGCTGACGGCGCGCGTCTCGCCCACGGGCAGCATGCGATGCAGGTAGTCTTCCTGCGCATGGAAAAAGACGAGCGTGATCCGTCCTGTGTCGTCGCCGCAGGTAACGCGGTAGGGCACACGTTTATTGCGTGGAGGTGACGGGGCGTGCGCCAGCACTTCGACGACGAGTGTCGCGATTTTCCCCGGAGGCGCATCGCCGACTTTCGGTGCGAACCGGCGGTCGATCAGCCCGGACGGCAGATGCCACAGGAGGTTGACGACCTTATCGCCGGCGATCTTTTCCACCAATTTGCCCAGGCGCGGCCCAATGCCCGGCAAAGTCGTGACTTTGGCGAAGAGGGGGAACAGGACTTGAGGGCGGAGCAGGGCCATGGACTCGTGCTGACAAGACGGACGTGACCCGTTATACCGGAAGCACCCCACAGGAGGCCAATTTTGGCCCGTCCTGCGGGATTCTATTGTGTTTGGCCATGGAAATCGAACACCCAACCGATCTTCGCCGCAAGAAACTCCTGTACCGCGCCATGCACCGCGGGACCAAGGAGGCCGACGTCATTATCGGGGGGTATTTCCAGGACCGTCTCGGGACCCTGCCGGACGCCGCCTTGGCCGAGGCCGAGGAGTTCCTGGAACTCCTCGATCTGGACGTCCTGGACTGGATCATGGGCCGTCAGCCCATTCCGGACCGCTGGAAGGGCTCGCTTCTCGACGACCTCCTGGCGTGGCAGCGGGCGAGAGAAGGCGTGTAGGCGATATGGAAGGCTTCCTGACCAAAATGGGCGCGAAGGCGCTTTCCGGCGTTCCGGAAGGGTACGACGCCCTGGTGCTGGCCGAACGCGCAAGGGGCGCCTTCCGCGATTCCACCCTCCATGTCGCGCGCGATGAACTCCGGCTGACGGCGCTGGCGGAGGCCGTCGCATTCTTCGCCCCGGATGTTGAAGTGATCACGGTGCCGGCATGGGATTGCCTTCCGTACGATCGCGTTTCACCGAACTCCGAGGTGATCGCGCGGCGCATCGACGCGCTCACCCGCTTGACCACGCCTCCGGCGCAGGGGCAATGCCGCCTGGTCATCACGACCGTCAGCGCAATCCTTCAGCGGGTGCCGCAGGTGGAAACCTTGCGCAACGCATCGATGGAATTGCGCGCGAAGTCGACGCTCAACCGCAAAGTCTTCGACGCGTTTCTGGCCGCGAACGGATACACGCGCGCGGAGCAGGTGATGGAGCCCGGCGAGTACGCGGTACGCGGCGGCCTGATCGATCTTTATCCACCCGGCGCGCCGGAACCTGTCCGGATCGACCTGTTCGGCGACGACGTGGATACGATCCGCACCTTCGATCCCGTGAGCCAGCGCACCACCGGCACCCGGGAAAGGATCGCGCTCAAACCCATGAGCGAGACGGTGCTGACGCCCGAGTCCATCGCGCGGTTCCGGACAAAGTACCGGGAGATGTTCGGAACGCCTTCGGAAAGCGATCCGCTTTATGAATCGGTCTCGCAAGGCCGGAAATTCCTTGGCCAGGAGCATTGGCTGCCGTTGTTCCACGACGGATTGGGAACGATCCTGGACTACGTCCCCAATGCCAATGTGAGCTTGGATCAGGACATCGAGGAAGCGGTTGGCGTGCGCTTCGAGACCATCCGGGACTACTATGAAGCGCGCCGCATCGTCGATAAGGCCAGCGGCGGGAAAAGCGCGTTGTCGTTGGAGGAGACGGGGATCGTCTATCACCCGGTCCCGCCATCGACGATGTTTCTCGACGAGGACGGTTGGGTCTCCGCGCTGCGCGGACGCGCGGTTTCGGCGTTCCGCGCCTACGCCGGCGCCGACCTGGGCGGCGGCGAGGATGCCGGGGGCCGTCTGGGCCGGGATTTCGCCGACATCCGCGCGCGGCCCAACGAGAACGTTTACGAAGCTTTTCTGATGCACGCCAAGGCGCAGCAGGCCGGCGGCCGGCGCATGGTGCTGGCGGCCGCCACGGCCGGGTCGAAAATGCGCCTGGCGGGCGTTTTGCGCGATCACGGCCTGGAGAGCACTGTCCTCGTCGAAACGTGGCAGGAAGCCCTGGCCGCGCCGACGACCCACCTTGTCGTGGCGTCGTTGCCGCTCGAACGCGGCTTCACGACAGACACCTTGGCCATTGTCACCGAACAGGATCTGCTTGGCGACCGCTTGGTCAGATCGGCGCGCAAGAAGCGCCGGGCCGACGCCTTTATCGCCGACGCGTCCCAGATCAGTGAGGGCGACCTCATCGTTCACGTCGAGCATGGCATCGGTCGCTACGAGGGACTTGAGACCCTGACGGTGGGCGGCGCGCCGCACGATTGTTTACGGATCACTTATTCCGGGAACGACCGGCTCTATGTGCCGGTCGAGAACATCGATGTGCTGTCGCGGTTCGGGTCCGAAGGCGCCGGCGTTCAGCTCGATAAGCTCGGCGGCGCGGCCTGGCAGGCGCGCAAGGCCAAGCTGAAACAGCGCATCCGCGATATGGCCGAACAGTTGATCCGGATTGCCGCCGAACGCCAGGTGAGGGAGGCACCGTCCATCGCGCCCGTGGAAGGGACGTTCGAGGAATTCTGCGCTCGCTTCCCCTACGCCGAGACCGACGATCAGATCCGGGCTATTTCGGACACCTTGGACGACCTCGGCAAGGGCCGCCCCATGGATCGTCTCGTGTGCGGCGACGTCGGCTTCGGCAAGACCGAGGTTGCCCTTCGCGCCGCCTTCGTCGCGGCCATGAGCGGGATGCAAGTGGCCGTCGTCGTTCCGACGACCTTGCTCGCCCGCCAGCACTTCCGGAACTTCAACGAGCGCTTCAAAGGATTCCCTTTACGGATCGGCCAGCTCTCGCGTCTCGTCGCCGCGAAAGACGCCGCGGCCGTCAAACAAGGTCTGACGGATGGAACAATCGACGTGGTGATCGGCACCCATGCGCTGCTTGCCAAAAGCATCGCTTTCAAGGATTTGGGGCTACTGATCGTCGATGAAGAACAGCACTTCGGGGTCGCTCATAAAGAGCGCCTGAAACAAATGCGCGCCGAAGTGCACGTGTTGACGCTGACCGCGACGCCGATCCCCCGCACCCTGCAAATGGCTTTAAGCGGCGTGCGCGAGATGAGCTTGATCGCAACGCCGCCGGTCGACCGTCTGGCGGTGCGGACCTTCGTGCTGCCGTTCGACCCCGTGGTCATTCGCGAAGCGATCCTGCGCGAACGCTTCCGGGGAGGGCAGACGTTCTATGTTTGCCCGCGTGTCGCCGATATCGACGGTGTCGCCGAACGCTTGCGCAAGGTCGTGCCCGAGGTGAAGTATGCGATCGCCCACGGGCAGATGAGTCCGACGGCGCTGGAGGACGTCATGACGTCCTTCGCCGAGGGCAAATACGACGTGCTTCTCGCCACCAACATCATCGAGTCCGGCATCGACATGCCGCAGGTGAACACCATCGTCATTCACCGCGCCGACATGTTCGGCCTGTCGCAGCTCTATCAGCTTCGCGGGCGCGTGGGGCGCGGCAAGGTGCGCGGCTACGCCTATCTGACCTTGCCGCCCGACCGCAAACCGACGCCGACCGCCGAAAAGCGGTTGGACGTCATGCAAACGCTGGACAATCTCGGCGCCGGGTTCTCGCTGGCGAGCCACGATCTCGATATCCGCGGGGCCGGAAACCTCCTGGGCGACGAGCAATCCGGCCACATCAAGGAAGTGGGCGTTGAGCTCTATCAACACCTCCTTGAGGAAGCTGTGGCAGCCGCGCGGGCGGGCGAGGACGACAGCGCGCCCGCGTCCGAGGAATGGTCGCCCCAGATCAATACAGGCGCACCGATCCTGATCCCCGACAGCTATGTGAAAGACCTGGGGATACGACTTTCGCTTTATCGCAGGATCGGCGATCTGGCCGAGCGCGACGAGATCGACGGCTTCGCCGCTGAACTCATCGACCGGTTTGGTCCGCTCCCGCCCGAGGTCGAAAACCTCCTGGACGTCGTGGGGATCAAAGCCTTGTGCCGGAAAGCCAATGTCGAGAAGGTCGATGCCGGGCCCAAGGGCGCGGTCGTTTCGCTGAAGAACAACCTGTTCCCCAATCCGGCGGGACTGGTGGACTTCATCGCCGAACAGGCGGGCACGGTGAAACTCCGTCCGGATCAGAAGATCGTCTTCATCCGTCCGTGGGAGACGCCGAGTTCGCGAATCAAAGGCTTGCAGACGGTCCTTGGCCGTATGGCGGCCTTGGCGGCAAAGCCCGCTTAAGGGTTAGGCGCTGGCGAGACGGCGGGCGAGGGTGGCGACTTTCGGCTGGGCCTTTTCGTTGGCTTTCGCGAGGTCCGCCATTTCCCTCTCAAGGAAGCGCATCGCGATACGAACGCGGTCGCGATCCTCCGGGCTGGTAAAGCTCACGTTGAAGATCCGCAGGTGGGGGATGATGGCCGGATCGTGCGCGATCAGTTCAACCGTGTGAGGGGACTTACAGGCCTGCGCGACGACCGCCTGGAACTTCGTGGGAGTAAGGGTCGTCTTGAAAGCATGCTCGCACGCTTCGGACATCGCGGGGCCTCAACTGAAACATGATTACCGGTTGAGAAAGATCGTCCGACAGAGGTAAGGAAAAGGTTAACGTTGGGAACGGCAAGTCCGGCGCCGGATGGACCTTGATTTATGGAATATCAATTATATCCAGATCGTTTTTGATCTAAATTATGAACACGCGGAATTGGGGCAGCTAAAAAAATTAACCGATGCTTTGCAGCGCGGGGCGCTCAGCATCTTGCGCGACGGCCATATCGATCATGCGGGTGAGAATCTCAGGCTCCTGCGCCCCGGCGATGGCCCGGCCTTCATTGAAAATGAAACACGGAACGCCCGTGATCCCGAGACGATGCATCCGGGCGTTCTCGGTATAGACCGCATTGAGATCGTTATCACCCGAAAGATGCGCGAACGCCATGTGGCGCTCGATCCCGATCTGTTCAGCCAGGCGGATCAAAACTTCGATATTTCCAAGATCCTGCCCCTGCTCGAAAAAGGCGCTGAACAGGAGTTCGACCGCTTCGTTCTGGCGCCCGAGGGTATGGGCTAGTCGCACAAGACGATGGGAATTCGCCGAGTTGGGCACACGCTTGATTTTATCGAGGGCGAAGTGAATGCCCTCGGCCTTGCCCGTGTAAACCAAAGCCTCCGCGATGCGGTCGTACTGGTGACTGCCGCCGAACTTGCGCTCCAGGTACTCGCGCCTGTCGACACCCTGCGGCGGTAAATCCGGATTGAGCAGGAACGAGCGATAGCGCAGTTCCGGTTTAAGGTTTGGCCTCGCCTTCAAGGCACGGTCGAACCGGCGCTTCCCGACGAAGCACCAGGGGCAGACTGTGTCGAAAACGATATCGATCCGCATGCGCCCATCTTAGGGCCCGAACCGCCCGGAAGCTAGGTCCGCACCCAAACGTGATAGCGACTTGCGCCGGCCCCGGCGCTCTTGCGTAGCCGGTTGAGAAGGGCGGGCTCAAGCGCCGTCCCGGTCCGCAACAAGAGCGTGCCATGAACGTCCCTAATATCGCGCGCGAGGATCGCCCCGGGCCGGACCTCGTGCAGGCCATACATCCGGATGGCGCCTATGCGGCCGCCCTGCCGGACATGCTGAAACGGCGCATGGCGAGACGCGACCGCCCCCACCGGCGAGGATGAAATTTCCGCTTCCGCCGGGACGGAGGGTGGTACGACGCAGGGAACGGAAGCGTAATGCGCCACCTCCTGGAGATGCCATGTGCGGCTCACGGCGCCACCAATGGTTCGCACAAGTTTGTCGAGCGACAGGGGCGACGTGGCGAAACCATTCGCGTCGAGTTCCACCGCGCACCGCACCGCCGCGGCTTCCGCCCGCGACGTGAAGATCACGACGCTCGTGCGGGGCGACACGTTGGGCAGCGCGCGGCAACGGATCATTCGGAGGAGTTCAAGACCGCCGACCGGCGGCATATCCCAATCGGCGACGATGCAATCGACGCGGGCATCCGGCGCCGTGATGATTTCGATAGCCTTGTCGACGCTTGTCGTCTGACGAACGCTCCGCGCGCGGCCAATCAGGGCCGCATGCGCCATCTCGCGCGCCATCGGCTTGCTGTCGACAAGCAGGCAGCCGACCTCCGCGAGGCTGGCCCCATCGTGATGGCCGTTGGACTCCCTCATGGCTCGCACCCCAAAAGGTTGTGCGTGCCCCGATTCCCGCGCTTCTGGGCGCACATGATGTCTTCGAGGAAAAGACACAACGTTGGCGTGCCGCGTTGGTTCCCGCGGGAAGGGCGGAAATTCCTCCGCTTCTAGCTTTCTCCGACCCAGAGGAATTGCACGGCGCCGCGGACCCGGTCGATGGTGCCGGGTTGAAGTTCGGTGCCCGTCGGCAGAAGTAGTCTGCCGTTCTCGTCGAGAACATCCTTGGCGACGATCGCGCCCAGTTGCACGGCGTCGATGCCGCACCTCCGGATATTCTTGAGGGCCAGTTCAGGTGCGGCGGAGGGTGGCGTTTTCTGAGCCGGAGCGGGTGTTTCCACGGAAAGTGGGGTTGGAACGACCGGCGTCACCCCCAAATAATGCGCGGGTTGATGCAATGTCCATGTCCGCCGCAGCGCGGATGCGATTGTTTTGATAAGCTTCTCGATCGATAGCGGCGCGACCGCAAACCCGTTCACGTCCAGATCGAGCGCGCATTTCACCGCGGCGGTGTCGGCGCGCGCGGTCAGGATCACGTAGGCCATGCGGGGCGATGCTTGGGCGACAAGGCGTGCGCGCACCATGCGCAGGAGATCCAGGCCGCCCATCGGCGTCATGTCCCAATCTGAAATGATACAGTTGATGTCGGGCCCGTAGTGACGCAGGACTTCGACAGCCTTGTCGACGCTCGACGCATCGCGCAGCGCACGCGTTCTGCCGCGAAGCGCGGCATGCACCATCTCGCGGAAGAACGGTTTATCGTCCACCACCAAGAAACTGGTCTTGGAGAAATCGAACTCGCCCAACATACCCGCCGTAATGGCCATGAACACCTATCGGTCTCGAGGAGGCCGGCGCGGGAATCTAAATCGTCGATTGAATTTCCCGGCCGTTGCGAGAGCCAACTATACGTGGGGATTTACGAGAACGCTACCACGGGTAGAGAATTATCAACCTGTGGATAACCCATCTATTTTGATAGAAAAACCGTCCCGTGGAGGCTGAACATGCGGGAAAACCGGACATTTCGCCGTCCCTTTTTAGCGCGCACTGGACGCCGAAAATACATCCATTACGAGAGTGTGCGAAGATCGCGTTGGCTCACGTCGCATCCGGACGTGTCGAGCGATCCGATGGAAAAGGATCAGCCGGACGGCAGGTTTTCCAGGGCGCGAAGGCGGTCGAGTTCCGCGCGGGCCTCGGCGGCCTCGATGCTGTCGCGCGGACATTCGTTTTGCGCAGTCAGAAACTCCTCGCGCGCGCCGTTGCCGTTTGCCTTGATGATGCGCATCGCGCCAAGGAAAAGGGCCCGTTCGCACCGCGCCGTGCGCGTGCGGAGTTTTGCTGGATCCGGCGCGGGGACGTCTTCTGAATCGGCGAGCAAGGCTTGCGTCATCGCGCCTTCGTCGCCGCCCAGGGCCGCTCCGAGAAGCGAGCGGTCCACATAGATGCGGGCCCGCAGTCCGGATTTGACATACCAAAGCGCCGCGAGCGTATCGTCGGGCGCTTCCTTCAAAGCGCGACCGAAGGCTTCGGACGCTTCCAGCCATTGACCCGAAAGATACATCGCCATGCCTTGGCCGAGGTCGGCGGTGTTCGATTGTCCTGGGATTGTGCGTAAACGCTGATAACGCACGGCGGCCTCGTCGAACTGACCGGCCAGAAGTTTGAGATAGGCCGTGCGCCGCGCCGGCAGAACCGCGTCGGGCGTTAGCCGCTCAACGCCCTCCAAGTCGGCAATCGCGCTTTCGTACCGACCGAGGCGCTGCTTGAACACGCCGCGCAAAAGCTGCGTCCGCCAGTTCCCGGGCTTGAGTTCCAGTGCGCGGTCGAGATCGGTGATCGCTTCGGCGTAGTGCGCCAAACTGCCGTGCGCCGAGGCGCGCCGCGAGTAGTCGATCTCGTCGATCGACCCGAAAGCGATGACTTTATCCAATTTTGCGATGGCCTCTTCATAGCGGCCTTCGTCGATCAGCGCCTGCGCCTCATTCGAGAGGGCGCGGGCCTGAAGGTAATCGGAAACTTTTGGGGAAGTGCTGCAAGCGGAGAGAACGCAAAGGAGCGCCACGAGCAGAAAGCGCGAACCAAAAGCCAACTGAGAAGTCTCCATTCACCACGAATTGGACGAAAGGCATCTTAGAGGGTTGGCTTTTTAAATTCTAATCGAAACCGGATGGAATACGCGGCAACTCGCCAAAAACGATTAAATGTGAATAGCTTAAAGTGTCTCCCCACAACCTCTTACGATAGGTAATCGGAAATATATTCACCGATGATCGTGTCGAGATCCGCCGCCGGGCTGAGGCCAAGCGCCACGGCCCGGCCGGCGTCGAGACCGACCGGCCAACCCGCGACGATCTTCTCGACAAACGGATCGGGCGTCACCGTGATCGCGCCCAGACGGCGGGATGCGGCCACCCGTTTAAGACTCTCGACCATGGCGCCGAGTGAGACGGCATGGTTGGGCAGGTTGACCGCGCGGTCACCGTCGAGCTTCGCGCCGTCGAGTTCATGCAACTCAATGAGGTTGTCGACCACCGTGCGGTAACCCGCGACAACCATCTTCGTCTCGAGAGCGACCGGCAAAGCCATGTCGATGCCATTAAGAGGTTCGCGGATCACGCCGCTCACGAATCCCGATGCGGCCTTGTTCGGCGCGCCGGGTCGGACGATCACCGCCGGCAGGCGCGCGCAGCGGCCATCGATGAAGCCCTTACGTGAATAGTCGTTCACCAGCAATTCGCCGACCGATTTCGTCATGCCGTAGGTGGTTTGCGGCACCTGCCGGGTGGACTCCATAACCGTTTGCGGCAAGTCGGGGCCGCCGTAGGCCGCAATGGAACTCGCAAAAACATGGCGCGGCCGGGTCTTCAGCGCGCGCAACGCCTCGAGCAGATAACGATGGCCGTCGAGATTCACACGAAGCGCGAGATCGAAGTCCAACTCCGCGCCACCGCTTACCACGGACGCCAAGTGAAAGACCGATAGGTCCGGCCGATCCACAAGTTTCTTGACCGTGGCTTCGTCGGAGATGTCACCGTGCACGACATTAACGCGCCTGTCGCTGAACGGAAGCGCGGCCGTCGACGGCGTGTCGAACAAGACGATCTCGTCAACTTTTTCCGAACCGCGCGCGCCCGTAAGCGCTCCGCGTTCCAAGATGCGCGCGGCCAGACGCACGCCGAGGAAACCGGTTCCGCCGGTGATGAGAACTTTAATGAGAGCCTCCCCCGTTGCGCTGCGAAGTTGGATGCGCCGCGTGCGCCTTAACCTTCCAGCGCCGCATCCAGCGTGATGTTCGCCTTCAGGACTTTCGAGACCGGACAGCCGACCTTCGCCTTGTTGGCCAGTTCCGCGAATTGCGCGGCGCTGGCGCCGGGGACTTTTGCCCGGAGGGTGAGGTGCACAGCCGTGATGGCAAACCCGTCGGGAAGTTTCTCCAGCGTAACGTCCGCTTTGGTGTTCATCTCGGACGCAGTGAGGTTTGCTTCGCCGAGAATGTTTGAAAGAGCCATGGTGAAGCAGCCGGCATGCGCCGCACCGATCAGTTCTTCCGAGTTGGTGCCGGGGCCACCCTCGAACCGGGCGGTAAAGCCATACGGATGGGCCTTGAGGGCGCCCGATTCCATGGAAATGCTGCCTTTACCGTCCTTGAGCCCGCCCGACCAGGTCGCGGAACCTGACTTTTTCATGCCCGACTCTCCCTCGAAGTATACAATGCCTGCTATATAATAAATTCTATCGACCATATTTCCTATTTGATGTCGCGTGCTTTGGGAAGGGCGGTCGCCGGCCGGCGCAAGGCCTTCCGCATCACGCCTTCGGGAGATGCCTGCTAAACCCGCGTCCCCTCACTATTCGCCAAAATCGGGAAGAAAATTTCGCGGGAGGGGTTTATAATGTCGCGGGCTTCCGATGGGCGGCCGGCTCCGGGAGGGGTGCAACCGTTGCTGCGTTGCTGAAAAAAGAACGGGTGGAGGGTCTTTGCGATGAACGGTTTCGATAGACGTCGTGTATTGCGCGGGATGTTGGGCGGCGGCGCCGTCACGGTCGGCCTGCCATTGCTCAATGTGTACTTGAACGGGAACGGTACAGCACTCGCCGATGGCAAGCCGATGCCTGTCCGCTTCGGTACGTGGCATTGGGGCCTCGGGATGCAGACGAATGTGTTCGTCCCCAAGAAAACCGGCCTGGACTATGATCTGCCGGAAGAGATCGCGTCCTGGAAACCGATCCAGAAGCATATGAACCTGTTCACCAACACGACAGCGTTCCGCGATAACTTCGAGAACCTCTGCCACTATTCCGGTTGGGTGATTCTCCGCACGGGCTCGGCGCCGAAAGACGGCGGCCATATCCCCGGTGAATCCCTTGATGTGACCGTGGCCAATCAGATCGGCCGCACCACGCGCTTCAAGATGCTCACGGCCACCGGCACCGGGGAAACCGGTTCGACTCTCTCGTACGAAAACCAGAACACCCCGAACCAGCCCGAGATTTCGCCGCTGGCGTTCTATACGCGTGTGTTCGGTCCGGACTTCCAGGACCCGAATGCGCCGGAGTTCAAACCGAACCCGCGGATCATGGTGCGCAAAAGCGTCCTGACCGGCGTCATGGATGAAGTGAAAGCCATCAACGCCCGCGTCGGCGCCGAAGACCGCGCGCGCCTCGATCAATACTTCACCGGCCTGCGCCATCTTGAGCGCCAGTTTGAACAGCAGCTCACGAAGCCCGAACCCATTGCCTCGTGCAAACGTCCGGCGGAACTGAAGAGTGAGCCGCCGGCGGGCAAGGAAATCGAAGTGATCACCGCGCGGCACAAAATGATGACCGACATCATGGTCATGGCCGTGGCGTGCGATCAAACCCGCGTCTTCAATATGGCGATGAGCACCCGGTCCGGCGACCCGAGCAAGGCCGGCTACGAGAAGCCTCACCACACGGCGACGCACGAAGAGCGCATCGATGATGTGCTCGGCTATCAGAAGGAAGTCTCGAACTTCACCCGCAAGCTGATGTCGGCCTGGACGTATTATGTCGAGGCCTTCACGAAGGTCCAGGAAGGCGACGGCACGTTGCTCGACAACGTCTTCATCTACGCCACCACCGACCACGGTTATGCCCGCGTTCACTCGTTGGACGGCATGCCGCTCATGACGGCGGGCGGTTGCGGCGGCAAAGTGAAGAACGGCTATCACTTCGATCTCAAGGGCGATACCGGGTGCCGCATCGGCTATACCGGCCTACGTTTGATGGGCGTCAACACGCCGCAGTGGGGGACGAAGAGCAACCAGACCAGCAAGGAAGTCGGCGAGATTCTCGCCTAATCCATTACGATTAGATTCGGAAAGAAAGACGGGCGCCGGTCACTCCGGCGCCCGTTTTCTTTTCGGATCCGTCACGAGCGCGGGAAGGAGGTGCGCAAGGCGCGTGGCGGCCTTCTGAATCTGCTCCAGCGCCACGATCTGGTTTTGTTTGACGTAGGCGTCGTCAAAGGAGAGACCTCCGGCGTTACCCACGTAACCGGTGGCCGGCGTACGCATGATGAAAAAACTTTCCTTCACCCAATCGAACGGTGTCGCCTGAATCCAGTATTCCCGCGGGCCACCGACCTGGAACAATAGGCCGTAGATTTTCAAGATTCCATTCGGCGCGTTCGGTTCCGGCGCTGCGTCTAGAAGATGCTCCTCCCAGATCTTCCGCATTGTCGTTGTTTTCCCGCGAAAGTCCGCGCCTAAGGTTACTCCACCCTGATCGTCGAGAAAGCCCATGTTGAGCGGTTGATGAGCGTCGGCGACCAGATGGCTGAGAAGGGGCAGGGCGACGGCCTTTTCAGCCTCCGGCGCTTGTCCCGCCAGGATGCCGATCGTGCGTTCGATCTCGCGCAAGATGCACCCCGAAGGGCAATCACGCCGACGATCCAACGACGTCGCGCCGAGCGGGACCAACATTGCATGCGATCGAGGAATTGCCGGTTCTCCGGCGTGGTTGCGGTCCGGTTGGACGCAGGTCTCGGCGAACTGCTCGCGCGTGGAGACTGTCAGGATAACGCGAATTCGGCTGCGCGCGTTCTCGTCGATGGAATCCCAGGCCAGCGTACAGACAATCCGGTGCCCCTTGGCACCCCAGGCGTGGGCAGGGGCGGGGATGGCGATCAGCGCTATCGCGACAATCAATCGGATCGGCAGGCGGAAACTCACAGCCGAGGCATCTCCCTTTCAGAGGACATGCTAGTCTATTGACGGGACGGGCACGCGTCAGGCCGCGTCAGCATACGGGGGATTCTATCATGGGATTGAGCATATCTACGCGAATCTGGGGTGCGGTTGTCTTGTCCTGCTTTGTCGCGACCGGAACAGCGGCCGCGGCCGATGCGCCAGGAGCGTTGACGCGCCTTCTGGACGCACAACTTTCTCGTATGCCCGCGAAATCCGGGATTTATGTCAAACACCTCCCGAGCGGCGAAGAGGGCGCGGTCCGCGCGGACGAGCCTTTTGAAAGCGCCAGCACGATCAAAACCGCGACGATGATCCTCGCCTACCGGATGGCGGACGCGGGTCAACTCAAACTCGACGAGCGCACGGAAATCGGTGCCGCGCAAATGCGCGGTGGATCGGGGATATATCGCTATAAGGATATGGGCCTGCGCCCCACCTGGCGCGACATCATCACTGAAATGATCATCACAAGCGACAACACGGCGACCGACATGATGATCGCCAAGGTCGGCGGCAAGGAGAAGGTGAACGGCTTCCTCGCGGACCAGGGATACAAGGTGCTGAAGCAGATCCACACCACGAACGAATACTTCCGAATGGGGACCGAGGCGCTGGATCCCAAGTACAAATCCCTCTCGCCCGAGGACGTCTTTGCCTTGTGTTGCGCGGATACGACAATCCGGCGCATGCCGGTTTTCTCCGATCAACGCAAAGGTCTGATCGACGAAGTGCGCGCCGCGCGGACGGCGCGTGGCCCTCTCGCGCCGACGGATCCGGAAGATCAATCCCGCTGGTTCGGCGCTGCCTCGCCCCGTGAGATGGGGCGTCTCATTGAGAGCTTCGAGACCTGCACGATCGCCAAGCCGGAGAGCTGCGACGAAATGCGGCGCATGTTCCGGGCGCAGCAGGCGGGGACAATGAAGATCCCGCATTACTTGACGGTCCCGGTCGGTCATAAGACGGGCGAGACGGGCGGCGTCACCAATGATGTCGGCGTGATCTACGCCCGTTCAGGCCCCATCGTCATTTCGTTCTACAATATGAAGATGACCGGCGCGCGGGCCGAGACCGAAGATATGATGGGTGAAGTCGCACGCACGGTGACAGACTATTTCGACGGGCGGCGCGATCCCGGATAGATGAATGCCGCGAGAAGGTGAAGCGACCATCGATCTCCTCTATTGAAGAATAAGCTCCTTGAGGAGAACAGACCTGATCTTCACCGGGGCGACAATGCGCTCCGCGCGTTCGTGAAGTTGGTCCTTCACGCGGTCCAACCCTGCGCCTTCAAAATCCTCGAGCCGCATATTGTGGAGAAACCAAATGAAACTGTCCACGAGCCGCGGCTTCAATCGCTCCGCCAGGGCCAGATCGGCCTCGTTTTCCAACTCCAAAGTCAGGCGCAATTTAAGAAAAGCGCCGTTCGTCGGGGGCCCCACGTTAAGCATAACTTCTGGAATTTCGTAGTACACACCCGAACGCGATTGGCCTCCCCCAAAGATGCTTGCGATACGCTGAAATTCGGACATCCGGACGGCCTCGATCCGGGATACCTGCATGGCTAGGACACTATTGCCGGAAAATACCAAGAACGCGCCGCAGATGAAGAAGAGGCGATAGCCCTCGCACAGCAGACGTTTAGTCATTCGTTCTGATTCGGACATGCACCGGGCTCCGCACCTGAGGGAAGCAAGAGCCGGAAGCGGGGTAGCGTCGCTTCCGGCTCTTCGGACAACCGGCTCGGGCAAACGGACCGGTGTCCATACAGAGTGCGCATGTGCTTCCGCGCAGGAAATGCGTCGCTCGCGACGTCACATTCCCCAATAGCCGCCCTCAGAGCGACGTGAGCGAACGTCGTTCGTAGCAGCACGGCTCGACCTCTGTTCCTTTTCTCCCCGTAGTCCTGAACGGGAGGATGACGAGCTTAAAATGGGAAGAGGGAGGTCCGTTACTATGGCTTCTATATGCAGCCCCGCGATAAGCGCGCGCCATGCACCGATCTTAAATTTATCGTCATGATTGAAATTGCGCGACTGAAGCGGCCGGATTCCGACAGGGCCATATAAAACCCGCACTAACGATGCGATCCGAATTCCACGTAACCCCACGTCACAACACACGCGACAGGGGAGCCCATGTTTCGTTTCATAGCCATTCTCGCGATTTGCTTCGTTGCCTCCGGATGCGCGAGCCGGACGACGCTGAGCGAGACCGCCACGTTGTCCACGGAAACACCTGCGGCAGCGTCTCCCACCGCACCAAACGTCGACGGGGCCTTCCTCGACGACGCATCCAACAATCGAATCTATTTTCAGTATGATTCGTGGACAGTTTCTGACGAGGCGAGGCAAGTCCTTCGTCGTCAAGCGGCATGGCTAACCGCTAATCCTTCCGTCTCCATTCTCGTAGAAGGGCACTGCGACGAACGAGGAACACGCGAATACAACCTTGGTCTCGGCGAGCGCCGCGCGAGTGCCGTACGCGCGTTCCTCGTGGATGCCGGCGTCGCGGGCGAGCGTATACATACGACGTCCTACGGCAAGGATCGGCCTGAAGCCGCCGCAAGTAACGACCAGGCTTGGTCGCGAAATCGACGGGCCGTAACGACACTCGCGCGATAGAGGGGCGGACTCCTCGATCTCATGAACATCAACCCGACGCCCGCGTCGCCCGCGCGGGAACGCGGCCTCCGTATGGATTTCTGGCGCGGTTGCGCGATTCTGATGATTTTTATCAATCATCTGGATTTCAATCTGCTTTCGATTCTAACGACCCGGGCGTGGGGCTTATCGGATGCTGCGGAACTTCTCGTTTTTCTTGCCGGGGTGGGGACTGCAAGGGCATTGATCTCAAAATATGAATCTGGCTCCGTCATGGCCATCTCTTACATCGGTCGTCGTACGGTTCGTCTTTACATCGCGCACATTCTTCTTTTTCTGGGCATCGGCGCGATATGCCTCCTTTATAAAAGCGTCACGGGCTCCGCCGATCTCGCCCTTGCGCTTCACTACAATCCGCTTCTTGAACGCCCCCTGTCGGCCGTCGTGGAGGCGCTGTCGTTGAGCTATCTGCCCGCCTATGCCGATATTCTGCCCTTATATATCGCCCTGACGATCTTCGGCGGCGTGGCGGCCCTTATTTTTCGGACGACATGGTTCGCCATGTTGGCGGTGTCGTTTGCGATCTATATGACCTTCCACCTAAGCGGGTTCAACCTCCCGGCCGGTGAGTATGAACGCACCTGGTTCTTCAACCCGTTTTGCTGGCAATTTCTCTTTGTCACCGGAATGGTGATATGGATCTGTCACGAGGACCCGCGATTCCAACGCATCATACGATCCCCTTGGATGTTGGCATTATCGGCGGTTATCGTCGGCGTTGGGATACACTCGGCTGCGCCCTGGACATACTGGGGGCTTCCGTCAGGCTCGGGTGTACTCGCGCATTGGCTCTCGCCACACCTGGATAAACAGACCCTCGCGCCTCTGCGATACATCCACTTTCTTGCGACTGCTCACATTGCTTACGTCGTGGTTGGTGAAGCCAATATGAGGACGCGCGTCGGGCGCGTTGTCGCGAGGGTCGGACAAAATGCCTTGCCGGTCTTTCTCTTTTCAACCCTTCTGGCCGTTGCCGTTCAGGCCTATGGACGTGCCGCCGGATTGAGCGGTGCGGGACACGTCGTCATGGCGTTAGTCGGTCTTGCCTCCATTTTCACCTTCAACGCCATCTATCACACACGTAGGACTCGTGAAAATCACGCTCGACCTTCCATCCTTACGGCGCCGCTGCGCTAAGCGTCGACCCAAGGTCATTTCCTCGATTTTGAAGCGAATAGCTATGGAACGACTGCGCCTCAAGGAACCGCAACGCGTACGTCAGAAGCTCGCCGACCGCCTCGGGCGTATCCATCCCCCTCGACACGTCATCGCCGTTCAACAAGGTACGTAGTGGAGAGTGTCCAGGTGGCGCTGCAAGGCCGAGATAGAGCTTCACACCACTTTGAAACGCTTGCCGTGCAAACGCGCTGAGCCAGGTGGCTTGAATGGCCGCAGCACGATCATTCCCGTAAAGCATAAGCGTGATGGCGGGATAAGCCGGCGAGGCCTCGCGGGACGTAAAGTCGATTAGAGGCAAGACTCCGGTGACGTCGGGGCGAGCCGACAAGTCATATGAGGGCCAAAGACGCCAGGCGCAATAAAAGAGCCGACAGGGCGTGGGGCGGTCATCGTAGATTTTACATCCTGCGCCATGACAGTTTTTGCAAAGCCGTCCCGCGTCTTTCTGGATTTCGATGTGATCAATGGTTAATGCGCTGCAGCACGCCGTGCAGGCGCCGCACTCACGGGTCGGTATCGGCGAAACACCGGTCATCCCACGTCACCTTTGCCGTGTAGATGACCTATAAAAGTCCACTCCCTCCCGCGCAGCACATACGAATTTCATATAAAGAGGGGCGGTGGAGTTATCAGGTCGATCGCATGAGGTTTATATACCTATAGTGTTGCGCACGAGTTCTAGAGGTTGTTATGGGCAAACCTGAGCGACACGACGACATGGCGATGCATGGCGGCATCAATCGCAGTGCAATGAACAGGGGATGGATTCCGATTCAGATACGCGACTTGCATATCAGGCAGATTGCATATCAGGCAGATCGTGTGGACGATTGTGCTGTTCGCAGGCGCGACCGCCGCCGCTTTTTTTAGCCAGAGCCTTGGGAAGTCTATCACCGCACCACTGGTTTATCTTCTCGGGGTGACCGTGATTGGCGCTACACAAGGGCTTCTATTGGGCGTCGTTTCAGCCATCCTCGCCGCACTTATCTACAACTTCGCGATCACGGATCCGATTTTTGTGTTTCGTTTCTCGGACCTGGACGACCTTGTTCCCGTTGTCGCATTCAATCTATCCGCATTGATATCCGGCACTATGGCGGGACGGCTAAAAGATAGCGTTGCACGCGCGCAAAAAGGCAAAGAAGAGTTAGAGGATCTGTTGCACGCCAGTCAGTTGCTTCAAAGCGCGATAGCTCCGGCCGACCTTGCACGAGTTGTGCCCCGGTTCGGGCCGCTGCAGGATCGATATGACGTCGCGGTTCTCATCAACATTGAGGGGGTGCTCCGGCTATTGGACGTCGCCGAACAAGCGACGCCGGCGGAAGTCGTTGTGAGCGCCTTGGCCTCCCAATTGGCCACAAACCGGCTTGAGCCCGTCGTGGGAGGATGGGCCGTCTATTCTTTAAACGGTGTAGCCGGATTGTCAGGGGTCATTCTCGTTCGCTCAAAGGATTCCAGCGCACGCCAACCGGCGGCGTCGGTTGTCGAGGCGTTCGTCAATGTCGTCGCGATTACGCTCGAACGGTGTGTTTTGTTTGAGCGACTCGCCAGCAGCAAGGCGGTTGAACGCTCCGAAGCATTCAAAACTGCGTTGCTTTCGTCGGTCTCCCACGACATGAGAACGCCGCTGGCGGCGATCTCGGCGTCGGTAACAGGCCTTCTCGAGTACGAAGATAATCTATCGCTCGACGCGCGTGCGCAGCTACTGAACACCATCAGAGAGCAATGCGCACGCCTCAATCGATATACGACGGACCTCTTGAATCTCGGACGAGTGCAGGCCGGCTTTACCGCCGATCAGATGGCCGTCGTCGATGCGGTAGAAGTCCTTGGACGCGCCGTCACCAGCATAAGACCCCTCCTTGGCGAACGGGAACTTCGTAAGACGTTTGCCCAAGGGCCCGTCTTCGCGCGCGCGGACGCCATCCTCCTGGAACAGGTTTTTCATAACGTCCTGGAAAACGCCGTCTATTATAGCCCGGACGGGTCGGTCATCACGGTAAGTCTGGTGCGCGGTGCGGGAACCCTGACTGTCGTGATCGCCGATGAAGGTATCGGGATTCCAGAAGCGGAATTGAACCGAGTATTCCAAAGCTTCTACCGGATCGACCATCCCGGCTACCGTCAGCGCGGAACCGGCCTAGGGTTGGCGATCGCACGCGCGTTCACGGAGGCCGTCGGCGGTAAAATCGTAGCTCGGAGCCCGGTTCATGGATGCGCCGGGACGGAAATAACAATTGAACTGCCTCTCTCGGACAAATGACACAACGTTCCTTACATATTCTCCTCGTCGACGATGAACCGGCGCTTCTGCGCGTCCTCAAACCGCTTCTTATTTCGGCCGGACACCGGGTTTCCACCGCCACCAATGCCGACAGCGCGATCGGCATTGCCAGCAATCCCGACATCGACGTCGTTCTGCTCGATCTCGGCTTACCGGACCTGGACGGTAAGGACGTCATTTCCGTCATCCGGCGTCACTCGAACATACCCATCCTTGTCGTGTCGGCGCGCCACCAGGAAGCCGAGAAGATCGCCGCTCTCGACGCAGGAGCGGACGATTACGTGAATAAGCCGTTCGAGATCGGGGAACTTCTGGCCCGCCTAAGGGCGGCGATGCGGCGCTCGAACTTCGGCGTCGCCATGTCCAACTTCAGAAGCAAGGAACTGGAGATTGATTTCGGCGACCGCAGCGTCCGTCTTTTCGGTGAGGACGTTCACCTGTCGCCGAAAGAGTATGAACTCCTGAAGCTTCTTGCACTCTATCCAGGTCAAGTCGTGACCCATAAACGGCTTCTTGGGGCAGGGTGGGCTGGCGCTACACCTGACACGCAGTACCTGCGCAGCTACATCGCCCTATTGCGCCAGAAACTGGAACGGGATCCTTCGGAACCCGAGATCATTATGACGGAGCCGGGCGTTGGCTACCGTCTGCAGGTCACCGATTGAACCTGGCCGTTTCCGTCAACGCCTCTTCCTGTGAACGGGCACAGGATGAAAACAACGAAGAACAGACTGGCGG